>JAKOUW010000181.1 GCA_029782365.1 Chloroflexota bacterium
GGCAATCGACGATGTGAGCATGATGAAGAATGGCACCTACAAAAATTTGGTGCCTGACCCGGGCTTCGAGGCTGGCGACAGCGGCCCGTGGGGAGAAGCGAGTGACAACCTGTACCCGGGGACGTCGCTGGACTGCAGCGGGCATGGGGCGAGCAGCCCGTACAGCGGCAGCTACGCCTGCGCCATCGGCAACCTGGCGAGTGGAGCGCTGCAGTCGGCGAGCATGGCGGTGAGCGGGAACAAGCAGTACGACCTGTACGCCTGGGTGAACGGCAAGCTGGATGCGGCGGACAGCGCCGGGGGCTGGCACGTGCGCGCCCTGTACTACACGGCGGGCAGCGCCTACATCGGGTACAAAGACGTCTACACCGGCACGGCGGAGGGCAGCAGCCTGACCTGGCAGCAGGTGGGCGGGCGGCTGTTGACCCCGGCCAACGCCGCCTCTGTGCGGCTGGAACTGCGGGTGGAGGGCGTGTCGGGCTGGCTGGACTTCGACGATGTCAGCCTGCAGGAAGTGCTTTCGTACAACCTGGTGTATGACGCCGAGAGCCGGCTGGTGAAAGTGCTCCAGAATGGGACATCTATTGCTGCGTTTGGGTATGATGGAGACGGGGTGCGGGTGAAGCAGGTGCTGACGACCACCACGGCGACCAGCACCTATTTCGTCAAGAACCACTACGAAGTGGCGGGCGGGAACGCAACGAAGTATTATTACCTGGGCAGCCAGCGGGTGGCGATGCGCAGCAGCGTGGGTGTGCGCTACCTATTTGGTGACCACCTGGGCAGCACGAGTTTGAGCGCGGATGTGGGCGGGGGAAATGTGACCAGGCAGTTGTATAAAGGATGGGGTGAAATCCGGTACACCTCGGGCAGCCTGCCGACGAAGTATCAATATACCGGGCAATATTCTGAGGATTACATTAAGTTGGTCTGGATGAACTCGAGATGGTATGATCCGGCGCTGGGTAGATGGACCCAAGCAGATACCATTATACCTAATTCCTACAATCCTGCGGATTTCGATCGGTACGGTTATGTACGAAATAATTCGATTCTCTATAATGATCCATCGGGACATTTTTCAGAAGATCAGATAAAGCAATTTCTTGGTTTTTCCAAAAAGGATCCCTGGGAAAAAGTTTTGGAGTTGTTTAAAAAGGGAGGCAAATACGAGGGCAAATGGGGATGGCTTGAAATATTGAGGAAGGCTGAGGCCGGAGATAAGATTTCTATTCAATGGGCGAAAGAGGTTTCATCCAGGGATCATCCACTACCAGGAACGATGACGTTTGATATAGACCCTCATGGAAACCTAATCCTTGAAAGTAATAATTCATATATTAACGCTGGAGTGGCCGGATTATTTGGGATTAATTATCAATTATCCCATTACGTAGATCTGTCAGACGGATTATGTTCTCCTTACCAATGCCGTTACACAGAAGAGTTCAATACTTCAGCCAAACATGACCCGTATTTACATCCAAAGCTAAAACAAGAGGAATTAGAATCGAACTGGCCTGAAATCATCCACGTTGCCGAAATGGTTGGTGCAACTATTTTTGTGGGTATGTTAACGGTTTCAGGTTATTCGCTTGCTGCGGCTTCATGCTCTACTCCAGTTGGTTGTTTGGCAGCCGTCGCAATTATGGGACCAACTGTTGGTGCAGGAGCTTTAGCAACAATATATTTAGCAAGAGGTACAGTAGAAGTATTCAAAAGGGAATTTATTGAATATACCCCATAAGGAATGATTGTATGAATAATTCAGATTTATTGCTTGCAGGAATTATCTCGGTGCTTCTGATTGCAGTACTAACAGGAATTAGATTTGGAATGGTATCAGCTAAAATTGGAGGAATAATTATGCTGGTAATGCCAACTATTTTGAATGCTTTCTTCATATATTGGCTGGGTGGTGATGTAATTGACCTAATTTGTATGGGATTGCTCCTTTCCCTGGCCTTTGGACCAGCTACTTACATTGCGGGTCGAAATCTAGAGAAGATCGTCAACAAAAACATGTGAACCTATGCAAAAAAAGACGAACTGGAAACATAGCCTTGCAGTGCCAGCCAGATTGCTCGCTTTCGTTTGAGGGTGAGGTAATTATACCGCAGCTTTAGCCCTGGGAATTGCCTTGGTTATCCTGCATCTGAAATCAGCACCTTAACATCATGAAATAGTCCATTTCTTTTCGGCTATTGCCTGGATTCCGCTGCGTAGCTGCGCCACAACGGCTTCCTGGGTCTGGTTTAATGGGTCTTTTTCCAGCGCAGCGAGCAACACCAAGAGATGAGATGGAGGTAAATTTGTACCACTTGTACCTTGTGGCGCTTGCAGCCTGCGCTCCACCTTCGCCATCGCCCGGTAGTAATCCGCTGCGAAGGAACAGATGTTAATGAATGGGCAGATAAAATTAATACACTGGCGGGGTGGAACGCTGAAGAAATCTATTTTAACTCAAGCAATCCTTACCAAGAGATTAAATCAACCTTGGATAAGGGAGCCAATATTATGTTTTTTTGTACATTAGATACCAAAACGGGAAAGATTGTAAGTAATTCCAATTTGGGAAAAGGTAGTAATTTTGTGCGTCATTATGTCTCAGTGAAAGCAGTGAATTCTGATTTTATACTGATCTACAATCCATATATAAATGATTTTCAACGCTACTCATGGGATGATTTTACAAATTCCTGGGGCCCAGCAATTGTAATTACACATCATCACTATAGGGCACCACAAGTGAAGGATCGAACAACATGAAGTGTTTTAGTAGATCCAGAAACTTTTTATTGGGGATCAAAATTTCATTTTTTTTCGCGTACTGTGTGTGTCTTTCTGCCTGTGTTGTTCCGATACCCGATTTGCACAATCCGACAACGCAAATTCAGAACACCACTCAAGTTTCCAGTACTCCTCCGTCACCTACCTTCGGTGCACCCAATACGGGAACTGCTTTTCAAACTCAGAAATTGACGGAGCAAATCCATCAGGAAACCTCAACCCTACCGGTAGAGAGCAAAACATTGGAACCTGTTTATTCAATGACCCCAACACTTGAAATCAAACCTACGCCGACATTTCTCACAATTACCCCGACACCGAAACCCAATATTTTTGGATGGCTAGCATTTTCCAGCATGAAGAATGGTGTTGAAGGAATCGCAATTATGCGGGTTGATGGCCTTGGTTGGCGTATGGTTATGGAAGATAGTACCACCACTGGCCAACATCCAAACGCACCAATATGGTCACCAGATGGGAAATGGATTGCATTTTTGGAGTATAGAAAAAATAACCATGATATCTACCTGATGCATCCAGATGGAACAAATATTGTGCGGCTAACGAACACTCCAGGCTTTAAATCGGGGTTCTCTTGGTCAGCAGATGGAAAATCTATTTTATATGCTGCTTTTATTCCCTTGGTGAATGAAAACGGTGAATGGCTTAGTGATCAATACGAAGGTCTTCAACTGGTAAATATTGGAACTGGAAGAATCACTCAATTAAAGATTCTGCCAGGCCTCAACATAGCGTCTCCTAAATTTTCGCCTGACGGAATGAAAATTGCATTTAAATTACAATCCAAAGATAGCGAGGATTATACTCTTTTTGTAAGCGATATAGACGGCAATAATCTTCAACAAGTGAGTAATCTACCAATAGGCCGTTTTTCCTGGTCGCCTGATGGGCAGCAAATTGTGGTTGAATCATTCCATTATCCAAATTGTGATCACTTATACATTGTCAATTTAAATACGCATGAATCGCGTCAAATTACCGATGGACCAGGAGAAGAATACAACCCAACATGGTCTCCGGATGGAGAATGGATTGCTTTTAGCTTCGATGAAATTTGTCATAGAGAAAGTGGTAATTTTTTTCTTATTCGCAGTGATGGCAGTGGATACCAACCATTAGGAGTTCCAAAGTTCCAAACTTGGGAAGACAACTTAGAATGGTCGCCTTTTCCTGCATTGAATTTAGGGAGCACGTTCACGATTACAGAATCTGGTAATGGGATAGGTTTACGTGCGGAACCCTCGTTGAAGGCTGATATTGTGGAAAGGCTTTTGCCTGGAGAACAGATTCTGGTTTTAGATGGACCCCAGAATGCAAATTCATATGATTTCTTGTGGTGGCGGGTGCGGCTTGTGGAAAGCGGCATCGAAGGCTGGATCAATGAGACGCCGGGCTGGTTTGCAGGGAAATGGTAAACTCCTGTCAGCGCGTGGCCATGCACAGCAGCTTGGGCGTGCGCTACCTGTTTGGCGACCATGACATTGCTTCGCAATGTCCGGGCAGCACGAGTGTGAGCGCGGATGTGGGCGGGGGGAGCGTGACGAAGCAGTTATACAAAGGATGGGGTGAAATCCGGTACACCTCGGGCAGTCTGCCGACGAAGTATCAATATACAGGGCAATATTCGAACATTGTCAGTAACGGTGATATAGTCCATTAAAAATCGCGCAGAAAGTCCACTGAAACCCAACTAGAATGTACCTCAGCGTGTGAAAACAGGAGGTACAAATGTTACGAAAGGAGGACTTTGCTGTGATCAAATCATTGAAACAGCGCGGCGTGTACATCAAGGACATTGCCGCCGAACTGGGAGTGCATCCCAAAACGGTGAGCCGGGCGTTGAAGCGCAAAGGAGCGCCCAACCCAAAACAGGAACCGGCAGGGAGCAAATTGGAACCTTACAAACCGAAAATAGATCGTCTGTTGCAAGAAGGCGTGTGGAATGCCAATGTGATCCTGCGCGAAATCCAGGCGGATGGGTATACGGGCGGATGCACGGTGCTGCGGCAGTACATTCAGCCGAAGCGGGTGGAGCGGCCCAGCCGGGCTACCGTGCGGTTCGAGAC
>JAKOUW010000125.1 GCA_029782365.1 Chloroflexota bacterium
GTCCATCCTGCGGTTTCGCGCCAGATGACCACGGTGCGTTTGCCCTCGCGCGTCAAGCCGCGATATACCAGGTAACAACGGCCGCTATCGTCCAGCACCTTCCGCTTTGCCACGTCCAGCCCGATGAGATAGTTGAAGGTCTCGGGAAGGTCCACTTTCTGGACACGAGTCTCGCCATCGCGGTATATGTGCAAGCAGTAATCAAAGGGCTTGCTGAGTTTTTCCACATTCAACAGGGTTTCACTTTTGCGCGTTTCCCACTGAAGCATGTACTTGAGTAAGTAATCCTCGAACTGCAGCGCTGTCTGCCCGGAGCTTTCGTCGAAGGATAGGTTGTTGAGGGCATCTTCGTAGGATTCCAGGCGGATTACCTTGATGATACGCGGACCCCGCTCGGCTTCTTCTACCGTAGCCACGCGTTTGGGCTTGCCATCCTTCCACTCCGGCGAGAAGGTGACTTTCTTCAAGCGCGGCAGGAGAACGGTATCAAAGTAATCCGCCATCTCCACCAGGATGAACTTGCGCCGCCCGCCGTCTTCGCGGTTCAGATTGATGACGGCATGGCCGGTGGTGCCGGAACCGGCGAAGTAGTCGAGAACCATGCTATCATCATTACCAACAAACCTTATAACTCTCTCGACAAGATTTGTTGACTTGGGATTTTCAAAAACTTTCGTGCCAAACAATGATCCAACTTGATGAGAACCATTAGGCTTCAGATCAGTCCACAAATCGCTACTTAGTTTCACTGATGAAGGTCTAACGTAGTGTTCTGGGGTACCGTTTGCAGAGAGCCTAAGCAAGTCTAAGTATTCTCCTGCCTCGTCCTTTTTCCTTATCCACTCATCTATTTGGGCTTGGGATGGATTATCAGTGCCTAACTCCAGGCACATTCGCTTATAGTTTTCTATTGCTTTTTCGCTTCTCTCACGTCCCCAACGCCATTGTCCACTCGAAGGAGTTATGCCAAATAAAGGGTAACGCATACTGGGGCGATCAGTGCCCCGCCAATGATTATTCCACGACCCTTGAGGTTCTGCTTTTTCATTTTCGTCTTCATCTTCTAACGATTTCGGCACCATTAGTTTGGAAAAACGAGTTCCCTCATTCTTACTTGCCATTAGTAAGAAGTCATATCCTTGATTCAACTTATCGACAGTATCAAACTGTGCTTGGACACTTTTTATCCCTCTACGATAAATAACGGTTGATCGGAAATTGTTTTTCCCTAGCGTTCCTTCCATCAACAAACGCAGATGAGAACTTTCATCATTCCCAATACTTGCAAATATAGCCGAGTCCCCTGTCATCATTAACGTGCCTTGTTCCAACCTGTCGGACATCATAGCCAGCCAGCTGGAATGCTGGTAGTTATCCCGGTAAAGAAACCCGTCGCTCCCCGTGTTATACGGCGGATCAATATACACACAACTCGCTGAATTGAAGATGGAGAACGAAATGCTAAAAAAAGCCGCGGCCTACTTTGCGAAAAATCTGAAGTGAAGTATGAACTCATTCGTACTCATCCCGAGTATCCTGTGACAAAGTGGGCCGCCTGTCTCGATGTGTCGACCAGTGCGTATTATGACTGGTTGGCCAATAAGGATGAACGGGATGAGCGGCAAGAGAA
>JAKOUW010000144.1 GCA_029782365.1 Chloroflexota bacterium
ACTGACTACCGGCAGCCTGCTGGTCAAAGTAAGGAAGGACACGGGCGCGATCAGCTGCTTTGACCGGCAGGGGAACCTGCTGATGAAGGAACCGGACCGGGGCGGCAAGCACCTGACTCCCACCGAGGTTGTGAAAACGGTTTTTGATGAACATGCGTCCATCACGTCCGAGGACACAGCCGATGGAGTCAAGGCCAGGGCAGAGAGTGTCCGGGTGGTGAAAGACCGTACTGCGTTCCAGTGGAAGCTGGAGTTCGAATGGGATCAGGATGAAGCCCTATATGGCCTCGGCTCGTATGAAGAAGGAGTTTTCAACTACCGCCGCCATCATCAGTACATGTACCAGCAGAACATGCGGGCGGTGATACCTTGCCTCGTTTCCACCAAAGGTTATGGAATCTTGTTTGACAGCTACTCACTCATGACTTTCCATGACGATGTCCATGGTTCTTATGTCTGGTCCGAGGTCAATGATCAGCTGGAGTATTACTTTATATACGGCCCTGAGTTTGATGATATTGTATCCGGTTACCGTTATCTCACCGGCCAGGCGCCCATGTTTCCTAAGTGGGCCTTTGGCTATATCCAGTCCAAGGAGCGGTATACCAGCCAGGAAGAGCTGTTGGCGGTTGTCAAGGAGTACCGCCGCCGGCAAATCCCGCTGGATGTGATCGTGCTCGACTGGATGTCCTGGGAAGGGAATTACTGGGGGCAGAAGTCGCTGGATCCCGCCAGGTTTCCCAATCCGGAGCAGATGATGCGGGAGCTGCATCAGCTGAACGCGCGGCTGATGGTTTCCATCTGGCCGCACATGCAGAATAACGGGCCCAATCAGCTGGAAATGAAGGCCAAAGGCTATCTGCTCGGCAACCAGTCCACTTATGACGCCTTCAATGAAGAGGCGCGGCGGCTTTACTGGCGGCAGGCCAACGAAGGTTTGTTCTCCAAAGGGATCGATGCTTGGTGGTGCGATTGCACCGAACCGTTCGAGAACGACTGGCGCGGCCCGGTCAAGCCCGAGCCGGAGCAGCGGATCTGGATCAACGTCAACGAGGCGAAAAAATACTTGGATCCCCAGTACATCAGTGCTTACTCCCTGCTGCACTCCAAAGGGATTTATGAGGGGCAGCGGGCAACAACTGACCGCAAGAGGGTGGTCAACTTGACCCGTTCCGCCTATGCCGGCCAGCAGCGCTACGCGGCAATCACCTGGTCGGGGGATATCAGTGCCAAGTGGGAGACTTTGCGGAAGCAGATCGCCGATGGCTTGAACTTCTGCGCCGCCGGCATACCGTACTGGACGTTGGATATCGGCGGGTTTTTTGTGAAAAAGCGGCGGCACGCCTGGTTCTGGGACGGTGATTTTGATGCCGGCTGTGAGGACCTGGGCTATCGGGAGCTGTACACTCGCTGGTTCCAATACGGTGCTTTTCTGCCCATCTTCCGTTCCCACGGCACCGACACTCCCCGGGAAGTATGGCGTTTTGGCGAACCGGGGACTGTCTTCTACGATACGCTGGCCAGGTTCATCAATCTGCGCTACCGCCTGATCCCCTACATCTATTCCCTGGCATGGCAGGTCACGAGCCGGGGCTACACCCTGATGCGGGCTCTGCCCTTTGATTTCAGGCATGATCCTCAGACATACGATGTTGGAGATCAGTACATGTTCGGACCGGCATTCCTAGTCAATCCGGTGACGGAACCCATGTACTACCTGAGCGGATCCCGC
>JAKOUW010000160.1 GCA_029782365.1 Chloroflexota bacterium
GCCGCAGTTCTACATCCGGACGATGGATGTGACCGGGACGATCAAACTGCCCGAAGGGGTGGAGATGGTGGTGCCAGGAGACAACGTGAACATGGAAGTGGAGCTGATCGTGCCGGTGGCGTTGGAGCAGGGCTCGAAGTTCGCCATCCGCGAAGGCGGCCTGACCGTGGGCGCCGGCGTTATTACCAAGATTATCGCGTAGGTGAGCTATGATGGCCAAACAGAAAATTCGTATCCGTTTGAAAGCGTATGATCATCGTGTGCTCGACCAATCGGCCAAGCGCATTGTCGAGACTGCCGAACGAACTGGCGCGCGTGTGGTCGGCCCAGTGCCGCTGCCCACGAAAATTGAGCGCTTTACTGTGCGCCGCTCGACATTCATCGATAAAGATTCGCATGAACACTTTGAAATTCGTACTCACAACCGTTTGATCGATGTTTTGGAGCCGGATTCCAAAACAATTGATATGTTAATGCGTTTGAATCTTCCGGCTGGCGTAGATATCGAAATTAAGATATAATTGCGCTTCGCGTGTAAGCTCATAGATTAGCGGCTGATGCAGCTGCTGATCTATCTGCAGCGGTAAAGTAAGAACCGGCTGGATCGCAGACGTAAATACACTCTGTCCTGCGACCACCTGGTTGACTGCTCTACCGAGGGATGATGAGGCCGAGCCCAGGCTGGCAGTCCCGAACCAAATTTTGATAAGGAGAAAACTGATGTTAAAAGGGCTGATAGGCAAGAAAATCGGCATGACCCAGATTTTCGATGAACAAGGCCGCGCCAAAGTGGTCACGCTCGTCGAAGCTGGGCCTTGCTATGTAACCCATATCCGTTTGCCGGAAACCGATGGATATTCCGCGGTACAGTTGGGTTTTGGTGAGACGAAGCCGAAACATCTCACCGGTGGTCAGTTAGGGCATTTGAAGCGCAACAACCTGCCCCCGTTGCGCTTTTTGCGCGAGATTCGCGTGAAAAATCCTGATGTGAAACCGGGCGACCAGGTGACTGTGACGTCTTTTGCAGTTGGCGAACATGTAGATGTCGTTGGCACCAGCAAAGGCAAAGGCTTCATGGGCGGCGTGCGGCGCTACCATTTCAAAGGTGGCCCCAAAACGCACGGCCAGTCAAACCGCATGCGTTCTCCTGGTTCCAGCGGTTCCACCACCACGCCCGGGCGTGTGTTGAAGGGCAAACGTCGCCCTGGGCACATGGGCGATGATCAGGTCACTTCGCAGAATCTGCAGGTTTTGCTGGTGGATGCTGAGCGCAATATTATTGGCCTGAATGGCGCTGTGCCCGGCCCCAAAGGCGGCCTGGTAGTGATTAGAGAAACCAGGAAACAGTAGCTTTTGGTGCAGAGGAGCGATAGTCATGGAAGTTGATGTTTTCAACATGCAAGGCGAAAAGGTCCGCACGGTCGAACTGCCGTCCCGGATTTTTGAAGCCACTGTAAATGTAGATTTGATGCACCAGGCTTATGTACGCCAGATGGCGAACGCCCGCCTGGGGACGCATGATACAAAGACTCGTGGGGAAGTCTCTGGCGGCGGCAAGAAGCCATGGAAGCAAAAAGGCACTGGCCGCGCTCGCCAGGGTTCCACTCGCGCACCGCAATGGGTGGGCGGTGGGCGTGTTCACACCCCGCACCCACGCAGCTATGCTTTGCAGATGCCGCAGAAGATGCGTCAGGCTGCCCTGCGCTCGGCTCTTTCGGTCAAAGCTCAGGAAAAAAATATTGTGGTGTTGGATGAACTCAAATTAGCCGAAGCCAAGACCAAGCTGATGGCCGAAGCAATCAGCCGCCTGGCAGGCATTTCCAGCGCCTTGATCTTGATGCCGAACAATTCGGCGGATTATGACCTGGTGTATCGCTCAGCGAACAACCTGCCGGCGACCAAACTGTTGTTAGCCAGCTACCTGAATGTGCGTGACCTGCTGGGTTTTGACAAGGTTATTATTCCGCTGGCTGCGCTGGATGTTGTAGCCAAATACCTGGGCTAAACGGAGGCAGATGTGTCAACAATTTATGATGTTCTTCGCCGCCCGCTGATCACCGAGAAGTCGAACCTGCAGAATGCAAATCTGCACCAATACACGTTCGAAGTCTCCTCTGACGCCAGCAAGACCCTGGTAAAAGACGCCATCGAAACCTTGTTTGATGTCGCCGTGGTCAGTGTGAATGTAGTGAATGTACCGATGAAGCGCACCCGCAAATGGCGCAACCGCCGTTTGAGCTCGCGCCGCAACGCTTACAAAAAAGCGATCGTCACCCTGGCCCCCGGCGACACGATCGAAGCATTTGAAGGGGTGAAATAATGGCTATTAAGACTTACAAACCGGTAACTCCCAGCCTGCGCTCGATGACTGGGTACACCTTTGAAGAAATTACCCAGAAAGCGCCGGAACGCTCGCTGATCATCTCTCGACGAGGACACGGCGGCCGTAATGCGCAAGGTAAGATCACCGTGCGCCACCGCGGGGGCGGCGTGCGCCGCAATATCCGCATCGTGGATTTTAAGCGCTCCAAGCAAGGTATCCCGGCGCGCGTCAAGGCGATCGAATATGATCCCGGCCGCACTGCCCGTCTGGCTTTGCTGGCTTACGCTGACGGCGTTAAGACCTATATAGTGGCTCCCCTGGGGTTGAAAGTTGGAGACACCGTATTATCTGGCCCCACCGCTGAAGTCCGGCCCGGTAATAACCTGCCGATCGCCAACATACCGGTAGGCACCCTGATCCACAACCTGGAACTGCGCCCTGGTCGAGGCGGTCAATTGGTGCGCGCCGCAGGCGCCGCCGCTCAGCTCCTGGCCAAGGAGGGCGATTACGCCCAGGTGCGCATGCCATCTGGCGAGGTGCGCCTGATCAGCCAGACCTGCTACGCGACGATCGGGCAGGTGGGTAACCTGGAACACAGCAATATCAAGCTGGGTAAAGCAGGTCGCAAGCGTCACATGGGTATCCGTCCAACCGTGCGCGGTTCTGCGATGACCCCCCGTGACCATCCACATGGCGGCGGCGAGGGCCGCCAGCCGATCGGTATGCCTGGGCCGAAGAGCCCGTGGGGCAAGCCGACTCTGGGTTACAAAACCCGCCGCAATAAAATTTCGAACAAGTACATTGTTCGCCGCCGCGGTAAGACTCGCTAATCGGTCAGCCGCCTGATGATGTACCTTGCATGACTGATAGGAGACGAAAGTAATGGGAAGATCTCTGAAGAAGGGGCCCTTTGTAGCCCCCAGACTGCTGAAGAAAATTGAAGCCATGAACGAACGTGGCGAGAAGAAGGTGATTCGCACCTGGAGCCGCGCCAGCACCATTTTCCCTCAAATGGTGGGGCACACAATCGCCATTCATGATGGCCGCCGCCATGTGCCGATTTATATCACTGAGAACATGGTCGGCCATCGACTGGGCGAATTTGCTCCGACACGCATGTTCCGCGGGCACGTGTCTGAGAAGAAAGCCAAGTAGAAAGGATAGGCAGAGATGGCACACGATATCAAAGCCTATTTCCGCTCTTGCGGAATTTCTGCGCAAAAGGTTCGCCTGGTGTTGGATCTGGTGCGCGGTAAAGATGTCGAGCAGGCGCTAAATATCCTGCGATTCACCACCAACGCAGCCGCTGAACCGATTTTCAAACTGTTGAACTCTGCGGCGGCGAATGGTGAAGAGAATTTTGGCGTCAGTCGCGATGATCTGTTTGTTTACCGCATTTTTGCGGACGAAGCTCCCACCCGGCGCTGGCGGCGTTTTGGCGCTCGCGGCCGTTTCAAACCCTGGCTGCGACGCACGTCGCAGATCACGGTCATCCTCCGGGAGAAAGAGTCATAGCCAGGAAAGGATTGCTATCCTGGCCCTGCCCGGATAATGAGCAGGCCGGTAGGCAACGGATAAGATGAGGAGATTATATGGGTCGTAAAGTTCATCCGATTGGATTTCGCCTTTTGATCAATAAAACCTGGGAAGGCCGCTGGTACGCCAAAAAAGGCCCCGAATATGTGAACCAGCTTCACCAGGACTTCCGACTGCGCGAGCTCGTGCGCAAGGAAGCTCCCAAGGCGGGCGTTTCGAGAATTGAAATTGAGCGCTATCCTGGTAAGGTGAAGGTGGTTGTGCATACCGCCAAGCCTGGCGTGTTGATCGGCCGCAAGGGTGAAAGCGTGAAAGTTCTGCGCAAGAGCCTTGAAACCTTGGTTGGCAAGAAGATTGACCTTGATATCAAAGAGATCAAGTCAGCCGATCTGGATGCGTACCTGGTCGCCGAGAATATCGCCGAACAGCTCGAGCGCCGCATCAGCCACCAGCGTGCGATGAAACGGGCTATCCAACAGGCGATGCGCCAGGGAGCTCTGGGTGTGCGCGTGGAAGTAGGCGGCCGCCTGAGCGGTGCGGAAATGGCGCGTGTGATTAATATGCGAGAAGGTCGCGTGCCTCGCCAGACGCTGCGCGCCGATATCGATTATTACAAGACGGAAGCTCTCACCACATACGGCCAAATCGGCGTCAAAGTGTGGATTTATCGCGGCGATCGCCTTAACCAGGTTGAAGAACAGGTTGAAGCGACTGAAGGCGTGTACGTCAGTGAATAGTGAGGTGTAATTATGTTGATGCCGAAGCGTATTAAATATCGCAAGATGATGCGCGGCCGCATGAAGGGCAGAGCATCGCGCGGCGCCGAGGTCCATTTTGGCGACTTTGGCTTGCAAGCTCTTGAACCGGGCTGGATGACTGCACGCCAGTTAGAAGCCGCCCGCCGCGCAGCAGTGCGCGGTATGCGCCGCCGTGGAAAAATCTGGATTCGCGTTTTTCCGGATAAACCCGTCACCAAAAAACCTGCCGAAACCCGCATGGGCAATGGCAAAGGTAATGTTGAGTTTTGGGTGGCAGTCATCCGCCCTGGTCGAATTATTTTCGAACTGGGCGGCGGTCTGCCAGAGGATATTGCCCGCGAAGCGCTGCGTTTGGCGCAGTACAAGCTGGCTTTAAAGACCAAGATCATTACCCGCCATGGTTATACCGGAGGTGAGGAATGAAAGCCGAAGAAATCCGCAACATGACCACAGACCAAATCCTGGCCAAGTTTAATGACGCCAAGGAAGAATTGATGAAGCTGCGTTTTCAACAGGCTACCGGCGAATTGACGGATACGTCTCGCCTACGCTTTTTGCGCCGCGATATTGCCCGCCTGGCGACCGTCCTCACGGAGCGCCATACGCAGGAAGGTGAAGGATGAATACTCGCCGAAAATTGATTGGTGTTGTGACAAGCAACAAAATGATGAAAACCGTGGTGATTGAGATTACCCGGACGTATCGTCATCCACTTTATAAGAAGACCGTGCACTCTCGCTCCCATGTCATGGCTCACGATGAGCTGGGCTGCCAGATTGGCGACCGGGTGCGTGTGATCGAGAGCCAACCGATCTCCAAAAACAAACGCTGGGTTGTGACTGAAATTCTTCACCACGATATCAGTGGTGGTGAAAAAGTGGAGGCCTGACCATGATTCAGCAGGAAACAGTTCTGAAGGTCGCCGATAACACCGGCGCCCGCACCCTCCTGGTGATTCAGGTCCGTGGAGGTTCCCGCCGGCGCTATGGCGCCGTGGGCGATATTGTTGTTGGCGCTGTGCAAGACGCTGCCCCCCAGGGTACGGTTAAAAAAAGCGATATCGTCAAAGCCGTGATCGTACGCTGCTCGAAACAATGGCGGCGAGAAGATGGCTCATACATTCGCTTTGATGACAATGCGGCAGTCATTTTGGATACAGACGGTCAAAACCCGAAAGGGACACGCATTTTTGGCCCTGTGGCGCGTGAACTGCGTGAAAAAGGCTTTATGAAAATTGTTTCCCTGGCCCCAGAAGTACTATGAGCCGGGAGGAGCGAGTTAATGTGACTGTGAAGTATAAAATTCGCAAAGGCGATACTGTTGAAGTGATCAGCGGCCCGCGTGACGAGATCGGTCGGCGGGGCGAGGTGATCAAAGTCAGCCCTGAAGTCCACCGCCTGGTAGTGCAAGGAATTAACTTGCGCAAGAAACACCAGCGCCAGGTGCAAACCCAGCAAGGCCGCAATTTGCAGCCTGGAATCGTAGAATTCGAAGGCTCATTGGATATTTCCAATGTGATGTTGGTTTGCCCCAAGTGCGATAAAGCTACCCGGGTCGGTATGCAACTGGAGGGCGAAATGTACCAACGCGTCTGTAAACAGTGCGGCCAGTTGATCGACTGATTGGGCTTAGGAGAACGTACATGAGTCACCCAATGAAAGAACGTTACGACAAGGAAATCGCACCCGCGCTGTTCAAGGAGCTTAACCTGGATAACGCGATGCGTATTCCTCGCATCACCAAGGTGGTGGTGAATATCGGTGTTGGCGAGGCGTTAGACAACGCCAAAGCCTTGGAAGCGGCGGTAGGCGATGTGATCAAAATCACAGGGCAGAAGCCAGTGATCACCAAGGCACGCAAGAGCATCGCTAACTTCAAGCTGCGCGAAGGCCGCCAGATCGGCGTTAAGGTTACCCTGCGCGGTGAGCGCATGTGGTCATTCCTGGATCGCTTGATCAACATTGCTCTGCCACGCGTGCGTGATTTTCGCGGTATTTCACCGGATGCATTTGATGGTCGCGGCAATTATACGCTGGGCCTGAAAGAGCAGTTGGTGTTCCCTGAAATTGAATATGACAAGATCGATAAGCTGCGCGGCCTGGAGGTTTCGATTGTGACCACCGCCGGTTCAGATCATGAGGCCCGCCAACTTCTGCTGAAGATGGGCATGCCTTTCAGGAAGGATGGAGACAATGGCTAAAAAATGTATGCAATATCGCGAGATGCGCCGGAAGTATCCAACCCGGGTTCGTAATCGCTGCCAGAAGTGCGGCCGTCCACGCGGTTATATGCGCCGTTTTGGCCTGTGCCGCATTTGCTTCCGCGAGATTGCTCTGGAAGGCAAAATCCCTGGCGTAGTCAAATCGTCCTGGTAATCCGGATAGAGGAGTTTGAAGTATGAGTGTTTCAGATCCGATTGGAGATATGCTGACCCGTGTTCGCAATGCGATTGCTGTGGGTCACAGTACCGTGGCGATGCCTAATTCCAGAGTCAAATCGGCGATTGCCAAGATTTTAAAAGAAGAAGGTTATATCAGCGGTTTTGAGGTTGTCGATGGCGAAATTGCAGCGGTCAAAGTGCTGCGTATTCGCTTGAAATACATTGGTGAACGCCGCGAACGCCGTCCGGTGATAACAGGCATGGAGCGCGTCAGCCGCCCAGGACGCCGTGTGTACACTGGTAAAAAGGAAATTCCCTGGGTCTTATCTGGCATGGGAATTGCCATTCTCACCACACCGAAAGGTGTGATGACCGACCAGCGCGCCCGTCAATTGGGTGTCGGCGGGGAAGTAATTTGTCGAATATGGTAGCGATTGCCTCGGCGTGTGGGGACGCCAGGGTTCGCAGGAGGTGAACTGTGTCACGAATTGGACGTTTACCGATTACGGTGCCGCCGCAGGTGTCCGTGAACATCCAGGGCTCACATGTCCATGTGAAAGGCCCTAAAGGTGAGATGGAACACACTTTCCCGACCGATGTCGCGTTTGCTCTTGAAGGCAACCAGCTGGCTGTGAAGCGAGATGGAGACAGTAAAACGGAAAAGATGATCCATGGCACGGCGCGCGCCATCGTCAATAATATGGTTGTTGGCGTCAGTAAAGGCTTCGAACGCGTTTTGGAAGTGAACGGCGTTGGTTACCGTGCGGAAATTGATAATAAGAAAAACCTGGTCTTGTACGTTGGTTATTCTCACCCGGTCACTATGCCACCGCCGGCTGGCATTTCGTTTGAAACCGATGCCAAAACCCGCCAAATCAAAGTATTGGGTTTTGACAAGCAGTTGGTAGGCCAGATTGCGGCAAACATCCGGGAAATCCGGCCGCCCGAGCCCTACCAGGGTAAGGGCATCAAGTACATCGAAGAGAAAATCCGCCGCAAGGCTGGTAAGACAGGTAAAGGTAAGTAAGTATGGCTAAAAACACGCGTCAAGAATCTCGGCAGCGGCGGCATGCCCGTGTGCGCAAGAACGTCAGCGGCACACCGGATCGCCCCCGCCTGAATGTATACCGTGGTTTGAACCAAATTTATGCGCAAGTTATCGATGATCTCGAAGGCCACACACTGGTTTCTGCGTCCAGCATTGATACCGAGCTGCGTGGCAAAGCGGCAGGCAAAACCAAGACTGAACAGGCTCGCCTGGTCGGCCTGGCAATCGCCGAGCGCGCCAAAGCCAAGGGCATTGATAAAGTGGTCTTCGACCGCGGCGGATTTCGCTATATCGGCCGCATTAAAGCGCTGGCAGACGCCGCTCGTGAGGGCGGCCTGGATTTCTAAGGCGCGCAATGGAGTAAAGAAATATGGACTATCCAGAATCTCAATTTGAACAACAATATGAAGAGCGCGTTATCGAAATCGCCCGCGTGTCCAAAGTGGTTAAAGGCGGCCGGCATTTCTCGTTTCGAGTTACTGTCGTTGTCGGCGACCGCGGCAGCCGCATTGGCGTCGGAGTTGGCAAGGCCAACGCTGTGCCGGATGCGATGCGCAAAGCTACTGAACATGCCCGTCGGGATCTGCACAAAGTGAACCTGAGCGGCACCACGATCCCCCACCCGGTGATCGCAAAAGTGGGCGGCGCAGAAATTCTGCTCAAGCCTGCATCGCGTGGTACAGGCGTTATCGCTGGCGGTGGTGTGCGCGCCGTGTTGGAAGCGGCAGGCGTATCTGACATTCTAACCAAGTCGCTTGGCGGAAGCAACGTGTTGAACTCTGTGTACGCCACCATCAAAGCGTTGGATATGCTGAAATCCCCTGAGGAAGAAGCGGCCCGGCGCGGTAAGGCGGTCAAAGATGTGACGCCTTTCTGGGAGCGCAGAAAAAATGGCTAATACCGCTGAATCTACCCCGAAAATTGTGCGCATCACTCTGGTGAAGAGCCCGATTGGTTACTCTAAGGTGCACAAAGCCACGGTCAAGGCGCTGGGTTTGAACAGGCTTCATCAGACCATCGAACAGGTGGACACACCCTCTCTGCGTGGGATGCTGTACAAAGTCGCCCACCTGGTGGAAGTGGAGGAAGTAGAATGAAATTAAATGACCTGAAGCCCGCTGAGGGCTCCAAAAATAGCCGCAAGCGTGTCGGGCGCGGCCAGGCTGCTGGCCAGGGCAAAACCGCCGGACGTGGTTACAAAGGACAGGGCGCCCGCTCCGGCGGCAGCACCCGCCTGTACCACCAGGGTGGCAACTTGCCCTTTTTCCGCCGCCTGCCCTTTATCCGTGGTGAAGGTTTCTCCCCATTAAACACGGTGGATTATAACGAAATCAACCTGGATCAGCTGCAGGAGAGCTTCCCGCAGGGCGGTCTGATCACCCCTGAGATGATGGCGACAACCAGCCTGGTGCGCAATGATCGCCTGCCGATTGTCGTCCTGGGCCGGGGTGAAGTGAGCGTGGCAATTAATTTACGCACGCACCGTGTA
Source organism: Chloroflexota bacterium (assembly GCA_029782365.1). GTDB lineage: Bacteria > Chloroflexota > Anaerolineae > Anaerolineales > UBA4823 > CAWBUW01. Next base: position 9,535 of record JAKOUW010000160.1, read on the forward strand.
TCTGCTGCAGCTAAGGCCAAAATCGAAGCTGCCGGCGGTTCTGTTGAACTGGTTGAGTTCTAAGCAGGAGCTTATATGAAACGCTCTGCCTGGCGTTATCTCTGGACAGCGGTAGATATCCGCCGCAAGCTGTTGATTACACTTGCGATTTTAATCATCTACCGCCTGGCCTCGCACGTTCCAGTCCCGGGTGTGGACCGCACCATCATCACCAATCTGCTGAGCCAGACTTCAGCGGCCAGCTCGTTGATTGGTTTGATGGACTTGCTTTCCGGCGGTACCGTATCACAGTTCTCAGTGCTGGCGATGGGTGTTTATCCCTACATCACGGCGCAGATTATTCTGCAGTTGTTGGTGCCGATCATCCCTTCGCTGCAGGCGCGCATGAATGAGAATCCGCGCGAAGGCCAGAAATGGATGGAGCGTTGGACATACTACCTGGCTGTCCCGATGGCAGCTTTGCAGGCTGTTGGTCAGATCAACATCATCTCTTCGCTGGTAGGCCAGCCGGTGATTGCGAATTTCGGGCTATTCGGCCCTAACTGGCTCAGTTCCTGGACAATCGTCATTTCGATGACAGGTGGTACCATGTTCGCTATCTGGCTGGGAGAGCTGATCTCCGAGTACGGTATCCGGAACCAGGGCCTGTCTCTGATCATCTTTGCCGGCATCATCTCCCGCATCCCCAACAGTGTCAGCCGGATCCTGACGGATGAAGCCAACCGTGTCATCGGCATCACATTGATGATTGTCTTCACGGTGTTGGTGGTTTTTGCCATCGTCTTCATCCAACAAGGCCGCCGCAATGTACCGGTGATGTATCCCGGGCGCCGGGTGGGCAGCCGAATGTCGATGCCTGTCAAAGGCACCCTGCCCCTGATGGTCAACATGGCTGGCATGATCCCGATCATTTTCGCCCAGTCAATTCTAACCTTCCCGGCAATCCTGGCCGGCTTCTTCACCGGTTCTAGTATAAGCGGGGTCAAGAGCTTTGCCGCTTCAGTGGTGAGCATCTTTGGCGGCCAGGGCGATGCGTATTGGATAATGTATTTCTTCATGGTGGTGTTGTTCACGTTCTTTTACACCGATGTGCTCTTCGCACAGCAGAACTACGGTGAGAATCTTAAGAAGGTGGGTGCACAAATTCCCGGCATCGTGCGGGGTGAAGCTACCCAACGCTACCTGACGCGTGTGCTGCGGCGCATCACCTTCCCCGGCGCGTTGTTCCTGGGTATTGTAGCTATCTTACCCTGGTTCATCGGCAAGATCTTCTCGTTCGGTGCCAGCACCGGTTTGCTGCTGGTTTCTTCTTCAGGTTTGCTGATTGTGGTGGGTGTGGTGCGCGACCTGTTCTTCAATATCGATGCCGAGCTGCGCTTACACGGTTACGACGAAAACCTCCTGGTGCGCTAGAGGAGTATATGATGCGTAAGTATATCGTTCTGTTAGGCCCTCCAGGGGCTGGAAAAGGTACGCAGGCCAAGGTGATTTCTGAAAAAATGAACCTGCCGCATATTTCATCAGGCGATATCTTTCGTGAGAACATTAAAAACCAGACAGAACTGGGAAAACTTGCCAGGGGATACATGGATAAGGGTGAGCTGGTGCCCGACGATGTGACCATCGCGATGATCAAAGACCGGCTTACGCGGCCCGATTGCTCTGCCGGCGCATTGTTGGATGGTTTTCCTCGCACACCTGCCCAGGCTGAGGCGCTGTCGGATATGCTGAAAAGCCTGGATGGCCGGGTGATCGCTGTGCCGTATATTTCGGTTCCCGAAGCGGACCTGATTGAGCGCTTGGCCGGCCGGTGGACATGCCGTGCGAGTGGTCATGTTTTTCACCAGAAATTCAACCCGCCTCAAAAGGCAGGGCAGTGTGATTTCGATGGCTCAGAGCTGTACCAGCGCGATGATGACAAAGCGGAAACCGTGACACGGCGCATCCGTGTTTACATGGAGCAAACCACTCCCCTGGTTGAATTCTACCAGGCGGCTGGCTTGTTGCGCGAAGTTGATGGCCGTAATCCGATCGAAGCAGTGACTGCCAGTATGCTGGCGATCTTGGCGGAGAATAAGACGATATGAGCTGGGAACGCAATGTGGTGATCAAGAGCGAGCACGAAATTGAGCTGCTGAGGGCTGCCGGACGTGTGAACGCGGCTGCCCATGGCGCAGTGCGCGACGCCATCCGGCCAGGTGTGACCACGCAAGAATTGGACGCCATTGCCGCCGAGGTAATCCGCAAAGCAGGAGGCAAACCAGCCTTCCTGGGTGTAATGGGCGCCTATCCTTACCCGGCGACGATTACTGCCAGTATCAATGATGAATTGGTGCATGGCATTCCAGGCAAACGCAAGCTCAGAGAAGGCGATATCATTTCGATAGACTGCGGCACGATCCTGGAAGGCTTTGTTGCCGACTCGGCATTTACCACCGGTGTGGGCGAAATATCGAAGGAAGCCCGCCAGTTGATTGAGGTGACAGAGAAAGCCCTGGAAATCGGCATCAACCAACTGCGCCCGGGCAACCGGGTGGGCGATGTAGGCGCCGCAATCCAGGAGTATGTTGAAGGGTTAGGTTATCACCTGACGCGCGAGTACACCGGGCATGGCGTAGGGCGTGAAATGTGGGAAGGCCCACAGGTGCCCAATTATGGAATCCGCGGCCGAGGGACGCTCTTACGCAAAGGGATGACAATCGCCCTGGAGCCGATGGTTTTAATTGGCACTGCCCGCACCAAAGTGCTGGCGGATCAATGGACAGTGGCTTCAGCCGACGGCTCATTGACAGCACACGTGGAACACTCGGTGGCAATCACTGATGGAGACCCGGTCATTTTGACCGTGCCTTAGGTCTTTACGAGATGGGCAAGATTTATTATAATTGGAATTTCCGCATGCCAGTGACGCAAAACGTTGCACGCGTGCTGTGAAAAAAAGGAAGGAGAAAGTTCTCATGAAAGTTTCATCGTCAATCAAGCCGCGCTGCGCAAAGTGTAAAGTCGTCAAGCGCAAAGGCATTTTGTATATCATTTGTGAAAATCCGAAACATAAGCAGCGACAAGGATAAGTGGTATGGCACGTATTGAAGGCGTTGATCTGCCGCGCAATAAGCGCGTCGAAATTGGTTTGATGTATATTTATGGCATTGGCCGCCCGCGGTCCAATGAAATTTTGTCCGCCACGGGCGTCAATCCCGACACTCGTGTGAAGGACCTGACAGATGATGATGTCAGCAAGCTGCGCGATTACATTTCGCAGCGTTTTAAAGTCGAAGGCGATCTGCGTCGCGAAGTTCAATTGAACATCAAGCGCCTGATCGAAATTGGCTGCTACCGCGGCATGCGGCATCGCCGAAATTTGCCGGCGCGCGGCCAACGTACCCGCACCAATGCACGCACGTGCAAAGGCCCAAAGAAAACCGTCGCAGGGCGCGGCCGCCGGCGCGGAGCGACAAAGAAGTAAAAACTGCTTGCTGCCTGACCTTTCCGGGGGGTACCTTCCACCCCGCGGCAACCGGAGAGGCCAAGAAGCGAGTGTTTGCATGAGAGCTTGTTATTTTAAGTGAGGTGCTATGGCTCAGACTGCTGGTAGTGCGCGCCGCAAAGGCGCAAAGAAGGTGAAACGCACTGTGTCCGCTGGACAGGTGCACATCTTTTCATCTTTCAACAACACAATTGTTACGGTGACTGACATTCAGGGCAATGCGCTGTTCAGCGCCAGCGCTGGCGCCAGCGGCTTCAAGGGATCTCGCAAGAGCACACCCTTCGCAGCCCGCATGGCAGCCGAAGCCGCCATGAAAGAGGCGCAGGACCGGGGTATCCAGGAAGTGGAAATCTACGTGAAAGGCCCAGGTCCCGGGCGTGAATCTGCGATTCGCGCTGTTCAGGCCCAGGGCTTGAAAGTGACATCGATCACCGATGTGACCCCTGTCCCGCACAATGGATGCCGGCCGCCAAAGAAACGCCGCGTTTAATTTTATAAGGAAGAAGGAATTCTATCTATGTCGAAGTATCGTGGCCCAGTCTGTAAACTGTGCCGCCGCGAAGGCGAAAAACTTTTCCTCAAGGGAGCGCGCTGCTTTACGCCTAAGTGTGCATTTGAGCGGCGTGGTTATGCTCCTGGTCAGCATGGCAAGTCCTCTCAATTCCGTGGTAAACGCGAATCGGACTACAACCGCCAACTGCGCGCCAAGCAAAAAGCGCGCCGCGTGTACGGCGTGCTTGAACGCCAGTTCCGCCGCTATTACGAAGAATCATCTCAACGCCGCGGCGTGACCGGTTTAAACCTGCTTCAATCGCTTGAAGCCCGCCTGGACAATGTGGTGTTCCGCATGGGATTCGCCGGGAGCCGCTCCGAAGCCCGCCTGCTGGTGACCCATGGCCATTTTATGGTCAACGGCCGCCGCACAGATGTGCCTTCAATGCAGGTTGGGGTTGGCGATTCAGTAGCGGTGCGCGATGGCTCACGCCGCCGCACTTATTTCAAGAGTTTGCCGGATGTGGCTGAAGCACGGGGTGTGCCTACCTGGTTGGCGCGCGACATAAAGAACCTGTCTGGTTCGGTCGTTCGTATGCCAGAACGCTCCGAAATCGATGGCAACCTGAACGAGCAATTAATCGTTGAGTACTACTCACGGTAATCGTCGCTGGTCTGTGTCTGGCAACTGCAGAGCCCCAATATGCTCTGCCGCCTGCCAGCCGCCAGCCTGTGACATGTGAGGAGAGGTGTACAGTGATTGGCTTAAGTAATATGGTAACGCCGAAGATCGAGCGTGAAGCGGAATCTCGCAATTACGGTAAATTCATCATCAGCCCATTGGAGCGTGGTTATGGTATCACGCTGGGCAATGCTCTGCGGCGTGTTTTGCTTTCATCTTTAGATGGCGCCGCAATCACCTCGATTCGCATCGCCGAAGTCCAACATGAGTTTAGCGATATTCCCGGGGTGCGTGAGGATGTCATCCGCGTTATGCTGCAGATCAAACAGCTCCGCCTGAAAATGACCAATGCCGAGACCTCTCATCTCCGTCTGCACGTTTCGGGCAGCACGGGTGAGGTGACGGCGTCGGACATTATTTGCCCGGCGGAAGTGGAAATTATTAACCCCGATTTGTACCTGTTCACGGTGGACGATCCCAAGGTCAACCTGGAGATCGATATGACTGTCGAGCGCGGCCGCGGCTATTCCCCAGCCGATGACCGGATCGGCAAACTGCCGATCGGCGATCTGCCTGTTGATGCAGTCTATACACCAGTGCGCAAGTGCAACTGGGAAGTCGGTTATGCTCGCGTTGGCCAGAGCACCAACTATGACAAGTTGGTGATGGAAATCTGGACGGATGGCACTATCAGCCCGGAAGAATCGTTGAGCACAGCCGCCAAGGTCTTGATCGATCACCTGCGCCACCTGGCTGGAGTGAGCGAGGAAACCCTGGCCTCCATTTCCGAAACGACGGAAGAAGGTCGCGGCCTGACCAGCGAAGTGATCGAGACCCCCATCGAGAACCTGGATCTTTCGGTGCGCGTTTTTAACTCGTTGAAACGCACCGGGATTACGACGGTAGGTGAGGTGCTGGAACTGCTTGAAAAGGGCGATGAAGCGGTGATGTCGATTCGCAATTTCGGCGAAAAGAGCCTGGACGAACTGCGCCAGAAGATGCGCGAAAAAGGCTATCTTCGGGACGCAAGTATAAAGGAATCGGAGTAAGAAGAAATGCGACATAAAATTGCAGGACACAAACTCGGTCGCAGCAAAGATGAGCGCAGGGCCCTGCGGCGGATTTTGATCGCCCAATTGTTTGATCAGGAGCGCATCGAAACTACCCTCGCCAAGGCCGACGCCGTCCGCGGCGCAGCCGAACGATTGATTACCCTGGCCAAGCGCGGCAATAAGGCCGGTGAGCTGCACATGGTGCATGCCCGCCGCCTGGCAGCTGCTCGCCTGGGTAACCCAGACGCTGTTAAAAAATTGTTTGATGATATCGCCCCGCGTTTTGAAAATCGCGCCGGCGGTTACACACGTGTCATAAAGCTTGGCCCCCGCAAGGGCGATGCCGCTGACATGGTGTTGTTGGAGTTGGTAGAAGAATAGTACGTTACCAGGTTATTCTCGCCTATGACGGCACAGATTTTTGCGGCTTTCAGTACCAACATGGCTGTAGAACTGTGCAAGAAGTGGTCGAGGAGGCATTAAAGCAGTTAGGCTGGCAGGGCCGCCGTATCCAGGCGGCCGGGCGCACCGACACGGGCGTCCATGCCAGTGGGCAGGTGATCGCTTTTGATCTCGAGTGGAAACACTCGACGGAAAAGCTGCGCCAGGCGCTGAATGCGCATCTGCCCGCCGATGTGGCTGCCCGGGTTCTTCGCCCGGCACTGCCAGGCTTCAACCCTCGCCGTGATGCTGTGGCTCGCACGTATCGCTACTCTCTGTTTATCGCTGAGAGCCGCGATCCTCTGCGAGAGCGCTACGCCTGGCGGGTTTGGCCAGCAGTTGATTTCGATCAGGCCAGAAAAGCGGCCCACCTGCTCACCGGCCAGCACGACTTCGCCGCTTTTGGCTCACCGCCAAAGGTTGGCAGCAGCACGGTGCGCATGGTGCGACAGGCCAGCTGGGAGTTGAAAGACATGACAGCTCTCTTTGAAGTCACGGCCAATGCCTTTTTGTATCACATGGTGCGCCATATGGTGGCTGCTCAAGTGGCAGTAGGACAGGGAGCGCTTTCATTGGAGCAAATCCAAAACTGGTTGGATCACCCCAAAGCGAGCAACACGCAGGTCCTGGCGCCGCCTCAAGGGTTGGTGTTGACCGAAGTGCAATATCCGCTGTCGAAGCTGTCTGAAGAATACCTGGAAAATGAAGCGACCAACCGGAAGTAAATTACGGAGAGATTGAACGTGCAGAAAACATATTTTCCAAAACTCGAAGAGTTGAAGTCGGACTGGATCCTGGTTGACGCCAGTGATCAGACCCTGGGCCGAATTGCCAGCCAGGTAGCTGCCCTGTTATTGGGCAAGCACAAACCCGGCTTCATGCCCGGCGTGTTGGTCGGTGACCATGTGATCATCATCAACGCCGAAAAAATCCGCGTCACCGGCAATAAAATGGAGGATAAGGTATATTACCATCACTCCAATCATGCAGGCGGTATGAAATCAGTAACCCTGCGCACGCAGTTGCGCATTCACCCCGACCGCGTCTTGACCGCCGCCGTGTGGGGGATGCTGCCGCACAACGCGTTCGGCCGCCAACTGATCAAGCGCTTGAAAGTGTACGCCGGTCCTGAACATCCGCATGCTGCCCAGACGCCAAAGGCGCTCTAAGCAGGGCTGGCTTAAGAAAGAAAAAGGAGCACTTTATGGCAGAATATTATGAAGGTATCGGCCGTCGCAAAGAAGCCACCGCACGTGTACGTGTGTCCGGTGGAACCGGGACGTTTACTGTCAATGGCAAGGCGGCAGAGGTTTATTTTGGCCGGTTTGGCGACGTGGATAACATCCTCTTGCCGGTGGTTACAGTTGGCTCAGACCGTTCGACCCTGGATATCACGATCGTGGTTGAAGGTGGTGGCGTGAACGGGCAGATGGAAGCCGCCCAGTTAGGCCTGGCGCGCGCTTTGATTTTGATGCGACCTGACGACCACTCTGCACTGCGCCGCGGCGGGTTTCTGACCCGCGATGCGCGCATCAAAGAACGCAAGAAACCCGGCCTCAAACGCGCTCGCAAGGCGCCTACCTACACCAAGCGTTAGACCGCTTGGCTGGTTTTGATTTTATTCGCAGATCCACCCGGAACATGCTTTCGGGTGGATCTTTTGGTTGGTATATGCGCTTTTTCTGGTTCCATATGGCGAATAATATTTTCACCATTTGCAAAAACTGGTTTTGGGGAATGCTAAATCATCGGGTAAAATGGCAGGCATGAATACAACCGGAATCACACTGCTCGGACTTGGCCCGGGAGGCCCGGAATTTTTAACCCGCCAGGCTGTGGATTTGCTGGGCCAAATCCCGGAAATTTACCTGCAAACTGGATCTCACCCGGCGGTGGCTGCTTTTCCACCAACGTTGGTCGTGCATGCAGTTGATGAGTTGACGTCAGGGAAAAATTCACCTGGATTGGTTGATGCAATGCTTTTGCTGGCGCACCGACCGCAAGGCGTTGTGCTCGGTACGCCGGGCCATCCTCTGATCTGCAATCGACTGGCGGGTGAGGTGGCGCGCCGCGCCCGCCTGGAGGGCATCTCTGTGAAAGTGGTGGGTGGGCTGGGTTTTCTGGAGGCGGTCGCCAGTGTTTTCGGCGACACAGCCCTGGAACAGGCCAGCCTGGCGGAAGCATCCCAACTGGCCAGTTTGCATACGCCGCCTTTTCCACCGCATGTCCCTGCTGTGGTGAGCGGCCTGGATTCCCACGAGCTGGTCAATCATATTCAGATTATGTTGGGGCACGTTTACCCACCACAGCATGTGGTGAGCTGGATTGCATATGAAGAAAGTTCTGGGCTGTCAGCCAGGCAGATCGCCCTGGCAAATCTCGCAGACGAATTCCTCCCAGGGTCGTTGGCTTGCCTGTTGGTGCCTCCGCTTGGCCCGGCAACCTCGTTCGAAGGTTTCCAGGAGATCGCTGCCCACCTGCGGGCGCCCGAAGGTTGCCCATGGGACCGAGAGCAAACACATCTTTCCCTGCGCCAGAGCCTGTTAGAAGAGACTTATGAAGTCTTGGCAGCCCTGGACGCAGGTGATGTTGGTGCTCTGCAAGAAGAGTTGGGCGATCTGTTATTTCAGGTAATGATCCATTCGCAGATTGCCAACGAGTTTGCTGAATTTCGCATTGCCGATGTGATCCAAGGAATCCACACCAAGCTGGTCAGCCGGCATCCGCATGTGTTTGGCGACACACGGGTTTCGAGCGTGGATCATGTTTTGCAAAACTGGGAAAAATTGAAAGCAGCCGAGCGCGCCAAGAAAGGGAAGGCGGAGGCAAGCTTATTGGATGGCGTGCCGAAAGCCCTGCCAGCCCTGGCGCAGGCGGAGCAGTACCAGGGACGTGCGGCGCGTGTTGGATTTGAATGGCCAGACCTGCAGCAGGTTTTTGAGAAAATCCAGGAAGAGATTCACGAGGTGCGCCAGGCGGCTTCAACTGACGAGAGAGCGTTTGAAATTGGGGACCTGTTATTCGCCGCTGTGAACCTGGCGCGCAGGCTCGATGTAGAGCCAGAAAGCGCGCTGCGCCAGGCAAACCAACGATTTCGCCAGCGCTTTCACTATATCGAAACCAAAACGCGCCAACAGGAACGCAGTATGAATGATCTGACACCTGCAGATCTGCTGGCCCTGTGGCATGAAGCCAAGTCAAGTTTGCTGTAGAATCATGTCTGAAATCGTGATTGTTATCCCGACCTATAATGAGTCGGAAAATTTACCTGAGATCAGCCGGGCGATTTTCGATCTGCAAATCCCCGGCCTGGAACTCCTGGTTGTGGATGATAATTCCCCAGATGGCACAGGCCAGGTTGCCGAAAAACTCGCTGAACTTTACCCGGGCAGGCTGCAAGTGATGCACCGCACCGGCAAACTTGGATTGGGGACAGCGTATGTGCAGGGATTTCAATGGGCGCTTCAGCGCGGCGCACGGCTGGTCATCCAGATGGATGCCGATTTTTCCCATTCTCCAGATTATTTGCCTCAATTTCTCAAGTTGATCGAGGAATATGATGTCGTGGTGGGCTCACGCTACGTACAGGGGGGCAAACTGGATGAATCTTGGGGCTTTGGCCGTTGGTTTTTAAGTTGGTGGGCGAATTCGATATGGGTGCGCCTGATTTTGGGCACCAGGACCCATGATGCGACTGCTGGATTCAAATGTTGGCGCGCCAGTGCGCTGCGGGCAATCGGCCTGGACCGTATTCACTCAAACGGATATGTATTTCAAGTGGAAATGTGCTATGTCGCTGAACGGATCGGCTTGCGTATTTGTGAAATTCCGATATACTTTGAAGACAGACGGATTGGCCGGAGTAAAATGAGTAATCCTATTAAACTGGAAGCGGCTCTACGGGTCTTAGAAATCCGTTTTCGCCATTTCCGCACCAAGACGGCAGCTTAAGAGACAGGTTGTAAGCGGATTTTTGCTATGCAAATCTTATTTGTCACGCCGTACGTACCCAGCCCTTTGCGCCCCCGGCCATATCATTTTATCCGTCAGTTAGCTGAGCGCGGCCATACCGTGACGCTGTTGGCGCTGCGTAAAGAGGCGAAAGAGGATGTGGCAGATATTCGTCAATACTGCCATCAGGCCTATTTTTTTCGTGTGTCTCGTTTGCGATCAGCGTGGAATGCTCTGCGCGCTATCCCCTCTGGCTTGCCCTTGCAAGCGGTGCTTTCCTGGCAGCCAGCGGCCGCCCGACTGCTGCGTAAATTGGTGGATGATCAAGAACAGGCTTTTGATATTATCCATGTAGAACATCTCAGCGCGGCGCGGTATGGATTACTTCAGTCGCATGCAGTCCAAGCCAAAGCGATCGTGCCGGTAGTATGGGACAGCGTTGACGCAGAGGGCTTGTTCCAGCGGGAAGCCAGCCAACAGCTAGGGCGTGATTGGCGGCGCTTCTTCTCGTTGTGGGAAGCGGAGCGCATTGAACTATATGAAGGTTGGCTGGTAAATCAATTTGCCCATGTGATGGTTACCTCGGTGCAGGATCAACGCTGGCTGTTGTCTCGCCAGACACCCAGCAGAAACCAGGTCGATATCAGCGTTTTACCCAACGGGGTTGACCTGGAGTATTTTCAACCTGCCAATAAGCCGTCTGCCAATCTTCCGACTGTGCTCTTGAGCGGCGATATGAGCCTGTTGGGCAATGTCGTCATGGCGATTTACCTGGTGGAAGAGATTATGCCACAGGTCTGGAAGGACCTGCCCGATACACGTGTGGTGATTGCTGGGCACAATCCGGCCGCGCCGGTGCGCGCCCTGATGCGCGACCGGCGCGTCAAAGTAACCGGTACTGTGGATGATATTCGCCCCTGGATTCAACAATGCACGGTAGCTGTCGCCCCACTGTTGTATGGATTGGGCATTCAAAATAAAGTATTGGAAGCCTTGGCTTGCGGCAGGCCGGTTGTGGCGACACCTCAGGCTGTCGGTGGGCTGGCCGTACAGCCCGAGCAGGATTTGTTGATCGCCGAGGACCCGGTGCAGTATGCCAAAGCGATTATCTCCGTTTTGATAGATCCACAGCTCCAGGCCAAATTGGGTCAGGCCGGCAGGCGCTATGTGGAGCTGTATCACCCATGGCCAGCGGCGGTGGATCGCCTGGAGGCAGTTTATGAGAAGGTAACCGCCAAGGCTTTGAATGTTGAGTCAGCAGTGACATGAGCCGCGACCTGCCGGAGCCTGCCTTGATCGATTGCCAGGGCGGCCTGCACCCATCTGCAGTGGAAGGCTTTCACCTTTTCAATGCGCGGCAGTATTGGAAAGCTCATGAAGCTCTCGAAACTGCTTGGTTGGAAGAGGCAGGCGAAATCCGCCATGTTTACCGGGGGATTCTACAGATTGCAGTGACGTATTTGCATATCACGCGCGCCAATTACCCCGGCGCGGTGAAAGTCTATCAGCGCAGCAAAAAATGGTTGGATCCATTTCCGGAATTTTGCCGAGGTATTCACCTGGGTGAGCTGCAACATGACGCCGCCGCAGCCATGGCTGAGGTCCTGCGATTGGGAGAAGGGCATATTGGAGAGGTTAATCTGGACTTGTTGAAGCCCCTGGTGTGGGAAAAAACTGGGCAAGAAAAGCGACCAAGAACTTCTAGCCCTTAAACGAAGGAACCGGCTGGGTAGACGTTTACACTCCAACCAATACGGCGCGTGCTGGTGCACCATCCGAGCCGGCTAATTTTAACGGCAGGCAGTGAAGCGTATAACGCCCGGGTGCAACGATGGATAAATCTAACCCTTCGACGATTACCACGCCGGCTTTGAGTAAAATTTCATGAGTGGGGCGGGAATTCTTATAGGGTGCTACAGAAAGATAATCCACACCGACCAGCTTAAAACTGTGGGCGACCAGATATTCGGCAGCGTCTGGCGCCAGAGCGACGAACTCAGTTTGGAAATTCCTTTCGTCCCTGGCCCAGAATGTGGAATTGCGAGTTTTAAACAGGATGCGCCGGGTGCGCGGTGGAATTTCAGCGGCACTCAACATGCTGGCTGTGATGATCTCGGCGTCCGGAAGATAGAGTACATAAGCCCTGCCGGTCAGCACACTCAAAGGCAGTTTCTCGATGGTGTGTCCATTGCCCAAGAAATGGTCAGGAGCGTCAACGTGCGTGCCCATATGTGCGCTCATGGAAATATATGAAGTATTGGTATTATCACCTTTGGCGATCGAATCTACCAGGCGGCGTTCAAACGGTGGATCGCCGGGCCAGACAGGTAAAGTATTTGATATGGGCAGCGTGATATCATACGTATGCATAATTTCGGGCTCCTCTAATAAAAAGTATAGATGAGCCTGCGAAAAAAGGCAAACGAATCTGCCGGGCAATTTTCCGAAACCGCTTTCAGGCCTGGTAGGAGGCCAATTCAGTGCGCTCGAGCGCAGAGAAATTGATGCTAATACCCAGGCCAGGCTGGTCGGGAACGGTGATAGTACTGTCGGGATTGAGAACGAAGCGTTCATTGGTGACATCTTCGGCATAATAACGATCGGTGGCAGAGATATCACCCGGCAGGCGGAATCCGTGGAGCGATGCCAGGGCGAGGTTGGCGGCCCGCCCAACCCCGGTTTCTAACATACCGCCGCACCACACCGGAATGTTGTGCTCAAAGCATAGATCGTGAATTGCTTTGGCCTCTCCCAGGCCGCCCACTCGCCCGGCTTTAATGTTGATAATACGGCAGGCCTGCATCTCGATGGCCTGGCGGGCATGGCGGCGCGAATGAATGCTCTCATCCAGGCAGATTGCCGTTTTGAAATGCGGCTGCAGGCGGCTGTGATCCCAAATGTCGTCGTCTGCCAGCGGTTGTTCGATCAACAATAAGTCCAGCTCATCCAACGGCTTGAGCACTTTAGCCGCAGATTCCAGGGTGTATGCAGAGTTTGCATCCACCTGTAAGCGGATGCCAGGAAAAGCACTGCGCACTGCCTGTGCATCGCCTACATCGCGGCCAGGCTTGATTTTAATTTTAATGCGCCTGTAGCCTTGTTGGATAAAAGACCCTACCTTCTCAACCAGCTCAGCCGGTGAGTCTTGTAAACCTACCGAAACACCTACATCTACCCGACTGCGTTCGCCTCCCAGCAGTTGGCGTAAATTCTTCCCTTCTTGCTGACCATAGATATCCCAGAGCGCCATTTCTACCCCGCCTTTGGCCATTGGATGCCCACGCACAAATGCTATATGTTCCTGTATAGCGGGTGGCGCTGCGATGTCTTTACCAATTACTGCCGGCAGGATAAAATCTTTCAAGATGTGCCAGGCCGTGGTGGATGTTTCGTATGAATAACCCGGATCTCGGTCGGCAACGCATTCGCCCCAGCCCGCAAGCCCGCCGGATTTTACCTCCAATAAGATGCAGTCGCGGGTATAAATACGCCCGAACGAGGTTTCGAAGTGACTTTTGAGCGGCATGCGCAGCAAGTGTAAAGAGATTTGGTCGATTTTCATGTTCATCTCCTGGTTTGGATTGGTGGGTTAGAGAGTGCTTTCCCCATGACTGAGAACGTAAAAACTCCGACTGGGTTGGCCTGGTTCAAAAATAAAATCGGTAACCAGATAGCCATTGGCGAAAAGCTCAGTGAAGAGATCACGCGTCTGGCTGCGCCAGGCTTGTGCGAGACCCAGGTCGGCAGCTTTGACAGCGTTGAAATCACCTGGGATTTCCACCAGGCATAACGATTCCTGGTATTTCGGGATTGAGTTAGGAAATTCAGGCGGTACCGGCAGGCCGAGCTCATTGAAAGAAACCGGGTTGAGCACTTCTGCCAGCGCCGCCTCGAAATCGGCGCGCTTCAACTCAGGGCGCGCTCGCTTGCTCAAGCGGCGGTTGACACGGCGGCTGTTCACCCACCAATCAACTTCAAAGCGGTCTGAATCCAGGCCGGCATTCAACCCGTCGCGCATCATTCCATAAAAAGAAACATGGTACGTGCTGCAGACAGCGCCCAGGCGGTTAATGTTCAGATGAGCATTACGGCTGAGTAAAGGGTCAAATGTCCAGGTGATGCGGTCAATACCCTGCTTTCGCACTAGCTGCCACTGGGCGCGTTTCAGCTGAAATCCCAAGCCCTGGTCGCGCAAACCTGGCAGCACACCCATTTGGTGGGAACAGTGCTTCAGTCGAGGACCATCAGGGGTTGTGTAAATCCCTGGAAAGCCAAAGACAAAGCCCACCATCCTGGCTTCGCTGGCAGGAGCGCCTTCAGGTTGCTCGAAAGCCGCCACGACCAGGCCGCCGCTGTGGACTGCCGCCAACATCATGTGCATGGGTACGATGTCCGTTTCGCTACCAGTCCAAACCTGGCGCTGGAGGTCTTCGACCAGGGTCAATTCTTCTGGGGTATCAAGGATTTTTAGAAAAGTTTCCAATGGCAGCTCTCCGGAAACAGATGAATGAGAGAATCATGCCCCTGCCTTGATAGGCGACTTCGTCGATCGAGGCAGGATACGCAGGTAATCCAGACGCTGAGAAAACCGGCTTGGGATCAGGTGAAAGATAGTTGGCAAAGTATCCAGGCCAGCGGTGCGATCAATGCCCAGGTAATCGGCCCAGTTGACATTCACCGGCAAATTGTGAAAATAATCTTCCAACCAGACTGTGCCGAAATGCAGCAGGCGGGTGTGGATGGGCACTTTTATGCGCCTCAGCCTGGCGACACGCATAATTTCATCCACTACCTGGTTGAAGCGCAGGAATTCCGGCCCCCCGATGGAAAGCACCTGGTTGGCCGTCTCTGGCAAATCCAATGCCCACACCAGGCAGGTGGCCAGATCTTCCACCCAAAGGGGGTGGATCAGTGTGTCGCCGCCGTTCGGCATGAAGATAAAGAAGGGAAGCTGCCTAATCAACTGGGCCAGGCTGGTGGTGAAGTGATCATTGGGACCGAATACTGGCCCGGTGCGTAAGATTGTATAAGGGACGCCGCTGCGTTGGATGTGGCCTTCGGCGATCGCCTTGGCTTTCATTAAGTGATAAATCGAAAGGCGGTCGGCGCCCAAGTGGCTGAGGAAAAACAAGCGCCGTACTTGGGCATCAGCGGCAGCCTGGCAGATGGCTTGAGTGCCCAGAACATCTGTATTCATTAAGTCAGCGCGCGCCCCACGCCACTCACT
Organism: Chloroflexota bacterium; assembly: GCA_029782365.1. Taxonomy (GTDB): domain Bacteria; phylum Chloroflexota; class Anaerolineae; order Anaerolineales; family UBA4823; genus CAWBUW01. Next base: position 24,867 of record JAKOUW010000160.1, read on the forward strand.
GCCAGCCAGGTGATAGACCACATCGACGCCTTTCATGGCCGCGCTCAAGCCAGCCGAATCCGAAAGACTGCAGACCACTGCGTCAACATTCTGCCCCAGCGGCAGCCGCGAATCTATTCGGCCCGGCCTGAGCAAAATACGCACAGGCAGGCCGCTTTCTGCCAGGTGGCGCAGCAGCACCTGACCAATAAAACCAGTCGCGCCAGTCACGAGAATCATGCCTGGGATTATATCAGGTAAAAAAACGGCCATGAAAAACAGCGGTTTGGTTCTTTTGTTAGTGTCCATCTATTCTGGACTATAATTCTACAAAACATTGACAAAAAGTGAATTATATTGTAGAATATGTTTGTTGTTACAGCAAACGGAAGATAGTTGGATGATGATTATCCCAACGCATTTCCCTTTGGCTTCTCCGCAAAGTATCAAAGTGAATTTTCCGTATGGAGGAAAAGATGAATAAACATTTTTTACGCAGTATTACAGTGATCCTCACTACACTGGGCGCCATCTTCGTAAATGGTTTGGCGGTCGCTCTGCCGCTGAACGGGCAAAATACAGGTGCCATATCCGATCAATTTAAAGTGTTTTTTGTGCCAGCCGGTTATGTCTTCAGCATTTGGGGCATCATTTATGTAGGAATGATCTCATACGCTGTTTACCAGGCCCTGCCAGGCCAGGCGAACAACACCCGCCTGCAGTCAGCCAGTTGGTGGTTTGTGTTAGCCAACTTTGCCAACAGCGCCTGGATTTTCCTATGGCACTACAATTTCTTTCCAGCGACCCTGGTGGTCATGGTCATGTTGCTCATCTCCTTGGTAATGGTATATCTAAACCTGGGGATTGGGCGTCGAGAGGCAGGGCGTGTTGAGAAAATCGCAGCCTGGTTACCGGTCAGCGTCTACCTGGGTTGGGTGAGCGTGGCTACGCTGGCAAACTTCACAGAGGTTTTTTACTATTGGGGCTGGCAGGGAGCGCCGCTTGATCCGCAGGTTTGGGCGGTGATTTTGTTGGCGGTGGCGCTGGTGGTTGGCTTCCTTATGGCGGCGCGCCACACGGATCGCGCTTACCTGGGTGTGTTTGTCTGGTCGTTTATCGGGATTGCTCTGAAACAGGCGGCTTATCCGCTGGTGGCGAATGCCGCCTGGGCGGCGGCTTTACTGGCATTTGGGTTGTTTCTCGCCGCGCCTTTGTTAAACCTGAAATTTGGTAAAATAGCTTCTTATGAACCAGCTATACCTGGTTCGCCACGGTGAAAACACAGCGAACCTGACCAAAGAACTATCTCACCGGCGAGTGGATTATTCACTCACCGCGAAAGGTGTACTGCAGGCTGAACAAACAGCCCGATACTTCAAGGCCCAAAGGATCGATGAGATATATACATCGCCGCTCAAACGGGCGCGGGAAACAGCGGTGATCATTGCTTCACAACTCAATTTGCCGATCACAGAAATTGAGGCTTTCCGGGAGGTGAATGTCGGTTCACTAGAAGGCCGACCAGTGACTCAAATGCTGTGGAATGAGCACAATGAAATTATCCACGCCTGGTTCCAGGGCAGGCCCGAAGCGCGTTTCCCGGGGGGCGAGAATCACTTAGAATTAATCGATCGATTTACTCGCGCCTTGATCCCAATCCTTGTGCAAGGAAATGATCGCAAAATCTTACTGGTTGGCCATGGTGGCACATTCATTCTTTCGATCCCCACCTTATGTCCAGGTGTGCGTTTCAACGACTTGCTCTCTGTTGACAATGCTAATTGTTCGGTGACTGAAATTGATATGGATTACGAAGAGGGCTGTTTCGTTGGACGCCTGAAGCGTTGGGCTGACTCTAGCCATTTGAGCGGCGAGGCAGCAGAGCTTATTCCCGGGACGCCGCAGCCGGGTGAATTGAAGAATTAAAGGAGTTCCTATCATGAAAACTATCGTTATCACGGGCAGTACACGCGGGATTGGCCTGGGCCTGGCCGAGGCGCTGCTGAAGAGGGGTTGCAACGTAATCATCAGCGGACGCAGCCAGCCTGTGGTCGATCAGGTCACTGCCGAGCTGGCAACCCATTACCCGGCTGAGCGCATCTTCGGGGTGGCTTGCGACGTGACGCGTTATGACCAGTTGGCGCAGTTGTGGGAAACCTCAGCAAGGCGTTTTGGCAGGGTGGATATCTGGGTAAACAATGCCGGCCTCGCCAACGCGCTGCGGCCTTTTTGGGAGCTAGACCCGCAGGACATCCAGCAAGTGATCGATACCAATCTGCTGGGCAGCCTGTTGGGCAGCCGGGTAGCTTTTGAAAAAATGAAACAGCAGGGCGGAGGCGCAATCTACAATATGGAAGGGTATGGCAGTACAGGCCGGCGCATGACCAACGGTTTATCGGTGTACGGCACTACCAAAGCAGGGATTCACTTCTTCAACCTGGCCTTGTCTGCAGAAGCTGCTGAAACGCCTATACTCGTCAGCGCTATCCAGCCTGGAATGGTGATGACCGACCTGGTCATCAAGCAATATGTCGGCCGCCCTGCAGAGTGGAAGCGCGTGCGTGGAATTTTTAATTTCATTGCCGAACGTGTTGAAATCGTAGCGCCATGGATGGCCGACCAGGTGCTGTCCAACACCCGCTCTGGCGTTGTGCTGCAGTTCTCTTCAAGTTGGAAGCTAATGCTGCGTTTCTTGCTGGCGCCGTTCCAAAGACGCAATATCTTTCAAAATATTCAAGAACCAGAATAGGTCGTATTGGAAAGGCTGTATGATGTGGACAATTTAACCGCATTCCGAGCATCCAAAGATGAATTTTTTAGCGAACACCCGCAAAGCCCGCTGACGTATGAACAACGCAAAGCTTTCCGGGGACTGGCGTATTTCCCGCCCAACCCTGCCCTCGTTCTGGAAGTTGATGTTGAAGTATTCTCGGAGCAGACCGAGATCGAAATGCAGACTACTACCGGAGATGTGCAGTTTTTCATGCGGTGGGGGAAGATTCAATTTGAGGTGGATGGCCAGCCTGCCGCACTGACCATCTACTCCAACCAGCACGGGTATTTTTTGCCGTTTGTCGACGCCTTGGCAGGCCATGAAACGTATCCCGCCGGGCGCTACCTGGAACCCGAACCCCTGCCAGACGGGCGTTTGTTGGTAGATTTTAATTATGCCTATAATCCCTACTGCGCCTATAACGATCGCTGGTCATGTCCATTACCGCCAGCAGAAAACCGTTTGAGGGTGCCGATTCGCGCTGGAGAAAAATTGTTTCATCGTTAATATTCTATCGAGTTACTCTCCGCAACCTTTACAGCTATCCTGCGTATACTTCTACAGAAAACGAAATACCGCCCGTGAGCGGTAAATCGAGTGGAAGTTGTTGGAAAGGAGGCTGCCATGTGGTTGATTAAGTTGATATTCGACCTGATTGGGGGAATCATTGGCCTGGTATTCGGCATTATCGGCGCAGTGGTCGGGTTGGTGCTGGGGATCGGTGGGTTGATCCTGGGTATCGCCATCGTTGGCGTCGTACTGGCGTGCCTGGCACTGCCGGTTATCATCCTGGCCTGGATTTTCTGATAAAATCCAGAATTTTATAACCCGATCAGGCAGGGAAAGCGAACCTATAGCGGCGCGCTTTCCCTGTTTTATTGGCCAAATCGCCGCTACTTATAAGAGCTCGCCGGCTAGTTTTTTGTAGGAAATCCAAATCCTCCAATATTCTAGAGTAGAATTAATCTTAATTCTGACCCTCGGACAAGGAATGAAGCAAGGCATTGGTCTTTATGAAAGATCCATTCGAATTTTCCCCGAATCCTGTTCATTCGTATGCCGCCGCCCTTGAGCGGATTGAGAAATTGCGTGCCCAGGAACCTGTTGGGATGAACCCGGTAGGTCGTTTGCAGTTTATGACCCATGGTCAAACAATGGAAAAAGCGATTGTCTTTGGACACGGTTATACCAACTGCCCGCAACAGTTCAATTTATTAGGCCAGCGCTTTCATGCTCTGGGGTACAACGTATTATGCGCACCCCTGCCGCATCACGGCCTGGCAGACCGGCTAACCAGCGATATCGCCAATTTGACTCTGGAAGAAATGGTGCGTCACACGCATGAGTGTCTGGATATTGCCCAAGGGTTGGGGAAAAAGGTAGCAATCGCCGGTATTTCGGCGAGCGGGGTGATGGCCGCTTATGCTGCACATAACCGAACCGATATCTATTCAGCCACTTTGCTGGCGCCTGCATTTGGATTAGGCTTCGTGCCTGCCAGGCTGACAGGCGCGCTGACTCGGCTGCTATCTTTACTGCCTAACCAATTTGTCTGGTGGGATCCGAAGAATAAAGATGTTGGAGGCATTGCGCACGCCTATCCGCGCTTCTCTACGCACAGCCTAGCCCAAACTCTGCAGTTAAGTCAATCTGTACGCTCGATTGCCCAAAAACAGGCGCCTCTAGTAACCAGGTTGTTAGTGGTTACAACAGAAACCGACCTGGCCATTAGCAACAAGATGTACCAGGAACTGGTAGCCGATTGGCGGCGGCACGGCGCGCAAGTGATTACCTACGAATTTCCCAGCAGCCTTGGCCTGGAGCATGATTTTATCGAACCAACCAATCCGAAGGCCAATGTCGAAGCGGTTTATCCCAAGTTGATCGAGCTGATCGATGGGTTGTGATCAGGGCAAGTGGAAAAACTGGTAAAGCGCAAAGCCAAGCAAAGCCAGACCGGAAAACGCCAGCATGCCTCGGCTGAAGCGTGCTCCTAGACCACGAGCGCTGCTGAACAGCACGATCAAGCCGGCGTTTCCGGATACCAGCATCAGATACATGCCCAACAAAAATCCTATGCCGTTGGTTGGCGATTGCTGCCAGCCGCGCAGCAAAATTGGCCCACCCACAAGGCTCCAAAAAATATACGGATTGGGACTGAGGGCGTTCATCAAGGCTGCCTGTAAGATACTCTGTTTTGGTGCCTCAACGGCAGGCTGGAGCGGTTTGTAATTGCGCCAGGTGTGCAATGTCTGGACCGCCAGGAAGACGATGAATAATCCACCTGCAATTGCTAAAGAGCGCAACAGCCATTGAGGCACCTGGCTGAGAACCAGCACTACCAGCAAAATAATTGGGCCATCACTGACCAATGGAGCTAAAGCTGCGGGCAAGGCGCGCCGCCAGCCGAGCTGCAGGCTGCGCCCGAGTAAATACGCCTGGAAGGGTCCAGGCTGGGAGGCAGCTGCCAACCCCAGACTAAATCCCTGGAAAAAATAAGCCAACATTTCTTTACCTTGCTCTTTCGTGGAATTGCCAGCCATTGTACCTTAAACCGGTGTATCCGAATCAAGGCTTTAAGATTACAATAAATCCAGGAGAGTGTGAAATGGCTCGTGTACCTCTAACTCATGTTGACCTGGCCTGGCTGCGCATGGATGACCCACGCAACTTGATGATCATCACCGGTTTTATGACCCTCGAAGCTCCTTTGAGCCTGCCGCGCTTGAAATCGGTAATCGGCAATTCATTGTTGAAGTACGATCGTTTTCGCCAACGGATCGTGGTGCCTGCTTCACCCGTGCACCAGCCTTATTGGGAAGATGACCCGCAGTTTGACCTGGACAGGCATGTGGAACGCGTCCGCCTGGCGCAGCCGGCAGGCCATGCCGAGCTGGAAGATTTTATTGGCCAGATGATGAGCGAGCCGTTGGATTATGAGCACCCCTTGTGGAAGTTCTACCTGATCGAAGAATTTGATAAAGGCAGCGTGGTAGTCGCCCGTCTGCACCACGCCATTGCAGATGGAATCGCCCTGATGCATGTGTTGTTATCCATGGCATCGACGGACCCAGATGCTCCGCTGCCAAAACCTTGGAGAGCTAAGAAAATCCGCAGTTTGCCAACCCCGCAAGGCCATGATTCTGAGCCATTTTTCCGCATTGACCGGCTGGCAGACCTGGCGACCGACCTGGTGGGGAAAGTCAGCGATGAGGGCTTTAAGCTGATCACCGACCCCAAATACGCGCGCAAGCAGGCCCGCCTGGGCGTCTCTGCGGCAGTGGCCTTAGGCCGCCTGGTGCTGCGCCCTCCCGACCCGCACACGGTGTTTAAGGGCCAGCCGGGTTTTCGCAAACGTGCCAGTTGGTCCGAGCCGCTTTCGTTAGACTCCGTCAAACAGGTCGGGCATGCTTTAAATGGGACAGTCAACGATTTGTTGCTGTCTGCCGTGGCGGGGGCATTGCGCCATTATATCCAGCGTCGTGGACATTCTGTGAATGAATTGAATATACGCGGCGTGATCCCAGTCAACTTGCGTCCACTCGATTTTGCAGGTCAATTGGGCAACCAGTTTGGCCTGGTGTTTTTGTCCCTGCCGATTGGCATCGCTAACCCCCTCGAACGCCTGCAAGAGCTAAAGCGCCGCATGGATGGCTTGAAATCTACGCCTGAGGCGGCGGTGGCTTTTGGTGTTTTGAAAATTTTTGGCGCTGTCCCTGAAGCCATTCAAGATATTGGTGTATCGATATTCGATACCAAGGGTTCAGCCGTGATGACCAATGTACCTGGCCCGAAGCAGCAGCTTTATTTAGGGGGGGCACCGGTCGGCGCCGTGATGGCCTGGGTGCCACAATCTGGGCGCGTCAGCCTGGGTGTGAGTATTATCAGCTACAATGGCAAAGTCTGGTTGGGTATCGCGACGGATGAGGAGATGGTGCCGGATCCTCAGCAAATTGTGGCATATTTCAATCAGGAATTTTCCCATTTACAAGAATTAGCCAAACAGGCACCGCCTCGGGCAGATAGTAATATACATTCCATGCTGAATGCGTTGGATAAGGCAATAGGCACATTAGATGAAGTGAAAGCTATCCGGCAAGCAAAACAGATTGCCCAGCCCGCCTTGCCGGCGGAGCCGTCCAATTGCCAGGCGCAGACCAAGAATGGCCACCCCTGCCGCAATCAAGCGCTTCCAGGCCAGGTTTACTGCCGTGTTCACCAGAACCGGCTTACTGGTTGAGCATCAAAATCAGGGAGTTGTAGTCGCAAATTTTAAGGAACCCTGCCTTGCGCGCCGTGGCGCTGGAAGGGAGATTGTGTTTGAAGCAGTGCCAGCCCACCCGTTGGATGCCGTATTGACGCGCTAAATCCAAAAAAGCATGAGTCATACTGGTTGCCAGGCCCTGCCGTTGGTAGGGTTGCAGTGCGGCTATTCCGATCTCGCAGCGCGTGCCGGTGTTATATTCTGACAGACACCAACCTGCCAGGTTGTTCTCATGCAGGGCGACCAGGCCGAAGCTGAGAGCGATAAAGTCAGCCACGCTCGGTCGCTCCGAGCACATTTCTTCACGCAAGGCCTCCAAACCATTGATCTGGGTATCTGCCAGCAGACTCTGATTTACTTGATGCAGATGGAAGCCAGAGGGCAGGATTGAATGCGGATTGTCGGGGGAGGTTATGCATTCGTAGTATTCTCTTTCCGCCAGCACCGCCCGCCGGCCGTTGAGAATATCGAGCAGTCTCGTTTGCCAGCCAGGCGAGTCGAAATAGAAAGCAATGCCCCAGGCTTTTTCTTCTAATGCCCGCGGAATCTCCACCCATGCAAGCCAGGCACGTAGTTCATCGTTGAAGAGGCGGTTATCCGGCGCGCCGGCTAATAAGTAACGGTGGCCTGAGCGCGCCACCGCGCTGGTTGGTCGAAGAGGGTCGTCGGTATAAATTTCCACAGGTGTGTTGCGGGCCAGGATGGAACTGGCGATCAGGTGGATGTCGAGCGGTTGGAGGATCGGCTGCAAACTTGATAATTCAACAGGTTCAGTGAAATTGGTCATAGCGTGATTGTACCTTAGATTAATTGCCGGTTACACCGTTTACAAAATGGAAAAGCAGGTTATAATAGGTCGATTGTACTATTTTTCACAAAAATTGGTGTCAGAATGAAACTAATTAAGATTATCGATGTTATTGAAGGTAAAGTACTGAATCCGGATGTCTTGTGCGACTTTGAAATCAGGGGAGGCTGCGGCGCAGATTTGATGAGTGACGTTCTAGCGGCGGTACGCGCCGATGCCGTGCTGTTAACTGGTCTGTGCAATCCTCAGGTAGTACGCACGGCGGAGATGGCAGATGTGAGGGCGATTGTCATTGTGCGAGGCAAACAACCCCCTCGAGAAACGGTTGATCTGGCTTCGCAGTTGAGCATCCCGCTGGTAACCAGCCCGTTTGGGATGTTTGAAGTGTGCGGGCGACTGTACCTGGCTGGCTTGCCTAGCTTCGAAAATAATCTGCACGATATGATTCTATGAAAGCCACGCTTCAGCAGTTGTATGGGCGTAAAGGTCGGGTAGTCACCGATCAGGATGCCAAAGAGATCACCCGGCTGGAAGAGCTTTCATATGAGCTAAAAGTGCAGGATGTAATGTCGCAGGAAGTGCAGTGCGTAACGCCCGATCAGCCGATGTCCGCTCTGCTCAATTTGCTGCGCCAAAACCGCATTTCTGGCGCGCCAGTGAAAGCTGGCGACCGGCTGGTGGGGGTGATCAGTCAGGAAGATTTGATGCGTGCACTGTCGGAAAATGCTTTAGAAGCGCCAATCAAGCAGTATATGACCGAAAACGTAAAAACGGTCAAATCGTATGAATCAGTTGTCAAAGCCATTGAACTGTTCACTGAAGCCGGTATGGGCCGCCTGCCGGTGATGGATGAAAATGAGCGTTTGGTCGGGGTGATTACCAAGGGAGATATCACCCGAGGCGTCTTGCTGGCTTTACAGCGTGATTACCACGCAGAGGAAATTCGCCGCTACCGCGCCAGTCATTTGTTCGAAGATATTTCCTCCGACCGCACCAGCTTGATCCTGCGCTACAACATTAAAGCTGATGATTTCCTCAACGGTGGAAAGGCTTCGAGCATGATTAAACGCGCTCTCCTGCGCCTGGGCGCTTCGCCGCAATTGGCCAGACAGTGTGGAATAGCCATGTATGAAGCTGAAATGAACCTGATCATCCACACCGAGCGCGGCGGGATCTTGCGTGTGCAGATCGAGCCGCACCGGATATTAATGCAGGCCACTGATGATGGGCCGGGCATTGCCGATATCGACCGGGCGCTGACGCCAGGTTATTCAACCGCCACATCGGAAGTGCGCGCCATGGGGTTCGGCGCTGGCATGGGACTGGCTAATATCCGGCGGTGTGTCGATAAAATGACTCTGGAATCTACACCTGGCAAAGGCACAAAACTCATGATGGAAATCTTACTGCAATCAACGGATGTTTTCAAAGGCGGTTCACCAGAGCAAGCCTGATTCATGGGAGAGATTGAATGCTTAATTTACAGGAAGTCATCGACACTCTGGAATTGCGCGCCATCACGAATCCGCAGGATTTTACCCAGGTTGTTCCTCACGGAGGGTATGCCTCGGATTTATTAAGCTGTGTAATGGCCGGAGCCAGGCAGAGCAATATTTGGGTGACATTGCAAGCGCATATCAACGTGGTGGCTGTGGCCGCTCTGACCGAGGTGAGCGCAGTCATTGTGACAGAAGGCGCCCAGCCCGAGGATGCAGTCATTGAACGTGCCAACCAACAAGGGGTTGTCTTGCTCTCCTCATCGGCGCCAACATACCAGGTTGTGGGCCGGTTATGGGAATTAGGCTTGCGGATGGATTGAATGGCGGGTGATTCTTGAAAACCCTGCGCGCTGAGCTGCATGTACACACAGTGCTTTCGCCCTGCGCGGGTATTGAAATGATTCCGCCATTGATCATCGACCAGGCGCAGACGCTGGGTATTGATTTGCTTGCCATCACCGATCACAACGCCTGCGCTAATGTGCGTTCTGTCGTCCAGGCGGCGTATAATTGCCCGGTCACGGTGCTGGCAGGCATGGAATTGCAAACACGCGAAGAAGTGCATCTCCTGTGCCTATTCGATACGTTGGAACAAGCAGAAGCATGGGAGTCGTGGGTGACGCAGTTCTTTCCTCCGCTGTCGAATGATCCACAGAGTGTGGGCGAACAATTTGTTGTCGATGCGGAAGGCGAATTGATCCGCTCCGAAACCCGCATGCTGCTGGCGTCGGCAGAGATTTCCCTTGAAAAGGCCGTCGAGCAGGTGCGCGCTTTTGAAGGGTTAGCTATACCGGCCCATATCGACCGCCGGGCGAACGGTTTGATCACCCAATTGGGTTTGATCCCGCCTGGCTTTGAGGCGTTGGAAGTTTCACGGCACATCAGCCCAGCCCAGGCACGGCTGCGTTACCCCCAGATGGGCGATATCCCGCTGGTGCAAAACGGCGATGTGCATTATCTGGATGGTTTCTTAGGTTCGACATTTTTCACGGTTGAAGAGCCATCCATTGCTGAAATATGCCTGGCTTTGAGAGGCGAGGGCGGTCGAAAAATGTGGGTGGAAGGCTAGCCGTGCTGAATCTCCACTTCGTGTTGATTTGACAATTGTCATTAAAAGTTATGACATTTTGGCATTGACGAACCTGCCCAAGCGGAGTAAACTATGGCCGTATTGTGATATATTTCACAATATTGTGTTGAAATTCACAAATAATAGGAGCTGTCATGTTCACTGCTTCCACAGTTGATACAGGGTTATGCGAAAATAAACGCGCGATCCTTGACGAAATCATAACCGCCAACCAGGCACGCCAGGGCGCCGTCATGGTGGTGCTCAATGAAATCCAATCAAAAGTGGGTTTTGTTTCTGAACCGATGCAACAATATATAGCCCACCGGTTGCATGTGCCCGTCAGCCTGGTGCACGGCGTGGTCACTTTCTATTCGTTCTTCACCACCCAACCACGTGGCAAACATACGGTCAAATTCTGCATGGGCACGGCCTGTTATGTTGGCGGCATGCCGCAATTGATGGAAAAAGCCAAGCAGATGACGGGCATCGAGGTGGGTGGCACCACGCTAGATGGCAAGCTGACCATGGAAGTCTGCCGTTGTGTGGGAGCTTGCAGTCAGGCCCCGGTTGTGGCGGTGGATGATGAAGTGGTTGGACGCATCCGGCCGAATAAATTCCCGCAGGTTTTGAAGAAACTCATGGAAGACTGAAGACAACAATGAAGGAAATTGCCCTGCATCTGCTTGACCTGGCGGAAAACAGTGTCACCGCCCAGGCGCACACGGTTGAAATTAGTGTGTGCGAAGACCTGCGTGCTGATCGTCTTTCTGTTTGTGTGAAGGATGATGGCAAGGGCATGCCAGAAGAGGTTATCCACCTGGTGTGCGACCCGTTTTTTACCAGCCGTACCAAAAGGGCGGTTGGGTTAGGGATTCCTTTGTTTAAAGAAGCGGCGGAAGCCTGCCGTGGTGGTTTGCAAATTGACTCTCAACCCGGCGCGGGGACACAGATCACAGCCGTATTCCAGCACAGCCATATCGACCGCATGCCTCTGGGAAACCTGCCAGCGACATTCCTTTCCTTGCTCGTGGGCCATCCAGAGATTCATTGGATTTTTCACTATTCCTACCAGCCGCACCAGCCGGTGGAAGCACAGAAATTTACATTTGATGATCAGCCAGTCAAAGAAGCGTTAGACGGCCTACCCCTGACGCACCCCCAGGTTCTCGCCTATCTACGTGAGACTCTGGAGTCCGGACTGAGAGTAGGACAGCTTAACTAAGGAGTACATATGCCAGCCGTCAAGTCAATCGAAGATTTAAAACGCATCCGTGAAGAGGCTTTGAAGAAGCGCGAGATCAAATCTGCCCCGGGCAGTGTCCAAATTATCGTTGGAATGGGTACACCTGGGATCGCCGCTGGGGCGCGCGACACCTTGCGCGCTTTCTTGGCGATGATTGAAGAAAAAAACCTGGACAATATTACCGTGCGCCAGACCGGTAATATCGGCCTGGATTCCTGGGAGCCGATCGTGCAGGTGATTTTGGGTGATGCCCCAGCCGTGAATTACGGCAAGGTTACCCCTCTGGCAGCCCGCCGGATTGTGGAAGAGCACGTGCTCGGCGGCAAGCCGGTTGAGGCGTATGTGATCCCCTCTGAACCAGAAAAGGATTAGCCATTATGGCCTTTTATCGTTCGCATGTTTTGGTTTCTGTTGACCCGGCGTGCATCGAGCGCGGCGCCCATGAGGTGATCGACGCTTTGAATGACGAACTGATGGTACAGGGCTTGTTTGACGAAGTGCAGGTCTTGGAAACTTCACGCATTGGAGATCCGCAGAAGTTCGGGCCGGATATGCTGGTTTACCCGGAAGGGGTGCATTATGCCAATGTTTGTGCGGATGATGTGCCATTTCTGGTAAAGGAGCATTTCCTCAAAGGCCGTATCGTGAAACAATTCAGCGCGGAAGAGGCGATTGCCTCGGACGAAGAATTGGGGGCGCCTAAGCCGAAAGAAGTGCGGGTGGTGCTGAGGAACTGCGGCAAAATCGATCCGCATAATATTGAAGATTACATCGCTGAAGATGGGTACCAGGCCATGGGTAAAGTGCTAACCGAAATGACACCAGAAATGGTGATCGAAGAAGTGCTGCGCTCTGGCTTGCGCGGCCGCGGCGGCGCCGGTTTCCCGGCAGCCCGTAAATGGCAGTTGTGCCGCAATAACCCTGGGGATATCAAATACATTATTTGTAATGCCGATGAAGGCGACCCTGGAGCGTTTATGAATCGCCGGGTGTTGGAAAGCGATCCCCATGCGGTGATTGAAGGAATGGTGATCGCCGCCTATGCCATCGGTTCTGCACAGGGATATATCTACTGCCGCGCCGAGTACCCGATTGCTGTAGCCAATTTAAACATAGCTATTAACCAGGCGCGCGAATTTGGCTTTCTTGGCCAGAATATTTTTGGCAGCAATTTCAACTTCGACCTGGAAGTGCGCATGGGCGCTGGAGCGTTTGTGTGCGGTGAAGAAACTGCGTTAATGGCCTCGATCGAAGGCCGGCGCGGCGAACCACGCTCACGTCCCCCTTTCCCGGCCCAAGCCGGGCTGTGGGGTAAACCCAGCAACATCAACAATGTCGAGACTTATGCCAATGTTCCTCAAATCATCCTGAAAGGGGCAGGTTGGTTTGCCAGTATGGGTACTGAACGCTCCAAGGGCACCAAAACCTTCGCCATCGCCGGCGATGTGGTCAACACCGGCCTGATCGAGGTGCCGATGGGTATCACTTTGCGCGAGATCATTTACGAAGTGGGCGGCGGGATTAAGGACGGCAAGCGCTTCAAAGCCATCCAGACCGGCGGTCCAATGGGCGGCTGCCTGACCGAGAAGCATCTCGACCTGCCACTCGATTACGAATCTCTGACCCAGGCTGGTTCTATGATGGGTTCAGGCGGGATGATCGTGATGGATGAAGACACCTGCATGGTGGACATAGCGCGCTTCTTTATGGAGTTCACACAGGAAGAATCCTGCGGGAAATGCACACCCTGCCGGGTTGGGACAAGGCGCATTTTAGACATCTTGCAAAAAATTTGCGCCGGCAAGGGCAGCCTGGCCGACATCGACCGCCTGGAAATGCTCTGCCAGGAAGTGGCGCGCAATTCGTTGTGTGGGTTAGGGCAGGGCGCGCCCAACCCGGTGATCAGCACCCTGGCGCATTTTCGCGATGAATACCTTGCTCATGTCACGGAAAAACGCTGCCCGGCCAAGGTCTGCCGCGCCTTAATCCATTTTGAAATCCAGCCCGAAGCCTGCACGGGCTGTACGGTGTGCAGCCGCAACTGCCCGGTCACAGCGATCAGCGGTGAACGGCGCCAGGCCCATAAAATCGATACTCAGACCTGCATCCGCTGCGGTATTTGCGCCCAGGTGTGCAATTTCAACGCCGTAGCAGTGCTTTCATAAATTAAGAGGTAGGCATGATTTCTTTAACCATTGATGGAAAATCAGTCCAGGCTGAGCCCGGCAGCACCGTGCTGCGCGCGGCCCAGCGCAGCGGTATCCACATCCCGACATTGTGTGATCATCCTCACCTGACGCCTTACGGCGGTTGCCGCCTGTGCATGGTGGAAGTAAAAGGGATGCGTGTCCCTGCGGCGTCTTGCACTTTACCGGTCACTGAAGGGATGATCGTTCAAACCAACACGCCAGCGCTCCAGCAGTCACGCCAGGTTATCCTTTCGCTGTTGTTCAGTGAACGAAACCACTTTTGCCCGTTTTGCCAAGTGAGTGGCAGCGCTGCGACCAGCGCCTGCGAACTGCAGCGTTCCGCCTACCATGAGGGGATGACTCACTGGCCGATGCAGCCGCAGTGGTCCGGTTTTGTGGTCGATACCTCCCATCCATATTTTATTTTGGATAATAACCGCTGCATCCTGTGCCGCCGCTGCGTGCGCGCCTGCGCAGAAATGGCAGGCAGTTTCACGCTCAATGTCGAGGAGCGCGGCGCAGCAACGGTGATTGTTGCAGATACCAACGTGCCGCTGGGGAAGTCGAGCTGTGTACAATGCGGCTCTTGTGTGCAGGTCTGCCCAACGGGTGCTTTGATTGACCGGCAGAGCGCCTACCTGGGCGCTGATCCACAGCTCGAGGTGACGCGTTCCATTTGCACAGGCTGCTCGGTAGGTTGTGGTATCCGCATTTTCACCCGTTCCGGGCACATTGTGCGTATCGAGGGTGATTGGGACGGTCCGGTCAACGGGGGAGTATTGTGCAAACGAGGGCGGTTTCTCCCTCTCGCTGAGAAACGCGAGCGGCTGGGAAGTCCACTTTTAAAGGTGAACGGCGTGCTGGTTCCTGTGAGTTGGGAGCGAGCTTTGCAGGCCGTGGCGGCGCGTATCCAGGCTGCGCCGGAGCAGGTTGCTGCTGTTATCTCTCCACGCCTCCCAGTTGAAACACTGCACGCATTTCGCAGCCTGTTTGGCTCTGAATTAAAGAGTCAGACCGTGGCCTGCCTGGGCGGCCAACCCGCCGCTCATTCACGTCGCGAGGGTACCCTGGACGACCTCCAACACAGCGACTGCATCCTGGTAGTGGGTGCTGACTTGAGCAATAATCATGAGGTAGCCGGTTTCATGATCAAACGCAACCTGCCGCGCGGCGTAAAATTGATCTTGATTGCACCGCAAGAAAACGACCTGGCTGACCAGGCTCATTTTGTCCTGCGGCCGGGCACGGGCAGCGTCGAAGATGTACTGAACGCACTGTCTGCGGCGATCTTACAGGGCGAATTAAACCGCAACCCTGCCGAACCATTGGACGCGGAAGGAACCTTGCTGCGGCTTTTGCGCCAGACCGGCATGCCAGGTGACGAATTGATCGCTGCGGCGGAGACCCTGGCGAGGGCGGCCGCGCCGTTTATTTTGTTCGAAAGTGAATTGTACGAAAGCTCTGAAACGCGTGAAAGCCTGGCAAAACTGGCGGTCTTAATCGGCGCAGTGGATGACGAGCGCTGCGGTCTGCTCAGCTTGAAAGGCGCGGCTAATAACCTGGCAGCAGCCTGGCTGGAATTGAACAATCAGGTGGCCTTGCGTGATGAGCAGGTCGTTTACCTGGCTTTGGGCGATGACCGCCTGAGTGAAGCCCAAGCTCGCCGCATGCAAAGGGCGCCTTTCCTGGTAGTGCAGGCCGCCTATGCCTCTTCGTTGCTCGACCAGGCTGATGTGGTGCTGCCAACGACACCTTGTTGGGAGCAAGGCGGGCATTATGTCAACCTTGAAGGCCGCTTGCAGCAGGCCCAACCGGCGCTGCCTGCAAAGGCTGAAGCCCATGATAATACCGCCGTGTTGGTAGATTTGGCCGGGTGCTTGAAAATTCACCTTGACACCAATTGGCAAGAAGCACTGAATGCACTCAATCATTCGGCGCCGCTGATCGTCCAAGAAGCCTGAAGGAGACTGGAATGAACAAACCCAAAATTGCATCGGATTGGATGGCCGGTTGTTCGGGATGCCATATGTCTTTACTGGATATGGATGAACATCTGTTGGAGCTCGCATCCATGGTGGATTTCCGCGCCACACCGATTACAGACTTGAAAGAACCGGATGCTGACGGTGTGGAGGTGGGCATACTGGAAGGTGGCATCAATAATTCTTCAAATGAAGAAGTAGCTCACCGCATGCGCTCCCGGTGTAAAGTGTTGGTTGCCCTGGGCGACTGTGCCGTGTTTGGCGGCGTGCCGGCGCTGCGCAACATATGCGGCGCGCACGAAGCACTGGTGCGGGCGTATATTGATGCCGAAAGCAATGAACCTGATGGCAAAATACCCGATGATCCCGAACTGGCTGTGATGAGCAGTGTGCGCGCTTTGCACGAGGTAGTCCCTGTGGATGTTTTCGTGCCAGGCTGCCCTCCTGATCCCGATATCATCGCCTATGTGCTCAACGAATTGGCCCAAGGGCGCATACCAGAAGTCAAAGAAGAACGCTTGCATTGGAATTAATGTTGCTCGCAGGAAGAGTGAAATGATGACCCAAAAAATAACAATTGAACCTGTAACTCGCATTGAAGGACACGCCAAAGTGACCATCCACATGAATGACGATGGCAGTGTTGAGCGCGCTGTTCTGCATATTAATGAATTTCGCGGCTTTGAAAAGTTCTGCGAAGGACGTCTTTATTTCGAAATGCCTTCGATCACCCCACGCATCTGCGGTATCTGCCCGGTCAGCCATCACCTGGCGGCGGCCAAGGCCGCCGATGAGTTGATCGGCGCCCCGGCGCCGCGCCCGGCAGTGATGCTGCGCGAGCTGATGCACATGGGGCAGATCATTCAGAGCCACGGCATGCATTTCTTTGAGCTGGCCGGGCCTGACTTACTGCTTGGATTCGACACTAACCCTGCCCAACGCAATGTGCTGGGATTGGCTGGTGCCAACCCGGCGCTGGCTCTCAAGGCGGTGAACCTGCGCAAGTTTGGCCAGGAGATCATCCGCATTTTAGGTGGTCGGCGCATCCATCCTAATTTCGCTGTGCCCGGTGGAGTCAACAAAACCCTGCTTCTCGCCGAGCGCGATTTGATTCTTACCGGCATTCAGCCGGCGATCGAGGCTGTTCAGACAGGCCTGGGAATTATGAAAGATTGGGCTGAACGCAATGCCGCCGATATCAACCGCTTTGCTGTATTTCCCAGCGGTTATATGAGCCTGGTCACACCGGACAACGGCCTGGAACTGTACGATGGCGCAGTGCGCCTGGTCGGTGCTTCTGGCCTTGAGTTGGAAAAATTTCCAGCCAGCTCCTACCTGGATTACATTGCCGAGCGCGTCGAAAATTGGTCATACCTGAAATTCCCTTACTACAAGAAAATGGGTTGGCCCGCTGGGGTTTACAGAGTCGGTCCTCTGGGCCGCTTGAACGCGGTAGACCACCTGAGCACCCCGTTGGCGAACGCCGAACACATAATCTTCCGATCCTTGAACGGTGGACTGCCGGTGGAAAACACCCTGTATTATCATTACGCCCGCCTGATCGAGATCCTTTTTGCGATCGAGCGCGTCCAGGCGTTGTGCGAAGATGGCAATATTCTGAGCAGTGATATCCTCAACACCCGGAAAGATTATCGCGGCGAAGGAGTGGGCGTATTGGAAGCACCGCGTGGTACGCTGTTCCATCACTACAAAGCAGATGAAAACGGCCGGCTGACGAATGTTAACCTGATTGTGGCGACCGGCCATAATAATTGGGCCATGACCAAAGCGGTGGACAGCGTAGCAAAAACATACATCACCGGACCGGTTGTGCAGGAAGGGATGCTGAACCGCGTCGAAGCGGCTGTGCGCGCCCACGACCCCTGCCTATCCTGCTCCACACATGCAGTTGGACAAATGCCGGTGCAGATCGATGTCATCTCAGCCAGCGGTGAGCTACTGCAGACACTGCGGCGTGATTGAGCCCTGACGGCGGCACAGCACCAGGGCATCTTTGCACAGGAACCCTGGCGGCCTACCGCAGACGTGGAGTACACAGCCTGATGAAAACATTGTTGATCGGTTTCGGCAACCCTGATCGCCAGGATGACGGCCTGGCCTGGCACATTCTGTCGGGCGCTGCCCGCAAGCTCGGCCTGGAGGCGCCGGAGCATTGGGAGGATGACCTGCCCGTTGCGCAAGACCTGGAACTGCGATTCTATTTGCAGCTAACCCCCGAACTGGCGGAAATAGTCAGCGGTTTTGAGCGTGTATGCTTTATCGATGCTCATACTGGCCAGATTCCCGATGCGTTGCGCCTGGCAGCTTTGGAGCCAGCCTTTCAGGCTTCACCCTTTACGCATCACCTGACACCCGAAACCCTGCTCTCACTGGCCAGAGCACTGTACGGGTCTGTTCCCCAGGCTGCGCTGCTCTCCGCTCGCGGTTATCAATTCGGTTTTGCCCAGGAGCTATCCCCGGCGGCCCGGGCGCTTCTGCCCGCGGCAATTGACTTGGCGGTAAAATTTGTCCAGACCGCCTGACGACGTTAAGTTGCCTAGATGAAATATGCCCGGCGAACCTGGCTAGACATCGAAAGCAGGCTTTTGGATTGATTTACAATGTTTTTACAACCTCGTTATATGTTCTTGACGATCTCCTTGTAGAATTCGAGATGTAAATGACCAAAGGAGAAAATCGATGAACAAAATAAACCTCACTCAAAAGATTATCCTGGCGGGGATCAGCCTGCTGACGATAGCGGCGATGGTTTTCCTGCCCACTTATTCAGTTTTCGCTCAAAGTGGCACTCCTACCCCAAACAGCGCGGCGAAAGAAGACGATAACCAGGCACTCACCAATGCTTGTCTGCGTGCGCATGAATATTTATCTGCGCAAGCATTAAATCTTCAATTAGCCGATAACGCCGCAGGGAAAGCGCAGGATCTCATCAGCAAAGCTCTGGCAAAGGGCATCGACATAACCGCCCTGCAAAGCGCGCTGGATGCTTTCAAGGCGCAATTGGACGCTGCCAAAGAATCTCATCAGGCTGCGCAGGATATTTTAAGCGCTCACAATGGCTTCGACGCTAACTGTAAAGTCAGCGACCGGGCCGCAGCCCGAGAAACGGTGCGCACTGCCATCCAGGCATTGAACAACGCCCATGACACGCTCCGCCAGGCCGAGCGTGACCTGCGCAGCATCCTCCAGCAGTGGCGCCAAGAGAACAAGGTGAAGTTCCAGGACGCAGTCCTGGAAAAAGGATTGGCTGCCGAGCAGAAGTGGCTGGCTGAACAGGCAGCGAACCTGACGGCCAAGGAACAACTGATCACCAAAGCTCAAGATTTGATCAACAAGGCGCAAGGGAACGGGCGAGACGTTGGCGCGCTCCAGAAAGCCCTGGATGAATTCAAGACACAGATCGCCGGGGCTCAAACGTCTCACGATCAGGCTGCCTCGCTGCTGGCTGAACATACTGGCTTTGATGCCAATGGAAAAGTGACAGATGCCAGCGCGGCCCGCCAGACCTTAAAAGATGCTCGCCAATCTTTGTCAGATGCTCACAACACTATACGCCAGGCGGCTGCCTACTTGCGCGAAGCGATCCGTGATTGGCGCACAGCCAACCCGGTAGTCAAAGCCACTCCCAAGCCTTAATTGGAGTCCAATATGAAGCGCATGTTCTGGATTACTCTGACAGTCATTGTCATCCTTTCCTCAACCGCCTGCTCCCGCCGTTTGGAAGGCGCAGCCGATCAGCCAGCAGGAAAGGTGCCAAACTTGGCCACTGCTCAAACCGCTGGAAGTCAAGGAGTGGGCCAGGCAGCCGATGAAGCTGACCGCTCCTTGGTAAAGTATGACCAAGCCTTACAATCGGTCAATACGCTGGAAGATCTAAGTGCACAAATTGCCCCAACCAGCGACCAGGCCAGTGGCGCCTATGATGAATTGAGCCAGTCTTTGGATGAACTCGAAAAAGGTTTGCAGAGCATGCCGGCGCTGAAAACGCCATGAATCGAAATATGTTCGGCTAAACACTGACAGGGCTGTCTGGAAAGGATCACTGGACAGCCCTTCCGTTTAATTGGACAAAATGGTACTGGCGGGTTAAACTATCTGTTTGCATGTTCTACCGTACTTTGCGCACTTCTGTATTTCTATTGACGCTGGTGGGTCTGTGTTTGCCGAGACTCTCAGTATCCCGCGCTTTTGCACAGACGACAGGTACGCCTGAATCAAAGCCTGCGGTGATCCTATCTCCGCTACCGGGTGAGGCCCTGCAGGGAAACGTGCCGGTCATGGTCACGATCCAAGATGACACGTACCAGAAAGCGGAATTATTCTTCGGTTATACCGGTGATCCATCCGGCGCCTGGTTTCCATTGGCAGTCGCCAGCATACCTCTCCACGAGCAGTCGATTGTCTTATGGGATACAACCACCATCAGCGATGGCGATTATTCGTTGTTTCTATCGGTCACGCGGGCAGACGGCTCAATCTATGTGGCGCAGGTCGCCGGGGTGCGGGTACGCAACTACACACAAGTCGAAACACCCACCACTGCACTTACAGCGACTGCGGTGCCAGGCGCGCCAACTGACACGCCCATCCCGCCCACACCCACCATAACACCAGTCCCGCCTACCCCGACAGCTTTACCAGCGAACCCAGCCGAGATCACCCTGCCGGATGTAGCCACCAGTGCAGCCAGCGGCGTTTTGGCGGTCGCCGGTTTTTTAGCTGTGCTTGGTCTTTACATTAAAATTCGACAATGGCGCCTGGATACTCACAAGCATCGGCGCTCCTAAAAGTTGAGGATAACTGAACTACTGCCATGCTTAACCGCACTGAAACCGCTACCTACTTGATCGCCGGCCTGGGAAACCCAGGCCGCGAATATAAAGAGACTCGCCATAATATCGGCTTCATGCTTATCGATCGCCTTGCCCAACGCCTGGGGGTAACCTTCACGCGGGTGGAATCTCGTGCCCTGGTCACCAAGGGGATACATGCCGGGCAGCGTGTAATCCTGGCTAAACCTCAGACATTTATGAACGATTCTGGCGCAGCGGTCGGCGCGCTAACGCGCTTCTATAAAGTCGATCCTGTAAACTTGATGGTGGCGTACGATGATGTTGACCTGCCTTTTGGGGCGCTGCGTATGCGCCCGGCTGGCGGCTCAGCCGGGCAAAAGGGTATGAAATCGATCATTGAACGCCTCGGCACCGAAAACTTTCCACGCTGCCGTTTAGGCATTGGCCGCCCGCCCGGCCGGATGGAGGCTGCCGCGTATGTATTACAGCCTTTTGAGCGCGCCGAAGCTGAAGAGCTTCCCTTGATTTTAGATCGCGCCGCTGATGCTGTGCTGCTGTTCATCTCCGATGGGCTGGAACGGGCCATGAACCAGTACAATGCCAGTCCGGTTGGCGACAAAGGAGGCGAAGAATGAACCTGGACGACCTGGTCTCAGCCATTCTACCCGCTGTACAGGAGTTCACCAGCCAGGCCGGGCAAATGGAGCTGTCCAATCCATTGGAACTGCGCCGCTCGGCGCGCCTGCCCCTGTTAGCCGCTTTATACCGCCAGTCGCCGCAGCCGCTGCTGCTGATTTGCGACCGCCACGACCGGGCGCTGACGGCCGCTGATGAGCTGCGCTTCTGGCTGCCAGGCGTACCCCTGGTGTATTTTCCTGAGCCCAACCCGTTGTTCTACGAAAATGCACCCTGGGGAATGAACACTCGCCGAGACCGCCTGGGCGTGCTGGCCGCCCTGGCAACTTACCATATTCCTGGCGCTGCGCGGCCGGAACAGCCGCCGCTGGTGGTGGCACCGGTGCGGGCGGTGATGGCGCGCACCCTGCCGCGTCGGGACTTTTTAAAGGCGGTGCGCAGTTATACAACTGGCCAGATTGGACGCCCGGATGATTTTTTTCGCCAATGGCTGGCTTTGGGATATGAAGCGGCGCATACCGTCACTGCCCCAGGACAGGCTGCCCGCCGCGGCGGTATCCTGGATATCTGGATCCCTGCCGAAAGTCTGCCGGTACGCCTGGAATTCTTCGGCGATGAGATTGACAGCTTAAGACGCTTTGACCCCGGCACCCAACGCACCATCCAACACCTGGAACGCCTGCAGGTGACGCCAGCGCGTGAATACCTCGCTACCCCCGAGACAAGCGAAAAGGCCCGCCCGCTGGCGGTAGAAGGGCCGGATGGTGAACCTGTCTTTCATGAGTTCTTGATCCCCATTTTTCACCCGCAACCTGCCAGCGTGCTGGATTACCTGCCGCGCCAGTCGTTGGTGCTGCTGGAAGACGCTTCTCTGCTGCGTGATACGGTCAACGAAATCGAAGAGCAAT
The DNA here is from genome assembly GCA_029782365.1 of Chloroflexota bacterium. Classification (GTDB taxonomy): domain Bacteria; phylum Chloroflexota; class Anaerolineae; order Anaerolineales; family UBA4823; genus CAWBUW01. Next base: position 47,034 of record JAKOUW010000160.1, read on the forward strand.
CCCTCGGCCTGAAGCGCGATTACTCGGGAGATGGCTTACTGCCGCAGGATTTCCCCCCGCCCTACCTGAGCTGGTCGGAGATCGAAGACAGCCTGGGTGGGCGCTCTGCGGTGAACCTGGGCGGAGGGATGGGGGATGAAAGCGATCAAATTACACTCCCGGGTGAGCCAGCGCCAGCAGCGCCGCCTGCTCAACCCGGGCGGCCTGCCTTGAAGGCGTTGTTCTCGCCCGGCCCGCGTTTTGGTGGGCGGCTCAAACCGTTGATGGAACACCTGCGGGCCATTGCGGAGGCAAGAGGCAGCGCCTTTATTGTTTCGCGCCAGGTGCCACGCTTGCAAGAGCTTTGGTCAGAGGAGAGCCGCCTGATTAACCTGAGTTGGGCGCCGGTGTTCATCGAAGGCAGCCTTACCGAAGGATGGGTGCTTCGTTCGGGAGAAAGCCTGTGGCATTTACTTACCGATGGTGAGATCTTCGGTTGGCGGCGGCCTGAACCGCGCCAGCGCCACCGCCCCCAGGCTGAAGCGCCAGAAGCGGCGTATGCCGACCTGCGGCCTGGCGATTGGGTGGTGCATATCGACCACGGTGTGGGCCGCCTGGTGGACCTGGTGCGCCGGACGATGGATGGCGTCGAACGCGAATATCTGTGTGTGGAATATGCCGGGGGCGACCAGTTATTCGTCCCTGTGTACCAGGCTGACCGCCTCACTCGCTATGTCGGCCCAGAAGGCAAAGAGCCGACGCCCACCCGCCTGGGCAGCGCTGAATGGCGCAGCGCCAAGAGCGATGTGAAAGAGGCTGTTCAAGAGGTAGCTGAGGACCTGCTCGAACTTTACGCCCGCCGTATGGTGGTGTTGGGTCATTCTTTTTCGCCCGACCCGCCCTGGCAGCAAGAATTGGAAGCTAGCTTTCCCTATGTCGAGACCGAAGACCAACTGCGGGTAATCGGAGAGGTAAAGCGCGATATGGAGAGCGCACGCCCGATGGATCGCCTGATTTGCGGTGATGTGGGATACGGTAAAACAGAGGTGGCCTTGCGCGCTGCCTTTAAGGCGGTCCTGGATGGCTGCCAGGTGGCAATCCTGGTGCCCACCACGGTGCTGGCCCAGCAGCATTACAATACCTTTCGCGAGCGGTTAGCCGCCTTCCCGGCCGAAGTGGAAATGCTCTCGCGCTTTCGCACGCCCCAGCAGCAAAAAGAAATCCTGGGCCGCCTGGCAGAGGGTAAAGTCGATATTATCATCGGCACACATCGTTTGATCCAGGGAGATGTGACTTTCAAAAATTTGGGCCTTCTGATCATTGATGAAGAACAACGCTTCGGCGTGGGGCATAAAGAGGTTTTGAAAAAGATGCGCACCGAGGTCGATGTGCTGACCATGACTGCGACGCCGATTCCGCGCACGATGTACATGGCCCTTACCGGGGTGCGAGATATCTCTACGATCAATACTCCGCCCGAAGAACGCTTACCTATTGTGACGCATGTCGGGCCCTATTCACCCAGGCTGGTGCGCCAGGCGATCCTGCGCGAGCTGGAGCGCGGCGGGCAGGTCTTCTTTGTGCACAACCGCGTCCAAACCATCGGCGGCATCCGTGCGCACCTGGTAAAGCTGGTGCCAGAAGCGCGCCTGGCGGTGGCCCACGGGCAGATGCCGGAGCACGAGCTCTCCGAGCGCATGGAACAGTTTGCCAGCGGCGATGTGGATGTGTTGTTGAGCACATCGATTATTGAATCTGGTCTGGACATCCCGAATGCCAATACCTTGATTGTCGATCGCGCCGACACATTTGGCCTGGCCCAGCTCTATCAGCTGCGCGGGCGCGTCGGGCGCGGCGCACAGCGCGCCTACGCCTATTTCTTCCGCCACTCCAAGCGGCTGCCGACGGCTGAAGGCCTGGAGCGTTTGGAGACGATCTCTGAGAATACCCAGTTGGGCGCTGGCTTTTCGATTGCCATGCGTGATTTGGAAATTCGCGGCATGGGGGATATCCTCGGGCACAAGCAGCACGGACATATTGCCGCGGTCGGTTTCCATTTGTACACCCGCCTGCTGGCCGATGCCGTACGGCGCATCCGGGTTGACCGGGGCGCCATGAAACCCGAAGAAAAACCTGCCAGTGCGCCAGCCGGCAGCCAGGCTGGCCGCCTGCTAGAGATGAGCGCCGAACTGCGCCTGCCGGTCAATGTGGATCTGCCGCTGCGGGCTTCCGTTCCGATCAATTATGTCCCGGATCGAGATACCCGCCTGCGCCTTTATCGGCGAATCGCTGACGCGACTTCCTTGCACGACATGGAAGCGCTGCAGGCTGAATTTGCTGATCGTTTTGGCCCCCTCCCGGATGAGCTGCTCAACCTGCTTTACCAGATCAAGGTGCGTTTGTTGGCGGAAAAAGCAGGCCTGGCCAGCGTCAGCGCCGAGAATAACCAGATCGTGCTGCGCTATCCGCCGTTGGCCGAAGACGCCGCGCCGCGCCGCTATCCGCCCGACCTGAGCCTGAGCGTGCGCACCGGTAAGAACAGCCTGTGGCTGCCTTTAAGCGAAGGCTGGGCTGAGCGATTGATAGAGCTTTTAGAGACACTTGGGTCGTGGAAAATGTAATCAAAAATTGCGGAGGCTGAGATGGCTGATATCAAATTTGAAATCGTGAAAAAATTAGGCGTGTTATCCACTGCGAAAACAGGCTGGACCAAAGAATTGAACCTGGTCAGCTGGAACGAGCGGCCGGCCAAGTACGATCTGCGCGAATGGGCGCCGGACGGACAAACCATGGGCAAGGGTGTGACGTTGACCAAAGAAGAGTTGTTAACCCTGCGCGAGCTACTCAACCAGCTTGAAATATAGCAGCAGGTGATTTTCGCTCCGCAAATACTGTAATGCGCTTTTTTTCAATGCATTAAGGCTGTTTTATCCCCAAAACGGTATATTCTGCCGCGGACTGGAGCGCGTGCACTTCGTTATCCGACAGGCCGGCCTGATATTTCAGGCCGAGCGGGCTTTCTTGATATAACACGGCATAAAAAACACACGCTGCCAGGTAGGTGCCCTGCTCGCTGGGGTGACTGCCATCGGCCTGCCAGAGCTGAATTTCTGGATTCTGCAGGCGTACACTGGCCCAGGCATATCCCACCAATACCAATGGGACATCCATCTGCCTGGCGGCTTCCAGGTAACCCTGGTTGACCTGGTTTTGCATGGCGGCGTAATCATTCAAGTGCTCTTCAGGCCAACCATTGCTGTGCGCCCAGGTGTCGAATAACAGCGGCTGGCTGTTATTTTGGCGAATCTTCTCAACCAGCACAGCCGCTGCCGGGTACATGGTTTTTACGCGCCAAACGATGCTGGCAGACATCTGGCTTTGCTCTTGCAAAACCACGTAGTCCCATTTCTGAGCGCTGATCTGCTGGAGCGTGTCCGCAGAAACTGCATGGTCAGCCAAAGTCCAGCCTCCCGGAGCAGCCATACCTGTCTCCATGTAATGCTGGCCTGATTGGGCCAGGTGAGCCAGGGTGTTCGGTAAATCATTGACAGACGTATAACTGTTGCCGATAAAAAGGATGCGTAGGCAGGGCTCGCCAGCGGGCGCCTCGGCGCAAGAGGAATTGCGCCCACAACCAGCCAGGAACAGGCAAATCAAATTGGTCAGAATGCAGAGAGGGTAGAACCGGAGCAATTTACCACTCATTTAGTCACACTGCCGAAAGATCAAGAACCAGAGATAAATGGCCCAAAAGGTTTGCCCAATTATTGAACGCTCAGGGTATCGTTCGCGCATCCCGTGGTAGATCGTGAATCAGGCGAATAAAGGCCGAGACGCGCCGGTCATCCTCGGCCGGGTAAGTGAAGCCGAAGTGCTGGGCTACCTCCAGGGCCAGGCTGCGGAAGAGGTCGTTCATTGTAAACAGAGCCTGCCAGGCCGCATCAGCCCGGCTGCTGGCGTAGGTGTTTTCAATTTGCGCCCAGACACTGGGATCAAGTTGGCGTTTTAAATATTTGCCCAGTTTGCCCGGCGATTTTTGAAAGCCCGTCTGCACACCGAAATACCAGTCCACCATTTTCATGAACTGCTCCCTTACCACCGTATCCAGCATATAGCGGGCGTAGGTCAGCTCGTCTCGCCACAGCCCTTTGGCGGCATAGGGGTTGACCCACCAGAACTCATTGCAGCAGTCGTCAAAATTCTTGGCGGTTGGCGGCAATGGATAATAGCTGTGATCGTCCGGTGGGGGAAGATCAGGATAGCGCCTGTCTTTGTCCAGCAAGACCACGGAGAGCGAATCTTCCACCAGAATCTGTTCTTTTTCCAATGGATGGAAGCTCAAGTCAATGCGGTTGCCGTCCATGAACTGCATCAAATAGGCGTAACTGCCATCACCGTCCGGCGGTGGATCGCCCATATCGTTGGGAAGCTGAAGGATCATCAGCTCGCCAAAATAAGCAGGGATGTCCTGCCTCTGGCGAAACGGCGCCACGTCGGTCACCAGGCAGGCTATGTCAAAATCTTGAAAAGGGTCTTTAGGCGCATTGGGGTTAACGCGTGAGCCGTTCATGATGACAGCCCGGATGGCCTGATTCGAGCGGGCAAATTCTATGATTAGCCGCATCATCTCAGATTCACTGCGCATAGTATAGCTTTCCTCTGAATTTGGGGGTGATTAGTTATTTGTCAGCAGGAGGCGGTAAAGCGTTTCGTCTTCTGTGGAAAAGCAGCAAAAGATCACTTCCTGCAGGCTGGAGGGTGAATTAACAAATTTCTGGACCGCTGAGATAGCTACCCTGGCGGCCTGTTCCTTGGGATAACCGTAAATGCCTGAGCTGATGAACGGGAATGCAATCGAATGCAGCCCTTTTTCGGCTGCCAGCTCCAAGGAGCGCGTGTAACAAGATGCCAACAGTTCTGCCTCGCCCTGCCCGCCGCCATTCCAAATCGGCCCCACAGCATGGATCACCCACGGCGCCGGCAGGCGAAAGCCGGGGGTGATTTTGGCGCTGCCTGTGGGGCAGCCGTGCAGCCGGTAGCATGCTTCAGCTAATTCTGGGCCAGCCGCCTTATGGATCGCCCCACACACCCCGGCCCCGGGCGCCAAATGATCATTGGCCGCGTTGACGATCGCATCCACCTGCAGGCGAGTGATATCACCTCGCTGAACAGTCAGTATTGTCATTTCGAAAAACCTCCTCACACGGCCATGTAAGAATAGCGCACCCTTTTGCCGTTAATCCGATGGTTCAAGATTAAAATTCACCGCGTTCGCCGGATGTTCATTGACACGCAATTGAAAAACATCCGGGCGAGCGTAATGACCGGTGACATCCAGGTCATATTTTCCGCGCACGGTGTCCAGCAGGTCAATCTCTGCCACCACGACCGCCTCTTTTCCGTAAACCGGCCCGGCGAGCACCTCGCCGAGTGGGCTGACGATCACGCTGCCGCCGCGGATCAGCACCGTCTCGGGCGCGTTGCCCTGTATGCAGGCATAATCCGGCGGGCAGTCGGCGCGGGTCAGGTATTGGCAAGCGCTGAGCACGAAACAGCGGCCCTCGTAAGCGATGTGGCGCATCGATGATTGCCAGATTTCCCGTTCATCCACGGTTGGGGCACACCACAATTGGATGCCTTTGGCATACATTGCCATGCGCAGAGCGGGCATGTAATTTTCCCAGCAAATGGCTGAGCCGATTTTGCCTACCGGGGTGGTGAACACCGGCAAGGTAGAACCGTCGCCTTGGCCCCACACCAGGCGTTCGCTGGCGGTAGGCATCAGCTTGCGGTGCTTGCCCAGCAGATTGCCTTGCGGATTAAAGAATAAAACCGTGCAGTATAGCGTGCCGCCGGCGCGTTCGATCACCCCAACCGCCAGGTGCGCCCGCGCCTGGCGGGCGAAGCCGGCGATGCGCTCTGTTTCGCTGCCTGGCACTTCGACAGCGGCCTGCCAATAACGGCGAAAATCGTCTCGTCCTTCGGGTGTGCGGCTGCCGAGGCGCGCCCCAAAATCCAGGCCTTTTGGGTATCCGCCGATGTAGGCTTCGGGAAATACTGCCAACTGGATTTCCTGGCGCTGTAACTCGGCGCAGTGTGCGTGCATGCGCTCCAGGGTTGCCTGGGTGTCGAACATGGTGGAACCAGCTTGTACAACCGCCACACGAGATAATTGTATCGAATCTACCAAAGCACCCTCCAATTCTTATATAAACGAATGATAATTAGCTCCATTTTACCTCTGATCGATAATTGATCATTCATTTATTGCATTCGATCACAAGCACCTGTATAATCCCATCTTGAGCCAAGAATGAAGCTTTCAATAATCGCATCGCATACATAAAAAGGTTCACCGCGGAGAGTTTTCCTATGAAAATATTGTTTATTGGGGGTACGGGACTAATTAGCTCAGCTTGCGCCGAACTGGCCCTGCAGCGAGGCCACGAACTGGTCCTGCTTAACCGTGCGGCAACAAAAAAATACAACCTGCCGGCTGGCGCTCATTTGATCACCGGTGATATCTACACCGAGGAAAAACGCCTCACCAACTTGTTAGAAGAAGTTCAATTCGACTGCGTGGTCGATTGGATTGCGTACACGCCAGCCGATATCGAGCGCGACTTGCGTATATTCCATGGAAAAACCGGGCAATTTGTCTTCATCAGTTCCGCCAGCGCTTACCAGAAGCCGCCGACGCATTATCTGATCACGGAAAATACGCCGCTTGATAACCCCTTTTGGCAGTATTCACGCGATAAAATTGCCTGCGAACAACGCTTGATGCAGGCTTACCATGAGCAAGGCTTTCCAATAACTATCATCCGCCCCTCATTAACTTATGGACCACAGCAGATTCCGCTGGTTGGAGGAAGCTGGCAGCATCCATATACGGTGATCGAGCGCATGCGGCGCGGCCAAAAGATCATTGTTCCGGGCGATGGCACTTCTTTATGGGTGCTGACCTGGAACAGCGATTTTGCCGTTGGCCTGCTCGGTTTGCTAGGAAATGCTAACGCGATTGGAGAGGCGTTCCATATCACTTCGGATGAGGTGTTAACCTGGAACCAGATATTCCTGGAAGCAGCCCTGGCTGTTGGGTGCGAACCGGACATGGTTCACGTCCCTTCAGACTTGATCGCAGCTTATGATGCCCACGCCGTCGGCAGCCTGATCGGCGATAAGATTAACAGTGTGGTCTTCGATAACAGCAAAATCAAGCGTTTTGTACCGGATTTTCATTGTAAGGTAGATTGGGCAGCCGGCATCCGCCGCTCGCTGGCATGGTTCGAAGCGGATCCTACCCGCCAGACTATCGATGAAGATATGAACCAGCGTTGGGACCGGATAATTGCGGCCTACCAGCGTGCGTTTCCTTACCCCAAGGTTTAACCGAGGATAAAATCCGAGATCAGAATTTCATCTGGCTTGCCCGCAGTGTGCATTTCTCCCAGGTTTGGACATAATCATAAGCCGAGCGGAACAGCGGAGCCAGGTCTTCCGGAGTCAGGCCGCTGTTGCGGATATCCTGTAGCATATCGGGGATCATGCCGTAGTGCGCCATTCCATCGATGTTGATATCGAAATCGCGCCGAGGCCCGGCAAAAGAGCGTTCCAACGGCGGATTATTTCCGTTCATTTCATTGTATTTGTTCCACATTCCCCGGATTTCCAACATTAATTCCTGGGTTTTTTCGTCCAGTACGGGTTGTTTATCTTCGGGTAGATTTAAGCGGGCATAATAGGATGCTTTGCGTGGGCGAGGCCAATCTTCGACCTGCTTTTCATCAGCGGTTGGCTGCTCTTCTGCCAACCACAGGCCGTGCGTGACGTTATCGATCCATTCCTCATCCAGCTTCAAGTCGATTGCTTCGAGGAGCTGCTGGATATTGATCTCTGGATAATCGCTGTCGAGGTGTTTGTTCCGTTCAGGATGAAAACCGGCCTTGTATTGTGAGATGGCATGCCAGATATCACAATCCAATTCGTTGTAACCTCCAGCGCCGCTGGGCTCAAAGCGGTGCCAGCGGTAATCGCGCAGCGGCTGGCGGTAGGCAACACCGTTAGTCTGGCGGTCGATCTCTGAACGCCGTTGTGGGAGGCGCCGCTTGTCGCCATGTGCGCCGTAGGCCGCAAAAGTGCCAAAGCGTGGCCCAGGAAGGCAGGCAGCGCCGTTGATATCCGAGCCCATCGCCACGCCTTTGCCGCCCGTTTTTGATACAGCGTACAGGTATGCTTCACCCCAGGCGGTGCTTGAGCCGGCGCAGGTGGCTGGCAGTTTCTTCGCCAGTTCGGGCATCGCCTGGGCAAGGCCCGCAATGTCACCCTGGTTGAGAATCGGCGAAACGACCCCACCTAACCTGGCGATGCGTTCGAGCTGATCTCCACGTTTACCGGCTTCGTGCGCCACTTTGTGGACATCACTGGTGGCATATTCTTCCTTCGACTCATCGTTATATTCACATGCAGAGGTGAAGAGCAAGTCGCGGAACCAGGAATGGGAAGTGATGACAGGGTAATCGTTTGCCTCGGCCAGATCCAAAGCGGCGTCAGTGGATTTCTCTGACATATGATCCACGTCGATGATCATGCCGCGTTTCATCATTTCTTGGAGCAAAATCACACCGTATTTGTTCAAACCGCGCTTGTTGGCATGCCCACCTTTGAGCTCTGGCGCGGTGAACGCATCCACCAGGTTGCGAGCTCCTGGAATATGATCGATCAGGGTATGTCGGTGGACAGCGCGTTTGCGCCCACCGCTCATAGCGATGCTGCGCTCTGTCTCATCAACCACATCATCGCCATCGAAATCCAGGCGATAACGTACGCCTGTTTCCCAGGCGTCCTCCACTTCCCAGGTTTCTCCAGTGATAAACATATTTACCGTTTCCAAAAAACGCATGTAGATGGCGGTGCCGCCAAAAGCATTATTGGTCAGGTGGATGGGTGTGATCTGGCGCACGCCCAGGGCATAGAGGAAGTCCAATTCCAGGCCGATCAACAAGCGCGCCTGGTTCGGGTCCCCGCCGCAGGCTTCTTCAAGATCTTCCAATTTACGCCAGTTGCCCAGCGAATCAACTTCAACGCCCAGGATGACAGCCAGTTTATTTTCAGCGATAATGCGGCTGGCATCGGCGGGTGTGAATGCAATCTGCATCCATCCCTGGCCTGGTCCGCCGGATTGCTTGTCAATATGGGCAACCATAGCCTTCATCCCTGCCACTTCGGCCTGAATGGCGCTGCGATCGTCAGGGGGCAGGCGCGGGTTCGACTTGGTCGCCAACAGTTCGTTGTTCACCGCCAGGCAGGTAACTAGGCGCAAGCCTCCCTGGTAAGCCCGGTAAATCCAATCGATGTATGCCTGTTGGTGCACCATTGTGGTGAAGCGCGGCCAGACAATAAAATCAGGCCAGCCGCCGCCTGCCGGGTGGCCAAATTCCGGATTGACATTGATCAACCCGCCGTGAATGGGTTCACAAGAAGCCAAAGCGTGTTCCAAGGCTTCATCGCCGGTGTGCTCTGGGTCGTAGGGCTCTCCCCAAAAAGCATTCCCGCCGAAAGCCAGGTGAGCCATCAGGTGAGCGTGCAGGTCGGCGAAACCCCAGAGCGGCACGCCAGGATCGGCTGTCCAATAATCGCCGCCCAAAGGTACACGTGGGGAAAGAGTGTTCGATTGATCCGGTTTGTCCATACGATCGCTCCTGTATTTATTGTGAATTTTTCAAACCAATAGGTATATTTCAAGCATAACACACGATTCTACCAACTTCGATAAGAAATCTCTGAGAACAGATTAATACCCTTAGCACACGTTTTACCCGGAATCCTGAGCTCTCTGTTGAAAAAGCGGCGGGTTATTTACGAATCAATGAAGTGTACAAAGCGTAAGGCGAATATTCCACGGCGCCAATATCGCATTTCACGCCAATAGGCCTGCGAAAACCCCGCTGGTCTATTGTGATGGCTGAACCGTTGGCGTCCATACAATACGCTCCTTGTCCGGCATCAATGGCAGGGCTGCCAAGTAAGAGCGCCTGAGTTTGCGTCGGTCCATCATTGAACCGCAGCACACCAAGCTTAGGATCCTGACCGCTGATCAAGCCGACGGTAGTACCGCTGAAGGTACAGCTGGTGGTCGTTTCGACCAGGTCATATCCCAGTAAATCTAGCGTCCCAAAACAATCATCTTGAACTACAGCTTGTGTACCGTAGCGGTGAGAGTTATCCGCCAACAGGGTATTTTCTACCCGCAGGATGGCTGGAATATTAATAAAAACACCGCCACCCTGGCCGTTGTATGTCGTTCCATCTGGCACCGATATTTTGTTATTAGCGATGGTTGTATTGTATATTTTTATTTCCCCTCCCTGGGCATAGATGCCAGCGCCATCGCGGCTGGTTGTGTTGCCGCTCAGAGTGCTGTTGGTTAACGTTATTTTAGAGGCATTGTGAATAAACAGTTCTGAAAAGAGACCGCCGCCGAATTTAGCTGAATTGGCACTCAAGGTGGTTTGTAAAATGTTCAGCCATCCACCTTCATACTCATAAATGCCCCCTCCTTTTTCTAAGGCGGCATTGCCATCCAAACGCGTAGAAAGGATAGAGAGCGCTCCGTAATTGCCAACCGCCCCGCCGTAAAAATCGGCATGATTGTTAAAAAAGTGGCTGCCTGTCAGGATAACCGGTACGGCGGCGCTGCCAGAATGGTTTTCAAAACCGGCGCTCAGCCCGGCTTTGTTCGTATAAACCTGGCTGTTTTCAATTTGCACCGAGGTGAGCCCCGCTGAAGGCGTGCCCTGAAAGTACACGCCGCCCCCTTCATACGCTGTGTTGCTGTACACCTGGCTGTTGAGCAGTTGAAATTGGGCCAAATCTCCAAAACTCACGCCCAGGCCGCCCGCCGATGCAGAGGCGGTGTTGGCATGGATGACTACCTGGTTCAGATCCACTCGGTCGCCCAGGTTGGAATAATTCAAATACAGACCGCCTCCATAATAGGATATATTGCTGTCAATCAGCACATTGGTCAATGTCAGGTGGCTGCCGCTTCCTTCCCAGTATAAACCACCGCCTTCATCAAATGTCTGCATTCTTTTTCCATTGCGAATGGTCAGCCCGCTCAAACTGGTTTGGGCAGCGCTGGTGAAGATCTGAATGACCCGGTCACCCGTCACCGAGCCGTTGCCATCGATGATCGTTACACCGCTGCCTGCTCCCTGGATGGTCAGGTTGTCTGTGATATCGAGGTCGCCCAAAACATCCGCATCATCTGAACCGGCGCGAGTTAACTGATATAGCCCGGCAGGTAAAGAGATGACATCCGCGCCTGGAGTGAAATTCGCTTGCATGATGGCTGCCCGCAGGCTGCACTTTCCGTTCAAATCGGCGCAGGCAGCCATTCCGACATCCGCATCGACAGTATCCGCGGTGGTGTTCACCACAAATGTTGTGCCCGGCGTCTCCAGGTCTCTGTTGGCTTGAGCATAACCAGCCCAGAAGCTGACAATTTTGGGAAGGGATAGCTGCGCCAGGATAATCAGGCTGACCCCCATGTGTGCAACAGGTATTCTAAAACCCGCTTTCGTTTTTTTCATATTCGATCGCCGTTCAAACTGCAAATCCAGGACCGTCTAATTAACGGCCAACTCCTTATCAAGACTAAATATACCACTTAACTCCAGTTATACAGGCGTGAGCTCCTGACATTTTCTGGCGAACTTGATTTATTCGGTAAAGACAATTGCCGTTTTATTGATTTGTCATGCTCTGTTAATCTTAATCTGATAATATCTATCTAATATGCGGAGTTATCCAATTCACCCTGATTCTGCCTGAGCCATGGACGATTCACGCCCTGCCACTCGACTTGAGCGCCTGCGCAGCCTGATGGCGCGCGGCCGTGTCTGGTTGAAGCGGTCAGCGCCTTTTGGCGCAGGGGTATTAGCGACATTCATCGGCCTCCTGTTATACAACCTGGCATTTCCCGCGCCACACGTTCCAACTCAACAGGAATTGAATACCACTGTCCAGCAAGTAATGGCCTCTGCTACGCCTGCAGCGGCTTATTCCGAACAGGTTTTCCAGATCATTCAGCCTTCATTGGTTTTGATTCAGACAGAAGGCCGCAATGCGAATGGGAAGCCCGATCACGGCCTGGGCACCGGGGTCATCATCAATGACAGCGGCGACATTTTGACTGCCCTGCATGTCGTTCTGGACACCCATGTTATTTCTGTCACTTTTGCAGAGGGTACGCGCGCTTACGCTTCGATCAAGATGGCCCAGCCGGAAAATGACATTGCAGTTCTATCTGCAGAAAAACTCCCTGATCCCCTGGTGCCGGCGGTGCTGGGAAATCCCCGCGCTATGCAAGTTGGTGATGAAGCGTACGTGGTAGGCCACCCTTTTGGCCTTTATGATTCGATGAGCGCCGGTGTAATCTCTGGATTTAACCGCACATTTAAAGCCCAAGACAGCCAGATTGAGCTGAAAGGCCTGATCCAAATTGACGCAGCCGTTAACCCGGGCAATTCAGGCGGGCCGCTGCTCAATCGTTCTGGACAGGTGATTGGCATCGTCGAAGGTATTCTCGATCCGGACGGGCGCGACGCCTTTGCCGGGATCGGGTTTGCGGTCACCATTACCAATGCGATTGGCGGTTTTGGATCACCCCCCGATTGATCGCTCATTTATTGAGCGTTGGTGGCGAAACTCTACATCTTTGACAGCACCATAGGCGATATTGTCTTTTTCAGTTGAGCAGAGTGGTAGAGATATTCATATAAGGCAGTGAGGATTATTCTATGGAGACCAGCTTAAAAAATCCGATGGAACAGGTTCTGTATGAAGTGAAGAAGGTTATCGTAGGCCAAGACCACTTGCTCGAGCGCATGATCGTCGCCTTACTGGCGCGCGGCCATATCCTGGTGGAAGGGGTGCCGGGCCTGGCGAAGACAATGGCGATCAAGACGCTGGCCGAATCGATCGGCGGAGAATTCAAGCGCATCCAGTTTACTCCAGACCTGGTGCCGGCGGACTTGATCGGCACGCGCATCTACAATCAAAAAACAGGCGATTTTAACACTTCACTGGGCCCGGTTTTCACCAACCTGTTGTTGGCTGACGAAATCAACCGCGCTCCAGCCAAGGTGCAAAGTGCGTTGCTCGAAGTGATGCAAGAGCGCCAGGTGACGATTGGGCGAGAAACATTTAAAGTGCCTGATCCTTTCCTGGTTTTGGCGACGCAGAACCCAATTGAGACAGAAGGCACCTACCCACTGCCCGAGGCGCAGGTTGACCGCTTTATGCTGAAAGTTCTGGTTGGTTATCCGAACGCCACCGAAGAGTTTGTAATTGTCGAGCGCATGACTGGCGCGCTACAGGCGGTGCAGAAAGTGCTGACCACACAAAACCTGTTGGAACTGCAGAAAAAAGCGGATGCGGTGTATGTTGACCCGGTGTTGATTGAATTTGCCGTGAAAATCGTCAGCGCCAGCCGCCAGCCAAAAGATATCGGATTGAAGGATCTGGGCCGTTATATCTTATTCGGAGCCAGCCCGCGCGCCTCGATCAATATCATCTTGACCGCTCGGGCATTGGCTTTCGTGCGCGGGCGGACGTATGTCTTGCCTCAGGATGTGTTGGATATGGTGTACGATGTGATGCGCCACCGTTTGGTACTGTCATATGAGGCGCTTTCAGATAATGTCAATGGAGATGACCTGATCAAAAGAATCTTGGAGCGAATCCCAGTGCCTGTGGTGCCCTTACATGAACGCGCCCGAATCCCCGACAACGCCTGAGCGCATTCTGCAGCGCATCGAGTGGCAGGTGATTCGCCGCCTGGATGGCATGCTGCAGGGCGATTACCGCAGCCTATTTTATGGGTACGGCGTGGATTTTGCCGATCTGCGCGAGTACCAACCAGAAGATGACATTCGCTACATCGATTGGAATGTCACTGCCCGCATGGAAGTCCCATATATTCGCCAGTATAGGGAAGACCGCGAATTGACGGCCTGGTTTTTGCTTGATCTGAGTCCTTCGGTAGACTTCGGCACTCTCAAGAGCCTCAAGCGCAACGTATCGATCGATTTTGTCACGCTCATCGCCCGCCTACTCACCCGCCATGCCAACCGTATCGGCGCTGTTTTGTACAGCAGTCGCGTCGTTCAAACCATCCCGCCGCGCAGTGGGCGCATCCAGGTGCTGCGCCTGGTCAACGAACTGCTCAAGCAGCCGCGCCTGGCTCGTTCGCCTTTCACCGATCTGACACCCTTGCTGCAAAGCGGCCTGAATGCCATCAAAAGGCGCTCCCTGGTTTTTGTCGTATCCGACTTTTTCTGCGCACCCGGATGGGAAACAGCCCTGGGTTTGATGAATCAGCGCCATGAGGTGATGGCGGTGCGGTTATACGACCCCCACGAACTGGAACTACCGGATATCGGGCCTGTGATGCTTGAAGATTCAGAGACTGGCGAGCAACTCTATGTGGATACGCATGACAAGAAATTCCGCCAGCGGTTCGCTGAGGCCGCCCAGCGGCGCGAATTTGAGCTGGCTGAAGCGTTTAAGCATTGCGGTGTGGATGTTCTCTCGCTTTCAACATCGGAAGACCTGGCGGGCGCTATCGTTCGCTTTGCTGCGCTGCGCAAACAGCACCAAAAACAATTCAGCGGGCAGCAGCCGGCGATGGGATGGAGATGAGCGATATGTTTGAATTTATCTGGCCTGCCATGCTGTATTTACTCCTGGTTGTGCCTGTGCTTGTTTTCGTTTGGTGGCGGGTCACCCGCCGCCGGCGGCAGGCTGCAGCCCGTTTCACGCTATTTGGCCTGGGCAGGCCGACTGGCAGGTTACAATCCTTACGCACATACTTGCCGGCGGCTTTTTTCCTGGTGGGGTTGATCGGCCTTTTCGTGGCTGCCGCTCGCCCGCAGACCATCGTCAGCCTACCGCGCCGCGAAGGCACGGTTATCCTGGCGGTGGATGTTTCGGGCAGTATGTCGGCGGATGATATGAAACCGTCTCGCATGGAGGCCGCCAAGGCGGCGATGCGTGATTTCGTCGATCGACAGCCAGCGGGCATTCAGATCGGCGTGGTGGCATTCAGCGATTCGGGTTTTTCGGTTGAACGCCCCACCTACGATAAAGACAGCGTTTTGGCGACCATCGAACGTCTCTCGCCGCAGCGCGGCACCTCACTGGGCAACGGCATCATTGCTTCTTTGAATACCATCACCTCCGGCAATGCCGCCAACTGGCAGCAGCCGAAAGTGTACACAAATTTGACGCCCACTCCAACCCCCACCCCCACGCCCGTACCGGCTGGTTCATATACTTCGGCGGCGATTGTACTGCTCACCGACGGCGATAACAATGAAAACCCTGATCCGAATGAGGCGGCCAAGACGGCAGCCGATCGGGGAGTGCGCATTTATACGGTAGGCATTGGCAGCGAAGCTGGTCAGACAATCAAAGTGAATGGTTTTACCGTCCATACCAGCCTGAACGCTGATCTTTTGCAAGCGATCGCGGATGCCACTGGTGGTCACTATTACAACGCGCAAACGGAAAAAGATTTGAAATCGGTATACGAAAATATCAATTTACAATTCGTAGTCCGTCCTGAAAAGCTGGAAGTGACTTCGCTTCTGGCAGGGATCAGCCTGGTGATCTTTCTCCTGGCCGGCGCGCTTTCCATGATCTGGCTCGGCCGCATTCCCTGAGTCAGGATGTAAATTGGAGAGTATCCTATGACGCTGCTTTGGCCTTTTTCTCTGGCTTTACTGGCTCTGATTCCTTTGCTGATTCTTCTATACATCTTTGTGCTAAGGCGGCGCAAACGCCTGGCTCTGCGTTATTCCAGCCTGGCGTTGGTGCGCACTGCTTTGCCTGAGCGATCTAACCTGCGCCGCTATGTTCCATTGGTGTTATTTTTGTTGGGCCTGGCCAGCCTGGCGGTTGCCTTGGCGCGTCCGATGACGATCATCGCCGTGCCGACGGATCGCACAACGATTATGTTGGTGATCGACGTTTCGATGAGCATGCGCCAGCGCGATATCCCGCCCAGCCGTTTAGATGCCGCCAAAGAAGCGGCGCTGAATTTCGTTCAAAAACAAAAAGCTGGCACACAAATTGGCCTGGTGGCTTTCGCGGGATTTGCAGAGCTGATCCAGAGCCCGACCACCGATGCAGAGCAGCTCCAGGCGGCTATTCTCAGCCTGACCACTGGCCGGCGCACAGCCATAGGCAGCGGCATCTTACAGGGTATTGATGCGATTGCAGAAATTGACCCAAATGTGGCTCCCAGTACACCCGAGGGCTCTACAGGCAGCGGTCCAACCCCGGTTCCCCAGGGCGCTTACGCGCCGGATATCATTGTCTTGTTGACGGATGGCGTCAGCAACTCAGGGCCAGATCCGATGGACGCTGCCCAACAGGCAGTGGATCGCGGCCTGCGCGTTTATACCATCGGATTTGGCACGGCGCAGGGTTCACCAATATCTGATTTCCCCCAATTCTTTGGTGGAAATGGGCCGGGCACAAGCGGGCGCGGCTTTGGCGGCGATCCAAGCGGCGGCGGCCAATTCGGCGGCAACTTCGGTGGCTTTCGCCGGGGCATTGATGAGGAGACTCTAAAAAAAGTCTCTAATCTCACCGGTGGAAAATATTATTCAGCTTCCAGCGCGGAAGAATTGAACAGCGTGTTTAACAGCCTGCCGACCAACCTGATCATGCGCCATGAGACCAACGAAATCAGCTTCGCCTTTGTTTTGGGAGCGGCATTGTTAGTAGGCGCGGCGGTGGTACTCTCCCAACTCTGGCAGCCTTTGCCCTAAACCGAACTTTTGTGATAGGATGGGTGGGTTGTAGAAAGGATTTGAAATGCCACCCACGCCTTTACCTCGCAAAACACCTGAAAGCCAGGGCGTCTCAGCACAATCCATCCTGAGTTTTCTGCGAGCAGTTGAAGCCAAAAAGAAAGAGCTGCACAGTTTTATGCTCCTGCGATACGGCGCGGTGATCGCCGAAGGCTGGTGGAAACCTTACCGCCCGCATGCCCGGCATATGCTGTTTTCGTTGAGCAAGAGTTTTGCCTCCACCGCAGTTGGTTTGGCGGCGACTGAGGGGCGGTTGAGCATGGACGACCTGGTCCTTTCTTTTTTCCCTGAAGATGCACCGGCGGTTATTGATCCCAATTTAGCCAAAATGCGCATCCGGCACTTGCTTTCCATGTCCACCGGGCACGATCAAGATGCCACCCCACGCGCTGGAGCGCGCAGCGACCGGAAATATTTGCGCGGTTTTTTAAGCCTGCCTGTCGAGCATGAACCGGGCACCCATTTTGTGTATAACAGTGCTGCGACCTACGCGCTTTCAGCCATTGTACAGAAATTGACCGGGATGCCGATCAATGATTATCTTAAACCGCGCCTGTATGATCCATTGGGCATTGAAAACCCGATTTGGGAATCTTCTTCTGAGGGAATTAATTATGGGGGGTGGGGTCTGAGCATAACGACAGAGGATATTGCCCGTTTTGGCCAGCTTTACCTGCAAAGAGGGGTGTGGCAGAGCCAACGCCTGCTGCCTGAGTCATGGATTGAAGAAGCCACGAAAGCTCAAGTGAAGAATGGCTCTAATCCGGAGAGCGACTGGGAACAGGGCTATGGTTACCAGTTCTGGCGCTGCCGTCATGGGGCTTATCGCGCCGATGGCGCCTTCGGACAATTTTGCGTGGTGCTGCCTGACCAACAAGCCGTTATCGCCATAACAGCGGCGGTCACGGATATGCAATCTGTGCTCAATCTTGTTTGGGATGAGCTGCTGCCGGCGTTCCACGATCAATCCCTGCCGGCGAACCCCGAGGCGTTGGCGGCATTAAGAACTTTGCTGGACAACCTGGCTCTGCCGGTCGTGGAGGGTGCCGCACACCAGTCAACCGCAGATCAAGTCTCTGGCAAGAATTATTTAATGGGAGAGAATCCTCTAGGGGTTCAGAGCGTTGCTCTGGATTTCACACCAGACGCCATCTGGGTGAATTTCTTTATCCAGGGCGTGCACTTGAAGATCCCGGTGGGGTTTGGCAGTTGGAGTGAAGCAGTGATTCCTTCTCTCCAGGGCGGGTTGACTCCAGTGGCTGCCAGCGGGGCCTGGCAGGCGCCCGATACTTTTTATCTGCAGGTCCGCTATTATGAAACGCCGTTTTGCGATCTGCAGAGTTTCCAATTTACGGATCAACAGGTGACATGGAAGAGTGAATTCAATGTATCCTTCGAACCGCGGCCTGCGGTGAGGGCGGTCGGAAAGCTTACTTGATCGAAAAATATGCTGGATGAGACTGTTGACAGCCGGTTAAAATTCTGCTATCCTATAACTGGTCAGACCACTTACCAGTTATAGGAGACAGTATGAATTGGATTCCCCCGCAGCGACCAGCGGCGTATGCAGAATACAGCCTCGTGGAAGCAATTCTATCCGGGAAATTTCCTCCCGGCTCCATGCTGCCGGCGGAGCGTGATCTGGCTGCCCAGCTCGGAGTCACCCGCCCCACACTGCGCGAAGCGCTTCAGCGCCTGGAACGCGATGGTTGGCTGGATATTCAACATGGCAAAACCACACAGGTAAAGGATTATTGGAAGCAGGGGGGATTGAACGTATTAAGCGCTCTGGCGCGCCATTTGCCAGATGGCTGGCAGGCTTTGCCGCCCACTTTTATCATCCACTTGCTGGAAGTGCGTCTGGCGCTGGCGCCTGCTTATACTCGCCTAGCAGTAGAGCAAAACCCGCAATCCATCGGTGGTTACTTGTCTGGTACAACCGCCTTGCAGGAGACCGGGGAAGCGTATGCGGTTTACGATTGGAAACTGCACCATCTCTTGACGACAGCCAGCGGGAATCCCATATTCACTTTGATTCTAAACGGCTTTGAGGCTATCTATCTGTCAATGGCACCGCGCTATTTTAGCCGCCAAACAGCGCGATATGCTTCGCGGAATTTTTACCTGGCTCTGGCCGATGCTGCTGGACGCCAGGACCCGCAAGCCGCCGAAACCATCACACGCCTGGCGATGCAGGAGAGCATACGCTTATGGCAAGATTAGATGCACCGGTGAGGTGAAGAAGGAGGTTTTATGCGCCGCTGGAATGGTTGGGGTGATGATAGCATTGATTATCCGCTGCCGGGGAATGCCCGGCGATTCCTGGAGACTCTCGTGGGTATAGCAGCGCCCGTGCCTGGCTTAACCCTGGAACAGGCTGCCGCCCAGGTACCGGAGAGCCGTCTGCCCACCCACCCGCAAGTGCAAACCGGCGCCAGCGAACGCCTGCGTCACGCACGCGGTCAAAGCCTGCCCGATTGGCTGGCACTGCGCTGCGGCCCGGTTGGCCCTGTCCCCGACGGAGTGGCTTACCCGCAAGATGCCGATCAGGTGCGGGCGTTACTGCGTTTCGCCCAGCAATCAGGCGCCTGCGTTATTCCATACGGCGGCGGCACCAGTGTCGTCGGTCACTTGACTCCAGATCAAGCTAACCGGCAGCCGGTGCTCAGCCTGGACCTCAGCCGCATGAACCGCCTGCTAAATTTTGACCCTCACAGCCTGCTGGCTTCGTTCGGGGTGGGGGTCAGCGGGCCAGACCTGGAAGCGCAACTCCGTTCGCACGGCTGCACATTGGGTCATTTTCCACAGTCTTTCGAGTATTCCACCCTGGGCGGCTGGGTGGCCACGCGTTCCAGCGGCCAGCAATCGCTGCGCTATGGTCGGATAGAAAAACTGTTCGCTGGCGGACGCCTGGTCTCGCCAATCGGCGACCTCGAACTACTGCCTGCACCTGCCTCAGCCGCCGGGCCAGATCTGCGGGAGATGGTGTTGGGTTCGGAAGGCCGCCTGGGAGTGATCACCGAGGCCACTGTGCGCGCCAGCCCGCTGCCAGAAAAAGAGGAATTCCACGCGGTTTTCTTCCCAGATTTTACGCATGGGCAGGAAGCTGTCATGCAAATCTTGCAAAAAGGCATCCCCGTGTCGATGCTGCGGATGAGCACGGCTGCCGAAACGACGACCACATTGGCGCTTGCCGGGCATGAAGCTTTGATCAGTGGGTTGGAAAAACTGTTAGCGCTGCGAGGCCTGGGCAGTGAGAAGTGCATGCTGATCGCTGGTTTCACCGGCCAGGCGGTGATGGTGCGCGCCGCCCGCCAGGAAGCGCTGGCGGAGACTGCACGCCACGGCGGTGTGCATATCGGGCGCACCTTCGGCGACCAGTGGCATAAAAACCGCTTCCGCACGCCGTATTTACGCAATACCTTGTGGGAAAAGGGTTATGCCATCGATACATTGGAAACGGCCGTTGGATGGTCGAGAGTGCCCACCCTGCTGCCTGCCATTGAAACGGAGCTGCGCACAGTTATGCAGTCTTTTGGCGAACGGGTGCATGTATTCACTCATCTGTCACACGTGTATCCGTACGGCTCGAGCATTTATACGACATTCTTGTTTCGCCTGGCAGCCGACCCGCAGGAGACTTTGCAGCGCTGGCAGGCGATGAAACGCGCCGCCAGCCAGTTGATTGTCTCCAGCGGTGGTACCATCAGTCACCAGCACGGCGTTGGGCGTGATCACCGCGCCTACTTGCCTGCAGAAAAAGGTGAGCTGGGAATGCAGGCGCTGCGCCAGGCCGCTGCCTTGTTTGATCCCCAGGGAATAATGAATCCAGGCGCAATGTTCGAGTGAAAGGACACCAGCATGTTTGAACGGGAAGAGCTTTGGGCATCATTAAACCAACCCTGGGATTTGCTGATCATCGGCGGCGGCATCACCGGAGCAGGGATTTTACGGGAAGTCGTACGGCGCGCCCAAGGAGCTGGTGAAGAAAATCCGCTGCGGGTGCTTCTGGTGGAGCAGCGGGATTTTGCTTGGGGTACTTCCAGCCGTTCCTCCAAGTTGGTACACGGCGGCTTGCGCTATCTAAAACAAGGCCAGGTGAACATGACCCTGGTGTCAGTCCAAGAGCGCCAGCACTTGCTGCAGGAAGGGCCAGGGCTGGTTGATCCATTGGGATTTTTATTGACGGTTTATGAAGGCGATAACCCCGGCCGCTGGATTTTTGAAGTTGGCCTGACGATTTATGATCTGCTGGCGCTGCAGTGGGAACACCGTTATTACAGCCCACAGGATCTGCGTTTGCTGGCGCCGCACATCGCGGAGAACGCACTGCAGGGCGGTTTCCGCTACGGCGACGCCCAGACGGATGATGCACGGCTCGTACTGCGCCTGATCTCCGAGGCGCAGCACGATGGAGGCTGCGCTGTCAATTACACACAAGCCGTCCGTCTTGTGCAGGGCGAAAATGGCCAGGTGGCAGGCGCAGTTTTACGAGACAACTTGACCGGTCAGGAGCAAGAGGTGCGGGCTCAGGCGGTTGTCAATGCCACCGGCGCATGGGCAGATTTACTGCGTAAGCAAATGGGCGAGGCCAGCCGGCTGCGGCCGCTGCGCGGCAGTCACCTGGTTTTTCCCGCCTGGCGTCTGCCAGTAGCCCAGGCAGTCTCTTTTTTGCACCCTCTCGACCAGCGGCCGGTCTTCATCTTCCCCTGGGAAGGCGTCACGCTGGTCGGCACAACGGATGTGGATCATGGTGGCGAAGTGCACACCGACCGTGACCCTGCCATCAGTGGAGATGAAGTGGCATACCTGATGGCGGCTGCTGAATCCCAGTTTCCTTCCTTGAACCTGGGGCTGGAGGATATCCTGGCCACCTTTGCCGGCGTGCGCCCGGTCATCGGCACTGGAAAAGCAGACCCATCGCAAGAATCGCGCGATCATGTCGTCTGGGATGAACACGGCCTGCTCACTGTAACCGGCGGCAAACTCACCACCTTCCGCATTATTGCGCGTGACGCATTGAACGCTCTGCGCAGTCGTTTGCCACGTCTGCCCGACCTGGCAGCCAATACACCCGTGCTGGCCCCTGTCAACGTAGAACTGCCGGGAGCGGAAAACCTGGATGAAGCCCAACGCCGCCGCTTGCTTGGGCGTTATGGCACAGAGGCCGCAGCTTTGGTCAGGCTGGCTCAACCCGGCGAACTGCAAAGAATCCCCGGCACCGAAACCCTGTGGGGCGAGCTACGCTGGGCGGCGCATCGGGAACAGGTGGCGCACCTGGACGATTTGCTTTTGCGCCGCGTAAGGCTAGGCCTGACATTGCCGGGCGGTGGGCGAGAAATTTTACCAGCCGTGCGGATGATTTGCCAGACCGAGTTAGGATGGAACGATGCACGCTGGCAGGAAGAAGAATCGCATTACAGGGAGTTATGGCAGGCCAGCCACGGTTTACCGCCTCAAAACCTGATCCCAAATTGGAAAGACTTATTGGCACAGGCGCGTGCAGCGCGCTCTATCCAACGGCAGAAGACCGCACAGCGCAGGAACCGGGCGCTCCTGGCGGCCAGCCTGGCAGCCGCTGCCGGGCTGCTGGCAGGCTGGTTGGTTTTTCTTTATTCTCGGCGTAAACGCGCATAAGACGGTTCGTCATCAAAGCCACCTTTTCACTGGAGTAATCACATGAAAGACCTGATCCTGGCAATTGACAACGGCACTCAAAGCGTGCGCGCCTTGATTTTTGACCTGCAGGGTAACCTGGTGGCGAAGTCGCGCGTTCCTTTGCAATCACCAGCTTCGCCCCAACCCGGTTGGGCGGAACAACAGCCCGAATATTTTTGGGAGCAATTGTCGCTCGCCTGCCAGGGACTATGGGCTCAAGATGGTGGATCTGCCTGGCGAGAGCGCCTGGCAGGCGCAGCATTGACCACGCAGCGCAGTACTCTGATCAATCTCGATCAACAGGGTAAGCCTCTGCGCCCGGCAATGGTCTGGCTCGACCAGCGGCGCACCCCGGGCTTGAAACCGATCGGCGGCCTGTGGGGGCTGGCCTTTCTGCTTTCGGGCATGACGGAAACAGTGGCTTATTTGCAGGCAGAGGCGGAAGCCAACTGGCTCCGCACTTTCCAGCCCCAAATCTGGGCGCAGACTCACAAATACATGTACCTCTCGGGTTACCTGACTTACCGGCTAACCGGCAAGTTTGTCGATTCAGCTGGATGTCAGGTGGGTTACCTGCCTTTTGATTATAAGAAATTGACCTGGGCTGCCAGGTGGGATTGGAAGTGGCAGGTGCTGCCGGTGGAGGAGCAAATGCTGGTTGAGTTGGTCCCACCTGCCGGGAGTTTGGGCGAAATAACGCCGCAGGCTGCGCAGGCGACCGGCATTCCGGCTGGCCTGCCGCTAATCGCCGCGGCCGCCGATAAGGCCTGTGAAGTCATTGGGGCGGGCTGCCTGCAGCCGCAGGTTGGTTGTTTGAGCTACGGAACAACCGCAACGCTGTGTGTGACGAACACTCGTTATATCGAGCCGATACCTTTGATTCCTCCATACCCTTCAGCCGTGCCAGGCGCTTATACACCAGAGGTGCAGGTGTACCGCGGCTATTGGATGGTCACCTGGTTCAAGCATGAATTTGGGCATCACGAGTTGGCCATCGCAAACGAAAGGGGCGTGGAACCGGAAACCCTCTTCGACGAACTGGTCAGCAAGGTTCCGCCAGGTTCGATGGGCTTGACCCTCCAACCTTATTGGTCGCCAGGTCTGAAAATTCCTGGCCCAGAGGCCAAAGGAGCGATCATCGGATTTGGCGATGTCCACACCCGTGCCCACCTGTACCGTGCGATTCTGGAGGGATTGGCCTACGCTTTACACGAAGGCCAGCAGCGATTGGACCAGCGCACAGGCCAGCCAATTCAAGAACTGCGGGTATCCGGAGGTGGATCCCAGAGCGATGCCGCCATGCAGATCACCGCCGATATTTTCGGTTTGCCCGCCGCAAGGCCGCATCTGTACGAGACTTCTGGTCTGGGAGCCGCTATTGACGCCGCCGTAGGGCTGCGCATGTATCCTGATTTCACCAGCGCAGTGCAGTCCATGACCCGCCTCGGGCGGGTTTTCGAGCCTGACCCGGCAGCGCAGCGTATATATGCCGGCTTGTTTGAACAAGTATATAAACAAATGTATCCCCGGCTGCGCCCGTTGTACGACCGCATCCGCGCGATAACTGGTTACCCGCCTCGCTAAGCATAAAAAATCCCTGCAGGTGAGCAGGGATTTTTATCTTTAGCGGGGTGCTTTGTGCCGGAGAGTACGCTCGAGAATATCCTCGAGATCGTCGCGCTTGTTTTTGCGTTTCTTGCGGGCGTAATTTTCGGTCTCTTCAACTTTGTGACGTTCCATTGCGAAGCGCAGCGCCATTTCCATAGCGGTTGGCACGGGTTCCTCCTGCGGCTCTTCCGGAGCGGAGGCTTCTTTGGGAGCTGGTCTCGCATCCCGGTTTTCGCGCGGCGCACGGTCTTTGCGCTCGAATTTTTCCTGGAATACTTCCTGCAAGACTTTTTCGGGCTTCTCGACCAGAGCTTTCATGCTCAATTTAATTTGTTTCTTCTTGCGGTCGACATCCAGCACTTTGACTTCGACTTCATCGCCTTCTTTGATCACATCGGAGACATTCTTGATGTAATCATGGGTAATCTCGCTGATGTGCACCAGTCCAGGACGTTCGGCGCCAATATCGACGAATGCTCCGAATTTTTCCAGGCGAGAAACAGTGCCTTTGACCACCATTTCTGGTTCAATTTCACGCCATTCCATATCAAGGGGCTTGACCATGGTTAAATCGATGCGTTGTTTCTTCGGATAAACTTTCTTAACCCAAACTTCAACTTCCTGACCCTGTTGGACCACGTCTTCCACCCGTTTGACGGGCTCCTTCTGCAATTGCGAAATGTGGACGATGCCTGGTACCGGCATGCCAATATCCACAATTGCTCCGGCCAAAGTGGTCTTCAGCACTTTCCCCGTGAAGTGTTGTTTGGCCTTAATTTCTTCGAGAACATTGTTGGGAACATTTATAGTCGCTTCATCCATCGCGATACTCTCCATAGGATAATTATATAATAGCAAGCAAAATACAATTATACCCCTCGATTTGACAAAAGTCAAAAGAGTTTTATTAGAAATTTGTGGGAATTCTAACAATCAAGGGTTGTTATAGTGGGAAAGGAAGGTTACTCACCCTGGCCTGGATCATTTTTTCGCCATCCATGATTTGCACGTGGCAGCCTTCTTCGAAATAAGGCCGCTTTAGAACTGCTAACGCCAATGCTCCAAGGCGAGGCGACTGCGCGCTGGATGTAATTCTTCCCACCGGTCTGTCTTCAGCCAGCACTTCGCTGCCCGCCTGGACCTGGTTTTCCACGTATAGGCCAACCAACTGGCGGGTGATTTTATCATAATTGACCTGGCGGGCGATCACCTCCTGCCCGGTGTAACATCCTTTATTAGCGGAAACGGCGAACGGCAAGCCCACTTCCAGCGGATTGTATTCTTCCGTCAGCTCACCATTCACTCCTGGCAAGCCCGCTTCGATGCGTAAGATCTCTTGAGAATCCCGGCTCAACTCGAGCAGGTGAGCTTCTTGAAAGGCTGATTGAATGGTTCCTTTCGATTCAACCGACGCCAGCAGACGAAAAGCATGCCCGGCCAGGCCGCGCCAGCCTATGATCGTCACAGGAGCGCCTGCCAGGGTGGTGGAAATCACGCCGTCTGTCAGCGGCAGCGAATCTCCACAGCCGGCCTGGTGCAGCGCATTTGCGCCTTGCGGTCCATCGATAATCACCTGCCAGAAAGATGTGCTCTGGTCTTGCAGGGTCACCTGGTCCATGAAGAAAATACGGCTCTTGAGATAGCGCGCCGTGCTGGCCGCCCGGTCTGGCAGAGGCAAGATGGTCAGGGCGGAGCCGGCTGGGTCGGGCGGCTTGAAAAGAAAAAACATATCCAGGATTCGCCCGGTCGGCGAAGTGAGCACACTGACCTGACCGGTTTCTGCGCTGATCTGGTCAACGTTGTTGGTAGTCTGGCGTTGAACAAAGGCTGCGAAATCGCGACCAGTCAGCTTCAGAACTCCTGCGTTCTCTACCGGATAATAAACTGCCTGGTTCAGGCAGGCCTGATAATCTTGTAGAAATTCAACCATCAGATGCTCTCGATAAAAAAAGATTGCGGGGCAACCCGCAATCTTTATGATTAACCCAATGGTACTGGAGTGCCGCCCGTTTTCTGCACAACTGGCGGGAAGATATTTTCAAACTCCTCGCGCGAGATCGTTTCGACGTCCAGCAGTTTCTTTGCCACTGCATCCAATTTGTCGCGATACTGCAGCAAGACCGCCCGTGCTTTTTCATACGATTCGCTGATCAGGCGGCGGACTTCTGTGTCGATCTGGGTAGCCACTGCTTCAGAATAATCGCGCTGTTCAGATATCTCGCGGCCCAGGAAGATTAATTCCTCTTTCTGGCCGTACACCATTGGGCCGAGAGCGTCGCTCATGCCCAGGCGGGTGACCATGGAGCGAGCCATGCGAGTAACCCTTTCGAGATCATTCGATGCGCCGGAGGTGATGTCATTGAAGATCAGCTCTTCGGCGGCCCGGCCACCAAGCGTAAAGGCCATGTCGTCCAACAGCTTCTGCCGGCTGACCAGGGTGTGATCATCTTCTGGAAGGGCCATGGTGTAACCACCCGCCATGCCGCGGGCGACGATAGTGATTTTGTGCACCGGGTCGGTATTCGGAAGCACATGACCAACAATCGCATGACCGGCTTCATGGTAAGCCACGATGCGTTTTTCTTCCTCGCTGATCAGGCGGCTGCGGCGCTCGGGGCCGGCGATGACGCGCTCGATCGCCTCTTCCAATTCAGGCTGTTCGATCACTTTCTTGTTGCGGCGTGCAGCCAGGATGGCGGCTTCGTTGACCATATTTTCCAGGTCAGCGCCGACAAATCCCGGTGTAGAGCGGGCAAGCACACTTAGGTTGACGCCGGGTGACATTGGTTTGCCCTTTATATGAACTTTCAAAATGGCCTCACGCCCGCGCACATCCGGGCGGTCCAATACCACGCGGCGGTCAAAGCGGCCGGGGCGCAGCAAGGCAGGGTCGAGAATGTCAGGCCGGTTGGTAGCAGCCATGATGATCACGTTGGTGTCTGTATCGAAACCGTCCATCTCAACCAACATCTGGTTGAGGGTTTGTTCACGTTCGTCGTGGCTGCCGCCCAGGCCGGCGCCGCGCTGGCGGCCCACTGCATCGATTTCATCAACAAAAACAATGCACGGCGAATGGCGCTTGGCCTGGTCAAACAGGTCGCGCACCCGGCTGGCGCCCACGCCTACGAACATTTCCACAAATTCGGAACCTGAAATCGAAAAGAATGGCACGCCGGCTTCGCCGGATACGGCCTTGGCCAGCAGGGTTTTACCTGTGCCAGGGGGGCCAACCAGCAGAACGCCCTTGGGTATGCGGGCGCCCAGGGAGATGAATTTCTCCGGCTCACGTAGAAATTCCACTACCTCCTTGAGCTCTTCCTTGGCTTCTTCCACGCCAGCCACATCGGCAAAGGTTACGCTGGGTTGGTCGCCGGTGAACATGCGGGCGCGGGATTTGCCAAAAGACATGGCGGCATTGTTACTGCCCTGCGCTTGACGGAAGACAAACCACAAAATACCGGCCACAATCAAGAATGGCAAGACGTAGGTCAGGAATGTCGCAATGTTGATCCACTGCGAAGGCGGTTTAACTTCAATTTTGATTTTCTCAGCGGTCAGATCTTGCGTGGTAACGCCAAGATTGCGTAATTGTTCGATGAGGGTTGACTCGGCTTCCTTGTGAGAAGTCTTTTGAATCTCGTTATCCCCATTCGGATAGATGACCGTTAATGAGTTTTCGTCTTCGATGATCCGAGAGACTTTACCGGCTTGAATATCCGCCGCTACCTGATTGATCGAAAGGGTCTCTTGCGTTGTTGCGCTTTGACGGAACTGGATCACTACCAGGGCCATGATCGCAATAAAGAAGAGCACGTAGATGATCGTAGAACGTGTTCGATTAGAATTCACAACATCCTCCAATAGGCTCTGTCACATTCCTGCAGATTATACCAACCTATGGCATTCCCTGGTAGTTTTTCCACCATAATAGTAGAATTTCTAACAACACTCTAACAATAATTTCGTTACGCAAATCGGAAAAATCAAGGGACTGTACAGCCAAAAAGGCAATACCGCTCAGATTTTCGGCAAAGCTGCCTGCGCTGAAGTCCAGACGGCGTCGAGGTGAAATCCATCGACCTACACAATCTCCGCACCGACATGATCAGGCCTATCTCGATGGTGGTCGAGATCCTATTGGCCTGCAACAAGGGAAATTAGGAGTTAATGAAGGACCTTATTTATTGTTATTGATATCGTTGCCCCACAGGGTAGCTTCAACCCGCCGCACAATGCGCAAGAGCAGCGAACGGACGCGCACCCAGGCGTGGTAGCTGGCCGGGTACATTTTGCGCTTGGGTAAAATTGGACCGCTCCATTGCACAGCCAGGGAACCCCAGGTCAGGCCGGCGCCAAAGCCAACGAAAACCAGCTTATCACCAGGTTTGATGCGCCCGGTTTCCACCGCTTCCACTGTAGCGATGGGAATAGAAGCCGTGGAGGTGTTACCGTAACGCTCCAGGTTGACCATGCAGCGCTCCATGGGCATATCCAGGCCGCGCATCGCCGCCTCGATAATTCGTCGGTTGGCCTGGTGGGGGATGACCAGGTTGATATCACTTATTTGGAAACCTGCGGCAGCAGCTACATCTTTCGTGGCCTGAGACATGACGCGGGTTGCAAATCGAAAAACTTCATGGCCGTTCATTTTGACAAAATGCAGGCCGAGTTCAACTGTTTCCAGCGTGGCTGGGTGCTTACTACCGCCGCCAGGCAGCGCCAGCAAATCACCCCCAGAGCCATCCGAGCGCATAATGCCTGCCAGGATGCCGCCCGGTGTGTCGCTGGCCTGGAGCACAAAAGCCCCGGCGCCATCCCCAAACAAAATGCAGGTGGCGCGGTCTTTCCAATTCACAATTCGTGATAGAGTTTCAGAGCCAATGACCAGGGCATTTTGCACCGATCCGGCTCGAATTGCTTGGGAGGCCATGTTTAATGCATAAATAAAACCACTACAGGCAGCCAGGAGATCGAAAGCGCCCGCTTTGGTAGCGCCGATGTGGTCTTGCACGATGCAAGCAGTGGCTGGGAAGATATATTCAGGTGAAGAGGTAGAAACGATGATCAGATCCAACTGCTCGGGACTTAGACCAGCCAATTCAAGCGCTTTCATGGCGGCATCCACTGCCAGGGTAGCTGTGGATTGGTCTTCGCTGGCTACCCGGCGTTCACGGATGCCGGTGTTTTTCTGGATCCATTCATCGGTTGTGTCAACAATTTGCGAAATTTCATAATTGGTTAAGATGCGTTCTGGGACTGCCATGCCCCAACCGGTAATATGTGCAAAAGGACTCATATCATTCTCCTGGGACTAACCGGAAAATCTGATCAGCCGGTATACCGACTGATCACGATCGTGGCGTTATGCCCTCCGAAGCCGAATGAATTGGACATGATATGGTTCACTTGTTTTGGTCGAGCCGTATTGGGTACATAATCCAGGTCACATTCAGGATCGGGTGTGTGATAATTTATCGTGGGAGGCATGAGATTGTGTTCGAGCACCTTGACGCAAATAGCCGCTTCCAGCGCGCCAGCCGCGCCCAAGAGATGCCCGGTCATGGATTTGGTGGATGATATCGGCACCGCATAGGCTTGTTCACCGAACACCGTTTTAATAGCGGCCGTCTCAGAGCGGTCATTTAACAGCGTACTGGTGCCATGTGCATTAATATAATGGATATCGCCGAGGTCCAAACTGGCGTTTTGCAGCGCCAATGAAATGCAGCGCCCGGCACCGGCGCCGTTCTCGGCGGGGGCAGAGATGTGGTAGGCGTCGTCAGTCGTGCCGTAACCAGAGACTTCTGCCAGGATTTTCGCTCCACGCTGCTGTGCATGTTCTAAATCTTCCAGCACCAGCACAGCGCCTCCTTCGCCCATTACAAAGCCATCGCGCGTTTTATCGAATGGACGTGAAGCGCCCTGGGGATCATCGTTGCGTTCTGAGAGCGCACCCATCACACCCAATCCTGCCATAGCAACTGGGACAATGCTGGCCTCGCTGCCACCCGCCAGGATGATATCCGCCATGCCGCGCCGTATCGTCTCTGTTGCCTCGCCAATGGCATTGGTACCGGTGGCGCAGGCCGTCACGATGGCCATATTTGGACCGCGCACACCTAACATGATGGCTACCATGCCGGGGGCGCTGTCGGGCAGCATCATTGGCACCAGGAAAGGGCTGACCCGGCTCGGGCCGCGTTCCATCAGGATTTTCATTTGCTCGAAAAGGGTGCCCATCCCGCCGATGCCAGTGCCCATCATCACACCGATTCGATCGCGGTTGCTGTCGTCAATTTTCAATTCAGAATCTTCCACAGCTTGTTGAGCTGCGTAAACTGCAAAATGCGTAAAGCGGTCCATTCGCCGGGCCTCACGACTGCCGAAGACAGCACCAGCGTCGAATCCTTTTACCTGAGCGGCAAATTTAGTTTTGTAATCTGTAGTGTCATAATGCTCGATCAACGACACGCCCGATTGGCCGGCAACGAGGTTTACCCATGTGGTCGCCATATTGTGGCCCAGAGGGCTGATGCAGCCCAGGCCGGTGATCACAACTCGTTTTCGCATACTATTCTCCTTGAAATTTGGCCTTTTCATTCGAACCAGTTCTTTTACACGCACATCACCTGAAA
Organism: Chloroflexota bacterium; assembly: GCA_029782365.1. Classification (GTDB taxonomy): domain Bacteria; phylum Chloroflexota; class Anaerolineae; order Anaerolineales; family UBA4823; genus CAWBUW01. The sequence continues at coordinate 77,797 of JAKOUW010000160.1, forward strand.
AGACCAGTTTCCTGTAAGGATATGCGAGTGATAACCCCTGAGATTTCTACCCGTTGCGGCGGATGCTGAGTGAAAATTGAACGCTCAATTCGGTTGGGCTGAGATCGCCTGTAAGAACTGTTGAATGTGCAGGCGGTCGTGTTCAGTTATAAATTGAACCAATTCTAATAACGTAGTCGGACCAAAAATCGCATGGCGTGCTCCACTGCGCCAATCTTGTTCGTCCAGTTCAGCCAATCTTTGTACCAAACGAAAGCGCACCGTGCTAAAGGCTGTTAGCGCCAGGCGGTGATCCTGGTGTAAATAATCGCGCTCAATGGCCCATTGATCCGTTTCGCGAGCTGCCAGGAATGGGTTCACACTGCTCAAAATTTGTTCCAGGCGGGGTTGGTTTACCTCTAAATCGGCGTCGCGCAAATGACAAAAAATCTCTCCGGGGGACCATTCTTGTGGAGTGGGTCGGGAAGCCAGGCGATGGGCGTCCAGCCCAAAACTCAAAGACGCCAGGGCAGCAGGAGTCGATTTCAGCAAGGCGATCATCGCCTGTGGTTTTGTGAATCGTGGCTGCAGGCTGGCAGGAGACTGCTGATCCAGCCAGGGTAATAGATCCTTCAATTCCCCCTGCGGGATACCCTCCGTCGGTCCGTTTGAAGCGGGTTTTCCGTTCTTAATCCAGAAAACCGGGATTCCCAAGGCGGCGGCCGAAGCGATATCTGCTGTGTAATCGTCACCAACCATCAGCACCGGGCCATCTCGCCAACCGATTTGGGCCAACAGCTCGGTGAAGTAAGCCGGGTTAGGCTTAGCGAAATGAAAGGAGGAGTAATCGGGCACCAAACTGAACGGATATGCCTCCAATGGCAGTCCAGCCCAGCGCAAGCGTTCCAAAATGGCTGTGCGTGGAAAGAGCGGAGCGGTAGCGATGACCACTCGGTAACCACGTTGCAATGCCTGTTCTACTAGGCGAACAGCTTCTGGGCGGGGCGAGGTCGAACTGCGCAGTCGGGGAAAATCTTGCGCATAAAACTCGGCGATCGCCGTCTCTACCTGCTGTTTGGAAATCTTCAACGCCGGATAGAAGGCGGCGTCGAACACTTCTGCCAGTGTGCAGCCAGGGTCCTGGTTCTCAACCATCTCATTGGTGGCTGCCATGAGCTGAGGAGCGATACGTTGAGGATCGACGTACGGTGCCAACCGCTGGGCTAACCCTTGCAAATAACCCGGCAAGAATTTTTCCATCGAATTTGTCAGCAGGGTATCGTCCAGATCAAGCAGCAGAGTCAGGTTCATCGGGGCCTACCTGGAATTCGAGCGGCAGTGAATGGCAAATTCCACAACCAACATGTGGATCGAAACCCCGCTCCTTCGATTTCGTGCAGTACGCCATTACCTGGAGATGTTGTTGTAGAAACGGAAAAGGACGAGCCAGCCTGGGCAGGAGCTCCAGATATTGGCACGCATTGTCCGCCAGGATCCCCGGCACAGGGCAAGTGGCGCATAAAGAGGGTTTCCAGGGCAGGGGAGGATTTTCTGAACCGAGCAGGCGGCATTCTTCATGCTGCCTGCCGCGGTAATAATCCCCAAAGAAGAAACGGCACTCTTTTCCGGCTGGGGTGCGCATGGAGCGCTCGATCAGACGCGGGTTACATACCCGCCCGTGCGGGTGTCCACGCGAATGACATCGCCTTCAACGACAAAATTTGGCACAGTCACTTCCAGGCCAGTTTCAACAGTGACCTTCTTGGTGACGCCAGTGGCGGTGTCGCCACGCACAGCCACTTCCGCCCGGGTGACTGCCAAATCTACGCTGGTCGGAAGCTCGACATCCAGGGGCTCACCCTGGTAGAAAGTCAGCTTGACTTCCATATTTTCTTTCAAGTACAGTGCCATATCGCCCAGGACTGTTTTGCTGACAGCGGGCTGCTCGTACGTATCCAGGTCCATGAAATAGTACAGATCACCATCATTGTACAGATACTGCACATTGTGGAAATCCAGGCGGGCATCTTGAACGCGGTCTCCGGATTGAAAAGTTTTTTCAATATTGGCGCCGGTGCGCAAATTGTAGGCCTTAATCCGAATGGTGGCGTTGCCGCGGCCGGGCTTGTGGTGCTCGTAGTTCAGCACACGATACAAGGCGCCATCATACTCGAAAGTTACCCCTTTGCGCAAATCATTGACATCAATCATACACGTACCTCTTCAAAGAAATCTTGCAGTAAGCTCACCCGGAGCATTTGCGGTGGCAGGTCATTTTCTTGCGGCGACTATCCACAAAAAAACACCCCACTCTCCACACGCTTGGGGGTGATGCATCCGAAAGATTATACCAGAGCTTAGTGCCCTGGAGATCATTATTTCGCGAAATCGTGATGAAGTCAAGTGTGGTAAACTATCTCTAACGGGCAAGAAACATCTGGCAATCTGCAGGTAGTGAAAGCGCTTTTGGAGGTCAAGTGAAGGAGATAACGAAACGGCTGATCTATATCGAAGATGAGCAGGAAATGATTGACCTGGTCCGCCTGATCATGGCGCGGCGCGGCTACGATGTGATCGGTGCTACCGGCGGTCACGAGGGTCTGAGCCTGATCAGGCAGTCGAAGCCAGACCTGGTTCTGCTTGATTTGATGATGCCAGATATGGACGGTTGGGATGTTTACCAGCAAATGAAGGCAGATGAGAGCACGCGCAATATCCCTGTTATCGTGGTAACCGCCAAAGCGCAAAGCATCGATAAAGTGCTCGGATTGCACATTGCGAAAGTGGATGATTACATTGCCAAGCCTTTCAGTCCTGGTGAGCTGGTGGAAAGTGTAGAAAAAGTACTGGCGCGCCAGGTTGCCAAGTGATCTATTCGCAGGCAGCCTGACCGCACGGCTGGCGACGGGCCTATCATTGTTATCTGACTCCCTTATGAAATTTATTCCGATTCAAAACAAAAGCCGACCACTCTCTCAGACGATCCGTGCAGGGTACGCGGTATCTTTTATTGACCGCCTGCGCGGCCTGATGTTTCGCTCCTCAATCGCAGAGTCAGAAGGATTGGTGCTGGTCCAGAGGCGCGACAGTGTGCTGGATTCCTCTATCCATATGATGTTTGTGCCTTTTGACCTGGCGGTGGTTTGGGTTGCAGAGCGAGGTGAAGTGGTGGATGTGCAATTGGCCCGTTCTTGGCGACCCGCTTACTTCCCACGACGCCCCGCGCGCTATGTCTTGGAACTGCATGCCAGCCGCCTGGGTGATTTTCAAATTGGTGATCAGGTGATTCTTGGTGCGCCGGCGTAGTTTGTTAGCCCTGGTGTTGGCAGCGGTTATCTTTAGTCTGCCATTGCAAGCGCGCGCGCAGGATGCACAACCCACCGGCCCGGTGTATATTGTGCAAAGCGGAGATTCGCTGTGGTCGATTGCCGAGCGGTTTGGTGTCACAGTGAATGATTTGGTCAATGCCAACCATCTGGCGGATGCCAATGCGATCAAAACTGGCGATGCGCTCGTTATACCCGGATTGGAAGGAGTAACCGGTCGCCTTGAAACCCGCCAAGTCGCCTTTGGCGAAAACTTGCTCAGCCTGAGCCGCCGTTATCAAGTGCCTGAAGACTTGCTCACGCACCTCAACCACCTGACCAGCCCGGCTGAGATTTATGCCGGGAAGGATCTGATCATCCCTGTGCCGCAGGAAAATTCGCCTGAACTGGCGCAGCGCGCCGCACTGGACAAGGGCCAATCTTTATTGGAATTATCCATCTTGCAAGGCGTCAATCCCTGGCAGGTTGTTGGTTGGAACCACCTGGCCGGGGAATGGGCCGCCCTGCCTGACGATGTGCTTCACCTCCCTGGCGATGGCACTGGTCCGGGGGCTTTACCCACGGCGGTCAGCTCCCTGGTGATTGACTCGTTGCCTTTCGTGCAGGGCCGGTTCAGTTTGCTGCGTGTGCAAACAACCAGCAATATGCAGCTCAGCGGAAGCCTGCTGGGGCATTCTCTCAACTTCTTTAGCCTTCCTGAGGGAGGCTATGTTGCTCTGCAGGGCGTGCACGCGCTGACCCAGCCCGGGATTTATCCGCTTACGCTGCACGGTGAGCTGGATGGTGGAGCGGGTTTTGGCATTACCCAGTATGTGGAGGTTGATTCTGGAAATTATGCCGTTGATCCTGACCTGGAAGTGGACCCGGCAACGATCGACCCGGCTGTTACCCAACCCGAAGACGCTCAATGGACCGCGTTGGCCCAGCCAGCGACCCCAGACAGGCTGTGGGAAGGTGTGTTTAGCGCCCCGGTAGCCAAAGATTTTGCCTCCTGCTGGCCTTCCCAATTTGGCAACCGCCGCTCATATAATGCAGGGGCATTTAAGGGATTTCATACAGGCCTGGATTATTGTGGTTCTGTGGGCAATCCGATTTATGCCCCAGCGGCCGGGGTGGTTGTATTCGCTGGACCGCTGACAGTGCGCGGCAACGCAACCATGATCAATCACGGCTGGGGAGTTTACACGGGCTACATGCACCAATCCGAGATCCAGGTGCAGGTTGGCCAGCGAGTAGAAGCGGGCCAACAGATCGGGCTGGTGGGCAATACCGGGCGTGTCACTGGTCCACACTTGCATTTTGAAGTATGGGTTGGCGGTGTGCAGGTCAACCCCCGCATGTGGTTAGAGACCCCGTACCCTTAATGGGACAGGCGTGGTGAATCATTCCTCCACGTCTGAATCTTCACTTTCGACCTGGGTTTGCTCCTCTTCAACTGTATCCGAACGGAATTCAGCGCCGCTGTCAGCCGGCACCGGTTCCAGGTCAAGCTGATTTGTGTAATATGCGTCCAGAATCTGCCGAGCGCGGTCAGCCTGGTCTTCGGGGGTTAAAAGCTGCACTGCGCCAAGCGCTGGGATTTGTATTCCATAGGCGCGCCCGGCGCCTTCCTGGTTAAGCCAAACCTCAATACCCTGGGCTTCGAGCAAACCGCGCAGGATTTCAGCAATTATATCGCCGCTAACTTCATCCACAACAACCCATTCATGTGCTGTCATTGCCCTACTCCTTTGAAACTCGATGTGATGAATTCGCACACACGTTTACCCGTTGGGGTTTTCGTCCTTCAAGAACCCTGATGATTCGCTGGTTTTGTTATGCTCTCTTTAGAGTATAATATCAACAGGTGCAAAACGCAAATTTGCGTTTATTGCTGCTATTCTATGAATCTGAGGATTTTATGACGGTAACTGGACCAACGCTCTCACTACCGGTTGAGTATTGGGAGAATTTCGAAATTACAGAACGAGACAACGAATTTATCTACAATTACTTAATGGAAAAGGAAGTCCCCCTGACTTCTCAAGAACTCGCCAGTGCCCTGGTACACGAACGCATCCAACATGAACGCACTCGTCTGGAGCGGGATCGCTCCTCACTCGGGGAAATTTATCTGCCCAAAGGCGCTTATAAAGTGGGACAGGCGCTGGTTTTCCCCGCTTTGGGTTGGAAACGCGGCCGGGTCAACACTGTCCGTCCTGGCGTCAATCCTGATCTGCCGAATTTCCAGGTAATCCAGGTGACGTTTGACGATGGAGATACACGCCAGTTTGCAGCAGGCGTTGCGGAGCATGTGCTGAATGCCCCACCCGAGCAAAACGAGATTGGCGCTGAGCTGGATCCGGAAAATGTGCTTGCCGATTTCGGGGAGAGTTTGCAGGCAGTTCTGGAAGATCAACTGGATAACAATCCGGATTTTGTACGCATCGCGGGCAAATGGTTCCCACGCGCCCTGCTTGTCGATATCAACACCGGGCACTTAAACCTGGCGGAGGCTGTGTTGGATATGGCCAGCGGCGGACCGTTGACCACCCAGGCACTTCTCGACCAAATCGGTTTGTCCACGGATGTCAACCCTCGCCTGGTCGAGTTTTCAATGAACCTTGCCCTGCAAGAGGATCCGCGATTCGATGAAGTTGGCCCCAGCGGTGAAGTTCTGTGGTTTCTCAACCGCCTGGAACCTGAGGCGGTGCTGCGGCCGCATCCCTTCTTGCGTTACAACGAGATACCCTATGATCGCAATTCGCTGGATGAAGGGATGTTGGCGCTGGAACGGGAAATTGACGATGAACTGACCCCGTACACCGGAAAGATCCCCCCGTCCAACGAAGTCAGCATCCCCCTGATTTTCGCTCACTGGCGGGCTGGCACCCTGCCCCTGAGCGTCCGCTTGCGACCGCTCTTTCCCACGGCTTACGAGGCGCCGCGCATCCGCTTTACCCTGGTCGATGGAGAAAATGGCCAAAAATTCCAGGGTTGGGTGGTGCGCACTCATCGATATGTGTACGGCTTGAAAGAATGGTACCAAAGCAAAGGTGTCTTCCCGGGCAGCCTGGTGAAAGTGCGGCGCGGGAAAAACCCTGGCGAAGTGATTGTGCAGTGCGAGACCCGGCGGCCTACCCGAGATTGGGTGCGCACCGTGCTGGTCGGCTCGGATGGGGGTGTGGTGTTTGCCATGCTCAAACAAAATCTCTCCACCACCTTTGACGAGCGCATGACCGTGATCGTACCGGACCCAAAAGCTTTGGAACAGATTTGGTCTCAGCCGCGCAAAGAAAACCGGTCTTTTGATGACTTTCTGTTGGATATTGTGCGTGACCTGGCCCGGTTGACGCCTCAAAGCCATGTGCACGCCGCGGAACTGTACGCAGCTGTCAATACAATCCGCCGCTGCCCACCTGGGCTGATGCTGGCTACGCTGGCCTCCAATCCCAGGTTTGTGCACGTGGGCGATATGCATTTTCGCATCAACGATACCGATTAGACCCTGGGGAGAATATCTGTGACTGAATTGAAACGCTACAGCCTGGTCAAGCCTACCTTGCACACTCGTTTTCACATCGATTTCGATTGGTGGCAACAGACGGACAACGACTGGCGTGTATACCTGGCGGGACTGCTGTGTGCTCAGCATAAAGAAGCATTTTCTGGCCCCGCCGCTCATCAAGTGATTGATTGGGTTGACCCCAAAACCGCAGAGGTGCAGCAGGTGGACGGTGTCCAGCACATCTTAATCGTCCACTGCGCCCGGCAGGCAGATTTTATCAGCCCACATATAACATTGGTGGATTCTGTCTTTCGCTTGTTTTTAACTAATGGAAATGCGCCGATGACGCCCGAGGAACTGGGCCGCGCCCTGGGGCGTTCAGGTGATATCATATTAAAAACTCTATCTGGCGGGCGTGTTTACCGGGGGATGCGCCCTGTCCAGGAGAGTTAAGCCAAGGCCCTCGTAGCTCAATGGACAGAGCAGCAGCCTTCTAAGCTGTTGGTTGTGGGTTCGATCCCCGCCGGGGGCGCTGAATTTTATAGGAGTGAAGGCAATATGCCAATAGAACGAAGCGGTGAATTTAAATTAGGCGACAAATTGGTCACCATGGTTGGCGATGAATTAAAGGTTGGGCAGTACGCCCCCGAATTTTCTGTGCATGCAAACGATTGGTCTAAAGTCTATGGACTGGAAAGCACGCACGGAAAGGTGCGTATCATAGCCGCCCTGCCCTCGCTGAACACCTCGGTGTGCGATCGGGAAACCCGGAGGTTTAATGAAGAAGCGGCGGGCCTGGGTCAAGATATCGTGGTCATGGTGCTCAGCACCGATTTGCCGTATGCGCAAAAAAATTGGTGCGCTGCAGCCGGGGTAGACCGCGTAGTAACCCTTTCTGATCATTACGACACAAATTTTGGCGAAAAATACGGCGTGTTAATTAAGGAACGCCGGGTTTTCCGCCGGGCTGTGTTTGTGGTTGACCGGCAGGCGAAAATTGTATATGCTGAGTATATGAAGAGTCAAGGCGACGAGCCTGATTATCCTCAAGTGCTTAATGTTGCCAGGAAAGCGCTTGAATAAGATTTTATTGTGCTTGTAAAGGAGTGTGCAGCATGATTGACATTATTTTAGGTCACGATCCTTTGCGGCAGGGCTGGAACAATATAGAAGACGGACCAACATTTTTAATTGATGGGTCTCCCTGGCGTTTGGTCAGCCGGCACCGGCTGTGGCGGCCTCCAATCGATATCTATGAGACAGACGAAAATCTTGTCGTGCGCCTTGAAGTAGCAGGGATGAAAGAATCCGATTTCATCCTCACTTTGCGCAGCCGCCGATTATTAATTTATGGCAACCGGTCAGATATAACGGAACGGCGTGCATACCACCAGATGGAAATTCCGTTTGGAGAATTCTCAATCGATATTGAGCTGCCAGTTGCGGTGAATAGCGAAACAATACAGGCGTCTTACCAGGATGGTTTTCTGAAGATCGTCATATCGAAAGAACAAAGTTACACAATTCTCCCCATAGAGGAAAATGAAAGCTAAATGCCTGCATCGCGTTGGACATCTCTAAACTACATGCCCTGGTGGGACAAAAGCGATTGGCCAGAGGATGATGCCCTCAATTTACAGGAATGGATGCTGAACAGCGTAATTCCGCCAGCCTCCTCATCCCTGGAAAACCTGGCAAACGGGTCTGATGATGCCGAAGGCCAGAGCCCTCAAGAACCGGTAAATACGATCCCCTCTGTGCTGCCGATACTGCCGCTGCGTGGTTTGGTGGTTTATCCAGAAACAGCAGTGCCCCTGACAATTGGTCAGCCGCGCTCGATTCGCCTCGTGGATGATGTGGTCGCCCAGGATAACCGCTTGATTGGATTGCTGACCGCCAAAGACCCAGATCTTGAGATGCCCCAGCCGGCCGATTTGTATATGATGGGCACGGTGGCAATCGTCCACCGGCTTTTCCGCGCTCCGGATGGGACGATTCGGCTGCTGGTTCAGGGACTGACGCGTTTTAAAGTCGTTGAATTTGTCCAGCTCGAGCCGTATTTAAAAGCCCAAATCCAGCTCTCACCAGAAACAACAGAGACTGGCCTGGAAATTGAAGCGCTCGCCCGCAATGCGCGTGACCAGTTTGCCCATATCGCGGAAATGATCCCCTCTATACCGCGAGAGCTAGTATCGTCCGTCCAGACATTAGAAGATCCTCTGCAAACGGTATACACCATCGCCAATTTTCAACGCATGGATCTGGATGCGGCGCAGAATATCCTGGAGCTTGACTCTGTCTCGGCCAAGCTGCACAAACTGATCGGTATTCTGACGCGCGAAGTGGAGGTGTTGGAAATTGGACAGAAGATTCAGAGCGAGGCGCGCTCCGAAATCGAAAAGATGCAGCGCGAATATTTCTTGCGTGAACAGCTCAAAGCCATCCAACGCGAGCTGGGTGAAGGCGACGAACAGACCGCCGAAGTGGAAGAACTGCGCCAGAAAATCCAGGCGGCCAGTATGCCGGAGGAGGCTGATAAGCAGGCTCGCCGTGAGCTAGACCGCCTGTCGCGTTTACCGACCTCGGCTGCCGAATATGGTGTGATCCGCACTTACCTGGAAACCCTGGTAGCCTTGCCCTGGGCTCAAACCACCCCCGACAACCTGGATATCCTACATGCCCGTCAGGTGTTGGATGAAGATCATTTTGGCCTGGAAGATGTCAAGGAGCGCATTCTTGAATTCCTGGCTGTGCGCAAACTGCGCCTGGAGAGGCGTGAAGATCTGGACACATTACCCCCTGATGATATCCGGCATGTGAGAGAAGGGGTGATCCTGTGCTTTGTCGGCCCTCCTGGCGTGGGCAAGACTTCTCTCGGCCGTTCGATTGCCCGGGCGATGGGCAGGAAGTTTGTGCGCATCTCATTGGGTGGAATGCGCGATGAAGCCGAAATCCGTGGTCACCGCCGGACTTATATTGGGGCGCTGCCAGGCCGCATTTTACAGGCGCTGCGGCGAGTCGAATCGCGCAACCCTGTGTTTATGCTGGATGAAATCGATAAACTGACTTTTGATTTCCACGGCGACCCTGCCTCGGCACTGCTGGAAGTTTTGGATCCAGAGCAAAACTCGGAATTCCGTGATCATTATCTTGAGGTGGCATTTGATCTCTCCCAAGTGATGTTCATTACAACTGCCAACCAAATGGAACCTATCCCAGCGCCGCTCCTGGATCGCATGGAATTGATCAATCTCTCTGGGTACACCGAGGGAGAGAAGGTATCAATCGCGCGGCAGTATCTCATCCCACGCCAGATCCGCGAAAATGGCTTACGCCCCGAGGAAGTAAACATCGACGATGAAGCTTTAAAAGCGATCATCCGTTCGTACACACGCGAAGCCGGAGTGCGCAACCTGGAGCGAGAAATTGGCGGCGTCTGCCGGAAACTGGTCACACAAATTGCCAGGGGAGATACTGAGGCGGCGGTGGTGAAACCTGAAATGATCAAAGAATTCCTGGGCAGGCCGCATTTTCATGGCACCGAAGAGATCGCCATGCGCACTTCCCTGCCGGGGGTGGCAACCGGATTGGCCTATACACCCACAGGCGGCGATGTGCTGTTCATCGAAGCAACACGCATGCCAGGCGGGAAGGGCTTTCAGGTTACTGGTTCGGTAGGTAATGTCATGCAAGAATCGGCGCACGCAGCTTTATCATTTGTGCGGGCGCGCGCTGAAGCATTTCACCTGGATACAGATTTCTTTGAAAAATCGGATATTCACTTGCACATTCCATCTGGCGCGCAGCCCAAAGATGGCCCATCCGCCGGCGTGACCATGGCGACTGCCCTGGTATCACTGATTTCGGCTCGCCCGGTTCGCCCGGAATTGGCCATGACAGGTGAGATCACGCTGCGCGGGCAGGTGCTGCCTGTGGGCGGCATCAAAGAAAAGGTGCTGGCTGCCCATCGTTTCGGTCTCAAAACAGTTATTTTGCCTCGCCGTAACGAGGCCGACCTGGAAGATTTGCCCGAGGAAGTTCGTTCTTCAATGAAATTCATCCTGGTGGATACGGTTGACGAAGTGGTCAATGCTGCCCTGGAAACAGACACCGGCAAAACAGGGGCGTCCACTGCCCAAATGCAGCTTGAGATCGAGCAGCCAGTTGCTGAAAATGCCGCCTCATCGCTTTCGTAAGGATTTATCATGCGCCGTGTGATGTTGGTCGAAGATGATGCGACAATGGTGTTCCTGCTAAAAATGCTGCTTGAAATGGAGGATTTTGAAGTCTCTGCCTACGGTGACGGTACCCAGGAAGTCACCTTGGGCGCCATGCATGAGGTTTCCCCGGATGTCGTTTTGCTCGATATCAATTTGCGGAACATGAACGGTTTGGAATTGCTGAAATGTATGCGCAAAGATGATGCTCTAAAGCACATTAAAGTGATCATGACATCAGGGCTGGATTCGAGCGATGTTTGCCTGCAAGCAGGGGCGAATGCTTTTTTATTAAAACCATATATGCCGGATGATTTGATCCGGAAAGTTAAGGAAGAAATCAATTAACGTGTCTAAAAAACGACCGCGCCCTGCGATGCAGTGGCGCACAATAGATTTGCACATACACACACCAGCTTCAAGTGATTTTCAACAGCCGGATGTCACCTATTTGCAGCTTCTGCAGCGCGCCGAACAGCGCGGGCTGGATATCATCGCTTTCACCGATCACAACTCAGTGGCCGGGTATCGACGCCTGATGGAAGAAATTGAGCAGCTCCAGTTTCTGGAGCGCTTAAAACGTATCTTACCCGACGAGCAGTTCCGTTTGAATGAATATCGGCGCTTGTTGGATAAAATCCTGCTGTTACCGGCTTTCGAGTTCACAGCCACATTTGGCTTTCATATCCTGGCGATATTTGCGCCCGAAAAGCCGCTGCGAGAAATCGAGTATTTGTTGATGGATTTAAATATCCCCAAAGACCAGCTAGACAACGGCTCGGCAACTGTGGGAGCAACAACAGATGTTCTGACCGCCTATCAGAAGATAGACGAAGCTGGGGGATTGGTCATTGCGGCGCATGCCAATTCGAGCAACGGCGTGGCGATGCGCGGCTTTCCCCTGGGAGGACAGACCAAAATTGCCTATACCCAGGATGAACACTTGCATGCCTTAGAAGTGACTGATTTAGATCAACGCGGCGCTCGTGCCACAGCAGCCTTTTTCAACGGCACCAAACCAGAATACCCGCGCCGCATGCACTGTATTCAGGGCTCTGATGCTCATCGGCTGACAATCGATTCTCAGCGTAAAAAGAACCTGGGCTTGGGAGACCGTGCCACAGATGTGAATTTGCCGGAAATAAATTTTGAGTCGCTGCGCGAGCTCTTTCTGAGCAATGACTTTGCTCGCACACGCCCCCACCGGCAGCAAGCTGAGCCAGCATTTGATTTTGTGCGGGCCGCACGCGAAGAGGGCAACAACATCGTCCAGGCATTCCATGAAAGCGCCGTTGAAAAAGGCGGTAAGTTGTATGCCATCCTGGCAGATGTGGGTGCATTTGCAAACACAAATGGTGGTACGTTGTATGTGGGTCTGGATGCCGACCCGAAGAAGCCCATCCCGGGCGTAGAGAGTCCTGAGCAGGTGGTGGCTCTTCTGGAAAAAGAAATAGATCGGCGTATCATCCCGCCCATCGCAACCACGGTCGATTTGTACGAAACAGGCGCAAAGAAAATATTGCGCGTCCTGGTGCCGCGCGGCGAAGACTCACCATATGTGGTGGATGACTACAAGGTGTATGTGCGGGATGAGGATAAGACAGAACTGGCAGTGCGTGATGAAATTGTGCGCCTGGTGTTGCGCGGCCAGCGACAAATAACCGAGCTGCCAATTGGGGATCATTCTGGCCTGCAATCTGTGACCCAGGAAAAACAGCCGGCGGCAAATTCTTCACCTGGAGCGGCACGGCAAATCCAGTTGCCTTCAATACAATCAGCCGCTGCCCAACCGGCTGAACAGCCGCCGCGCACCGGGGTCGAAGTGGTCGTGGTGGAGGAGCGTGATGGGATACAATATTTCACCATGCGTGACTTGCGCAATGGGAACATGGTAAAAAACGTCACGCGCACATCCGCCAGGCGGTTGTGGCATTATGCCGTCACTCAATATGTTAAGCTGCCGGCAGACCCCGCCCAGGCTGTAGTGGAGTGGCAGGGTGACCTTGGCTTGTTGAAACGCTACAGCGAAGGCCATCACACACGCTATGACTTGCTCCAGCGAGTGGATGGTGAACAGCGTTGTTATTTTGGAGTCACCGACGACGGAATTCACGGGCGCTGGAAAATTCTGGTCGGGGCTGAAGATGAGTAGTCCGGCTAAAACAGAGCTGGTCATTCGCCCTTTTCGTTTCCCAGAAGATTACCCGCCGGCCATAGAATTATGGAAAGATGCAGGTCCTGGTGTAAACGTGGGACGCTCGGACGCCATGCCTGAAATCGCAAAGAAACTGCAGCGCGATCCAGATTTGTTCCTGGTCGCTGAAATAGGTGGCCGCCTGGTGGGCACCGTCATTGGCGGTTTCGATGGCCGGCGAGGCTTGCTGTACCACCTGGCTGTGGCAGCAGACTGCCGCGGTGCTGGCATTGGCTCTGCGTTGATGGCAGAGGTCGAAGCGCGTTTACGAGCCCTGGGGTGTTTAAAATCGTATTTGTTGGTCATAGCCGGTAACCAGGAGGTCGCTCAATATTACGAGAAGCGCGGTTGGAAGGCCATGAATGTCACGATTTATGGAAAGGATCTGCAGTGACCGAGCCGCAGCCTTCCAGGCAGGCTTGGCGAGTGGCCGTTCTGACGGTTTCGGATCGCTCGGCGCGCGGCGAGCGCGCGGATGTGTCTGGCCCAGTGTTGGTGGAACAGATGAAGGCGGTTGGCTGGCAGTTGAAGGGGCAAGCAGTGCTGCCCGATGAACAGGTACAAATTAGCGCAATGTTGAAAGAATGGGCAGATTCCGGCGAATGTGATTTGATCTTGACGACCGGCGGCACAGGATTCGCGCCGCGCGATGTCACTCCCGAAGCTACCCTGGCGGTCGTGGAGCGGGCGACACCCGGGCTGGCAGAAGCAATGCGGCAGGCCAGCTTGCGGGTCACACCCCATGCGATGCTCTCGCGTGCCGCCGCCGGCATTCGGAAACGGACATTGATCGTCAATCTGCCGGGCAGCCCGAAGGCAGCCATGGAAAACCTGGCTGTTTTGCTGCCCGTTTTACCCCATGCCATTGCCTTGTTGAGAGATGACCCATCTTCCGAGCAAGGTCATCAAGCCGCCGATTAGTTTTTCGGTGCTTTCCTCATCTTGATCATCATCCCCAGTTAATTTTAGGCGAGTATAATTTCTTTATGGATTACTTTAATTACGAAGTCGTCCCCGAACAAGGGACCGGAGAGGGTTGGGGCCGGGCGTTGTTCGATGTATTTGAAACAATTGCCATCGCCCTGATCATGTTCTTTGTGATCAACACGCTCACGGCGCGTATTCGCGTCGAATCGATCAGCATGCGGCCCAATCTGACGGAAGGTGATTTTGTGTTGGTGAACCGGCTGGCTTATAAGTTTGCCCAGCCGCAGCGCGGCGATATTATCGTTTTCAAATATCCGCCTAATCCGAATGAAACGCCCTACATTAAGCGCATTATAGGCCTGCCCGGAGATCATATCTTGATTCAAAATAACCAGGTTTACATTAACGGGTCGCGGCTCAACGAGCCGTATCTCACCGTTACCACCAACCGGGGAGGTGAATGGGACGTACCGCCGCAATCACTGTTTGTGATGGGTGATAATCGCAATAATTCCTCGGATTCGCGCGCCTGGGGAATGGTGCCGTTCGATAATATCATCGGCAAAGCCCTGGTGATCTATTTTCCAGTAGAGCATTGGGCGATCTTACACGTTGATTCAGCCCTGGCGCAATCCCTGCCCGCCCAACCCTGATATATACCTCAATCTGTTGTAACGAAATTGGCCGTCATCCGTTTACCTGGATATAAAGAGAAATTGCAATCTGGCGATGAAGAGCAAAAACTGCTGAAGCTGGCCTGCCAGGGCAGCGTGGAAGCCTTCGGAACCTTATATGAACAACTTTCTCCGGCGGTGTTTCGATTTATGATTGCCCATGTTTCAAACGCTCACGATGCTGAAGACCTGACCGCAGATGTATTTATGCGAGCCTGGGAAGCGCTGCCCCGGTATAGACAACAAGGAGTCCCTTTCCTGGCGTATCTCCTGCGGATTGCGCGCAATTTATTGATCGACTTTTACCGCAAAAAAGAAAACAATATCCAAACCGAAGCTGTCGAAGATAACTTTGAAATTCCCGATAAAACCGTCGGTCTTTTGGAAAATATGCAGGCGTTTCAAGATCGACAAGAGCTTTACCTGGCTCTACGTAATTTGCGTGAAGAGCACCGCACCGTCCTTGTGCTGAGGTTTATCGAGGGCTACGATGTGGAAAAGACAGCCTATTTGATGGAAAGAACGCAGAGCGGTGTGCGTGTGTTAACGCATCGTGCGTTGAGTTCTTTGCGAGCACAGTTGGAAATAACAACGGAGAAATGAATGGATGAGGAAAACCGTTTTTCCACGGCATTAGACTCTTGCTTATCTGCGATAGAAACAGGGAAAGATATTGAAGAAGCGCTGGCGGTTTTCCCCGATCTGGCAAACAGGTTGCGCCCGGAATTGCAGACCGTAATCTGGCTGCAAAAACGAAAGGAAGCTGTACAATCAGCCAATTTCAACCCATCACTGAGCCGGCCGCGTCTGGTTTATGCACTGCGCCAGATAAAAACTTCGAAAATTGTTTTGTTTCCCTGGTCATCAATACGGAGTTGGCTGGCGCAAGCCGCCGTGCTGGGTTTGATGCTGCTTATGTTTTTCCAACTCAGCCTTAGTTTGGTGCGCGCTGCTATGGTGGCCATCCCTGGCGATTTACTTTACCCTATAAAACAGGCCGAAGAACAAGCCAGGCTGGCAGTCACTACGGATAAGATTCAAAGAGCTTCCGTTTACATCGACATCGCCCATCAACGATTGTCGGAAATTACGGATTTATTTATCGAAAATCGCTACCAATACCTGGAGTCAACAAACACCAATCTAAGACAAGCAGCGAATAACGCCCTGGCGATCCTGAATTCACCGGAAATACGCACATCCTCAAAAGCGGCCGATCTCACTGTAGAAGTAGAAAAAACTCTAGATAACCGGCAGGCTGCCTTGACAGCTTTGTATGGCTCTTTACCGGAAAATGTGCGCGCCGATATAAGCGAGCTCCTGGTTCCTTAAACTGGACATTTTCGTTAAAGGTAATCGTCAGGACACGGACTATCGATTCCTGTTCGATCGTGATCGCATCTGGCTTCGAATAAAAAATCCAGATGTAATGATCCATTGATTGCCAAGCTTTGGCAAAAGGAAATTCAAAGCCGGTCTCTCTGGTTTAATGCATCATCACCAAAAGCCGCCCGGGTGCGACTGCCTATCGTTATTGTTAGGTGCTCAAGGTAACAATGGATTATTTCTCTCGTTAATGCTAATAAGAGAGATTTTCAATTACAATAAAATATGTATAGATTGTGCTCTCAATCGGAAAATTGCTCATCTTTTGTCAGCAACTTATTTTTTTTATAGGTCGTGCAAAAAACCATACCAACCCGTGGTTTGTGTTGGAGAAAAACTCAGAATGGCAGATCAACAATTGGGCAATCATCATTTTTCTAGCCTCGGTCAATTTCGTCGGCATCATAAGGCTCAGTCCGCGATGGAATTCGCTTTGGTGCTGCCTTTACTCATATTATTATTGTATGGGATTATCGAGTTTGGCCGCTTGCTGCTCATCTATAACCAGATCAACACAGCCAGCCGGGAATCAGCTCGCTGGGGTTCGGCCACAGGTCAGGGAATCACAGCCAATACCCCGAGATATGCTGACTGCGCGGGGATTAAGCAAATCGCGCGCACTGCTGGGTTTGTCGTTCCCATTGCGAACGGTGATATCACAATTCAGTACGATCATGGTCCAGGCACGACTGCCAGTTCTGGTGATTGCAGTGTGCCTGGTTCGATAGCGCTTGGCGACCGGGTGTTGGTCACGGTCTCTGCGACCTACAGCCCAATCCTGCCTATCCCCTACTTGAATTCTTTTCCGATTACGTCCGTGTCGAGCCGTTCGATCTTGACCACAATCGATCTGGCTGGCGTTGGAGGGGGTGGAAGCGGTGGTGGAGCTGTTACTCCGCAGGTTTATTTCGGAATTTCTTCGGCTTCGGCCAACGAAAATGAAGGAACATTTACGTTAAATGTAGTTCTCAGCTCATCGACCACGAATGATGTTACAGTCAGCATTGGCGCTTCGGGCACCGCGGTCGCAGGTACAAACTATTCCTTTTCTAATACTTCGGTGACCATACCTGCAGGGACGACTACCAAGCAAATTTCGATCAACCTGATCGATGACACATTTTACGACACAGCAAAAACAGTTATACTGACGTTGTCCAACCCCAGCAATGCCACCCTCGGTTCGCCTTCGGTTTTCACGCTCACGCTGCTCAATATTGATCCACCACCGATCGTGTCATTCCAGTATTCCACAAGTACGATCACTGAAACAGGCAGCAGCGTGGCTGTGGCAGTTTTGTTGAAAAATTCTGTCGGCTCCTTGAAGGCGTCTAAGCTGGCTACGACAATCAATTTTGGTCTGGGCGGAACCGCTGTGCTGGGGGCAAATTATAACCTCAGCCCGATTTCATCCTTGACAATCCCAGCCGGCTCAACCAGCGGATTTATCGTTGTCACACCGATCAATAATAATATTTTCGACACGGCCTTGACCGTCATTCTCACCATCAGCGGCGCCACCAATGGAGATGGCACTGCAGCGTCTTTGGGATCGCCAACAGTCCATACCGTCACGATCCGCGATAACAACACGCCAACGATTAACTTCAGCGTGGCTTCACTGAGCGTGGATAAATCTGCCGGCACGGCGAAGGTGCAGGTATTGATGAGCACGAAATCCAGCCAAACGGTGAGTGTGCCGTTCACGATTGGTGGAACGGCGGCTTCACCTGCCCAATATACGCTCAACCCTGCTAACACGGTGACGTTTAGCCCGGGGGCCACATCTGCCGATATTACCTTCAGCATTGTGAATAATCCAATCCCCCAGGGCTCTTTGACTGTTAAACTCACATTGGGAACTCCCACCCTGGGTGCGAAACTTGGCTCGCCTTCTGTCTTTACCCTGACGATAACAGAGACATACACCGCGCCCAGCGTCAGCTTTTCCTATTCCTCAGCATCCGTGAACGAGGGCCAGTCTACAACTTTGAATGTAAACTTGACTGGTTATGCCAATGCACCCGTGACAGTCCCCTTCAGCCTGAGTGGGACAGCGATCAATAATACCCATTACACTGTTTCACCAGCCGGTTCGATAACGATCCCGTTCGGCCAGTTATCAGCCAGTATCACCATCTCCACCATCATCGATCCGGTTTATTCCGGACCGCGCACCATTATACTCACTATGGGTGCCCCCAGCGGCGGCGGTGTGACGAAGGGATCACCAAACGTGTCCACGGTTACGATTGTTGACCTGACACCTGTGCCGACGATTTATTTCAATGGAGTGAGCAATGTTGTGGCGGAGGATGCCGGCACAGTGAGCATTCCACTCAAACTCAGCGGGCCTGCCGCTGCGCCAGTCACAGTAACATTCAAGATCAATGCGGCCTCATCGGCCATTGTCAACACAGATTACACTCCTTTTTCCAGTTATGTGGTTACGTTTGCTCCAAATACAGTCGATGCGGTGATCAATGTAGCGGTTCTTCAAAACCCCACACCAGACCTAAACCCCCGCACCCTGATTGTTGATTTGGTCACCCCTGTGACCGTTGCCTCGATCGGCTCTCCAAGTGAGTACACACTGACAATCCGGGATAACCAGATCTGCCCACGGTTTGCCAGCATCGCTCCATCTCGATTGACTTCAAAGCTGACGTTATACCTGGCAAATGACCGCCAATATGCGACGAATGTTTTCATCCAGAGCATTACTGTCTCAACTGCCGTGGATCCCTCCAACATCGTAAGTCAGCTAAGCTGGTTAGATTCCGTGCCTGCAGATACGCTGATCGCCAATACCCTGGTAGGTAATCCGATTGCAATTAACAGCCCTCATATCTGGACATTAGCGATCACCTCCCCGCCAGCTCCGCTGACAGGATACCGCTTGTTGATCGTGTTTGGCACGGTGCCGACATTCAATTCTGCCTACACGGTTTCAATTACCTACAGCAATAATTGTATCCGCACCACCACAGCAATCTTCAATCCATAAAAGGATGGCCATGATTCGCAAAAACAAGCGTACAATCATCGGGGCTGCCCTCATGGTAGGGATTGCGCTGGCCCTGGCAGGTAAGTCCCTGGCGGCTCAACCAGAATCACCCCGTGCGGGCTTCACAGATCAGTTTGGCTATTCATTAGTAACTGATACCATTACAAATACCGGTTGGGTCGATGCTTTTACTAATGGCGCCCCTTTGACGCTCGATTCGAATGATGATGGGCTGACAGCCCCAATCAACTTGCCGTTTTCATTTCCGTTTTATGAGAATACATATTCTGCCATCCAGGTTGACAGCAACGGGTTACTCTATTTTAGCCCTGCAATCTCGAGGAATGTCAACCAACCGATTCCGCGCCGAGCTCTGCCGAACAACTTCATCGCCGCTTATTGGTCAGATTTATTTGTGGGTACAGCGGGCAGCTTTAACGGGGCTTTATACTACCAGGTCTTGGGGAGCGCCCCAAATCGCAAAGTGGTGATCGAATGGTACGATGTCACGCGTTTGCTGGACATCAGCCACCCGCTAACCTTTGAGATCATTCTTTTTGAAAACGGAAATATCTACCTTCAATATCAGACGCTAACGGGCAATCTTTCAGATGCAACGGCAGGTATAGAAAGCTCAGATGGATTGGATGGCATTCAATTTGTTTACGACAGCCCGGGCTTGGTGCAGGGCTTGGCTCTGCGCCTGACCCGTCCCGTGGACAATTCGTACGGTTTACGCGCTATCAGCGGATTTGGATCCAGTATGTTGGTTGGCAGGCTTGGCCAGGTCAGCCTTTCCTTTCGCAATGTCGGTCAATTCAGCAGCGATCGCTACGAGGTGCAATTTGCAACGCCTTCGGATTGGAGCTTGCTCCTCTCCAGTGAGACTCCAGCGGTCAGCCTGGTGGATACGAACGGCAATGGGATTATAGAGACGACGGCTGTCAACAGCGGAGAAATTTTTACCCTGACACTGCGAGCCGCTGCCCCTGCATTATTATCTCCGGGAGGATTCGCCTCAGTACCTATCACGGTTACTTCTATGGGTAACCCTGGTCGCAGTTTCAGCGGCTTGGCGCGGTTTGCCGCTCCCACACGTTTTGTGTACACATTCAGCGATACGAATGAATTTAACAGTTTGGGATATCTTTCTCCAGAAGTGAAGAAAGACAGCACCCTGTTCTACAGCTTGGGCAGAAACCATACCCTGGCGCTGACGCCTGCCAACACATATTTTTATGCCTGGGATCGCAGTTATACGCCAGCCTGGGGGCAAGTTTCGAACATCGAGTTTGCAATTTTTAATGCCAATGGAAAAGTGCAAAAGGATTTTTCCTCGCTTTATGATCACACAAAAGATACGAAATGGTTACAAGATTCTCAGCCATCGCTGGCTGCTGGCAGCCAGAATATCGGGATCTTGTTCCTGCGCCATGATCCAGCGCCGGGCGGCGTCAATAACATTCTGTTCGCTCTGCTGGATTCAGCCGGTAATTTGATGACAACCACTCCGGTCAGTTTAACGAATCAGACCTCTGGCGGCAGCCTGATCTTCAGCGCCCCGCGCCTGGCAGCCACCACCGACGGGAAATTTATCGCAACCTGGGCGGTATTTAATGCATCGGATTTTTCAAGAAACATCTGGTTGGCTGTGTTGAATCCAGCGGATGGATCGATCTTGTCGAACGCTGCTTTGACCGCTTCGACATCCAACGCACAGGTGTTCGATCAACCGCAAATTCAGGCTTTGAGCGGCGGGCGGGTGGCTTTGGCTTACCAGGAAACGCAACTGGTTGGCGGCAATCCGGTATTTTCCACCCATGTCGAGCCGGTTGATTCGAGTGGATCTCCGCTAAGCAGCGGTGTTCTCCTGGCTGGGTTGAGCACCGCGCAGTCAACGTTGGCCCAAACGAGCCCGGGCGGGCCGGTGTTGATGGCCTGGAGCGGATCGACGGAAAACCAGGTAACGTATTTACTCATCAACGATTCAATCACTACCACATCCTCCATTTTTCACTTGATTCAACCCGACGCGACAGAAGTGTCCACTGTGGGCAATGTTGCAGCAGCCAGCGATAACAATGGGCGTTCGATTTTGATCTGGATGGACATGATCAGTTTGCGGCGCATTTATTATGCTTTGGTCAATGCAGATGGAAGTCTCGCCACACCGCCAATCATCTTGAAAGATGCCGGGCCAGGTGGAGCATGGGGCACCAACACATCACGCCTCAATGCGGCTTCATTCAGCGGCTTTTTCTTGCAATATATGCCAACCGTTCAGAAAAAATAAAAGGCGCAACATGATTAAACCAGGCAACTCAAGTAGTGAACGCGGCCAAAGTATGATTGAAATGGCGCTGTCATTTGTGTTACTGTTGATGCTCCTGGCAGGGGTGATTGATATGGGCCGGGCTTTCTTTACCTATTCAACACTGCAAGACGCCGCACAGGAGGGCGCCAGCTATGCCTCTCTCAACCCCCCGTCCAGCGCTTCCGACACGGCGAAATTGAATGCCATTGTTCAGCGGGTCAGGGGAGCTTCTGGACCGACTTCGAAAAACCCGATTGATATGAACAATGACCCGAATATCAGCGTAACCACCACCGCATTGGACGGTTGGTCGCTGGCCTGCCGCAGTCATGGAATCAAAGTGACCGTGACCTATACTGGATATCCCTTATTGATGCCCGTATGGAAAATTTGGTTTTTCAACAGCGCTATCGATTTGAAGGCTGAAGCCTCGGACACTATTTTGAATCCACCCTGTCCATAGGTTGTGATACACTTGGGTTATGTTGATGCTTTTCCTGGTTACACCGACCCCGACAACCTCACCGTATCCACCTACATTTAACATACCTGGCAGCACACTGCCAATTATATTCGGAGCAATTGCACTGGTCGCGATCGTGGTGATTGCCCTGGCAGTTTCTGCCAGACAGGCTCCCTCGGATGAAACGCGGCCCAGAGAATCCTGACATTGACAACGGAGCTTACCTGGGGTATCCTTGACCCGCTCCGGATGGGTCCGGCGCGGCAGAAACTTTCGAACCCGGTCAGGTCCGAGAGGAAGCAGCCGTAAGGAAGTACCTCTGGGCGCCGCCGGGCTGCCTATCCGGAGCATGCTGAAAATATAAAAGAACTTCCAGGTGCTCTGGAAGTTCTTTTGCTGAATAGTGCGCAAAGCTCACTCGTCGAGGGAGATTTGTCCAATGGCGGATGGTGGGACGTAGAATTGGGAACCATCATAGTTGATAGTGATGTTGCCATTGCCGCCCACTTCGATGGTGTCACTGACGATCTGGGCTGTGAGTGTGGTGTTGCTGCCGTTGCCGGTGATCTTGACCCGGGAATTGGGTGCGTAAATTGTGCCGGTCGCCAGCATATTGCCGTTGCCGCTCATATCAACCAGGTTCTTTTTGCCATCATTGGCATAAATTGCCAACCCTTTATAAGGTCCAGAGGTGGGCGCTGTGATATCCATGCTGCCGTTGGCAGTGATAGAGAAATCTCCACCACCCGGGGCGATGTAGATCAGCACATTATGGGCTGTCAGGCTGCCGTTGCCAGACATTTTGAATCCGCCGCTTTGGATATAGTAAATTCCAGGATTCAAGGTCACATCGCCATCGGAACTCAGGTCAATACCGCAGTAAAGGCCAGGATTGATGGTCACGGCACTTTTTCCAGCTTTGAAGCTGGTGCAAGTGCCGGAGGGTTTATCAGGAACCGGCACATCCCAATAAGTTGTGATCGGAGAGACCTTGGTGGGTGCCTGGCTCAAGGTGCCATTGCCACCTGTTTTGACTCCACCGACCACGTTGATTGGATTGGCGATCAGGTCGCCGTTGCCGCCCAACTTAACTGCCGGGTTGCCGCCGGTGCAGTCTGAGTTGACGAAAACACCGCCGTTGGTCACGGTAATGTCGCCGTTTCCACCCAACAACATCGCAGAGCATTCGTGGGGGCTGGTGGTCACAATGGCGTTGCCATAGGGTGTTCCAGCCGTGGTGCCACCTGAAGTATTGATATTGCAGTGGCTGACTGCACGACCAACCAGTTCAAATGGATCTGGGTGAAAGAAAACGGCAAATCCAGGATCAACCTTGGTGGTGATAATCACTTCGATATACTTGGTATTGCCTGAATACGTTCCGGACAACGGCGGGTTATTGACCACCACAATATTTTTGACCCCATCATTATTGTAGCCGTTCGAAGCGGCAATCTGTTGAGCTGCAGAGACGATATTGCCGTTGGTGCACTTTGTCAGGGCAGCGCTCAATACAGCCGCATCAGCCGCATTTTGAGCGGCGCGCCGCTCAGAATAAAGCCGAGCACCGTCGATCGCCAAAGCGGCAAAGCCCATCAAAACGATTATCGAGAGGGCAATGATGAGAATAGCCTGGCCTTTTTCGGTAGTTTTTCCGCGTGGATGGCTTGAATGGATGACAGAAGTTCCGTCCTGCGTTCTGTTCAATTTCTTGAGGTTTTCCATATTCACTCTCCTTCGTTACAGAATCATCTAACGATTTCTGATAATTAAAACGAGATCCAACGGAGTGTGTTACAAGATTTAAGCTGTCTTACAAAGGAGCAAACTATAAATAAAAAATAAAACGAGCCTTACAAATTTGTAAGGCTCGTCCAGAAGACTGGTTTGGTTATTTTTCGCTTGGACGCTGCACCAGCAGAATCACGCCGACAATTAATCCGAAGATAACAATCGTCAGCAGGATACCTCCCAGGCTGCCAATATCGCTGACCGGTTGACTGGCTGCTGAACTGGTGGGAGCGGGCTCCGTGCTGGCAGTATTGGGCAAAGAGAGGATGAAGGCTGTCAGGTCGTTGATCTCATTATCACTGAGCGGGCCGCCTTTGGCCTGGCTCCAGGCGGGCATCACCGAACCAGTAACGCCGTTGGAGATGGTTGATTTCACCTCGAGGTCTGGGCGAATTGCAGACCAATTTTTGCTCAGTCTGGCGCCAATGCGACCCTGGCCGTTTGGGCCATGGCAGACGACACAGTTTTGGTCGAACAAGGATGCACCTTTATTGGGATCGCCTTGCACATCTGGCACAGGGCTGATGGGCGGGCGGAAGGTGGCTGTTACTTCGGGCACATACACGTAAGGTTGGCCGCTTTCCCAGGTAAGAATATAGGCGACAATCGCCTCTATCTCGCTGTCGCTGAGTGGGCCGCCGTTTGCCTGGCTCCAGGCAGGCATCGGCGAGCCACTGACGCCATTACTAATGGTGGCTTTGATTTCGAGGTCAGGGCGGATTGACGGCCAGTTTTTCGCCAGGGTTGCACCAATGCGGCCCTGGCCCTGGCTGCCATGACAAACTGCGCAGTTTTGAGCGAACAACTCTGCACCCTGTTTGACAAGAGGTGAATCGCTGCCCTGTTGAGCGCGGACGCCGCTGACTAGGACTGCGCTGATGAACAGCACCATCCCGATGATATAAGCAGCCAGGCGATAGAAACGTGCCATGTTGCTCGCTTCCCTTTATTTCTGAGCCAGCAAGAAAGCTACCAGGTCGCTGATCTGCTGCTCATTATATTGATCGCCAAAATTCTGCGGCATGATATTGGGCTGGCAAGGGCCCGTGGGACAATTCTTGGCGATGTACGCATTCGGCTTGATAATGGATTCCTTTAGGAAATCCTCAGCCGATTGCCCGGGAACCAGAGTGGCGGCTTCGCTGCCGATGTGAGTCAGGTTGGGCCCCACCTGGCCAGCGCTCAGGCTGCCCAAGGTATGGCAGGCGACGCAGGCGCCAGAAGTATAAAGAGCTTTGCCGCGCTCAACCGGATCATTTGAGGTAGTGCCGGGCACTTCCACAGTTGCCAATACAACCTGGTTCATAGCTGTCGATTTCCAATTCAAGATGAACTGGGCAATATCATGGATTTGATCGTCTCGCAGAGGGCCGCCGTAGCGATCCGACCAACTGGGCATCGCCGGTTTTCCACCGCCCGGGTAGGTTTCGGGGCGTGTGGAAACCAAACGGCCGCTCGAGACGGTAGCGATAATATAATCTTCCAGGGTGCCGCCCCAGCCGACCTCTTTCAGGCGGTCGGTGAAGAAATGTTTATCGTTAAGTGGAGGGCACAACCCTTGAATGCCCTGACCTTGTTTACCATGGCAGCCAATGCAATTGTTTTCGAATAAGGCTGCGCCAACTTCAATCGACTGAGCCTGTTCAGCCCGGGCCAATTCCGCCATGCGGTCTTCTTCCCGAGTAGCATAATTAACCAGGAAGAAGCTGCTCAACAGCATGAAGACTAATCCTAAAGAGATTTCGATTTGAACACGGTTCATTTCCAGATGTCCTCCGCCGCATCAGTCGCGGTTGTGGTCTTTATGCAAGAAAACATGGTTTTCATAACTGAGCGGCTCTGTGGCGTTGGCTGGAGTCCACAAGATGCGCAATGTAACCTTGCGAAGGTTTTCTTGCCAGTCTTCGATAATCATCAATGCCTGCACATTGGGCAGCTTGTTTGTATCGCGCGCCTGATTAACGCGATCGGTGTACTGCTTGAAAACCGCCTCAAGAGCCGGGCAGCCATAATCCAACTTTGGACATAGTTTTTCAGTAGGTGTCTTATCCACTTCATAGACTCCTGGCTGAAGCTGGTCAAATGGGACGGCTCGCAGCGGCCCCAGGCCTTCCATCGGCGCCAGATCTTGAACAATGCGGGTAGCGGCAGGGGTCTCGATGCCGTATGTGGGCAGACCCATGTAAGAAAGTAAAATGATGGTCATGGCGAAAAGCAAACCGATCGCCACAGCCCATGGCCGTTTGAATAAAGAGCGGTTCGGATTGCGATCAAGGTAAGGCACAGCGAACAGTACCCCAAATAAAATGGTCGGCAGGACGATACCCATAATCTGCTTGGAATTGAGGATCTGGCTCAGTTCAACTCTTAATCCAATGGTTGCAAACCAACCTTTGATGATAGAGGCAGGATCAATCTTGAGCATGCCCTGCAGCCACAAGAAATACCAGGGAGCCATTGTATCCAGCGGAGTTTGTTGGGGATTAGCAATGTGCTCAAGAGGCGCATGGTAAAAGGAAGATGTCGCCCATATCATGAACATCAACCCCAAAGCGGTCAGGAAGATTTCATGGGTGAACAGATCGGGAATAAAATCGATGCGCGTTTTACCGACTTTTTTCTCTTCTGGTGTAACACCGCCTTCATCATATTTGGCGGGTAGAGATATTCCATGCTCACGTGAGACTTTGTAGTAATGAATACTGATTACCAGAATGGCTACCAGGGGCATGAGCACGACGTGCAGAAGGTAAAATCGCAGCAAGCCGTTCGTGGATATATCCGGGGCGCCGCGCAGCAGCAAATTAACCTGCGTACCAAATAAGGGCGCTGCCTCAGCCATTGACGTGCCGATGGTCACCGCCCAATAAGCCAGTTGGTCCCAGGGGAGCAAATAGCCGCTGAAACTGAGCAGTAAGGTGGTGAGCAGCAGAATCACCCCGGTTAGCCAGGTAAAACTTCGCTCTTTCTTGTACGAGCCTGTCAGGTATGTGCGGAACATATGCAGCGCGGTGAAGATAACCATCGCTTCAGCCCCCAGGCGGTGGATATCGCGCAGCATCTGCCCAAATGGAATTTCAGACACCAGTTTATAGACGGATTGGTAAGCATGATCGGGAGATGGGATGTAATAGATCATCAGGATCAGACCGGTGATCAGCTCAACAAAGAAGAAAAAAGAGGTGAAAAAGCCCAGTCGGAAGGTGTGGGTGAACAGCGTGCTGGCTTTTTCATAATAGCGTGGGCGAATATGGAACAAGAAGCTGGTTGTGTGCACTTTATAACGCGGGTTCGGCTTTTCAGTAGCCGGTTCGCCGCGCATAATGGCGCGCAGCTCATTCAGACTCAAACCTGCGGTGAGGATCCGCACGCGATCATCCAGCATTTTGCTGGCTTTTTGGCGTAATTCAACAAAGTTGGGTTTCTGCATAAGTTTCTCCGCTCGGAAGCAGAATATTTGGGGTTTTCAAGGGCGATTGTAACGGCTTAGTTGTGCGTCTTACCGGTGATGCGTTTTCCAGTATCCACGAGTATCTGCGCATCCGGATTACTCGGCACCGGAACAGGACCGCCGGTAGCTGGGTCAGTTTGAGCGATTACCTTGCCGTTTGAATCGACGAATTGGAGAACGAAGCGATCGAGCGAGCGCGGCGCCGGCCCGCGGATATATTCGCCATTTAATTGGAACTGTGAGCCATGGCAAGGACAGATAAATTTATTCTCCTGCGTGTTCCAATTGTAAAGGCATCCAAGGTGCGTGCAAACTTTGTAAATAGCGAACACTCCCTGGTCGGTGTTGGAAATCCAGAGTTTTACCTTGGGAAACGCCAGCGGCGCAGAGCCCGCAGAAGGCAGATCGGAAGTCTTGCCAACGGTGAAAACTCCGCCAAACTCGCCTGCTTTGAAGCGCGGCATAGAGAATAAATATACCCCACCAGCAAATTGCAGTGTGACAAAGCCCAGCGAGGCCAACCATGCCAGGTTTAGGAATTCTCGCCGGTTTATTTTGGGTTTTGCTGCATCAGCCGTCATCCCAAATACTCCTCTCTCCTCTTCAGAAATCTTCGGGGTCTACCCTTTTTGCACATTTTATCACAATCTGAGACTATGTAGATATAGTATATCTTGATTGACTAGTGTACCAAAAAACTTGCACTGTCTTGGCTGCCTTAAAAATCTGGATGGGTGATTTTCTATTCAACAAAAGGGTGATTCTATTATTTTGGAGGCAAGCCGATTGCGATACAATAATAGAAATTTTGTCTAAGGAGAGATCGCATGGACTTAGCAGTGGTACACGGTGGGCTGGCGCGCAGCATTACATTGTATTTTTTCGCCATGGGTGTTTGGGGTTTTATTCGCTATTTTCGCAAGCTCGGTATGGACAGCAGTTATTGGGGGGCATTGGTCATCGGGGCAGTGCTGCCTGTGCTGCAAGGCTTATTAGGCGCATACCAGTGGCTGGTGGTAGGTGTTGCACCAGCGCGCGGCTGGTTCCACGTTTTATATGGGGTGGTGGCAGTCATCACTATCCCGGCCGTCTATACTTATACAAAAGGCCAGGAAACACGGCGGGAGATGCTGATTTATGCCCTGGCGTTGGTTTTTGCGGCTTTGATTGCCATCCGTGCCAGTACGACAGGCGGATGAACAAAACGTGGCAGCCTTGTAGCTGCCACGTTTTGTTGATGGATGGTTAGAGAGGTTTAAGGTTATGGCTGCCAGGTGCGCAGGAATGCCACAATATCAGCCAACTCCGTATCCGAGAGGCGGCCTTTAAAGCCAGCCATAGCGGTGCCAGGCCTACCAGTCAGGATAAACTGGACCAAATCAGCGTTCTTCTGCGACTGGATGAACTCATTGGGGTGAAGTTTCTTTCCGACGCCTCCCTGGCCGTCATTGCCGTGACAAGGGGAGCATTTCTTCGCATAGAGTGTCTGTCCATTGCTAGGGTCGCCAATCGGCCAGTTGTCCAACAGGTACTGCAGATTCTTTTGAGCGCCAACCGTATCATTGTCTTTCAACTGCGCTTCTACGTTGGTAAGGATTTCTGCGGCCACCGGCGGAGCAACCGAGATTGCTCGCTGCGTCTGGATTAGTGCACTGCCCAAGTCATTGTTTTGTAAGGAGAACATCGCCGCGCTGATTGCTTCATTAATATCGAAGGAGGCCTGGACGGTTTTTCCCTGGCGCCACGAATCGATCAGTGCAACGATATCTTCGATCTGGTTGGGACTGAGCACGGTTCCCCAGGTGGGCATACCCTTGGCAGGCCGGCCATTCTTGATCACATCTCGATACCAGTTATTATCCAACTGGCTGAGGCGGTCAGGGTTGTTGATGGCAGGAGCTGCTGTCTTGCCGCCCTTGCCATTTTCGCCGTGGCACAGGGCGCAAGTGCTGTCGAAAAGCACAGCTCCCCGTTCGGCTGAGGGAGTGAACACAACGGGTTGAATATCTGGCGCTTTGGGCTCCCAATTGCGAATAAACGCGACTACGTTGCGAACATCCTCGTCTGTGAGCGGCCCACCGAATTGAATGCTCCAGGCAGGCATTTTTGTATTGGGGACGCCTGAGCGAATTAATGAAAAGAACACTTCATCGGGAGTGCTTTTTAGCAATTGCTTGCTGTTTAAAACCATACCGACTCCGCCCTCACCCTGGCTGCCGTGACAGCTGACACACTGCGCCTGGTAAATCTTGGCACCTGCCGACACTCTTTCTCTGTTTAATGAATCGGCGGCCTTTGCCAGGCGAGTGGTATCTTGCAGCCAAAAAACCGTGAAGCCGATGATCGCTAAAATCGTCAGTACCAGGCCGGCAACCATCATGCGCTCATAATTTGGTTCGGATTTCATATGTCCCTCCTTATGCCTTCGTGATTTCCGATGGGTCGAATTTCGTTCGTTCAATAGGTTTGCTGGTGTCTACCACCACATCACCATTGTTGATCGAAACTGGAAAACGATCCAGCGGGCGAGGCGCAGGGCCACCGGTGACTTCGCCGTGCCGGTTGTACAATGAGCCATGGCATGGGCAGTGGAACTGGCCTTCGGCTTCGACCCACGGCACTGCACAGCCCAGGTGCGTGCATTTTTGCCACAGCGCCAGCACGCCATTTTCATCTCGAACCAGGTAAAAACGGCCTGCGCTGATGCGGTTGACTGAATTGACGGCAAATTCTGCCAGTTTACCAGCTACCACCTGCCCGCCAAAACCCCCAGAAGTGCGTGGTTTGATAAAATTTACCAGGGCAACGGCAGCCTGGCCCAGGAATATGGCAATCGATCCGGTCCAGACCAGGCCGAGAATTTGCCGGCGGTTGAGACTCTGCTTTGTTTTCATCCTTCCCCTCCGCTCACAGGTTGCTAAACGGGTTGTAATTGTTGGGCATATTCCAGGGCAGGTAGAGTTTGAAGCCAGGCCCGCGGAATAGGAAACCGGTCAGGGTGAAAACCACCGCTGAGACGATCATCACCGTAAATAATACCAGCAGGACTTCCCGCGCGCTGGGTTTGCTGCGCCTGATCACAAATACAGGTATCAACACAATCACCGCCATGATGACGCCCGGTAAGAGTACCTGGACGACAAAGTCAGGCAGGATGCCGCGCAGAGCCTCACGCGGTTGGATGAAATTATCCAACAAAATGAAAGCGACCTGCATGACCAGCGTGTAAATAGCTGTGTACAGGGTGATTTTTTTACCACGCTTGTGACTGAACCATACGCCAGCGGTGTCGCGGGAATTATCAAGGTATGGGATTGCCATGACGAACAAGACCAGGATGGTCGGGATGATCACAGCCATCAACGTTGGGTGACCATGTTCAAGCATTTCCTGTAAGCCCATAAAATACCAGGGCGCCTTGGCCGGATCGGTTGTGGTGTTGGGGTTGGCGATCTCTTCTAGAGGTGCATTGACGATCAATGACATAGCCAACAAGACGACAGTTACACCCAGGCTGAGCAGCAGTTCAACAATGGCAACAAATGGAAAAGCGAAGATAGAGTTATCTGGGCCGTGATCGACCATTTGGGTTGGGGCGCGCACCAATTCAACCAGCGAATAGGTTTTGGTCGCGTTCTTTGCAAAAGATTCTTTGCGGGGATTGGCAGGGGTTTCTTGTGCCATCGGATCCTCCTATTCTTCGTCTTTGATTTCATTGGCTGCCAGGCCGCCATCTTTGCGCACACGCCAGAGATGAAGCGATGTGAGCAAGGCAATTCCGGCTGGGATCAACATCACATGCAGCGCATAGAAGCGCGTCAGCGCCTCTTGGCCCACCTCAGGCCCGCCGAGCAGGACTGCTTTGGCTGTGGAGCCAAGCAGCGGTGCATAACCGGCTACGCTCGTGCCAACCGTAATCGCCCAGAAGGCCAGTTGATCCCAGGGCAAAAGATAACCAGTGAAGCTGGCACCGAGTGTGAGGATCAACAGCACAACACCAACCACCCAATTGAATTGGCGCGGCGGTTTATAAGCGCCAGTGTAGAAGACGCGCACCATGTGAAGCACAACAACCAAAACCATCAAATGCGCTCCCCAGCGGTGCATATTGCGCAGGAGCTGGCCAAAGGCGACTTCCGTTTGCAAAATGGTGATGTAGCCGTAGGCGCGTTCAATCGTGGGGGCGTAATAGAACATCAACAAAATACCGGTCAGGGTCAGCTCGGCAAATGTGATGGCTGAGATCAGGCCGAGGCCTAAAGAGTAAGTCCAGCGCAAGCTCTTGCGGTTGATTTTGACCGGGTGCAGATGGAAGAATACATTGGTTGTCATCACCAGTGAGCGGTCTAATGGGTTGTCTGGCCATCCATGGCGGAAAAAAGATTTCCAGACCCGGCTGTTTCTAACGTAATCGATCACATTTTGCATCTCATTCTCCTTGAAATTGGATCAGCATCGAGATTTTCTTTTTCACCATCAGGCGGCCTGTTCGTAGCTCAAAATTTCCTTGAAGCGGAAAGTTTCCATGGTGATTGCGCCGGTCGGGCAGCGATCAGCGCACAATGCACAACGCGTGCAGGTGTCGTCGTCTTTGAGCATGGCTGCAACGGTTAATTCGTTTTCGTGCAGATAATCTTGCAGCGCTCCGCCCAATTGAAACTCGACCACTTTACCGAAGGTTTCATCACTCTGGATTTGTTTTAAGCTGACGATCTTTAAGCAGTCCCAGGGACAGATATCGACACAAGCATTGCACAGGATACATTTAGTGCCATCGAAGATTGTGTTGACCCCACACTCCAGGCACCGGCTGCCTTGTTCGGCCGCTTCGGCAGTTGTATAACCCAGCTCGACGACATCAATGCCGGTGCGGCGGTCGAGCGGCAGGCTGGGGATAGGCCGGCGAGCGAGTTTGGTCCAATTATCAAACATTACATGGTTTGGCAGATCAGTCCACTCTGTGGCGACATCAATTTTGAACTTTTTTCCCTGGATGCGTTCTTCAATTCCTAAGGCGGCGATATGCCCATGTCGCACTGCATCGATAATCAGGCGCGGGCCGTAAGCGACATCGCCGCCAGCGAATACATCTGGCGCGCTGGTCTGGCCATTTTGGGGATTCACTTCCACAAAACCGCGCGGCGAGATGCGCACATCATCTGCTCCTCCCAGCACTTCCAGATCGGCGCGTTGACCAATTGCCAGAATGATCGTATCGCAGTTCCAGACGGTTTCGCTGCCTTCTTTAAATTTTGGGTTGAAGCGTTTGTTTTCATCAAAAACAGACAAAACATCGATGACTTCTAACCCGGTTACTTTGCCGTCTTTGCCAATGATTTTGCTGGGGCCTTTGCGCGGGAAAATTTGCACGCCTTCTTCCTGCGCCTCATCCACTTCGAACTTGGAGGCAGGCAGTTCTTCCCACGATTCGAGAGCTAACATGGTTACATCTGCGACGCCCATGCGCATGGCAGTGCGCGCCACGTCCAAAGCAGAGCGCATGGTATCAGAGCCAGCCTTTTGGAAATCTTCTTCATCGCCCTCTTTTGATTCCATTTGGGCGATCCCCAGGCGCAAAGCTGTCCGGGCGGCGTCCATGGCAACATCTCCTCCGCCGATCACCAGCACTTTTTTGCCCAGCGTGACTTTGTAGCCCAGATTGTAATTCAACAGCAAATCGACTGCGGTGATCACACCATCGAGATCAGCGCCTTCAACTTTTAAATCTCGACCTTTCATCAAACCGATGCCCAGGTACACGGCGTCGTATTCTTTGCGTAGATCGGCCAATTTAATATCTTTTCCGATCGGCGTGTTGAAGCGGATCTCGACGCCCAAATCGAGAATACCCTGGATTTCCGAATCCATCGCTTCTTGTTCAATGCGATAGACGGGCACACCGTAGCGCATCATCCCGCCTGTTTTAGGACCCGCTTCATAAATGACGACTTTGTGTCCGAGCAGGGCCAGGTCATGGGCTGCCGACAGGCTGGATGGTCCGGCTCCAAGGATGGCGACTTTGCCTTTCTTCCGGCCGGGCTGCGCTCCCAGGCGCTGCAGCTCGGCGCGTGACCAGCGCACTGGCGAATATACCTCCGCTGCGCCATTCCCTGGCACAGTTCCATTGGCGGGTGTGCGTCGGATATCGCGCGAAAATACCTCGCCAACTACAGCCACATCCTCAAGCTGAATGACTGCGCCGCTTTCTTTTTCGCGGGCGGGTTTGGTTTTAGCGGCCTCGGGGCCGAAGCGTTCGGTCAGCACTCTTTTCAAGGGACGAATGGCAATTGGATGGAAATCAGGCTCGATGATACCGCGCCGGCAGGCAGCTTCGCAGGGTGCGCCGCAAATTCGCCCACAGGCCGTGGAAAGAGGGTTTGGATCGTGTGCAATGCGGTAGCCCTCTTCTAATTCACCGCGGGCAATGGCAGTCACATATGCACGGGCGTCGGTATTCACCGGGCAGGCATATTGGCACTTGATCATCTTGCGCCAGTGCTCGGTGGTGGGGACACTAACCCGGTAAGTTTTTGTGCTCATGTTCAACTCCTGTTGTAAAGAAACTTCATGCTACAATAATTGCTGTCAAGATGGATCATTGTTCAGGAGAATCGTATGCGAAAAATATTAATTTGTTTACTTATCACACTTTTTTTAACCGCTTGTACTGGCCAACCGGCTGCCCTGGGAGCTGATGCTGCGCCAGGCTCGGTGCCTGACCTGGTGGGGGACTATGCCATTAATGGCGTCAGCCCCGATGGAGTCGCTTACGGTGGCACTCTGACCATTAAACCGGGCGACACTCCAGGCAATTATAGAATTCAATGGCTGGTCACAGGCGGTATCCAGGAAGGGACTGGTGTGATCGATGGCAATGTTCTTAAGGTACAGTGGACAAGCATCAGCAGTGTGGCCGGAGAGACTTCTGGCGCAGGCAGTTTTGTAGTGACAGTCAACGGCGAATTGTATGGAAATCGTACCACAAATGGTGTGCAGGGCAGCGCTCAGGAGACATACTATCCAAACAAAAAACACTGACTTGAAGCAATCAGACGCTGATCTTGAGATCAGCGTCTGATTGCTTTCAAATTACTTCAGACTCAACAAGAAGGCAACCAGGTCATCTTCCTGTTCTGGGGTGAGCACTGTTTTCCAATCCTTTGGCATCACATCCTTTTTATCCTCAAAACCTGGGGTAATAAAGGCATTTGGATCTTCGATGGATTGGCGGATATACTGCTCAGCCGACATGCCGGGCACCATGTTTGCAGCGGAGGTTCCGACGCCGTAAAAGGATGGGCCAACGATCACAACATCTTTATCTAACGAGTGGCAGGTTACACAACCGGCGTTGGCACCAATGGTTGACTGGTTAAACAAATCTTTACCAGCCTGAACCTTGGGATCGCCGCCGCCTCCACAAGCTGCCAGGAGTAAACTCAGGGCGGCGATCAAAACAATGCTGATATACAATTTTTTCATTCTACAATCTCCTCTTGTGGTGAATATCACATACTGCAATAGTTTACTTCAAAGTCAGTAAAAATGCCACTATATCTTGAACTTGAGAGTCGCTGAGAAGTGTCTTGAAATTTGCGGGCATTTGGCCGCTCGGATACCCTTCAACCACGTAAGCATTGGGTTCTAAGATGGATTGGCGCAGATATGCTTCGGCGCTCAAACCTGGCACCCGAGAGGCGGCCCTGGTGGCTACGCCAGCCAGCGAAGGCCCGGCTTTCAATTGGTTGGGATCAAGGGAGTGGCAAATCGTACAGCCTGCGCGCGCTCCGAACACCTGGTCATTGAACAGGCGTTCGCCCATCACCGGATCCCCTTTGATCTTGGCGTCTTCAATTGGCAGGCGCCAGATTTGTCTGGCTGAAATCGCTACTTGCTGGTCAAAAACAGTCAAACGGTTGCCCTCTCCGGCTATTTCAATCTTTAGTTGGTGGATGCCCGGTGTTACTGCCAGGCGCGCCAGGCCAACAATCTGACCGGCAGATATCGCGCCAAAGGATTGCGATAAAGCCGGGTTGCCATCCATGTTGACGAAAAGTTGGAGGGTTGAATCGGCTTCGAGGACTGGCTCAACTTGCCCGTTGGATTTCAATGGCTGGCCTGGCCTGTGTTCGATGCTGATTTCAACCAGCCCTTGGCTGGTAGGGTATGGCTGAACAGAGACATTGGTCAGCCAGAGCTGAACGCCCAGGATAATGGCCATCAGAAGAATGGCCGGGGCAAATTTTTGCCAGCTCAGTCGGTTAGCAGGGATATTCTCATATGCGCTGGCTACCACTGGCGGGAGTTTGCCTTCTACCGCTCGCCAAAAATCATTCGGGGCGGCCCACGAGCTAAAAACAGGCGCTTTTGCAGGTTCCAGGCGCAGGCGCGGCAAGCGGCGGCGTTCCAGGCGGTGTTGGACCCACAGATTGCCTTCGCGATTGGCGCAATCTTCTGGCGGGCAACCCACAAAACGCACTTCGTCCGCACCAGCCGAGAGGGCACGCTCGACCAGATCAGGATGAGCCATCCCGATGCAAGTGAGGGGTACGATGCGCACTTCGTGCGCAAGTCTGCCAGCTTCTCCGGCGTCCATAGGAAATTTCAAACTGCCTGAAGCATCTATGTGAGCGTGGGCACCCTGGAAGGCATGCCTCTCGCATGCAAAAACCACGGAAATAGGCTTTTCACTGCGTGCCGCCGCCTGGGCAACTGTTTGTTCCCATACTGCTTCTGGAGGCTGGTCGCCCAGTGAAATTGCCAGGGTTGGGCAGGAACCGATGCAAATGCCACAGCTCACACAGAGTTCGGGATCCAATAAGGCGACGAATTTGTGTGGCAGGCCGTCTGTGCGCTCCACCATTTTTAGCGCTTTGTAAGGGCAGTCTGCGGAGCACAACGTGCAGCCGGTGCAGCGGGGGCCGTTGATCGAGACTGGCTTGAGCGGTTTGCGGCGGATCAACCAAGGCACAAGCGCACTGACAACCACCACGAGGACGATCGCGACCCATACACCAACTGGATTGTTAAGGGAAGCTGGCAGGTAAAACAGGAAGAAGATATCAATGGGGAATGCGCCAGGCAATTGCCCCAGATCGCCAGGCGGCAGCATACCTGCAGGGAAAAAAGCCGCTGCCAACACCAGCAGCAGTAAAAGCCCACCCATCCAATACCGCGGTGGATTGATCTTTGCCCGGCTTAATCGGCGAATATGATAAATAAAAAACAAAATGATTGCCAGGCCCATGAGGACATGGGTAATTTCCATGAGCAGCACAAAGAACCATCCCGTGCCGGCGCGCGGGGTGAGCAGGTTGTCGAGCAGAAATCCCAGCGCTGCCGGCCAGCTCAGCACCAGCCTGACCAGACCGTCACTGATCGATTGGGCACGCACGTCCCAAATCAACCAATAGCCCGTGATGCCGGCAAACCATACTGCAGCGACCATAATTATGCCGGTTACCCAGGCCAACCAGCGAGCGCCGCGGAAGCGGTCCATGAAGAAAGTGCGCCAACCGTGCAGCAGGCTGGTGAGCAGAGCAGCAGCGGATGCATAACGGTGCAGGGCTCGTATGATCCGTCCTATGGGGTTCGCTTCGACGCGCGCGATCGTTGCATACGCGGCGTTAAAACCAAAAGGATAAAACAGGCTGAGATAGATCCCAGTGAAGAGGATTACAAGCAGCAAGAAAACACTGATTGTGCCGGTGTGGTAAAAAGGGTTATAACGCGGATCACCGACCAGGCGGTTGAATGGGGATTCCAACGCCAGGTTGATGCGTTCAATGCTGTTCAGCATGCGCCGCGCCAGGCTGCCCTGGCGCGTTTTCCAATCGACACTATTCTTGAGCATAACCAAAACCTGCGACTGGAGAGCGCATCTCAACGAGATGCGCTCTCCAGAAACAATGATCTAGCGGATTATAAAACCGGGCGAAGTGAGTTGAATCGTTGAGATTTGCGCTACGAGCTGTGGGCCATACGCGATGACGATCAGCAGAATGGTAGCGGCCAACCAGGGAGCCCAACGGTCCAACCAGGCGGGTGACGCGGCGGGATCTTGCATTGCCTCGGCCTGGGGCACCTGGACATCTGCTTTCTCGGCGTTCTTGGAGAATGCGGTAACAGCCAGGATCACAACATACAAGTATGCGGCTACCAGGAGGATTGCTCCTCCCACCGCATCCTGGATCAAACGGCCATTCCAGGCATCCGGAACATAGGGGGCAATACCCAATGGGGTGCGGCGCGGGGCGCCGAGCAGGCCGAGGGTGTGCATGCCGTTCGAGAAGATGATCATGCCGACAAACCACAGCCAGGCCTGGATCACAGCCCATTGGGGTTTCCAGAGCTTCTTGCCTGTCAAATACGGCACCAGCCAATACGAAATGCCCATAAACGACAGAGTAACTGCTGAAGCAACCGTCAGGTGGAAGTGACCCGGAACCCAGGTTGTATTGTGGATCACCAGGTTGATATTATAAGAGGCATTGGTGATGCCGCCGATGCCTCCGAAGAAAAAGAGGATGCCAGCCAGGAGCTGAGAGGCCACCGAAGGATCACCCCAGGGCAAAGCACGAATCCAGCCCAACATCCCTTTGCCACCGCGTTGCCGGGCACTGTATTCCAGCGAGGCGATGACCGTAAAGGCTGTCATCATAGACGGGAAGAAAACAGAGTAGGTGAGCAGGGCGTGAATGTACTTCCACAGAGGGGGCACACCCGGATCGACAAATTGATGGTGGAAGCCCAATGGGATAGAAAGCACCAGGAATAGCCAGAATGCCACGCGCGCCAGCGAATCACTGAACAGTTTTCCGCCTGCCTGCTTGGGGAGCAAGGCATACCAGGAAACGTAGGCTGGCAGCAGCCAGAAATATACCAACGGGTGGCCGGTAAACCAAAACTCAGTGCGGGCAAACTGCGGATCTACACCGGGCAG
Organism: Chloroflexota bacterium; assembly: GCA_029782365.1. Taxonomy (GTDB): domain Bacteria; phylum Chloroflexota; class Anaerolineae; order Anaerolineales; family UBA4823; genus CAWBUW01. The sequence goes on from JAKOUW010000160.1 coordinate 115,955, forward strand.
CCAACCCAACGACCAGGGGAGAAGTTGGGTGAGTATCTCTGCCGCCACACCCAGGGTAGCAAACTGCCAGAGGACCATGGTGATCAGGCCGCCGAAGGTCATCAAGGGAGTGCGGACACCGGGGTTGGCTTTGCGCCAATCCATATACGTGAGGTAAAACCCCCAACCTTCCACCCAACTGCCCACGACCACCAGGGTCAAACCCAGGTAAAACAAGGGGCTGGCTTTCATGGGAGGGTAGAAAGTGTACAGCACGGATGCCTGGTTGAGCAAAATTGGCACTGCGGTGATCAACAGGCCAGCGACCATGATGCCAAATCCAGCGTAATTGAGCTTTGGCAGCTTCAAAGGCCGTTGTAAACCGTGAATCGTGGTGAGCGTCAGGAATCCGGTGATGAAAAATGTAGTCCAAACCAATGCATTCAAGACACCGTGCAGCGTCAGTCCCTGGTAATAAGACTGGATGATTGGCTTGAGATATTGGTAAAGATCGATCTTGGCGCCTTCGAAAGCCTGCAGAGGGCCAAACAGGCTGCCGATGGATAAGGCGGTGACCGCCACAAACAGGTGCCAGGAGATAAATTTCTTTTCAGTTGCTGAAATTTGGTAAGTAGATGCAGTCATGTTGCCTCCTCTGGTGCTTAGGGGGTGACTTCGAGCGTGCCGAACATCGCTGGGTGGCTGGCGCCGCAGTATTCGGTGCAGATATACTGGTAAGTGCCGGTTTTATCCAGCTTGATAGTCAATTTGGAAACCTGGCCTGGCACAACTTGCACGTTTAAGTTGGTGGCTTCGCCGGTGCTCAGGTTGGCAAGCTTGAATCCATGTTGGACATCGATGCTGGTGATATAGAACGTTACACTTGAACCCACCGGAACACTCAGGGTGTTGGGTGTAAACTTCCACATCTGCGCCAACACGTACGCCTCATACTTGCCGCCGCCCAAATCGCGCAAGCCTGGGTTTGCAAATGGACCTTCTTTATTGACTGTTTTCGGGTCGACCCGGTTCTGGGGAGCCGGGACATTAATACCCATCATAAATCCGGCGACGCTGACGGCTGTTGCAAATACAACCAGTAACACAACTGTTACGATAATCCAATTGCGCTCATAAGAGTCAATATGCAGAGATGGTTTTGCTTGCCCGCTCATATTGTTGCCCCTCGAGAGACCAACAGGTAATACACGTAACTCCACAGCACGATCAGGGTGATCACAAAGATCACCAGGACGGCGACCGTGCCTTTTGGCTTGAACTCTTCTTGCTTGTTTGGTTTGTTTTTTGCCATTACACATCCTCCTCACGATTTAGAATAAAATGGTTGTCAAACCAGGCAGTTCCCAGAACACTGCCTAATTCATGGTGTGGGCAGTCCCTGTGAACAGGGGCTGGACGAAAGCGGCTCCTGGAGAATCTGGTCCAGGTCGGCGCTGATCTGGAGAGCAGAAAGAGCAGGTGGATACACCGCTCGCCAACAGCCAGCCGGATCGATTAAGAAAACAAGGGGCGTGTGCGCAATTTTGCCCTGAGCATCTGTGGCATAATCGAGATCGTAGCTGGCCGCCAGATCATGCGTTTCTTGGGGCTGTCCAACTGCAGCGGAAAAACCGGGTCCGTAGGGTTCAATGAAGCGCTGGAGAATGGCAGGTGTGTCGCGCAGCGGGTCGATACTGACCATCACCACCTCAACTCGCACCGAATTATTCCCCAAACTTTGGAGCACCTCTGCCAACCGTTGCAAAACTGCAGGGCAGTCTTGTTGGCAGTGAGTGTAACCAAAGTAGAGCAGAACGGCTGTCCCTCGCAAAGCGCTAAGCTCCAGCGGCCTGCCGTCTGCCCCGAGCAGACGAAAACCAACCGCTGGAACCGCCGGGTTTAGTTCAGCTCCGTTGAGGTGCTTCAGTGCTCGCAGTTGGCGTCCCAGGCTAAAGCTGATAATTACCAGCGCTAAACCGATTATGACGCTCGCCCCAAAAAGCAGCCAATATTTTTTCAAGGTACAGAATAGAAAACAATGAAATGCGCTAATCGTTGCGCAATTAACTAACTGCTCAGGGCTGGCGGATTTCTGCCTGGACTGTGATTGCACCGGCTTTTTCAAACTTTAACTCAATGGATTGCTTGCTGCCTGCCTCAAAGCTACCTTTCTTTTCCATGCACATGATATGGATCCCGCCAGGCTTTAACTCAATAGTGCCGTTGGCGGGGATTTCAATTCCATCGGGGATGGGTTTCATGCTCATCACGCCATTGGCATCCATCATCGATTCGTGCAGTTCTGTCGATCCACAGTTAGCGTTTTGCACAGCTATCAGTCGATCGGCGTCACCAGAGTTGGAGATCTTCAGGTAGAAAGCAGAAGTCATTGTTTCGGCTGGCGCAGCTCGTCCCCAGGCTTCAGTGATGGAAATCCGCCGTGACGTGCCTGACTGACAGGCAGGGATCAATGCGGCGAGTATGAAGATCAAGAAGATTGGTCGAATATTTTTCTTCATTTCTTGCCTCCTTTTTGGTTATCGCAGCATGTAATTGAGATCATCGGCAAGATCTGCCGCTGGTGTGCCGTAAGGCCAAATCAGCTTGAGATAACCCTGCTGGTTGATAGCCATGAGTGCCGCTGTATGCTCCATCAGGTAATCTTTGCTGTTGGTGTTTTCTTGGCGGGCGAAATAAACACCGAAAGGCGAGGCGATATTTTGGATCTCTCTCACAGACCCTGTCAGTCCCAAAAAACTTGGATCAAACTGCGCCATGTAGCTGTTTAGCACGGCAGGTGTATCGCGCTCTGGGTCAACGGTGATCATAATGACCTGGATATGCTCCGCACCATTCCCCATGATTCCCATAGCCTTTTTGATTTCGGACAAAGTGGTAGGGCAAACATCCGGGCAAAAAGTATACCCAAAATAAAGGAGAACGATCTTGCCGCGGAAATCGCTGAGTTTGACTGACTGACCGTGCATTGATGTGAGACTGAAGTCTTTGGCTGCTTCGGGGGATTGCAGTACTGTGCCGTGAAAATTATGTGGACCAAAGAACTTGATTCCTACGAAGATGCCTAACCCGACTGCGATGATGACTGCAAGAAGGAGAAGAGGTTTCTTTTGCATTTCGAATTGTTAAGGTGCGTAACACAAAAAGAGGTGGGCTGCTTCATATGCCAGGCGAGCGGCTCCAACGCTTTTATGAATCTCATCTACCAGGACATTGATATGGCGCATAATTCGTTCTGAATTCGATGTCAGCCCGCTGTAACGGTATTCCCCCCGGATGATGCCGTAAGCATCTACCAGCGTGAACACCTGATCCAGTTTGATTGAGCCATCGGGGTTGGATTGGTAAAATACTTCAAAGCCTCCACCAACCACGGTTTTCAGCAGGGTGGCATCTTGCATGGTTCCGATGCGCCAGGTGGCTGGCTCCGCCTGGTTGGCCTGGGCGAACTGCAAGAGCGCTGCAGATGTATCGTGTACAGGGTCAACGCTGATAGTGACAATTTGGACCGGGATGCCGCCGGATTTGTAGCTTGCCAGGTTGGCCTGCACAGCTCGTAACGTATCCAGGCTTGCGGTGCAGTCCTGGCCGCAGCGTGTGTACATAAAGCTGTACACCACAATGCTGCCGCGCAACGATTCGTTTGTTAACCGTTTGCCCTCCTGGTCGGTCAACGCAAAACCAGGCGCGAGACGAATGCGAGGAAGCACTTTGATCGGCTGAATTACAGCAAAGGCCAATGCAGAGCCTATAAACAGTACGATGACCGTGATCATAATGAAAAACACTATGCGTTTCATGCAAAAAATGTATGGTAGCGTCAAACAACGAGGGATATTGTGAAAATTTTAGCATGTTCTTTGTCATTTTTTTGGGTGATTCAATACATGATGACGGGTGATTTAAATAAAAAGAGGCTGTCCGTTTTGCAGACAGCCCCAGCCAGATGATCGCTATTTGAGTTTTTGCACTTTCATGATCGGTTCCATAAATTTGCTCGTTCGCTCATCACGTGGATTACCAAAGACCTCTTCGGGTGGACCCTGCTCGACAATTTCCCCCTGGTCAATGTAAATCACCCGATCGGAAACTTCGCGCGCAAAGCCCATCTCATGTGTCACGATAAGCATGGTGGTCCCTTCCATGGCAAGCTGTTTGATGACATCCAATACCTCGCCAATCAACTCAGGATCGAGTGCAGAAGTAGGCTCATCGAACAACATGACCTTGGGTTCCATCGCCAGGGCACGTGCGATGGCCACGCGTTGTTTTTGACCCCCAGAAAGACGGATAGGGTGAACGTCGTATTTGGCCGAAAGACCGACCTTATCAAGATAACGCTTGCCGGTGGGTATGGCCTGGTTTTTGGGTATATTTTTGACGGTGATCAGGCCTTCGATCACGTTTTCCAGGGCGGTCATATGGGGGAATAGGTTGAATTCCTGGAAAACCATGCCTGTACTCAGGCGCAGGGCAGTTACTTTCTGGCGGTCAACGGCGATTCCTGGTCCGCTGGTGATGGATTGGCCGGCAATTGTGATTGTCCCAACAGAAGGTTCTTCCAGGAAGTTCAAGCAGCGCAATAAGGTGCTTTTGCCTGAACCACTGCGACCGATCAAAACCAGCACTTCTTTTGGTTCAACCGTGAAAGACACGCCTTTCAGAATATGCAGCATGCCAAACCATTTGTGTAAGTTCTCAACCTGGACAATCGGTTCAGCGCTCATAAGCATGCGCCATCCTTTTCTCCAGAGACCCCACCAGCCAAGAGCTGACGATGGTCAGCAACCAATATAATATGGCGGCTACCAAAAACATTTCCATAAACTTGCTATCCTGGCGAGCGAAACGGTTGGCCCGGAAAGTCATCTCCCACACACCCATGACTGAAACCTGGGCAGAGTCTTTTTGCATGGCGATGAACTGGTTGCCGATATCTGGAATGATTACCCGCACAGCCTGGGGGAGAATGATGCGCTGCATAATTTGCCAATTATTCATGCCGATGGCTTCCGCCGCTTCCCGCTGGCCGTGGCTGATCGATTGGATGCCAGCGCGGAAGATTTCGGTCATATACGCGCCATAGTTCAGGCTGAGGGCCAGGATACCAGCCTGTACAGCATCCATAATGAACAACCGGCCCAATCCCTCCTGACCGATTGCCATCAGGTGTTGGCCGACCTGGGGCAAGCCATTATATATAATGAAAATTTGCACCAACAAAGGCGTGCCGCGGAAAACAGAAACATAAAATCCCGAAACTCCCTGAAAAATCGAATTCCTGGATAAACGGCCAACAGCCCCAACCAGCGCCAGGAGGGTTGCGAAGAAGATCGAGGCCAATGAAATCCAAATCGTTGTCCACAGACCTTCTAAAACAAAGCCATAATGGGCATAGGCATAATTCGGGTCGAAGTTCAACTGCAGAAGAACAAAGGTCAGAAAGATCATTAAACCAGCCCAAACAACACCAATCCTGACCGTGGCGATCATTCGCTTCTTGGTTTTCTCGGCAACAAGAGCTTGACCGGTTGGCAGATCCGGATCTGGTCCAGGAGGGCGTTCCATTGTGGGAGAAATAGCAGTCATTCAATCACCTCGGTATAGATAACAAAAAAGGTGAGGCCAGGAAAGGCCTCACCTTTTATAGACAAAGAAATTATTTCCATTGACCCAATTGGCCCAAATCGAACTTGGCGGCGGCGCTGGTCAGGTCTGTACCGTAATACTGCTGGGAGAGTTTCAGCAAAGTGCCATCCCCGTGGAGCTGCTGGATAATTTCTGAAACTTTCTTTGCCAAGGGAATCGGATCTTTGCTGTGAGCTTTATCGATCGCCACGCTCAGGTATTCGAAGAACACCGGGTCGCCTAACTGCTTGAACGGCCCGCCGTTTTGGATTTGCAGCAAGCCGGTAGGCTCGGCAGTCAAAACTGCGTCCAAACGGGTGCCGTCACCCAGGGCCAGATCCTGGAATGCGGTGGTGTCGGTATCATATCCTTTGAAATCTGCATTTTGCACGACCAGGTTGATGGTCTCGCCGGGGATTTTTAATTTACCGAGCAAATAAGCATCATAGGTACAACCGGTGCAGGCGCCAATTTTCTTGCCGCTTAAGTCGGAAGGTTTAGTGAATGTTTTGTTGTCTTTGTTGACAAAGAAGGCCGCTGGTGTGGTGTAATAGGGCTGAGTAAAGAGTAGTTTGTCCATGCGTTCGGGGGTGATGGTCATGGAACCGACACTCAAATCCCAGCGATCGGCCCAACTACCGCTGGTGATCAGGGTCCAATCGGGTGTCACGAAACAGGCTTCCACGCCTAGTTTTTGGGCGATTGCAACAGAAACATCAATATCGAAACCGGACAACTCAGAGGCGGTATGTTGATCTGAGGCGCATTTGGTCTGAGCAGCGCGCTTACCATTTTCCACCAATTGCGACTGAGGCGGGTAAGCCGGGTCGGTGGAAACGATGAGCGTGCCGCGCGCCTGCACCACAGCCAGCCAGTCATTGCTTGATTGAGTGGCGGCGGAGGCGCAGCTCGCCAATAACAGGCTGAGGACCAGGAAAGCGCAAAAAATAGGGAACAGTTTCTTCATATTCTTCTCCTTTGTTTGGCTGGAAAAATTCACTTTTTTGAATACCTTTTTTGCTTACCCCGCGCGCCTGTATTCTGGATGGTAAGCAATAAGGCCTTCACCACGGGTTTATTGTAGCGCAATATGGTTGAGAATGCAATCAGGCAGATTCCGAAAGGCCCAAAAGCGAGCGCTTTTTTTGGCGTTTTAAGTCGCTTTGATAAGAAGGGTTCGGATGATTCGGAAGAACCGTTACCTGGGACATGCCTGACACGAAAAGGATTCGAATCGGAGTTGAGGGCCCCAAAAAACTCGTTTTGTTTGATTTGCCTGGGAAATTCTATTGATGCCACGTGTGCAATCAGGGCCCTTGATGTAGAATGAATATAACTGGATTGCATTCAACCACTCTCTTGTTCGAAAGGATGTCTATGTCTGTACCTCCACCTGCACCTGTCTATGTGGACCCTGGCTATCGAGCCGGAGGTTTTAACCACGTTGTGATCTCGAAGATCGATATCCCGTTTTGGAGCCTGGTGGGACTGTTGATTAAAATTGCGATCGCCTCCATCCCTGCCGCGATCGTGATGATGATCATTTTTTCTGTTTTCTTTGGCTGCATGTGGGCGACTTTGGCCGCAATCGGCCTGAGCTTCACCAGCCTGATTTCCACGTTGAATCGCTGATTGACCCACATTTAAGAAAAAACAGACGCCAGACCTAGCCACTTGGATAGGTGCCGCCTCGCCTGACAGTCTGGTAGATACTCTCCATGGTATTGGGGAGATTTAAGGTTTAATGGTGTATTCTTTAGCTAATACAGTATGAATTGTTTCGGGAGGCGTTATGAATAAGAAATTGGTCAGTTTATTTTGGGGGTTGGTTTTGGTGGTAGCCGGGGGAGTTGGCCTGGCACAAACCCTAGGTTATCTACGAGATGGCGGCGATCCTTTGTTATGGGCGGCCGTTTTTGCGGGTATCAGCCTGATTTCGTTTATATTCTATTTCTTGAGCGGTATTCAAAATTGGCCGATGCTGTTTCCGGCCGCCATATTCGCAGCTCTGGCGGGGTTGTTGTTCATGGCATCGCGCGGTTTTGAAAGCTCGGCAGTTGCCGCTCCTTTGTTTGCAGGCATTGGGCTGCCATTTGTGGTTGCGTATATTCTCGACCGAGCCAAGAATTGGTGGGCAGTTATTCCAGCCGGAGTAATGGCTTTCCTTACCTTAACGTTGTTATTTGTCGAACGGACTGGTGGTGAGATCGTTGGCGCATCATTGTTCTTCTGCCTGGCAGCTGCCTTTGGATTGGTTTACCTTTCTCGCCGGGTATTCTGGGCTGCTCTGGTGGCATATATCATGTTTGTCCTGGGATTTATGCCGTTGATGGCGATGGGACAGCGACCCGAATTTGCCGGTGTGGTGATGTTGTTTGGCATTGCGATACCCTTCTTCTATGTTTATATCCGCTCTCCTCAAGAACGTTGGTGGGCAATCATTCCGGCAGGTATCTTATCAACCAGCGGATTGCTGACCGCCGCAGTCTTGTTCGCCGGGTCGCCGGTTTCGGATACGGTGGATCGCCTGGCTTCGGGCATCATGTTGATTGGCATCGCAGTCACCTTCGGCATTGTCTGGCTGCGGAATCACAAAAGGTGGGCGGCATTCTTCGCTGTGCTAGCTGGCGCGCTGGGTTTTCTTGAGGTTTTCCTGGGAAATTTGCAGCAGTTCTGGCCGGTGGCTATCATCCTGGCGGGGGCATTCATGCTCTTCAACGGTTTACGGCCGAGAGAAGCTTAGACGGACAATTGCAATGCAGCAGGGGCGGGAAAACCGCCCCTGCTGTGCGTTTAAAATCCAGTTTCCTGGCGTGTCTGCTAACTGAGGCGCAAGCACCAGTTTGATTTAGATGATACCTCAGCTTTTTGTCGTCGGCCAAATTTGCTTGGCGCCTTTATTTGTTTCGTGGCCCAATCCTTGGGGCGGCACAGCCGCCTGTCCCGTGCTGCTTCCTGTGGTCTGCTTTAACCAAGTTGCCAGCATGTTGCCTACAACATGCAAAACACTGACCGCATACAGATATTGGCCGGGCAGCAGCCAACCCAGCTTTTCTACCAGCCGCAGGTAGAGTCGCACACTGCCCAGGTCCAGCTCCGCTTTGCGCAGGAGCAGCAGGCGGTTGTAGCCATGCGCCTGATCAGCAGCTTCCAGGTGTTCATGCAAATCCAGAGCGGCGGCGAGCAGGCGCAGGGTTACTTGTTGGCGCTGGTGAAATGGAAAGGTTTGCGACGCGGGCAAAAGCCAGGCAAGAAATTCTACATATTGGTTGAGGAGGGCAAGTTCCAGGTCTGTCATACCCTGGTTAAATGCAAGTTAGATGCCAATTTTGTTCAGGCATGCACCCAAACTGTCATTTGTGATGCTCCACGGTTAGCCCACAAAGTATAAGGGATAAAGGTAAGCTCCTTGCCATCCATACTTGAACCACGCAGTATTGTGATGCCTTCCAACAGACCGGGTTGGTTTTCGCTGTGCAGGGAGCCTGGATCTAATTGGACATTGAAAATATCGACGCCAGGGTTATCCACGCTTTCCAGGCAATAAACCAATGGCCCGCGGCTGAGCGCAACCAGGCCGGCATGGTTCTTGACCTGGGGTACACATCGCAGTAAGCGCACTGGCAGGTCGAATTTTATCCGCACAACATCTCCAGGCATCCATAATCTGTAGATGGAGAGAAAGCGGCTGGAGCGCGGGTCGTAACCCTGAGCCGCTGGTTCTGGCAACGCAGGCGCCGGTTCCGAATCGGCAGTTGCAATCATCTCTTGACGCAATCCGCCTGTCTCGATTTCAATTTTTGGCTGTGCCTGGCGCCAGGAAGGCAGGCGCAAATGCAAAGTGAATTCTTCAGGGCGGGGTGCTGTAATGGACAGGCGCACATTGCCATGCCAGGGGAAACCGGATTCTATCCGGATTTCAATCGGCGCAGCCAGGTTCAGCTTGGCTGTAGCTCCGACATACTGGTGCACCCAGATGTTCTTTTCAATCTGCGAAAAGAGATATTTTCCAAGGTCTGCCCACGCACGTGAGAGGTTGGAAGGACAGCAGGGGACAGCATACCAGCTTTTCCGGGTAATACCTGACCGGCAGGCGAGCGGGTTATTGTAAAGATAAGTCTCCCCGTCCAAACCCATACCAACTGCCGATGCATTGTACATCTGCCACTCAAACAAATCGCTGTAACGCGCCTTGCCGGTAGTCAGAGCCAATTGCCATGACCAGAGCTGACAGGCCAGGGCGGCACAGGTTTCGTTGTAGGCGTATTCTGCATCCAGCTCATAATCATTCCCAAACCCTTCGATGCTCGGCTGTGCGCCCAGGCCTCCGGTGACATACATCCGGCGGACAACCATATGCTCCCAGGCGCGCTCCATCGACTGAATAAGTTCCGCATCAGGCTGCAACCGGTTGAGCATGGCGGCCGCAGTTTGAAAATAACCGAAGCGGACAGCATGACCGACGGGTTTTGTCTGGCGGCGGATCGGAGCGTGCTGCTGTAAATATTGGCCAGACAAAGCGCTGACCAACCGGCGCAGCTCACCATTGGGTATAGGCTTGGCGTAGTTGCCAGGCGGTACTCTGGAAACAGCATAAGCAGGGTGGTGGGCGGCGTATGCCAGCCGCTCTTTTTGAACCTGCTTGGTGCGAGCCTGTGAGCTAGAATTTTGAAAGTAAATCGTCGCCGCGAACAGCCGGTTGCGACCGCGCTGCTCGATGAATTGGCGGGCCATTTCCAGGTAAGGGTGGTGAGCAGTTACGCCGTATAACCTCAGAAGGGCGATCTCGATTTCTTCGTGCCCGGGAGTTCGTTCAGGTCCCGCCCCGAGAAAGTCGTGCACGATCAGATCTGCCGCTTTGCGGCCGATATCCAGCAGTTGAACCTGCACGGTGGCCTGGGCGTGTGAGACTGCTGCCTCGATCAGGTGCCCATGGCAATACAATTCATGTTCGATTTGCAGGTTCACCCAGCGCACGGACGGAAAATGGATTTGGTTGTAGGTGAATATGTACCCATCCGCGGACTGAGCGCGACCGAGCAGAGCAATGAGCGAATCTATGAGACCAGCCAGGCGCGCCTCTGGCTGCCGCGCGTAGATGCGCACAGCCGCGTCCAGCCACTTATAAGCATCCGAATCGGCAAAGAACCACCCTTCGCGAAAACCTTCTTTTTCACCGGTCAGGATGCGAAAATTATCGATGCAACCGCTGGTTTCCAGCATTTCATATTGGTGGTAAATGGCGCGCAGGTTGGTGCTTTCCAGGCGCGGCGACCAAAATGCATCCTGGACCATAACTTGTGAAATGGGAAATTCATTCATCATTATGTGGGTTTAAACGGGTTCATTCGGGTTCGATAGAAAAATGAAGGGGATAACCTTCCAGGCCGGCAGCAAAATGGGCGCGGTTGACTCGTTTTTCAGCTTCTGATTTTGGGCAAGATTGAACATATGCTGCACCTGAAACGTGAGCCAGGAGCATCACATCCCAGGCGGTTTGTAAATCAAGCAAAAAGATCTGCCTCAGGATGTAAACCACAAAATCCATTGGGGTGACATCGTCGTTGTGAATGATAATACGGTAAGGGGGTTCTTCAGCAGTTTTGCTGATGGTCTCAACATCCGGATTGACAGTGGGCAACATAGGATATTATTATAAACTGAACTGAATGGATCACTCTCCCAAATCCTTTATTGGCGGACAAAAGCAGACAGGCAAGATTTATCGCCACCACGACCCTAGCAGCCTGCGCTTGGCTGCACGGGCGGTGATGGTTTTTCTAAATTTTGTTTTCAGATGAAACCTATTGAGTTTTATTATTTTGTAGCGATGATGAAATTGAATTGGGCGGTGAGCCCATCCGTGGCCTGATGAATATCCAGCACCATGCTGGGATCGAAGATGCCATCGGAGTCGTTGCTGGCAACCCCTGGGAAGAAAAGCTGTGTCGTGAGCTCGGGTCCGTTAGGAGCCTGGACTTTGATATGGATGTGTTCGGTACGGCCCGGATATAACCCTGGGACGATGGTTTCAAACTGGTAATGACCGTTGGCATCCGTGAAAAGGTGCCCGCGCAAAGTGTAGCCTGTATTGTCATACTGCCCCTGGGCATTGGCTTGCCAGACTTCAATGCGCGCATTGGCCACCGGCAGGCAGTCGCCATCCAGTACGTAGCCGCTGACAGTCAGTTTCTGGCCGGTGGTATTCGCATCGATCAGCGAGGCGCGTTCGGGCGTATTTGCCTTGAAATATGGCCCTTCGGTCAATGCCACCGTGAGTGAGGCAGGGCTGGTGCAGGAGATCGCTAAACCCGAATTCGCCGTGCTCGAGGAGGTTTGCTCTGGAGCCGCAGCAACTGAATTGGCTTCTGGAACAACAGTAAGCGGCGGTGTTGAAACGGTAGCGCTGTTGGTAACCAGGCCTTGTGATCCAGCCTGGCTGGCGCTGCCGGCGCAAGCAAGCAATAAAAGCGCCAGGAGTAGGATGTATGGGAAGACTCGATAAATTCTATTGTTCATTGGTTTATTTTATACGAATAAGGTGAAATTTAGATGAATAAGGTTTTATTCTTTCACGGCGGCCGTTTGATTACTGGCTGCGGTAGGAATGAGGGTGGTAGGGCTTCCGGCCGAAACAGCCAGCATCAAAACGGTTATCATGAGACCAATTTTCGTAAAGAATACGTTGCGAAACATCACAAATCTACTTGGTCGTATGAATAAGATATATTCCATCTGGAATGGTTATGATGATAGCAAAAGGATATTCAGGTTGAATTTAGAGGTGGTTTGGGTTTTGTTAAGATAAAAAACAGGGTGTCTGACGTAAAACACCCTGTTTATCGATAATTATGACCTTCAGAGCGCGCTCACTTGCACCAGTCGGCAGCTCCTAAACGACTTTATTTATGGAGGTTGCGCGCGGCGATGAAGCTCAAGCCGTTTTCCGTTAAAGCGCGGGCGGTGTGATTGAGAGCGTCGTATTTGTCCAGGAAATTACGTTCCAGGTTGTCCCAATCGCCACTGGCGATAATTTCGGATTTATCGCGGAAATAATCCAGGATATCAGATGGATGAGCGCGTTGCCCATCCACTTCTGGATCGCCGCCTTCGTGCTTGGCGGAGATGTTGGGCACTGTTCTTGCCAATTCGATCAGCTCGGCGCGCCGGTCATAAGGCTGGCGCACAATGCTTTTCCAGGTCTCGGTGATATGATGTTCGAAGCGGATGACATCTTCAAATCCCAACTTTTTGCGCACTTTGGCCGTTATTTCGAGTGTTTCGTTATTCACGGAATTGCCCCAATTGAAGCCAATGAGGGCAGAGGTGCCATCGTCGCGGGCGAACAGGCGCGCGCCGAGCAGGGTCCACAAAGCAGCATACGGATTGTCGTTGCCAACAAAGACCGAGATCTTAAATTCGATATCCACGCCCAAGCGGTACAACAGGTAGGCAGCCAGGATCGAGCCCGAGTTGATATTCAACACTTGGCGCACCCCATAATTTGTGTAGTAATACAGGAACTCATCCAACCACATCAACACGTGGTTGTTGGGCTGCCCGATACCGCCAAAATAACCGGTGATGGTCGCCGGCCCGTTCAGATGGATATTAGAGCCATCCGTGCCTTTGGTATCCAGCGTCTCTACATAACTGGCGCCGATGATCTGCATAGCGGCTGCAATGGCTGGCAAGTCGCCGTCGGCTTCCTGCTCCTTCATCTTGCGCACTTTAATCCAGCGGCCGGGCATTAAGGAACGCTCGGCAATCGCCTTCTTGGCAGCGCTGATCACCCATGGGAAATACTGCAGGGCGCTGACTTCCAGCGTAACAGCAACGTCATCGTTGAAAACCATGCCAGCGGCTTTCTCTCCCAGGATTGACTGGCGGTAATCGGCGATTGAAACGAAAGCGCCGCGGTCGCGCTGCTCGGCCAGCCATTCGAGGTCGGACAGATATTCAGGTTTTTTGGCTTTCACTTTGTCGAGCAGGGCTGGCAGTTCCGCGGCTGCTTGCGCTTTGCGATTGATTTCTTCAGGGTCGCCGTATTTTGCCACAACTGCCAGGATATCATTGACCACTTTGCTTTTTGGATTAAGCAGCAGGGCATTGATCTCATCCAGGCGTGAATTTGGGATGCGCAGGCGGGCGCGCAAATCGCTCATCATAATCTCCTTAAGCTGTGTAACAGGTGCGGTTGTTTACAATTTTTCGAAACGAGCCTGGAAGAAGCGCAGATACTTGGGTTCGTAAACCATCTTCAATCCGCGAGTCTTCTCTCGTTCATCATATACTGCTTTTACTGATTCGGCAACTACGTCCATATGCGCCTGGGTATACACCCGGCGGGGGATCGTCAGACGTGTCAATTCAAGCTTGGGATAATAATGATCGCCCGTCTTGGCATCGCGGCCGGCGCTGGCGATGCCACGCTCCATGGAGCGGATGCCGGAATCTAGGTACAACTCAGCCGCCAGGGTTTGCGCCGGGAATTCGATTTGCTTCAGGTGCGGATAGAAAGCTTTGGCGTCAAGGAATACAGCGTGACCTCCAACGGGTTGGACGATCGGGATGTCCCAATCGGTGAGCAGTTCGCCCAGGTAGCGAACCTGTCCGACGCGTGAGCGGATATGGTCGTCGTTGACCGATTCGAGAATGCCGATCGCCATGGCTTCCATATCACGCCCGGCAAGCCCGCCATAGGTGTGCAAGCCCTCATATACCACCACCAGGTTGCGCAGTTCCTCGAAAAGCGGCCAATCATTAACGGCCAGCCAGCCGCCGATATTGACGAGATTATCCTTTTTGGCGCTCATCCAGGCGCCATCGGTGTAGGCACAAAACTCCTTGAGAATTTCCGCGATCGATTTACTGGCATAACCGGGCTCGCGTTCCTGGATGAAAAATGCATTTTCAGCCATACGGGTGGCGTCCAGGAAGATTTTCACGCCGTAGCGATCGCACAGAGCACGCAGCTCGCGCACGTTTTGCATGGAAACTGGCTGGCCGCCCGCCATATTGACTGTGCCCGCCAGGCTGATGTATGCGATGTTTTCTGCACCTTTTTCCTTAATGAGCGCTTCGACTTTGCCCAGGTCGATGTTACCTTTAAAGGGATGTAGGTTTGCCGGGTCGTGGGCTTCATCGATGATGACATCCACAAAAATACCGCCAGCCAGTTCCTGATGAAGGCGCGTAGTGGTGAAATACATATTGCCTGCCACATATTGGCCTTTTTTGATGACCGCCTGACTGATGAGGTGTTCGGCGCCGCGCCCCTGATGGGTTGGCAGAATGTACTTGTATCCATAGCAGGTCTGGATGGCATTTTCCAGGTTGTAAAAGTTGCGGCTGCCGGCGTAAGCTTCATCTCCCATCATCATGCCTGCCCATTGGCGGTCGCTCATAGCACTGGTGCCGCTGTCGGTCAAGAGATCGATATACACGTCGGCCGATTTCAGTAAGAACGTGTTGTAGCCTGCTTCTACCAGTGCCGCCTGGCGCTCTTCATGGCTGATCATATTCAACGGTTCGACCATTTTGATCTTCCAGGGTTCAGCCCACGAACGGCGGCCAAACTGCTGGCCCATGGTCTTCGGTTTGTTTTCGCTCATTTTTTCTCCTTTGCAAAATTAATCGATAGGTAATTCTGTCGTGGTTTTCACTTCGGTTAATACCAGACTGGTGTGGATGCGGGCAATACCTTTGATGGGAGTAATGCGATCGACAACAAAACGCTCAAGGTCTTTGCGGTTGCGCAGTACAACTTTGAGCAGGTAATCGTACTCACCGGTGATATGGTGGCATTCCAACACTTCAGGAATCAGACCCATTTGCTGGCGAAAATTCTCAACCTGCTCAAGCTGATGCATCTGCAGAGCGATATGTATAAAGCACAACAGGTCAAATCCTGCCTTTTCGCGGTCGATTAGGGTGGTGAATTTGCGAATATAGCCTTCTTTTTCGAGTTGTTTCATGCGGGCATACGTAGCTGGCGGAGACAGGTTAATCCGGCGCGCCAGGTCCACATTGCTCAGACGGCCATCTGCCTGCAAAAGACGTAAAATTGTTTTATCGACTTCATCCAATATCATGGTCATGTTATTTTTTATCATAAAGCGGCCTCAAATTCAATGATTATTTGGTAAAATACGGAAAACTTGAAATAATTATAATTAATTTTGCCGATTCATCTATTAAAATTCCAATAGATTATTTCAGCAAGTCTTTTCTCCGAAGGATTTAATCCTTTCCTTTACAATCGTTTTGATTGTTCCTCAAGGCAGTTGTGGTGATGATGATTCTAGATTGGAAACGCCAAATTAGCGTTCTGTTGTAGAATAAATTCAGCATTTTCTTGAAACGATTTCTACAGGTATCAGAGAAATGTTTTTTTCGAATGTTCTAGGAAAATTGGCAGCATTATTCCGGCTCCCTGCCTTTATTGATGAAAACCAAAATCAAAGGGCGGTCATTTTATATTCGATTTTATGGAGCCTGGTTGCACTGGCTGTGATCTATCTCATACTTTCATTAATTCTGGTGCCTGGAACCTACCAGCAAGACTTAGCGATATCGATTGTTGGTATTCTTGCCAACCTCCTTCTATTATTCTTGCTTAGTCGCAAACAGCTCGACCTGGCCTCCATTCTGCAAATAGCCTGTCTTTGGCTGATGTTTACAGCCATTATGATTTTGAACAATGGGGTGCTCAGCCCGGCTTATGCGATGGGTTATTTCTTGGTAATTTTAATTGCCGGTTTGCTGCTGGGAAAAATAGGCGCGACAATCATGACGATCCTTTCGTTGTTGGTTGGATTGATCGTGTGTATTTGCCAGGTTTTTGGGATCCTTCATACAGGCTACACTTCCTCAATCCTGTCAGTATGGGTAGTCAGCGCGTTTATGTTTCCGGCGGCTGCGTTTTTGCAGTACCTGGCTGCACGGACGCTGCGCATCGCGTTCACAAGAGCCTCGGAAAGCGAAGCGCGATTTCGCAGTCTTTCTGACGCAGCATTTGAAGGGCTGATGATTAATCAAAACGGGATCATTTTAGACGCTAACCAAAAGTTTGTGGAAATGTTTGGTTATGAGAACCCGGCGGATATCATTGGTAAAAACGGCTATGACCTCTTACTGACTCCCGAATCGAGCCTGGCATTTCGCAATACTCCAAAAGATCCGACAAAGCCGGTTTATGAAGTCACCGGTTTGCGCAAGGATGGTTCGACCTTTCCGGGTGAAACACAATCACAAGTGACCCGATACAAAGGTCAACTAGTCAGCGTCGCGGCCATGCGGGATATCACAGAACGAAAACAATTCCTGAATATGTTGGAGGAAGCAAACCGCCAGTTGGAAACTGCCTACGATGCGACTTTACAAGGTTGGTCATCTGCCCTGGAGTTGAGAGAGCGTGAAACGGCCGGGCACAGCTTGCGAGTCGTTGAGCTAACGCTTGAGTTGGCAAAAATGATTGGTGTGTCTGAACAGCAAATGATCCATCTGCGGCGAGGCGCATTGCTGCATGACATCGGGAAAATGGGTCTTCCGGATAATATTTTGCTTAAGCCCGGCCCGTTGACGGATGAAGAATGGAGTGCGATGCGCTTTCATACAGTTCATGCTTTCACGTTATTGAAGAATATTCCATTTTTGCAGCGTGCCCTGGATATTCCTTATTACCATCATGAATGGTGGAATGGAACAGGTTACCCTCGGCAGTTGAAAGGTGAACAAATTCCACTGGCAGCCCGGATCTTCGCAGTGGTCGATGTTTGGGATGCCCTCACTTCAGACCGTCCATACCGATCGGCGTGGTCTCACCAGGAAACGATAGAATACATACAAAACCAGGCAGGGATTCAATTTGATCCTTTGGTTGTGGAAAAATTTGTCACGATCATTAAAAAATACAGCGGATCTTAGCGGAGAGAATTAAACATTATGGACAGGTGGCGAGCAAGAAAAGTTGTCATTATCGGTGCAGGATCGGTCGGCTCAACGTTTGCCTATGCCTTGGCGCAAAGCGGCGCGGTGGATGAAATCGTCATCCGCGATATCGATGAAAATTTAGCCAGGGGACAGGTGATGGACCTGGCCCACGGGCTTCCATTTTATCCCAATGTGCAAATCCATCTAGGCTCACAACAGGATTACCGCGATGCACACCTGATTGTCATGACTGCAGGATCCAAACAACGTCCAGGAGAGAGCCGGTTGGACCTTTTACAGCGGAATGCGCGCATTATCGAGAACACCATGGACGAAATTACCGGCGCCGGCTCGCAGGCGGTTCTGTTGGTCGTCAGCAATCCAGTCGATATCTTGACTTATATTGCTCAACAGCGCGCTCATTGGCCAGCGGGGCGAATCATCGGCTCAGGGACAGTATTGGACAGCGCCCGTTTTCGATATTTGCTGGCTCAGCACTGCAGCGTGGATGTGCACAATGTTCATGCTTATATCTTGGGCGAGCACGGCGACAGCGAGTTCGCCGCCTGGTCAATGACACATGTGGCGGGGATACGATTCGATGAATACTGCCAGTTGTGCGGCGGCTGCTCGGAATGGCAAGCAGAGCGAGCCCGGATTGTCGAAACAGTGCGCACTTCGGCTTACCACATTATTGATTACAAAGGAGCGACTTACTTTGGCGTTGCGCAGGCGCTTGTTCGGATTACCAGCGCGATTTTGCGCAATGAAAAAAGCGTTTTGACCGTTTCGACGATCCTCGACGGGGAATTTGGCCTGAGCGGAGTCAGCCTGGGGGTGCCAGCCATACTCGGTGAAGCAGGTGTGGAGCGAGTGTTGCAGCCTGAGCTGCCGCCGGATGAGAAAGCCGCTTTGAATCATTCGGCCGAAGTGTTGAAACAAGCAATTGAACAATTGAGCCAGAGATAATCTTGCCGGAGGATGCTGCAATGACGAAAGTTGAGGATGTTTTTGCCAAATGCTCGAATGTGCTCCCGGGCCACGGCGCGAGGCGTTCAATGAAAACGATTTTCCAGGCCCTGGCTGATGGATTACAGGGCAATGAGTATCCTGACCAGTACGGCGAGGGAGACTATGTCGCCAGCTTCGAAGCAGAGATTGCCACTCTGTTTGGCAAGGAAGCAGCGGTGTTCATGCCTTCTGGCACGATGGCGCAGCAAATTGCACTGCGCATTTGGTGTGAGCGGCGGCGTAATTTTACGGTGGCAATGCACCCCACTTCCCATTTGGAACAGGCGGAGCACCTGGGTTACCAGTATTTACACCAAATAAAGCGCATCCAATTCTCGGCGCCCGAATTTCTCGGAAGCCGCCTCTGGGATGTTCGTGACCTTGAGCGGCTGTCTATGGAACCCGGCGCGATCTTGCTGGAACTGCCATGCCGGCCGCTTGGGGGTGAGCTGCTCCCTTGGGATGATTTATTTGCTGCAGCCAACTGGGCCAAGGTACGCGGCGTTCCGCTGCATATGGACGGCGCACGGCTGTGGGCCTGCCGGCCCTTCCTGGGTAAGAATTACGCCCAAATAGCCGAATTATTCGACAGCCTGTACGTTTCTTTTTATAAGGATCTGGGCGGGCTGGCAGGAGCGATGCTTCTCGGATCGAGCGGCTTCATCAAAGAAGCCAGGGTATGGCAGCGCCGGTTGGGCGGCAACCTGACCACGATGGCGCCTTTGTATGTATCGGCAAGGCTTGGCTTCCAGCGGGTTCTGCCGCAGATCGACCAATGGGTGAAACGCGCTCAGGAAGTCGCCGCGGTTTTATCCAGCTTCGACAAAATCAGCGTCCGGCCCAACCCGCCGCACGTCAATTTTTTCCAGGTGTATATCCAGGGCGAGCCAAAGTCTTTGACCCAAACGCACCTGCAGTTGGCACAAGAAACAGGCACCTTCTTGTTTTTCAGCCTGGGCGCCACCATGACGCCAGGCATCGCTACAACTGAAATTCATTGTTGGGAGAATTCACTGGCATTCGACCTGGATAAACTGCCGGCGTTTTTGGAAAAATTATTGGCTCCTTGATTTGCGGTGATGGGCGCCATTCTGTCGCATTCCTAAAACCCTTGATATACGAACGGCGCTGCCAGGTCGGTAAACGAGAGCAGGAAAACCAGCAAAAGGATGAGCGCGCAGGCTGCAGCCAGACGCCACCGCGGCCATTTTAAAAAGAAGAGCTCATCTTTGGCGCGTGATTGAATCTCATCCAGCCACAATGAAGGGATGAGCACCAGGAAAATGCGCGGATCCGGCATGTATAGCGCGGAGAAATCCTGGATACGCTCGCGGCCATTTAGAATGAGCTGCAACCAGAAAAAATCAGGCATCAACCAATGCGAAGGCAACACGATCCCTGCCAGGTAGCGCCTGGCGGTGACCAGATCCATGCGAAACGGGATCCAGGCCAGGGTTACCAGGCAGAAAACGAGCAGAACAGAAAGATTGTGTTTCCAACGAGACTGCGCCTGCCCGGGCAAAGATTTTGGTGAACTCAGATTTAACCAGCGCTCGGCTGCCTGGTATAGGCCGTGCAGGACGCCCCACAGCATTAAGTTCCAAGATAAGCCGTGCCATAGACCACTGGCAAGCATGGTAACAAGCGGCGGCAGGATGAGATGTATTTTGTGGTGAGCATCGGGAATTTTCGTGCGCAGGAATCGCGACACAGGAAAATAAATGTAATCACGCAGCCAGGCAGACAGGCTGATATGCCAGCGCCCCCAAAATTCAGAGAAATTGCTTGCCAGATATGGTGTGTTGAAATTTTGCGCCAGGTCGATTCCAAATAACCAGCTGATCCCACGCGCCAGGGATGAATAACCGGCGAAGTCATTGTAAAGAAAAAATGCATAGGCGACCAGCCAGATGACCAGCAGTTGAGCCGGGTATTTCAAGGGATCGCTAAAAACATCTGCAGGCAGCAGGGCATTCAACACATTGGCAAATATCACTTTGCGCAGCAGGCCAATTCCGATCAGGCCGAACGCGCTGGCGATAGACTGGCCGGTGAGCGCTTTGACATGATCAAGCCTGGGCAAGAAGGCGCGGGCGCGCTCGAGGGGACCAGACAACAGCTTTGGAAAATAGAGCACGTACAGGTTAAATTTAAACCAATTTCGTTCTGGAGCCACCTGGCGATTGTAAACATCAACCAGATAAGAAATCATTTGCAAAGTAATGAAAGATAATCCTATGGGCAGTAAAACCGTTATGGCACCAACCGAGGAAGAGGAAAGTTCGTTGAACTTTCCTATCAGGATAGGCAAAAAGAAGTGATTGTATTTAAAAAATACCAGGGTGAGAATATTCATTGAGATGCCAAGCCATAATATGGCCAGGCGGCGCCCTGGAAGGCGATCTAAGACTTGTGCCAGCCAATAATTCACTGTGCCAACGCTCAACAGGCAAACGGCGAATAACCAATCCCAGGTTCCCAGGAAAAAAAGACAGGCAGCGAACAACCAGTATTTTCGCCACCCAGCCGGCAGCGGCCAATAGATGAGCAGGACAACCAGGGTGAAGAGAAAAAATTCTGGCGAAGTAAGCTGCATAGTATTGATCAGGGCTTTAACTTCAGCTCTCCAGCCGAGGCGAGTTGTGCTAACTGGCTGCCAATAAACCGGCTCATCAAAGGGGCGCCAAATATATTGAGGTGGTATTCGTTCGATCGCCCCGATTCCGGTATCAATTGATCATCCGCCATTAAAAATAAGCCGGCTCCCTGCGCCACAACCTGGCCAATGACACTTTGGAATTCTTTGTGGGCAGGCTGACCTCCGTAGGGATTATAAATACTGGCTGCTACCGGCATCTCTACGATCAGCACCTGCACGCCATATTTTTTTGATAAATCGAGAATCCCCCGCAGGCAGTCGAGGCGGCTGTCAGATATCACCAGTTTCTCAGAACCTAGCGGCACTGTTGGCAGCGGCAGGGCAGTTTGGCCTGGTTGGGTACGGGCAAAATCGGGTTCATAACCGCTGGGGCTAATGGCATCTCGCTTTTGTTGGTAGGCATATAACGCGTCTGCAAACTGGACGCTCATCCAATTGCGGTACACCAGATAATGCTGTAGGGCGTTGGAATGATCCACCAGCCAACCGCGCCAGTCTGGGCTGCCAGAACGATAACGAAACCACGCTGACTGGTACAACATATCTTGCACTTTCAGGCCGTTGGAAACGTCATAATCCCTTAATTCAGTCACGAATACCAAAAGGCGCGGCCGGTATTGCTTTACCAATATCTCCGCCACTTTGGAATTTGGAGCAATCGTCAGCCCCTCGACCCCGAAATTGAAGATACTCAGAGATCCGCCACCTGTTTGCTGGTAGGTGCGCTGGATCTCCTCAGGGATAAAGCCGGTGTTCACCAGAGAACTCCCTAAAATGATCGCATCGACGCCTTTGTTTTGATGGACGAAATTTTCCAGTCGGAACCACTTAATATCAAAAGGATAATACCAATTGGCCAACGATTTATCCGGAGAAAACGATTCGAGCCAATTTGACCGCGCAACGGCTTCACAACTTGCGGCAAACAATATGAGCACCAGCAGTACCTGTGAAGAAAACGCGGCAGTCTGGGTCATGAAACCTGGGATAGATGCGGCTGGTTGGGGCGGGCGGGTAAGCTCTGGTTTTGATGACTTCATAGGTATAATACGAACTGCTGGCTAAAAACGCCAAATCTGCTTCAGGAATTATAGAACCATGTTATCAGATCGAACGATTCTATTCGAAAAACTCAGCCAATTTATCGCGACTTCAGTCCTCAACCAGCCTGGTATGATGATTGCCCCTAATACTCCGCTTTTGTCTGGTGGGGTGATCGATTCGTTCCACCTCGTTGACCTGGCTTTTTTTATTGAAAATGAGTTTGGCGTCCGACTGAATGACACGGAATTGAATATCGATTACTTTGATACACTTGCCGAACTGGTCGCTTTTATCCAGCAGAAAAGCTCCTGATGCTCTCACTCGCTGAAATCCTTGCGAATAATTATAAAACATTTCCTCACAAGATTATTCTGCGCCTGCAGTTCGCACTCCAGGAGGATGTGGAAATCAGCTACACACGCCTGTTCGCTGGTGCAGCCGGCTATGCGCGCACTTTGGCTGACCAGGGAATTCAACCGGGAGAAGTTGTTGTTTTGGTGCTTCAGCACAGCGAGGCGTTGGTTTACAGCTTTTGGGGCGCGATCTTGCATGGGGCAATCCCGACCATCATGCCATTCCTGACTGAGAAACTTTCGCCCGAGCGCTACGTTCAGGATATGTCTGCCTTGCTGAAGGTGACCAGGCCGGCAGCTATCATTACTTATCCGGAATTTGTCTCGACTGTAACCAATACCCTTCACAGCGGTGATTCAGTGCGTGCGGTAATTTCAAGCGATACAGTCTCACCCGGATCCGGCATAAGCCCAAACAAATTACAAGGTTTGCAGAAGCAGGCTGAGGATATCGTTTTACTGCAGCATTCTTCTGGGACCACCGGATTGCAAAAAGGTGTGGCACTGTCGAACCAGGCTGTGATGAACCAATTGGACAGCTATCGCCAAGCCATCCAGATCAATGATAAGGATGTTGTTGTCAGTTGGCTTCCTTTGTACCATGATATGGGGCTGATCGCCGGGTTTGTCATGCCGGTCTTAACTCGTATTCCTTTGGTGCTGCTCTCGCCTTTTGATTGGGTGCGCGCTCCGCACCGTTTGTTCCAGGCAATTTCCAAATATCGGGGAACACTCTGTTGGCTGCCGAATTTTGCCTACCAATTTTGCGCTGGTAAGATCCGTGAGCGTGACCTGGAAGGCGTGGATCTGAGCTGCATGCGGGCGGTGATTAACTGTTCGGAACCGATGCAGTGGGAAGGTCATGCTCGCTTCCTGGAACGCTTTGGGCTGTTTGGGCTGCAATCTGGTGCATTGGCAACCTGTTATGCGATGGCTGAGAATGTGTTTGCGGTGACGCAGGGCGGAATTGATTCCCCCGTCCAGGTGGATACGATCGATGCATTGGCTTTTACCACCCGGCGGCTGGCTGTTCCGACATCCAGCAGTGCAGGCGCTCTCAAAATGCTCTCGGCAGGAAAGCCGATATCGAACACCCAGGTGCGCATCTTGAATGACCAAAAAATTGAATTGCCTGACAGGCAAATTGGTGAAATTGCCATTTTTAGCAGCAGTATGCTGACTGGTTATTATCAAAGGCCGGATTTGACCGCCAAGGCATTTTATAAAGGCTGGTATTTGACCGGTGATTTGGGGTACACTGTCGAAGGGGAGGTATTCGTCGTCGGACGCAAAAAGGACCTGATCATTGTAGGTGGCAAAAATATCTATCCACAAGATTTGGAAATGCTGGCCAATCAGGTTCCGGGGGTGCACCCTGGACGGGTGGTGGCTTTCGGGGTCTTTAATCCTGAAAGCGGGACCGAAGACGTGGTCATGGTCGCAGAAGTGGAGCCAGACGACGGCGGTGAACAACAAAAAATCGCCATAGCCATTCGTCAGGCAGTCATGGCTGGATCAACGGTTGCGCTGAAGCAGGTGAAATTGGCGCCGCCGAAATGGATTATAAAAACCAGCAGTGGTAAAGTCTCCCGGTCAGCAAATCGGGATAAGTATCTGCAAGAATTGCAACTCTCTGTTCCAAAATGACGAATTTACCAATTGTGGCTGCGCCGATCCTGGATGACCAGTACAGCCACATTGTGTTTCGCTCAGATTCTTAGGAAATCCTGTTGATCTTTAGGGATACGTGCTGTTATAGAACCAGTTGTACGCATAATAAAACGGGGAAGTATTACTTTGCATACGGATAGCAATTTGATATTCACCCTTCAATTCAGCGGGAATGTTGAATGTGAAGGTTTGGCTGCCGCCAGCACCAGAGTCTTGTGTGGCAACTTTGACGCCGCCAACGCCCAGTGTGTGCATTTTATTCATAAGAACATCGAATGAATAATTGGGCGGCAAGTTGCTCGTCTTGATCGTCACGCTGGCATCGGCTACGACAGATACAATCGAGAAAGTTGGATAACCGCTGTAGGACGAGCCTGGAGTTGCCGTTGGCCCAGGTGTGGCGGTTGGAGCGGGTGTAGCGGTCGGTGCGGTGGAATCAAAGGTTGAGTTGTAGAACCAGTTGTATGCGTAATAACCTGAAGTGCCGCTCTGCATGCGGATGGCGATTAATGCATTGCCTTTGAGTGAAGCTGGAATGTTATATGTAAAAGTCTGGGATCCGCCCGCACCGGAAGCCTGCGTTGCGACTTTCACTCCGCCGATTCCCATGGTGTACATAACGTTCATCAAAACATCAAAGGAGTCATTGGCAGGGAGATTGTAGGTGGTGATTGTTACGCTCGTGTCTTTGACTACACCGATGATCGTAAATGTTGGATAGGAGGCCGCGTTGGCATGGGAGAACGGCAGCCCCATAAAGACAGCTAACAATGATAAGGCCAGGAGAAGTGAGATCAGTCGTTTCATGTTCATTATCCTTTCTTTAGAACTTGACCTGATGACGGGCAATCACACCAGTCCGAACTTAACCCTCGCTTGGTGGATGCACCTTTCTTTTCGATTTACTTCTTCACTATATTATTAAATTATAGCATTCTACAGAAAAAACAGGCAATGAATTGAGAATTATTTCTCAGATTCTTAAGATAAAGCGGAGACTTTCTTCCTAAATGTATTGAGAAAAGCTAAATTTCAGACAGCGATGGAAGCCAGGAATTCCCAGCCTTTTTGTTCAAGCCCAGCAATCGATTGCAGAAGTACTGATACCTTCTTTAGATAATCGCCTGCCTCCCCCTTCTGGTAGGCTTCGAAGAGAGAATCGGCCGCCTGTTGCCATAAAGCGCCCATCGCGTCAAACTGGTCTGCAACCTGATTAAGCTGAGCCCTGCTCGTCAACACAGACGCCTGGCGCAGAAATTCGGCATACATAAAACGGAATAATCCACCACCGCTGCCGCCGCGAGCATCGATCATGATTGCCGTGTTAAGGCAGGCTTCCACCAAAGTCTCTTCTGCCAGAAGTTTGGGCCACTCGTCGATTCGTTGAGCTGCTTTGTAAATACCTTTTACCCCCAAGTTGTTTATCGGAGGGTGCAGCATCGTACGAGCACACTCTCGAATCGCCTGCAGGACTTCGTCTGCACAGGGCAGGCGATATCCGGAGAAATCGAAGCGATAACATATATTTTGAGGCGGAAAAGGTTGGAAGCGAGAACCTCGAGCAGTAGCAAGGTCAGCCAGAGTTACCGGGTGGAGCGGCTCATCACGGTCAGCGATCAAGACCTGCCCGGAGTTGTGATCAACTCCACAAACCACGATCACGTGATAGCCAAAATGGTACTCTTGCCCTTGAAAATCCAAGTAAGGTAAGAAGCCCATATCCACCCGGAGCATAACCGGCTGCCCAGCGTTGAGAATCTTCAGCATGTCCTGCTCTGCCCGGTTCGTGCTGCTGGTATGCCAACTTTCAACGCGAACCCCGGTGCGCTGACCGGCTAACCTTTCAAGCCCTTCTTCACCCGGACGGCCGGCATTGGCTCTACCTCCAAGAAAGGGCAGTGATCCCTTGGTATGCCAGTAGATGAAACCTACGCCGTTGCCGAGCCCAAGCAGGAGCTCCTCGCTGATCGGAGCGTGATTATATTGGTAGATATGGCGCATTGAACCAGTGACGCAGTGTTTTGTTGTGAAATGCCGAAATTCTGGCAAAGTTTGGATTGTCATACGGCTTTATGGATTGGATGGCGTAGAACTGTTTTTAATTTCGCCGGGTCACTCCGCCGTGGGTCGCCGAGATAAATTTCATGATGTTTGCCGATCATTTGGTAACCGTTCGCCTTTGCGTAACTGTTCATCTTCTCGATGGTCAACGGTTCAGCAGCGTAAGGCCCAATGTGCATGATTTGAATGCTTAGCCCTTCAGTGAATTTCTCAAATCGCAGCTTCGAAACAGCCGGGCTGGGTTTCTTTTTATTGAGTTGGGCCTGGGCCTCGGCGAACATTGCTGGACTGATGTGCGGTGGCTGCATTATCATGGCTGTCCACAGCCAGGTATCTGGTTTGGTGATATCAAATGTGCCATTTTCCACCCACCACAAAGCCTCCAACGCCATTACACTGTAATCGATGGGGTTGTCGTTGCGCAGCTTGGACATAAATTTTAACGTATATGAAATCCCATACAGAGCCTGGATGGCATCCTGGAATGCTGGAGAAACGCCTGGCGCCTGGTTCCGTTCAATTGCACCGTCTACGAATGCGAAGAGGAAGGCAGGAACTTCAATCAACTCAACCTTTTTGGAAGATGGTTGATAGAAAGAAGCGTATTGTTTTTTGAGATCAAGTTTATCCATTTCAAACTCCTATCAGGTTTTCTTGAGCGGATGAAGTATATTTTTTAGCCACCTGGCCTGCCCATTTAGCCACCAAACGGCGCAGCTCGATAGGCTCCACTACCTCTACCAGGGCGCCAAAGGCCAGGATCGTGCTGGCTGCCCACTCTAAGGTAGGGCTGGTTAAGGTTGCAATTACTGAGCCGTCTGGCTGGGAAGTTATCGTTCGCCATAGAGAGCGACTTTCGTAAGCAACATGAACAGCCTGCGGTGAAAAGCGCACCGTGGCGGTATACGATTGGTTAAATTGTGGATCGACTGTCAGATAAGCTGATATATCAAACGTGGTGGGGATTTCAAAAGTCTCGTTCAATACAGTCCATTTCTGGATACGGTCAAGGCGGAAGGAACGTTCGTCTTGCCGAAGGTGGCAGTAACCAACGACGTACCACCATCCCCAGCGATGCAGCAATGCATAGGGATCGATGAGCCGTTCAGCAGGCTCGGGCTGGTTGAGGCTATGATATAGTATTCGCACCTTGCGGTGATCTCGCACCGCCTGGCGTAAATCTTGGAGCAAAGAAGTCAGGTTTTCGAAACCTGGCCGCTGGAGGCCAATAGCAAACAACGAACGGCGCGCCCATTCAACTTCTTGACGTTGGTTTTCGGGCAGGATGTTATCCAGCTTTGCTAAAGCGGTACGAGATTCCTGGCTGTACAATGCTCCCCATATCCCTTCAACCAGGCTTGCGCCCAGGTAGACCACGACAGCTTCTTCAGGGGTGAATACCAGAGGCGGCATGCGATAGCCGCGCACAAGCGAGAATCCTCCATAAGGGCCACGTTCGGAATACACAGGTAATCCCAAATCTTCCAGCATTCCCAGGTAACGGTGCAGTGTGCGCACCGAAACTCCCAGCTCCCCGGCAAGGTCAGCGGCCTTTTGGTTTGGCTGCCGTTGGAGCAGCATGATGAGCGAGATCAAACGGGTGGCTGTATTGGCCATTTTTCACTCCATTCCAGGGGAGGTTTCCTTTCCAGTTCGATGATAAATTGAATATATGTCAAATTATGACATATTTATCATACCTGACTGGGATGGAAAATACCAACAATTAAAAGTAAGAATAGAGTCACGAATCAGTTTGGTTTGTAATCGCCGTGCAATTCAGCGGGCAGTAGATTGGCGATTGCCCGCATAACCTGATCGGCTGCCAGGCGATCACGCTCGACGGGAGGCACACCGCCTGGTAGCGCCAGAGTGAACGGAACGCCAAAGCACAAACGCAAGAATCTGTCATCTTCAAAAACCCCCACAGGTGTCATGGAATAACCCATTCCATCCAGATGAGATAAAAGCCGGCCGACGCCTGGATGAGGGTGCATTAAACCGCCCGCCGGGTTATCTTGTCCTTCCGGAGCCAGGGCCAGCACAGGCGGCGGCTGCTGGCGCGCCGCAGCCAGCAATTGCCGCACGGCTCGGGCGCGCGCTTCGACTTCGAAGGGACGCGGCGGCATGGGCGGCATACTGGTGAAATTATAAATTCTTGCAATGCGAGGAAAGATGACTGGGCTGATCCAGGCGCGCAGCGCTGCGCCAGGCGTACCATCGTCTGTCCAGGCGCTCGTCATCGTCCAATGGATTTCTACTGGGATGAGAGCGCTGATCGCCAGGCTGAACCAATAGGCCTGAAAACCCGGGCGGCAATAATGATTCATCACAATGACGGTTGGGCCGGCCTGTGGGATATTGCTGTGCCCTTCGACTTCCAGTGGCAGTTTAAGAATGCATTGCTGGGCATCCCTGTGGAAAGACCGTTGATTGCCGCGCACCACTGCCCAGGCAGCAGGCAGCACGACTCGTGCGGGCAGAAGGGGATAGCGGGGCGGCATGCTGTTTTATAAACGCCGAGAGATGCCAGCCAAGCAGGCTGCGCTGCAAAAAAACAGCAGAGTATAACTGGCGAAGATGGCAAAATACCCCAGGCCCGGCGCAGCCGCATTGAGCGTGTCGGCCAATGGTCCGCCCAGTCCGGAACCGATCATCCCAGCGCCCGCACCGGCTAAATTCGAGACACCCAGCCATTGTCCCGACTCTTCAGCAGGCACCAATCGCGTACCCAACGCCCAATTAATGGTCACAAACAGTCCGGTCGCAACGCCCAGCACCGCCCCTGCCATGTACAGGGTCGTTAAATTTGGCTGGTAAATGGTGAACAGAATAATGCCGGCGCCAAACCCTGCCAACACCCCGCTGATGGCTGTCAGACGCTTTTGGCCCCAGCGATCGGAGAGCCAGCCGGCAGGCAGGGCGCTTAGCAGGGTGAAGATTCCAACCAGTGTAAAAAGCTGTCCAGTCATAGCCACGGCTTGTTCGCTGGAGACTTTGAATGAGTACATTAAAAAATAGGGCGCAAATCCCTGGATGCTGGTGATCGCAGCCAGAAACATCAGGCGGTTAGCTACCCACCAGCGAAAACTGGTGACATCCTGTGTTACTTTCCCCAAGGTCAGGCGCACACCAGACCAACTGCCACCAATCACGGCCACCAGCATCGCTGCTGCGCCGCCGACGGCGATACCTGCCAGCCGCGCGGTCGCGCTGCCCAAGATTGGCGTGACAGCCAGCCATAGGAAAGCAAACACAAGTCCGCCGGCCGCCAGTCCGAAAGCTGCTCCGACCAGGATGGCGCCGATCATCCCTAACACGCGCAGCAAATCTGGCGCCAGCGGTGCGTTCGCCGGATTGGTGAGAGGCCTTTCGTGCACTGTTGCCAGGGTGAGCAGCAGAATTGCTACCAGGGCGGCGGCAGTCGTGAAAACCGCCCAGCCAAACTGGCCTGCGCCCACCATAGGAGCGATCGTGATGCCCAGGAGCACCACCGGGAGAAGTTCGAAAATGGCTTTGACTGCCGAAGCCGCGCCGCGCTGTTCTTCTGGGATGAGATCGGGAATCAGACTTTGCAGAGCGCCATGGGAAATATTTGAAGAAACCTGGATTAACATCACAGCCGCCAGCAGGCTCCAATAGCTGCCGGCCGTGGCAATCCAGATTAGCAGAAGAACATCCAGCGCTACACCCACCGCCAGGAAAGGTCTCCGGCGTCCAAAACGACTGGTCGAACGATCGCTGAGCAGCCCGGCTGCTGGTTGAACCAGCATTGCAATGACCAGGCCAGCCGTACGCATTGCTCCTAATGCCGTATTGAGCAGCTCTGGTGGAGCGAAGCGCTCCACCAGAAAAGGCATAAAAATTGTCCCCACGGCGTTGTTGCGGATGTTCAGCCCCAGCCAAAATAAATTGACAGCAACCAGGATGGGCAGGACAGGGAAGGCGCGGGATTTATGCATTGTTATTACTTTACTCCTGATCCTGGCTCTGCGCAAACGAAATTGCTGTTTTATTCGTACATCCGAAGTCTAACAGGTAATTGAAAATGGCTGATTGTAGAATCATAATGAAAAGAAAGGAAACCATTCTTATGACAAATATAAGCTTGATCACCATCCCTGGACCTGGTACATGGCAAAATTTAAATGGACTGCGCCAGCAAGGTTTCCTGGGGTATATTCAAAATCTGTGGAAAATCTACGGTGATGTATTCCGCTTGCAAATTGGCAAGCGCAGCTTAGTCTTTGCGATCCATCCAGAAAATGTGCGCCAGGTAAATATTACCAACCGCCAGAATTATGACAAGCTGCACAGTTATGATATTGTACGGCGCTATTTACTTGGCAATGGATTGCTGGCCAGCACCGGCGAGCTGTGGCGCCGCCAGCGCCAATTAATGTCGCCTTTTTACACACCACGCGGTGTGCAGGCTTACGCAGAAATAATGCTGCGGGATGGCGCCCGGCTGTTTGAACGCTGGGGTAAATTAGCCAATGAAGCCAGGCCGGTGGAAATTGGCGAAGAAATGACCTTTGTAACTGCCTCGATTATCCTGAAAGCCATGTTCAGCATGGAGACAAACGAAGCGGTCATAGGCATGAAAAACGCGGTTGAAGCCATAATTGGCTTCACCGCCAGCCACCAGGCAGGCATCGTCCTGCCGTTGTGGCTGCCCACTCGCGTAAACCACCAATACAAGTCTGCCCGCCAGGTGGTGCATACGTATATCATAGAAAGACGATAAGCGAAGCAAATCGATGTCTCAAAACAGATCCATCCCCAGGGCGATTTCTTCTTCGTCCGCATGGGGGTGGAACATCGGAATATCGGTGAAACCCAATCGGTGATAAAACGCGATGGCGCGCTGCTGATAAATAGAAGTCGTCAAAACCATGCGTTCATAACCATGTGCGCGAGCGAATGATAAAATTTGCTGCATTAATTCAAAGCCGATTTGTTGTCCCTGGTAATCGGCCAGGAGCCACAGCCGCTTAACTTCTGCGGTTTGCCGATCAAAGCGCCGGACAGCTCCGGTGCCGATGATCTTCCCGTTATCAAGCGCTACGAGGAACAGGCCATCTGGAGGCGTATATCGATTCGGCTGTTCGTCGATATCTTCCAAAGGCCACTCACTCCGCAGGGTTTCCCAGATTTTCTCGGGTGCCAGATCCGGCATAAATATTGAGGCGGCAACCGTATAAATAACAATTCTAGCGGCGTCACCTTCTCCGGGTAAAAGCGGTCGGATTTCAATCATAGGTCTGATTTTAACCGATTATAGCAGGCGCATTGTGTGGTATCATCCGCCCAAATTACTTCAAGGAGTCTCTATGATAATTCGCCTGGCAGAGGGCTCGCTGGACACGAAGTTCGGCACGTTTCAGCAGATCCTGTACTATGATGGTCAAAAAGAGACCATTGCCCTGGTGATGGGCGATGTAGCTCGTAAAGATAATGTTCTCTGTCGTGTTCATTCCCAATGCATCAATGGGCATGTTTTTAACAGCACCGAATGCGACTGCCGTGAACAAATGGAAATGGCGCAACACCTCGTGCAGCAGGCAGGCAGCGGGGTGATCATCTGGCTGGACCAGGAGGGTAAGAATAACGGGCACATGGCTCTATTACAGAGCCGCAAACTGAAATCGCAGGGGATTCCCCAATCGGAAGCTTATGTGCGGCTGGGCTATTCGGCTGATGCGCGCAGTTACGTGCGGGCGGCAGAGGTTTTGCGCGATTTGCAAGTTCAATCGATCCTTTTAATGACAAACAATCCGGAGAAGACCTCCCAACTGCAAGCAGATGGGCTGGTCATCAGCGGCATCCGGCATCTCACTTCACAGAAAACACACTGACATCCATCGAATCAATTTACGCCCGGATGTGATAGTCGCCTTCAACCACCCATTTGTAGGTGGTCAATTCACGCAAGCCCATCGGGCCGCGGGCGTGTAGTCTTTGGGTTGAGATAGCCACCTCAGCGCCTAAGCCAAGCTGAGATCCATCGGTGAAGCGCGTCGAGGCGTTGACATAAACCGCAGCCGAATCGACTGCGGCCACAAAGCGAGCGGCATGCTCGGTATTTGCGGTGAGAATGCCGTCGGAATGCGCCGTGGAGTGGGCGGAGATATGCTCGATTGCTTCCTCCAGGCCGTCCACAATTCGAAGGCCCAGCACCAGGGATAACCATTCCGTGTCGAAGTCTTGCGATCCGGCGGGGCGCACGGCTTCACTTTCCTGGCCTTCCAACAGTTGAAACGAGCGGGGATCGGCTCGAAATGTGACCCCATCTGCAGACAAACGCTTCACCAATTCCGGTATGAAAGCCGGGGCGACTGCCGGGTGTACCAAAACCGTATCCAGCGCGTTGCATACCGTGGGCCGTTGGATTTTGGCATTGCGGATCACTTCCAGGGCGCGCGGCAGGTCAGCGGTTTCATCTACGAACAGATGGCAGATGCCGATCCCACCGGTAATGACCGGGATGCGGCTGTTCTTTCGGCAAAAATCATGCAGACCTGCACCGCCGCGAGGAATAACCATATCGATGAACTGCTCCATCTGCAGAAGATCGTACACCAAATGCCGGTCGGTATCGCTCACCAATTGAACAGCTTCGATCGGGATTTTAATTCCTGGATTTTCCAGTCCACGCCGAACCGCCCCGACCAGGGCGCGGTTGGAGCGGATTGTCTCGCTGCCGCCGCGCAGAATGGCACAGTTGCCTGATTTTAATGCCAGCCCGGTCACATCTACTGTCACATTTGGGCGCGCTTCGTAAATCACCGCCAGCACACCCAGGGGGACGCGCTGTTTGTGCACGCGCAGACCATTGGGCAGGGTTTCTGGCTCGAACGCTTCGCCGACTGGGTCAGGCAGATCAAGCACGTGGCGCAGATCGGCAACGATGTGTGAGAGCCGCTTTTCGTTCAGCATCAAACGGTCGAGCAGAGCCGGGCTCAATCCGCTGTTTTGGGCTTCTTCCAGGTCGGCCTGGTTGGCAGCCAGGATGAGCTGGCGTTCAACCCAGATCTGGTCGGCAATGCGCTGCAGCGCGGTATTTTTATCCATTGTAGAAACCACAGCCAGCCTGCGGGCGGCTGTTTTGGCCTGGTAACAAATTTGTTCAATAATTGTGTTCATATTTTTTCTCCAACTCGCCTGGATGTTGGCTGTTATATAAGCACCATGTTGTTGCGGTGGATAACCTCATCCCCGAATGTGTAACCCAGGATGGACTCGATCTCAGAAGATTGCCTGCCCCGCATCTGCTGCAAGTCTGGAGAGGCGTAGCTGGTCAACCCGGCCGCGATCTGCTTACCATCCGGGTCGAAGATGCGCACGGTGTCGCCTCGCTCGAAGTCGCCCGTCACCTGTGTGAGACCGGCTGGCAGCAGTGAACCGCCGTGGGCCAGGGCGCGCGCTGCGCCAGCATCTACCACCAATTCCCCAGCCCGCCCACTGTGGCTGCCAGAGATGATGTAGCGTTTGCGACCTTCTAACTTGTTCACCACCGGCAGCAGGCAGGTGCCCAGACGGGCGCCATTTGCCAGGCGTAGCAGGCCATCCGGTTCGGAGCCACGCGCAATCACCACCATAGT
Organism: Chloroflexota bacterium; assembly: GCA_029782365.1. Classification (GTDB taxonomy): domain Bacteria; phylum Chloroflexota; class Anaerolineae; order Anaerolineales; family UBA4823; genus CAWBUW01. The sequence continues at coordinate 149,917 of JAKOUW010000160.1, forward strand.
GCCGCCGTGGCGGGCAAGGTCGGCAGCCTGCAGCTTAGTGACCATGCCCCCTGTGCCCAGGCCGGTGTTCGTGCCCCCGGCTGCCTGCCAGAGTTCAGCAGAGAAAGGTTCTGTTCCCACTTCCTGAATCAGGTGCGCCTGCGGATCGTGGCGTGGATCGGAAGTGTACAGGCCATCCTGATCGGTCAGCAGTACCAGTAAATCTGCCTCGACCAGGGTCGCAACCAGCGCAGAAAGATTATCGTTGTCGCCTATGCGGATCTCTTCGGTTGCGACGGTATCGTTTTCATTGATGATCGGGATGACATGCTGGCGCAGTAAGGCTTCCAATGTATTGCGGGCATTGAGATAGCGCCGGCGGTCGGCCAGGTCGGCGCGCGTTAGCAAAACCTGGGCTACTTTCGCGCTGTAAATGGAAAAATATTGTTCGTAGATGGCCATCAGGCGCGGTTGGCCAACCGCGGCTAACATTTGCTTGGCAGGCAGATACTTGGGTAAATTAGGGTAGCCCAAGGCTTCACGACCAGCGGCGATGGCGCCAGAAGAAACCAGCAACACCTGGCGACCGGCTACCTGCAGGGCCGCTACCTGGCGAGCCAGGTCTACCAGGCGCGGCGCGGAGAGTTTCTTCTCTCCGGCGGTCAATGTTGAAGTGCCGAGTTTTACGACAATCCGCTCGATTGTTGGCATATCGATCCTCTTAAAGGTTAATGCGTCGATTTTAGCATAAAAGAAAGCTGGTCTTTCATTCAAATGCGAAACAGAAAAGCGAAACAAGGCGTAATTACATGCATTCCACTTTGTAATAAACTACAAATAACAAATTTTAGGAGAGCACCATCCAGCTTTCCAGGTCAACCAAAAACCTAACCCTGGTAAAGAGGTTATGAAAATGAAAGGAAGAAAACATGGCGAAAATTAAGGTCGGAATCATTGGCTGCGGGTTCATTGCAAATCGTAAGCACCTGCCGATGCTGACACAGCACGATGATGTGGAAGTTGTGGCTTTTTGCGACATTATTAAAGAACGGGCGACGGCGTCTGCCAAGCAGTTTGGCGGCCCGGAGGCACAGGTTTTCGAAGATTACCGGCAGGTCATCAGCCGCAAAGATATCGATGTAGTGCATGTCTGCACTCCGAACAGCTCACACAGCGAAATCACCGTGGCGGCACTGCAGAGCGGTAAGCATGTGATGTGTGAAAAGCCGATGGCGAAAACCAGTGCAGAAGCCAAGGCCATGTTAGACGCTGCCAAGGCTTCTGGAAAGAAACTGACCATTGGTTATCAAAATCGCTTCCGCTCCGACAGCCAATTCATCAAATCCTTGTGTGATAAGGGCGAGTTGGGCGAAATCTACCTGGGCAAAGCCTTCGCTACCCGCCGCCGCGGTGTCCCGATTTGGGGTGTATTTATGAACAAAGAACTGCAAGGCGGCGGGCCGCTCATTGATCTTGGCACGCACGCCCTGGATCTGACTCTATGGATGATGAATAATTACGAGCCTGTTTCCGCATTGGGTTCAACCTACAATAAAATCGGTAAAATGGGCAGCCCGGCCAACGGCATGGGAGCCTGGGATCCAGAGAAATATGAAGTGGAAGACAGCGCCTTTGGCATGGTCAAGTTCAGCAACGGCGCCACAGTGATTCTGGAAGCTTCCTGGGCGATCAATATGATCGTCGCCAATGAAGCCATGACGATGCTCGTGGGCACCAAAGCCGGTGCAGATATGTTCCCGGCAGGCGGCCCGATTGTGCGTGTCGCTGACTTCCAGTCTGCTGAGAGTTTGAGTGTGCGCGTCAACGGCGAAAACAACGGCAAGCTCTACATCCAGAACTATTCCATGGGCGCAGAGTTCATTGGCAGCGGCGGCAAGAAGGAAGACTTTGCTGGAGGCACCCTCGAAATGTCCACCTGGTTAAACGCTATCCGCAAAGACACGGATGTTGTGGTCAAGCCCGAGCAGGCTTACACAGTCACCCGTGTTTTGGAAGCGATCTACCAGTCCGCGGCCAGCGGTCAGCTTGTGTCTCTGAGCTAATTTTTCGATCAACGCTCAACTTAGAGCCTGGCCTTTCCCGCGCGCTCCAGCGCTGCGCAAAGGCCAGGCCCCCCTCAGGATTTGGAGGATTCATGAAAAAATTCGGTGTTGGAATCATTGGCTGCGGCGCCATCTTTGGCGTGCACGCCTATCCGCTTCACACCATTGAGAATGTGGAGGTCAAGGCTGTTTGCGATATCAAACAGCCCGCCCGAGATGCCGCGGCGCGGCTGTTCGGCTGTGATGCCTATGAAGACTACCGCGCAATGCTCATGCGGGATGATATCAACGTTATTCACGTGCTGACGCCCCATTATCTGCACGCTCAGATGGTAATTGCAGCCGCCAACGCTGGAAAACACGTATTGTGTGAAAAGCCAATGTCGATCAACCTGGAAGATGCAAAGGCCGAGATCGAAGCCGGGCGGCGCAACCACGTGACCATTGGTGTGATCAGTCAGAACCGGTACAACTCTGCGTCCGTGGCTATCAAAACAGCTATCGACAGCGGCAGCCTGGGCAAAGTGGTCGGTCAGCGCATCCTCCTGGCCTGGTTCAAACCGGATGATTATTACAAGAACAGCGATTGGCACGGAACCTGGGATAAAGAAGGCGGCTCCCTGATCATCGATCAGTCGATTCATGTCCTTGACCTGGCCCGCTGGCTGGTGAATGATGAGATCGTGAGCGTTCAGGCATCCATTGATAACCGCAATCACCCTGCGATTGAGACCGAAGATACGGCTGAAGGTCTAATTAAGTATCGCGGCGGCGTGCAGTCTGTGTTCTACGCCACCAACAATTACACCTACAACTCCCCAGTGATGGTAGAAACTCACTGCGAAAAAGGCATGGCCTTGATGGAGTTCGACCGGGCTCAGATTACCTATCGCGACGGTAGAGAGTTGAACGTGATCAACAATCCCAACGATACCCTGGATGAGGCCTCGTACCAGGCATTTTTTAACCAGAGCTCTGCTCAAAGCGCTATGCAAACGCTATCACAGTGGGGTGTATTTGGCTCGCCAATTACGATCCCGATTACCTGGAAGACGCCGCGGCCATACTGGGGCATCACGCATATCAAGCAGATCAAAAATTATTACGAAAGCCTCGCCGCTGGAGTCCAACCTGATATCACCGCCGCAGAAGCCTTCAAGACGCAGGAGATGATCTGCGCCATCTACCAATCTGGCAAAACCCGTCAGATGGTTCAACTCAATCAAGCAAAGGAGTAATTTTATGGGCTCAGCGGTCAAAGTCATTGAGGATAACAGCCTGCAGGTCCTGCCAGATGGTTATTCTTTCAACGTACGGCTCAATTGGTACCGGTCTTTGCCGGTGTCCAGTGTAGCGAATTTATCGGTCACCCTGGACGGCGAACTGGTTCCGGCCGACCAGATCCGGTTTGAGATCAACAACCGCCAGTTCCACCTGTCGGAGATGGAAAATCAGATCGAAGAATTCTGGTTCGTCCAGGATTCCGCTCGTCTGCACATCGTCCAGCCTGGCAAGGTGGCCATAGGCGAATCCCACACCTTGTATACCGAAATGGCTCTGCGCTTTCCATATATCTCCATTGGCCCTGGCAAGTTCCTCACCAACACCTCCCGCTGCACATCCACCCAGGTCGCGCAGTCAGGCTATAAGGGACCGATTTTAGGGGTGACTCTGTTCAGCTTAACCAACGAGTGGCAGCAGCGCTTATATGATCTCGATGGCATGATTGCCAAAGTGGTTGAAATGGGACTGGGCCCAGGAGTTGAAGTGGTGGGTTTTCAGACTTTTCGCACCTACCCCAGCGTTTCGGATGAAGAGGCATATCATTTCCGCCGCCTGGTGGAAAAATATAGCCTGGTTCCTACCTGCCTGGGCGCGAATATGGATAACGGCCGCCATCCCAAACATCTCATGAGTGAGGATGAGATTTACAGTTATACAGAGCGCCAACTCATCTCCGCCAAGAAACTGGGCTTCCCGCTGATGCGTGTACCGCCTGCGGTTGGCTCCCTATCCCTGGAAAAAATCCTGCCTCTGGCAGAGAAATACAAGATCATCCTGGCGGTCGAACTGCATTCGCCGCTCAGTATTTACCATCCTGAAGTGATCGGCTTGCGGCAAATGTTCGACCGTTTGCAGTCACCTTACCTGGGGTTCATTCCTGATTTCAGCACCACCATGACCAGCGTCCCCGAAGGATTTTGGAATAACCTGCGCAGCGCTGGCGCGCCAGAAAGTCTGATCGATGCCGCCAAGGCAATCTGGAGCACTGATGACCCCACTCCTGTCAAGTTTGGCGCCCTGGGCGAAGCCTGCAAGCGCTTTGGAGCCAACCCGATCGTCTCAGGGCAGATCAACAACGTCATGACCATGTTCGGGCATGCTCCCGTGGACAGCTGGCGTGAGATCATGCCCTACACCAGGCATGTTCATGGAAAATACTATTACGTGAACGAAGAGGGTTTCGAGCCTTCCATTCCTTATCAAGCATTGATGAAGATGCTCAAGGACGAGTGCTACCAGGGCACGATTTCAGCTGAATGGGAAGGTCAGGCCTTCACCGAAGAGCCGATCGGCTTCCAACAGGTGGCTGCCTGGAATGCTATGTGCAGGCGCTTTCTGGCGGCAGCATGAACCTGATCGAGAGTGATATCCTTGCCAACGGCATCCGGCTGCATGTCTATCGCACCGGCGCTGGCAGGCCGCCCCTGGTTTTCGCCCATGGCATCACAGATAACGGACTGTGCTTCCTGCCAATTGCAGAGCAGTTGGCTGATGATTACGAAATCATTCTCTACGACTCGCGCGGGCATGGAAAATCGGAGGCGCCAACTGCTAACTCGACAACCCTTGACCGCGCCCACGACCTGGCAGAGCTGGTGAAAACCCTGAGGCTGCATAAGCCCGGCCTGATCGGCCATTCCATGGGGGCAGTCACTGTAGGCCTGTGCGCTGGCCTGTACCCCGATGTGCCCGGCTGCATCGTATTGGAAGACCCGCCGCCATTCGAGATGCTGGCCAACCGGACGGATGAGTCACTGGCAGCGCGCCAGGAATGGCGGGCGCTTTCCGAGGCAAACAAGAGGAAAAGCATGGAGCAGCTAGTGGAGATGAGCCGCCGGGAAAGCCCCACCTGGCCCGAAGCCGAGCGGGTGCCCTGGGCTTTGTCGAAACAGCAGTTCAGCTCAACGGTTTTCGACGAAGGTTATGTCGATGCCAGTTTGGAAAACCAGATTGTTGCGCAGATCACCTGCCCTACCCTGGTCATAACAGCCGATCTGGATAAAGGCGCTATGTTTTCACCAACGGCCGCCGAAATGCTGACTGCCAGCTTACCCGCGGGCAGGCATGTGCATATCACCGGCGCAGGTCACAATATCCGCCGAGAACAGCCGGGCGCTTTCATGAAAGCTGTGCGAGATTTCTTAAAGGCTTCCTTATGAATTACGTTCAAGACCCGAACCAGATTGATTATTGGTCTCTGGACCGCCACACCGGCGTCTCGGCCAAACTGCTGGCAGATGGGCAGTATATGACCGTTTTATACACCACCTGGGAGGCAGAGGCGAAAGCTCCCGAACATATTCATGTCCATGAACAAATGGGTCTGTGCCTTCAGGGGGAGATCGTTTTCACTATTAACGGCGAGGACGTGGTGGTCAAAGCCGGCCAGTTCTATCATATCCCTGGCAGCGTCCGCCACGGCGAACGCAATGACCGATCAGAACCGGCCATTCTGGTGGATTTCTTTTCACCTGTGCGTGAAGACCTGCTGAAAAAGCGGTTTGAACCCAAAATTTTAGATTGAACTACAGCTATGGACACACGACCAGGTCAAAGGCACGTCATCATTGCGCCGCAAATTTATATCTCTATGGAAGCTGAAGAGTCGTTTGACTTGAACGAGGAAGTCAAACCACGCCGCACAGAAATTCCGATGGTCTGGATTCAAGATGGAAGTAATTTCCGGTTGGATATCGATCTGCCCGAATCGAGCGTCCTGGATGTAATTTTTTCGCCTTCCGTCGACAGCTTACATGTCAACGGGGAAACTATTTGGGAGCATAACACTCCGCACACCATCCAAAGGAGCGGCGTACATGTCGAAATAATGCCAGCAGGTTTGCGCCTGACCTGTACATACAGCGGCTCAATCCATATCCTGGCGCGGTGTGTTACGCAAACCATTCTGCACAAATGAAACCAAACAGCCAGATTTACCATGATTGAGAGGAAAGCGATGACCAATTCACATGCGATCAAGCGGGGTGTAAGTCTTTACAGCTTCCAGGAAGAATATTTCCTACGCAAAATGTCGTTGGAGGACTGCATTGCAGCTTCGGCCAAAATGGGAGCTTTAGGCATCGAGAGCATCGCCGAGCAAATGATGCCCGGTTTTCCCAATCTTCCCGAACCATTTTACAAGAAATGGCATGCCTGGATGGAGCAGTACGGCGCAACCCCCACCTGCCATGATATGTTTCTGGATATAAAGAAATACAAAGGCCGTTTGATGACCGATGACGAGATGCTCGACTCAGTAATCCGAGACTTGAAACACGCCAACCGCTTAGGCTGCACCGTCATGCGTTGTATTGTCAATACCCCACCGGAGATCATGGCCAAGGCGGCGCCATTTGCGGAGCAGCACAACGTGCGCATGGGACTTGAGATTCACGCTCCGTTCAATTTTGAACACGAATGGATCCAACGTCACCTGGAAACCTACTATAAAGTGGGCAGCCCATACCTGGGAGTCATCGCCGATATGGGTATCTGTGAAAAGCGTTTCCCACGCGTGCGCAGTGATCGCTATATCCGGCGGGGCGCGCACCCCCATATTGTTCAATATATCTGCGATGTGTATGCCCAGCATGATGGGCCAAAAAACCTGGTGGAGGATGTCAAGAAAATGGGGGCGAATGAACTTGACTTGGCGATGGCCAATGATATCCAACATATGACTTTTGTTAGCCCGCGACGATTGTTGGAGTTCCTGCCGATCATTTTCCACGTTCACGCCAAGTTCTACGAGATGCTTGACAATTACACCGAGTACAGTATCCCGTATGACGAAGTGGTGGCTGTTTTGATTGAAGGTGGTTATAGAGGTTATCTTTCCAGCGAATACGAAGGTAATCGCCACATTCAGGATGCTTTTGAAGTGGACAGCGTGGAACAGGTCCGCCGCCAGCAGGTCATGTTCAAACGTCTGTTGGGCGAAGAATAGAGAAAAGAGGTTTTACCATGTTTGATCAATACATGATTTGTGAATACGAATTTCGGAACTTCTCGGAAGGTGGACATATTACTGGTTTCCAATTTCATGCTCGTCTGCCATATTATCGCGGCTTGGGCCTTTCGATGGTCGAAGATCTTGCCGTCACAGTCGATGATCAACGTTTTCCACGCGATGCTGTTCGAGTAAGCTTGCACGGCAATACCTATACACTAGATGAAATGGAACAAGAATACGAAGACCGTTGGGAGTTTGGCGAAGAAGGTATCGTGATTGTAAGGAAACAGGGCGGTCTGGCCGCCGGATTACACAAAATTGAGATGGAGGATACCCTGCGCATCTCTTATCTGCCATTTTTGTTGGTTGGCAAGGATGCCAAGGTTCTTCGATTGGGAGGTCAAGCAGAGAAATGATTAAAAGCGAAACCAGATGAAGTAGAAAGCGAATCTGTGCGTATTGAAGCTCAATTTTGTCTATGTTACGATTGAAAAGTAAGTTTGTGAGTTTTGCCCAGAGAGCAGATTCGGCCATCTGTTATCCTGGCGGCTTTTCAAAATCAACCGAATGCCCTAATTTACCCGGCCGGCCCAAAATTTTCGAAGGAGAAGTACATGCAAACTCGTAAGTTCTCGTTGTTTCTCTCAGTTCTGCTGATTGCAGCCTTCTTGTTTGGCTGCTCGCCAGCGACAACAGCCGCTCCTGAAGCGACCAAAGCGCCTGAACCTACCCAGGCAACTGCTGCAACCACCGCCCCAGAACCCACCAAAGAAGCAACAGCGACCTCTGCACCTGAAGCCACTGCCACATCGGCCCAGGTATCTGGAACCACCTGCCAGACTTCAGACGCGGTGTTAAATGGCGCAGCGATCTTGAATGCCTTTACGGTGAATTTCAATCCGTTCGCCAACAACCCGAACTGGCCTACCGTCAAGGGCGTTTTCGAACCGCTGATGATCTACAATGCTCTGCAGTCGAAATTTGTCCCCTGGCTGGCTGACAGCTATAGTTGGAGCGACGATTTCAAAACCTTAACCTTCAAACTGCATGCAGGCGTCAAGTGGTCGGATGGCCAGGCTTTCACAGCGAAGGATGTGGTTTTCACTTTTGATTTACTCAAGAAGACCCCCGGCCTGACTGGCCCAGGTTTATCTGCTCTGAACGGCCCTATCGATACCTTTACCGCTTCAGATGACTCGACGGTGGTATTTACGATGAAGACAGTCAATACTTTGGTTATTTATGACATCGTTAACCAGGATATCGTTCCAGAACACATCTGGAAAGATGTAACCGACCCGGCTAAATTCGAAAATAACAAGCCGGTTGGCACCGGTCCTTTCACCGAACTGGTTGATTTCCAAACCCAGGTGTACGAGCTGGATAAGAATCCATACTACTGGCAAGAATGTAAACCTGCTTACAAAGGCGTTCGTGTGACCGCTTACTCAGGTAATGAGGCGCAGGTAGCGGCTTTGATTGATGGCCAGATCGACTGGTCTGGCACCGTTCTGCCGAATATCGATCAAGCTGTCATTGCTCACAATTCGAATATTTCCTACGTCCCAACCGCCTCTTTGATGACTGTTCTGATGCACCTCAATCCAAACACCAAGCCTTTCGACGATGCTGTCGTGCGCAAGGCAATGAGCATGGCGATCGACCGAGGCCAGATCATCGAAGTGGCCTTCAATGGGAAAGCCGAAGCTTCGGATGTGACCGGGCTCAGCAATGCTTTCAAATCCTGGAAAGTTGCTGATCCCAGCACCCTGGGTAATTGGACTACTTACAACGCGACTGAAGCCGGAAAGTTGCTCGAAGACGCCGGCTACAAGCTGGGTGCGGATGGTTTCCGCACCAATAAAGATGGTTCTCCGATGAAGTTCAAACTGACCATGGTCCAGGGTTTCACTGATTGGATCTCGGCTGGTGAAGTGATGGTACAGAACTGGAAAGACATCGGCATGAATGTTGAAACCAACATGATCGATGCTGGCGCATTCTTTGGCAGCGTTCCGATGGGCAATTACGAAATTGCATTGTGGTTTGGCTATACCAGCCCCACACCCTACGGGCAGTACATGAACATGATGGGTGCTGCAACAGTAGTGCCCTGGGGCCAGTTTACCATGGTTAACTTCGCTCATTATGACAGCAAAGCAGCCGATCCTTTATTGGCCGAATTCGCCGCCACGAACGACCAGGCCAAGCAGATCAACATTGCTAAACAACTGCAGAAAGTCTTTGCTGATGAAGCTCCAGTAATCCCACTGTGGAGCGGCCTGGATTGGGGCATCTTCAACAATGCAACTTTCACTAATTGGCCGACCAAAGAAAATGATTATTCGTTTTCCTTCCCGAATGGCGCAGTAACTCCTGAACAGTTAATCGTCATGCTGGCAATCAAACCGGTCAAATAAGAGTTCTCGATCAAACGGGGTATGCGTTGAGCCAGTTGAGCAGGGTGCTTGGCAGAGCAAAACGCATATCCCGTTTTTAATGGTATTCTCTATTTAGCGTTTACAAAACATGCTGTCTTCTATCAAATACTCTAAACCAGTCTTGTGCGGCTAATGAAGTGCAGCACTGGTGGCAATTGCGGAGGCAATGATGCGATTTATCTTGCGTCGTTTAGGATTTTACCTGGCTGCTCTGGCGGTCGCCATCACGATTAACTTTTTCTTGCCTCGCCTGCTGCCAGGCGACCCTGCCGCTGTGATCCTGGGGACCAACGCCAGCAAACTTACCCCTGATAATTTAAAAGCGGTGCGCGAAGCGCTCGGATTGAGCGATGCGCCCCTGGTGCAGCAGTTTGTGATTTACCTGGGGCGCTTATTCCAAGGCGATTTCGGGATCTCGTATGCCTATTTCCCCGCACCAGTGATCAAAGTAATCTCAAATGGCTTTTTGTGGACTCTCTTGTTAGGGTCAGTATCACTTATTATTAGTTTTTTGCTGGGCAACCTGATTGGCATCATTGGTTCCTGGCGCAGAGGCGGGATCATCGATTCGGTCTTTCCTCCTCTTTTGATCTTTATCGGCTCATTCCCGGCATTTTTCCTGGCGTTGGGTTTATTGTACACGTTTGGCGTAAAATTAGATTTACTGCCAATCAGTCACGCCTATGACAGCAAAATACCCCAAGGACTCAATCTTGCCTTCATTGGCAGTGTGATCCAGCACATGATAATGCCTGCCTCCACTTCCATTCTGCTAGGAGTTGGCGGCTGGGCGCTAGGCATGCGGAATGTGATGGTCAGTGTGCTGGCAGATGATTATGTGACTTTGGCCGAGGCCAAAGGGCTCAAACAATTTCGCATCATGTTTCGTTACGCGGCCCGCAATGCACTGCTGCCAGGGGTGACAGGTTTCGGCATTGCATTAGGCGCAATCCTGAGCGGTCAAATCCTGATCGAGACAGTGTTTTCCTACCCTGGGTTAGGCTTCTTGTTGATTTATGCCGTGAACGGCCGCGATTATCCCCTCATGCAGGGATTGTTCATGATGATCACAACTGGCATCCTGGCGGCGAATTTCCTTGTTGATATCTTTTACACACGGCTGGATCCTCGCGTACGTGCAGGCTAAGGAGACAATCAGATGAACGAGATGGACAAAAAACAAACAGGTGAATCGAAACCTTCCAGCCAGCGCAGTCTCAGGCAATGGTTAACCGGCGGCAGTGCACTGGCTACGCTGCTCGGAAGTTCCAAAGCCCGTTTCGGTTTTGCGATTGTGATGATATTTGTACTGGCTGCCCTGTTTGCGCCCTGGGTTTCCCCAGGCGATCCGAAAAAATATGTTGGCAAGCCCAACCAGGCGCCCTCAGCGAAGTTCATCATGGGCACCAATCCGCAGGGCAAAGATGTTTTCCGGCAGTTGGTATGGGGCGGCCGGTTGTCCCTGGTGATTGGTTTTGGATCTGCCGCTATGATGACTTTGATTGCCTTAGTGATTGGTATGATTGCTGGTTTCTACCGTGGTGTTGTGGACGATATCTTGAATTTCGCAATGAACCTATTTCTTGTTATTCCTGGTTTGCCGCTGCTGGTGCTGCTGTCGGCTTATTTGAAGCCAGGCACAACCACGATCATTTTTGCCCTGGCGATCACCGGATGGGCGTTTAATGGCCGCATCATCCGCGCTCAAACCATGTCGCTGCGCGAGAAAGATTTTGTCGCTGCTGCGGTAGTGAGCGGTGAACCGGCGTTAAAAATCATCTTTATCCATATCCTGCCGAATATGGTGAATATTCTAGTGGGTGGTTTTATTGGCGCAGTCATCTACGGTATCATGGCGTCAACGGGACTGGCTTTCCTCGGACTGGCCAGCACGCAGGATGTGACCTGGGGAACCAACCTGTTTTGGGCGCAAAACGGCGGAGCTTTAATGATCGGAGCCTGGTGGGCATTTTTGCCTTCCGGCCTGGCCGTTGCTCTTGTCGCTTTTGGGCTGGCGTTGGTTAATTATGGAATGGATGAAATCACCAACCCGCGCCTGATTGCCGAAAGAAATATCAAAACCGTTCTCCAGAGAGCACGCATCCCCAGAACGCGTGCAACGCCGGTGGTGCCTTATGAACACTAAATTCGACCAAATGCCTGCCGGGCAGGCAGCTCAGGCAAACCGGCCTGTGCTGGAAATTAATAACCTTTATGTGGAATATCTCACCCCTCGCGGCGCTGCAAAAGCGGTGAATAACGTTTCATTTTCCATCGAACATGGACAGGTGTTTGGCCTGGCAGGCGAATCAGGCTGTGGCAAATCGACGATTGCCCATTCCATTTTGCGGGTGCTTCGCCCACCTGCCGTGATCACCGGCGGGCATATATCCGTTGAAGGTGAGGACATCCTGAAGATGAGTGACAGCTCACTTGAGGATTTCCGCTGGCGCAAAGTTGCCATGGTTTTCCAGAGTGCGATGAACTCGCTCAATCCGGTTATCACTATCGGAGAGCAGATCGAAGATGTGTTGGTCCGGCATGGAAAAATGAAGTCGAAAGAAGCGCAGGAGCGCGCTGCTGAGCTGTTAAAAGTGGTCGGTATCGAAACCGCCCGCTTGAAATCGTATCCACATCAAATGTCAGGGGGCATGCGCCAGCGCGTGGTGATCGCCATTGCCCTGGCATTAAATCCATCGCTGTTGATCATGGATGAACCCACCACCGCCCTCGATGTGGTGGTCCAAAAGGATATCTTACAGCAGATCCAGCAATTAAAAGAAACGATGGGCTTTTCCATCCTGTTTATCACTCACGATGTGTCTTTGATGGTTGAATTTTCGAACAACATGGCGATCATGTATGCAGGAGAGATTGTTGAAATGGCTTCAGCCGGTGAAGTCTTCGCCAATCCAATCCATCCCTACACCCAGGGCCTGCTTAGCTCTTTCCCCTCCTTGATGGGAAAAAAGCGTAAGCTGACGGGAATCCCCGGCTCGCCGCCAGACTTGATAAACCCTCCCAAAGGCTGCAAGTTCCACCCGCGCTGCACCCGCTGCGCACAGAAAGAAACAGAGCTGGCGCCTCAACTGACCGAAGTGGCGCCTGGTCACTGGGTCGCAGTTCACTCCGGTATGCCGCTGACTGGCGAGCAAGCGCCTGCGAATTCGTAGAGAGGTAGCGATGAACCCAAACGCCTCCCAACCTGAGCCACCAGTCGCTTCTTCCACAAAACAAACTGTTCTGGAAGTGCGCCATTTGACGAAGCGTTTTCCGATTGGGAATGCCCTGCGGCAAAAACACGTCCACGCCTTGAACGACGCTTCGTTTATCATCAACCGCGGCGAGGTCGTGGCGCTGGTAGGCGAATCGGGCAGCGGCAAATCAACCACCGCCAGGCTGATTGCCCGTCTCATTGAGCCTACCGCTGGAGACATTTTTCTTCATGGCCGCAACGTGTTGAAAGAAGAGCGGCGCAGTGCTTCTTTGCGATACCGGCGGGCTATTCAGATGATTTTCCAGGACCCGTATGGATCGTTGAACCCGGCGCGCACCATCGGTTTTCATATCGAGCGGCCAATTAAAATTCACAAGAAGAGCCTGGATACCCGGCAGGCAGTGCTTGAACTGCTGACTACGGTGGGTCTCAACCCGGCAGAAGAGTTCGCCCAAAAATTTCCTTACCAATTATCAGGCGGCCAGCGGCAGCGTGTGGCGATTGCCCGCGCCCTGGCGGTCGAGCCGGAGGTTATCCTGGCTGATGAGCCGGTTTCGATGTTGGATGTTTCCATCCGTATGGGTGTTTTGAATTTGATCGAGCAGTTGAAAGAAGAACGCGGCATCAGCTTCCTCTATATTACACATGACCTGGCCAGCGCACGCTATATCGGCGACCGCACGATTGTGATGTATGCCGGGCATATGGTTGAAGGCGCTGAATCCACCGAGCTGATGGATCAACCTGCTCATCCGTATACGAAGCTTCTGCTATCCGCCGTGCCTAACCCTGAAGCTGGGCTGGCGTCCAAAGTTGTCCAGGCGCGCGGCGAGATTCCCTCTTTGATTGATCCTCCGCCAGGCTGTCCGTTTGTACCGCGCTGCCCGCACGCCATGGATATTTGTCGCCAGGTGATGCCAGAAAAGACCGCTGTATCCGGGGATCATTGGGTCCGCTGTCATCTGGTTAGCTTAGTTTAAAAGTGAGACAGATCACCATTCGTAAGGTTTTGCGAGGCTGCCGCCTGGGCAGCCTCGCGTTTTTTATCGAACAAGAGTAATGCGAAATGAAAAAGCGAAAGGATGCGAAATACAATTTTCCAACCTTTCGTATAAACTAAAAATATCCAATCAAGGAGTAAAACGCTATGGGATTCCCAATTAAATTAATCGAAGACAACAGCCTAAAGGCCACAGCGGATGGGTTTGAGCTCAATGCGCGTTTGCTGTGGTACCGCTCCTTGCCATTGTCTTGCGTTGAGCTGATAAACCTTTCGATTGATGGTGAAGCGATTGACCCACAAGCGATCTGCCTGGGAGTCAATGACAGCCTTTATCAATTGAACGAACTGGATGAGCTGGTTAATCAAATCTGGTTCGTGCAGGATTCAGCGCGTCTAGTGGTGAAAAAACCGGGGTTGGTTTTCAGGGGGGAGACATATACCATAGAAGCAGAAATTGTGCTTCGGGCTCCGTACATTATGATCGGTTCGGATAAATATCTTACGATGCCCACCCAATATGCTGTAAATCAGGTCGCTGGATAAAACGGAGAAAACCATGGATAAGAGACACCACATCACGCTAGGAGTTACTCTCTACAGCTTTACCAATGAGTGGCTGCTCAGAAAATATGATCTGGAAGGCTTGCTCACCAAGGTTGCAGAGCTCGGACTAGGCCCGGCTGTCGAAGTAGTTGGATTTCAAAATTTTCGTGATTATCCAGATGTGACTCCAGAATTTGCCAGTTATTTCCGCAATCTGCTCGACCGGTTTGGATTGGTGCCTAACTGCCTGAGCGCCAACGTGGACAAAGGTATTCGCAAAGGCCGGTCGATGACAATCGATGAATCTGTCGAATACATCCGGCGCCAGATTGTGACGGCGCAGAAACTTGGCTTTTCGGTCGTGCGCAGCCAGACCTATTCAAGCCCAGCTGAGCTTGACAGGATCATTCCGATTGCAGAAAAAGCGGGCGTGCAGGTAGCTGGCGAAATTCACTCGCCGCTGACCCTTAACCATCCTGTGATGGTGGAACTGCTCGAATATTATCGGAAAATACAATCGCCAGCCCTCGGATTTATTCCGGATTTTGGAGCCACGATGATTGCTCTACCTGAGGTTTTCTTGAACAACTTGCGCCGGCTTGGCGCCGGAGAAAGGTTGGTTGAGGCGGTAAAAGCCATCTGGGAAACTGACTTTCCCGTGTACGAAAAATTCCAGGCTGTCAATGAGGCCTGTCGGGAGGCTAGGGCAAGCCCGGCTGTCTCCAGCGTGTTGAATAGTACCATCACGATGTTTGGACATATGCCAGTGAATGATTTACGCGAACTTATGCCTTATGTCAGGCATATCCATGGCAAATTCCACGAAGTAAATGCTGAAGGCATTGAGCCAGCAATTCCCTATCCCGCCTTAACAACCCTTCTGAAGGATGTGGGTTATACAGGCACAATTTCAGCAGAATGGGAAGGGCATGCGTTTACAGAAGAAACCATCGGTTTCGAGCAGGTGCAAGCCTGGCATGCAATGTGTGAGCGCTTGCTAGTTTGATCACCCTGGTCGGTCACAACTTATTATATAGTTGCTTTTTTGTTACTCACTTGTACAGAGGATGGATATTGTGAACATAGAAATTGGGCTGCAGCTTTTTTCCATCAGGGATGAGTTGAAAAAGGATTATGAGGGAGCGTTAGAAAAGGTAGCTTCCATTGGCTACGAAAATATGGAACTTATCACCAGGGTTGTAGATAATGAGCTGCAATTTGGCGAAGGTCTCTCATCAGTCAGGCTCAGGCACCTTCTCGATAGCCTAGGATTAAAGGCGGTGGGATGTCATGTGATGCCGATCGAGGGTATGGTTTGGGAAAGCGTGATTGATTCCTGCTTGGAAACTGGCGCGAAAGCGTTCGTCATTCCCTTCGCCATGTTCAACAGCAGACAGGATGTCGTTTCATTGTGCTGGATGCTCAATCAGGCAGCCGTGCTGTGCGAGAAGAAGGGGATCCAGTTCTATTATCATAACCATTTCCAAGAGTTTCAGGAATTTGACGGCCAGGTTGTAATGGATACCCTGCTTGAGAATACAGACAAAGACCTGGTCATGTTTGAATTCGACAGCTACTGGGCAGTCAGAGCTGGCCAGGATCCGGTAGCATGGCTTGGTAAGTTGGGTAAACGGTGCGATTTACTCCATCAAAAAGACCTTCCTTCTGAGGTGCAGCCGGTCAATTTGTTCGAGCTGGTGGTTGATCATCCTCCGGCTACTTTCCAAGAAATGCGGAAAGCAGTCACCCGAGAACAGTTTACGGAGATCGGCGCCGGCGTTCTGCCAGTTGCTGAAATAATTGCCGCTGGCCGTAAATATGGCAATGCCCGTTATGTGTTTGTTGAGCAGGATATGACAGCGCGAGGTGAGATCGAATCGATCATGGTCAGTTATCAAAACCTGGCCCACTTGCTGAAAATGTCTGAAGGTATTTCAAGGAGTTAAACCATATGTGTCCAGCCATCACGGCGAACGATTTTCCAGAAATCCGTTGGCTCGGCAATTGGATTTGGGTTCCCGAGGAACCCATCCTGCCGAGCGGTGGATTTGCCGGACCGATCGATTTTCAGGCGAAAGAGTCGCATGGTTTGTTCCGGAAAACAGTTCGCTTAAATCATAAGCTTGAGCGAGTCCCGACGCGCATCACTGCAGATGCGCGCTATGCTCTTTATATAAATGGCGAAGAAATAGGCCGCGGACCAATCCGCAGCCAGTTCCGCCGCCTGCATTATGATATGTACGATCTGGCGCCTTACCTCCAACCAGGGGAAAATGTCATTGCAGTGTATGTCAAGTATTACGGGCGAGAAAAAGCCTTTTGGACGCCTGCCACGCCGAACCGCACTTTGGGCAAGACCGGTGTGATGGTTTTCGAAAGCGACTTGAGCGAACAAGGTTGGTTGGTCAGCGATTCCTCTTGGAAAGCACAAAAGGCAACAGCCTGGGATCACGAGTCTGCCGACGAGCGTGACCTGACCGCTGAGGGCGTTCCACTTGAAATTTTTGATGCCCGGCGCTTTCCGTTTGGCTGGAAAGAGGTTGGGTTTGATGACAGCGCCTGGGGCCAGGGACAGGTGATATATGCCATGATGAGCGGCCTGTACCGTTCGCAGCCGCCAACGCATCCTTACGGTCCGCTTTACCCGCGCCCGATCGGGCAGCTTAGCGGCGAGCTCCGCCGTCCAGCAGTAATCGAAACTGAAATCATTTCAGATTTGGTTGTCAAGGCCGGTCATTCGCCGATGGAGAGGGTTGACCAGGCCCAGGACGCGGCACGCGCCGGACGGCCGCAAAAGCAGGCCCTGCCTGTGAGCTGCCAGGTACCAGATGCGGGTGCGGTGTGGGTGAAGATGGACATGGGGCGCATTGTCTCTGGTTTTGTGCAGTTTACATTGCAATGCGCGTCGGGAACAGAGCTCGACTTTTCGTATACAGAAGAGCCAATTCGCCAGGGCTCACATTTTGGCCGTATGCGGGCAGGCACGCGTTACACTGCTCGGGGAGAAAATGACGAATTCGGCTTGTTTGACACGATCGGCTTTCGATACGCAACCATTCTCATTCATGGTGGAGCGGGCAGTGTTGTGCTGCGTGATTTTTGGGTGCGTGAATTTCAGCATCCCTGGAAAGAGACGGCCAGTTTCGCATGCTCAGACCCAGAAGTCGAGCGAATTTTCGCAGCCGGCCTGCGCACCGTGCAGCTTTGCTCATCGGATGCCTTCGTGGACTGCCCTACCCGTGAGCAGCGCGCCTGGACCGGCGATGGCGTTGTCCACCAGATGGTGCACCTGGCTGCCAATCGCGATTGGCGCCTGGCCAAACGGTATGTGGAGTTAGGGAACTCGCCCAGGAACGATGGTATTTTGCCGATGTTCACCGTCAGCATTTTGGAGATGATGGGCAGCTTCACCCTGCCTGATTGGTCGCTGCACTGGCTGCATGGGGTTTACAATTGGTATCGCTACAGCGGCGACCACCAGGCGATCCTGACCTGGCTGCCGTCGGCGGCGCGGGTGCTGCGCTGGTATGAGCCTTACCAGACCTCGGCCGGCATCCTCAAAGACGTAGCAGAATGGAACCTGGTGGATTGGTCGAGCGTCTCGACTACTGATACCAGCTCGCTGTTGACAGCCGAGTGGGCGCGTGGACTGCATGAATTTGCTGAGATGGCCGCCTGGCTGGGCGAATCCAGCAGTCGGGATTGGGCCGAGCGGCTTTACCAGCGCGCCAGGGCTGGGTTCGAGGTCTTTTGGGATGAGAAACGCGGCTCGTATATCGATCATGTGGTAGAAGGAAGACCTCAACCAGAAATGAGCCAGATTGCCGGGGCGCTGGCGATCGTCTCTGGGTTGGCGCCCAAAGAGCGCTGGGCGCGCATCATCGAGACGATTACTGATGCGAAACGGCTGGTGGTGCGCTCCTGGGCGGGCGGCGGGCAGAGCGAGGAAAAGTTCGAAAAGCAGCAGCGCGGCATTTACGAGATTGATTGGGATGTGGAAAACGAAATCGTGATTTCGGAGCCGTTCATGGGCTATGTTGTGCATGATGCGGTTGCCCTGGCCGGGAAGGCTGACTTGCTCCCTGGTATGTACCAGCGCTGGTCGGAATTCTTGACCAGCGGCTATGACACCATCGGCGAAAATTGGGGCACGGGAACGCATGCTCACGGTTGGAGCTGTACCCCGACGCGCGATATGCTAATTTATACGCTGGGCGTTTCCCCGGCCGAACCAGGCTTCAAGCGGGCGCACATCGCTCCGCGACTAGGAACCCTGGCATGGGCTCGCGGCGCAGTTCCTACACCTTTTGGGATGATCTCCATTGATATTAAGGATGATATACTCACCATCGTTTCTCCCTTGCCTTTCGACCTCGATCTACCAGGCCAGCCCTTAATCAGCTTGCCGGCTGGAAACCATATTATCCAACGGTCCCGATGAGCTCATGAAATGACATCTGAATCTCGCCTATTTGAAAACCCGATTTTGCCAGGTTTCCATCCCGACCCCAGCATCTGCCGGGTGGGAGAAAATTATTACCTGGTCAATTCTTCATTTGCCTATTTCCCCGGTGTGCCTGTATATCACAGCCGAGACCTGGTTCACTGGCGGCAGATCGGCCACTGCCTCGACCGCCCGAGCCAACTCCAGCTTGTGAATGCAGGAGTATCGGGAGGTATATTTGCGCCTACCATCCGTTGGCATGACGGTGTCTATTACATGATCACGACGAACGTCTCTGGTGGGGGCAATTTCTATGTCACGGCTCGCGACCCGGCGGGGCCTTGGTCTGAACCCATCTGGGTTTCTCAGCCGGGGATTGATCCTTCACTTCTTTTTGACGGGGATCATGTCTACCTGACCAGCTCTGGAATTCCCGAAGATCCCGAGCCTGGTCAGCATACCCAGGGCATCATTCAAAGTGAGATCGACATCGCCACTGGCAAACTTCTCACTCGCCCGCGGCTGATTTGGGCCGGCACCGGCGGAGCATTTGCAGAAGGGCCGCACCTTTACCATATCGGTGATTGGTATTATCTGATGATTGCGGAAGGCGGCACTGAGTATGGTCATACAGAAGTCATCGCCCGCAGTTCTTCTCCGTGGGGACCCTGGGAAAGCTGTCAGCACAACCCGATCCTGACCCACCGCAGTGTAGCCAGCCCGATCCAGGGGCTGGGGCACGCCGATCTGGTTGAGGCCCATGACGGCAGTTGGTGGGTGGTTTGCCTTGGTTTCCGTCCAAACTTCCCACAGGCGCATCATTTGGGCCGGGAGACTTTCTTAGCGCCAGCACATTGGGATGAACACGGCTGGCTCAAAATCGGAGAGGCTGGTTGTATCCGCTTGAATATGGAGGCGCCCAACCTGGCTCCTGCAGTCTGGGCTGCTCAGGATGTTCGCGATGATTTTATAAAGGAAAAACTTGGTTTGCAGTGGAATTTTCTGGGTGTGCCGCAGGAAGGAGATTGGTCGCTCAGCTTTGTGCCTGGCGCATTGACCTTGCGTGGGCGCACCAATCACCTGGATGGCGGCCTGGGAGTAGTTTTTGTTGGTCGGCGGCAAGAGCATTTCAATTGTGAAGTCACTGCAGCTCTGCACTACTCCCCTTTGGCGGACGGCGATGAAGCCGGTCTGGTAGTCTGGATGGATGAACGTCACCGGGCTGAAATCTATCTCATGCGCCAGGATGGCAGGCGATCTATCTTCCTGCGTAGACGTATAGGAAGCCTGTCTGCAATAACTTCGAGGCAGGATTTATCTGACAGTGATATTATCCTCAGCGTTCGCGCCAACCGCTCCTTCTACAGCTTTACCTGGCGCGGCGCGGATGGGATTGATCATTTCCTGGGTACTGCCGAGACACGTTATCTTTCCAGTGAAGTGGCAGGCGGTTTCACCGGTGTATACTTCGCATTATTCACCAGCGGCAGCGGGTCACCTGTCGTCGTTGATTGGTTCGATTATCGGAGTCTTGAAACTACCGGGCAAAAGAGCATCGAAAGTCCACTAAGAGAGATATTCGCCGACCAGCGAGCATTCGCTGTTCTCCAGCGCTGCCTGCCTGACCTGACGAAACAACCTCCCACTGGTTGGATTTCCAATTTCTCTCTGGTTGATTTGGTCAGTATATCGCCCGATACCTTCACTCAAGAAGCCATCCTGAATATGGATTCTGGCTTGCGACGGCTTCATGCTGAATTTTAATTTTTATAAAGAGGAACTCATGAACGAGAATAACAAACTCCATCATCAACCTGACCCATATGTGGAAACTCGGGTGGAATCTTTGCTCAGTCAGATGACCCTGGGCGAGAAGGTAGGCCAGTTGGTGCTGGAAAACGCCTTTGCCCCCATTGATTGGGCCGATGTGATCCAACGGCAAAAAGAAGCCGAAGAGCGCGGCGAAGTATTTAAGATTGACTTGCTGCCCAACCCGGTCGCTGTGGAACATGCACGCCAGGGGCTGATCAGCGCCATTAACTCGGCTGATCTCCAGATCAACAACCAACTCCAGCGCGCGGCAGTGGAGGAATCACGCCTGCATATCCCCTTGCTTGTTGGGCATGATGTCATCCACGGCTTCCGAACCGTTTTCCCGATCCCGCTGGCCGAAGCCAGTACCTGGAATCCTGAACTGCTTGAGCGCGCTGCCTTATGCGCGGCCAGCGAGGCTGCTACTGTGGGCATCAACTGGATTTACGCTCCCATGGTCGATATAGCTCGCGATCCGCGCTGGGGCCGGATTGCTGAAGGAGCCGGAGAAGATCCATTTGTGGGGCGAGCGATGGCGGAGGCGCACACACGCGGCTTTCAGAGCACCGATCTGCCCGCTGGGCGGCGGATAGCGGCCTGCGCCAAGCATTATGTGGGGTACGGCGCGGCGGAAGCTGGGCGAGATTACAACACAGTCGATATTTCGGAACGGACCCTGCGAGATGTCTATCTTCCTCCATTTAAGGCTGCTTTTGACACCGGTGCGCGCAGCACAATGAGCTCGTTTAATGAAATCGGCGGTGTGCCTGGCACGAGCAACCCTTTCCTGCTGCGCACCATATTGCGAGAAGAATGGGGTTGGCAGGGCGTGGTGGTGAGCGATTTTAACGCCATTGGCGAACTGGTTCAGCACGGCGTGGCGAAAGATCTGCGCGAGGCCGCACGCTTGAGCATCCTGGCAGGCGTGGATATCGACATGGAAAGTGGAGCATATGCCAGACACCTGGCCCAGCTCGTCGAAAATCACAGTGTGCCGCTGGAAATTGTGGATGAGGCAGTCCGGCGGGTTTTAAAATTGAAATTCAACCTGGGTCTTTTTGACAACCCATATGTGGATAAAGATTTATCTGGAAAATATATATTAAATCCAGAATTTCGCTCCCTGGCGCTGGATGTGGCGCGCCAATCAATGGTGCTGTTAAAAAATTCACAGACAGTTCTTCCATTGCAGACTGGCAAGAGCCGCATTGCCCTGATCGGTCCGCTGGCAGACAACCACAGCGACTTACTGGGAACCTGGGCCATTACAGGCCAGGCGGCAGATGTAGAGACGGTGTATGATGGACTCAAGCAGTACCTGGAGGACGCAGATATCGTATATACCCAGGGTTGTTCGATCAGCGGAAAAGAGCAGGAAGATTTTTCTTCGGCTGTTTCAGCCGCCCAAAATGCTGATATGGTTGTGTTGGTGATCGGCGAAGGCGCCGATATGAGCGGCGAGGCGCACTCTCGGGTTTACCTGGGCTTGCCGGGCAGGCAGCAGGAGTTGGTGAACGTTTTGGCTCAAACCGGCAAACCGATCATCGCTGTCCTGATGTGCGGCCGCCCACTGGTCGTGCCTGAGCTGGCGGAGAAAGTCGATGCACTGCTGGTGGCCTGGCACGGCGGTATCCGCGCCGGGCAGGCAGTTGCGGATATTTTGTTCGGCGCTTTCAATCCTTCCGGTAAACTGACGGCGAGCTGGCCGCGGGCTGAGGGACAAATTCCGGTGTATTACGCTCACAAATCAACCGGCCGGCCGGCGGAAGGGAGCGGGACGAAGCAGTATCACGAACCATTCCGCTCCACCTACCTGGATGAGACCAACGCCCCACTCTTCGCCTTCGGTGAAGGCCTGAGCTACACTCAATTCGATTACAGCCAACTCAAAGTGCTGACTCCGGTGGTTCCTCTGGATGGTGTATTAAAGGTGAGCGCTGTGCTAAAAAATACCGGCAATCTGCCAGGAGTTGAGGTGGCTCAGCTCTACGTGCGCGACTTGATTGGCTCTGTGACGCGCCCTGTGAGAGAGCTGAAAGGCTTCCAGCGAGTAGCGCTGCAGCCTGGGGAAGAACGCCAGGTGTTCTTTGATGTAGTTGTCTCAGACCTCGGATTTCACGGCCAGGACAACACATATCGTGTCGAACCGGGAGAATTTCAGTTATGGGTCGCACCTGATTCGACCAGCGGGTTAGAAGGACGGTTTGAGATTCGGTAAACAGGACTGTCATGATTATCGTAGGGCTGTCTGAAATCAGATTTGTCTGGTAGGCAACCTCATGTATTCTCCACCGCTCCCAGCGCTTTTAAGGCTGCACGTTCGGCAGTGTTCAGCCCGGCGATCCCGCGCACATTCATCCGTTCGTAAGGGCGGTCCAGCTGTATTTTTTCAATGACTGTGCCAGATTGTGCATACGATAGAATGGTTGTACCCTCCTCGTCACTGCTGGCCAGGTAGCGTTCATCCTGGCTGAGGGCCACTCCCCACACCCGGTTCGTGTGACCTTCAATGATGACCGGTTGGCTCTGGTTTGCGAGCGAAGCGCTTTTCCAGAGATAGAGATTCTGGCCACCACTGCCAGTGGCGATGATCTTGCCATCTGCACCAATCGCAACAGCCCTGGTGCGATTGCCCTCCAGCTCGGCAGGCACGGTGCGGACGCATTCCCTGGTTTCTAGATCCCAAAACTTCATCAGGAACTGGTTGCAGCTGGCAATGACAGTCTTTCCGTCTGAGCAAAAACGCAGCGCGCCAATGGCAATTGACCCATTTTGAAATGACATCACATTTTGACACGAGGCCAGATCCCAAACGTTGATTATTCCGTTCGTGTGACCGCTGACAAGGTACCGATTACGTTTGTCGAACACCATAGACCAGACATCATCGGAAGTATCGAGGTGAGCCAACTCGAGGGTGCCAATTTCCAGGCTGGGATCCCATAGCTTGATGCCATGTGGAGATCCGCCGCTGGCCAGAATTGACCCATCATGGTTGTATGCCAGGCACCAAATTTGCCCAGCGTGGCCGGAAAAAGTCTTCACGCAATTTAAAGAGACTGTATCCCAGAGGCGAATGGTGCGGTCGTCCCCCGCGCTGGCAAACGTCTTTCCATCCGGTGAAAATTCCAGCGCCCAAACTGGTCCTGTATGCCCCTGGAACATGGTCGTATAACGATGACTGAGCATATCCCAAAGGCGGATTTTGCCACTGGCATCGCCTTGCAATAAAAGGCGGCCATCCGGGCTGAAAGCATTCACGCCAATCAGCCGACTGTAACCTTCCACAACGCGCAGAAGTTTGCCGTTTTCGATGTTCCACAGCCGGATATCTTCCCCATAAGAAAGAGTAGCCAGGAGGTTGTGTTGGCTGAAAGCGATGACACTGATATAGTGTTGGTGTCCCATCAGCATCTTGATAAATTGCAGTTGGCGCTCATTGTTCAGGTGCCACAATTCAACCGACCCATCGCGGCCGCCGCAGGCCAAGAAAGCGCCCTCAGGGCTGAATGCAATCGCGGCGGGGTTGTTCGAACGACAGGTGACGGAAGCCAGGATCTCGCCGCTGTGCACATCCCAGAGATTGATCTGCGGATCTTGTTCGCAGCAAATAGCCAACCAATCAAGATGAGGATGAAAGGCGATGCGAACCTGGCCGTTCGATGAATGGCGCAAAACTTGCTGCAGGCCGCCGCTTTTAAAATCCCAAACATAAATGTTTTCTTCATCCCCGCTGGCGCCGAGCATTTGTCCATCAGCGCTAAAAGAAAGTGACCAGACGCGGACGGTTGGACCTTTCAGCACACGGCTTAGTTTGTTCTCTTGAAGATCCCAAATGCAAACCTGTGTGTCGCTGCCAGCGCTGGCCAGGTACTGGCCGCTGGGATGAAACGCAACTGTGTGCACCCAGGCCTGGTGGCCTTCAAAAGTATGGATCTGACGGCCGCTGGCCATATCCCACAGGCTCACGCGCCCGTGAAAATGGCTGCAAGCCAATTTGCTCTCATCTGGGCTGAAAGCCAATGACCAGGCGCGGCTGGCGTTGGTTGAAGTCCACAGCGGCTTGCCATCAGCCACATTCCAAACCCGGATATGACCATTATAGGTGCTGGCGGCCATATACTTTCCACTGGGGCTCATGGTCATCGCACTGATCGTTTCCAGCGGTTCTGTAAATCGCGAATCGATGAACTCTGACCCCGAAAAATTGCTGTCCTGGGCTTCGACTCCCTGCAGGGAAACCTGGCGCAGCACCAGGCCGGAAAAGTCACCTTCTCGGATATGCATGTTCAGATGGCTCAATAAGTTGACGAGATTGCCGCCTGCATACCCCTGTCCTTCGCGCGGCAGCTTGCGGATCTCAGGAATAAATTGGCGCAAATGCGCGCTTAATGCCGATTGGCTCCCAAAGTGGCGTTTTAACAAGGAAAGCACCGGCTCCAATATCATACGCACCTGACCGTCTCGGATGTGGTCAATGCTCTGGCTCTTAAGCAGGGCGTATTTGATGATCAGGTCTGAATTGCGTTGGATAACCTGCTCAACCACCGAAGCGACAAGGCGGTCAGTGACAAATTCTAGCAGTACTGGCAGCAGAAAGAAAACCGCCCCCTGGTCGCTGCGTTCGATCAGGCTGCGCTGGAGGAGGGATAAAAGCCCTGATAAAATTTCCTGGTTGGGCAGATCGAGCAGGAAATTGCGGCGCAATGTATTTAAATCCACCGGGTCGCGCTCGATTGCCAGCCAAAACAGGATATCGCGCTCCAGCCCAGATAAATGTTCGAACTGGTTGCCCAAGAGCTGGTTCAACGTATGCAAAGTGACAGGCGCCTCCCTGAGAAAAGCTGCCAGGTCACCTCCAAAAAGGTCGCGCACAGTGACAGCGGCGATCTTCAACGCCAGGGGGTTGCCGGTATAGTAATGGACGAAAACATCCCAGGCGCCGGAAGGGCCAAACAAACCTTTGTCAGAAAGAAGAGCCTGGCTGGCAGAGCTGGTCAATCCAGCGACTTTCATCACCCGCACGGGAGATTGTAATCCTTCGATCACTTCCAACTCGAGCGGCCTTTCGCGACTGGTGAGAAGCAGGCAGCTCTGGTGGCGGGTTTGGGCTATGCTCTGGAACATACGCTGGTATTCCTCAAAGCCTTCCAGGTAAACGCCGGAAAGATTTCCCGCCCGGTGCAGGGTTTCGACATTGTCCAGGATCAGCAAACAACGATGCTGCTGAAGCAGTTCCAATAGGAGTTGGATGGAAGGTCTCGAAGGCTGAACAGGTGAAAGGATCTGGAAACACTCTCGCAGCAGATCTTGCAGAGCAGGCGCATTGCGCAAGGAACGCCAGATGATATACTCGAAATGGCCAGCGAATTCCTGGGCAAACCGGACCACCAGGGTGGTTTTGCCAATACCTCCCATGCCTAAAACTGTCACCAGGCGGCAGTGTTCGTCGATAACCCAATGATGAAGCTCGGCCAGTTCGTTCTCGCGCCCGACTATCTGCATAATATCTGGGGCATCTCCCCAATCGATGCGGGTCGATGGGGCAGGCC
Organism: Chloroflexota bacterium; assembly: GCA_029782365.1. GTDB lineage: Bacteria > Chloroflexota > Anaerolineae > Anaerolineales > UBA4823 > CAWBUW01. Next base: position 176,207 of record JAKOUW010000160.1, read on the forward strand.
CTTCCGAGATGGGTTGTACAACTGCCTGCATCGGTGTAGAAGCCGCCGAGTGCAGCAGACTGTCAAACCAGGCTGCATCAAACATTGTTTTGCGGCGCACTGCGCTTTCATCAGCCTGCGACCACAAGGCCTCTGCCTCTTCTCGTTCGTGACCTCTGGTGAAGGAGCCGCGCTGCAAGTAATATTCGATCAGATTCTTTAAGTGGGATGTATCTGGAAAAGCAGTACCTGCTTCCCAGTGTTGAATCGTACGCCGGGAAACGCCAAGGGCATCACCAATCTGCTTCTGGGTCAGCCCGGTTTTTTCCCGGAGGGCTACAATCATCAACCCGAACCGGTAATCTGTGATTTTATATTGACGGTGACCGCTCATGGTTATTTTTTCGGTTTCATTCACTGTGAGTACTAGGCGGAAAGATGCGAAATAAAAGGCGAAATGAAGCGTAGTTACTATTCTTGTGTTTTACGATAACCTATAAGCGTGAATGATCTACGAACCACTTCTGGCTGTTTACATGAGATGCATCAGCCTGGGGTTAGAAAGAATCATACCATATATATCTGCGTGGCAGAAATATGAGCAAGCTGCTGGAAAAGCGATTGGCTTGCAAATAAAGATATGTGAAAGGAGAAGATATGCAGTCAGACAATGCAATCAAACGAGGTATTTCTCTGTACAGTGTTCAAGAGGAATATTTTCATAGAAAGATGACATTAGAAAACATCCTGGCAGCCTGCTCGAAGCTGGATATTCGCGGCATCGAGATCATTGGCGACCAGATGATCCCCCGTTATCCGGACATCTCTCCGGAATTTCTATCGCAATGGCATGGCTGGATGGACAAATATGAGCTGACACCCGTCTGCCTGGATATGTTTCTGGATTGGAACAAGTACAAGGGGAGGGTGATGACCGATGACGAGCGAGTTGAATCAATCAAGCGCGATATTGTCAACGCCAACAAATTGGGCTGCACGGTGATTCGGGTCATTCACGACGTCGCCCCTTCCCTTCTCGAGAAGTGCGCCGTTACCGCCGAAAAGTACAATGTGAAGCTTGCTTTGGAGATCCATGCTCCCAGCTATTACGACAGCCCCTTAGAACAATCCCTGATTGCGATGTTCGACCGCGTTCAGAGCCCCTACCTCTGCTTTACGCTTGACCTGGGTGTCTTCTGCAAAAAACTGCCGCGCATTGTCAGCGACCGCTTCCAGCGCGAGGGCATGAAGCCTGAAATCATTGAATACCTGGTGAATGCATATAACACCAACACACTGCCGCGCACCAACGAGCTTGGGAAGGTGGATATGACCTTGCCCGAGAAAGTGTTATCGATGGGCGGGCGTGAGGTGGATATCTATTGGGCCTTTATGGGTACCCATATGATTTATGCTGATCCGCGGAAGATGCTGCCATATCTGAAATATACTTCCCATATTCATGGCAAGTTCTATGAAATGGTTGATGATACGACCGAATTTTCTATTCCTTATGGCGAGATCATACCTGTTCTGATTGAAGGTAGTTATAACGGTTACATTGATAGTGAATATGAAGGCAACCGCTGGATCCACGATACTTTTGAAGTCGATAGCTTTGAACAGGTTCGCCGCCACCAGGTCATGCTGAAACAGATGATCGGTGAGAAATAAACTCTATCAACTGCACGAGTGATAAAAAGGAACCCCTTATGTACGACAGCTTTATGATTGTTGGCGAAGAATTTCGAAACGTGGTCGAGCAAGGAGAAGTAATTGGTTTTCAGGTTGGCATGCGCCTGTGCTATTACCGCGGGATTGTCCTCTCCTTGATTGGCACGATTGCCTTGAAAGTGGATGGCAAAGAGGTTGCTCAGGAAGCAATGAGCGTAACGGTGGGTGGGAAAACCTATCCACTTTCTGACCTGGAAAACCAGCCAGTGGCGAAATGGGAGTTTGGCGAGGTGGGCATCTTAACGGTGCGTCAGCCAGGAGGTCTGCCACCAGGTGAACACAAGATAGATCTGCGTGAACACTTGCGTATTTCATACGTCCCGATCGGTTTTTCGGGTGAAGATACAAAAATTCTCAGGCTGGCTGCCTGAGGCATCGGTCGCCGGCAGAACAAAGGTGGCCGGTCGCACAAAAAAGCGATCAAGTCGTAGTGTGATGAGAGAAAGGATTATCTTATGAAGCTGGGTGTATTGACTGTTTTATTCCATGACCGTCCATTGGAAGCCGCTTTGGACCAACTGGTCAAATTAGGTGTGCAGGCGTTGGAAATAGGCACTGGTATGTACCCGGGCAATGCCCACTGTAACCCGACCGAGCTGCTGAAAAGCCCGGCGGCGCTGAAAGCATTTCGCCAGAAGATTGAAGAGCGCGGCCTGATGATCAGCGCTTTGTCCTGTCATGGCAACCCGCTGTCTCCGGACAAGGCTTTGGCTGCGGAGTCGGACCGGGTCTATCGTGAAACGATTCGACTGGCAGGGGAGATCGGCGTAGGTGTCGTCAACCTTTTTTCTGGCTGCCCGGGCGACTCGGACAACGCGCAATACCCCAATTGGGTCACTTGCGCCTGGCCGCCCGAGTATCTGAAAGTGCTTGATTGGCAGTGGAACGAGAAAGTGATCCCTTACTGGCAGGAAGCCGGGCCGTTTGCTGCAAAAGCGGGTGTAAAGCTGGCTTTTGAGATGCACCCAGGCTTTGTGGTCTACAATCCCGAAACACTGCTGCGCTTACGGGAAGCAGTTGGCCCAGTGGTTGGCGCCAATTATGATCCAAGCCACTTGTTCTGGCAAGGAATCGACGCGGTTGCGTCTATTCATTATTTGGCGGGAGCTATCCATCACTTTCATGCGAAAGACACCTACCTGGACCAGCGCAACATCGCAGTCAACGGCGTTTTGGACACCAAACCATACAGCAAGATGCCACAGCGCTCATGGACATTCAGGACTGTCGGTTTTGGCCACGATCAATTCACCTGGCGCTCGATTATCAGCGCGCTGCGCCTGACGGGTTATGATTATGTGATTTCCATTGAACATGAAGATCCACTGGCTTCCATCGATGAGGGCCTGGGCAAAGCGGTAAGTTTCCTCAAGGATGTATTATTGACCGAACAACCGGCGGCCATGTGGTGGGCTTAGGCATGAATTTGTTGGTTGGAGACCTGGGCGGCACGAAAACAATTCTGGCGATTGCAACAGACGAGCCAGGAAAGCCCCTGCTTCATGAGAAGTCCTTTGCCAGCGCACATTATGACAGCCTGGAAGCGATGATTGGAGATTATCTGTCTGGCCTGGATCTGCGCATCGAAGGCGCCTGCCTGGCAGTCGCCGGGCCGATCTCGAAAGGGCAGGCAAGCATCACGAATTTGAATTGGTTTGTCAATGCCGAGAATCTGCGCGCTGCGTTCAACCTGTCTGCTGTTTTGCTGATCAATGACCTGGAAGCGGTGGCTTACGCCATCCCCATCTTAGAATTGCAGGATGTGTTTACTTTAAGCGCAGGAAATCCAGCCCCAGGTGGAAATATTGCTGTCCTGGCGCCGGGCACTGGCTTGGGAGAAGCGTATATCACCACGGAGGACGGCAGGTATACTGCCCATGCTTCGGAGGGAAGCCACGCCTCGTTTGCACCAGTCAATGACCTGCAAATGAAACTGCTCACTTACCTGTGGGGAAAGGGCTATGAGCATATCAGCTTCGAGCGTGTTTGTTCCGGTGGGCTGGGTATTCCCAATTTGTATTCTTTTTTGAAAGATACCTCCGTTGCAGAGGAGCCAACCTGGTTGGCTGAAAAATTGGCAGCCAGTGAGGACCCAACGCCTGTCATCATGGCTGCTGCGCTCGATCAGAATCAACCTTGCGAGTTGTGCGCGGCCGTGCTGGATCTGTTCCTCGCTATTCTCGGCGCAGAAGCCGGTAACCAGGCGCTCAAAATCATGGCAACAGGTGGTATCTACCTGGGGGGAGGCATCCCGCCGCGCATCCTCGGTAAGCTGCAAGAACCGGCATTCCTGGAAGCGCTGTGCGCCAAAGGCCGGTTTCAAAAGCTGCTTGGCGATATCCCGGTGAAGGTGATCTTGAATTCCCAGGCAGGTCTACTCGGCGCAGCGGCATTCGGGTTGGAGCATCTTCCAACGCGTGTATCACAACATTAATCTCGGAGATTTATTTTGGAAATAGTCCCCATCCCTGAAAGGCCGATCATCGGTCAGGCAGCTATTGACCAGGCGCAGAAAACTCGCTCGCTTGCCCTGATCTTCTTTGTGATGCTGATGGACATCATCGGCATCACGCTGCTTTCGCCGGTTGCCCCCAAGATTGTTTTACGCTTCAGCGATTCGGCTCTGGTTGTCACCCTGATCCCGGTAGTCTATGCGATGGGTCAGTTTGTCGCTGCGCCGCTGCTCGGCAAGTTGGGCGATAAAATTGGCAGGCGTCCGGTGCTGCTGGCCAGCCTGTTTGGCCAGGCACTGGGCTATTTTATTTTTGGAATGGGCGGCTCATTATGGATTTTGATCCTGGGGCGCCTGGTCGGAGGCATCACCAGCGGAAATTTATCCACCTCCAGCGCGTATATTGCTGATATCTCCAGGCCTGAGGAACGCTCGAAAAATTTTGCGATCATTTCAACAGCCTGGAGCATGGGTTTGATTTTAGGACCGGCGCTGGGTGGCGCCTTTGGCCAGTTCAGCCTTGAGACGCCTGCTTTTGTTGCCGGGGGCGTGACTCTGCTCAACCTGGTATTGGGTTATTTCCTGCTGCCCGAATCGCTTCCGAAGGAAAAGCGCGATACCACCCGGCTGCAGATGCGCGATTACAACCCGGTGGCTTCCATCATCGATATGGCCGGCAAGCCAGGCCTGGGGGCGGTGCTCCTGGTCAACAGCGTGTTCAGTTTTGCGTTCAACGGTACAAACAGCACAATCGCCCTCTTTATGATCCAAAAATTTTCGGCCGAAACCTGGCAGTTAGGCTTGATGATGATCATATCTGGGGCGTCGATTGCGTTAGCCAACTCTTTCCTGGTGCCGCGCTGGGTGCCGCGCTTCGGCGTGAAAACGACTGGCGTATTGGGTTTAATTGGATTGGCGATCTTTTCAACGGCTGTGTTCTTGGCGCCGCTCTTGTGGCTGGCGCTGATTTTGAACATGTTGGGGAGTGCGATGAGCGCCTTTATTTTCCCTACGCTGACAACGATGAGCGTGGAACGCGTCATGCCACAGGAAGCCGGACAGGTCATGGGCGTTATTTCTGCGGTGGGCTCCCTGATGAACATCTTTGGGCCGCTGTGGGCAGGCCTGATCTATGATCATCTGATGATGGGCTCGCCTCTTTGGATGGGCGCCCTGGTCTTGTTGATGGCATCGTATATGCTGGGCCGGATTTCCTCTGGCGCCAGCCAGCCTGCTCAAATAAATTGAACCACGACTTCACCCGTGGCTTTTCGTTCATCCTTTGGGATGGATCAGTGAAGTGAAGTCAGGATCTGTGATAGCCGGTCGATCGAGCCGCATGGCCTGGATGGGGTATGGTGTCTGACCGTGAACTGCCAGGTCGCTGAGAATCTTGCCGATCAGGCTGGCGAACTTAAAAGCATGCCCGGCCCCAATTGCCATGCAGATTTGCGGCGCGCCGGGCAGGCTGTCTAAAATAAATCCACGGTCGGGCGGCATGGTGTACAGGCAGGGCTTGGTGTACAGCACCGGTCCCAGGCTGTCGGGGATGTGCTCTGCCAAAAAGCTAACCAGGTTATTGTATGGGCGCGGGTTGGGCTGCATCTTGCGGTTTTCGACTGTCACCGCATCCCCGCCCAGGTCTTCCCCCGCTTTGACAGCTACCTCACCGTAAACCGGGAATCCGTAAAACACCGACTCGCCGTGCCATATCCACACTGGAAAGCGATCAGGAGCGAATTCGCGCAGGTAAGGTGTGGCAAAGTACGTTACCTGTTCTTCCGTTACCGTCAATGGAAGCTGCCTGCCGATGTGTTGAAGCAGAAAATTGGTCCAGGCTCCCGAGGCCAAAACAAGGCGCCGGCAGTTAAATACGCCCCGGCTGGTGGTCAGGCGCACGCCATCGGTCAGCGGCTCAATATCCTGCACGGTTGTTTGGTCGAGCACCTGCGCGCCGCGCGCGCGCGCCAGGGTAATATGTACAGCGTTGGCTTTCCGAGCATCTACGAGGCCGCTGAAGGACTGAAAAAGCACCTCATCGTCGGCTTTCAGGTGAAACTGGGGAAAACGGCGCATGGTTTCCGCCGCGCTCAGGCTTTCAAATGGGATACCTGAACGCTGCATGGCGGAGGCATAACGCTGGACTTCTGTTTCTTCTCCAGCCTGCGGGCCTGGGCCCAGGATCAGGCCACCGGTTTGATAGACGAGCTGGATGCCCGATTCGGCTTCTACATCCCGCCAGGCAATGAAAGCATACGGCGCCAGGGCTGCATACGCCGGGTCATCATACGACAGACGGATGATGCGTGAATGATCTTGCGAACTTCCGTAGTCGTGCCCCAGCTTGTGCTGCTCCAGGCCGAGAATACTGCCTTTCGCCTGGCGCGCCAACCAGTAGAGAGCTGCACTGCCCAACCCGCCGCAGCCCAGAACAATGTAATCGAAATTACTTTCCACTCGGCTTGTCCTTCCAGAAATCCAGGTAAGCCTTATCTTTTTCCTTGACAGCCGCGCCGATCATTGGATGCTGCGAGAGGTCCGGTGAATAACGGCTGGCAGGTGTAAATCGCCCCAGCGCCTCTGCCATGGCGCGCACGTGGTGCGGCGCGCCGCCGCAGCAAATGCCAATATAGTTGACGCCCAATTCGCGGGCCTGGCGAGCAAAATCAGCCATTTCAAAACGAGTGTGCAAAAAAGGCTCAAGTGCAATAGGGAAGGCGCGCTCATGACCTTTCTCTTTGAGGGCCTGAAAGCTGGGTTGGGTGGGAGTGGTGCGGTAGGGTACTGGCTGGGCTGCCACAAAACCGCTCACCGCCTGGCGGATATCTTTGAGCAAAGGGAGCATCGTTTCAGGCCCGCGCGAGCAGTTTAACCCAACCACGTCAGCCCCGGCTTGTGCTATGATCTTGCAGGCTTCGACATGGGACACTCCTTCACGCAAGGTTTCCTGGGTCGAACCAAAGGTTACCATCGCAGGCAGGTTATATTTCTTGATCACTTCCAGCGCTAACTGGGCCTCGCCGAGGTAATCCAGAGTTTCGGCGATGATAAAATCAACGCCCTCATCCACTGCCCAGCGCACCTGCTCATCGTAGATTTGGCGCACTTTTGCGGCAGTCTCGGCGTGGTTGTGGTGGTCGTACACCCAGGTGTTGCAAATATTACCGGCGACCAATGCATCGCTGGCGGCAGCAGCCTGCCGTGCCAGGCGCACCGCCTGGCGGTTGAGCATTTCCAGGTCGCCTTCGCGCCCGACAGTTTTCAACTTTTCCCGGTCGCCGTAGTAGGTGAGGGCGACCATCACTTCAGCGCCGGCGCGCAGGAACTCGCGATGCAGCTCTAACACCGCGTCGGGGAAATCCAACACCACCTCAGGCACAAATGGCCCGGCTTTCAAATATCCACGCCGCTCCAGTTCGAATACATAACCTTCTGCGCCCATCACCACATCGCGTTGCAACCGCTCCAATAAGCCCGTCTTTTCTGCCATTGCGTCCTCCAATTTTCTACGAAACCCATTGAGGGGAACCCTCTGTCATAAAATTAAGCGTGGATTTTAATCTCCACTAACTTGATGAGCAAGGTATTAATATTTGGACTGCCCCAAAGTATAATGCGTATAGGCTTGATTTTATTCAATAATTTGGTCATGGTATTGGCATCTGGAAGTGGATAAGTTGGTCCGACCAATTCAAGCCAATTAACGGCATCTATTAAAGCATGATCATCGCTCGTTCTATGCCTCCCAGGTTAAAAGGCAGTTGTTCCCAGGTTTCTCCTTGATTGGGTGAGAACCATACATCTCCATTGCCCAAACCGGCGTAAACATGCCCCGGGTCCTTGGGATCGGTCAACAGAGCGTAGGGCATATGTTTGAGCGGCTGAGGTAAGCCGCCGCCCAGTTTTTTCCATACCCCTTCAGAATCGGATCTGAAGATAAAAGCTTGTGCATCATTCTCGCTGTGCGCTTTGAATGGCGATGGTGATAAAGACACGTAGCTCACCTGCGGTTGGACCGGGTCTGCTGCACACGCCCAACCGTAATGCCGGTCGAGGCCTGTCTTGTTTTGGGTCCAAGTGGCGCCGCCATCCTGGCTGATGGCAGTTCCTGCTCCGGTCCCACCGGCTTCATACACCCAATGGCCATTGGATGTGTGAAAGGTAATTGAATGGCAATCGCGCAGAGCCCCTGAACGATGATCTTGCCAGGTTTTACCACCGTCCGTACTGCGCACCACCGCCCCAAACTCAATCCCGATGACGATCACGTTTAAATCTTCTGGCGACAGTGCGATACCCTGGATATATGCTGTGCCTGGCGGTTCCGCCGGGGAAAACCAAAACCGGCGCGAAAAGATCTGGCGAAACGCTGGCAGTTCTTGCCAATGCTGGCCCTGGTCCTGCGAGGTAAATAATAAAGCTGGCTTTGTTCCCGCATAGATCAAGCCAGGCTTGAGAGGGCTGGCACATAAGGCTTTTACTGTTTTGCCGGGCAATCCTCCTGGAGACCAGGTTCGGCCGTAATCAACAGAAAGAAGGATGCCATTCTCTCTTGTACCTGCGTAGATCATACCAGCCTGCAGGGGATCACTCGCCAGGCACGTGATTCCCTGGCCTTGCAGTAATTTTTCCACACGCCAACCAGCGGTGCCAGCTCGCTCGGCGCGCGCAATGCCCGTGCCTGCTACCGAAAGAAAGTAATTCACCGTGAGACCTCCTACTGATCGAGTAACTGTCCTGAGATCGGAAGCCTGGAAGAAAAACCCTTATTAAACACTCAGAGTCCCGACGCAGCGGCAGGTTGAGATGGTTGCCTCTATTAAATATCTGATAATCCGGGTTGTCAATAACCAATTTAGCAATGCGTTCCAATTCCTTGTGATGAAATGACCGAAATTCTCTTACCAGATAGTTCAACGGCGGCTTGTCGCCGCCGTTGAACTGTAAACAATTCATCGTTTTACCCCCGGAAACCCTTGATACTGTTTTACTATGAGCGGGTGAGATCGAAACGGTCCAGGTTCATGACTTTATTCCACACTGCCACAAAGTCGTGCAGGAATTTTTCCTGGGAGTCCTCACACGCATAAACTTCTGCCAGTGCCCGCAGTTGTGAGTTTGAACCGAAGATCAAGTCAACACGCGTGCCAGTCCATTTAAGCGCACCGGTTGCGCGGTCGCGGCCCTCGAATACATCATTGGCTTGCGTTGTCGGGCTCCACACGGTACTCATGTCGACCAGGTTTACAAAGAAGTCATTGGTGAGCGTCTCTGGCCGCTGTGTGAAGACGCCGTGCCTGGTTCCTGCAAAGTTGGTATTCAACACACGCAGACCGCCAAGCAGAACTGTCATCTCCGGAGCGGTCAAGGTCAGCAGTTGAGCGCGTTCAACTAACAGTTCCTCAGATGTTACGGCAAATTTCGCCTTTAGATAATTGCGGAACCCATCTGCGGCCGGTTCGAGCACGGCGAAGGATTCTACGTCCGTTTGTTCCTGTGAAGCATCGGTGCGTCCTGCTGTGAAAGGAACGGTCAAATGGTAACCAGCATTTTTCGCTGCCTGCTCGACAGCGGCGCAACCGCCCAGGATGATCAGATCGGCGAGGGATACCATCTTCTTCCCGATTTGTGCGCTGTTAAATTCTCTTTGGATTTTCTCTAAAGTCTCCAGCACCGTTTTCAGTTGAGATGGCTGGTTGACTTCCCAATCCTTCTGCGGGGAAAGACGAATGCGCGCTCCGTTCGCACCGCCGCGCTTGTCGGAGCCGCGGAAGGTGGATGCCGACGCCCAGGCAGTCGAGACAAGCTGCGAAATCGACAACCCGGAGCTGAGAATTTTGGCTTTCAGATTGGCGATATCGGCAGAGCCAATCAGCTCATGATTGACCGCGGGAATGGGATCCTGCCAGATCAGCTCTTCTGCGGGGACTTCTGGGCCAAGATAGCGCGAGCGAGGGCCCATATCGCGGTGGGTCAGCTTGAACCAGGCGCGGGCGAATGCATCGGCGAACTGGTCCGGATGTTCGTAAAAACGCCTTGAAATTTTTTCGTAAACAGGGTCATAGCGCAGTGAGAGGTCGGTGGTCAGCATAGAAGGCGCGTGCTGTTTTGATGGGTCGTGTGCATCCGGCACCGTTCCAGCGCCGGCGCCTTGCTTCGGTTTCCACTGCTGCGCACCAGCCGGGCTCCTGGTCAATTCCCATTCGTATTCAAACAAGTTTTTGAAGAAGTTGTTGCTCCATTTCGTGGGAGTCGTTGTCCAGGTAACTTCCAGGCCGCTGGTAATTGTGTCGCCGCCCTTGCCTGTGCCAAACCTGCTTTTCCAGCCCAGGCCTTGCTCTTCAATGCTGGCAGCTTCCGGCTCGGGACCTACCAGTTTTGCATCACCAGCGCCGTGAGTTTTGCCAAATGTGTGGCCGCCAGCGATCAGCGCGACCGTTTCTTCATCGTTCATTGCCATGCGTCCGAACGTCTCGCGGATATCCCTGGCAGCGGCGAGCGGATCTGGATTGCCGTTTGGGCCTTCCGGGTTCACATAGATGAGGCCCATCTGCACGGCGGCGAGGGGATTCTCGAGTTCTCGGTCGCCGGTGTAACGCTTGTCCCCAAGCCATTCGGTTTCGGCACCCCAGTAAACATCCTCATCCGGTTCCCAAACATCCTCGCGCCCCCCGCCGAAGCCGAAGGTCTTAAAGCCCATGGATTCCAGGGCGCAGTTGCCGGCCAGGATCATCAAGTCAGCCCAAGAGATCTTACTGCCATATTTCTGCTTAATCGGCCAGAGCAGCCGGCGCGCTTTGTCCAGGTTCGCATTGTCAGGCCAACTGTTGAGGGGCGCAAAGCGTTGAGCGCCGGATCCGGCGCCGCCGCGGCCGTCTGAGACGCGGTAAGTACCCGCGCTGTGCCAAGCCATGCGGATAAACAGTGGGCCGTAGTGACCAAAATCAGCCGGCCACCAATCCTGAGAGTCTGTCATCAACGCATAAAGATCCTTTTTCAGAGCTGCAAGGTCGAGTTTTTTGAATTCCTCAGCGTAATGAAACCCTTCGCCCATAGGGTTAGACAGAGAAGCATGTTGGTGTAGGACTTTGAGATTCAACTGGTTCGGCCACCAGTCCTGGTTTGATGTGCCTCTGCTGGCGGCTTTTTTGTGATTCCTGCCCGTTACTTCATCCATAAAGTTTCTCCTTTCGTTTGAAAAATCGTTTGCGGTGCTCAGATAGAAAATCGTGATGCGCTGTCCAAAAATACTATTGGATATCCACATCCCAACTCTGATGAAGGATTATTTAATCGCTCTTAAACATATTATAAGTCGAAAATGTTACCCCTTTCAATAAAGGATGATCGATCCTTTCAAGGCCTTCGAATTCTTCAATAGGACTGCGATCGCTGCGGAACTGAAATAATTGTGCCGATGGAGGAATTGTACCTTGATTGGGTCAAATGAGGAAAACTCGATCACCTAATAGTTTTGTTCTCAACCCACTTTCACCGGTTTGAAGAGTGCTGCGTATGATAACGAAGTCAATTATGATAAAACGTTCATAATTCATGTTTTGTCTATATATTGACCGCAAATAACTTGACAAAATATGGACAATCATCTACAATCATCTATACACAACAATAATTTAAAGGCATAAAATGACACTTCCTTCCACAATATCCACATGGGAAAAAAACTTGTTGGCGCTTGCTCAAGATGCCATTTGCATTACAAGAGACGCCTTCAATTCAGTACCTCTGACAAAACACAAGATGGTGACAGAAGAAGCGTATGAAGTTTGCAGAAACATCACCTCTCAAAACAGCCGCTCTTTTTACCTGGCAACCAGTGTTTTGCCTGGCGAAAAGCGGAAGGCTATGCGTGTTTTGTATGCACTGTGCCGCACTGCGGATAACCTGGCAGATGGGGATGTCGAACAGCCGGCGGCGAAATTATATGAATTGCGCAAGGGAATCTCCGGTCAAACCAATACCGCCGACCATCTTATTCTGGCAGCCTGGCACGCTGTCCAAACCAGTTTTGATATCCCCGTGTGTTATGCAATGCAGCTACTTGACGGTGTTGAAAGGGATTTGGTGCAGCGTCGTTATCATAATTTTGAAGAATTGTCTGTTTACTGTTATGGCGTAGCTTCAACCGTTGGATTGATGAGCATGCACATCACAGGCTTTTCCGACCAGCGCGCAATCCCCTATGCCATCAAATTGGGGGTTGCTTTACAGCTAACCAATATCCTGCGCGATGTGGGTGAAGATTGGAATTCTGGCCGCTGTTACCTGCCGCTGGATGAACTGGCGACTTTTGGCCTGGACGAGCAGGATTTGTCTGCTGGTCGGGTGGACAAGCGCTGGTGTGATTTTATGCGGTTCCAAATCGCCCGGGCGCGCCATTTATATGCAGAGGCACTGCCGGGTATTGCTTTGCTTCATCCGGATGGTCGATTTGCTGTGGCGGCCGCGGCGATGTTTTATGAAGGAATTTTGGACGATATCCAAGCCCATCATTACAATGTTTTCGACCGGCGTGCCTATGTGAGCCGAGGGAGGAAGCTGGCACTGTTGGCGCGCGCCTTTGGATTTGCAAAGAGAGTTCAATATTGACTGGTCGGATTTACCAATTTTGGAGGTACAAATGAATGAACAAAAAACGGCGGTAGTAATCGGTGCAGGTATAGGGGGGATTGCTGCTGCTGCTCGCCTGGCGCGCCAGGGATTTCGGGTGACGGTCGTTGAAAAGAATGAGAAGCCTGGAGGTCGTTGCAACCAGATTATCCGGGAGGGGCACCGTTTTGACATTGGCCCCACCCTGTTCTTGATGCCAGAAATATTCGCAGAGACTTATGCCGCGCTGGGTGAGCGCTTGGAAGATCACCTTGATTTGCGCCGAATTGACCCAACCTATACCGTCCATTTTCCAGATGGACTCAAACTGCAATTGACTGCTGATTTGCTTAAGATGCAGCCCCAACTAGATGCAGTGGAGGAAAATGCTTTCGATGGCTTTCTACGTTATCTTGCGGAAGGCAATAAGCATTATCATATCTCCCTCGAAAAATTTGTCGGGCGAAATTTTTACAATATTTTTCAGTACTTCAGCCTCGGCAACTTACCACTTTTATTCCAACTAAAAGCACTCACCAAGCATTACACCAACGTTGGCTCTTACTTCGCTGATCCTCGGCTGAAGGCAGCATTTACCTTCCAGAATATGTACCTGGGTCTCAGTCCGTATGACGCACCTGCTACGTACTCTCTCCTGCAGTACACAGAACTGGCAGGCGGCGTCTGGTATCCGATGGGCGGGATGTACAGGGTGATCGAAACCTTAACCGCTATTGCTGAAAAACTGGGCGTCCGGTTTTCCTATAATTCTCCTGTCAAACAAATAATCATAAAAGATGATCGTGTGTCTGGCGTACTGCTCGAAAATGGAAGCCTCCTGACGGCTGATTTGTTCGTTGGAAACGCAGATCTGCCTTATATTTATGAAAATTTGCTGCCAGATTTTCAAGAAGCTAAGAAATTGGAACAACAGAAATACACTTGCTCGACGATTATGTTTTATTGGGGAGTGGATAAAGTATTTCCTGAGATTGGCCACCACAATGTATTTTTGGCGGGAGATTATAAAATGTCATTCGAAAGCATTTTCAAAAATCACACCTTACCCGATGAACCATCGTTTTATGTGCATGCGCCCGCGCGCACTGACCTCACCTGCGCCCCTGCGGGTCAGGATACCTTGATGGTCCTGGTACCGGTGGGCCACCTGGATGAAACCCAGGATCAGGATTGGGATTCCTTGGTTCACCGCGCTCGTGAAACTGTCTTTGACCGCCTTGCCAGCCAATTGGGCGTCAGCGATTTACGACAGCACATTAAATTCGAGGTTGCATATACTCCGAGCGTATGGCAGGAAGAGTTCAACCTGGCAAAGGGGGCTGCCTTCGGGCTCAGCCATAACTTTACACAGGTTGGTTACTTACGGCCCCAAAACAGGCATGCGCGGTATAAAAATCTATACTTTGCGGGAGCGAGTACTCATCCTGGCACAGGCCTGCCTATCGTGCTTCTTTCAGCCAAATTGACCACGGAAAGGATCATGAAAGAATATGGGCTGTATAATGAGCAGCAAGCAAGCCAGTTTACCCGTCAGCTCCGCGAGGCGTAACTGGTCACCATGGTCCGGAGAATAATATGCCCAATAACACTCCTATCTATAACTTGAGGGTTGTGCTCAAGGAAACCGGCCTCAAGGCCGATGTCCTGCGCGCCTGGGAACGCCGTTACAATCTTCCCAAACCTCAACGCACATTGGGTGGGCATCGGCTGTATTCCGAGTATGACATTGAGATCGTTAAGTGGTTAAAAACACGTCAGGCTGAAGGATTGAGTATAAGCCGGGCAGTCAACCTTTGGAGCGAAATCACCGGGACAGGCCACGATCCTTTGGTGGAATATCTGCCTCCGGCAATCGCGGCGAAACCTGAAGGCTCGCCTGTTTTGGACACACGAATCGATATCTTGCGCACACAATGGTTGGAAGCCAATCTGGACTTTAACAGCAACCGGGTGGATGAAATTCTCAACCAGGCTTTCGCCATCCTTCCGGTTGAAACAGTTTGCACAGAAATCCTGCAGCGCGGGGTTCGTGAAATTGGGAATTACTGGTATGCAAATCACGCGTCTGTGCAGCAAGAACATTTTGCCTCGGCGCTGGCTAACCGCCGTCTGGAGACTCTGATCGCTGCCGCTCCGCGGCCATCGCGTCCGCAAACTATCTTGATTGGCTGCCCTCCTGGCGAACGGCACACTTTGTCCGTGCTCATGCTGACCTTATTCCTTTGTCGAAGAGGTTTAAAGGTTGTGTATTTGGGAGCTGATATTCCTATCGATCAACTGAGGGAGACCGCAACCGCCACCCACGCTGACCTGATTGTTCTAGCTGCTCAACAACTTTCTTCTGCTGCCGCTTTACAATCAGCGGCTTTGATTCTCCAAAGGAAAGGCATTTCCCTGGCATATGGTGGTTTGATTTTCAATCGAATTCCTATACTTCGTGAATGTATTCCTGGACACTTTCTGGGAGAAAGTCTGGAAAGTGCGCTGCAAATGATCGAACGCTTGGTGGCTTCCCCCAACGTTTCTTCAAAAACAATCAGCCAGGATGAGAGCCAGAAGAGATTGGCAAGGGAGTACACACAAAAGCGCGCGTTGATTGAGAAAACATTGTACACCGCGCTGGAGATGGGTGACCAGCATTTTGATTTTATGAATGAGGCGAACTACTTCTTCGGAAACGGACTCAGCGCAGCGCTCGAATTGGGAAATCCTCATTTCTTAGAGGCAGATCTGGAATGGGTAACAAAATTGCTTGCAGGACGGCGTTATCCATCAGAACACATCAAATCTTATCTGACAGCATACTGCAATGCACTCAACCAGGAAATCGGAGAGCTCAGCGCCTCATACACTGATTGGATACGTGCTTACCTCGCAAAGGACACAGCCATTTGATCACTGCAACGCATCCAGCCGAGTTTGCCCCCACCAGCCAGGTTGAAAATAGATTATGAAATCCACACTGCAGGCTCTGAACTTAGAAACCCTGGGTCACATTTTGGTGAGTTTTTTGCGCCAGAGATCACCCTTGGCTCCTTTGCAGTTTTTGTATGCCAGGAGCAAAAACTTCTTTCAAATACCCCTACCAGGGTTTCGGCCTTTTGTTATCGGTGGCGGAGCTGCCAACCGTCAGGTGCTGGTCACGGAAAGAAACAAGCTGCTCTGGCGCAACCCATCTGACCCAGTCACCACCTTATTGAGGCACGGCGTGCTGGTTGTTGACGGCCCGGAACATGACAACTACCGGCGCGAACTAGAGCCTCTGCTCACACCAGGTTATCTCCAAAATTATATTCCACAAATGGTGCGCCAGGTTGACCGGGTTACTGCAACCTGGAAAGATGGTCAAACAGTCGATATGTTGGTGGAAAGCCGCCGCATTGCACTGCTGATCATCATGGAAGCGCTCTTTTCGGTTGATTTTTGGGACGATTTGCCGCGTATGTGGAAATCAATTTTGAAAGTTATTGATTATATATCTCCAGGCGCCTGGATTGTATTTCCAAATATTCCGCGGCCTGGTTATACTCAACACATCCGGGCGCTGGACAATTACCTGTATCAAATCATCCAGAGGCGAAGAAGCGCGCCGGCGCGCCAGGATCTGCTCGGGCACCTCCTGGATATTGGCCTGGATGATGGACTCATTCGTGACCAGATGCTGACGATGTTAATTGCAGGGCACGATACATCCACCGCCCTTTTGGCCTGGACTTTTTACCTGCTTGGCCAGAATCAGGAGATTCTCTCTCGCTTGCAGAATGAACTGGAGCAATCACTGCAGGGCCAACCGCCGAAGCGCGCGGCAGGTTGGCAGCCGGCCTTGCTGGATGAGGTAATAAAAGAGAGCCTTAGACTGTACCCACCTATTCATCTTGGTAACCGTTATGTTGCGGAAAAAATCACCTTCAACGGACAGACTGTTCCGGCTGGTGAAAGGTTGTTCTACTCGATCTATCTAACTCACCGTGATCCGATGGTTTGGAAAGACCCTGACGATTTCGAACCGGAACGCTTCGCCGACGGCTGTAAACCCCCACCATTCACGTATGTACCCTTTGGCGGCGGCCCGCGCGTTTGCATTGGCGCGGCCTTTGGCCAGGCCGAAGCTCGCCTGGTCCTGGCGCGGCTGCTTCAAACCCATCGATTCCAGCTCAAAAGTTCGAAAGTTTTTGCTCGGATGGGGGCGACACTGGAGCCGAGTCCGGGGGTTTTGATGCGCGTCCAGCGGAAAACGGAATGACCTACATTGCTTTTCTGCTTTTTTTCCTGGTAATCCCAGTCCTAATATTATTGGTTTTGACCATCCGAGATCGGCGGCGCGGAAAATTCATTGATGGTTTCTTGGGTGAGCGGGCCGGCTGGTTGGCCATTGGTCTGCATGTGCTATTAGCGATCCTCTATACCACACCCTGGGATAACTATCTGGTCGCAACGCGTGTCTGGTTTTACAACCCAAACCTGGTTTCAGGGGTCATCCTGGGTTGGGTCCCGTTGGAGGAATATCTGTTTTTCATTCTCGAAACGATCTGTGTGGGCCTGTGGTGGCTTGTGCTGATTCGCCGACTGAAGGTAGATGATGAATTTCACTCGAGCAGGAAAATCAGGATTATTTCAACACTTATCCTGGCCGGATTATGGTTGGCAATGGTTGGGATATTGGTATCCGGTTGGAAGCCACTTACCTATCTCGGGCTTATCCTGGCCTGGGCTTTGCCGGTCATCATAATCCAACTTGCTTTTGGAGCAGACATATTGTGGCATTTCCGTAAAATTGTCTTGATGGTGATTTTGCCATTTTTCGTCTATATCTCGACGGCTGATGCCCTTGCGATTTTTACGGGCACATGGTTGATTGATCCAGGCCAATCGACCGGGATATTCATCGGGCCGCTGCCAGTAGAAGAGGCTGTTTTTTTTCTGGTGACTGCGATCATGATTGGATTTGGCCTGACGCTATCTGTCGCTCGGGCCAGTTTGGAACGTGGCCAAACATGGATTGGCATGATTGCCAATTGGCAGGCTCGAATTTCTTCTCCCAAAGTGAAAGTGCCCACCCCGCCGCCGGCGTCATAGATCATGGTCGTTTCACCAGGCTGGACTCCGCCTTAATCGCGCAGGGCTTGTAAAGCGGTGAGAGAGGCCATAGGAAACGCGGCAGGCCGTTTGTTATTTAAGCCGGCCAGCCTCGTGGCACGGCGGATCGCTGAACCATTGGACTTTGCGGGTAGCCGCAGTCCGGCTCCCTGCGCAACCACTCTGGCAGCATTGGCAGGCTGGTCTCGCCCAATTGGGATACAAACCAGAGGAACGCCATGTGCCAATGCTCGGATAACGGTTCCATGACCAGCATGCGTCACTACAGCAGAGGCATGCGGCAGCACCTGTGCGTGGGACATAAATTGCTCGATGTGCACGTTCGGTGGTATATAAAACTGGTCGATGTTGATGGCTGGCCCTACCGTAACCAGACCTCGATAAGGCAGATCGGCGATGGCCTGAATCGATTTCTTAATCAGATCTTCCTGCCGCTGGTAGGTTGTGCCAAAACTCACGATGACCAGCGGGCGCTGATCGCTGGCAGGCCAAGGAGATTTCGAGGGTCCCACGAGTGGCGGGTCATCCAGCATAGGACCGGTAAAAAGAACATTCGGCGGAAACCTGGGTGCGAACTCGAATGCAGGGCTGGTAAGCACCAGAACTGCGGGAAGCCGGTTCTGGTATTCGGGGATATCTCCCGAATCTGGCAACCCTAACTCAGCCCTGGCTTTCCTGAGCGCCGGCAGTGGGTGTGTGAATAAACGCCTGAACACAGCAGCGTGGAGCTTGGCCTGCATCCAACCCAACAACCCGGCTTGAGGCAGCATGCCAGGGATAGGCATGTGTGGGGCATAAAGTGAGTAGCTGCCTGGTATCACCATGACACCCGGCAGGCCAGCCTTTTCAGCTGCAAACTGGCCGCCAAACAGCAGCTCGCTGGCAACCACCACATCGGCGGGATAGTTTTCAAGTTCTTCCAGCACGTCTTGGGCATAAGCCAGGGAAGGGCCGGCGGCCATCTTATAAAACACAGTATACAGCGCGTTTGAGGAGTTCGCAGCTTTGTAATCATCAACGATGGTGCTGGCCGCTGATTTGTCATGGCGGTGCGGAGCGCGCCGGTAAGGTGTGAATTCGCAGCCCGCTGTGCGAGCATCCGCTGCGTTGGCCGGATCGCTGATCACCCGGAGGTGTGCCCGCGCTCTAGCAGCCGTCTTGCAAGGCCCAACAGGGGCGGCACATTGCCGTCCCCTTCCCATAGGACGAATAGAAAACGGCGCGGCTTGTTGATGATTTCAACATGGTTCATTCATCCTCTACATAAGTGAGCATCCCAGCAGCCTGGCAAGACGCGCTCCCAGTTTGACGATTGAATCTGGCGGCTTCACCAGAATAAGAAGATCACGATATTCCACCGAGTGCAGACTGAGATACAGCGTGTTCTTAAATCCACCCATCTCTGTGACCTTGCCCTGGCGGATGAGGCGCTCCATCACTTCCTGATGCTCCCGAAAGCGCAGTCCTGGAGAATGGGTATTGATCAGCCGAACAGTCGCGCCGCTCGTGTTACGAAAGGCATGAATGCTGCCCTTCGGAATGGTCATCTCCTGCCCGCCTGACAGCCTGTGCCACTGACCATCAAGCTAGAGATCAAGCGTGCCAGACAGGATTTGATACTTCTCGTCTTGATTCGGGTGAATGTGAAGAGCGCTCTGGGCGTTCGGCACAAAA
Organism: Chloroflexota bacterium; assembly: GCA_029782365.1. GTDB lineage: Bacteria > Chloroflexota > Anaerolineae > Anaerolineales > UBA4823 > CAWBUW01. Next base: position 195,774 of record JAKOUW010000160.1, read on the forward strand.
TCACACTCCCAGGTAAACGGTAAATCGGCCAATGTCGCCACCGGGATATTTTCGCAGTAACCTTTCACGCCGAATACGGCGACAACATCAATCGTCTTTCTGGGCTGATCCTGGTGACACTGCATGACTGGCGCAATGTTGGGTTGTGTTTTCTGAAATGTCTGCATAACGGTAACTCCTTCTTTTACAACTGATAAGGTATCTATTTCGCTCATGTCTCGGTTGGGTTTGCTAACTTAACAACCATTTCATGGAGAGTGGCCTGGTATTGTTCCACGCTGAAACCCATATTCCTCCGCAGCAGCTTCCAAATATAGACATCGCAGACCGCGACTAACTGTGCTGTAAGGCGTTCTCGCTGGTCCGGTTTCTGGCGATCAATCAATGGAGCAAACACTCGTTGGACCCAATGCTGATGCGCTATGCGGCCTTCTTGCAGAATGCCTTGCAATTGATGGAAGCGTTCTTCCTGTGCCAACAGCCGTAACACACGATCCCCAACTGCTTCATAGTGCTGAACGAGATTGTCCACGGCACCCGGAATATCTCCTGCAGTCACCTCAGCGCGCTGGTTAATGGCGGCATCGTTAGCCGCACGACCTGCTTGAACCCCTAAGCTCTCTTTCGAGCCAAAGTGCCTCAGAATGGTTTGCACGGTAACGCCGGCTCGTTCCGCGACCTGATCGAGAGTGACTGCATCGATCCACTGTTCAGCAAAGAGGGTGAGAGCAGCCTGGATGATGCGTTGCCGGGTAAGGGCAGCAATTTCTGCTTGAGCTGTGTTTCGGTATTTGCGATTTGGCATACTTACATTAGCAAAATGATGTTATTATAACTAAATTGATATTAGTTACAATAACATTATTTGTGGGAAATGTCAAGACATTAAAAGCCTATTGGTTTCCCACGCTGCCACCAGACCAAACACAGAGGTTGGTCATTTCCTCATTCGTGTTTCTGTATCATGAATAACTTAAAAGCACCTCTGTGCGAAGCAGCCAGCCCTGCCAAAACCTGGTGGAAGAAATAATGCGCCGAATTTATTTCTGGGTGGTCCACTTCTTCCAGGTTGTTAAGAATATATTGGTAGCTGACAGCATGATACAGCCCATAAACCACCCGAGCCAGCTTGAATGCCCGGCGCACTACTTCGACAGGATAAACCTGTTCCCAGGCACAAAGATAGGCATCTTCCAGCTCTTCTCGCAGGTTGAGATCTTCAGCAGAAAAAATCACATCCAGATCAAAGAAGGGATGGCTTATGCTGGCATCGGTCCAATCAAAAATCTGAATCTTCCCATCCTGAACAGCAACATTGCCCGGATGCAGATCGCCATGCACCAGCGCCGCTGGGATGGGCAATGAATCCAGCTCTGTCAGGAGCTCCTGAAGGCGCGGTAAAGCCCGCCTCAGTTCTTCCCTTTCCGACGGCGTAATCTTGCTCAAAGTAATCTCATCTGCCAGCAGCCAATCCAGGTGTGCCTGAAGCCAGGGGATGCGCCGGTCAATACAACCCATTCGCAGCAGGCTGTCAAGCCGCTGCGACGAGTCGATCTGCATTTCGGCCATCGCCTGGAAGAGACCCGCTTTCAGTTCAAATGGCGCGTCGCGCCTGATGGGTTTGCCCAGATCCTCCAAAAGCATCCAATTCCGGGCAGCATTTACGGCCAGTGGGGCAGGAATGTAATCTGGGTAAAGCTGAGCCAGGCCTGCCATCACTACCCCCTCATTGACAAAAAGGGGTAGTTCCAAAGAAGCTTTGAAGAACACCGGACGGCTGGTGGTATGCACACGGAGCACCGACGAAATACACCAGCTTTTCAGCGGCTCAATTGCCCGGACTTTTTCCCCGAGTTTCGTCACTTCGGCATTTATCCAAGTCTCCGCCTGGAGAAGCCAACCCGGCCTTGACCATGGAGGGCTTAATGGAGGCGGCTGCCAGACCATTCCCTGAAAGGGCATCGCTGTCCATCCCTTTCGCCAACTGGACAACCCGTTCGATAAAGCTTTCGGAACCATTTCGGAAGTCAGGTCATCCAGGGGAATCCAACCCAATCCCAGCGGTAGATCACCAAAAGAGAAATTATCCAGGCGCGCCTCGAGCAGGTACAACGCATCGGTCCGGTGGTCCTGTTCGTTCGTCTCAAACGCCAGGCAGCGCAGTATATTGAAAGGCACTTCGCATACCCCCCTCAATCCAACCTGGACACGATCGAATTGCGATTGGCTGATCTTCTCCGTCAGGCTGGCTTGCGGCAGGATCAATCCGCTGGATGTAAAGACCCCCAGCACAGCCGGCTGGCTATGGTGAGGAAGCAAGGCAAAAAGGCGGATGGTCGAGTATTCAGTATTTATTTGACCGGACTTTCCACTACAGCGGTACCATCAGGAAAAAGTCTCCATGTGAACCATAAGCCAGTGATCCTCAATGAGGATCAAGTCCTAGTGGGTCGGGATGAAATGTGTTGTCTCATCCCAAATCGAGAAGGGGCACTAACCCCTGCAATAAAAAACGCCATGAGCAGAATAAATAACAGCGCGCCGAATGCTTCATTGACACCAGGTGTGACAGTCGCTGAACCGGCGGCAATATAGACTCCATACACCGATCCCAGGGTGAAAAACAAGCTGAGGAAGCCAGAAATCCAGCGAGTCCATTGCGCTCCAAATCCTGAAAAAGAATATCCTCCCAACACACCAATCAGCGCGACTCCAATGGCACCACCACCCATCCCAGTGGTGACGAGAATTTTGATGAAATTGTTGGTAACAATTACAGGACCTAAGATAAGTAATAAGGGTAAAAGGATTGCCCATCGCCACAGCTTTCTATTTGAAGTCTCTGCAACACAGGTCACTCCGCCTAGAATCGCTCCCATAATCGCTGTGGGGAGAAGAATCGCTCCAAATGTGCCTTCCCATGTGAATTGGAGGTGCTCCCCAAATTTCAATGCCAGCAAGGCCATCCAGGCACGAAGTGATGCCCCCCAGGCCAAACCCAGGAAGGCTCCGATGGCAACCCGTCTGATATATATATTGTTATTGGCGAAACTGGTCAGTTTAGTAGTCATAGTGATCCTTGATATTTTATTATGCAGAGCCGCATGCCCTTCAATCATTACGATGGAAGCAGCCAATACAATTGAAATGAGCAAAATGATGCCCTTACCGGTTGAGGGTTGATTGCCCAGAAATGGGATATTGTGCCCAGGCCCTAAAGCGAACATAAACCCCGCCAGAGCGGTTTTCAGTGCGGCTCGTTTCGTCCGCCCGATCAGCCACCCTGCCAGGCCACCGATAACAGCCGCCGGCAGCAGCAAGTCGCGCACAAAAATGACTATCGCCTGCGCGACGCTAATACTTGCAATCACATTCATTCCTGATCCTGTGAAAAGCGGTGGGCGAAGCTGGGCAAGGATGACCGCTGGGGCGAGGGTGAGGCAAATCAGAGAAAACCATGCAAAAATCGTCCACGGCCGCCCAGGCAAGCGGGGAAGCAATTCGCAATAAGCTGAACCAATTGCCAACCCGCCTAGAACGGCAATCACCAAGCCAACAGGCAAGATGAACCAGATAGGTTTGATCCACAGATGATGGATCACCAGGAAGACCAGCAGGCCAGTTACCCCGGCCAGCATACCTGCAATCAAGGATGCTTTTCGATTGCTCATGAAAGCACGGTCCTTATTTTCGAACGCATCTGGTTACGAAAGTTGCCGGAACACTCGCCCCAGCCAGAATGCCCAAATAGGGAATCCTATGTAAGAGACCAGGAATATGATCGCACTCCCAGCCAGGAGTAAATAATTTGACATGAATATTCGCCAGGCAACTGCGCCTCCAGCCAATGCAAGCATCAATGGCTCAAATATGAAGGCCACGCCGACCGCGATGCCGAGCCAGGCCAGACGCGAGGGCAAATCTCCCTGGCGCTTCCCTAAATAGTTAACCAAAATCAACCAGAGTCCAACCACAGCAGTGGCAACCAGCACCAGGAAGACCTCCTGCTCAAAGGTTATGACTTTGATGAGCAGGAGGAACTGAAATAGAACTACTCCTGACATCCCGATAATCCCAATTGCGCTTCCAGCCAGGCTGAAACCCAAAGCCCTGGATTGCTGCATTCGGAAAAACGCAAGCAAGACCACCAGCATGGAACCCATTTGGAAGATGGGGGAGATATCACTGATAGGCCCCCAAAAGTGGGGGTTTTGGGCAGTACCTGGCGTGGACTCAAAGCTGAAGAATAAAATAAGCGACACCAATCCTAAAAGGGCAGTGATACCGCTGAAGTAAGCTGCCCAACTGGCAGGTCGAGTACATCTTGTATGCATCTGTTAACTCCTTGAAGTCATTCCGATTCCGTTTGATGTAATCATTCAAAACCCATGGACTTAGCGTCCAGCCGGTGGCGGAACCAATCCGAGCTGCTGCAGGATACCCAACTGGTCGGTTAGGGTCCAATCTTCAACGATCCTGCCGTTCTCTGCGCGGGCGAAGATGATCCCTTGGGCCACAACCTGCCTTCCTGTGGGAGAGTTGCCCAAGAAGGATCCCTTGTGCGTGCCGCGCATCGTCCAGCGGGCTGCAAACTGATCGCCCTCGCTGATTTCATCTTCGATGGTACAGCGAAGATCTGGGAAGGCGGTGCGGAACATGTTAATCAGCCATTTTAAACCCTGCGGGCCATTCGGCGCCCCGCCGAAGGCGTTATGGGCGAGATGGTTGGGGGATAACAATTCGTCCACAACGGCCAGGTGACCCTGGTTGAAGGCTTCTTCGAAAATTCGGAGGATAAGGGAATCTGTTCGGCACGTTGGCATTGCTTTCAATTTTCTAGATGTTCATTCTTCGGATGAATAAATCGCTTTCGTCAGGATTTCTACCTTTTAGAGAAGAAATCCTGCATCGTCAGCAGCAACCCGAGAGCGCAAACGGCGGCCATGCCGAAATAGTAAGGCATGATCTCAGCGTCAAAGGCTCCTGTCAGGGCCAGGCCAATCGGGAGAATCAAAGTGGCAAGCCAGGCCCATTTTTTACCCTGCCGGAACGGGATTAAGATAACCAGAAAGGCATAGAGGTTGAAAGCAGTATGACCGATAAAAAGGGTCTGTTCATTAGCAAAAACGAAGATCAGGCTCATATGCCCTAAAGTGATCAGAGCGGCTAAAACGAGCAGGATGATCCACCCGATTTTGAAGCGGGCATTTTGGGCGGGAATAGCGTTTACGGTCATGGTGAGCTCCTAATAAAGTAGTGGGTGAATGGTGGATAGGGTTACGAATTGGCTAAGGTTGGGGCTGTTGTTACCCGACTTTCGAGCATATCTTTCAGCTTGCCGAGGCCAGCCTCAACATCTTTTTGGAGGCTTGCGGATATCAATGGTTCCGCAAGGTTGAAAAATCCTTTCGGATGCATTTCTATCGTAGAGGTTAGTTTGACATCCCCCCCTGTGGACTCGAATAGATAAGAGGCTTTAAAGGGGATAGGACCTGAGGTTGATTTAAAAGCGACTTTAACATTTGGACCGAATTCCACGAACTCGTTGCTGGCCTCCATTCTCCGGCCCATGAACACGCGGACAAGAGTATACTTTGTACCGACACCCAAAGGGCCGGGGGTTGTCTTCCGTACTTCCAACAATCCGGTTTGCCATTCGGCGGAATGCGTGAGGTCACTCACGTAGGCAAACACTTCCTCAACCGGTCGACGGATGATGATACTCTTCTCGATGCTGATCATTTTGATTATTCCTTATGAAAACGATTGATCTGGTATGTTTCTTTTGACTATCCTATTATGATAAATAAGATCTTATTTGTCATCGGTGTATACACGTAGATACACACGTATCTTTGAAGTACTATCGTAAATAAAAAAAGTTCGCCCTCCTTATGGGAGTCGAACATTTTTTGAAGCGTAATTACTGAAAGAAATATGAATTGCGGTTATATAGGGGTCTGAGTCAATCCATGATCAATTGCCCAACGCATAACCTGGGAGCGATTGGACAATCCCAACTTGGATAAGATTTTGCCTACATGGGTCTCGATCGTGCGCTTACTCACGACTAGCTCTTTGGCAATCTCGCCGTTCGTTTTGCCCTGTCCAATTAACGCGGTGACTTCACGCTCGCGTTCGGTCAAGCCGTCCTGTGTTTCTTTGGTAGCTGTTGTAATTCCTGATTTGACAGGGAGATTCTGGGCGTAGTGTACGGCTTGCTCCAGGGACATAGCGCGCCCGGACGATTGTTCTGTCTGAAACTCGGCCGCCGTGAGCCTGGCCTTTGCTTGATCAAAATAGGGCGCAACCTCCATGCGTTTTGCCGGCCAAACGGATGCGGACCGCTGCCCACGCAGGGTAACCGCGGCGGCGAATAAGCGTACACTTACGGCAGGCAGTCCGCGCACGACTGCGACTGACGCCAGGCCGATCAGGCATTCTAGCATCCCTGACGTGTTCTGTTCAGCCTGGTGCGCCGCCAGGCTCTCTCTGAACAGAGCGTCTGCGCGCTCGACTTCCCCTAAAAGAAGGCAGGCGCACCCCAAGTTACGCAAAATTGAGGCCAGATCGTGCTGGGCGGCGAGATCGCGCAGCAATACCACACTCTCCTCGTAAGCTGCGCGTGCCTCGGCATAATTCTCTTCAAGGCGCGCCAGGTCACCCAGGGAGTTAATCGCATGTGCGATCCGGAAAGCATCGCCTGCTTCTCGGGCAATCGCCAGGCTCTCAGAGAGCAGCAAACGGGATGTGTCATAGCGGCCCAACTCCATCGCCACATCCCCCTGGGCAAGTAAGCTCATGCCCAGATAGAAGGAGGGTCCGGGAGAAGCTCGTAGGAGATGGATAGCCTGCTCCCCGATGTTGAATGAAGTTTGATAATCACCTTCCATTCTCGCTACAGAAGCTAAGCTGCTCAAGGCGAGGATGAGGATTGGGTTGCCTTCATCCCCGGCTTCCTCAGCTAAGGCAGCGGCTTTCCGTCCATACGTTCTAGCTAAGGAAACGTTGCCAAGGAACATCGCTAAGAAGCTGGCGTAGACCAGGGAGTTTGCGCGAATGACGTGAGAGACACTTTCATCGGCCTGAGTGAGCAAACGCTCGAACCACGCCAGGCCCTCAGGCACATACCCTCGGATCTCCCAAAACCGGGTGATGGAATTGGCGATGCGCAGCCCGACCTCGATCTGGTCGCTTTCCAGCGCCCAGTCTATGGCAGCCCGCAGGTTGTCGCGCTCACCTTCCAGCCAGTTAAGCCAGAGTTTCTGGTAGGCGTCGTTCAGCTTCGGCGCGGCTTCCTCGGCGCGGGCGAGGAACAGGCCCAGGTGCTGGTCGCGCAATTGCCTCGTTTCGCCGGCTTCGTCCAGCTTCTCCAGGGAATACTCGCGGATCGTTTCGAGTAAACGGTAGCGCGCCTGGGCGCGGCCAATGGTATTCGCAATGACCAATGACTTCCTCACCAGGGAGGAGATGAGATCCAGTGTTTTTTCTTCCTCGGACTCATCGCCACAGCAGATGACCTCTGCCATATCGAGGTTGAAGCCAGCTGTAAACACCGCCAGGCGGCGTAATAAAACCTGTTCATCAGAAGTGAGTAAGGTATAACTCCAATCGATCGCCGCGTGCAAAGTGTGGTGACGCGGATCAATACCTGCATGCTGCCCGGAGATGAGTAGGGCAAAACGGTTATTCAGACGTGAATTGATTTCCTGAACAGTCAGCACATTGACCCATGCGCTGGCGAGCTCCAGCGCCAAAGGGAGGCCATCCAGCCGCCGGCAAATATCGGTGGTCGATTGTGCATTGTCAGGGGTGAGGCTGAAATCAGGCGAGATAGCTCGCGCCCGCTCAACAAACAATCGAACGGCATCAAAACGCATTAAATCCTGCAGGTTATCTTCCAGCTTCGTATCTAACTCTGGCCAGGCGAGGGCGGATACAGGAAAAATTGTTTCACCGGCAATCCCCAGGGGTTCGCGGCTGGTCGCCAGAACACGCAGCCCTGGAGATTGGGACAATAATTCCTGGGCAAGTTGCGCGCAGACTACCCTGAGGTGTTCGCAGTTATCCAGAATGAGCAACAGCTGTTTTGTGCGCAAAAAACCCAGCAGAGTCTCCAACAGCGGTTGGTCTGCAGTCAGGCGCAGACCGAGCACTTCCAGAACGAGGATTGGCACGAGCGCAGGCTCGCGCAGCGGCGCCAGATCCACAAACCGGAGGCCATCTGCAAAGGATCCGGTCACCGACTCGGCAATCTGGAACGCCAAGCGGGTCTTGCCGCTGCCGCCTGCACCTGTGAGCGTGACCATGTGAGCGCTGAACAGCAGGCGTTTGACATCATCAATCTCTCGCTCTCGCCCGATGAAACTCGTCAACTGTACCGGAAAATTCGTAAGTCCCATTTCGATCTTTACAAAAGCAAATGATGATTTATGGTTCGAATCGATCCTGGTATATTTTAAACGATATGTTTCCAATCATGATCATCAAAACCCTGACTCACAAAAAAGTGGGGATTCAAGAGATGATAGGTTTTCTTGCAAGAACTTAACCCAGATCATTGTCCTAATCCGGCATCCTTTGCCCGGATAATCGCTTCCGCACGATCGGCAACCTGCAGTTTGGAAAAGATGTTTGATATGTGGTTCCGGATTGTATGATGGCTGAGCACGAGACGCTGGGCAATTTCTGCATTGTTTTCTCCCCGAGCAATTAGGTCCAATATTTCCCGCTCCCGCCTGGTCAATTCAGAAAAAATTTGGCCGGGTGTTGGTTGCGGCTTGGAAAAGAAACTTACCATGCGCCTGGCGATCGCCGGGCTAAAGATTGCCTCACCACTGGCGACGGCGCGGATTGCCCGCAGCACCTCTTCCTTGTTGGCTTCTTTCAAAATATAGCCGCGTGCGCCGGCCCGCATCGCTGAGAAAACGAAGTCGTCGTCTTCAAACATTGTCACGACGATAATCCCGATATTCGGGCTGGTATGGGCAATTCGACGAGTGGCCTCGATCCCATTCACCCCGGGCATTTGAATATCCATCAAAATAACATCTGGTTGGAGTGCTTCGGATTTCGAAATTGCCTCTTCACCCGTCGATGCCTCGCCAACCACCTGGATATCTGGGAACAGGCTCAATAGCGCCTGCAGCCCGTTGCGAAACAGGGTGTGATCATCGGCAATGAGGACTTGAATCGGTTCCATATGATTTCCTTAATTCAAAGGCAGGTGCGCCCGGACCCGTGTGCCCCCTTGCGGCAGCGCCTCAATCACACAGGTTCCACCCAGCTCCGCAGCGCGCTCGCACATCGAATTCATACCAACTCCCGGCTGGAGGTTTTCAGGCAAGCCCAGGCCATCATCACATAACTCCACCTGCAACTTATTGTCGAATATCGTTATGGAAACCTGGCATTTTAGACCGTGGCTGTGCCGGACGATATTCGTCAGGGCTTCCATTGTGATGCGGTAGGCTGCGACTTCGACCGCAGCAGGTAAAGGGGGAAGAGTCTCAGTCACATCCCACTGGATAATTAATCCATCTTTTCTTTCAATCTGCCTGCCATATTCCTGGACGGCACCAATCAAACCGAACTCGTCGAGTGCTGGTGGGCGCAAATCGCTTACCAGGCGGCGTATATCCGCAATAGCAGACTGGCTCCTAGAGCGCAAATCCAACAGCAAGGTTTCTGCCGCTGCGGGATCCCGTGACACCAGAGTGTGGGCAATGTCAAGATTTAGCTTCAAGCTGGCTAATTGTGGGCCAAGTTCATCGTGCAGATCCCGGCGCAGGCGGCGGCGCTCTTCTTCCCGACTTTTGACTAACTCCTCACGAGATCGTTGTAAGTCTTGAGTCAGAAGGACGGTACGGGCGGCGACACCAATATGGCTGGCTATATCTTTTAATAGGCGCCTCTCTGACGGCGTGAACGACTCGTCTGAAGAACGCGCGGCTAGCCTGAGCTGCCCAACAGTTTCACCCTGGTAGATCAAGGGCAGTTGGATCTGCTCTTCTTTGATCAGTCCATAACTCGCCGCGATCCTGAAATCGCCCTCCTGCTTCATTGTAATGGCAACATACGGCAATTTGAGTGCCTGAGCAACGGTCTCTACAACCAATGGAAGGGTAGCATCCGGCGACAGGGAACCCTCGAGCCTGCGGCTGAGTTTGGCCAGGACTGTATAGGGATCATCTCGTTCGCCGTACATCAGGCGGTTGATCAGGCGCTGCAACCTTTCTCGCAAGGGATGAACCAGAATTGCTGCTAAACCGGTTGCAAACAGAGAAACGAACAAATTGCTGCCGGCCTGGAAGAGGACTCCCAGCACTCCCACCGCCAGGCCGTAAAGCGCAGCCACTCCAACTGTGAGGGCGGTGTATACCAGGGTGCGGTTGATGATAACGTCGATATCGTAAAGATGGTGCCGCAGTATAGCTATCGCTGCAGCGATAGCTATACCCAAGACACCCAGGTCGGCAACAACAATGTTGATTTCATTCTTCCAAGGGATGTCTGGCCAGATCAACCAGGCCAGTGAACTCAAAGCGAGGAGGAGCACATACACTCCAACAGCGTAAACCAACCATTTCATCTGTTTCCGCACGATACCAGTCGAACGGCGAAAGCGCACCATGAAAGCAGCCAAGGAGCCGAAAAATCCAATGGTAAGGAGCAAAGAGCAAATATTGATCAGTTTATTAAGAATGGGCAAAGCTTCTGGGATGCCATAGGGGTTGGCCGGCTGACCCAATATAGGACCCGGATGGAACATTACCGCCAAGACAGTTAACGCCAGCCCGAGAGCAGCAGACCAGCCCACGAAATGCCAGCCAGGGGAGAGGAGACGACCGTCCGGAAAAAGAAGCAGCACAAATGTCATTGGTAGGATTACGGCCGGAATCCACAACCAGGAGCCGAGCCAAAGAGCCCAATTATAAAGAGTAGAGGAAGGGGTGCTGTAATTGAACAGACCAGCCGCCAGAGCAACCAGAGCATAAAGGATACCAACCGTCACAAACATCCAACCGATCGGATTGCGTGGGTGGCGGGAAGCAACCAGCGCTCCAATAACTGCAAAGCCGGTGGTGATAAATGGGGTGAGGGTCTGGTGGGTGAGGATCGAGCGGTAGTTGCCGCTGGCCGCCGCTGCGTAGATGGTCACCCCGAGTGCGATGATTGCTAGCAAGATAGAGATCACTGCCAGGATCCGGGCCAGGCCTCCTATCTGCCCTTCTTCCAGCAATAAGCGATATTTTCCATTATCAATTGCGGCTCTTCTCATCTTGTAATTATAGGTCATATTTGTCGCAAAATATTCCCATTTTATACCTTCATGCGATTGGGGCTATATTTCCGATGACCGGGCCAGTTTTCTGAGTCAGAGGGAAGCGCCAATCCACATAAAAGCCAGCGCGAGAATGATGCCGAAGATGGAAGAACCAAGTTGGCCTGCCTCAGGCGGGAGGAACTCTGCGATGAAGAAATCGAAGAAGAAGCCAGCCATAGCAGCAAGCAGCAAAATTCCAGCCAGGCGTGGAAAGACGCCCGCGCGAATTGTTGCGATCCCTGTCAGGAGTAAGCCCAACGTAAGCGCAATCCCCAGCAAAAATACTACCGGGTTTTCACCAGAGGCTGTCTTGAGTGAAGGATAAAGGATGGGAGTTGCCGCTATGACGACCAGCAGAAGCACTCCAGTTTGAAGCAGTGCAAAACCTGTCAGACCTAGCCATCCCGATGCATCTGCCTGCCTGGCATACATGGCTGGCAAGGACAAGAGTAAAAATATCGCTGAAAGCAGAAGCAGAAGACTGACACCTGGTGAGAAGATCTGGTTAACCACAGGTTTTAGCGATATGATAACGACAACGATCCCGAGAAGGGCTGCACCAAGGATCAACAATATTCCACTCCAACGAAATGCGACCTCAGACATATGTGCTATCCTTTCTTTCACGATTGTAAATATTTTCGAAAACGAGATGTCAGTTCGCCCTGTGAGTGCGATGTGTGTTCCGATTGGATGTCCCCTAGGAAAACAAATTCCAGGCAAGGATCATCAAGACGATCTGGATCAGGCCGACAGGCGGGCCAAACGGAAGTTCAAAGCCGTACCAGAAGATCGTGCTGATGGCGAGAAGAATGAGTTGGAGAACCGGGCCGTCCATTCTAAGGCGCCACGTCCAATAGGCAGCGAGGAGTTTGAGGAGACTGATTGTCACGAAGACGATGCCTGCGACCATGAGAGCGTTGATCCCTAAGGCTTCGAAGGGGCCGCTGAGTGCTCGGAAGCCGAAGGTCATCGGAAGCTCTCGATGAATCAAAGCATGTCTCAAGATGGGCAGGATTCCGAAGGCCCAGCCCAAGGCGTCGATAAGGATAAAGATGGTGAGTGCTGTGATGAGCGGACTCCTCACCGGACACCTCCTACGAAAGGGCGGCCCAACTGTGATTTATCGTTTATCTGGCAGGACAGGTTCAGGGAGCCATAGGCCATGATCGTTCCGCTGATCATCAGGGGAATATGAAAGCCATAATCAATGATAAGGAGATTTTGGAAGCCGAAACTGGTTGTGTCCGGTAAGTTGATGTGTGGCCACCAGGCGATCAGCAAGACGGCGATGCTCATATTCCGTGTCCATCCTAACAGCGGAATCCCTTTTGTGATCATGCTGACAATCGGCCAGATTACAAATCCCAACCAAAAGGCCGGAGTGGAGAAAAACCGGGTTATGATGAAGATTTTCACCCATGTTCTCATTTTATCGATTTCCTGTTGTTGTCAGCCACTCGCGCTCTCGGAGTGGGACGGACATTGGGAAGCGGGCGAGCTTCCTTTTCCAATTGGAGCGAAAGCTGCTTACGAAAGTCTAATAGCATGCGTGTCAATTTCACGGATCCCAAGCCGCGATCGTCTGTTGTTCCACCGAAGCCGACTACTTTCTCTGGAATCAGCCTACCGGCTGCGTCAAAGTGCCCGCGGATGAGAAAGGCATCATTGGCCGAATAATTGCCAACCAGGCGGTGATAGGTCAGGCAGGCGGGCGCTCCTTCGGTTGTCAGAATCTCTGTTTCGAGCACAATCTGATCTTGCCCTAGTGTTGCCTGGACACGGGTCATGGCTGGCCAACCTGTTCTATCGATATAAGCCAGGACGGGTGGACGCGTGTAGTGAGGCAGCCACGCGAATACCTCCTGAGGAAGATCGATTCCTGGTTCGGGTGAAAAGGAGACAGGGCAGATTGCGGTGCGAATTTGATCTGGAGGTATCTGCCCACGCTTCCAAACAAATTCCTTCCGGGGCTGCACCTCGATCCAGATGCGGGCCAGATAGCCAACCATGAGCTGCCGCAGGCCCGGCGTACGCACCATCAGACGAAACGTCAACGGCCCCTTACGCAGGAGTTGATCGACGTACCGTTCTGTATTCCGCTGCAGATCTTGATCGAACACCTCGGCGAGCCCTTGCACGAGTACAAATGGATCACCATCTGAACGCCCGCTTGCGGTCGGATCGGAGAATAGGGCAGCCACACGCGGATTTCGCTGGGCATTGCGAGCCTTGGTTGGGTATACATATCCTGTGCTGAAATTCAAGCGCTCATCTTTGAATTCCGGTGCAAGCGGCCAGCAAACCGGGGAACCATCGCGAGCCAGGGTAGCGACCTCGGCGACACGGTAGGAGTTGATTATGTCTGATCGGGCCAGCGAACGTGGAACAAAGTTATCGGACTCTTTACTCGTTGGCAAATCTGCCTCACTCCAATCGGTTTGCCTCGTTTCCAACTTGGACATAGCTTACCTCCTAATTGAATCGGTCAACATATTTGATGACGAATGAATGCTTCCCAGGTTGAAAGGCAGTTCCTCCAAATGATCGCCGTAATCTGCCGAAAACCAAATCTATCCATCCCAGCTCAGCCGAGCTTTCGCCAGGGAAGGCACTGACAGCGATGCTCTTGACGATCCCACCAACGAGCCCAGCGGGACGCCAGGTGTTGCCGGTATCCTGCGATTGCAGAACGACCTGCCCTTGTGTTTTTGTGTAGATGAGATGAGGGTAACGTGGATCAGCGGTCAGACAGCGCACATCTAGATCAGTGATTGGCTGTTCAACCAGCCAGATGTCAATTGCTGCCGATTCGGCGGGAGCACGCCCGTTATTTATGACTCTGATCAATAAGTTCGCATTCATCACTATTAATGTAAATGAAAACCAGTCCCATTGTCATGGGACTGGAATACTAATTAATTTAGATAATTACTACTATATTTTATAAGATTGGTACGATTTCGATATAGATTTCCGTATTCTATTCCACTTGATGGCCGGCTTTTTGATTCTTCCAAAAGGCTGGCGGGAGAAAAAAGACATGGAAACTCAAACATCAGCCACCCAACTTTAGGGAGCCTGGAATGCCAGGAACTATTTGACTGTGTTCGAAGTCGCGGGATGGGCACGCGTTCACCCTAAAACTGTATACCGCTCGATCCGGGAAGGCAGGCTTGAAGCCATTCAATTTGGGCCGTGTACTTTTCGTGTTTCGGAAGATGCGATTGCCCAATTCTTGCGGCAGACTGGATATGAAAAGCCTTTATCTGTCATAACGGAGACAGGCATGAACATTCAACCAACGCGCCCCCAGATGGTTATAGGCCAGCTTCAGCTAGGCATGTCCAGGGCGTCTTTCGATAACTGGGTCAAAGTCCGCCCGGATTACGAACTGCTCTACACCATCCTGGATGGTCTGCATAAGGATGGGGATCTACGGTGTTGGATACATCTGTTGGAGGCGCAAGAGAATATAATTGACACACAGGCCTGGATCGGACATGAAGGCACCGGTGTCAAAATGTCGTGTTTCAAAGATAGGGTTCTCCCGCACATTTCGTGAATCGTGATCGGAAATTCCGACAAATATCTTGAGTCCGGTTGAACACCGATCAGCCGTTATACATCACACGCTGCCTGAGTAAATCGAGATTGGCGCGTGCTTGCATTTGGCGTTTGATGAGTTTTAGCCGATTGATCTGCCCTTCAACCTGCCCATTGCTCAGAGGATGAGACAGGGCCATTTTCACAGCACCATAATCCCTTCTCAAGCCGATGGCGAAGTTGCGCATACCGCCTGCAAGGCATTGTTCGGCTCGGGATAACCAGCCATCGAATTCACTTGCAAGCTGCTCTTGGACTATTTCCTGGAAGCTTTGCGCCAGCTCATATGCATTTTTCACCTGATCCAACGCTTGGCAAAAGTGCTGGACAAGCTTTTTCTCTTCATCGTCCAATTTCTCTTTGGGCTTTCCAAGCAGGAAAGCAGCTTTTGATGGCGGCAGCTTAGGAACTGGAGCTGGCGGAGCTTCATGCGGATGTCGGTGGCTGCAAGTCGGCCCACGTAATTCAGCCACATAGCGACCAATCGATGGTAAGAGCCTCGATAGCCAATACTGCGCAGTTCACGAAATAATTGCTTCGACCCCCGAGCGCCTTCATCCCATCGTTTCCCGATATACTGCTCGAAACCAATTGTTTTATGGGTTGTTCGGACTTGCTTTGTTAGAGGCTCTGCAAGATGAACATAGTTCATAACGGTGTTGACATTCACTCCCACAGACCCAGACTGGCAGATATGGCTGGTGCTTCAGGCTGTTTGGCCATTGGAGGTGGTTCCTTGGGGGCGTTTTCTGATGTTGAGGATACCTTTGGCTCCTGTGATAGCTTGAGAATGCCTGGGTTGTGCTGAACGATTTGCCTGAGCACATCGCTTAAATTCACCAGCAAGTGGAAACGATCCGCGATCTGATTTGCATTGGGGGCTCCCTGTTTTACGCCCTCCGAATAACTGCCCGAACGGTCTCGGGTGATGATTTCAACGCCCGGATGTGCTTTGAGCCACTTTTTGAGCACATCACTGGTGCGATCTGGCAAGAGATCAACGATAGCACGCCGCTCCAAATCAACCAGGATGGTGCCACACCTGCACCCTTTTTTCATTGCCCAATCATCGACCCCCAAATATCTGGGTGTAGGACAATCATCTTGTAGGGCATCCCGAATAATCCGCAACAGCGTATTTGGTGAAAGCTGTCCGTAGTGAAGCTTCTTCACCATTCTTGCCCCTCCTTCGCCGCCTGATTCAAAATCAATCTCCCGCAAGGCTCGATAAAGCTGGTTAGTCCTGCGTGCATACCGAATGGTTAAATCTCGTATCTGCTCAGCAAAAGCCACGCGCTCGCAATCTGATCCTGTGCAGAAAAACCGGCGAATATCCAGGTGCAAAATCACTTTCCTGGCGCCGAAAGGCAAATCTGCCACTGTGCGAACGTAACCACTATACACTTTGGAGCTTTCGTGATGACACTGTGGACATCGTGCGGACGATCTGGTTGACGAGGTGCTTACCGTAATACAGTCAGGGTCAATTTCTGTATCCAAAACCCGCAAATCGAACTCACTCAAAAACTCGGCCAAAAGATTCTGATGCATGATGCTACCTGGGCGCAAAGTGTAGCATCGTTTTAGCACCGACCCTGAATTTTTAAACCCCCCTCAGGTGGCCAGTATTCCGCTGAGGGTCAAGACGATAACTTTCGGTTTCATTCAACACTTCCCTGTGATTTCTTCAATCAGTCTTACGCTTTGTCATTTCTACCAAGTAGTAGTCTGTCAAACCTGAATCTTTCATTTGCTAATGAATTCGGGTTGCATCATGTGTCATTTCCAAAACTTGTAAGAAACTCTATGCAGCATCCTGGAGATAAGTTAATCCCGATTTGAGAGAAAGTTCCGCTTTCATAAACTCTTTCCCTAAGTAGGCGGCATGACTCATTTCAGTTACCCAGCCTTCTTCAATTATTTTTAGATAGAGAGCACGCGGAGAACTGCTTTCCAACGTACGAAGCAAGCGATTATCATACGCATAATGCTCTACGTGAATGATCCCCTGTTCGATCATTGGATAAATCACAAAGTACCCGGCTGGATCCAGCTTGACGGGATGGTTATCATCATCAATGATGAGGGTTAGGGCGGCGACTGCCGCCGATGGCGAACTGCTGCAGGCAGTCCCCGAACAGCCGCAAGGGGCAACCTCAACGGGCTCCTCAGTTGCCTGTTGAGCCAGGTTTTGAATGAGATCTGCGATCCGATCGATATCCTCACAGCCGATCAGGTTCACTATTTTTACCTGTTTGCGAAATGCTTCAATATCTTCAGCGGTTACATTCTTCAGCACGGGTCGTTTCCCTTGCGACCCGATCACCCGGCCTGTTGGATCAATGCCGTTTTCAGCTAACGCCTGTAATGTTTGCCCACTCTGATGGCCAGCAGTATCAATACCTGCGATGATCAGAAAACGAAGATGTGGATTAGCAATAATATTCTTAACCAGTTTATCAATTCCAATATTTTCGGTCTCTAACTTACCCACGATCGCCAGTCCTTGCGGTTGACGGTCTGCTATCTGTTTTGGGAGATCCAAAGAGGCTAACGTTACAACGGCTACCGGTAAAGTTGGATCCATAACCAGATAATCTCCGACTATTGGAGGCCAGGCTTCGCTATTCACCTGAATTTCACAGCTCAAACCGAAGGATTCCGCCACTTGTGGAAACGCGTTCGTAAAAGCATTTTGTGCGGAGCCTGCGAAACAATGATCACAGCCCAGGCAACTGTAACGAACCGGTTTCATCTTGAGCAGCCAACCTGGCATACCTGTTTTAAACGCAGCCCCCTCTTGTGAAGGTAATTGAGAGATGACTTGGTTAATTTGGTCTAGTGTTTCTTGCATACAACCGCATTGTTGACACTTTGTCAGGTCGATACCTGAGGCAATTTCCTGAAGGGCTTGGGTCTGTTCTGCAATAGACATAGAGGACGATCCTTTATTTTTATGAAAATCAGAAATGGGTCAAAGGAATAGCGAAAAGTACAGATCAAATTCCACTATTCTCATCACAACTCGATGAATCGGTGCTACACATATCTTCTCTTGTACGAATCTGGGTACATTGGTAAATGCCTCGTGCGACTTCTGATAAAAGCTGATCCGCCAGAACCAGAAGCTGGCTTACCCGTTCACCATTTAGGCGGTATTGTGCAAAACGTCCTTGCTGCTCGATGACAACTATTCCACAATCGCGCAAACATCCTAAATTGTTTGAAACATAGGATTGCGTTAAACCGGTCCGATTAACAATCTCCGAGACAGTCAGCGGGTTGTTGCGAAGCGTTTCAAGTATCGCGAGACGCGATGCATCAGAAAAGCCGCGAAATAGCTTCGCTTTGAGATAAACTGCTCCTTTTATATCAACGTATCAGCATATAATGATATTATACTACAAATACAAGTAACGTATCCCAAGTAACTGTCTACCAAGTACGGAAAGCCTATATTGAACAAGGGTTGGAAAAAGCGCTCAACCGAAAAAAGCCAGACCACCCAAAGCCAATACGGATAAAGTTAAAAAGTCTCTACCCTAAGATTGATTTTTGACAGACTAGTAGTTATATAGATTTGGTGAAGAATTGTGAGGATTTTGTTATTTCATCAGCAGTGGCAGTAAAGAAGAACTCATATTCGCATCCAGCTAATGAATCAGGATAATAGATAAAATGATGCCTGTCAACACAACCCACAGGATATCTACCTTCAACAATAGGGCCACCAATGCAGCGCCAGCCAGCAAGATATTAACTATGTTCCAATGAACGTTCCAGGCAAAGCGGAGAGTCACGGTGGAGAGTAATCCAACAAATGAGCACAGCACCCCCTGGATAACTTGGTTGAAATAAGCCGAAGAACGTAAATGGTCAAAATAGGGGGCAATCACGACTACCAGAACGAAAGATGGCAGGAAAATGCTGGCCGTAGCCAGGATGCCACCCCACGGGCCGTACAACTGATAACCAATGAAGGTAGCCGTAATGACAATGGGACCAGGGGTTACCTGCCCTAGTGCAATTCCATTGAGAAAAGATGCACTGTCCAGCCACTGGCTCACTTCCACAACTTCGTGATACATCAGGGGAATAGAAGCAAAGCCGCCTCCGAAGGCAAACAGGTCGATTCGCATAAAGAGCGTCGATAGGTTGAACCCGTCGCGTTGGAAGAAGAAGAGGAGTCCTAAGCCCAGAACAACCGCGCCTAAAATCCACATGAGGGGTTTGGTCGTTGATTGAACTTGATCAGGAGGAATAGCTGGATCAGCAGCAGGTTGTTTCAACTTAGATTGTATAAGAATCAATCCCCCGACCGCAGCCGCCACAATGACAATGACTGGATTGACATTCAATCCAAACAGAGCCGCCGCTGCACCCGCAATGGCGTAATGCTTCCAGCTTTTCAGAGTTGTCCTTCCGAATGAAAGGGTGGCATTCGCAATGAGGGCCACGATGATCGCTTGAAGCCCGGAGAAGGCCGAAATTACCAATGGCATATTATGGGCGTAGGTATAGGCAGCCGCGGCGACCATCATAATGAAAAAAGCGGGTAAACCAAAGCCGATAAAGCTAACCGCTGCTCCAGCTACCCCCCTGGTTCGCAGCCCAACGAAAGCCGTGGTCTGCATGGCAGTGGCGCCAGGGATCATTTGGCACAGAGCTACTCCCTGGTTGAAGGTCTCTTTATCAAGCCAGTTTTTTTGATCGACAGCCATCTTGCGGATATAGGCCACCATCGATGGCCCGCCAAATGCAGTCAGGCCCAGACGAAAAAAAGTACGGAATAATTCAAATAAGGAGGGTTTTGTGGAAAATAGCATTGGGTCCGTGTGATGTAATCTTACGAACATTCGGTGATGAAACTGATAGAAAGAAAGAAAACATGGGTGGCACGGTTGACAACCAAAGCCAATGCTCACCCATGTTTCAGAACTGATCTTGCCGCGTCTGCTTATTTGTGCAGATCAGCCAGGTGTTCTTCGACTGCCTGCACTTCCGTTTTCAGCTCATTGAGATAGGCTTCCAATTCCGCGATCTGTTCAGCCTTTGTCTGGTAGCGCCGCTCAAAGTGTCCGGCGTGTTCGCCGCATTCACAACCACAGCCGCCATCGCTGCCACAACTGCACCCTTGATCTGATTGGCAATCACACTGCTTACGCATTGCATTTCTCCTTTACTTGGGAAACAAGGTCTCGTAATCTGATAGAAATCGGCCTAACGACTGGTGAGTCTGATGAAGAGTCGCCGCCCAGGCATGCAATAATTCCATGCCCTGGTCCGTTAATTCGTACACGCGCCGCGCCGGGCCGCTGTTCTGTGTATCCCAGGTGGAACAGACCAGCCCATCTTTTTCGAGTGAGCGCAACATCCGGTAAAAATTTCCTGGATCAGGGGGCGCGTTGCCTTCTTGACCCAAGTGCTCGATCAGCTCATATCCATGAGACGTTTTTTTTGCCAACTCAAGCAGCAAACGCGGCAGGGCAAAGTTAGGTACACGCTCCACTTTACAATGACATTCGCCTGATCCAGATTTATTATTCTCACACATAGTTGTGTAACTCTCTTAGATGTAATTTATATATATAAGTATAAAATATATGAAGCCAATTGTCAAGGATAATCCTGCTCTTTTAGTGAAGAATTTGGCACAACACAAAAATGGGCGGGGAAAATCGTAACGCCTGGCAGAAATACATTTGCACCGTAGCCAAATAATTGAAAGAGTAGCGGAATCGTTATCCCTTTCACGAAATGTGCGGGAGAGCCGTAACTTTGAGACTCCAGTCTCATAATCTCTGAAACGAGTCTCACTATCTTTGAGATCCTACACAAAACTTTGCCGCCTCTGACCCACAATGTCTTGTTAAGCCTGGATGAGTACGTAACGCGAGCTTAATTGAAGGTGAGATTGAGTCATTTTATCCAGGCGATATTGAAGAATTACTTTCCTCTCTGGTACACAAAAGCCTATTGCAGCAGCGAGAGATCGAAGGAGGGAAATGCCGTTTTTACATGCTGGAAACCTTGCGGAATTTTGCACGAGAAGGGATCAGCAGTCCTTCAGACTTTTTTTCCTTAAGCCAGCGCCATGCGCAATATTATGGGCAGTTCTTCGAGAAGGCAGGGTTGAATTGGTTTGGCCCAGATGAGACAGCCTGGATCAGGCAGATGGAAATGGAACATGGAAACTTGCAGGCTGCGCTGGAATGGGCTTTAAATAATGACCAATACGAGATTGCCTTCCATTATGGGGGGATGTTATGGAACTTTTGGTATGTTCGGGGATATGTAAATGAAAGCCGAAACTGGCTGGAACGGGCGATGCCACACCGTCATTTGGTCTCCCCATCAGTCTTGATCGATGCGCTCAATGGCGCAGGAATCCTCGCCTGGTCATTCAATGATTACGTACAGGCCAGAACCTTTCTGCAGGAACGCCTCGTGCTTTCCAGGGAAGCAGGTGATTTGCACCGGATTGGCACAACCTTTTCAAACCTGGGCCTGGTGGCAGAGGCCCAAGGAGACTTCGACCAGGCCATGGCATTTTACAAAGAGGCCGCAAGTGTCCAGCAAGAGGAAGGCGGGCCGATCAAGGCTCGCATCTCGATCGGGAATCAGGGAAACCTGGCGCTACGCCTGGGGGATTATGACCAAGCGAAGTTTTTTTTGGAGGAATCCCTGGCTTTAGAAAAAGAATTCGGCGATAAGGAAGGCGTTGCTTCCAAGAATTTACGGTTAGCTGAGATTGCCCTCAGATTCGATCAAATCGGTTTTGCAGAGGAGTTGTGCTCACAATCGTTGAAAATATTTCAAGAATTAGACTACCAGCAAGGATTGGCAGACGCACTATCGTTGCAGGGCATTCTGGCCCAAAAACGCGGGAATATTAACCAGGCAACCATCCTTTTTTACCAAAGCCTGACGATCGCTCAAGCAGTTCAAGATGATTATGGCATCGCCAAAACGCTGGAGGCCCTAGCGAAAAACGCCCTGAATCAGGAGGAAGGCGAATTTGCAGCCCGGTTTATCGGGTGCATCGAAGCGATTCACCAAAAAACGCCTTCGCTGACAAAGGTTGAGCAAGCTGAATTGGATGGCCTGATCGCAATGATCCAGGATGCAGTGGGAACTGAAGGGTTCTTTTCCGCCAGAGGAAAAGGTTATGGAATGCCAGTAAAGCAGATTTTAAATGAATACCTTAATTTATCCAAAAGGTTTGAAAAGGATGATATCAATCCTTTCGACGGTTCAATCTCGAGGAAAGAATAGGGTTTTCTATCAACAATAGTTCACTTTGTCTACTTGCTTATGGAATAGAGGTGATACGGGCCCAAAGCATCCCCCGTTTCAAAATGGTCTTTTCAAGCTTTACACCACGGACGATTATGTAATTATTTGACATTTTATTGACTTTTGTGCCTATGGTAAAAAGCCAGGACAATATCGTCAAAAACACCAACTTGATCCACAGGAAACATATGGGACGCCGCGGGGACTATGGCAAGTTCAGCCCCCGAGATCAATCTGTAGGTCTCCACATGCTCTTCGACCGGCAGAAATTCATCCCGATCGCCGGTCAGGATCAGGGTCGGGATGCGAATGTTGGCATAATCAGCGACAGTGTAATCCAAAGGCGTCAAAAACAACACGGAAAGGTCTTTGAAAAGGATTTTCCAATAATCTTGGCCGTACACTGCGGAATGCCAGGCTCGGTGCTCCTTGACCAGGTCAGGTGCTTCGCGCTCAAGTTTTTCGAAATTCACCACAGCAGGCGCCAGCATGCAGAGAATGTCTTTGAGAGCCTGGCGATATTGGTCAGAAATTCGGGTAAATAAACCGCAGCAGATGATCCCCTGGGCCATATCAGGATAACGCATCGCCAGGTCAAGGGCAATGTTGGCGCCATCGCTCCAGCCGCAGATCAGCGGTCTGTGCAATCCCAATTTATGGATCATGGCAGCCGTATCATCGGCCATCAAGTGATAGCTCAACGGATGAATGTTGTTCTCCGAACGACCATGACCGCGGCTGTCAGGGGTGATCACGCGAAATTTTTTGGAAAGGAACGGGATGTGTTGCGCCCATGCGCCAGATTCATCTCCGCCCCCGTGAAGCAGCACCAGGGAATCACCAAAGCCATGCTCCTCGTAGTAGATCTTGATGCCATTGATCTCCACATATTGTCCAACCCGAGCAGTTTTTGTGTTTTCAAATGTAGCCATATTATTCACGTTCAAATGAGAAGCTGAACACATAATCATTCCCTACAGCGCCTGTCTGGAAAGTACCCCCTCCATGCAATCCTTTCAGCCCACCGGTGCCCTTCGTAAAAAATTGTTTTCCAGAGAACCCGGCGCTATTCCCGGCAAACGTAAACCGGGCGTAAAAAGTGCCTGTCTTGCCGCCGATGCTGCAGTCGGTGCACACCTCAGTCCCATATCCGGTGAAGGACCCATCGGGTCGCACCCGCGTATAAAACTGGTCGACGAACTTGCCGGTGATCCCGCCGTAGAATGTTCCAGGGGTGATATCGAAATACAGGCTGTCATTTCCTACCATACCCAAGAAGGTCTGGGTGTCGCCGGTGTCGACCGCATAACCGGAGGCAACCTGCCTGGATTTTGCCGCCACCGGGGAGGCGAAGGCTGAAAGAGCCAATACGATGAGCAAAAAACTTGTAGCGAGCTGATACCCTCTGCGGATCCCAAACTGATTGTGTGCCATGCTGAATTCCTCCGTTTCTGAATTTGATAAGCCCATTAAACCAGATAATGATTATCTAAATAAGTCTTTTTCCGATATAATTGGCGATATTATTTGCGATAAGTCGGATGGTGTTGGACATGAGTGAAACCAAATCGTTCGGTCAATGGCTCCGTCATCGCCGCAGGGAATTGGATCTGACTCAAAGCGCCCTAGCCCTTCAAGTAGGTTGCGCCCAGATTACGATCCGAAAATTGGAAGCGGACGAGTTACGCCCCTCCCGCCAGCTGGCTGAGCTACTGGTTGCTCGACTCGGGGTCCCAAGCTCAGAACGGCCCCAGTATGAACGGCTTGCCCGGCTGGGATCCCGAGATGAACCGGCTTTCAACAATTCCATACAGGATACCCAACCTTATTCGGTTCTTGCCGTTCCCGGAAGCGAAGGTGACCATCCCAACAACCTGCCAGCGCCGTTGACCTCGTTTATCGGTCGTAAGGTGGAAATTGAGGATATTTGCCAGAGACTCAGGCGCCACAGGCTAGTCACCTTGATTGGGTCGGGAGGAACTGGGAAAACCCGCCTGGCGTTGAAGGTTGCTGAGAGGATGCTGGAATCGTTTCCCGATGGGGTTTTCCAGGTTGAGCTGGCCAGGCTGTCCGATCCTGACCTTATCCCCCAAGCGTGCATGCAGGCCCTTGGGATTCTGGATCAGGCCAGTCTCTCTAAGTTGAAAATCCTAAATCAGTTTTTAAAGAATAAGCATTTCTTGCTTCTGCTAGACAACTGCGAGCACATGATTGCGGCCTGCGCCCAGTTAGTGAATGGATTACTATCCAATTGTCCTGGGCTTACCATAATGGTCACCAGCCGGGAGATCCTCGCAGTTCCAGGCGAAAGCTCTTACCGCGTGCCTTCAATGCAAGTTCCTGATCTGCATGAGCTTACGAGCTTCGATGAATTGGTAAATGTTGAGGCGATGCAGATGTTTCTGGAGCGGGCTGCCCTAGTGTCCCCAGGGATTCCCATCAACGAAGGCAATCTCAAGGCAGTCGCCCAAATTTGCCAGCGCCTCGACGGCATCCCCCTGGCGATCGAGCTGGCAGCGGCACGAGCGGGTGTCCTCAACGTGGAACAGATCGCCGCCCGGTTGGATGACCGGTTCCATTTGCTGACGGGCGGTTTACGCACGGCTCTGCCCCGCCATCGAACCCTGCGCGCCTCGATTGACTGGAGTTTCAGCCTGCTCGATGATGATGAGAAGGCGCTCTTTCGGCGCCTTTCGGTCTTTTACGGAGGTTGTACTCTTGAGTCGATCGAAGGCATCTGTGGGTTTGATCCTCTCGAGCCAGAAAAAATCCTCGACCTATTGGCCTCTCTTGGAAATAAATCGCTGCTGGTTGTAGATCTGACTGCTGCTTCAGAGACCCGTTATCACCTGTTAGAAACTGTCCGACAGTATGCCCTTGAAAAACTGGAAGATGCAAGGGAATTTAATACCGTTTGCGATCGGCATTTGTCCTATTTTCTGGCCCAAGCGGAAGAGGATGATCCAAGGTTTTTAACCAAAGAAGCCTTTATCTTGCTTCAAAAAGTAGATACCGATCTGGATAATCTGCGGGCTGCATTAAGCTGGGCTTTCTCAAAGAAAGACCGGCCCAATGCTGAGCTGGGGCTTCGCCTGGTGCTCGCCCTCGATACTTACCTGTATACGCAAGGGTTGGAAGCTGAAGCCGGCCAATGGCACCAGCGCGGATTACCTTATTATCCGGTTGAAAATGAGCAATCCGCGGTGATCCGAATTTTTTCCTGTATCTGCGCCGGCCATTACAGCGATTTGATCGAACAAAAACAGAATTTCTTGCAAGAAAGCATCACCCTCGCTCGAAAATTTCAGCTCCGCTTATTCCTGGGGGTAGCACTGGCCATTTTCTGCGATTCGGCCAGTAAATACCGGCGGCAGTTTCCCACCGGGGAATATTTCCGTGGGGTAGATATCCAGGCAGACATTGGTGAATGCCTGGATATTGCCAGGGAAGATGATGGCGATCAGAGCGCTGCGGCGAGCTTTTTGCGGGGTTTGATTTTTTGGGTGACAGGGGCGGTGTGCCAGGATGAAGGTGATTTTACCCAGGCCTTGCGCCTTTACGAACAAGCCAGCGCTCTTTTCGTTGCGAAAGGCAATGTGGTTTATGAGTATCATGCAGCCAATTCATTAGGAAACCTGGCGATTGTAAGTCACGATTCTGCGGCAGCCCGGCGCTATCTAAACCGCGCCCAGGAATTGGCCTTGAGATTTAACTCCCATCATTACCTTAACCAGGTCAACATGAGCCATGGCCGGCTTGGGTATATTAACCAGGATTTTGATCAGGTAGTCAGCCGTTTTCAGGATGCCCAATCCTATTTTACCAGGCGAGGCGATGAGCCAGGCATCAACTATGCCCGCCTTTGGCAGGGAATTGCCTTTTTACACCTGGAGCAGTTTGCCCAGGCAGCCAGTTTCTTTCGAAAATCAAACTCCTGGGCGTTGGAGAACCACGATCAGTATACAGTTTTCAGCAGCCTGCTAGGCCTGGCTGGCGTAGCCGTGCATTCGGGACATCCGGACCAGGCGGCCAGGCTGATTGGTTTCTTTGAGGAACATCTTAAGACCATCGCTCCGCCTTTGCGTTGGGGTGAATGGAGCTGGTTTGAAAAAGAGGAGCTGAACTGGCATACTTCTGCTCTGAAGAATCTGCTTAGCCTCGCCGATTTGGTTAATCTGAGGGCGGAGGGACGAAAGTTAACCCTGGCTCAAGCCATCTCTGAAGCATATATGAATTAAATTCTGGATTGTTCTGACGGCTACTTGCCAGGCCCAGGGTCAGCGATTCCGGGTGCGCCGTAGGAGGCAGCAAATGCGATTTGGAATTGATGTTGATCAAACGGCCTTCGGAGTGCGGATTATCGATCTGGCTCGGGCAGCTGAAGGCGCTGGGCTTGGGTCGCTCTTCATGACCCAGCGCACCCATGTTCCGGCAAGCAGACGGGATATGGCAGAGCAGAAAGGACACGAGATGGACACGCACCTACTCGATGCTTTTGTGTCTCTCGGTGCTGCGGCTGCGGTCACATCGCGCATCAAGCTCGGAACGGGTAGCTGTATCGCAGCTCTTTATGACCCGATCCTCCTCGCCAAACAAGTGGCGACGCTTGACCATATCTCACACGGGCGGTTCCTCTTTGGCATCACCCCTTGATGGTTCGAGGAGGAGATGCGCAACCACGGGCTTGACCCGACCTTCCTTTGGAAGGTGATCCGGGAGAAGGTACTGGCTATGAAGGCACTCTGGACGGAAGATGAGGCCCAATTCCACGGCCGCTTTGTCAACATCGACCCCGTTGTGCTAGGATTGAAGCCTGTGCAACATATTTGGTGATTTTCGGCAACTGGCCAGCAATGTTTCAAGCTCAAGGAGCTGATTAACTTACTAGATCATTTCCTCCTGGTAATGGATTCCGAAGAATGGGTAGGCCAGGTTCGCTGGCTGCCCGATTAGCGCTGAACTGACCACATAACCTCCATGGTATCAATCCACCCTGAATGGTCAATGTGTCCAGACCTCCAAAGGTAAATAGAATGAAACCTGTATCACGTCATGACCACGAAAAACGTGAGGACATTGTTAAGGTGGTAATCATGATTGGTTCTTTCGGAGCATAGTGCACTGTAATCATCCAGGGTGTGACTTTGGGAATGACCAAAATGATTGTTGCCTAACCGTTCTGTCGCTTCCATGGAATTGTAACGATGAGGGCGAAATAGACTGCGGCAAGACCAAGATACTCCGTTACTTCGAATGGACCTACCGCCCGGGCAATCTGATCGTAAGTCATGGCCGAAACATATGTCAGCGTGTTGCCTACCAGCAAAGCCCACCACGCCCAATTGTCGCCACGCTGAAAAGCTGTGACCGTGATGAATATTGCCATCAGGGAGAATCCCACGCCGTAGATGCCGTACATGCGGAATACCAAGGTCAAGAAATTAACAGCATTCGGAGTTGCAGTCGTGAACTGTGGCCAGGAGTATCCGGTGAAGTTCTCATACTCTGCCTTAAGGATTGGCGTCGAGTTTGGTCCGAGCAAATGCTCCGGCGCAATGGCTGCCATTGCGCCCCATGCGAGCAATCCTACGTCGGCAAGCAGCATGAGAAT
Organism: Chloroflexota bacterium; assembly: GCA_029782365.1. Classification (GTDB taxonomy): domain Bacteria; phylum Chloroflexota; class Anaerolineae; order Anaerolineales; family UBA4823; genus CAWBUW01. The sequence continues at coordinate 223,613 of JAKOUW010000160.1, forward strand.
CCATGCGATACGGCGCCATGTATACACAGTTTTTTTCGTAGATGCATTTTTCTTTGCAGCTTCAATTGTCGAATTTGCGTTCATAATCTTGCACTCCTTTTTGAAATAATATATTCTTACAAGATTCTTGCGATCAGAACCCCGGTTGAAAAATTTTGAAAGCATATTTCAACCGCGCTGGCGGCGAGCAAGAGGAGAGGAAGTACTCCAATCTGCATCGTCAGCGGAACCAGTCCGCCAACAGCAAAGAGGATGAAACCTGTCTGCACCGCCAACCGTCTTCGGCTGGAGCCTATTGTAAGAATGAACGGAAGGACGGAAAATGCGATGAGCACACCGCGAAGGATCTCCGCGGTCAAAGTCACTGTCACTGGAGGAACCGCCAGTCCCCCTGCATGTGTCTCATAATAGGGTTTGGTGACCAGGATGTAATTGATCGCCCCGAATACGAAATAAAAGCTCACATACGTCAGAGCGCTGGCCAATAAGCGCCATATCCATGAAAAGCCGGAGCGATTGGTGACCGGGATAGTCGCGATTGTTTCTTTCGGAGCAAAGAGCACGGTAACCATCCAGGCTAACCCGAGTGAAGCTAAAAGTTGCTGCATAAGCAGGCCTGGAAGTGCGTCCCCGATTACAGCTGGCGCAAAGAAATAGCCTTCGACGGCTACTGAGGCAAGGTTGAGGAAGATCACACTGACCCACACCATGAGTTGGCGTGTTCGGGTGGCAGGCATACGGGCGGCGATTGGTCCAAGGCTGAGTCCTGCGATGACGCCTCCGGCGAAAGACCAGACTAGTTTATCGACGGCATCCTTGGCTTCAGGCAGCCTTAAACCAATGGCACTTACAAGGATGCCTCCGAGGACTAAGGCAATGACGTATGCCAGGCCGGCAAGCAGGCTTTTTAGAAGGATTGTGAAGATTGTTTTCATTTCTATTCCTGTAAGTTTAAAAGGGCTAGAGCGGCCAGCCCGAAACCAAGCATGGAGACTCCTGATAAAACATCCAGGGTTTTGAGTGTGCTCATCACGATAACGGCAACGCCCATCGCCAAAGCAATCGCTTTTAATGTGATCTTGGTGATTTTCTCAACGATGGTGTTCTCCTGTGTCGCTTTTGGATGAGTTAATCTTAAATCTGTCGCCGAATTGCCCCAACACGTTATGTCAGGACGGACTGCTAGTCCGGTTCTTTTGGAAGGATAGGTTCTTGCCTTCAAGTTTTGGCTTGGCGTCGATGCTGAGCAAGTTGCTCATTCGGAAGAAGAGGCGCAGGTCGTTATGCAGTTTCAAGTCTCCATTGATCAAGGCCAGAGGAAGATTGAGCCGGCCAGTCAGCATCTGACAAAATACGTCTGTCTTCCGCAATTGGATCACCAGCTCAGGATGCTCTACGAAGCCTTCGGCCGAACAGGGAGCGTCAGGAGATAAATCCACGTGCCATTCACCTCCTCCGGGACCCTCAACCCGAAAGACAATGCTCGTGTGCAGCTGTCCGCCGATATCAAGACGGTACAGCAGGCTGAAAGCGCGCATCACTCGCCCGATGATGCGATGGCGGATTTCGGGTGAAAGCTGAGTCCACAACGGTGAGACCCCAGACGACTCGCTCACTTGGGTCGTGTGGCTCAGGCCGGTATGGAAGCTGATGATGCCCAGCGCCTCGAGGATGCCCACAGGGCGGTTATAGATCGGCATCCGCGCCGTCAGTTTGGCATGTTCGGGTGTCAGGCTGCGGGCGATGCTGGCGGAAACCTTCAGGATGTTCAAGGCCTTTTCGCACAGTTCTTCCCTGGGTAAAGCCAGATACCGGTTGATTCCAGCGCGGTTCCAGGCATTGAATTGGTACCGGCTTTCCAGGCCCTTGAAGGTGAAGGTTTCACTCCGCAAAGTAGCTTTGATGCTCTCCAGCCCGTCGCCGTTGAGGGCGCAAAGGTGTGCGACCGTTTCGTGCTGGTTCCATTCTTTGGGCCAGCCTTTTACCGGTTTATCCCAATCCGCCTCATTGAGCCCGGCGAAGAAGTTCGTATAAATCCGATGCACTTCCATCAGATCATCTGCTAGAGTTTGAGGATCAAAAGTATTATTCAAAGGTTCCGTGTTCATGATTTTCTCCTTTCTACATTTTCCGGCGAAGGTACCGGTTCTTATCCTTCGTTCAACAAATTGAGGAAGATCATAGGTGATGGTGTCGTTCCAGGCTTCACCTTCGCCTCGTTATTGGTTGAATTTGCAAATCAATGGGTCAGCATTTGCTGTCTATGTGAATGGCGGAGCAATGGGATGACCGAAGCAATACCCAGCAGGATCACTACAGCAATCGTAAGCAGTGACCCGCCGAAATCTGGCTTAGCGACCTTGAGAAGGACAATGCCAAGGGCAATCGCCACTCGCGTCTGGATGGATACGAAAAGTATTGGATGGTTCGCCAGGCTGTGGAAGGTCTCGGACAAAGTGCCCTTCCCGGCAGCCAGGGCCTGTCCAACGACCGTCATTTGCGGGGCGGTGAGGGCTTGCGTAATCGCTATTACGAGAACGAGCGCCCCCAGCGTTACGATAAGCCAAGGCGCGGCTCCCCACGCAGTTACCATCAGGTAGATGCCGGATATGACTGTCGCCAGCATGGAAGCTAGCCCAAATTTGCGCGTGTTCTTCAAAATTACCATCCATGCCAAGAGGTGTTCGGGCGTGGAGCTGTTCCGTAATTGCCAGAGTCCAGTCCATTCCAGGCCAAGAGCGACAAATAACCCCAAAGCTCCAACAATGTGGAAGAATAAGAAAATCGAATAGGCATTCATTGTTTTCTCCTTTTCACTGCTCTATACATCAAGATTTTTTTACCACATCGGCGTTTTCCATTGCAAAGAAAGGTAAAGTGCTGCAAATTTCGAGTGATGGATGAATGTGCTCGACTCAACTATTCATGGTGAGCGTTGATCGAACCTTTCGGCTGCGGGTGGAAAAAAACCCAAGGCGGGAACAATCGGGGTAACCAGGCCAAAATGCATGTCCGGATACACCTCATCGACTGGCGAGATTTGTTTCAGATATGCAATTAAGTCTCCCAGATCATGATCATTCATCTTTGAGTAATCAAACATGAAATTGATCACCTTGCCGTCTGGTTTAACTCCGTAGCGGATAGCACGAATCCAGTCGGAGTCGGTGTAAGATCTGGCAATACCGCCATTACCAGATGTCAGGTTGGAGGCAGGAATCGTCCCCAGGACCGGGTCATTGGTCAACAATCTGCCACTCAAGTCTTCTCCATGGCATTCAGTACATTTCGTGGAAATGGCAATTTGTTTGCCTTTTACGATTGCGCCGGGGTTGGCTGGAATTTCAACTTTCGACACCGCGATGTTTGGATATGATCGCGTGAGTTTTTCGACGCCGCTTGGATACAACGCCACACCTACTAGCAGCATGAGGACGGTTAGCCCGCCGAGTACAATCGCAACCCATTTCAAGATCTTTTTCATTTTGAACTCCAAATTTATTTATGTACCTCTTTTCGGCCGGATTGGAGACTTTCTTACATTAACGAAGCTTTTTAGAATGAAGCTTTTTTCTCCACAGCAGCTTTCGACCTGGCATCTTCGTTAAACAGGCTACCCATTTATAAAAAGGAGCCGGTTACTGCGTAGTTTGAGATTTCCGCTGATCCATGCGATCTGTAGAATTCATAAAAATGGTTCAAGCGTGCCGCAGGATTTCAGCATGGGTAAGAAGCGCGGGCAGCGCGCTTGCCCATGCGGCGATCGTCGTCCAGTTCCGGTAGTCACGAGTCGGCAGCAATCGATAGAAAAAGCCCATCCCGGGCTTTGTCGGGTCGTACTTCCCTGCGAACATTTCCATAGCAACCGGCTTTAACCAGGGATATTTCTCCAGATCTTCATCCAACTGGCGGCGCGAGTTCTTCATCGCAGCACTACCCGCGCTGATTGGACCGAGAGAAAAAATCGCTACAGGTCGCTGCATGAGATCAGTTTTGTGTTGAGTCAGGAATTGGTGAGCGTCCGGGTGCCAGTGGGCATTATAGAGCGCGGCCCCCAGGATAACAGCAGCATAGCCATCCAGGCCTTGGACCTCTTGTATGGGCTTTACATCCACCACGAACCCGGCTTCGCCCAGGCTGGCAGCGATCTTCTCGGCAACTTCCTGTGTCGAGCCAAAGCGGGTTGCATACGTTATCAATACTGGTTTTGTGTCCATATCACTCCTTCTTTTCGGTCAACAAATTTTTCATGGGGCTCCCGGTTATCCGGGCAGCGTTCCCAGAATCTCAATTTTGTACCGGGCTGCGGCAATCTCTGGGTCAGATTTTGGGGCGGCCAGTTCTTGCTCTATCAAGAACTGATCGAAACCAGCGGGGATGGTCATATACAAAATTCGTGCTGGTTCTGCGCCTTCCACCTGAAAGCCGTGCGGTGTGCCACGAGGTTGAAAGAAGTAGGAACCGGGAATTGCTTCCATCTTCTCATCACCCCAAAAGAAGCTTAGCCTGCCTTCTAAAACAATAACCACCACCTCTTCGCAGTAATGGATATGGAGTGGTGTGGTGAAACCAGGCCGACATGAAACTTCGAATAGGTTGAACGCACCATTCGTTTGTTCTGAAGTCGCCTTTACACAAATTAGGGCTCCACAAAAATTAAGTGGTTGTCCTTCATCACAATCGAAACCGTGCGGTCTGGTTACCAGGTAGGTCATCTCTTATTGCCTTTCGTTGCAAACATTATTTCTCCAAAAATTCACCTATTGGTAACAGTTTTGTGCTATAAAAAGTGTTATAAAAAGTGCTACAATGCGGGTATAAAAGGTCCCAATGGACACATTTGGCGAATGGCTTCGTCAACAACGGAATGAATTGAGACTTACCCGCGCTCAATTGGCCGAAAGCGTGGGCTGTTCCGTCGCATGGCTGCGTAAGATTGAGGACGGCGAGCAGCGTCCCTCTGCGCAAATCGCTGAGCTAATCGCCAACAGCCTGAATGTTCCACACGCAGATCGCTCCACTTTTGTAAAAGTTGCCCGTGGGGAATTGAGCGTAAAACGCCTTTCTGCTGTTCTTAAACCGGTCAACGCCTACCCTGTACCTCATACCAACCTTCCTATATCTCCCACGCCGTTGATCGGCCGACAGTTGGAAGCAGAAGGTATTTGCCAACTCTTGCACGATCCTCAGTGCCGTCTTCTGACCCTTGTTGGACCTGGAGGTGTTGGCAAGACTCGGCTTGCAGTCGAGGTGGCGTTCAAGGTGCAGGAAGACTTCCCTGACGGGGTGTATTTCATCCCCCTCGCTGAGGTTAATTCAACCGGCCTCATCGTGCCGGTGATTGCAGATGCAATCGGGTTTTCTTTTCACCATACCAGCCATGCCGACTCGAAAACACAGCTGTTCAGTTATTTGCGGGAGAAACAAGCACTTCTTCTGGTAGACAACCTGGAACAATTAGTGAATGAGCCTGGCATCGGCCTGCTGGCAGAATTGCTTGCCAGCGCTGCCCAGGTGAAACTATTGGCTACATCCCGGGAGTCGTTAGGACTGCAAGAAGAATGGGCATACGAGGTTGAAGGATTATCCATTCCTGAAAACAACGATCGGGAAGGATATCAGAATACCTCGGTCGAACTATTCCTGCAGCGTGCCCGGCGCTCGCACGTCGGTTTCAATGCGACGACAGAGGATTACCCGGCCATCATGCGCATCTGCAGTCTGGTAGATGGGAATCCTCTAGGAATTGAGCTGGCGGCAGCCTGGGTGCGTTCGCTCTCCTGTGACGAGATAGCGCAGGAGATTGAGCACGGCATGGATTTTCTGCATGGTTCCTTGAGGGGAAAACCTGCTCGTCACTGGTCTATGCGGGCTGTCTTCGTCCAATCGTGGAAACTCTTGACAGACGAAGAACAGTGCGTCCTGGCCCGGCTTTCCGTGTTCCGTGGTGGTTTTCGGCGTGGCGGTGCCGAGGTTGTTGCAGGCGCTTCGATATCCGTGCTTTCCTCCCTGGTAATGAAATCCATTATCCGGCGAAATGGGACAGCGCGGTATGATCTGCATGTGCTCGTGCGACAATTCGCCGCCGAACACCTCTCAGAAAAAAATGATGAACAAACCGCAACCCAGAACAGACATAGTAACTATGTATTGACCGCCTTCGGCCGGGCGGATGACCGAATGCACAGTCCAGCGCAGCGTGAGGCGCTCGCCGAGTGGGCTGCCGAGATGGACAATATCCGAGCTGCTTGGGATTGGGCCATTACCCACGGGGAATTCGGGCTGATTGAGAAGACCTTGAGGGCATTCGCAATGTTGTATGAAACGAGGGGCTTGTACCGAGAAGGAATCGATTTACTTGACCGCGCAATTGACAGTCTCGAAGCAACATATGGGCCATCACCGGCTGACCCATCGGGCAAAGCTGCATTGGGGCATCTCCTAACCAACCGTGCCCTGCTTACTTTTCGGCTGGGACATCACGAGAATGCAAAAGCGATGCTGGAGCGCTGCCTGAACGTCTTACGTCCATTGAATGATCCGCGTTTGCTGCCTGAGCCGATGACATATCTCGGTGTGGTCATGTCCTTGACAGGGGATTATGCGAAAGCTTTGGAACTGGTTGAAGAGGCGCGAGAAAAGGCTTTGGAAGTTGGCGACCGTGTTTTCGCGGCGACCAGTTTATCTTTACATGCAAATTTCTCTCGGGTGACCGGCCAGAGTGTAGACCAGCACAGGCGGCTAATGGCCGCTGTGGCAGAATGGCGGGAAGTGGGTGATCCCCGCTTCATCGCATACGGGCTGAATTTCCTGGCACAGAGTGCATTAGCGCTTGGCTGGTTTGATGAAGCACGCGAAGCGCTGGAGGAAAGTGTTGAGCTAAATACATCTGTTGGCGCGCGCTGGAACCTCGGCCATGCGTTCCAGGGATTGGGCGCGGTTGCCCAAGCGCAAGGCGAACACCGGCAGGCAGTCGATTTATACCTCAAGGCTGTAGACACATTCACCGAATTAGGTGGACTTTTCTATATCGGGCAAAGTCTTGCCCAAATGGGCCATAGTCTTTTCGCGCTGGGAAACGATGTCGAAGCCGAGCGAATCTGGCGGAAGTCACTGAAAATCGCGGCTGAAATCCACGGGACGCCAGTGGTTTTAGAGGTATTCGTTGGCTTGGCCAATCTGTACGCGAAACACGAAGATATCACGTATGCCCTCAAGCTGCTTTTCGTGGTTTTGAACCATCCCGCCAGCCTACCGGAGACCCTAAACCGCGCCAGAAACCTGCAGGATATACTGGAAGCACAATCAGAAAATTCACAGGTGGAAGCGGCGCGAGCGTGGGCACAAACCAATCCTTTCCAAGTGGTTTTTAACGAATTATTGAGTTAAGTAAACAGCTAGCCACCTGACAGTTACCCATCAAAGATAGGTACACAGCGAAAAATGAAACGGAAGGGCGTTGATCGAATGACGTTCGATGAAGCGCAAACCGATTTGAAAAATCGACAGGTCGCGCCGATCTTTGCGGTCGACCAAATGCCTGCGTCCTTCAAGGAACGGAAGGTCACCCACACGTTGCGGATCGATTTCGCGGACAGGGGTGCGGAACTTCCGTTGAAGCGCACGGGTTTATACTCGGTGCGCAGCCAGGCCAGATAGCCGGTCAGGTCGGAAGATTGCACGTCCGAGACGTTCCGGTCTCCGATCGTTTCCAACCAGTGGCTCAGAATGAACTCATAGGAACTGATGGTCCGCTGGCTTAACCCTTCAGCGGTCTTGAATTTAAGGAAGCCGTCGATGGCTTTGGAGATGGAGAGTGGGTTGGCAGAAAATGCCAAGCCCGGCGCGCTGCGGTTCATGTGAAAATCCTCCACAATAGAGAAAATGTCTACCGCAGTTCGCCGGGCTAACAAAAAACCAGAGCCCGACGGACTCTGGTTCTTGATCAGTAGCGGGGGTTGGATTCGAACCAACGACCTCCGGATTACTCCCCCAAAAGCTGGGGATATTATCCGAAAGCACTCGGAACGGCGCTCCGTAAGTGCTCGGAGTGGTATGAGCAAAGATCCTGAATCCGCACCATTGGTGAGGGGTTGTGCAAACATTTGCACCTGTGGCACACTTGCCCTCCCGTAAGGACATCGAGACGATGTGGCGTGCACACCTGCCCCTGATGAAGGTGCTGGGGAGCGCCAGGGAGTGTAGATGTCAGCCAAACTAGCAAACGCTAGTTTACTTTTGCATAGGAAGTGACAGATATAGGCGCGAGGTATAATAATTACCAGTATGCCGGCACCACTTCTCCTCACCAAAATATATATTCCCCCGTCCCGGACCAACATTGTCCTTCGTCCCCGACTGATCGAGCCGTTGACCAGGATCATGCACTGTAAGCTGACTCTCATCTCTGCCCCCGCAGGTTTTGGCAAAACTACGTTGATCAGTGAATGGCTCCGACAGTGTCAAACACCTGCCGCCTGGCTTTCGTTGGATGAGGGGGATAACGACCCCATCCGCTTTCTGACATACCTCGTCGCTGCGTTGCAGACTGTTGCAGCGAATATTGGCAAAGAGGTACTGGCTCTGCTTCAGTCCACTCAGCCCCCGCCGGTCGAATCAATTCTGACAACCCTGCTCAATGACATCACCACCATTTCAGACAACTTCATTCTGGTGCTGGATGATTACCATGTGATCGATTCGCAGCCGGTGAATCAGACCCTCGCTTTTCTGGTCGAGCACCTGCCGCCGCATCTACACCTGGTCATTGCTACGCGCGAAGATCCTTCGTTCCCATTGGCTCGTTTACGCGCCCGGGGTCAATTGATTGAGCTGCGCGCTGCCGATCTACGTTTTTCCTCTGATGAAGCAGTCGAGTTTCTCAATCGGGTGATGGGCCTGAACCTTTCACCGGAAGATATCGCCGCACTGGGAACCCGCACCGAAGGCTGGATTGCAGGCCTGCAACTGGCTGCAATTTCGCTGATGGGCCATCAAGATACCACCAGCTTCATCCAATCTTTTTCTGGAAGTCATCGCTTTGTGATGGATTACCTGGTTGAAGAGGTTCTGCGTCAGCAGCCGGTAAGCATTCTAAAGTTTTTACTAAACACCTCTATCCTCGACCGTTTATGCGGTTCCCTCTGTGATGAGGTTCTACTAAATCCCCCTGGTTCGGGACAGGAGACCCTCGAATTTCTCGAGCAATCAAATTTGTTTATCGTTCCGCTGGATAATGAACGGCGTTGGTACCGGTATCACCATCTCTTTGCTGATTTACTGCGGCAGCGCCTCAACCAGGGCAACGCCTTATCTGCTGATGATCAGGAAAACCATATCAAGCAATTGCATATCCGTGCCAGCCAGTGGTATGAGGAAAATGGCCTGCAAATCGAAGCGTTCCGGCATGCGGCCGCTGCGAATGATATCGATCGTGCCGAGCGATTGATTGATGCAAAAGGGATGCCTTTTCACTTTAGTGGCGGGGTAGCTCCAATATTGGCCTGGCTGGAATCTCTGCCTACAGATGCACTGAACACCAGGCCTTCCTTGTGGTGGAGACATGCAGCGTTATTGTTGATTGCTGGTCGAACGGATGGGGTGGAAGAGAAACTCAACAATGCTGAAGCTGCTTTGAGCGTCATCCAGCAAGGCGCTGAGCCAGACGACATGGCACGAAACCTTATTGGGCAAATAGCCACAGCAAGAGCTACTCTGGCACTCACTCGCTATGATTTCAATTCGATGTTGGACCAATCGAGGCGTGCATTGGCGTACCTGAGCTCCAAAAGCTTGTTTTCCCGCGCAAATGCTCATTGGACGCTGGGCTATGCTTACATTTTCCAAGGGGATCGCACCAAAGCCCGCCAGGCGCTGCTTGAATCGATTTCATTGAGCAAGCAATCCGGTGCAGTTTTCACCCTTATCCTGGCGTCGATTGGCCTGGGGAATGTCCAGGAGGCTGACAATCAGCTTTACCAGGCGGCCGAGACTTATCGCAGCGTATTGCAGTTCGCAGGCGAGCATCCACAACAGATTATCCACGAAGCTCATCTTGGCATGGCTCGGATCTACTATGAGTGGAATGAGCTGGATGCCGCTGAGCAGCACGCACAACAAAGCCTTCAACTGGCGCGACAGTATGATATCCAGGTGATTGATCGCTTTATCCTCTGTGAAGTGTTTCTTGCCCGTTTGAAACTTGCCAAAGGGGATCTAGCTGGCTCGGAGGAAATTCTTGCGGAAGTGAATAAGATGGCTCAAAGGTCGTCCTTTTCCCTGCGCCTCTCCGAAATTGCTGCTGAGCGGGTGCGACTGCTGCTTCGCCAGGGTAATCTGGCAGCGGCTGAAAACCTTGCGAACACGTTTGATCTTCCCCTGAGTCAGGCCAGGGTAGTTCTGGCAAAGGATGACCTGGCTGCGGCGTTGTTTTTATTAGAGGGCTTTATTCAACAGGTTGAGGCAAAGGGTTGGCAGGATGAGAGACTAAAAGGGTTGGTTCTCTATGCACTTACTCTCTACCTGAATAAAGAAACGGACAGAGCTGTTCAGATATTGAGCAATGCCCTGATTTTAGGTGAATCGGGTGGATTCGTCCGGGTCTTTGTCGATGAAGGTCAGCCTCTGGCATTGTTAATATCCGAAGCGGCGAAGCGCGGAATCGAACCCGACTATACAGGTAGGTTGCTGTCTGCATTTGAGGCTGAATCGCATAGAAGTTATCGCCAATCATCACTCGCCCCTACGCAAATACCAGTTGAACCATCGCCTCCAAACAGCGCGGCGCCTTTGAAAGAAAGCTTGAGCCAACGCGAGTTGGAAGTCTTGAGGCTCATCGCCCAAGGGTTCTCAAATAAAGCAATCAGTCAGCAGCTCTTCCTGGCTATCGATACGGTAAAGGGATGTAACCGGCGGATCTTTGACAAGCTGCAGGTGGGAAGCCGCACGGAAGCTGTTGCCCGCGCACGAGAATTACACCTGTTTTAGCTTTCCCCATAATCTCACACCATAATAACACTTTTGTGTCTATCTGATGATAAGGCGTTGTTGATACACTGCCTGCATACTCATCGTTACACTGAGTTATTTTTCAGGTCACAGCAGGTGTTGACAATGCCGAATCGCTGCAAAGCAAAGGCCGGTCCAAAACAGAGCTTGATCTACCAGATTCGGATCGAGGGACATCTGAATCATGATTGGACAGCCTGGTTTGATGGCATGATCGTAACTCTGGAGAAAAACGGCGAAACGTTGTTGACCGGGCCAATCCCTGATCAGTCCGCATTATTTGGATTGCTAAGAAAAGTACGTGATTTGGGAATACCCCTGGTCTCGGTCAATCGTGAGATAGACCGCCAGGCGGAGCCGCCTAAGCCTGAATAATAGGCGGGATCAGGCCTATCTCGTATTGTCGTTCCCATGAATTGGCAATACAACTGGCAGATCGATAAGGAGATATCTAATGACCATTCATATCGGCAAAACATCATTTTCTACGGTAGGAAGAGTCGCCGGGTTCGCATTTCTCTTCTACATTGCAGCCGGCATAACCAGCATGGCGTTGGGCAGCCATTCTCCGTTGACAGGTCTACTGTCACTTCTGCAATCCTTTTCGGCGCTTATGCTGGGTGTGACGCTCTACGCACTCACCTATGAACAAGGTCCCGTTCTCGCCTTATTCGCTCTGACCTGTCGGGTTGCGGAGGCTATCCAATATGGCGAGAGCGCCATTTATTTTTCCGTAGCCAGTCTCCTCTTTTCCTGGCTCCTCTGGCGCGGCCGGCTGATTCCCACCTTGCTGGCGCAACTCGGCATAATAGCCTCAGCCTTGCTTGTAATAATCCTTCCATTTCAACTTGTCGGTTTGTTCGGCGGATCCACGTCTTGGGCATCCTCGGTTACGTGGCTTTTATGGTTGCCGATGTTGATCTTTGAGGTGACGCTGGCGCTATGGCTAATGATCAAGGGTGTAAAGGTCGAACAGCGCATTCCACGAACCGTTGAATCATCCTGATATCGCTCAAGCTATACCCTGACGGGAAACCAGGGCAAACAATGATCTGGGTTGGTATAGAACAAACTCTCTCATGGAGGTCGGACACATGAAAGTCGCAGTTTATAAATCTTACGGCCCACCTGAAGTTCTGACCATTGAAAACGCTGAAAAACCGACTCCCGGCGATGATGAAGCGCTGGTCAAAGTCCACGCATCGTCAGTCAACCCAGTAGAGTGGTATACAATGACCGGCTTATTCATCGCTCGTTTCGGCAACGGTATCTTCAAACCCAAAAACACAAGATTAGGTGTGGACTATTCCGGCATCGTCGAAGCTGTTGGTAAACAAGTGACACATCTCAAGCCTGGCGACGAAGTATATGGAGCACGTAATGGAGCATTTGCCGAATATGTTTGCGTGAAGAATCACATTTACCCCAAGCCTGTCAACATTACCTTCGAACAAGCAGGAGGAGTTGCAGTTGCAGCGATGACTGCCCTACAGGGTCTTCGCGATCATGGCAGGCTGCAACCAGGGGACAAAGTGCTCATCAATGGCGCGTCGGGTGGTGTAGGCACATTTGCGGTGCAAATCGCCAAGGCACTCGGCGCAGAAGTGACTGCCGTATGCAGTACTCGCAATGTTGAGCTGATTCACTCGCTGGGCGCAGACCATGTGATCGATTACTGCAAAGAAGATTTCACCCGTACAGGCCAACACTACGACCTGTTTCTAGATATCGCTGGAAGCCGTTCCTTCCGTGAGTGCAGGCGTGTATTGACCCCTAAAGCTTACTTCGTTATCGTCGGTGGGCCAAAAGGTAATAAAGTGATTGGAGCGCTCTCCCACGTCATCAAAATACGAGTAGCCTCCTTAGGAGCCAGTCAAAAGGTGGTGTTCTTCGTGGCGGATTTTAAACGAGAAGACTTCTTGCTCCTGAACGATCTTTTCAACACTGGAAAAGTTATTCCAATAGTAGAAAAGACTTTTCCGTTTGAAAAAATAGCTGATGCTTTCCGCCATTTTGGCACTGGCCATGCCAGGGGCAAGATTATTGTCACGATGGTATAGATCCTTAGACATAAATTGATTGAAAATATATTCAAATGGAGCGATTTAAATGTGGATACCAGCAATATCTGATCGGGTTGAGGACCCGGCTTGTAATTACTGAATGAAAATTCGTCTCGGAGTGATTTCAAATGGAGATTCAATACCTGGAATTCTTGAAACACCTTGTTCGATTCAATCGACAAGTTTATTTCGATCATAATGCGACGACACCGGTCAGTAACCCTGTCCGAAAAAAGATGGATCAGGTTCTGAAAAAACATTATGGCAATCCTTCGTCTTTCTATGGTATCGCCAGACAAGCTGCTGAATTATTGGAAAATGCTCGCCAAAATGTCGCAGATGCCATTCATGCTGACCCATCTGAGGTCATTTTTACCGGCTGTGCCTCAGAATCCAACAATGCTGTGCTTAAATCACTCAGCGCTCATTTTTATCCCAAAAAGAGAAAGATTGTTTCAACGCCCATTGAACATCCTTCCATTATGAACACATTGACATATCTGGAAACCCAGGGAGTAAGTGTCGAGTACTGTTCAGTAGATGAAAAAGGGCGCGTAATGTTGGCTGACCTGGAGAAACGGGTGGATGAGCAAACCTTTTTGGTCTGCTGCATGCTGGCTAACAACGAAACCGGCGTCATCCAAGACCTTATGGCTGTGACAAAAATTGCCAGACAGCGTGGCGCTTTAGTGCTGACGGATTGCGTGCAGGCGCTGGGAAAGATACCGATTGATGTCCATGCGTGGGATGTAGATTACGCCTCATTCTCGGCTCATAAACTGTATGGGCCCAAAGGTATTGGCGCCCTTTATGTAAAACAGGGCAGCCCATTTACTCCGCTGTTGCATGGCGGTCGTCAGGAAGGCGGGTTGCGGGCCGGAACGGAAAGCCTCCATAATATCGTTGGGTTTGGAGTTGCCTGTCAAAAAATTGATCAACTCTTATTGGCTGCCGGAAAGATCCGATCCTTGAAGCAGCAATTAATAGAGCAGTTCCGGAGGATCAAACCGAATTGCGTGATCAATTCGCCTGAAATAGACTCTGAGTGCCTGCCGAACACGCTCAGTATCACATTTCCTGGTGTTGAGAACTCAGGATTGATGGGGATGCTGGATTATCGCGGGATCGCCGTCTCTGCCGGGTCGGCGTGTAGCACCGGGGATGATATACCCTCACATGTATTGAGAGCGATTGGCTTATCCGACCAAGCTGCGCGCGAGACGATCCGGATCAGCCTTGGACATGATACTTCGGCGCGAGATATTCACTACGTGGCGCAGGTTGTTCGAGATTACCTTGAAGGTCGAACTTCGTTTGTCAACATGATCGCGGCTGGTCAATTGAATGAAACCATCTTGTTTGATGAAAATACCTTTATTCTTGATGTGCGTCCCCCGGTGGATCGGAAAAAATTCAAAGGCCTGCCAAACGCCCATGAGGTCAATCCAATTTCGATCGAAAATTACCTGAAGCAACTTCCACGGAACAAGCAAATCCTGGTATATTGTCCGGGAGGCGGGCTTTCAATCATGATCTCGTATTATTTGAAAGCGAAAGGCTTCAAGCGCATCACCAATCTACGCGGCGGTCTTGATGAGTGGAGGAAGCGGCGCAGCGATTTGTATGAAAAATACGCAGGGCAAAACATCATAGTGCTTGAGCCGGACAAGAGCGATTAAAATCGTGAAATGTGAACAGCGGATGAACTTACCATTGATTGGCTGGAAGGCATGGGAAGGAACTCGTATGAAAGCAGTTGTATATGAGAGATACGGTCCGCCCGATGTTCTCCAGATCCAAGAGGTTGAAAAACCCACTCCTGATAAAAATCAAGTTCTGGTCAAAGTTCATGCTACCTCCATAAACGCAGGTGACTACTTCGCGAGGGGCGGCAAACCATTCCTGATTCGCTTTTTTATCGGAGGGTTGCTGAAACCCAATGATACGCGCCTGGGAACCGATCTAGCGGGGCAGGTCGAAGCCGTCGGAGAAAACGTCAAACAGTTTCTGCCAGGCGATGAGGTGTTTGGGTGTTGTCACGGTGCTTTCGCAGAATATGTCTGCGCCCCGGAAGGAGCATTAGTGTTGAAACCGGCTAATATTTCCGACCAGCAAGCAGCAGGCGTGCCTTGGGCAGCACTCGTGGCATTGCAAACTATTCGTTATGCAGGTGAGATTCAACCCGGGCAAAAAGTTTTAATTCAGGGTGCTTCGGGAGGAGTAGGTACCTTTACCGTTCAAATCGCCAAGGCATTCGGCGCTGAGGTAACCGCTGTATGCAGTAAGCGGAACCTGGAAATAGCGCGCTCGATTGGAGCGGATCATGTCATTGATTACACAAGGGAAGATTTCACTCAGAATCCGCAATGCTACGATATGATTCTTGCCATCAACGGATATCACTCTCTATCTGCTTATAAGCGCAAATTACGCCCACAAGGAATTTATGTTTGTGGTGGTGGCGCCTTGCGCCAGATTCTTCAAGCCATGCTCTTTGGAGCTTTATTGTCAAGAAAAGGTGGCAAGCAAGTGCGTATGATGAGAAGCGGAGAAATAATCCAGAAGGATTTGGTTTTCCTGGCTAAACTTTTGGAAGAGGGCAAGTTCAGGCCTGTCATTGATCGATGCTATTCACTTGACGAGGTTGTGGAGGCTTTTCGATATGTTGAAGAAAAGCATCCTCAAGGCAAGGTCATTATTGAAGTTGACTAAAGATTTGAGCAACTTTAAAGACTGAAGACGGGATCACCCTTCTAGATGAGAGCAAGCTAACCTATGGCAAAAAGCCTAAAATTTGTTCAGGCTATTCTAGTTCCAGCCCATATTCGTTGAGGATAATTCGCTTCGGAAAATGCAGGTAACGCGTTGCTTCGAGTTTGATTTTGTTTGTGCCATATTTCAGAAACGGGACAAATTTCCCGCCCTCGACGGGATATTTGCCTATCGCCTTCGAAGCAGTAATCTTGTATGATAACCATAGCCTGAGCAATGAAACACGGTCTCTACCGGGCCCAGGCAACCCACTCATGATTTGCAAGGCGGAATAAAACGCCGCTCACACGTTGGCCGGGACACTCCTGCTGGAGAATAGTTCCGGCCGCATTGTTTTAATTACATTTCGATGGAGGCTGCCATGATCAATGATGTTGTTCTCGAAGGGATTGTCGTCAAGGCCTGGAAATACGCCGACGACCTGTTGTTCCGCCTGGCGTGCTACCGCGACCCGGATCTGCCGCAGAAGCCGCTTAACGAAACCCAGGATGGAGCCGATTTCGTCACCATTCGGGTGCCCAAGGGCAACCTGGGCGCACCGGTGGTGGTCGAGAAGAGCTTTCACGTCCGCGTGCACGGTTTTATTCAGAGCCGGGATTACGAAGAGAGCCTGGTGGATTTTCTTAAGGATGCCCGCGGCGCAGAACTGCCGGTGCCGGAAAATCTGGACCCGTCCTTGTTACGGGCCCCTCGCGGCGCGACGGAAGTGATTGCGCGGCGCATCATGAGCCAGCCAAACGGAACCAAACGGTAATATTTCAGCAATTCTTGTTTTACATACGGTAGTTGCCACCATTTGGGTGGAGGTCCAGGGGGTACGGAGAACAACTGAATATTCTGTGACGGGCAACTTCTTTGCCTGATACGTTGGCCGGTGTGCTTCCCCCAGGAGGGAGGTATGCCGGCCATGCTGCTCCCAAGAGCAGCCGGTAGCCAGTACATTAACAAACAACTCCCTTGCAGATCGTTCGATCCTGGTCGGCGGTGGCCGCTGCCCCTTACACCGGGGGCGGATCGTGAGAAGCGCTGATTCAAGTCGTCTGCAAGCATCAAAGCTCATAACATGTCATAAACAAAGGATACGAGGCTGCCCGGTTGGTCGAACTCAGTCCAGCCGGGCAGCCACAATCGCCTGCACAAGGCGGCAAACTTTGGCTTCCGAACAATCTTCGGAGGTCAAGGTTTGCTGTCTTGCCGTGTTCGTCATAACGATGTGCACACAAGCAGCATAACGTTGGCTGGTTGTGCCAATCTCTATTGGCGCGTCAACGTTGGAAACCAATCCCTATACGTTGCTTGGTTCAAAAAGGAGGCACACACGACACACGATGACTTACACGACCATTATGCTTGAGGAACAAATGCAAAACGAACGGTTTGCCCGGGCGCAAACGGCTCTCGAGAATGGGGACATGACCGTACTGCCCATCGATCCGTGTCAATGGATCGTTGTCAGCATCGGTACATCCACGAAGGGGAAGAAGAGCCGCTATACCGTCACACTGGACGGTGACACCTGGGCCTGCACCTGCCCGGATTTTACTGGAAGATGCCAGCGCTTCGGACTTATCTGCAAACACATTGAAGCAGTCCGGCTAACTGAAGTGAGGCGCATTCCCGAGGCAGGCAATATCGAATTCACCAACACGGAAAATGCTTTACCAGTTCAACAAACGGAGGAACTTATGAACCAAACACCCCCAATGGCCCTGGACACGGCTAGTCAGGGGCTGCCCATCGCTCAAATTGGCATGGACGCGCCGCCCGCCGACAAAGTGATCTGGCGGCTGCGCCAGCCCCTGGACATGAACCGGGTCAAGCGCCGCCAAGCACCTGGCCAGGGAACAGTACCTTACCTTGAGGGTTTTGATGTAATTGAAATGGCCAATGACCTGTTTATGTTTCATTGGTCGTTCGACCTGCTCAGCGAGCCTAAAGTAATGCGCTGGGACAAGGTAGTTACCTTTTACGATCAGCACGCCCGAAAGAAGGTCCCAGTGCTGGGCGAGGATGGCAAGCCGACTACAGACGTTGCTGGGATAGTCTACCTGACCGGTAAGGTTACCATCGAACTGGGTAGCAAGGCGTACAGCCATGCGGACATCGGGCGCTGTGTTTTCTCCGGCGACACTCCCGAAGCCCTGGACATGGCTATCGCCGGCGCGGCAACAGACTGCCTGAAGCGTTGCTTCCGGCAGTGCGGTGAGCAATTTGGAAACAGTTTATATGATAAGGAAATCGCAAAAACTGCCGGGTTGGACGCCGAAGGGCGCGGAAATGCCACAGAAAGTTCAACCCGCAATGGCTCGCAAGAGACACCATTACCTCACCCAATCCCATCGAAATCCCCATCTACTACCCCACCAGCTGCTCCAGCCCAACCCGAAGCGCTCCAATATCGGGACGGGACGGCGGTCGAAATGGGAAATGTTGCGGAAGTGACCGCTTTCAACACGTTCAAATCAGATCATCAAGGCCTGGCCCCGGCCACGCGGGACGTACTTCGCGCCTGGACAGCCAGGAGCAACGGTAAAAAATAATCCAGTTTACCAAAGGAGATAAACCGATGTCTTTCCATACGATTGTAATCGTCGGCCATCTCGGGCGCGAGCCTGAAATGCGCTACTCACCGGCCGGGCAGGCGGTCACCAACTTCAACCTTGCCGCCAACCGCCAGTTCACCGACTCAAGTAGCCAGGTAGTCAAAGAAACCACCTGGTTCCGCATTTCGGCCTGGGGTAAGACGGCAGAAAACTGCAACCAGTACTTGCACAAAGGCAGCCTGGTGCTGGTGGAAGGCCGCCTGCTGTGCGACCCGGAAACGGGCGGTCCCCGGCTGTATTCCCGTAAGGATGGTACACCCGGCACCGCGTTCGAGGTCAGCGCCAGCACGGTGCGCTTCCTCTCCAGCCAGGAAAACCATGAGGATGAAAGTGAACCGGCTGCTGCCGGTGCAGGAGGTGAAAATATCCCGTTCTAAAACCATTATGAAAGCATCATTCAACTCACGGAGAAGGACACGCTGATTTCAGTGTGTCCTTCTTTTTTTTAACCACAAGGAGGATCACATGGTTGTTGGAATGATCACCATCGGTACCTGCTACGGCGACGCCGATATCCCGGTGGAGCTGCTGGGAAAAGGCCCACGACCGGGCACGGCCTGGGTCAAGGCGCTGAACGGCCTTCAGCCTTTCACCAAGATCAGTCACGGCGGGCCTTATCAGGACGACACCATCGTCATCCCGCTGCCTCTGGTGCGGGATGTCCACTTGGAAATGGAGCCAGGCAAGGAGCCCGTCGAAGCAGATAAAATCCTGGCCCCGGATTGGTTCCTGGAGAGCGCCTATGAAGACCGGACTTACAGCGAATGAACTGGATCAAAAGGAGCATCGGAATAACTCTCCTCCGAAAAGATCATTCATTCGAGAACGCCTGGAAATCGAGGCCACGAAGTTGTCCGTATCCATCCATGGCAGCCAGTACCTGGTCGATTTTGGCCTAGGCAGCCAACCCCGCTTCCACACGGTCAGCAAGACCAAGGAGTGCTCGTGCGGTGTGCCGTACTGTGAAGCCATCGAAGCCGTGCGCCAGTACCTGCAAGCCGGTGGGCTGCGCGCCCCTGATCCAGAAGGCATGCCGCCCTGTTCGATCTGCGGTGGCAGAACCTACCGGGATCGCACCTGGGATGGCAAGTACACCCATACGTTGGGCTGGCGCTGCGAAAAAGGCGGTTTGCGCCACTTCCTGGAAGCCAAAGCCGAACGGATCAGGAAGCAACTGGCTGAAAACCCCTGGTTGATCCCGCCCGCGCCCGGTTACCCTGGCGTGCGGCGGGACGAATTAATGACCTATGAAGAATGCCAGGCAGCCTATCGCCGAGCTTCTTCACCTGATGATGACCCAAGCATTTGATTGTTCACCCCAACGGAGGGGGCAGCACCCCTCTAGGGGTGGTCTGTCCCCTCATTCTCTATAGGAGACAGACATGCCCAATCAACAACTTTCCCTTTTACACGACGAAATCACGCAACCCTATGCCATCCCACGGCTGAAACTGCTGCCGATTCGCGAGCAGCCTGCTTTCCGGGTGGCCAAAGACTCGGATGCCTGCAGTCTGGCCGAGTTGCTGGCCGTCATCATCGGCGGCTCGACACAAATCGAGGCGGCAGAATGGCTGCTGTCCAGGTTCGGCTCGATCCGCAAGATTGCCCAGGCCCACGTGGATGAAATATCCAGAGTGCCAGGTATCAGCAACCAGACGGCGCTCCGCTTGAAGGCATCTTTGGCATTGGGGCGCAAGCTGCTCCAGCCAGAGGACGACCGCCCGGTGATCCATTCGCCTGGCGACGCTGCTCAAATCCTGATGCCCATCCTGGCCTACCGCGAACAAGAATTCCTGCTGGTGATGATGCTCGATACCCGCAATCGCTTGCTGGACACATTCGAGGTTTATCACGGCAGCCTTAATTCTTCCATGGTGCGGGTCGGTGAGGTGTTAAAGCCGGCCCTGCAGTGTAATGCCGCCGCAGTTCTGGTCAGTCACAACCATCCTTCAGGCGACCCAACGCCCAGCCCCGAAGATGTGGCCGTCACCCGCGCCATCGTCCAGGCTGGAAAGCTCCTGGATGTCAGCGTCGTTGACCACATCGTTTGTGGGCAGGGTTCACGGTGGGTGTCTTTGAAAGAAAAGGGGTTAGGGTTTTCATAACCTTCAACGACAAGGAAAGGGAAAAACTTATGGACCCAACGATTGGAATTCAAAAAGGAAAATACCTCGATGTTGGTTTTGAGGTATCCAAACGGCTGGCCCTTGCCGGTTACGATCTGGAAAAGCCAGCCTACAGCATCACCTGGGGGCAGATTGCCGAAGAACTGGGCTACGCACTGGTGGACCTCGGCATAGAGCCAGACCAGGTACCCGATGGCACCCTTTCATCCCTGGTGGATGAGGTGAGGGATGCCCTTGTCAATCAAGATATCTTGCGTTGGCGTGAGGTAATCCAGTTCCGCATCACCGCATTGGAGGACCTGATACCGGAAAACCAGGAACCTGGGGAAGGAATCCTGACTGAGCAGTACGAAAATGCCACCCGGTTGGGGGACGAGGAAGGGTACTGGGTCGATGGCGGCGCGTCCGCCGATCTCTTTGATGACTTTTAGGACCTTCGGGGAGACGCAGGATAGGTTTTCTCTGCGTCTCCCCCTTACTTCACGGAGGATCACATGATGCTTTTGTATGAAAAACAAGCGGTTTACTGGCAATTGGCTGACCCTGTAACTGAAGAGGTTTGCGTAGAAACCCCATTGACCATCGCCGACATCATTCTGGGTCCTTTCGATGAGGAATGCCTGGGAGAACACCCGCCCGAGTCAGATTGGAGCGATTGGTTTCCCCCTCCGCCTCGTATGACGGAATGGGAACTGGAAGCCCTCACCGATTGGGTCGAGACCGAAGCCGAGAAACACGATTTGAAACCTGATCCGGATACATATCGCCTTGAAGACTATTTTGACATAAGGAGACCGATGAACCCTCAACTCACTCGATTGGAAATCCCCGTCCCGCCTGCGCCAATCCTGGAACAGGCGGTGGGCTATGAAAACACCCGCAATGCCCGGTACCTATCCCTATGGTGGGAACCTGCCGGCGATGAAGCCATGGTGTCAGACGGTTTTGTGACCTTCACCGGTCATTGGGCCGGATACCTGGCGTTCATCCATCACAAATCGATTTACCACTACCTGGCTATTTACAACCTGGGTTCCTCAGATGACCCGGCAGAATACCACCTGGTAATCGACCTACAGGAAAGGAAGATTTACATCGCAAAAGCCAGTGATGCTGAGACAATCGTGGCCGGCCAATGGGAAGTCATCCCGAATCTGGCTGGACAGGTTTTACTTTCCTCAGAAGATTACGAAGACCTGTTGAAGAGCTTTACCGAACAAATGCAGTTCGTTCCATCGATGGAGGAGGTCAGGCAGCGCATGGAGAAGGATCATCAATCAGTCCAAACCCTTCTTGTCTGGTTGGATGACCGGTTCGGGAAATAGAGCCTTTCAAGCAAAGGAGGAACACATGAAAACTTACGAAGACAAATATCTGCGTGAGAAGGTCAATCGTATCATTGCCAGGCAGAAGGAAGGCCGGATCGTCATTGCGGCCTACAAGGACGGCAGCGGCCTGCTGACCAGAGAAGACTTCGGTCAAGAACTGACCCGTGCCGCTTATCCTTACGATTACGCGGTTGGAAAAGCCGGGTTTCTGAAGTACGACTCGGAACTCGGTGGGTACCTGTTCACCCCTAAGCCTGGGGAGAAGCTGCCGGCTGTTCTGAGCGATTACCGCCCCTTGAGCCTGGCAGAAGCTGCTCTCCATTTGCAGGAACGAATGATCCAAATCCAGTGCGGCGAGACCAGCGTCACCTTCACCGGCGTCCAACCCTGGAAGGGGCTGCACGAAGTCCTGCGTGAGCTGAATGAAGAGCTGGCGCGGGTCAACGCCGGGATCGTCGTCTGGAAAATTAGGCTTGAGGAACATGAAAAAGCCAAACCAGATGATCGGCTCTATCCGGAAGGAGTGCCCAGGCTACGTAACGGGCAGGCCCTGGCGCACGTCACCGGCTACGCCTACGACAACGACCGCAACCTGGTCTACGTCGGGCTGGTCGGCTACAAGACCAGCCTGGAATCGCTCAAGGTGACAATGATGGCCGGCAAATCGCTGCAGATGGTTCAGGACGGGGTAGAAGATGTCATGCTTAGCCCCACCGATAAGTATGAACAAGCCTGGCTGGCCATGCCAGAGTATACCAGCCACCATGCAGGCTTTGTTTCACGACTGGCGCTGCCCGGAAAGTGGGAATCGGAAGATCAGGCGGCTTATGTCCTGGTCTACCGAGGATCAATGGACCCTGGGAACGAATTGATCAGTCTGTTCGTCGGGCGACTCAAAGAAGCTCTCGAAGTCCCGACCCTGGATGAGTGGGCCGCTGTACTATGGAAACATGCCAGCAACCAAAACTTCGTTCAGAATCTGACGACCGGCGGCGACTGTATCCAGGGAGCCAGGATCGACCTCCAGGCCAACTGGCAAGAATTGCTGGCTGACCTGTTGAAACAGGAGGATATCTCACTAACCGTTTGATCTAGCAAGAAAAATATTGGCCCAATCACCCCGGAGGGGCGCAATTCACTCCCCTCACGGGGGTGAAATGCGGCTCCTTCCGGGGATTTTTATTTCCCTTGAAGGAGCTTAATATGCGACCCCCTGCAATCGAACGAATGGGGTACTACCCCACCGATGATCCGGTCGTCGAGATCATCCGAACCTACATGAAACCACCCGTAGAAAAAGGGCGGCTTTTGGATCCCTGCTGCGGCGAAGGCAGAGCTGCTGTAGCCCTGGGTCAGGCGCTCAACTGCGAAACCTGGGGCGTGGAGCTCTCGCCCGAACGAGCCGAAAAAGCCCAGCAGGTGATGGATAAAGTCTACCAGGCACCCTGGCAAGCCTGTGTCCTGACCGATGAAAGCATCTCCTGGTTGTACCTGAACCCTCCGTACGAGTACGACCGGTTCGATAATCAAAAACGCCTGGAATTAGATTTTCTCAAAACCACTACACCAAAACTAGTGCGCGGCGGCCTGCTGACCTACATCGTCCCGCAGAAGATCCTGGGGATGGTGGAGGTGGTTCGCCTACTGGCCGGACATTATGAAGCCCTCTCGATCTCCCGCTTTCCGGATGGTTTGTTCGAGAAATTCAACCAGGTGGTGGTTTTTGCTTACAAGCGCAAATCCTACCAGCCACCCTTAGATAAAGAAGTGCTCTCGCTCCAGGCTCTGGCAACCACCAATCTGGAACCGATCCGGCCTGCCGAAGAACCGGTCTACGAGCTGCTCCCCGCGCCTTTGCGAGGCTCGAATGACCGGACGATCGTTTTCAAACGAACCGATTGGGAGCCGGAGGAGGTGGTTGAAGCCACGGCCCAGATTGGAGTGCAACGAACCTCAGAATGGCAAGATCTGATCCATCCTACTCGCGGCCTGGCACAGCTCACTCAGCCGGTCATGCCCTTGAAGAAAGGACATATTGCGATGCTTATGGCCTCGGGCATGATGGGTACGGTAAAACTGACCGACGAAGACGGCCATCCCATGCTCATCAAAGGACGGGTGGTCAAAGTGGTTGAGAAGAGCGAACACCCCGATCCGCAGGAAGCCGGGACAGTCGTCGAGACGTATAAAGACAAGTTTGTAACCACCGTGGCAGTCCTCAAGCAGGATGGCATCCAGATCATCCAGGACGTGAAGGGTCTGTCGGATTTCATGAAATCTCACGGCGAGAAGATCGCCGCACATGTTCTGGAAACCTACCGCCCACTCTACAACCTGGACCCCACCCGTGAGGAGATCGCCATTCTCGATACCCTTGGTCAGGGACGAAAGACCCTGCCCGGCCAGGAGCGTCCTGGCCTGCTGCCAGCCCAACGGCATGCGGCAGCCGCCATGGCCCGGTCTATCCGTAAAAACGATGTAGGCAACCTGCAAGGGGAAATGGGGCTTGGCAAATCTGTCATCGGCGCAGCCGTGATCGAGCTGCTGAACGCCTACCCGGCCCTGGTAATCTGCCCTCCTCACCTGGTGCCTAAATGGATCCGGGAAATCGAGGAAACCATCCCTGGCGCGCATGCTCGTGAGCTGCGGCGAATTGGGAGAAACACGGATGAAGCCGCGGATAGCAACGATGTTAAAGACTTTCTGGATCAATATCAAGCGGCTTGCATAAAATCCAGTAACGATAGAATGCCCAAATGGGTGGCGGTGGTGGCGCACACCTCGGCCAAATTCGGAGCGGGCTGGCAGCCGGCCGTCATCCGGCGCAAGGCCAGGCATCCCTTGACCGGAAAGCTGGTTGACGCCTGGGCCTGCCCGAGCTGCGGGTGGATCGCCACGGCTGAAACGGACGGCATCCTCGTACCGGTGACTGATCCAGCTGAGCTGGCCGAGAAACGCCAGTTCTGCCAGGGGCAGGTTCCCGGATGGCAGCTGGACAGTGATGGTAAGATCAAGAACGATGCCGATGGCAATCCGGTCTGGGGTAAAAGAACCTGTAGAACGCCCTTGTTTGAGTTCAACGGCGCCCGCCGGCACAGCATCGCCGAGTACATCGCTAAGCATGCCTCCGGCGCCTTCAAGCTGCTGATCGGAGACGAAGTGCACCAGTGTGCGCCGTGAAAGCGGCACAACTTGAAGCGAGTTGAAATACTCGCTACCGGTTTCCCTAAGACCGGTAAAGACATGGTAGCAGGCGTTTGGTCTGAGCAGACCAGAGGTCTGAAGCCTACCGGGAAAGTACCTGTGAGGGTGAACTACGCGCCCAAAAGGCAGGGCTATCTTCAAAACCTTCCTATGATCAGGGAGTACAAATGCATGTAAGCGTCGTGAGCTTCGACACCCCAACAAGCGTAGTTGGGGGTGATGGGACCAGCGGGAGGGCTATTGGTTGCCGACCCGTCAGCGCCTTGAGCGCTGGCCGAATGCTACAAGGGTATAAGCATTCGGATGACCCCGGCGTAAAGTGCAGATCTAAGGGAAGGGTGTAAAGACAAGTTGTGTTGAACACGGGAACCTTACCAGTCTCACCCAGCAATGGGTTGGACAGCTGTCGTTGATGTGGACTGGAAGGGGCGGAGCTGCCGTAGTAGTCGTCCGGAGAAATGACAGGGACAAAAGCCCTGTACTTCGACCGGATCATGGAAGACGGGAAAGCCGTCTGCAGGGCGAAGGGCAGCAGTCACAGGTAACACGTACTTTTAGTAGGCCTCCAAATCCGAAAGGAAAGGAGGTGGTCGCCATATACACGACACCAGAGATGCAGGCAGAAGCACCGCAAGATCGTATGCAAAGCCTGAACCGATGGATCAAGCGAACACAGGAAGTGTTAGCACATCGGAGCCTTCAGGGACGCAAGTTCCACCGTCTCTATAACCTAATGCGCACAAAACGTCTGATTGAAGTTTCGTTAGACAAAGTGCTGCGAAATAATGGGGCCAGGACGGCCGGTGTCGATGGGGTGTCAAAGGCAGACCTGAAAACGGAGGAAACCCGAAAGCAACTGACGGAAGAAATTTATCGTGAAGTGAAACGGATGACCTACCAACCAAAACCAGTCAGAAGGGTATATATCCCAAAAGCCAATGGCGATAAGAGACCACTGGGAATACCGACCATCAAGGATCGGGTTGTCCAGGAAATGCTGCGAGCCATTCTTGAACCGATCTATGAAGCCAAATTCTATAACCACAGTTATGGGTTTCGACCATTCCGGTCAACACACCATGCTGCAATGCGGCTGAAAGATCTTATCGGGAAACGTGGTTACAACATAGCCATTGAAGGAGATATACGGAAGTGTTTCGACCGAATTCATCACCAAAAGTTACTCAGGATTCTACGACGGATGATACAGGATGAACGCATCCTACGTCTGGTCAAGGAGTTATTGAAAGCTGGGGTGATGGAAGATGGAGCGTGGCATATGACGGATGAAGGCACACCACAGGGCGGGATTGTCTCGCCCTTGTTAGCCAACATTTACTTGAATGAGCTGGATCAATTCATAGCGGAGAAGTGGGCAAACCTGAGTGAAGTGGAAAGGAATAGGCGAAAACGCCATCGAGAAGCACTGCCTTGTTTTATTGTGCGGTACGCCGATGATTTTGTTGTCATGATCACAGGCACACAAGAACAGGCGGAAAAGCTCAAAATGGAAATAACCGACTTTCTCAACACGGAACTCCACCTGGAATTGTCAGAGGAAAAGACACTGGTAACAGTAGTGGAAAAGGGGTTTGACTTCCTCGGTTTCACTATTCGCAAATATCAGCGAGCGACTCTGATAACACCATCCAGGAAAGCGATGGATAAATTTCGTCAAAAGGTGAGACAAAAAGTTTGGGACGGTTTCAGTAATGACGACGCAACGGGTATCGAATACCTCAACCGGTTTCTGATCGGTTGGGGGATGTACTACCGCCGGGTAAGTAGTACCAGGGATTTTAGGGATGGGGACTCTTTCGTATGGTGGCGAGTTTTCCGAACCACTCATCGCTTGAGGAACCCAAAACTACATCCTGGGCAGCATTATAAAGCACATTACATACCCTACAGGTACGATATCCGGACAAAGAACAGGTGGCGAAAAGGTCGAAACTATGGCGCATGGGCAGATGAAGCCCACGCCAAAGCCTATATCGTAGTACGACTGGCTTTCATACCGATTCGTTATGCTCGTTTTTACAGCCAACTCAACCCGTTCGTTCGAGAGGACAGAGAACTTCTGGAGAAAAGGGAAACCTTGGAACAACCTCCAGATGAACTCGTCGAACCCAAATACAACCCTGAATATGGGGTGGAATGGGGAACTCTACGCCGGGCGGCGTTCAAAATAGCTGGTCAGCGTTGTCAATGTTGTGGTAAGACCTTGAAACTTGAACAAACTCATGTTCATCACCAGGCAAGACGCAAAGGGTACAAACACCGTAGAAGGGCAAATCTGCTAGAAAACCTCATCGCGCTGTGTCCAACCTGTCATGCAAAGGTTGAAAGACAAACAGCAATCTGAGGGCCTACTACAAGTGTGATTCTGTGATGGAGAGCCGGATGCGTCGAAAGGCGCATGTCCGGTTCGGAGAGGGGGGTGGGGAAACGTGCTCATTGAAAAGTGAGTAACGCGCCCTGCCCCTACTCTACTCAAGTCCAAGTCCTCTGACAGGGGCGTAGCCTTTCACCAGCTCGTCACTGCTGCCAGATGGACGCTGACCCTGACGGGCACGTTCTTTGGTGGAAAAAGCTCGTCAATATTCTGGCTGCTGCACCGCTTGAACCATGGCGTGCGGCGCGACTTTGCCTTCCATGACGAGAAGCGCTGGGCCAGGCTGTATGGGGTTCTCGAAACCACCCGCCGTAGGCGAAGGAACGAAGATGCAGAAGAAGACGGCGTGTTCACCGGCAACAGGCGATACCGCAACCAGGCGAAGGAGCAACCCGGCATCAGCCCAGCCATCGTCGGCCGGCTGCTGGATACCACTATCTTTCTCAGCCTGAAAGACCTGAACCTGGCTCTTCCAAGCTACAAGGAAGAGGTTGTCACCCTGGATATGTTGGACGATCAGGAACAACAGTACCAGAGCATGGACGGCAGCCTCAAACAGCTGGCGATCCAATCCAGCCGGTATCTATCCACTTGGCTGCAGTGGAGCCTGGCGCGACCGAACTCGGCCTTCCGGGATGAGGTCGTAATGGTGGATGAAGTTGAAGGTGAAGATGGCAACTCAGCAAGGAAAGTTCCACTCATGGAGCTACCAGCCATCAATCCCAATGGACACAAATGGCTGCCGAAAGAGGATTGGCTGGCCAGCTTCTGCAAGGCTGAAAAACAGCAGGAGCGCAAGGTGCTGGTTTATGTGAGACAGACAGGCACCCGAGACATACAAGACCGCGTCCAACTTCCGCTGCAATCGGTGGGGCTGCGGGTGGCAATCCTGGGTGGGAACGTCGACCCGCGCAAACGGGAAGATTGGATTCTCAAACGGGTCAATTCCATAGACGCCTTGATATGCAATCCGCTCCTGGTCGAAACGGGGATGGATCTGGTCAGCTTCGCTACGATCGTCTACTTTGAGATCAATTACAGCCTGTACTCGTTATGGCAGAGTTTGCGAAGAGTTTGGCGTCTAGGCCAGACCAAACCCGTCAAGGCAGTTTTCTCTATCTACTCATCGACGATGGAGGCGAAAGCTCTCTCGTTAATAGGGAGAAAGATGAAGGCGGCTCAACTCTTATTTGGAGATGAGGTGAGTGGCGCAATAGTGCCCGAGGAGGACGGAGATTTCTTGATGCAGTTAGCCAGGGACGTGCTCAATGGCACAAAGTTGGCTGACCTGCAAACGCTTTTCGCAGATGAAATGCAGGTTTCCAACTCTCTTTTGGGTTGCCCAACCGAAACCAGCCCGCTCATGGTGCCGGTGCTACCTACATCGCAGACCTGGGATGAATGGTTGCGACAGCACTCGATTGGGGGGTTGAAACCCTATTCCGGAAGAAACAACAAACAGCGAAATATGGACCAGCCAGGGCAGTTATCCATTTGGGGTAACTCGCAAGATGGGTAACCTGGATCACCCAGTTACTTCTAAAACTCCGGTTTCAACAATGTGTTCGTTGAAACCGGAGTTTTTTTAGAGGTTAAGACGCATAAGAGACATTTGCAACTGGTTTGATTATGAGGTGTACTGATGGCACAAAAAAATTTAAATCAAAATCCATCTCAAAACCTTGACCTACAAGGAACCGGGGTGTCTGGAGATGATATAACCCATCCCCAGGAGCAGCTGATCTTACCGGACAGGCTTCCGAAGAGTCTGGTCGAGTGGCTGGCGCGGATTAATCAGCGTTACCTGGCCCTCAACCAGGAAAAGACGAACGATTCCAAGACAACTTCTCTTTGATAGTTATGTGGAATGGGGATAGTTATAATTCTTGCAATTTATTAATCACCATACCATTCCTTCATTACCAAACGCTGCAATAAACAAAGTCGGTGTCTGTAAAATTAAATCCGGAAAATAATGAAAGATTGTCATTTGTTCAATGCAGGTATGACTTCATTAATCAACAATTCGAGCGTGGTCAAGCTGGGGAATCCGCCACAGTCAACCATAAAAGAGTTAACCCCCATGTCGATGAAGGGTATCATCTGCTCGATGATTTGTCTGGGCGTGCCGACAAAATCAAATTCTCCCTCCGGATCTCTGCCATATCGATCCCCGGCAATGTGGTCGGCTTCTTCTTGGGTAGGCATGCAAATGCACCCACCTCCCCATGAACGGCGCACTGTAGATGGGTCGCGGCCTACATCGACGCAGGCACGTTCAAATTCCTCGACCAGCCGGTGGTATATGCCAATCCCTGTCGAGGAAACATTCCACTCGTCCGCGTATTTCGCAGTGAGGCGAAGCATCTTCGGCTTAAATGCGCCGATCATCACCGGTGGCAGGGGTTGTGGTTTTGGCTCGCAAATCGCTCCATTTACCCGGTAAT
This sequence comes from Chloroflexota bacterium, assembly GCA_029782365.1. Lineage (GTDB taxonomy): Bacteria > Chloroflexota > Anaerolineae > Anaerolineales > UBA4823 > CAWBUW01. The sequence goes on from JAKOUW010000160.1 coordinate 253,558, forward strand.
GAACGCCCGAAAATGTGACTTGCTCCTGGGTCCACATAGCCTTGATGATTTGAAGCGCCTCTTCCAACTGTTCCACCCGCACGCGAGCTGGTGCAAAATCGTATCCATAAGCCTCGTGTTCGGACTCATCTCCGCCGGCCCCTATGCCCAACAGGAACCGCCCGCCGCTCAGGAACTGCAAGGTTGCGCCCATCTTGGCAACCAGCGCGGGATTGCGGAAGGACTGGCAGATCACCGATTGACCGCAGTTGAGCTGGGGATGGAGCGCCGCCAGATAAGCCAGAGTGGTGAAGCTTTCGATATCGTCAAGCCCATAGCTGCGAATCTCCATATTCATCAGATGGTCGATGACCCACACCGAGTCAAATCGCCCGCTGACCAGTTCTAGCGCTCGATTCAGATCTTCGAGGAAGGTCATCCGCATGGCATGGTCCCGTGGAACCTGGGGTAAGATAAAGCCGAATTGAACTTGCGACATTTCTCTTCCTACGCTCGTTACGCCCGAGTCACTTTGGCGAAAGCATTGATGAAGAGTATGAAAGATTCTTCCATGTGCCATTCACCTTCATCCAGATAGAGACAAAAGAGGCTTGATAATCGAATGATTTTCCGTTGTTGGTTCCTGCCGCCTTCCAAAGGCCGGTAACTTCTGCCAATTCGCCATTTATTTTCACAACCAGTTCATCCACTTCTGCACGATTCCAATGCCGATTTCCTGTTCTGTATGAATTTAGCAGATCTTTCTTGGTTTCGATTTTCCCTTCGGGTTGACCATTGGTAAAATCTTCATGAAGAAGGGCATCGATCGAGCCGATATCTAAAGTTAGATGAGCTTTTGCCAGCTCTTGCTCTGCTCTGATGATCGATTCAACATCATTTGGTTTCATGCGTTATCTGATCTGGACACCGAATTATATCAATCACTTGACCGGACTTTCCACCAACGGCAGGCCGTGTAAATAGGCGTACATCGCTTTCAGGTCATCATCCGTGGTGGAGGCCCGCACCCCTGGCCAGTTCATTCGCGGTTCCGAGAAACCGCTTTTTAATGTGAGGATCGGCACTTTCGCGCCCCCAGGCATGGTTCCCGAATTGAAGAAGGTCATAAACTGCTCTTCCGTCCACTGAGGGATGATGAGGGTCAGGTTCGGGCCGCCGGGTGGGCCGATCTGGCTGTCTATCTTGCCCTGCAACTGGCTCCCATGACAATCCCGGCAGCCGATGACGTCTACGAGGTACTTGCCGTATTCCGGCGTACCCGCCGGGGGCGCGGTCACCCTGCCGACCGGCGGTTGTGCGGTGCGGAAATCGCTCAGATTGTTGAAGATTGCGCCTATCACGCTCAATGAGCTTTGGGGAGTAGGCCCGCCGGTAGCAGGCTGCGAACGCAGATAGGCTACCAGCGCCTGCACGTCCTCGTCGCTCAGGTTCTTGAAATTGCCGGCCGGCATGATCAGCAGCGAGCGGCCATTCTTATGCACCCCTTCGCGGATGGCGCGGATGACTTCACCATCCGTCCAATCGCTGATGTCTCCCGAGGGGGTCAGGTTCGGCGAATAGAGCGCGCCCATCATCGGCGGAAAATCGAATTTCGCCCCGAAGTTGACCCCCGACAGGGGGAGCTTATTTTCAGGCGTGTGGCAGCTCGTACAGGCGTTGGCCAGCTTCTCGCCGCGGGCGATTTGGGCCGGGGTGCGGGCGACCTGGATGTTGGCGGCCGGGTTGTCGTAATGTCGGTTCAAATTTGCGTAGCCGACCAGGGCCAGGACCAGCAGCGCCGCCGGGATCAACGTCAGCAGCCCGCTGAAGAAGACCGCGATCCATTTCAGGATGGCGAGTTTGATTTTGAGGGCGCGGGTCGTCAAGAAGCCAAGCCCCGCAACCAGCGCAACCAGTAAGATTACCCCAGGGAAGTCGAACATGGAAATGCCTCCTATATTCAGGCAGGTTATGAATGAAAGAACTTACGAAAAGACAACCCCAACATCGCCACCCACACCACGAAAAAGACAGTTCCTGAGATGACTGGCACGGGTGTGCTATATTCCGGATGGGTGGTGGCAGATAAAAGAATCAGGGTATTGAGCACCAACCAGAGTGGGATTGCCCACATCCCGTACCAGGCCCAGCGTTCTCCACGCCGGAAGCCGGTGAGACAAATGGCCAAAGTGAGCACAGCGACGATGAAAAGGGTAGCCCCATCCGATCGGAATTTCCATTCGATCAGGTTGGCGGCAGCAGGATCGGCCGTCCGCAGCTCGTCCCAGCTCTCGCCGGTGAGGCTGTGCATTAGATTCTTCTCCCCATTTTGCAGGTCGGAGGCGCCGCCCAGCACATCGCCGATTCCGAAGAAGCCAATGAAGAGGATCACGACCAGGAGCACGATCCAGGCGTGGCGCTCAAAAAAGGTTACGCTTTTGGGGTTGCTTAGGCTGACCGCTTGATTGGTCATTTATCTCCTCCAGAATATCTGTGCTGCAGGGCTGCCTGCCCTTCAACCAGAACGATTGAAGAAGCCAAGATAATGGCAGCCAGCAAGATGATGCCTTTTCCGGTTGCGGGCTGATTGCCCAGGAAAGGGGCATTATGCCCAGGCCCCAGGGCGAAAACAAAGCCTGCCAGAGCTGTTATCAGCGCTGCTCGCTTCGTTCGCCCGATCAGCCATCCTGCCAGTCCGCCGATCACTGCCGCCGGAAGGAGCAGATCGCGAACAAAAATAACTGCCGCCTGGGCAACGTTTACATTGGCGATAACATTCATTCCTGATCCCGTGAATACTGGCGGGCGAAGCTGGGCAATGACAAACGCAGGTGCCAGAGTCAGGCCAATCAGAGCGACCAACGCGGGAATCGCCCACGGTCGTTTCGGCAAGCGCGGTTGCAATTCACTGTAGGCCCACCCAATGGCCAGCCCGCCTGGGACGGCAATCACCAGGCCAACAGGCAGGATGAACCAGATGGGTTTGATCCACAGGTGGTGGATCACCAGGAATACCAGCAAGCCGGCTACCCCAGCCAACATCCCTGCAATCAAAGATGCTTTTCGATCGCTCATGAGAGAACGGCCCTTATCACCGCAATGATTCTTGTCACGATTGTCGTCGAAATACGCGTCCCAGCCAGAATGCCCAAACGGGGAAGCCTATATACGAGACCAGGAATACGATCGCACTCCCGGCCAGGAGCATGTAGTTTGACATGAAAACCCGCCAGGCTACCGCCCCGCCCGCTGCTAAAAGCATCACCGGTTCTAAAAGGAAGGCGACCCCGGTCGCAATTCCAAGCCAGGCGAGCCGCGACGTTAGGATCCCCTGTCTTAGCCCCAAGATGTTAATCATCACCAACCACGAGCCTACTAATGCGGTGGCGAAAACAACTGGCATGACCTCCTGTTCAAAGGTCAAAATATAAAGGCGCAAGAGAATCTGGAGCAGCACAACCCCCATCATCCCCACCGCACCAATCAGAAAGCTGATCAGGCTTACTCGGGGGGCGAGAGCTCGCAGCGAAAAATAAAACGCAAGGGCCACAATTAACAAGAACAGCATCTGGAAGATTAGGGCAATATCGCTAACCGGACCCCAAAAATGCGGAGCCTGGGTTGTGCTCGGTGTTGATTCGAGACTAAAGAAAAAGATTAAGGAAACCAATCCCAGAATGGCAGCGATACCGCTTAAGATGGCTGCCCATCCGGCATATCGAATCTCTGTAAACCTTTTTGTTGTTGTGAAAGCCATGCGATACCTCTTTCAAAAAGTAGTTTAGTTTTTTTATCCTCGGACCGGTGGGACGACCCCGATCTGCTGCAGGATGCCCATCTCGTCGATCAAGGTCCAGTCCTCGGCAATTTGCCCATTTGAGATACGAGCGAAGATAATTCCCTGTACCATGACCTGTCTGCCGGTGGGCGGATTACCTAGAAACAATCCCTTATGTGTGCCGCGTAGGATCCAATGAGCGGCAAGCTTATCGCCTTCTCGAATTTCATCCTCAACAGAACAATACAGGTCGGGAAAGGCGGTGCGGAATAGGACGATCAGTCCTTTGAGTCCTTGCGGGCCATGCGGCCCGCCGGCGAAGGCGTTATGAGCGATATGATCGGAGGTCAATACTTCATCCACAACGGCCAGGTTTCCCTGGTTGAAGGCTTCCTCGAATAGCCGCCGGATTGGCGTTTGGGTTGGGTTGTCTGGCATAAGCATTCTTGTTTTCACCGGAGGCTTCCCCAGGCAAGGACCATTAACACAACCTGGATGATGCCAAACAGCGGTCCCAGGGGCAGCGCGAAACCGTACCAGAATATGGCGCTGAGGCCCAAAAGGATGATTTCCAGCACGGCGCCCTCTTTGCGAGCGCTGCCCAGCCAGTAAGCAGCCAGGAATTTCATTGCGCTGACCATGGTGTACAAGATTCCGGCAACGATCAGGCTTTCCATCCCCAGTTTCTCAAATGGGCCACCAAGTAGTCGAATGCCGCCCAGGGTGGGCAGCCGTCCGTTTATGAAGGCAAAGTACAGGGTTGGAATCAAGCCAACAACCCACATAAAGCCATCGAAGGCGGCAACAATAGATAGGACAGTTGTTATTGAGCTGCTCATCTCGATACCACCATGGATGCCTCCTTCAATTCGATCCTCATGCCCGGCTTTCCAGCATGTTTTTCAGAATGATAAAATTCGCCACCATTTCCCTCTGCAGGTTGGCTGAAATCAGGGGTTCTGCCAGGCTGAAGAACCCCTTTGGCTGCATCGCAATCGTCGAGGTGAGTTTCATCCCATTTTCTGCGGGTTCGAAACGATAAGACGCCTCCAGCGGTATGGGTCCAGATATTGTTCTGAAGGCTACTTTGGTGTGCGGGGTAAATTCGGTGATTTCATTGCTCGCCTCCAGCTTGCGACCTAAAAAGGTGCGGGCAAAGGTATATTGTGTTCCGACCCCTACCGGACTCGAAGTGATCTGGCGCACCTCCATCAACCCAGACTGCCATTCGGCCGAATGGGCGAGGTTGCTCACATAATTGAACACTTCATCAATAGATCGATTAATGATGATGCTTTTCTCTACGTTGATCATGAGATTTTTCCTCTTAGCGATTGGTCGAGAAGAAATCTTTAATCGTCAGGAGCAGCCCCACAGCGAACACGGCGGCACCGCCGAAATAATAGGGGGCAAATTCCGGGATATATAATCCCGTCAATGCCATGCTGGTCGGGAGGATCCAGGTAGACCACCAGGCCCATTTTTGGCCTCGGCGGAATGGAATCAACAAGACCAGGAAGCCATACAGGTTGAAGGCAGTATAGGGGGTGAAAAAGGCCGCTCCTTTGTCAACGAAGATCATCACCAGATAGCTTATCGTTGCGAGCGCGGCCGACGTAAGTATGATGATCCATGCGATTTTGAAGCGGGCCGTTAAGGCTGGAAATGTGCTGGTGGTCATCGAGAGCTCCTTTCTGAATGCAACACGAAATATAAAGAGATAGTGATATTATGACAAATTAGATAGTATTTATCATGGGTAAAAACACGTAATCGAACACGTATTAAATACCGCTACCGTATGGAATCGTCCATCAGGGTACAATATTGGTTTGTTATGTATAAAAGGGACTTTTCGAGGGAGATCGATTGGCAGCTATCCAGAGGTCTGTGTCACGCCACGTTTCATGAACCAGCGCACAATTTGGGAGCGGCTGGTCAACCCAAGCTTGGATAAGATGTTGCCGATATGCTTCTCTACGGTGCGAGGGCTGATGACGAGCCGGCCGGCAATCTCGCGGTTCGAGCTGCCTTTGGCGATCAACTCAGCGATTTCCTGCTCACGCGACGTTAAGCCTTCTGAGATTGCTACAGACGCCGGCGCAACTTCGGGACTTAGCGGGAGATTTCGAGCATATTCAATGGCTTGCTCAAGAGACATGGCGCGCCCGGCTGCCTGTTCACTCTGGAACTCAGCTTCTGGCAGCCTGGCGCGAGCCTGGTCGAGGTACCGGTCAACTTCCATGCGTTTTGCAGGCCACACCGATCCGGCCCGCTGCCCACGGATCGCCTCGGCTGCGGCGAATAAACGCGTTCCCGCAGTGGGCATTCCACCCACGATCGCGGCTGCCGCCAAACCGTTCAGGCTTTCCGCCATTCCTGGCCTGTTCAACTCTGCCTGGTGCAGTGACAGGCTTTCAAGGAACAGGGCGCGGGCGCGCTCGATATCACCCAGGTGCAAACAGGCGCGGCCCAGGTTTCGCACAATCGCCGCCAGATCGTGCTGTGCGCCAAGCTCGCGCAGCAATGCCACACCCTTTTCATAGGCGTTGGCAGCCTCGGCGAAGTTTCCCTGATAGCGCGCCAGATCGCCAAATGAATTGAATGCATGCGCCATCCGGAAGGCATCTCCGTCCTCCCGGGCCAGCGCCAGGCCTTCATCCAGCGCAGCCCGGGCGGCATCATAGGCGCCTAGCTCAAGCGCCACATCTCCATGGGCCAGCAGGCCCATGCCCAGGAAGAATGAAGGTTTAGGGGAGGCGCGCAGCAGTTGGATAACGCGTTCTCCATGCTTGAAAGCAGTCTGGTAATCGCCCGCCATTCTTGCCGCAGAATCCAGGCCACTCAGGGCAAGGATAAGGACCGGGTTGCCCTCATCCCCGGCTCCCTCGGCTAAGGTAGCCGCTTCTTTCCCATAGGCGGAGGACGCTGATGTGTTGCCTAAGAACATAGCCATGAAACTGGCATAGACCAGGGCCTGAGCGCGGACGATCAGAGGCAAGCTGTCATCTGTCCAAGCTAATAAACGCTCGATCCAGGCCATTCCCTCAGGAATATAGCCGCGGATCTCCCAAAACCTGGCAATGTCTATGGCAATCCGCAACCCCGTTTCAATCTGGCCGCTTTCCAGCGCCCAGGCCAGGGCGGCGCGGAAATTATCTTTTTCCTCTTCCAGCCAGTTTAGCCAGAGCTGCTGGTAAGCCCCGACCAGTTTTGGCGCAGCTTCCTCTGCCCGCGTGAGTATCAGGGTCAAATGGCGGTCACGCCAGGTTGCTGCTTCGCCAGCCTGATCCAGTTTCTCCAACAGGTATTCACGGATGGTTTCCAGCAGGCGATAGCGCACCTGGGCTCGCCCGGCGGTATCTGCTACCACCAATGATTTATTAACCAGCGAAGTGATCAAGTCGAGGATCGATTCTTCAGGAGGCAGCTCGCCAGAATAAAGGGCTTCGAACAGTTCCAGGCTGCAGCCGGCTTCGAAAACGGAAATACGGCGCAACAAGGCTTGTTCTTCAACCTTCAACAGGTCATAGCTCCAATCGATGGCCGCGCGCAGGGTGTGGTGTCGCGGATCAATGCCTCTCCGCATTCCTGAGGTGAGCAGGGTAAACCGGTCTTCCAAACGCTCAGCAATTTGTTGAACAGTCAGAACGTTCGCCCGCGCCCCAGCCAGCTCGAGCGCCAGGGGCAAACCATCTAACCGCCGGCAAATCTCAACGACGGATTGAGCATTTTCAGGGGTAAGGTTGAAATCTGGCGAGATGGCACGTACCCTCTCAACAAATAGGCGAACCGCTTCATAATCCATTAAAACTTGAATATGGGAGGCACCACGTTTTACTGATAATGCCTCATCCTTTGGATCCGGCCTGCTCAATCCGGATACCGGGTAGATCATTTCTCCGGGTATGGCCAGCGCCTCACGACTGGTCGCCAGGATGCGCAGCTCAGGCGCCTGGGATAACAACTCGCGTGCGAAGTGTGCGCAGGCATCGCTTAAATGCTCGCAATTATCCAGGACGAGCATTAGCTGCCTGGTGCGCAGAAAAAACAGCAGGGATTCCATAACCGGCTGATCGGCGGGTGGATGCAAGCCAAGTGTATGGGCTACGAGCTGCGGGATGAGTTCTGGTTCGTGCAGTGGAGCCAGTTCTACAAACCAGACCCCATCTGCAAAGGTATTGCTCAACCCATTGGCAACCTGAATGGCCAGCCGCGTCTTGCCGCTCCCGCCCACACCGGTGAGCGTAACGAGGCGCGCACTGCCTGCCAGGCACTGGATATCGGATATTTCGCGCTCGCGCCCGATGAAACTCGTTAACTGAACAGGAAAATTCAATAATCCCATATCGCTCGACGGACAATCTCACTGAAAAATAGTGACCAAATCTATCCAATATCTATTTTATCCGATTTTCAACATTTTTTCTCTATAAACCCTGACCCACAAAGAGATGGGCTTCCTGGAGATGATATAACCCCTTCCCAGGAGCAGGAAACCTTACCGGCCTGCCCCGTGGTGGTTTTACACGGGGACTGGCTTCCGAAGAGCCTGAACGAATGGCTGGCGCGTATCAACCAGCGCTACCTGGCTCTTACCAACGACACCGGCTAATCACTCAAATGCTGCTCCGGACTGGAGGTGGCAATGGATTATCTCGCTTAGTATTTTCATTTACCCCACAACTCAACTTCAAACAAAAGGGAAAAACAAAATGAACAGATTTAGCAAGAAAGAAGATTCTTCACCGCTCCCTGGGGCAGCCTACATCCGTTACTCGTCCGAGATGCAAAGCGACTCGTTCAGCCTGGATGCCCAACTGCGCCAGATCAAGGAGCAAGCCGCACGAGACGGCGTTGAAATCGTCAAGGTGTTCTCCGATCCGGCCCAATCGGCTTACCGCAAGAAATTCCGGCCAGGGATCAACGCCATGCGTGATGCGGCCCGCCAGGGTGATTTCAAGATTTTGTACGTTCACAAGGTGGACCGCCTGGCACGCCGGCTGGAATGGGCTTTAGAGATTGTTCATGAGCTGCAATCTTTGGACATCAACTTCAAGGCCGTCCAGCAGCCTTTCGACTTAACCACTCCAGAAGGCAAACTGCTTTTCCACATGATCAGCTCCCTTGGGGAATTCTTTTCCGATAACCTCTCCAAGGAAACTAATAAGGGTAAATTAGAGAGATCATTGCAAGGTTTTCACAATGGCGCCGTTCCCTGGGGTTACACCAGTCAACTTCAAGGCAATCGTAAGGTAGGCGTTCCTGATCCTGAAAGGGCTCCGATTGTGTTGGCGCTGTATGAGCGTTATGCTACCGGAAAGTATTCGGATATGGAGCTGACCGAATGGATGAACGATCAAAATTTGCGAACCAGCCGTGGTCATCCCTTCGGCAAAGATACTGTGCGGGATATGCTTTGTAACGCCTATTATAAGGGCAAGATATATTACCGCGGTATGACCGTGCGGCCTAAGGGTGTCAGTTTTCGTTCTACGCCTCCACAAATTGCTGAAGGCCATCATGTAGCAATCGTGAGTGAGGAACTGTGGCAGCAAGTCCAGGCTGCCCGCGCCAGCCGTCGTGCGGCATGGGATACAAACCAAAAAACAGTTCGAATCAACTTGCTACAGGGATTGGTCGTTTGTGCTCGTTGTGGCCGACGTCTCAGAATACAGACACCGAAAAATAGTCCAACCTATTATCGAGAAGATTCCCATTTGCGCGGTTATAGGGACTGTGCGGATATCAGTCGGTGTGTTCGAGCCGAATCGATCGACGCCCAGGTCAGTGAGGTGATCCAATCCCTTAAACTTCCCGACAATTGGGGAGACTCGGTCCGGAGGTTGTGTCAAGAACAACGCGAGGGGCCTGATCCGGAAACCGAACGAAAAGAAACTCGGACGATGCTCCGTCTAATACGAGAGAATTACGAACGAGGACTGTATGAAGGGGAAGAGTACCAATACTGGCAGAAGGTCAACAGCTTGAAAGAAAAGCTAGACTTGCTCAACAGGATACCCGAACCAGCCATTGAACGAGCGGCAAGGACATTGCTCGATTTGCGCGAGAGCTGGGAATGGGCGACCAAAGAGGAGCGCAAAGAACTGGCGCGCATGATGATCCAGGAAGTTGGCGTCGATGTGGCTGCGAAACGCGTGATATGGATAAAAGCTCGCCCTGATTTTGAGGTGCTCTTCCAGCTTTTGGATAAGTTACGAGTCGACGAGCAGCGGCGCTTCTGGATTGAGCAACCTTCTGAAGCAAATAAGAACATAAGTGACACCAGGGAAGATTTAGGACAAGATGGTATGGAAGTCAAAACTTCTGCCGATTTGTCCCACAATACCTTGACAAGAGTCGAGGAGTACGTAAAATGAAGGATAAGCGCTTAAAAAGTGAGATCGCCCAGCGGACACTGAGCGATCTCTGGCGCAAACCTTCAGCACATTGACATTTGTCTTTCACTAGCATTGCTGCCGGCGATATTGCTCTGAAAGTTATACGCTTAGCGGAGAGGGTGGGATTTGAACCCACGTACCCTTGCGGGTAACACGCTCTCCAGGCGTGCGCGCTAGGCCGAACTACGCGACCTCTCCATATGAAATGCTTGCAGGGGTCTATCCGCAAGCGCAGGGATTATACCACAGGTGTATCGAAAAAACGTTTAATTTGGAAACAGCCTGGCGAACACTTTGGGCGCATAGCGGGCGACCATGTCAGCGCTCAGGCCGTTTTCCTGGCAGATTTCGCCGTAAAAAGCGGCGCTCGGGCGTTTGCGCCGCGCCTGGGTCTCTGGGTCCACTTCCCACAGGCCGAAGCGCTGTGTCCAGCCGCGCTCCCATTCAAAGTTGTCCATCAGCGACCAATGATAGTAACCCGTGATCGGGAAGTTGAAATTGATCGCTCGCCAGACCTGGTGGATGTGTTGGGCCAGGTAAGAGGGCCTCATCGCATCATCGCTGTCTTCAACCCCATTTTCGGTGATGATGATCGGCAGGTTGAACGAATTCGCCCAGCGAATCGCTTCGTAAAAGCCTTCCGGTTCGTTGGCAATATACTTGGTTTTGCTCAGCTCAGCGTCTTTGCGAAAATAGCGGTGACCAAACAGGGCGCTGGCATAGCGCAGGTCGAAGGAGATGTAATCACGCGTGTAGTAGTTCAGACCGATAAAATCCTGCGTACCCCGGGCTTCCGGCAGGCGCGTGTTCCCCAGAGGAGTGCGCATCACTCCATCCACCAGCGCGCCGGAAAAAACCCTGTTGTAGATGGAAGATTGCATATTTGCCACCATGCGGTCCAGCGGAGACCAGCCCGCTGCAGGCAGAATGCTGCGGTAGTTGATGGCTGTGCCCACCTGGGCCTCCGGCTGCAGGTTGTGGATGATATGGTAAGCGGCGGAATGACCACGCACCAGGTTTGCCAACACCCGCAGCGCGGTCTGGATGTCGTGTTTGCCAGGCGGGAACACACCTTCAACGTACCCTTCAACTGCATACACATTGGGTTCATTGATCGTGCACCAGGTGGTGACATAATCTTTGAAAGTCTCGACGACTTTTTGGGTGAATTTTTCGAAGGCTTGGATGGCTACTGGGTTTTCCCAGCCACCGCGTTCTTCCAGCCATAGTGGGTTGGTGAAATGATGCAGTGTCACCATAGGCTGGAGGCCGCGTTCTTTCAGCCCGCGGAAGATTTCCAGGTAGCGGTCCAGGGCAACTTCGCTCCAGCGGTCCGGTGCGGGCTGGATGCGGCTCCATTCCACAGACAATCGATGAGCATTTTGTCCGCCTTCTGCCGCCCGATCCAGATCCTCACGCCAGCGCCCACCCCACCAATCGCAGGCCACGCCAGATTTAGACCGATCGATTATATGACCAGGCACTTCTTCCCAGGCTGTCCAGTTGTTCGTGTTGCCCCCTTCCACCTGATGGGATGATGTGGCTGAACCCCATAAAAACCCGCGCGGAAAATTATAAACTGCTTGGGCCATAACCTCTCCTTATTGGTTAGAATGTCCTCTGCTTGATTCTACCATTGGATGTGGTATGCTTATGAAGAACAGGAGCTGGCATGAGCGACGAAGTGTATATCATTTCTGCGGTGCGCACACCCATTGGCATAGGAAAGGCTGGCGGTGCGCTGGCCGGATTTGCGCCAGTCAATCTGGCAGCCCTGGTCATCCGGGAGTGCCTTCAGCGGTCTGGAGCGCCTGAAACCAGCATCGAAGATGTCATCTGGGGAGTGGTCACGCCAGTGGGCAGCCAGGGCGCCAACCTGGCTCGCCTGGCGGCGCTCAAGGCCAGCCTGCCGGTGAAGGTGCCGGGCGTGACATTAAACCGCATGTGCGGCTCCAGCCAGCAAGCACTGCATTTTGCCGCCCAGGCTATCCTGGCTGGCGATATGGATATCGTTATTGCCGGTGGGGTAGAGATGATGTCACAGCAGGCGATCGGAGCAGATTATCCTGCGAAGTGGCCGGCTGATTTTCCGTATGAGCTGGTGCACCAGGGCACCAGCGCAGAGATGATGGCGGAGAAATGGCATCTGAGCCGCGAAGAGTTGGATGATTACGCCTATCAAAGTCACCTGCGGGCGATGCAAGCCATCCAGCAGGGTCGCTTTGACGCACAGCTCTTGCCGCTACCTTTGCCCGATGGGCGAATAGTGAGCCAGGATGAAGGTGTGCGCATGCCGCCAGACCGGCAGAGGATGGCGAATCTAAAGCCAGCCTTCAAGCCGGGCGGGGTAATAACCGCTGGCAATGCCAGCCAGGTGAGCGATGGGGCGGCAGCGCTGTTGCTGGCCTCGCCGCGCGCCGTCGGGCGTTACAACCTGATGCCATTGGCGCGCATCGTTGGACGTGTGGTGATTGGTTCAGACCCGCTGTTAATGCTGGATGGACCGATCGCAGCGACTCGCCTGGTGTTGGAAAAGACTGCTTTAGCGCTGGAAGACATGGATGTGATCGAGATCAACGAAGCCTTTGCATCGGTGGTGCTGGCCTGGACCTGTGAACTGCACCCTGACCCTGAGCGGGTCAACCCGAACGGCGGGGCGATCGCCCACGGTCATCCCTTGGGAGCTACCGGTGCAGTGCTGATGACCAAACTGGTTTATGAATTGCAGCGCAGCGCTGGTAAATTTGGTTTGCAAACAATGTGCATCGGCCACGGGCAGGCAACTGCCACCATCATTGAGAGATTATGACACGGCAGATTGTTTACCTTGGCCTGGGCACCAACCTGGGCGATCGTTTGGATAATTTGCGCCGGGTTTGCAAAAACCTTCCCCCCACAGTCATTGTGCTGCGGGCATCGTCCGTGTATCAAACACCCCCATGGGGATTTACCGACCAACCATATTTCTTCAATCAGGTATTAGAAGCAGAAACTAGCCTTGAGCCACTGGATCTGTTGAACTATATTAAGAACCTGGAAGTGGAGTTGGGCCGCTTGCCGAGTTTCCATTACGGTCCGCGGCAAATCGATATTGACATTTTAATGTATGCAGATCGGGTAGTCAATTTACCCGGCCTGGTGATCCCGCATCCGCACCTGCCCGAACGCGCCTTTGTATTGGTGCCGTTGGCTGAATTGGCGCCTTTGTACCGGCACCCACAATCTGGCCGGACCATGCAGGAGCTACTATCGCAAGTGAACAGCGCGAATATCACCCGGGTGGATGTGGATATCAACACCGCTTACCCATGATGAGGAGTTAATCGTATGGCGATTGTCTTGAAATCTGGCACTTTGGTGACCGCCTCGGAGACTTTTCAGGCGGATATCCTGATTGAAGGTGAAAAGATACGCATGTTGGGAAAAAACCTGGAGGTGCCTGGAGCTAAAGTGATCGATTTGCCTGGGAGATTGGTGTTTCCAGGTGGAGTCGATCCGCACACGCACTTTGCGCTGCCCATGTTCGGCACAGTTTCTTCAGATGATCATTATACTGGCCACAAAGCGGCTGCTTTCGGCGGCACGACAACCGTCATGGATTTTGTGCCACACGAACCGGGCCAGATGTCTGCCAGCCTGGCGGTCTGGCACGCCAAGGCGGATCCCATGGCGGCTGTAGATTTTGGTTTCCATATCAATGTCCAGCGCATGAACGAGCAAGTTGAGGCAGATATCGCCCGCCTGCCGGAAGAAGGCGTCACTTCCCTAAAGGTTTTTTCGGCCTACAACGGCCGACTGCGGCTGGACGATGGCGGAATTTTTCGCACGCTGCGCCTGGCCAAGGATCACGGATTGTTGGTTATGATGCATGCCGAAAATGGCGATGTCATCGAGCAGCTCACGGCAGAGGCAGTCGCAGCCGGGAAAACATCTCCCGAGTGGCATGCCCGCACTCGGCCAGCATGGGGCGCTGTGGAGGCAGTCTTACGCGGCGCTGCCCTGGCCGCGCAGGCCAGCGCACCATTGTACATTGTGCATATGAATGCCGCCGGCGAAGTTGACCTGCTCGATTATGCGCGCCAGCGCGGCGTGCCAGTGATGGGCGAGACTTGCCCGCAGTATTTATTCTTCACAGAAGAGCATTTGCGCCGTCCGGATGGCGCTAAATGGATCTGCTCGCCGCCAATGCGGACAACCGCTGATAACCAGCGATTGTGGCAAGGCCTGGCCAACGGCATTATTCAAACAATCGGCACCGACCATTGTCCCTTCTTCTTCGACGGTTCGAAACCGATCATCTATGAAGGAAAGCCGGTGGCAATCCCAGGCAAAGAATTGGGAAGAGATGACTTCACCAAGATTCCAAATGGACTGCCAGCAGTTGGCGACCGCCTGCCCATCTTGTGGACGTACGGCGTGCGCGCCGGTCGGCTGAGCGCCAACGATTTTGTCGCCTTAGTCAGCACCAACCCGGCTAAGATTTTTGGCCTGTATCCCCAGAAGGGCGCTCTCCTGCCGGGCTCAGATGCCGATATTGTGGTATGGGATCCGGAGCGCCGAATCCAGTACGGGGTTGCCCACGCTCAACACCGCACCGATTACAACCTGTTCGAAGGTTGGGAATTGGTAGGTTATCCTGAAAAGGTGTTCTTGCGTGGTCAGTTGATCGTTGAAAACGAACAATGGCTGGGCAAGGTCGGCCAGGGGAGATTCATCAAACGCAAGCCGGGAGTCCAGCTTTTGTGACCCCGGAATGGCTGACCCATCTGCCAGTTTACCTGGCGATCGGGGTGCCTCTGGTGGGCGCGGCACTGATCGTGGGGTTACGCCTGGCTCGGCCTACTTTTCAGGGTTTGTGGTTTCTGGGCATACTCAGCGCATTGCTCACATTGGTAGCAGTAGTGCTGGCGCGGCCTACCGGATACCATGAAGTTCCACTGCTTCAATGGGGGCCTGCCAGCCTGATTAAATATTCGCCGCTCTTGCTGGTAGATTCGATTTCCTGGCCATTCGCAGTGAGCCTGGCCACGCTCCTTCTGGCGATTCTGCTAACGGCAGTTGTGCGCCTGACCCCGGGAAGCTGGCGGGCCTGGGCGGGCAGTCTTGGGTTGACCGGCATCGGGCTGATCGCAGTCCTGGCAGGAAATCCCCTAACCCTGCTGTTAGCCTGGAGCGCTTTGGACCTGCTTGAACTGCTGGTGCAGTTGTTTCAGGTACGCGACAGCAGCCTGCGGCAGGGAGGTGTGCTGGCTTTCAGCGCCCGGATTATCGGCTCTTTTATCTTGATCCTGGCCCTGATTATCTGCCGGGCGCAAAACCAGGAGTTTGGTTTCGAGAACATCCCGGCAGTCATCAGTCCGCTTCTTATTTTATCCGCCGGTTTGCGGCTGGGGGTCTTACCCATCCAGGCGCCGTTATTAGAGGAAATTCCCATGCGGCGGGGTGTCGGCACTGCTCTGCGTCTTGCCCCGGCAGCCGCAGGTCTGGTGCTGTTGGCGCGCACCTCTGCAACCTCGCTGGCTCCGATCCTGGTGGTCATTTTCTTGAGCTTTGCCAGCCTTACCGCACTGTACAGTGCAATCGCCTGGTTGATGGCCAATAACGAGCTTAGCGGCCGGCCATTCTGGATGTTGGGCCTGGCGGCATTAGCAGTAGCTTCGGCAGTGCGCGGTGATCCCCGGGCGGTGAATGCCTGGGGCCTGGTGCTGCTGCTGGCAGGCTCGCTACTTTTTTTATATTCAGCGAGGCACCCAGGGCTAAATTTGCTTGTTTTGACCGGCTTGTTGGCCTCCTCTGGCGCGCCGCTGACTCCAGCCTGGGCAGGGACGTGGTTATTCTTGCGCGGCCCCGAAGGCCTGCCGGTCATTTGGAGTTTCCTGACCAGTGCAATCTACTTCTTTTCACTGGCACTCTTATTGTTGGGCTATCTGCGGCACACGCTCTCGCTGGCTGACAGCATGGAAGGGCGCGAACCGTGGTCGAAGCTCGTTTACCCTCTTGGGCTGGGCGTGCTGCCAGTTACGCATTTTGCTTTAGGTTGGTTGAACCTCCCTGACCTGAAAGAAATACCCCTGGTTGCCTGGCTGGCTGGTTTAGTTGTCCTGGCGATAGCATGTCTTGCCTGGTGGTGGAACGAACGCGATCCATTTACATTACCCGGTGAGCAGACATTTCGAGGTTCATTTGCCTGGGGAGCCAGCTTTTGGGGGCAGTTGCTTTCATTTAATTGGATATACCGCTTTGCCTGGTCACTCTATCACCAGGTAAGCCAGATCCTGGTCTTCTTGAACGCGCTGCAGGAAGGTGAAGGTGGTTTACTTTGGGCTTTTTTGCTTTTGTTGTTGATCTTTTCCCTGGCCTTCAGCCGAAATATCACAGCTATTCCATGACTTTTACATTTGCCTCACCCTTTTCTTTACCGCTTCTATTGCTTCTCAGCCTGACGAGCCTGCTTCTCCTGCTCAGCCGGAGCTGGCGCCTGATGGTGGTTGTTCTGGCATTACAATATTTAGGCGCTTTTGGGTTGGTGCTGTTGGCATGGCCGGTCAGCCTGGCACTGGTAAAGCTGGTCGCGGGTTGGATGGCCTGTCTTGTGATCGCTGCTGCGTTATGGAACACACCAGATTCACTGGGCGAAGAACGCTTTGCGCCTTCGGGGCGCCTCTTTCGCCTTTTCGCCGCCGGGCTGGTATTTGTGATTATATTTTCAGCGTTCAGCATCTTGCATAACTGGCTTGTCGATGTGAATGGCGAGAGCATCCTGGCCAGCTTGATATTAATCTTGATGGGATTGCTGCACCTGGGCTTAACCACACACCCTTTCCGTAGTACAAGCGGCTTATTGACGTCCTATCTCGGGTTTGAAATTGTATATGCCAATCTGGAAAATTCGGCCCTGGTGGCTGGTTTGTTGGCCGGTTTGACGGTTGGTCTTGCGCTGGTGTGTGCGTACCTTTTAGCCGTGGCTGAACTGGAAGAAGAACAGATATGAGCACCTTTTTTGTGTGGGCGGTAATCCCAGCCGTGATTGGTGCCGCCTTGTTCCTGATCCGCCGGTTCTATCTACTGAGCGCCAGCCTGGGATCCGCCTTCTGCGCGTTAATGGCTTTCCTGGCTTGGCGGCTGCCGATAGATTCAGAGATCAATCTTGGCCGGGTAACGGTTTTTATTGCCAGCTCAATTTCGATTTTTGGAAGACAGTTTGCCTTACATGATCATGACCGCCCCCTGCTGATCATCATTTACTTGTTGGCAAGTTTCTGGTTTTTTGCCGCGTACTGGTCGCGCGCCGGCAGAATGATGGTGCCGTTGGGGATCATTGCGATATCTCTCTTAATAGCAGCTTTTGCTGTTCAACCTTTCCTGTATGCGGGACTGTTGATTGTCTTGGCTGCATTCGCTTGTGTGCCAATCCTGGCTTCGCCTGGCAGGTTGGCAGGCAAAGGCGTGCTGCGATTTTTGATCTCGGTCAGTCTCGGCGCGCCTTTTATTTTGTTCACTGGCTGGATGCTGGCGGGCGTTGAGACTCGGCCGGGAGATGTTGAGCTGGTTAACCGTGCAGCGGCCCTGTTGTGTCTGGGTATTGTCCTATTGATGGGCATCTTTCCATTTCACACCTGGGTGTTGATGTTGAGCCAGGAGGTGCACCCCTATGCAGCCGGTTTTGTGCTGGTTGTATTTCCTTGGATGGTGTCTTTATTCGGCCTGAATTTCCTCCAGCAGTATGCCTGGTTGAATGCTGGGGAGATCATGTTTGTTTTGCGCTGGATTGGCGTGATCACAGCGGCGGTGGCAGGAATTTGGGCTGCCTTCGAACGCCATCTGGGCCGCCTGTTCGGCTATGCTGTTTTGATCGAAACTGGCCTGGTCATCGCAGCCGCCAGCCTGCCTACTGGCCGCGAGCTCGTTTTTGAAATGATCTTGCCACGCACTGTTTCTTTAGGCGTTTGGGCCTTGGCGCTGACAATCGTACGACGCCAGGTAAATGACTTACAGTTTCAATCTGTGAGCGGCCTTGGCCGTTCATTTCCGGTCGCTTCGGCTGCCCTCATCCTGGCCCAGCTTTCCGTTGCCGGGGTGCCATTGCTGGCAGCCTTTCCACTTCGCCTGGCTCTCTGGGATGCTATGGCGCAAACCGATTTCCCTGCCGCATTGAGCCTCTTGGCCGGCTCTGTTGGCCTGGTCATTTCCGGCTTGCGTGTCCTGGCAGTATTGGTGACAGGCGAACAGGAAAACCCCTGGAAATTAACCGAACCTGCAGAGGTGTTGACGTTGATGTCGATTGCGATCTTTTTTCTTTTGGTGAGTGGAATTTTCCCCCAGTTTTTCTTGCCGCTTTTGCTCAATGCTTTACAGGCATTCCCGAAGACATTTTGAGAACGAATCATCTCTCTAAAACCGACTTGTTGAACGTGCTATAATCGGCCTGTCGATTTGAACAGCACAGAACTGGGTCGGTGGAATAGACTTTTGAGGAGTATTGTATGGAAGTTGATCAGTTGATGAAACGAGTGCAGTGGTTGGAGGAAGAGCGTCGCAAGGAACGAGATATGGTAGCGCTGCTGGACAGCCGCATTTCTGGTATTGAAAATTCGGTGCAGGCCCTTTCCCAACAAATCAAGGATGTCGGCAGCGAGATCAACCGTTTCACCGCTGTGCTGACGCGCATGGACCAATTCGATGGGAACCTGGCCCAGGCGCGCATTGAAGCACGCCAGCAAGTCGATGTTTTGGAAAAAGAAGTCAAAAAGCGTGAAGAGGAAATTGAGAAGGTCCGCCGCCTGGAAATAAAAAATATCGATGCGACCATCCTTGAAGTGCGCAAGGACACTGAGCCGATTGCACGCTTGGAGAAAGGCCTTGCGCTCCGCCTGGAAGAAGAGGCGCGGTTGAGACGCATGATCGATGAAACCGGTCAAAAGATCGACGTTCTGCGGCGGGATGAAGAAGAATACACGCGCACATACCGGTTATTAGAAGACGCCCGCCGGCAGGACGCGAAACGCATCCTGGATTTACAGGGCGAAATGGCTGCTGTGAGGAAACGTGTGGATGATCAACGCGGCCAGACCGAGGTGATCAATAATAATATAAAAAAGGTCGAAACTCGCCTGACTGAACTGATATCGGTCGAGGAAGAACGGCGCGAGGCCATGGCGAATTTTATCGATAAACAGACTCTATCTCAAGTGGAGCGCGACCGGCAGTGGAAAGACTGGCAGGCGCGTTTTGATACCATCGAACGCCAGGCAACCGATATAGAAGCCAAGCTGCTCAGCCTGGACGCCACCCAAAGGGAAGCGAAGCGTGTGCAAGGAGTGATCGAGGATCTGGCTGGGCGGGTTGACCGGCGCATCAACGAAATTACTGAGATCCAACGTCTTACAGAAGACCGCTTCCGCCAGGAATGGGTGACTTTCAAAGCGGATGACCAGAAGCGTTGGACGAATTACACGCTCTCCCAGGAAGAGCTGCGCGGCGAAAACTTGCGCCAATACAATAAGCTCGAGGCACGGGCCATCGCACTGGAAGACACACTGCAGCAGGTGCAAGACGTCTTGGAGCAGGCAAATGAAGAGACCAGCAAACGCTTACAGGCCATTTTGGCTGTAGTGCATGAGGCCGCTTCCTCATTCGAGCGTTCGATAGGTCGCAGTCGATAACGAACGGGTCGAAATGCGAGTCATTGGCACTGCCGGCCACGTTGACCATGGCAAATCCACATTGGTGCAGGCGCTCACGGGCACACATCCCGATCGATTGAAAGAAGAACGCGAGCGGGAGATGACCATCGATCTGGGCTTTGCCTGGCTGACTTTACCCAAAAGCGAGGCGCTGACCGATGGAGAAGAAGTGGGGATTGTCGACGTCCCAGGACATCGTGATTTTATTGAGAATATGCTGGCTGGCGTTGGCGGCATCGATGCAGTACTTTTTGTCATCGCCGCTGATGAAGGGGTGATGCCGCAAACTCGCGAGCACCTGGCAATTTTAGATTTACTGCAGATTCATGCAGGCATTGTTGTTCTCACCAAAATCGATTTGGCGCCTGACGCGGAATGGCTCGAGCTGATCACTGAAGATATTCGCTTGCTCATGCGGAACACTGTGCTGGAGAGCGCCCCGATTGCGCCAGTCTCAGCCCGCACCGGTCAGGGCTTGCCAGAACTCAAACAGGTTTTGGCCGCTTGCCTGGCCGAGCAGCCGCCGCGCCTGGACATGGGACGCCCCCGGCTGCCAGTCGATCGAGTATTTACTATGGCTGGCTTTGGCACGGTGGTGACAGGCACGCTGTTGGATGGCGTCTTGCAAGTTGGTGATGAAGTGGAATTATTGGCTGGCGAACGCGAGAAATTAACCGGCCGCGTGCGTGGATTACAAACTCACAAGAAAAAAGAGAGTGCGGCTGTGCCAGGAAGCCGCACCGCAGCCAATGTCACAGGCCTGGAGGTCAGCGATATCCAGCGAGGTTGCGTGATTGCTCATCCCGGTGATTACCAGGCCAGCCGCCGGTTAGATGTCCATTTTCGCTTATTGGCTGACGCCAGCCTGCCCCTCGAACATAGCGCTGAAGTCAAACTGTTCATCGGCGCCGCGGAAAAAATTGCTCGAGTTCGCCTGTTAGGTGTAGAACGATTGAACCCTGGCGATTCCGGCTTCTTACAGCTTGAGCTGGAAGCGCCTGTGGTGACCGTGCGCGGTGATCACTACATCTTGAGGCGGCCATCGCCCGGCGAAACCCTCGGCGGTGGGATTATCCTGGATGCTCATCCCCGCCAGCGTTATAAACGCTTTGCTGTGGACACACTGCAATACCTTCAAGCGTTAACAGTTGGTTCGCCGGTTGAAGTCTTTTACCAGGCTCTCGCCAGGTCAGGCGCAGTAACCATACAGGAGTGCAGCGACCGGTCTGGGCTGTCTAACGATGCTGCCCGCCAGGCATTGGAAGAGCTGCGTGCCAGTCATCAGGTTCATGTAGTAGATTCTGATTCGGGCGTGGCGGCGCTGCCTTTTTCTGCGCTGATTTGCACACAAGCATATTGGGATAGTCTGCGCCTGAGAGCACTACAAGAGGTTAAAGCATTTCACCAGGCATATCCTCTGCGGCGAGGTCTCCCTCGCGAGGAATTGAAAAGTCGTTTACGCCTGGCGCCGCGCATTTTTTCGCCTTTAGTGCGCAGTTTACTCAACGATGAAAGACTCGTCGAAGCGGGTTCTCTAATCTGGGATGCCGATCATACGATTCGATTGGATTTGCAGCAGCAGAAACAGGTAGATCGGTTAATGGCGCGCTTCATATCTTCGCCTTATGCGCCACCGTCAGTAAAAGAATGCCTGGGAGAAATAAAAGACGATCTGTACACTGCCTTATTGGAACTGGGTGAATTGATCCAGCTTTCTCCGGAAGTGGTTTTTCGGCGTAAAGATTATAATCAAATGGTTGCCGGTGTGTGCATGCTGATCCAACAGCACGGCCCAATCACTGCTGCACAGGTGCGAGATCACTTTAACACCAGCCGCAGGTATGCGCTGGCATTACTTGAACACCTGGACGCCACCGGGATAACTGTGCGGGAGGGGGATTTTCGCCGCTTAAAAACAAGTCAAAACCCGGTATAATCAATAGAAGGCTTCTATGGGATCAAAACAGACATATCAATTGAGATCAATAACACTCTGGTCGCGCCTGGCTCTAGCAGGATTGGTGCTGTTGGCCATTCTTTCATGGTCGTTTGGCCTGCCATCCGCCCAGGCTGGCAGCGGAATCCCGGCTGCCGGAATAAACCAACTCCCGGCGACAGATACAGCTACTCCAACAGCGACGGACACTGCGACCGCTACAGCAACTGAGACAGCCACCGCAACCGCGACGGATACTGCTACGGCGACATCCACTGCCACCAGCACCGCCACCGCTACCAATACCTCCACCCATACCCCAACGGCCACGGCTACCATCAGCGGCACCGCTACCGTCACAGCTACCCCAACCCGCACCGGGACGATCACACCGGCCCCCGCGCTGACGGTGTCCGTCTCTCCAACCAGCGCACATGTGAATGACACTCTGACCTTTACAATCATAGCCCGCAATAACGGAACTGCTCCAGCGAATAACGCTGTGCTTTCGAATGCCTTCCCGGCATATATTGATGTTACTTCCGTAACCACTACCAAAGGTGTCGCGGCAAAATCGGCTCATTCGATCAGCGTCACCATCGGCGAGCTGGTCCCAAATGAATCTGTCCAGGTTGTCGTTGTCGTAAAGGTGAACAGCGCTGCCACGCGTACGGAGACAGTCAGCAATGCGCCAGTTCTGACTTACAATAACACCTTATCCGTCGTTGCCAGTGTCAATTATACGGTTATTGCCACGGTTGTCCTGCCAGGTACGGGTGAAATCCCGTTGGATATCCTGCCGCAGACAGGCCTCACACTGCCGCTCGTTGCCCTCGGAGCTACGTTGGCGGCGCTCATCTTGTATCTGGGTGTGCGGTCGCGGCGGCCAAGCGTGCGTTTCTTCGCAGTTTTATTTGTGATTTTCACCGGGCTTGCCAGCCTGGTGGCTTGCCTGCCTGGAACCCAGCCTCAGTCAACCGCGGCACTCTCTCCAATACCAGCCACGCCGACCCGCACTTTACTCCCATACCGGCCTGCTTATGAGTTTTCGACCCCTGAAGCTTTGGTGACTTTGCCTTCATTCCCTGTGCCATCACCGACCCTGGCAAAACCGGTGGAACCTGGTCAGCCTGCTCCTGATACCAGCGGTGTGGTGCGCATTGTGATTCCAGCAATGAACCTCGACACAGAGGTCAAATATGTGCCTTTTGACGGCTTGAGCTGGTATATCACCGGTTTGCGCCAAGAGGTCGCCTGGTTGGGTGACACCTCGTGGCCAGGTTTGGGCGGTAATACGGTGCTGGCTGCGCACGTGACCGTTGCCGGGTTAGGCGATGGTCCATTCCGCTGGTTGGAGAATCTCAAATCGGGCGATGTGATTACCTTGTACACCGAGCAGTATGTTTACACCTACAGTGTGAGGGATCAGATCATCATCGACGCCACAGATATGGGCGTCTCTCAACAAACGGTGAAATCACAGTTAACCCTGATAACCTGCACCGGTTGGGATACCGAGTCACAATTTTACCGTTACCGGCGGGCTGTGTTTGCCGACCTGACGCGCTCAGAACCCTGGAAACAGGCAGATCATAGATAGGTCTCTACTGCGAGTAAATCCACTCGCCGGCCAGCATGGTTTGCACCGGCGCTATCCTGGCAATCTCCTCTGGTGAACCGGCAAATGGGTCATTGTCCAAAACGATTAAATCGGCAGCAAAACCTGGGGAAAGCCGGCCGGTGAAATTTTCTGTCCCGGCAGCGAATGCCGCGCCGGTGGTAAAACCTGCCATAGCTTCGTGCAAATTCAAGCGTTGAGCTGGATACCAACCCTGAGGACCAGGTTCTCCTGATTGGCGCTGGCGCGTGACAGCCGCGTGAAGGCCCCAGAAGGGGTTGGGGGATTCGACCGGCGCATCCGAACCAAATGCCAGGCGGGCTCCGTGATCAAGCTGGCTTCGCCAGGCATAGGCGAATTCTGATCTTTTGCCCCAATGTTCATCTGCCATGGTCATGTCCGAGGTAGCATGAATCGGCTGCATGGAGGCGATTATGTCCAGCGCGCCCAGGCGGTCAAGATCATCGGGGTGGAGCAGTTGAACGTGTTCGATGCGATGCCTCAGGCGGCCGTGAGCATCGAGTTGGTGCTGGCGTTCATACTCACGCAGCTGGCTGTAAGCCTGGAGCATTTCATGGTTGGCACGGTCGCCGATGGCGTGGACAGCCATGCTCAAGCCATGGTCGACAGCTTTGCGTCCGTGTTCGAAAAATTCTTCGCCGTCCAACATCAAAATGCCCAGGTTACTGAGGTCGGTCTCATAACTTTGCAGCATAGCGGCCGTTTGCGGGCCTAAGGCCCCGTCGGCAAAGGCTTTCACCGACCCAATGCGCAAATAATCATTGCCAAAACCGGTGCGCAGCCCGAGGGCAATGGCGTGGTCCAATTCGCCCAGAGGAATGCTCTTGGTCACGCGCAGTTTGAGTTGATCGCGAGCTTGAAGCGTTTGCAGAGCGGCGAAACAGCGCGGTCCATCGAAATCATGCAAACCGGTCAAGCCAACCCGCCACAAAGTGGGCAGCGCCTGGCGGATTGCCTCCACCAGGTCTTCGTCCCCAGGTTCGGGGATGGCGCATTCTAGCAGGCGCATAGCGCTTTCGTACAATATGCCATCCAGGTTGCCTGAGTCATCACGCCCCAGCCGGCCACCGTCAGGATCAGGCGAGCTGGCAGTCAGCCCAGCCTGCCGGAGCGCCAGGGAGTTTGCCCAACCGGCGTGCAGCGATTTGGCTGTCAGGTATACCGGGTTGCGGGGAGCGCAGGCATCCAGGTCAGAAGCGCTGCCGAAGCCTTCTGGCCAGCCATTCTGATTCCATCCATGGCCCAATATCCATTCACCTGGCTCCACCTGGCGGGCGCGTTCGGCAACATTGTCGAGGCATGCCTGCCGGGTGGCTGTCTCACAAACCACCTTTTGCAGAGAAAGGGCATAATGCATCAGGTGAAAATGGGCATCCGTCAATCCCGGCAAAATTGTTTTCCCGCTGAGGTCGAAAAATTTAGCGCCCTCGCCGAATTCTGTCAGGATCTGTTGAGCAGTACCCAACGCCAGAACGTGGCCATTGTGAATAGCCATGGCTGAAGCGCGCGGGTAATGTTCATTCATCGTGTAAATGAGGGCGTGATACAAAACCTGGACATTCTCATTCATAGATTCACTCCGGCAGGAGGCGCTCTACCAGCGCATCCAGTTCTTCATCGGAATAATAATGGATCACGATCGTGCCGCCGCTGCGTCCATGTGTTAAGCTGACTTTGGTGCTCAAACCCCGGCGCAGGCGCTCGGCAATGGCATGTAGCTCAGGGGGAATTGGCCTGGTAGGTCGGGCAGGAGGTTTCTCGCCGCTCAGTTTGCGGACCAGCTCTTCTGTTTGGCGGACGGTTAAATTATTCTTGAGAATGATTTGCAGAGCAGCCGTTTGCGCCTGAGGATTTGCCAAAGACAACAAGGCCCGGGCATGGCCTTCGCTGATCTCATCGCTTGCCAGGGCTTGCTGGATCGAAGGAGGCAACTTCAGCAGGCGCAGTGTATTGGTAACCGAGACACGGCTTTTACCAACGCGCGCCGCGATCTGTTCATGAGGCAGGTTAAATTCATCTGCTAACTGCCGATAAGCTTCTGCGGTTTCCAGCGGACTCAAATCGGCGCGTTGAACGTTTTCTACCAGGGCCAATTCAACCAACTCTTGCTGTGAGGCATCACGCACAATTGCCGGCACGCTCAGTAGGCCAGCCTGGCGAGCAGCTAACAGGCGGCGCTCACCGGCGACAAGGATATAATCCTGGTCGCCGTTTTGCGTGACCAGCAGGGGTTGGATAATTCCGTGTTCCTTAATCGAGGCAGCTAACTCAGCCAGTTCAGCGGAGTCAAAATGACTGCGCGGTTGGCGAGGGTTGGATTGAATCTTATCCACCGGAATTTGCAGCATCCCCTGGCGTGTTTCCCCACCAGTGGGCTGGCTGTCAAAATCACTGCCCGGGATAAGGGCGTCCAGCCCTTTACCGAGCCCACCTTTACGCGCCATGTCAAACCTCCACAGGAATCCGGATACCGTCGCCTTCCAGCACCTCACGGGCAAGCGAAGAGTAGGCATGCGCGCCATTTGATTCAGGCGCATATGCGACGATCGGCTGGCCATAAGAAGGTGCTTCGGCCAGCCGGATGGAACGAGGAATCATTGCCTTAAACATCTGGTTGGGAAAATGCCGGCGGACTTCGTTGACCACATCGCCTGCCAACCTGGTGCGCCCGTCATACATGGTCATCACCACCCCGCGCACGCTCAATTCAGGAAAGAGGACGCTGCGAACTCGTTGGATGGTATTTGTGAGCTGGCCAATGCCTTCCAACGCCAGGTATTCACATTGCACCGGGATGATCACCCCGTGACGGGCGGCTACCAGGCCGTTTAATGTCAGCAAGCCGAGCGAAGGCGGGCAGTCGATCAAAATGTAATCATAACGATCGATCAGCGGCTTGATCGCCTCGCGCAGGCGGCCTTCGCGCGCCAATTCCGGCACAAGTTCAACTTCGGCGCCAGCCAGGGCGGTTGAAGCCGGTAGCAGGGAGATTTTTAAGCGAGGGTTATGCAAGATATACGGCCCGGCGGCAGCCTGGTTGATCAGTGTTTCGTAGGTGCCGCCTTTGACGGAAGTTTTTTCTACACCCAGGCTTGAAGTGGCATTGGCCTGTGGATCCAGATCAATCAGCAGTACACGCTGTCCAAAGTATGCCAAATAAGCTGCGAGATTGATGGCGGTGGTCGTTTTGCCAACGCCGCCTTTTTGATTGACCAGGGTGTACACACGACCCATCAAAGCACCTCCACCTTGCATTCCTGGATTTCTTCAGGTGTGGGGATACTGGCCAGGCCGACCCGGCTGATCGAATATGCGGCCAGTTGAGTGGCAAACCGGGCGGATTCCCAGGGATCACGTGTAAGCAGCAAGCGCGTGAAAAACGAAGCAGCAAAGATATCCCCGGCGCCGGTAGCATCAACTTCCTTGATGGCGGGCGGACGGAACCGGCGCACATCTCCATTCCAGTACAGGCGAGCCCCCAGGTGGGCTTCGGTGACAGCCAGCACCCGGCTGGCGGAAGCCATTTCCTCGATTCTCGCCTCATTCCCGCCAACGTCTTCCACGCTAATCACCGCCGCGCCGGCCTGTGAGAGGATAAAACTGGCCTCCGGCCATTCAACGCTCCTCACATGGCCATTGCTGTCCCAACCTCTCAGCCAGCCCTGCGGTGTAAGCCCAATCAGCGAGGAGGGAAAGCGGCGCACGATGGCGGGTTCAACTTCCTGGGCTACCGGCCCCAAGTGGACCAGGGGCGCCTGGCGCCATGGTTCAGGAATCATAAAATAATCCAGCATGGGCGCCACGCAGCGAACGGTCTGAATTCGACCATTTTGGGTATAAATATTTTCGAACGTTGTGCTGATCTCAGCCGGAAAATTGGCAACAGGGATATCGCTTAACGCTCCCAGGGGGATCTCTGCGCCCCAAGAGGTGACAATTCCCACCCGAAATCCCAACGCCGCAGCCGTCAATGCAGCATAAGCCGCCGTTCCTCCCAGGCGCGGCCCATCGGGCGTCAAATCGCGTGTAAGATGACCGATAACCAGATAATCGATTTTTTCGAGGGTCAGCAGGTTATACATAAATCAAATTATACCCAAAATAAAAACAAACGGGCGTCAAAGCCGCCCGCTTGTTTGTTTCACTCCTCGACCGGTATGATGGTCACCTTACGGAAAGGTTCTTCTCCGATGCTTTCGGTGCGCACCTCGGGAATCTCGCGCAATTCCATGTGAACAATGCGGCGCTCCGCGGCTGGCATGGGCTCCAAAACTTGCCGCCGGCCAGTTTTAATTGCCTGGTCTGCCATCCGGCGTGCCAACTGCCGCACCTGGACGGAACGGCGTTCGCGATATTTTTCAACATCGATGACGACCGTCACTGAATGACCGATATGTTTGCTCACAATCAGGCTGGTAATATACTGCAGAGAGCCTAAAGTTTCAGCGCGCTTGCCGATCAGGATCGAAAGATCCTGCCCGGTAATATTCACCAGAACCGGGGCGGATTTTTGGCGGTCATCCGGTTCACCATATAGAATATCCAAATTGGCGTCGATGCCCATCAAATCCAGCAGCTCTGCCACGGTCTCACGGGTGACATGCAGGGTGAGATCCTCGATCAAAGCGCTTTGCATTTCGTCTTGCGGCTCGGCTTGGCTCTCTTCTGCCGCAGATTGGATCGGAGAGCGCTCAGGTTCTGGCGCAGAGGGCTGAACTTCTTTTACTGTCAGGCGCACACGCGCCTGGCGGGATCCCAGCCCAAACAGACCCCGCGTGCCTTCATCCAACACTTCGATTTCAACAGCGTCGCGCGGCAGACCCAGCTCTGCCAATCCATTCGCAATCGCTTCATCCGTGGTCGGTGCGATCATTTCAAGAGTGGCGCGTTTTTCAACCATGATTTCCCTCTACTATTTCTTTTTTGTGTTTTTGGTCAATGCAGCAGGCAGTAAATTGGCTGGCAGAATGTTGTTCCAGTTCAAGCGGCCCAAAGCAGCATATTGTAAGATCGTCACCAGGTTACTGACCACAAAATACACTGCCAGACCAGCTGAGAGTGTATAGGAAATATAGCCCATCAACAGGGGCATATAGATGTTCATCATCTGCATCGTTTGAGCGCTGGGATCATTGGGGGTGGCAGATGGCACTGCCATTAATTTTTGCTGCAAGAAGGTGGTGATGACCACCAATACAGCCAGGGTGGGAATGCCGATGCCAAACAGATAGACACGCTCTGGTTGACTCAGGTTTTCCATCCACAAGAATTTGTTGTTCAGTGGAATCAGATTGGCGCCATTGATGAAGGGATAGATATGGCGAGAAAGTTCCGCCAACTGCATGGGTGTCACAGCCAGGGCGCGGATCACAGCCTGGTATAGGCCAATGATGATCGGGAATTGAATCAGGGTAGGCAGGCAGGAGGCGAAGGGATTGATACCCAATTCCTGGTAAAGCTTCATCTGTTCCTGGGATAGTTTCTCTTTGTCATCTTTGTATTTTTTCTGGACGGCAATCCATTTTTCGTTGGTCTGCAGATTTTGCATTGCCGAAGCGCCTTTGATTTGTTGAACCATCAAGGGATGGGTCAACAGGCGAATCAGGATCGTAAACAAGATGATTGCCAGGCCGAAGTTTCCACCTACAGCCGAATAAATCCACAGAAGAACATTGATCATCGGTTCTATAATCAGTGTATCCCACATTGTAATTCTCTCCAACTGCCGGTAAGCGGCTTATTTCTTTACACTAAACGTCCAGACATCTGCTCCGCTGCTGCTCAACGCCTGCAACGGGGCATCTGTCTTGTTTAAGGCGACAAGCAGGTTGCTGCCGCTGCTGACCAGCGGGGCGTACACTTTGGCTGCCAGGGTGCGCATCCATGTTTGTGTACCGGAACTGTTGAAAGCGTATACCGTCTCGGTTTCGGTGGAAACATAAATGTTGCCCTCCTGAACATAGGGAGTGCTGGCAATGGCGTTGCTGGTGTTGCTGTCTCCAACGACTTTTGTCCACACCTGGCTGCCATCGTTGGCTTTCAGCTTATACAGGTTGCCTTTCATGTCGCCAAAAATGAGGTTCTCGCCATCCAGCGCAGCGGCTGAAAATATCCAGCCTCCCGCCTGAAAGCGCCAGCGGATTTCTTTGGACTGGATATCGAACGCCAGCATCTCGCCTTTGAAAGTCCCGATAAACAAAGTGCCATCAGAACCAATGACCGGACGCGCCACCACAGCGCCGCCCAAATCTGCGCTTTGCCAGATCTGCTGCCCGGTTTTTGCATTGATTGCATATAAATGGTGATCCATAGCCGGCAAGAAGATACAATCACAAGACTCGGCGTATGCAGGTGTGCCCCAGAGTTGGTGTTTGGTGGTAAAAGACCACAACAAGTTGCCGGTGAGATCTAGAGCGTACAGTTTTCCATCTGAGTTGGGAGCGTAGATTGCGTCTTTGGTCGTGAGTGGGCTGGCAACGAATAAATCTGCCGCTTTATCGAACTGCCATTTTTCTGTACCGGTACTGGCATCCAGGCTGTACAGCTTATGGTTATAACTGCCGGCGATTAATTGTCCATCCAAAGTAAGGGCAGGTGCAGCATAAAAGGTGATGGCATTATCGATTTTTTCAGGATAAACCCATTTCTGAGCGCCGCCATCCAGGTTGATCGCATAAATTTGAGGTCCATAAGCCAGGTAAGCGGTGGATTGATCTGTCGTCAGTCCAGGCCAGCTTGTATTGCCAGCCGAGCCACTGCAGGCGCTGATGAACAAAGCAGCGCTCAAAACCAACAAGAAAAACCAAAGGCGAGAAAATTTCATGTTACATCACTTTGAATTCAAGGAACCGGGTCAAAACCACCCGGGTTAAAAGGATTGCAGCGAAGAACGCGCCAGGCAGCCATCAAGCTGCCTTTGATAACCCCATATTTGTAGATAGCTTGGTAGCCATAATGGGAGCAGGTTGGATAAAAGCGGCAGGTGTTGGAAGGCAGAGTCTTCGATAATGTAGCCTGGTAAAGACGAATTAAGCCCAATAATGCAATTTTAGGCAGATTCTGCAAGCGCAGTGGCAGATCGCGCAAATTTGGCTCAACTGCATTGTGGTCATGGATGTGTTCAGGCTCTGTTGTCATCATACTACTCTCGCGTCAAGTGAGCGGATTGCAACAGTTTGAAAACCGCGGCGTGAATGGAAGAAAACGGCGCGGCGAGCAGATTCTTGCGGCATATCAAGATGACATCCCAGCCTGGTTTGATCAACGGATAAGATTGGCGTATTGCTTCGCGTATCAACCTCTTTGCACGGTTGCGCTGGACTGCGCTGCCCACGGAACGGCTGGCGGTCACGGCGATCCGGCTGCGATCCAGTAGGTTGGGGAGCGCCACCAACACCATAAGCGGGTGGGCAATTGATTTTCCCTGCTGCCGCACCCGCTTGTAGTCGGTTGTGTTGGTCAGGCGAAACCTGCGCTTCACCAGTTTTCCCGGGCCAGGCTGCTCGCAGGACCACGATCTTCCCACCTGCCCATAGGGCGTACAGACTATCCGTTCCAGTTCGTGTGTTTAACGTGATTATTGCTAGACACCGTCAATTTGTGGCGGCCTTTGGCGCGGCGAGCTTTGAGAACTTTGCGGCCATCAGCAGTGGACATCCGGCTTCGGAAGCCGTGCACACGCAAGCGGCGGCGTTTCTTGGGTTGATATGTTCGCTTGGTCATTACTTTCTTTCCTTAGCATTATTATAATTTCACTCATCCCGAGTTAGCGGCGCAAACTACTCACCCCGGACGAAGTATTTCTCCAGTCAGGCAGAGCGTGATTATACTAGAAGGGATGAATTTGGTCAAACCTGAATT
Source organism: Chloroflexota bacterium (assembly GCA_029782365.1). Taxonomy (GTDB): domain Bacteria; phylum Chloroflexota; class Anaerolineae; order Anaerolineales; family UBA4823; genus CAWBUW01. Next base: position 284,834 of record JAKOUW010000160.1, read on the forward strand.
GGCTTAAAAAGCGAACAAAAATGCCAGATCATTGACATTCGTCCCGCTTGGCCCCGTTTTTAACAGGTCCCCCAGCCTTTGGAAGTAATTGTATGAGTCGTTATTCTCTAAAAAAGCGAACGGCGACATTCCTAGAGCTATGCCTCTCTCCAAAGTGTCCTGATTGACCACGGCGCCGGCAGCGTCTGTTGGACCATCTTCTCCATCGGTTGCCAGGGTGACGAACATGGATTCGTCAATCCCGGCCAACTTACTCACCGCCGCCAGGGCTAATTCCTGGTTGCGGCCGCCCTGACCTTGTCCTTTGACTTCCACTGTGGTTTCGCCTCCCGCCACCAGACATAAGGGTCGCGATTCAGTAGCCGCTGCCAGCAAGGAGCAAAATTCATCAGCGGTTTTGCTGGCCTGCCCTTGCCAGGCATCGCCTAAGGAGCGGGCTTGGAAACCTTCGATGCCAGCCTGTGTCAACCCGGCTCGGGCTGCCAAAAGATTGCTGCCCACAATTGTGTTGGTTACCTTATGGAAAAGGGCATCTCCGGGTTTAACTGTTTCTGGCGCGCGCGCCAGGGTTTGCTGGATACTGGTTGGCACTTGATTGATTAATTTATATTTTTCCAGGATCTGCAACGCATCGACGCGGCTGGTTGGATCGGGGGCGGTTGGACCAGATGCAATGGCTTCCAGCGGATTTCCTACCACATCGGATAGGATCAGGCTAAAAACGCGGGCAGGGGCGGCGAGGCGCGCCAATCCCCCGCCTTTTAGCCTATCTAAGTGGCGGCGCAGTGTGTTGATTTCATCAATATGCGCTCCGCAGCGCAACAGAGCTGTGGTGAGTGCCTGGAGATCAGCCAATGTGAGCCCGGTCTGCGGCGCAGAAAGCAAGGCAGAGCCCCCGCCTGAAATCAGGCAAATTACCAGATCGTTGTCTGTCAGCTTCGAGATATATTGAATCACCTTCCGCCCGGCGCGCAGGCTGTTTTCATCGGGGACAGGATGCCCACCGGTTTGGATTTCAAGGCCTTGAACAGGCTTCGGCGGCGGATGCTTGGGAATGATTATTCCGTCTGGCGAATAATCAGCCAGCAGGTTCACCAAGGGCAAAGCCATGGCGACGGCGGCTTTTCCCAGGCTAATGACTCGGATGCGCCCGGTTTGATCCAACCGGACCTGGCTGCCGTTAATCCACAAGGTGTCCCCCTCGCGCTGGACAAATTTCCCCACGGCGTAGGATGGTTCCACAGCCTGAATCGCCGCGTGCAGAATACGCCTCACGGCTGCTCCATGACGATGGCGCTCCAGGGTTGTCGTCTGGAATGAGTCCGGAGTGAGCATACTTGGTTAAGTGCGGCAGAGTTTTTTAAGAGACATCCGATCAGTAAAACTACTTCTTCAGAAGTATCTCCACGGCTTTATCAAGTTGAGGGTCTCGGTTGGCTTTCATATCATCTTCTGTTAAATCGATCTGCACATCCGGTTTAATGCCGACCTCGTGAATATTGCGCTCCTTTGGAGTCAGCCATTTGGCAATCGTGATGCGCACCGCGCCTTCCTGGTTGGCCAGGGGCAGCCATTCCTGGACGGTGCCTTTCCCATAGGTCACTGTACCCACAATCGTCGCCCGCCCATAATCTTGCAACGCCCCAGCCAGTAGTTCGGAGGCCGAGGCCGAAAACTGGTTGACCAGCACAACCATCGGTATTTCCGTAGCAATGCCCCCGGGGATTACTTTGTGGATTGTCTCTTTACCGTCTCCGTACTGTTCGATCACCAGTGTGCCATCATTGAGAAATTGTGATCCGATCGCAATGGCTGTGGTGAGCAAACCACCGCCGTTATTGCGTAAATCGATAATCAAACCCTTGGGATTCTTGGCCAACATTTCCTGGAGTTGGGCTTTCAATTCATCATTTGTCTTCTGCCCAAAAGTGCGCAGTTTGATATAAGCAATGCCATCGGAACGAAGCTCGCCCTCCACGCTGGGTACATTAATCGTGGCGCGCTGGATACTGATTTCAAACGGTTCCTTTTCACCTCGTTTGATCGTCAAGACAACCGTCGTCCCCTTCGGCCCGAGAATCTTCTGGCGCACCAGGCTTGGTAAAACACCGGTCATATCCTTGCCATCCACAGCGAGCACCTGGTCGCCCGGCTCAAGTCCGGCTTTTTCAGCCGGTGAGCCTTTAAAGATTTCCGATACGGTCAGGTAAGCGCCTTCGGTATTGACCAGAACGCCGATGCCTTCGTAATCGCCGGAAGTCAGCGCCGTCATATCGTTATATTGGATGGGGTCCATATACGATGAATGTTTATCACCTAGTGAATCCATCATGCCGCGCAAAGCGCCCTGCAGCAGTTTGTGGTCGTCAAGGGGCTGCACCAGGTAATCTTCGTGCAGTTTTTGCCAGGTTTGCCAGAAGGGTGAAAACAGCTTATCGAGGTCAGCCTGTTCAGCCGCACTTAAGTTGCCAGATTGGGCGGCAGGCAGCCCTATCATTCCCAGGCTGGTTGCCGCATTGCGGACGCCAAATATATAACCGATCAATATACCAATCCCCAATAAAAGTATTGTCGTGATGATATTGTTAGCCAGCGAGAAAATCTTCTTTTTATCCATAAATTCACCTCTTGCGAAATCAGTAATCCTCTTACAGCCAGGCATCCAGGTAGGCCGCTAACGTCGCCGGATCAACCACCCGGTCACAGTAATCCAGCAGTGCTTTTCCATCCAATGCATACAGTGGATGGCACGAAGTCGGCGCTGCGCCACGCGGGGCATGCACCACGGCGCTGACAACCGGCGCGGTGATGTCGGCGCGCTCCAGGGAAGGCACGATCTCTTCAGCGGTTACGATTAGTTGTCGTGAAGCTAATGCTAACTCTTCATCGATGCCGCGGTTTTCCCCGATCTGGCAGTTTCCTTCCAGGTCAGCCCGCAGGGCGTGCACCACCGCCAGGTCGGGGCAAATGGCGGGGAAGGCCATCAGCTCTTCGCCGGTGTAGGGATCGTGTATGGTGCGCACATCCGGCCGCAGGCTGGGCAGATCTGTGCCCAACCAACCCCGAGCCGGTATAAAACCCACGTTTGACATTTGGGCGCGCAGGCCTGCAGCAATGCTGGCTTCGGTTTCTTCGATGATTTTTAATTCACCTTTACCAGCCAGATAGGTGAACATCGGCGCCAGGCCGAAAATCTCCAGGCCAAAATAACAACTGCGCACTGCAGATGCGACGCCTGCGCCCACGAGCAGATCGCTTTCCAAACCGGCAGTGAATGACAGCAAAGTCAGGTCCTGTGGCTGGCTAAATTGGCGAAAGCGCCGCAGCAGGGCGCGCACGAAGCTAACTGGACGGCGGTAAAGCGTCATACCACCCAGGGCGAGCAGGGAGCCTGGAACCACCCGGTCGGCTGCCTCGCTCAGGCTGATCACCTTGTTTGTCACAACTTGCTCTCCGGGTTGTTCTCTTTGAGTTTTTCAACGCGCCGAGACAATTCATCGATTTCGGGAGTTTCGCTGTGCAAAGTCTTATTGAGCGCCTCCATGCTGGCGCGCCAGGCCTGGCCCGATTTGCTGCGGCCTTCACGATCCAGGGCGACAAAGATCATCCAGGGTGTGGCAATTGCCAGGCCGATGCCTACGATAACCCATACAAAACCCGGTATTTGAGGCATAACGTTATCCTTTCATAGCAGGGTTCGACGATTCATCGTTGGCACCCTTTTTTTGATAAGCTGGTAGGGATTCCCACAACCCGGGAAGAGCCTGCCTCAGGTCGGTCAGGTAGTGGATGTGGTAGTCAACGCCATTCTGTTCGACAAAAGGGTTCACCAGGAGGGTGATTAAACCCAACTGGCGAGCCGGGAGCAGATTGCGCAGTGCATCGTCCATGAACAAGGTGCGGTGAGGATCGTTTTCACCAGCCAATTCCAACGCTTTCCAAAAAGCCTGCGGGTCGGGTTTGTTCAGGAAACCAAGCGCTCGCACATCGATGATGCCGTCAAAGCATTCTTCGAGTTGTAACACCTTGAGGACACGGGTTGCATGCGCCTGATCAGCGTTGGTGAAGACCCAACGTCTTTGGGGCAAACTGAGCAGTGTCTGGCGGACTGCCTCATTTGGTTGTAAGTATTCAACCAGAGGTAAATCGTGAACATAGGCCAGGAATTCCTCCGCATCGACTTCAAATTCGCTCTGCAAGCCGCGCAGTGTGGTGCCATAGGTTTCCAAAAAATGCGGGCGCAGATGGTTTGCCTGCGTATCGCTCATCCCCATGCGTTCGACCATGTAGGTGTGCATACGGCCGCGGATAGCCTCCCAAAGGCCGGTTTGGGGCGGGTAGAGTGTATCATCGAGATCGATCAATAAGGTCCGAACCTGCATGGGGCAATTATACATGAGTCATGTATAATTGCCCCATGCCGATTCGCTTGCTCAGCCCTGAAGTAGCCTCGCAAATTGCAGCCGGTGAAGTGGTAGAACGACCAGCCTCGGTGGTGAAAGAGCTGGTTGAAAACGCCCTGGATGCCGGGGCACGCCAGCTCACTATTCAAGTAGAAGAGGCGGGGAAAAGGGTAATTGAAGTCGCTGATGATGGGCTAGGGATACAGCCAGGTGAACTGGAACTGGCGATTGCCCGGCATGCCACCAGTAAACTGAGCAGCGCGGAGGATCTTTTCCAAATCGCGACCTTAGGTTTTCGGGGTGAAGCGCTGGCTTCGATCGGGTCGGTGTCGCGCCTGTCGATCACCTCTCGTCCGCCGGACCAAGCAGTGGGACTGCGGCTGAAAGTGGAAGGGGGCTTAAGCAGCCGGCCTGAACCAGCCGGAGCGCCGGTGGGGACGGTGGTGCGGGTGGAGAATCTTTTTTACAATGTACCGGCGCGGTTGAAATTCCTTAAGCATGACACGACAGAGCGGCGCCAGATTGACAACCTGGTAACCCAATACGCCTTGGCGTATCCCAATGTACGGGTAATGCTGCGCCAGGAAGGACGAATCTCTTTACAAACCACCGGCAATGGAAACCGGCGGGAAGTTTTGGCGGCGTTGTACGGGGTTGATACCGCCCGCCAGATGATCGAAGTCATGGCACGCGAAGATGGCATGGAAGTGAGCGGCTTCATCAGCCCTACATCGCTCACACGCTCGAATCGTCGGGAAATCAATTTTTTTGTGAACGGCCGGCCTGTGCAAGATAGCACTCTGGCAGCGGCGGTTGTGCAGGCTTACCATACATTGCTAATGGTAGGCCGTTTTCCGTTCGCAGTCCTGTTCTTGCAGCTTTCCCCCCAGGAAGTGGATGTAAACGTGCACCCGACTAAAGCTGAGATTCGCTTCCGCGATGCCAGCCGGGCTTTTACTGGCGTGCAGCGCGCTGTGCGCCGGGCTTTGCTAACCCATACACCTGTCCCTGACCTGGAACCGCCCGCGATGCGCTGGCAGTTCCCAACGGCTGGCGAAGCGCTGCCGGCTGCTTCCACCGATGCAGCCCACCAGGAGTGGAGTGAACACACTGATGATGCAACCCACACACCTCAAGAATGGATTGTCAGAAATGCCATGCCGTCAACACGATCCGCGGCGGGTAATCCCGCCGCGCCGCCGGCGCCAGCTCAGCCAGGCTTGCACAGCCAATTTCAAGCTTCACTGCTGCGGCTGGTCGGGCAATTGGCGAACACGTATCTGGTGGCTGAAGGCCCAGATGGTTTGTACCTGATCGACCAGCATGCGGCGCACGAACGCGTGCTTTTCGAGCGGCTGCTGGCACAGCACGAACAGGCCAGCCAGATGCCTGTGCAAACGCTTCTGAACCCGGCAGCGGTGGATTTACCGCCTGCGGCAGCGCGTCTTTTGGCGGACCAGTTACCCCTGCTGCAGCACCTCGGTTTTCATGTTGAATCGTTTGGGCTCTCCTCTTTTCTGGTAAGGGCTATACCTTCGTTATTGGCGCGCCTCGACCCGGCGGCTGCCTTGCGCGTTGTCGTGGAAGATTTTGAGGAAGATGAAACTCCCTTACAGACTGAATTAGAGTCGCGCCTGGCGGCACGAGTCTGCAAACGCGCTGCAGTAAAAGGCGGGCAGTCATTGACAGTTGAGGAACAGCACGCTTTGTTGGAGGATTTGCAGAAGTGCGCCTCGCCGCGCACCTGCCCTCACGGCCGTCCTACTATGATCCACATTTCGGTCGATCTCCTTGAACGCCAGTTTGGGCGTAAAGGAGCGCGTTGATGCAGGCCGTGTGGTTGGAAAACCAGCGGTTGACAGTGCGCCAGGATTTGCCCATTCCTCACCCGGCGCCGGGATTTGCCTTGCTCAAGTTGAGGCTGGCAGGCATTTGCAGTACGGACCTCGAACTGGTGCGCGGGTATTATCCCTATAATGGTGTGCCCGGTCACGAGTTCGTCGGTGAGGTGGCTGAAGTCAATGTTGACCAAGCGCTCGCCTTGTCCTGGATTGGCCAGCGCGTGGTTGGCGAGATTAACTTGACCTGTGGAACCTGCACGGCTTGCCTGGACGGCCGCTCAACCCACTGTGAACAGCGCACTGTACTGGGGATTGCCAACCATCCCGGTGTTTTTGCAGAATACCTGACTTTGCCACTGCGCAACCTGCACCGTGTGCCGGATAACATACCAGACGAGGCTGCTGTTTTTACGGAACCCCTGGCGGCAGCGTTGGAAATCCAACAGCAGGTTCAAATCCATCCATCAGACCGGGTGTTGGTGGTTGGCGCAGGACGCTTGGGGCTATTAATCGCCCAGGCTCTGGCGCTCACCGGCTGCGACTTGCAGGTGGTGGTGCGCCGACAGGCGCCCAGGGCTCTGCTGCAGGGTTGGGGTATTGCATGCATCGAATCGCAGGCAGTATCTGAGGGAAGTATGGATGTGGTGGTGGAAGTTACCGGCTCGCCGGAGGGTTTTGCCCTGGCGCGCAAAGCCGTGCGCACACGCGGAACCCTGGTTTTGAAAAGCACGTATGCCGGATCGATGCAGGTTAATTTCTCATCGATAGTGGTCGATGAATTGACGTTGATAGGGTCACGATGTGGACCGTTTGCTCCGGCGCTAAAACTATTAGCTGATAGACGGGTGGACCCTCGACCGTTAATTGTCCAAAGCTATCCCCTAGCCCAAGGAGTTGAAGCTTTTGAACATGCTGGTCGGGCAGGGGCGCTAAAAATTCTGCTTACATCCCTTTAAGGGGAATGGCTTTCTGCAAGGGCAGATGAACTGAGAAAGTCGTGCCGACACCCACTTGGCTGGAGACTTCAATCCTGCCACGGTGCACGTCGATGATCCGTTTGCAGATTACCAGGCCTAAACCTGTGCCAGCGGCTATTTTCTCAGTGCCAGGGGCGCGGTAAAATCGCTCGAATAAGTGCCCAAGGGCTTCAGCGTTCAACCCAGCTCCTGTGTCACTGATGGATATGACCAGATCACCATCATAAGGGATAACTTCGATCGTCACCCTGCCATTTTCTTTGTTGTATTTGATTGCATTGCTAAGCAGGTTTAAAAGGACTTGTTTTAATTTGTCGGAGTCTCCCTGAATGGTGGTGAGCTCTGCAGAGATATTTGTTTGAATTTGAATGCCGCGCTCAGCCGCCCGGCTAGCGATAACTTCAATACAGCTTGTTATCAGGTGACGGATATCCACGCTGCCGCTTTTGAATTGTACTCGCCCCGATTCCAGCCTTGATAGATCAAGGAAAGCGGTTGCCAGCTCGCTGAGGCGGTTGGTTTCGTCGCCAATCATCCGGAGCAGACGCGCGGTTTGGTCGGATGGCGAATCTGGCCGGTTGAGCAAGTGAACGGCTGTATTGAGGGCGCTCATCGGCGTGCGCAGTTCGTGCACTAACTCAGCGATCAGGTCGGATTGCAGGAACAGACGTGAATTCTCAATGGCGACTGCCGCCTGACCGCCCAAGGCAGCCAACAAATCGACATCTTCATGGTTAAAAACTCCAGAGCGCTTGTTAATAGCTTCCAAAACGCCGATCACTTTGCCTTTGGTAATCAAGGGGGCTCCCAACAAAGAGCGCGTGGAGAGCTGGACTGCTTTACCAACAGAATTGTACAAACGTGGGTCATGCTGCGCGTCTTCGATGATAACCGGTTCACGATTCGTGACAATCCAGCCGGCGATACTGTTTTCCACAGGCACAGCAAATCCGCGCATTAAGGGATTATCCATGTTGGTGGCAGCTTCAAAGTGGAGTTCGCCTTTGAGGGCATCATACAACAAAATCGACGCCTGCTCTGCATCGCAAAGATCGGCCGCGGCCGCCACAATGCGAAACAGGAGTTCATTCAAATTTAGCTGAGAGGCTAAGTCGCAGGAAAGCTCTATCAAGCGTTGGTAGCGTTCCAGGCTCGAGGAAATTGCAGGTTTATCCATGCAATACCTCCTCCGCCAGGCTCGGCATGATTTCAGAGACATCACCGCGCAAGACATAATCCGCACGTTCATCGATGTAGGTCTCAGTCTGGTTGATCAAGGCCACCTTTGCCCCTGCAGTCAGGGCAGTCAAAGGTAATTTGGCTGACGGCATGACTTCCAGGGATGTGCCGGCAACCAGTAGTAAATCACATGTTTCACAGGCTTTCTCCGCCCTGCGCCAGGTGGTGTAAGGCAGTTGTTCCTCAAAAAGAATGATATCCGGTTTGAGGATATTTCCACAAAGCGTGCAGCGAGGAATGGTGCTGTTTCGCAAATAATTATCGATCACTTCAGGGGCTTGGAAACTATGGAAACAACCGACGCATGTCAGGCTGTTAAATGTCCCGTGAATCTCATACACATTTTTTGATCCGGCGCGATGGTGCAGCCCGTCAATATTTTGGGTAATAACGGCCTTTAAATAGCCGGCTTGTTCAAGCCGGGCCAGGGCAATATGGGCTTCATTGGGCTGGGCAGAAAGCATGTGACTGGCAAGGGGATGCAGCCAGGCAAAGAACAGCTCCGGGTTGTGCCGGAAGGTGGACAGCGAAGCGACTTCCATTGGCAGGTATTTGGTCCACAATCCACTGCCCGCAGAACGAAAATCAGGAATGCCAGAAGGCGTCGAATAACCTGCACCGGTGAGAATAACAGCGTACTGGGCTTTGAGCAGCGCCTGGGCCAGCGACTTTATAACAGGATAAAGTTCATTTTGTGAAAGACTCATTGCCTGGTTGTGATATGCCTGGCAACCAGATCAGCCAGCTTGAAAAACTGCTGCGATGTCAGGTGATCTGGCTGTTGAGAGACCAGGGGTATATTGGCGCGCGCCGCCTGGTAGATCACTTCAGGAGCAGGTGTAAAAACGACGGCGATTGGATGCTTGAACACCTGCTGGACACCGACCAGGGACATATTCAGCTCGGAGCGAGAGCGGTTGTAGAGCACCGCGTTTACCCTGCCTTCTCCAAAACCACGCTCTGCCAGATCACAAATCAACAAATCTGAACGGGTAAGCACCTGCGAGGTTGATTCGATTGGCACAACGAGCTCATTGCACAATGGCAAGACCTTTTCTGTGACAGATGTAATGGCTGGTCCAAGATCCAGAACGATGATATTGGCGGTCAATGCCAGGCTGTGGCAAAGAGCCTCAATTTTCTCTGGCGAGGTCAAACGGGCATCTCCTGGATTGAAGGAAGCGGGCAATAAACGGATATCAGATTTGTGTAAAAACAGCTCTGCTTCCACGCTTTCCACTGTGATCTCAGATGGTTTCTTGCGCAGCAAGCGCGTCAGCCCCTCTGGTTGGAGGTAACCCAAATCTAATCCGATAGTTCCTTCTCCCGGTCGAAGTTCCGCCAGCACAACGCTGTTCTTGGTGCGCATGCGCAGGCTGACCGCCAGGTTGGTTGCCAGGGTGGAGCATCCCATGCCGCCTTTTGCAGCTAATACACCAATCAGGTACCCTGGTTCGCGTTTGATTGGTTCTGGAGCAGGGGGCCGGCTTTTGTTGACCCGAGCCAGAATCGCCTTGACATGGGCGATTAATTCGCGCGGCTGGGTGGGCTTGGTCAGGTAGTCATCGACCCCAGCCTCGAAGCCCGTGACTTTGTCATCCACCTGAGACTTGGCGGTAAACATGATGATCGGAGTGTTTTGAGTGACGGCCAGGGCGCGCAAACGGCGTGTCACCTCATAACCGTCCATATCAGGCATCATCACATCCAGGATGATTAAGTCAGGGTTTTCATTGGGAGCCATGGAAATCGCCTGGGCGCCGTTACTGGCAACGACAATTTGATAACCCTGGCGTTGCAGCATTAAACCAACCAGCCTCAATGTGTCAACGTCATCATCCACGACGAGAATTTTTTCAGCCATGAGCTACCTCCATGCGGGTCCAATCGATGGGTGTGAAGATCTCCTGGCAAGACATCAGGATATCCGTGCAATGTTCTGCTCATATTTTACGCTATAATCTTTACAAGATGTTAGTGGAATTCCTGCAAAGTTATTCTCAAATCAGTGGGCCTGGGGATTCGCGACCCTGGTTGCTGGGCGTATCTGGGGGAGCAGACAGTTTATGTTTGCTGCATTTGATGCGCAGCGCCGAAATACCGATCATCGCTGCTCACTTTAATCATCAGCTCCGCCAACGAGCAGAGGCTGACGCGGTTCATACCGCGCGAATTATAGAGCGTCTGAAAGTGCCTTTCATCTTGGGAACGGGCAATGTGCGCCTGGCGGCTGATGAACAGGGAATTTCAATGGAAGCGGCGGCGCGGCGTCTACGTTACGCTTTTCTATTTGAACAGGCGCATGATCATAGCGCACAAGGTGTGGTTGTCGCACACACAGCAGATGACCAGGTGGAGACTGTGCTGCTGCACCTGCTGCGGGGAAGCGGCACGACTGGACTGCAGGGAATGCCAAAACGCTGGCTGCCTAATCCCTGGAGCCAGTCTCTGCCGCTGATTCGGCCGCTGCTTTTTGCCTGGAAACAGGAAACCCTGGCCTATTGTGCGGAAAACCAATTGGAACCGGTCTTCGATGAAACCAACCTGGATGTTTCGTATACGCGCAACCGGGTGCGTTATGAGCTGATCCCGGCTATGGAACGCTTTAATCCTGCCATCCGCCAGGCTGTGCTGCGCCTGGCGGAAGTGGCGCACGGCGAGCAAGAACTGATCCAACCGCTGGTAGAGCAAGCCTGGCTGGCCTGCAGCATAGAATCCGGTGAAGGTTATATCAGTCTCGATCCAGATGCAATAACCAACCAGCCTGTGGGCCTGCGAAGGATGCTGCTCCGGCGCGCTCTTGCTTTCCTGCGGACAGGTCTGGCGGATATCGATTTTGAACTGGTAGAACGGTTGGGAAGCTGTCTTGAGGCTCCGGCTTGGCGAGGCCCGCTGGAAATGGCAGGAGGGCTGCGCGCCTGGAAACAGGGCAACCGCCTGTGGCTGGCGACGCGGGAGGCTGATCTACTCAGGCAGGATTGGCCTCAAATCTTGCCGCAGGTGGGCGAGATTCGATTGACCATTCCGGCACACGTCGCGCTGAAAGGCGGCTGGCTGTTCACCCTGGAGGCAGTTGAAGACCTGGCAGAAGCCCGCAGGCTGGCGTTTGCAAACCGGGATCCATACTTTGCCTGGCTTGACCTTGACCTGCACGGCACTCAATTCACCCTGCGTCCCCGTTGGGCCGGCGCCCGCTTTCAACCTTTGGGAATGGCAGGACGTTCGAGGAAAATTTCCGATATTATGATTGACATGAATGTGCCGCAGGCCGCACGGGCCGCCTGGCCACTGCTATGCGCTGGGGAACGAATCCTTTGGGTGCCTGGCCTGGCTGCCGGTCATGCCGCTCGCCTGACGGAGAAGACACAGAATGCTGTCCTGGCGAAAATGACAAATATCATTGAGTGACCTCGAGAGGTAATTCGACCTGGAATGTTGTCCCCTGATCCCCATGCATGGCCTTAACGGTGCCATGGTGACCCTCCACGATGGCTTTGACGATCGCCAGACCCAACCCATTGCCCGGGTAATGGTTGGTGTTGCGGCCCCGGTGAAAGCGTCTAAACAGGAGCGGCAAATCTTCGGGAGGAATACCGATCCCAGTGTCCTGAATTTTTATGAAAACATGGCTTTGCTGCAGTTCAACTATCATCTGAATGGCGCCGCCTGGCGGGGTGAATTTCAGCGCATTCTCGAGTAAATTTTCCACCATCCGCTCAATTTGTTGTGCGCTGCCATGGATCCACAATGCCTGGTCTGGCAGATCCACCGTGAACTGCCTCTCGGCCTGTTCGGCTCGGCCGGCAAAATTTTCTGCGGATTTGCGCAGCAGTATGCCGAGATCGAACATCTGCACCTGTCCAATCGTTTTGCCACTTTCGAGGCGCGAAAGGTCGAGCAGCCCATTGGTGAGCCGTTCGAGACGATGGCTTTGATCAAGGGCGCGTTCGAAGTATGCGTTCTTTTGTTCCAGGGTTTGGGCGCTGCCAGCCAACTCGAGGTTGGTGTGCAGAGCGGTCAAGGGTGTATTGATTTCATGCGCGGCATCAGAAATGAACGAAAGTAAAGTTGCTACAGTTTGCCCAATTTGCTCGGCCATGCTGTTAAATGCCGCGGAGAGCGTCACAAATTCCTGAGCGGCGCCCTCGCCAAACCCGATTCTTGCGGGTAGAGCCACGCGTACCTCCAGGTCGCCTTGTTCCATTCGTCTGGAGGCTTCGGTCAGCGCAAGCACCGGCCAAGTAAACTGGCGGCTCGTCATCCAGCCAGCCAGCGCAGCCAACATCACAGCGACAAGGCTGGCAGCCGCCCAGGCAAGACTGACTGAGCGGAGAATGCCCAATCCATAGGCCGGCCCATTGGATAACTCCAACCATCCGATTGTTTCAGCCTGGTTATTTTCCAGGGAAATGCGGAATGTCTGACTGGAGCGGCGAGATAAATCATAACGATTGGGATTAAAGAACACATATCCATAGGGAGAGGCGCTGATGGCTACGAATGTATTTGCGCCAATACCCGGAATCGTCTGGCTGATCGGGACATTTGCATTTGTCTGGGTGATCAATGGCCCATTCACTAAATTTGTTCCGACCAGGCCGCTGACTGGATTGGTTATGGGCATATTCAAGCTGAGCGTCTGGACGCCGCTTCCTGAAGAAAAACTGAGCGTTTGAGAGAAGTCGGGTAATCCTGAGTCGCTGATCGTTTTACCATCTATATCTAGCAGGCGGATCTGGGTTTGTGAGAAAAATGCCAGCGATTTCACCTGGTCGGCAAGAACAGCAGCTGCCGGCCTGGAGAGGAGCAGTTGTTCAATAACGGGTTTCAATCCTTGAGCGTTCGAAAGCAGATAATCTTGCTCTTGAGCGCCATAATAATTGCTCAAGACCAGGAGCATTACCGAACCCAGGGACAGGGCTGCCAGCAGAGCTACAACAGCATAGCTGGCTGGCAGGCGCCAGCGAATTGAATCACGCCTCATATCCTACTCCGTTTGTGGTCGGAACGAATACTAATTTTGTTTTGCACTACTTTTTAATAACAATCGGATTGCTAAAGGATATCACATCTGCAATCAAGCGGTCGCCGCTTTTTCGCCCCCAGACCATCACCATTGTCTGGGTGTTCAATTCATCCAATGTTCCAGGTACGACTTTTTGTTGGACTGCCATCGAATCTGTAGAAGGTTGGGCAGGCATTTCCGTTGCATCTCGATAAATTTTCGTTTCGTTCGTGATAACGACTTCGATCTTTGGGCCATCACTGCCTGCCGGGCTGATCGATTGGACCTGTCCAGCATCTCCACTGCTCACAACCACGGAGCCTCCAGCCACGCCGCCGCTGCCTCCGGCTGCCATCATGGGGATGGTCTGTATCTTTATCGTATTGTCTTGCCGGCTGAGAAAAGTGCCAGATGCGGTAGGTTCGGCTGCTGGAAGTTCAGGCGCAGGTGTCATTTGTAACGAAAAACTCATCGTTTGCATGCCGTTGCCCAGGGAGAGGAAATTCAAGGCGCCTGGACCGCCGTTCACCAGCCTGCCTGCCAAAAATGCGGCGGCTCCAACCACAATCACGACCAGGGCTAAAACGAAGTAAGTCTTTTTGGTTTGCATAAATTCTCCTTTTCTATTCATAACGAAGCGCTTCAATTGGATCCAAAAGGGCCGCCCGCACAGCCGGGTAGAGCCCGAACAAAACACCGGTTATCAATGCCACGCCAAATGCAAGGGGTATGCTGCCAGGCAGAAGCAAGGCATTGCCCTGATTGAGAGCTGCTGCCATAGGAATGCTAAATATGCCAAGTATGACACCTGCCATGCCACCACCTGCGCTGATTAGCATCGCTTCCAGTAAAAACTGGCGTATGATATCGCCCTGGCGGGCACCCACTGCCAGGCGGATGCCTATTTCGCGCGTCCGCTCACTGACGCTCACCAGCATAACATTCATAATGCCTATCCCGCCGACTACTAATGAAACCACAGCCATGGCTGCCAGTAAGATTGAAAAGGTTTGGGCGGCTTCTTGCTGTTGGCCCAAAATATCTTTTCGAGTGGTCATTTCGAAGTCGTCCGCGTATTTTCCTGTTTCATCAATACTTATCCCGTGTTGTTTGCGCAAATAGTCACTTATTTGCGTTTTGGCTTTATCGATTTGATTGACATCAATAACATGGGCAACGATATAGATCGAAGGTTCTTCCTCATACATCGCCTGGATCATCGTGCTGATCGGCATCATCAGGCCTTCGTTGGGATTTGATTGGTAACGATTTTCAAGACTTGTGCTTTCGAGGCGGGCCATCACGCCGATCACTGTACAGCGAGTGCGGTCGATCCATATCACCGAACCAAGAGGATCATCTCCTGAAAACAGGTCCAGCGCAGTCTGGTAGCCGAGCACGCATACGGGCGCGCCTGCAATTACTTCATCTTCAGTGAAGAAGCGGCCTGCGCCAAGAAATGCTCCGGCAGATAAAGCGGCACCGTCTTTCCAACCGGCAGGCTGAACGTTTCCTTCCAGCGCCAGGCTATCCAAAGCCGCGGGGGTAGTCCCGGTCAGGCCAACATCCACAGAATTGCGCTGGTAACGAGACTTCACGGATTTCCCTACTGACATATCTACCCAGGTTATTAATGGCGCATTTTCTGTTATACCCAATCCATCCGCATAGGTTAATTTCTTACCGGCAGCTTGAAACTGGCCATCTTTCATAGTGAAACGCTGCCCAATTTGCACCTGGTCAGCGCCTAAAGATTGGAAGGTAGCATCAACAGCAGCGCGAGCACCGTTGCCCAATGCCAGCATAGCGATAACAGAGGCTACACCGATCACGATGCCAAGCATGGTTAGGATAGCCCGCAGTTTATTAGCAGCGACATTCCGAAAGGCGGTGCGGAACAAGTCAATTGTGGACATCGCGAAACTCGCTTTCCAGTAACACGCCATCGTGCATCAAACATAAGCGGTTGGCGCGGCGGGCAGTCTGGTAATCATGAGTCACCAAAAGAATAGTACAGCCTTCGGCATGCAGATTGACCAGCAGGTTCAGTATTTCTGCGCCAGTCGCGCTGTCCAGGTTGCCTGTTGGTTCATCCGCTAAAATAATCGCCGGTTGTGTGACCAGCGCCCGGGCAATCGCTACCCGCTGCCGCTCGCCTCCTGATAATTCTACTGGCATATGGTTTGCACGCTCTTTCAGACCTACTCGTTCCAAAGCCTGCAAAGCCCTCGAGCGCTGGGCAGCCGCGCCTCCGGATATGTGCTGGTAAATCAATGGAAGAGCGACATTTTCCCAGGCTTTATAGCGCGGCAGTAAATTGAAATTCTGAAAGATGAATCCTATTCGCTGACTGCGCAGAGTGGCCAGGGCGTCTTTGTCGAGCGAGGCAATATCGACTCCTTCTAACCAGTAGTTTCCACTGGAAGGTCGGTCCAGGCAGCCCAATAAATGGAGCAGGGTCGTTTTTCCACTTCCCGACACACCCATTAGCGCGACAAACTCACCTGCGGCCAAGGTCAAATCAACCCCGCGCAAAGCCTGGATCGACCCGCTGCCCATGATGTAGTGACGGGTTAATGCATGTGTGCGAATGACTAGGTTTTCTGCGCTCACTTTGTCACCACCCGTTCGCCTTCTTTTAACCCAGTTTTGATTTCAACATAGGCATCGCCGCGTAACCCAATTTCGATCTGGCGGGAGAGAATCTGGACGCCATCCCAAACCTGGACGGTTACACTGTTCGATCCGGATGCGCGCACAACCGCCCGCGGCAGGCACAATACGCCAGCCTGCTGAGCGATAGTAATAGCCGAATCGGTCGTCATCCCATCAACCAGATCTAGTGGCGTTTCATCCAGGTTGATAAAGATATTGTAAAGAGGCCGGTCGCCCTCGATCCGTTTAGGGATGATGCTTTCGATTTTCCCGTGCATGGTTAAGTCGGCCCGCGCATCGAAATATAATTCCACAGCCTGGCCAACTTTTATTAGGGGATAATCTTCCTGGGTCACAGTAGCTTTAACTTGTAAGGCTTGCGGGTTGCTGAGTGTTAAGATTGCTGCGCCAACCTGGAGAGGTTCGCCTACTTGAGCGTTGATTTCGATCACCACGCCGCTGAATGGGGCCAGGATTTCGCCACTTTGTTGAACCTGCCTGGCTTTTGCCAATTTCGCCTGAGCCTGGGCGAGGGAATTCTTGGCCTGCGCCTCGCTGATTGGGTCAAGACCGTTCTTCAGACGGTCCAAAGCGGCCTGGGCAGCGGCCGCGTTGGCTTTTGCCAGCTCGACATCTGCATCTGCCTTGGCCAGTTCCGCAGCGCCAGGAGTGCCCTGGTACCAGGCAAGGTTTGCCTTTGACCGCTCATACTGTTGTTTGGCTGCCGCCAGCATTTGAACCGCGGCCATCCGTTCCGGGTTGGTAATTTCCAACTCGCTGACCGACTGATAATAATTCAATGCTTGCTGGTAGGCATCCTGCGCCATGACCAGCTCACCTTCTGCTTGCTCAAGGGTAGTGCCTTGGGCGCGCGGTTGCGCCAGGGCAGTGCGTTTCTCCTGGGCTTTTTTCAATGCGTCCTGTGCGGCCAACAGATCGACTTTTAACTGAGCCTTCCTGGCGGGGGCATTGCGGGTTAAGGCGTCGAGGGTTTCTTGAGCCTGCAGCGTTTCCAATTCCGCCGATGCTGCCTGGGCAGCCAGGTTTTCAAGGTTGGCCATGCGCGCCAATAGTTGTCCCTGGCTGACATTTTGACCGGGCCGCACCAGGATTTCTGACAACTGACCATCGGTGGGCATTCCAACGGGCGATGTTTGCGTGTTAATTAACCTACCAGGCGCGGCGACGCTTTGTTGTACATCGCAGATACTGACGCTTACTGTTTGGGGAGATTGAACAACCTTGGGTGTCGGCCTGGTTGAGTTGAAACCCAGGTAACTGCCAATGGCAATCACCGCTGTCAGAAAGATAGAGAATAAAACGATGACCTTTTTGTTCATTGAACACTCCGGCGATACCAATTTTCTGCGGGCTGTCTTGGCCCACGAAAATCAGTATATCCGGTGCAGATTTCAATGAAGTAATGGCTGGATTACGGTTTCGTAATCTCGAGGGCTAACCGGTAACCCAACCCGGGCACGGTGAGCAGTAAAACAGGCCGGCTGGGGTCATTTTCGATTTTTTCTCGCAGGCGGCGAATGTGCACATTTACAGCCTGCTCGCTGTCTGGATCGGTGTTGTGCCCCCAAACCGCTTCCACAATTTGTGCCCGGCTGAGCACCAGTCCGCGGTGGCGCGCCAGGTAGGTGAGCAGGCGGAATTCAGTGGGCGTCAGATTGACAGGTTGTGCATCGCGCAGCGCTTGCCCGCTGGCGAGATCCAGCAGTAAATCGCCGATGTATTGGTGGTTGGTGTCGGGCTGGGCAAACTCGCCATAGGCTCGCCGGATTTGGGCGCGGATGCGAGAGATTAGCTCTCGTAAAAGGAAGGGCTTCGTGACATAATCATCAGCACCCATTTCCAGGCCGAGGATTTTATCCATTGGATCATGCTGTGCTGTCAGCATGATTACCGGCATGTTCAAGCCGCGCTGGCGCAATCGGCGGCAGAAATCAAAACCAGAACCATCTGGCAGGCGAATATCCAATAAAACCAGGTGAGGTGGATTTTTTGTGGCCTGCTCGACGCCCTCGGCGCCTGAAGTGGTCCATGCGGCTGCAAAACCCTCCAGGTTTAATCCATCCACAAGCCCCTCAGCTACAGCAGGATCATCCTCGATCGTCAAAATCCTATAATTGGTCATCGTCGAATAATCATAACAAACAAGCGGAAGTTTGCGCAGGTTAAAATTTTCATGGATTTCACGGCTGGATGTATAATGATTCTGAGAACAATTCGTCCACTTTCTTAGGAGGTCCAGGATGTCAGAACCGTCTCAAATGCCCAGATATGATGTGCGCAATGATGGCGTTGGCCCTTACGCAATTTTTTACTGCGACCGCTGTGGTAGAGAATTTCGCAGCCAGCCGAATGTTGTCAGTACGGTTACAAGCGATATTGGACGTAAAGCGGTCGGCGGATTACTGCGCAATATCCCCCTGGTGGGCGGTGCAATTGCCGATAATGTGGCAGGTCAGGATCCTCGCTACACTTACAATCTGACACCTGCGCAGCTTCAAGCGGCCTGGAGTCAGGTCAAAGAGCGCTTTCGGGAATGTCCCACCTGCCACCAGATTGTGTGTGTCTCGGATTTTGATGACCAGAGCGGCTTTTGCCAGGATGACAGCCCGCGTAAAAACCAGATCGCAGAAGCGCAGGGTGAGCAGGCTGGCCGGGCGCTAAAAGGGATTGCATCGGCATTTGGCCTTGACCAGGCTTTCAAGCAAGCTGGTGATTCAATCAAGCAGGCCAGCTCAGCAGCTCAGCAGGCAGCCAACCAGATGGCGCGCTGCGCCAACGGCCACCTGGCGAAACCAGGCACCAGGTTCTGCCCCGAATGCGGGGAAGCGATGGCTCAACCTGTCAGCGCGACCTGCCCCAAATGCGGGGAACCAACCTTAGGAGCAAAGTTTTGCCCCAACTGCGGCACAAAGATCGAGACCACGCCGACCACCTGCAAGAATTGCGGCGCAGAACTCAAAGGAGCAAAATTCTGCCCTGAGTGCGGCACCAAAGCCAGCGCATAAGTTGGAAAGTCCGGGATAGGCGCACACTTGGGGCGTGCGCTTATTGAACTGCCGATTATTCCCCTTTGGCCAAGGTTTGCAGTTTATTCGCCACTTCGCGCCATTGGATCTTGGAAATGCCGAGCTTCTGGCGAATTTTGTTTGGTTCCACGCCAGACAGCCAATCGGTGAGTGCACAAGTCCACCGGCACATGTCAAAAGAAAGGTGTTTAGTCAAACCAGCGGCGTTGCCCAGGTCTTCCAGCAGGTATTCTAAACGACGCTGAGACCAGGGGAATACTTTTTCATCAAGCGGGTACTGAGCAATATATTCCTGGTAGGCGGCGATCCATTCCGGTGTAAGCGCAATTTTGCGCTCTTTGTAACGGTTCTGTGGGCTGGCGTAACGCACAAACAGGTAAGGGCCTTCCGGCGCCTCCAGGGCCAGGTGATTGGGATGTATGTTCAGGGTTTCAACTTTCTTGATGCCAGTGATCAACAGCAAACTGACCAGTGTATAGGTGCGGGCATCCGGTTTTTGAGCGCGGCGCATACGGTCGGCTGTATCCAACACAGCCTGGGTTTCATCAGGCGTGAGCGCCTGGGGCAAGGGACTGATTGCTGAAAACTGAACGACTTTCTCTGCCGGATCCGCCAGGATGACGCCAT
This sequence comes from Chloroflexota bacterium, assembly GCA_029782365.1. Classification (GTDB taxonomy): domain Bacteria; phylum Chloroflexota; class Anaerolineae; order Anaerolineales; family UBA4823; genus CAWBUW01. Next base: position 304,628 of record JAKOUW010000160.1, read on the forward strand.
ATTGGGTAAGCCAGCGAAAGAAGGCCTTGAGCGAGGTAATACGGCGTGAAAGGCTTTTGGGGCTGCAAGGCACACCGCGGCCTTCTTGCAGCCATTTGAGAAAATTATTGAGATCGGTTGTGCTGAAGCTGCCAACGCCTCGATCAGGCGGCATATGGCCTGCCAGCAGAAGGATATCAGCGGCAAAAGCCTTCACCGTGTGCGGTGAATTTCCCTGGTCGGCCAGATAAATTCGCCAGGCGCTGACTGCACCCGCCAAGGGAGTCGCAGCATTGATATGAGCGCTGGGCGGAATGGGAGAGTCGGGCATAGAATCCTCGTTTCTGCAATCAATAAATTGCGTATAGAAGAATTTTAGCCCAAATGTTCGGTATTGTCAAGAAGTTGTTACACCAACAAGTCCCAATTCAGGGGCAATGGTGCGCATGGCTGTGATGACGTTGCCCACATGCTCCCATAATTCGACGCCGAAATCAGCCGCTGCTTTGGCCATATCTGCTCGATCTGTGCCGGCTGCAAAAGCTTTATCCTTCCATTTCTTCTTGACCGAAGATGGCTCCAGGTCATAAAGTGATCGTGAGGGGCGCACGAGCGCAACTGCAGTTACCAACCCGGTAATTTCATCGCAGGCGAGCAGGGCTTTTTCCATGCGACTCTGGCGCGGCACTCCCGTGTGATCAGCATGGCTGAGCACAGCGCGCACGATCAACTCAGGCACGCCTCGTTCTCGCAGAATTGGTGCACCTGCCTGGGGATGCTCATCCAGGGTTGGATGGATTTCCCAATCAAAATCGTGGATCAGGCCGGTCAATCCCCAAGTTTCGACATCTTCGTTATGAAGATTGGCGTAAAAGCGCATGCAGGCCTCCACCGAGAGCATGTGGCGCACCAGGCTTTCATTTTTCACAAATTCGCGCACGAACGCCAGGCCTTCATCGCGAGTCATAAGAGTCCTCCAATAGAATTTCGCTTGTGTTCTCGAAGATCGGTTCCGGCTTTCCGAGGATAGGAGCCGGGTGGGTAATATGCACTTCTAGCATCGCCGTCAGAGTGGCAGGAAACTCACGCAAATCCCACCAGAGCAAGGCTGAACGACGGTATGCCTGGCGATCGGCAGGCACACCGTAAGCTTCCAGACCCAGCGCCTGGCAGGTATACAAGGCGCGTGGTAGATGAAAGTTTTGTGTTACCAGAATGGCTGACCGCAAGCCGAAAATTGCCTGTGCACGATAGCAGGTGTCGTATGTGCGCCGTCCGGCGTAGTCCAGCACAATGGCTTGCTCGGGTACGCCGAGATCGAGCGCATGCTGCCGCATGGCAGCCGGCTCATTATAACTATCTGTGCTGTTATCGCCGCTCATGAGAAGCTTTTCAATTTTTCCTGCGAAGTACAATTCTGCCGCAGTTGCTACGCGGTCACTCAGCACCGGCGTTGGGCTGCCGTCGCGCCACAGTCCGGCCCCGAATACAATCGCGGCGCGCTGAGCTGGCACATCCTGAACTGTATATAACCTCGGTAAGGCTGCCAGAGAAGTGATCAGACGGGAGATCAGCAGGGATGCCAGCCCTAACCCCGCGCTCCAGGCGAGCAGGTGAGTGAAAAAGGAAAGGGATTTCTTTAACATGAGTAAGATTGTACTATAAGGCTGCATCTGTTCAGGTCAAGCGTTTGCGCACTTCCGCGCTGAGGAAGTCCATCGTCCAAACCACGATGACAATCATCCAAATCGCAGTGCCTGCAGCCTGGTATTTAAAGCCGTTGATCGACTGACTGAGGAAGTAACCGATGCCACCGCCGCCAACATAGCCGATAATAGTCGAGATGCGCACGTTGATATCCCAATGATAAATGATGTAAGAGACAAAATCTGGCACGATCTGTGGAATCACAGCGAAGACAACCGTTTGGATGCGGTTGGCGCCGGTGGCGCTGAGGGCTTCGATTGGTCCAGGATCTATGTTTTCAACTGCTTCTGAGAAGAGCTTACCCAGCGAGGCCACGGTGACAACCGTCAGCGCTAACACACCAGGGAACGGCCCGAAGCTCAGCCAGAAGCCGAAAATAGTTGCCATCACGAGCGGGTCGTAGGAACGCAGGAGGTTAAAGAAAGAGCGGGCGCCAAAATACACAGCAGTGCCTAGTGGGCCACGGCGGGTGATGTTAGACGCCGCCAGAAAGGATAATGGCGCGGCGATCAAGGTGGCAGCGGTGGTAGAGATCAGCGCCATGAAAATAGTCACGAACATGGCTTGCATTACGTCCTTAAGCGCCTGGGACGGCATGAGCGTGCCAAAGGGAGTCAGAGCTTCAATTTGCAATTTGCTGGCAATGCCACCTTGAGAGGCTGCGATAGGACGCGCCTCGACAGGAACACTGAAATGCCCGGTAGAATCGGTCTGGGTGCGGATGGCGGCCAACTGGCGACCATCCGGAAAGACCCAGCGAACTATTATTTCGGAGTTGGCCTGCAGCTCGTATCCCTCCAGGGTAAACTTGTCACGGACATTGGCGCAGGGCACCGAAGGTACCAGGCGAGGTCCAGAAGCCAGCGCCGGCGAGGGGCTGGCCGAACTGCAAGGGATAGGAAAATCGATCCCGATGGTGGTAGTGGTGACTTCGCGTGTCACCAGATCCGGGGTCAGAAACGCTTTGAAGATTTTTTCGCCCTTGGGCAAATCAACCAGCAGGCGGACAAAATCGATTTCCGTCACCCGCCAGGAAATGCCGATCGCCGCCACGATTAAAATCGCCAGCAGGATATTTCGCATGATAGGGAGTTTGGGCAAGCGTTCGGACATAGTTAGGTCAGGTTGCTGCGAATGCGTGCACTGATGGTATCGAGGGCGATAACAATGATGGCGATGGCGATAAAGACGGTGCTGACCCCGCGCATTTCGTTAATGCGGATCAGCTCGATCAGCAAGAAGCCCAGCCCACCTCCGCCCACCAACCCAATCACTGTGGCTGAACGTACATTGATATCCCAACGGTAGATGGTGAATGCGGTAAAAGGTGGGATAATTTGCGGGATGACGCCGTAGCGCACGGTTTGTACCCAGGTAGCGCCGGTTGCATGAATAGCTTCAATCGGCCCGGGGTCAATACCTTCGATCACTTCAGAATATAACTTGGCCAGAGCGGCGATCGAGTGAACCGCCAGGGCTAAAACCCCAGCGAAAGGCCCCAGGCCGACAATAACGACAAAAATAATGGCAATGATCAGCGATTCGATCGAGCGCACCAGATTGAGCAGAGTGCGAACCACAAGGTAAACGCCAAAAGTGAACGGGTTGGAACTCATAAGGTTGTGAGCGGCTAAAAAGCTAATGGGAATGGCGATCACCATTGCTAATATGGTGGCGATCAGCGCCATACCCACGGTGACCAACGCTCCCTTGACCACCTCATTTCCAATAAATGACAGCTCAATTCCACCGAGCGGGCGATATTGGCGATAATAAATGCGGTGCGGGTCTGCGATGCTCGGATCAGGTACAGCGATCAAGGCGGTGGTCGGCACATGGATCATAACAGTGAGCTTGCCTTCGCTGTCAGTGGTCAGCTTAAGCATCGTCGATTCTCCCTCACCGATCATTTTGTCCTGCCCAGAGGGGTCTTCCCACCAGATCTCGGTCTCTGTATTGGGCCACATACCTGAGATTGTCGAGATGACTGGTTCCGAGATACCTGCACAAGATGGGGTGACTGTGACAGTTTTGCCGTCAATCGTGTTGGTGCCAGGTGGAGGGTTTTTCTCGCAGGGCACCTGGATTTCTACCCAGGCGGTATTCTGTTCGCGGTGCTGTTGAATAAAATCAGGGCTGAACATCGGGCGCATGATCTGCACGGCGCGGTTGAAATCTGCGGTGCTGAAATCGATTTGCAAAACCTGCCAGCCAATACCGTAGGTGGCAATCAGGCCGAAAATCACAGGCCAAACGATCGAGATGGAACGGCCTCGGGCCGCGGAGGCAGCATCTACGCTGTTCCATATCCAGATCGCCACAGGGGAAAGATACCAGAGGGGCTGACCGTACCAGAGAACCATGCCTAGAATGACCAGGGTGGTGAGCAAGATAACTACGCCGCGGTAAGCATGGCGGGCATAGATCTGCCCGGCGCCAGGCACCACGAGGGAAAGCAGACCGGCAATGATGGGAGAGCGAGCAGATGTCTTCATTCGGCAGGTTATAATGTGGCGGCGCGCACTTCTTGCGCTTCTTCACCGTAAATTTCTTTAAATTTGGGACGATCGATCTCTTTGGCGCTGCCTTCAAATACCTTCATACCATTTTTGAGCGCCACCACCCGGGTAGCGTAGCGATGCACTAGATCCAGGAAGTGCAGCGAACAAATAACCGTAATGCCTTCTTTATTCAATTGTTCGAGATACTGCAGGATGGAATGGGACAAAACCGGGTCCAGGCTGGCTACCGGCTCATCGGCAAGTAGAATCTTGGGCTCTTGCATCAAGGCACGGGCAATGCTGACGCGCTGCTGCTGGCCACCTGAAAGGGCGTCGGCCCGGCTGGTGGCTTTGTCGGCGATGCCAACGCGTTCCAGGGCTTTCAAAGCGCGCTGTTTTTCTATGACAGGCCAGATGCCCAGCAGGCTGGCCCAGGGATTGACATAACCCAGCCGCCCAGATAACACATTGGTCATTACACTCGAACGTTTGACAAGGTTAAACTGCTGGAAGATCATGCCGATGTTGCGCCGTATACTGCGCAGCTCGGCTTGGGAGGCTGAGGTGATATCCTGGCCGTCCCAATAAATTTTTCCGCTGGTGGGTTCGATCAGGCGGTTGATACAGCGCAGCAGTGTGGACTTGCCAGAGCCAGACAGCCCGATCACCACCATGAATTCGCCATCGGGCACATCAAAGCTGACGTTTTTTAACGCCTGCGTGCCGTTTGGATAAACCTTAGTCAAGTTTTCAATTCGCAGCATAAGCATCCCTAACGAAAAGCTTCGTTAAGCAGAGAGGGAGGGCCGAAAGACCCTCCCTCCAAAAAACACCTAATTTTACTTGAAGCTGGTCACATCGTAGCCAGCGGCTTGCAGGTAAACACGGAAATTATCGTAGAAAGTGTCATCGACAGCCTTCAGACCGCCGATATCATACCCGCCGTTCTTTAACAGGGTGCGGCCCTCTTCAGTGTTGGAAAGCTCGAGCAGGGCATTGGACAGCTTCGTGCGGATGTCCGCAGAAACATTGGCGGCAAAAGAGACATTGTCGTTCGGGATGATCGGGTCAGAGACGTAAATGACCTGGACCTTATCGTTGACATCGGGAAAGGTCTTCACAACCGCAGTGCGGGCGTCGATGTAGGTGGCGCCGAAATCGCAGATTTCACCGTTCGGGCTCAGGTAAACAGAATTGATCACAGTCGGGTGACCCTGGACCCAGGCGCCTGCTTTGGGTTTGGCACCGCTCGAATTGAGGAGGCCGGAAGGCAAAACATAGCCGGAGGCAGAGAGTGGATCTGTCCAGCAGGGTTTCTTGCCTGCAAATTGAGCCAAGGCAGTCTTGGCATCTGCGGTGCTCTTGCCAGTGGCAGGATCAAAGTAAGAAGTGAACATCGGCTTGCCATCAGCGGTCTTGCGGGCGGCATTGGCGACGTACTGGAAACCATAGTGATCCGATCCGGCGCGCAAGACAACCAGACCGACATCCGCATAGCCTTTATACTTGGCAAGCATGTAAGCCAACGGGGGCAGCCAGCCTATGTGAGCATTGCCAGAGCCCATCGCTTCCACGAGAGCAGCATAATTGGTGGGGACGAGGGTCTTGATCTTTAAACCGGTCATTTCGGACAGCTTGGCAGCGATTGCATCGCCCCCAGTTTGCAATTCCTGGGTGGTGGCAGAAGGAGCCAACGCCATAATGATCGGATTGGCGTCAGTGCCAACGGCGACGGGCTCGGGAGTGGCAGTCGCGGGAACTGGTGTCGGGGTGACCTGAACAATTTTCTCAACTTCCACCGTCGTGACGACCTGTTTTTCAACTTCCACCGTCTGGACAACCGGTTTTTCAACCTCGACAGTCTTAATCACTTCCACTGTCTGGGGAGCGCAGGCGGAAAGAATCATCGACAAGATGATTACAACCGCCAGCATGAGAAATGGGAAACGATTTTTGCTCATATATTTTCTTCTCCTTTTTTTATATTTGTTCGGAATGAGCATTCCTATACATTCAATCTAAAATGATACTCCCCTTTAAAGAAAGGGGCAAGCTAAAAATTAAATTTCATCGCTGCTTTGCCTTTATACTGTACAGATCTCGCCCCACTTTGTGCAGATATTTAGCCTTGGTTTGGGAAAGACATGCAATTATTAGCGGGTTTTTGTTAATACATTCCCACTTTGCCGAATGGTAAAAACACTTTCCACAATTGGAACGTTCAGGATGATTTGGATTGGTTAATCCTTGCATACTGCATCAGAGGCGGTTACAATCCCAGCAAGATGATAGATTCCGATACTGCCTACCAGTCTTCCCTGGACTATTTATACAGTTTTGTGGATTACTCCATGCAGCGCAATTGGACTTTTAGCCCTGAACAGTTTGAGCTGGGCAGGATGTATGACCTGGTAGAAGCTTTCGGTAATCCTCACCATAAATATCCAATCTTGCACATTGCTGGGACGAAAGGCAAGGGCTCCACCGCCGCTCTGTGCGCCAGCAGCCTGCACAGCGCCGGCTACCGGGTTGGTTTATATACCTCGCCGCACCTGGATGATTTCGCCGAGCGAATCCAGGTGGATGGCACGCCGATTTCACATGCCGATTTTGTCGCTTTGATCGATGAAATGAAACCGGTCATTGCCAAAATTCCGAAACTGACCACTTTCGAGATCGCTACTGCTCTAGGATTTCTGTTTTTTGCACGCCAGGGTGTGACAGCGGCGGTGATAGAGGTGGGTTTGGGCGGACGCCTGGATGCGACCAATATCGTCCAACCTGTGGTTTCGATCATAACCTCCATTTCGTACGACCATATGCAGATATTGGGCAGCACCCTGGCAGAAATTGCCGTAGAAAAAGCAGGCATTATAAAACACAAAACACCGGTTGTGATCGCGCCTCAACAACCTGAAGCACGCCAGGTGTTTATCGATGTCGCTGCCGAGCGCCAGTCGCCTTTGACACAGGTGGGCTTGGATGTCCATTTTGCACCTCTCGATCACAGCCTGGATGGACAGCGCCTGCGCATTTGGCCAAAATCTCAGCGTGAGGTGAATGATTTCCTCGATATCGAGCTCAATTTATTAGGAGCGCACCAGCTCGAAAATGCGGCGACAGCCTTTACCGGTCTGCAAATTGCTCGCCAGCAAGGTTTGGAGCATCTAGATAATGCCGCGGTTGTAGCAGGATTTGGCCACACCGAATGGCCCGCAAGATTTGAAATCTTGCAGCGGAATCCACCCCTGATATTGGACTGCGCCCATAATCGTGATTCGGCTCTGCGCCTGCGCCAGGCGTTAGATGATTATTTTTCTGGCTGGCATGTCTGCTTGATTTTTGGAGCTTCCGAGGACAAGGATATCAGTGGGATGTTGGCTGAACTGGCTCCGCGGCTGGCAGAGGTTATCGTGGTAAAATCGTTTCACCCACGGGCTGCAAAACCACAGTTAATCATGGATCAACTGGCAGCGCTGGGTCTATCCGGGAGGGTGATTGAAGATGTCGCTCAGGCGTTGATGGTTGCGTTGAATAGTGCGAAAAGCGCCCAACCGCCTCGCCTGGTGTTGGTGGCTGGTAGTATCTTCGTTGCCGCTGGAGCACGCATCGCCTGGTATAAGCAGTTCCAGAACAACGCTGAGGAGAAGTCATGAAAGAGAAACATTCGAGCGACGATGGTCGCAGCATCCCCTGGTTTCCCCAGGATAATGGTAATGAAGATGAATTCGGCGATGCCATGCACAATCGAACCGAGGAGTTGTACAGCGTCCCCGATACTCAGCCCGACAAAAACGGGCTGATCGAATGTCCGGTAATCGGTATGCGCGACCTGGTTGTTTACCCACATATGATCTCACCGATCTTTGTGGCGCGGGAGACAACCTTAATGGCGATCGAAGATGCTCAGGAAGCCGACCAAACAGTAATTGCCATCAATCAAACAGACCCCGACCTGGATGAGCCGACAAAGGATGATTTTTATCCGATCGGTGTTGAGATGGCTGTAGGCCGCCTGCTGAGTATGCCCGATGGATCAAGTTCGGCTTTGGTGCAGGCCCGTCGCCGGGTTGAAATTGTTGAATTTATCCAGACTGAGCCTTACCTGGTTGCACGAGCCCGCCCGCTAATTGAGCCTGTCAAAGTCGACCGCCACCTGGAAGCAACCATGCGCACTGCGCTACAGCTTTTCGACCGCTGCGTCCAGCTCAACCGCAGCCTTCCAGAGGAGGCTTACCTGTTCGCCTTGAATATCGAGGAGCCAGGCCGATTGGCTGATATGATTTGTTCCTCGGTAACTCCAACTCTGGATGAGCGGATTACCCTTTTGCAGACGCTTGACCCGGCAGCACGTTTGGAAAAGATTATCTCCATCCTGGCCAAAGAAGCCGATGTGCTCGAATTGGAGGACGAAATTCATAATCGGGCACAAAACGAAGTGGACCGCTCTCAACGTGAGTTTTACCTGCGAGAACAGTTGCGCGCTATCCAGACCGAGCTTGGTGAATCCGATCCCTGGACGCGCGAGCTGTTGGAATTGCGCTCAAAAATCGAAGGTGCACCGCTGCCTGAAGAGGCACAGCAGCGGGCCCTGAAAGAAGTAGATCGCCTGGCTCAGATGCCTTCGATGTCTCCAGAAGTTGGTATCATTCGCACTTACGTGGATTGGATCCTGGATTTACCCTGGACGAATTTGACGGAAGACAACCTGGATGTTAAACATGCAGCGGAGGTGCTGGATAATTTTCATTATGGTTTGCCGCGTGCCAAGGAACGCATCCTGGAGTATATCGCCGTTCGCAGTTTAAAACCGAAGCGCCTGCGCCAACCGATTTTGTGTTTTGTCGGGCCGCCCGGCACTGGGAAGACCTCTCTTGGCCGCTCGATCGCTGAAGCATTGGAGCGGAAATTTGTCCGCCTTTCCCTGGGAGGCGTACGCGATGAAGCAGAAATACGCGGTCACCGCCGAACTTACATCGGCGCACTGCCGGGGCGTATTTTACAGACGATGCGCCGGGCAGGTACCCTTAACCCGCTTTTTATGTTGGATGAAATTGATAAGTTGGGGCAGGATTTTCGCGGCGATCCTTCTTCAGCATTGCTTGAAGTGCTCGACCCGGAGCAAAACCACGCTTTTTCCGACCATTACCTGGAACTTCCGTACGATCTTTCTAAGGTCATGTTCATAACCACTGCGAACTCCACCATGTCGATCCCACTTGCTTTATTGGATCGCATGGAAGTTATCGAGTTTCCTGGTTATATCGAAGAAGAAAAATTGGAAATCTCCAGCCGTTTCTTGATTCCTCGTCAGCTCGAAGAGAGCGGATTGGAGGAGACCGGTTTGCGATTTCCTTCGACTACCTTGCAACGCCTGATTCGTGAATATACTTACGAGGCAGGTGTGCGCAACCTGGAGCGCGAAATTGGCCGCCTGGCGCGCAAAGTCGCCCGCCAGAAAGCCGAAGGCAAGAAATATCCCAGGCGGATTTCGCCCATTATGGTGGATGAATTGTTGGGGCCGCCGCAGTTCTTTAACTTCGAAGCAGAAGGCCAGGATGAAGTCGGGGTGGCGACCGGTGTTGCTTGGACGGAGAACGGCGGCGAGATCATGCCGGTTGAGGTTTTACTTTTTGATGGAAAAGGCAACCTGCAGATAACCGGCCAAATTGGCAGTGTCATGCAAGAGTCGGCACAGGCTGCTCTTTCTTTTGTCAAGTCGCTTTCTCCAGAGATGGGCATTAGCCCGGATATTTACGATAACACCGATATCCATATTCATATCCCGGAAGGCTCGATCCCAAAAGATGGTCCGAGCGCAGGCATCACCATCTGCACCGCGTTGATATCGGCTTTCACCGGGCGGGCGGTTCATAAAGAAGTGGGCATGACAGGCGAGATCACCCTGCGCGGGCGTATCTTGCCGATAGGTGGCCTGCGAGAGAAGGTGTTGGCCGCTCACCGGGCTGGGCTGAAGACTGTGATCATCCCGCGGCGCAATCAAAAAGACCTGGTGGATGTGCCAAAGCGGGCGCGTTCGGAATTAAACTTAATCCCCGTTGATCATATGCGCCAGGTGCTCGAAGCGGCGCTGCTGCCTGAACCTGTTCAACCTCAACGCCAGGCGCCGCGCAAACGCCGCCCAAAGGAAAAAGGCAAACCTGCTGGAGCAGAACTGCCGGCAGACGGTAATTTGGCTGGATCAGCCGCGTTGGCTACCCGGGGGTTGTCGTAAAAGATTATGTCTCCCAGCAATTCGGCAAGCAGGGCGTTGGATATGACTGCGCTGGTCGAACAGGGCATGGGACCGAGGCTGCATTGGTTTCCAGAAGATACACCCGCAGCACGCCTGGCGGTGGTGTTGGCAGGCATGGCCAATGGCGATGGCGGCATTGTTTTGCTCGGGTTAGCGCCGCGAGCGCGTGAAGTGCACGGCATCAGCCAACCTAAAGAAGCCATCGACAGAGTCTTTCAAGCCGCCCTGTTGGTAGACCCACCGCTGGTGCTGCCGATTCCATCCCTGCAACCCTGTTATGGTAAGCAGGTGTTGTTCATCACTATTCCACATGGACTGCCGAATGTGTACAGCGTCGATGATCGGTATTGGGTGCGGGAAGGCACACAAACGAACCCATTGGCGGCGCGCCGTCTGCGCCAGTTATTAATGGAACGTGGTTCGGTGCATTTCGAAACACGCCTGGTGCCTGAGGCATCCCTGGATGAGTTGGACGCAGGGCAGATAGCTGCTTACATCGCCGCGCTAAATTTGCCAGGCAGTGAACCTTGGGAAGAGATTTTGCTGCGCCGCGGCTGCCTGGCCCGCCAAAATGGCAAATTATCACCCACCAATGCGGCCATTCTTTTGTTCGGAAAACATCCCCAACAATGGCTGCCCAATGCCACCATCCTGGCGGCGCGTTTCCCCGGCGCTTCTTTTGGCGACGATTTTATTAAGCAGGATCTGGCAGGTTGCCTACCAGAACAACTGCGCCAGGCTGAAACCTTTATCCAGCAGAATTTCCGCAGAGTTGTGCATATGATCGGCCTGGCGCACCAGGAAACTCCGGAGTATCCTTTCGAAGCTGTTCGTGAACTGCTGGTCAACGCAGTTGCTCACCGTGATTACAACCTGCAGGGAGATACAATTCATCTCCATATTTTTGCGGACCGCCTGGAAGTCCATTCACCCGGGGGCCTGCCTGGGCCAGTGAATCTGGATAACTTATTAGAAGCGCGATTCGCTCGGAATGCAGTGATAACTCAGGTGCTTTCTGATCTGGGCTTTGTCGAACGGTTGGGATATGGATTGGATCGAGTGGTAAGAGTCATGCGGCAAACCGGTTTACGTCCACCGCGTTTCGAAGAGACGGCAGGCACTTTCCGAGTGACTCTCTTTTCGGATGCGACTGGTGAACGAACGGCGCTGCCAGACTTGAGTTCCTTCGCCGGGTTAGGCTTGAACTCACGGCAGCAAGCCGCTCTGGCTCATACTGCGCGCAATAAGCGCATCACCAGCCGGGAATATCAGGAACTTTGCTCGGACGTGCACAGTGAAACGTTGAGACGAGATCTTGCAGATCTCGTCAGCCGGGGTATTTTGATCAAAGTGGGGGACAAGCGCGCTACATATTACATTCTAAAGAAACGTGCACCCTCAATTGAAACAAACGAGGGATTGGGATCATGAACCGTTTTTACCTGAAGATTGTGCTGGTCTGCCTGGCGCTTTGGGCTATGGCAGGCGGGCTGACGGCCTGTAAACGCTCTCTCAACAGCGATCTGCCGACGGCTACCCAAATAGCCGCGCCAAATACGACAGCAACCGCAATACCCCAGACTTCCAACAGTACAGCTCAGCCTGCAAGCACATCTGCCTTATCCACGCCTCTGGTTACTCTTACTCCGGCAGGCGGCCAGGCTACGGCCCAATTGCCACCGCCCGCACACAAGTTGGCTGTGTTTAACCTGGCAAAAGGCGAAGTGCTGAATATCCGGGAAAAGGCGTCTACCAGCGCCAAGATTATCGAGACTCTCAACGCAGACGCCAGGGATATTATCCCCACAGGGCAGGTTGTAAATGCTGATGAAATCAATTGGGTCGAGATCAAAATCCCAGGGCAAGACAATTCAGGATGGGTCAGTTCAGCCTTTGTCGCCGAACAGGTGTCGGCGGATGCGTTTTGTGCTGATGCACGGGTTGGCCAGTTGATCGATCAGTTTACCCTGGCGATACGCAAACAAGACGGAGAGGCCCTGGCCAGGCTTGTTAGCCCGGCGCATGGGTTGCTGTTGTATCGATCACCTGGCAGCGGTACTGTGGTTACGATTACAGACCCGCATGAAATTGCCGGTCTGTTTGCCAGCTCCGCGGCCTACGCCTGGGGCGCTGACTCTGCCAGCGGCCAGCCGGTAAGTGGTTCTTTTATGGAGAAATTCTACCCGGCTTTGATCAATGTGATCGGCGTTAGCAGCCAGCGTGTGTGCAACAGCCTGGAAAATGGTGTGGCAAGCGGAGCATCCAGCGCGCCAGCAGTCTGGCCTTTCGATTATCGGGCGTTGAATTTCATCGCTCTCTACCGGGCTGCGCCAGCCGACCAGGAACACGATTGGCGCACCTGGGCGGTTGGCGTCGATTATGTCAACGGCACGCCTTTCATTAATGTCCTGCTGCAATATTACTGGACGCCCTAGAATGCAGTTTTAATTACCCTCCCCAGGGATATCCGTTTCGGTTGGAGTGGGCGTAGGCGTGGGCGTCCACGTGGGTGTGGGTGTAGCTGAAGGCAGTGGAGGCGCCTTGAATTTGGGGGGAGTACACACCCCTTCTGCACCAGTCAACGTTCCACCGGAAACCGAAACCCAGCAGGTGGTAATTTCTCCAGGCACTTTTACCAACAACCACAAACTGCCAAAATCGCTGTTCTGCCCAATGACAGAAAGGGTAGTATCTTTTGTGAAAGCCGTGTATGGCGTATATACCATACTGGGGCCTTTACGGCAGAAAGCGTTCTTATCGAGTGTCAATGTTGGGTTACAAACCAGCGTCGTGGGTGTGGGAGTGCCTGCCGGGCTGGAGGTTGGGGAGGGGGTGAAGGTTGCCGTCTCGGTGGCGCTGGGCGCTTGAGGCAGTGGAATGGTTGCCGTGAAGTTGGCTGTTTTGGTCGAGAAAAGGGCTGTGTCGGGCTTTTTCGAAGGGTCAATGGAGAAATATTCGTAGGAAGGCGGATTCTGCACGTTGCCGGCTTTATCGACCGCATAGGCAACAACCAGGAAATTACCCGGATGGCCGCCAAAGGATTCAGCTTCTTGAGGAGCTGACTGTGGAATGCCCGAAGGGTCAATTTTAAACGGTTGTTTGTATTCGAGCCAGGTTTGACCGCCATCCAGGCTGTAATAGATCGCCTTGATCCCAGATGGATCGTAAGCAGAAAGTGTGACGGTTGCCTGGTCGTAGAAGGAGCCATCCGGAGCCCTGTCAGCATTGACCTGGATGGCCGCCGCTGGAGGCGCAATGTCTTTCGTGGGCTGACCCATCAATGCACACGAGCCAGGGCGATCTGTTTCAGCCTCAGCGACTTTTTTCTGCAGGTCAAGGGTTGTGGGCAGGGGTGTCCAGGGCCCATTCGCGGTGTCACGCCAGTAAATCGTCAGCGTTTTTGGATCGATATTTTCGATATCCTGGTCTTTGAAAGGGATGATAATGCTGACCGGCGTATTGAATTTTGTGACTGGTTGGCCCTGGGCATCTTTCACATTTAAAGTGCAGGCATTGTTTGCCCCTACATAGGCGCCTTGAGGCGCGGGGTCAGGTTTCCATGAAAACGTCACCGTGCCGCCTGGAGGAAGGCTGCCTGGAGGAAGACAAATTTGCTGCGAAGGGAATTCGCCGCCGCTGCCTCCCGGTTGAGACACGCTTCCACCACCGTTGGCGGGCACCTGAGAGGTGGTTCCTAATGGATGTTTCCACAAATAATTGCTGACCATTCCGGAGGCCGCAGTCCAGGGATCGTTCGGAGTTTCTGCGCTGCCCAACCAGCCATAGGGATCGACAACTTCGGACGGCGAAAATTGGCCGTCGTGATTGAGATCAAAGCGCACCTCAAAGTGCAGGTGATGACCGGTGCTGTAGCCTGTGTTGCCCATAGTGGCAATGCGTGTGCCGGCTTTGATCGATTGGCCTTCTGTGCCTGCCATGTGGTCAAAATATTCATCCGGGTTCAGATGCCAGTAAATCGTTTCGAAATCGCCAACGCCTGCCACCGTATGTTTGATCTTGATATTATAGGCGCCGGAAGCTTTATGGATGCCGACGAATTCGATCACGCCATCCGCGGCGGCAAAAACAGGGGTGGTTGGCTGCATATACACAAAGGTTGAAAAATCCATCGCTGGATGCCCCGAATAATTGAGATATGGATCGTTATCACCCCAATAAACCATAATGTGTTTGGCCACTGGCTCGTCTGGTGATTCTTTCCCGCCCAGCCCGCCCGGATCTTTCGGCGCAGGGTAGAGCGGGGACCAATGATCAAAAAAGCTGTTGATTCTGCCATGATTACTCCCCAGGTTGCGCTGGCTGGCTGTGCGAAACTGATCATCGGTGCCGCCGAAATTCTGGTTGCCGCCGTCAAATGGGAATGGTATTTCCAGAAAAGCGGTGTTCAACAAAGGTTGGAGCGGAACAGATGAAAGGCCAGAAGGCCCCTGATTGGGATTTAACGTTGGGTATATAACCGTACCGCCAGGCAAAGTCGGTAATAAGGTTGGCGTTTGAACTGTTTGGGTTATGGTGACAGCGCTAGGAACTGGTGTGAATCCCGGCACCGCCGTTTGGGCGGCGGAAATTGTGAAGATTTGCCCGCCGCGCTGAGTGACCGGCATGGCCGGCTGGGCACAAGCGCTGATCAGGGTCTTCCTTTGTTCTCCAAAAATACCCAATTTACCGGCAGCCAGGACAACAGTAATGCATAACAATGCAGTCAGGCAGGCGCCGCTGAGGAGAGCAATGCCTAGTAACCGACGCTTTTTCGGAGTAGATAGCAACTGCGCCAGAAGCGTAGATTGGTTTTCCGATCGGCCGATTATTGTTTTTTCACCGTCAGCTACGGAGGAGGCAGGAAGGAAGTTGGCCACAGCTTCAATTGAACCGAAGTGCAATTTGATCCCCGGATGCAGTTCCTGCCGTACCAATGGCTTGAGACGCTGGTTGTTTAGAAAAGTGCCGTTAGATGAGTTGAGGTCCTCGACATACCAGCGCCCATTTTCACAAATCAGGCGGGCGTGGTGGCGTGAAATACTGGCATGATCCACCGCGAAATCGTTATCCGCAGCCCTTCCGATGGTGAGAAGATTTTTCTCGACCAGAAACACTTGAGGCGATTCTTCTGGAAGCAGGAATTGCAGAGTACCAGATTGTTGGAAATCTCGATTCATTTGCACACCCATTATCTATACAATAAAAATGATCCAAATGGCCAACCGCTAAATGTTTCGCCGCTTTGATTTCCATTCTAACATGATGTTGCACGAGAAAATTTAGAGAACAGCCCCCACTCGTGCAAATAAGATGGGGACCTGTTCGGCGATCGCCTCCCGGTCGCTGCGCCAGGAGAAAAGATCGCCAATTCCACCGTATTCAAACGCCAACATCCAGGCTTTTCCCCACATGCCAGAGGCGACCGAATCCAGAGCTCGATCAAGGCGCTGCCAATCAGCAGGCAAGGCCGGCAGGTGGTCTGTCAGGCGTCCATTCACATTGTGAATGCCGGTGAAGTGGAGTTCTCGCAGCCGGTTCAAGGGAAGCAACTTGAAATAATCACTTTCTGCGATTCCTAAATATTGGGCGGAAATGGCGGCATGTGAAAGATCGAATAACAGACCACAACCAGCGTCTTCGATCACTTCGTGTATGAAGATCGGATCACCCGCGCAGCGCAGCACATGGCCCTGAGCGGCGTGGTATGGGGGATTCTCAGCAATCACTTTATCAGCCCCGAATCGTTGAACCAAATCTCGTAAATCAGCAGCCACAGCCGCTCGGATCTGCTCGACCTCCTGGGGTGATTGTCTGGCGACATCGAGACCTGGGTATACTTTCAACGGCGGGTCGATATGAACATTGACATAAGGCGTGTGGGTATGCGTTAATAATTTATCAATTGAATCCCAATCGGTTTGTTCGGCCAGTTTTCCACTGCCGGCGGTCAGGTCAAAATGCACTGCGACCGGCGCGTATCGGCAGGCTTCGGACACGAGGTCAGGCCAATTGGGACACTTGAAATAATCGAGTTGGATACGGCCGGCAGCAAGCAGCTCAGCGGCTTCTAAAGAATAATTAATCGAAAACTTCATGACGAGGCTCTTTCAAGGGCAGGCATTGTTCAGGTGCTGTTGGTATGTCTCAGCAAATGCATGGCGTCCCGAACCATCGCAGCGTGCCCGGAAGTAGTAATACTTTGTTTGAGCGGGAAAAGCCACAGCACGCAAGGCAGCCAGTCCGGGATTAGCAATCGGTCCAGGCGGCAACCCGGAATTACGATATGTGTTGTACGGCGAATCAACCTGCAAATCATCGGCAGTTAATGGATTTGTCCACCAGCGCTTTTGTTCTTCATTGTATCCGAGCGCATACTGGACTGTGGGATCCGAATCTAACTTACCGCCCTGCGCCAGGCGGTTGAGGAATACCGAAGCGATCAAGGGCATTTCATCTTCTACTACTGCCTCTCGCTGAACCAACGATGCCAGGGTCGTCGCCTGGTATATGGTAAGCCCTTGAGTGGAAAAACCGTTGCGCACCTCGCCGTTTACCTTCTCGGCATACCGAGCAAGCATCATAGGGAGTAACTCTTGAACATGAACAGAACGGGGAGCTTCGTAAGTGCCTGGGAAGAGAAACCCTTCCAACCCTGCGCCGTTGGGCAGTTCACTGGCGAACTGCCAATCGGTTGAAGTTTTGGCGGCCTGGATGAAAGCCTGGGGTTCCAGGTCAACCCCTGCGCTGGGCAGGCCGGCAGCGATCTCTTCAATGCGCCAACCAGGCAGAACACTGATGATGGTTTTCCCAGGCGAAGCATTTTGGAGAGCCTGGGCAATTTGGATTGGGTTCATTGCCGGGCTCAGTTCATGGCTGCCTGCCTGGAGAGCGGTATCCAACCCGGCATACACCATATAGGCCCGCAGGATTTCTGGGTCTTTGACTAGGCCCTGGGCGCCCAGGCGATCGATTACGGAGGCGGTTGTTTCGTTCAGATCGATGACGAAGGAAACGGCTTCACCCAAGGGATCCGCCGGCGTACGCAGGCCATCTTCTGCCAGCAGAAGCTGTAGGCTGAGGCGGTAGACCTGAAACCTGCTCAATCCAGGGACGGGCGGTCCAAAATGGCTGGCTGCCATCTTGGGGATGCTGGCAACCAATACACCCAGGATGACAATCAAAAGCAGTAAAACTGCTACCAATGGCAAGAAACAAGAAGCCAGGAAGGCTGAACGGCGGCTGCTCATGGATGCGCCTGGGTGTGTGCATCGAGATAGGTTTGTAAGATATACGTGGCGGCCAGGTCATCCAGATGGCCGTGACCGCGCTGCTGCCGGCTTCGCCGGGACCCACCCAGGGCAATATGCGCCTGGCGGGCCGCCTTTGTACTGCCGCTTTCGTCCCACAGTATGACGGGCAGATCGGTCTGGCTGCGGATTGCCTCTGCCAGAAGGGCGGAGCTGCGGCTTTGGGCGGTTGGTTGGTTATCCCAATCCAACGCCTGCCCAACGATAATTTGCCCGGCGCCATGTTCGGTCGCCAGGCTCGCAATCGCCGCGGCATCGACCAGGCGTGAGTTGTGTTTGATCACAGTCAATGGATTGGCGATCGTGCCAGTCGGGTCGCTGATCGCAATGCCCAGGCGTTTATCTCCAGGGTCAACAGCAAGAACACGCATTTCACCGCATCCTTTAGAACAAAATCAAGGTGAGACAGACGAATTGACTTCAATCCGCATAGGCAGTAAAGGCAAGATTGGCCACCAGGATGGCCAAAGAATAATACCAGCCGGGCTTGCCAATCCCAGGCGCTCCTTTAAAATTGAGCCTGCCTGGCTGGCAGGCAAGCCGCGCCCCAGGTTTGCCGCTTCAGGAGCGTCTATTATTCGGACTGAATGCCGAACCAGACGGAGTTCCCCGACTGCTCCGGAACCAGTCTGGCGCAGCGGTGTATTTAAAGAAATTTGAAGCGTGCCTGCAATGCCGCGCTGTCCTTGCGCCAGAGCCGCATCCATCACAGGAATTGCTAATTTTTCGAGATCGCTGCCAGGCACGACCAACATTTTGAAGCCAGCGCGCAATGTTAACTCGAGCTGCGCGGCCGGCAATTTTTCGGCAGGTCGATACGTGCTGGTGATGATTTGGCTCATTTGGATGGTCGGGGTAATTGGCAAATCAGCGTGCAAGTTATCGCTGTGCCAGGCGCTCATCAACTCTTCCACTGCGCTGCGCTGCAAGCTGGCTAACAGTTGATTATATAATTTCTGACGATCAAAATCTGTCGGACCGGGCACCTGGCGGCTGGATCCGCCGCGCAAAGGAACCGGGTTTGTCACACTTAGCAATAACCCCAATGAGCCTTCTATTGAACGCACAGCCCCGATATCCAGGTTGCCTTCCTGCCCTGGCAAGACTGCAATGACCGGAGCGCGCACGGTTTTACCTACACCGCCCGGCACCTGAATGGTTTGCTGAGTGGCAAACCGTATCACCTCGGTTGTGGATCCAGCAGCCAAAGTGCTGACAATCGTGCCGCCAGGCACCAAGAGTGGGTTCTCACCCAGGTTGGTGAAGCTCACCTCGCCGCTGGCGGGCTTTTCAGGCACTGAGACCAGACCAGTAGAAGGAATGCTGGCTCGGCCTTCGACAATGAGGGTGTGCCAGCGGGCGGGCAAACCCCCGGAAAGATTAACATCCGCCAACTGAGGATCCACCCGGATAGGCAAGATGATCTCTTGGCGTATTGAGAGCGGCTCCAGTGTAAGCTGCGCACCAGGCAAAATCAGGATCAGTAAAGTTAAGACAGCCGCCATGCTGGCACCAAATATCATCAGCCGAATTTTTCGGGGGATAACACCAGCCGCTTTGTTCAGTCTAGGCTGATCGAGAAGCTTCAGATTTTTCGCGTGAATTTGCTCATCCAATAAAACAGTCGGCTTGCGGCGCTGGCGCAACCGCCAGCGGCCTGTTTGAGCGCGCCGGATATCTTGGAATATCGGGATCCCCAGATCGTGGGCATTGGCGCGCACTTCAGGATCTTCGCACACCAGGCCGAGCTGGGCTCCAATCGCCTGGCTGTGACGCTGGAGCAGGATAAGATCCAGCTTGCGCTGCAGCGGGTTCCCGTGCGTGGGCCAAACCAATAGGATCCGGCTGGTTTGGCCCCAACCCATTTTGTCGCGCACAGAGACGACATCGTCATAATGCTCTAATTGTACGACCTGGGTTTTCATTCGTTGTATCAGCCTGTCACTGCTGGAGCCGGGCTAATTCACTTATTTGAGCCTGGCTTCCACCCAACCAGCCACCGCGGCCAAAGCCTCAGAGAGCTTGCCGGCATCCTTGCCGCCGGCCTGGGCCAGGGTAGGCTTTCCGCCTCCGCCTCCACCCAGCGGCGCAGCGACGAACTTGACCAGGTCCCCCGCAGACACGCCGCGCTTTACCAGATTCTCGGTCACCGCGGCAACAATCAACGGACGGCCATCAACGACTGTCGCCAGAACCGCAATGCTGCTGGGGTGTTTCTGACGGAAGGCGTCGCACAAGCCCCGCAGAACATCAGAATCTGCATCGGGTAAAATGGCGGTGAGAAGAGGTGTTCCATTGACCGATGGAACGCTGTCCATGCGGCGCGTGAACTCGGCCTGGGCTATTTCCTTGCGCAATGCCTGGATTTGTTTGCGAGCCGCGCTTAGTTCTTCCTGGAGAGCAAGGACTTTTAGCGGCGTTTCCTCTGGACGGGAGTCTAAGGCGTGGGCTGCTTCTTTGAGGGCGTGTGAACGCTTTTGGATCAATTCATACGCTGCCCGGCCTGTAACTGCCTCGATGCGGCGGATGCCCGAAGCGACGCTGCTTTCACTGGTGATCAGACAAACGCCGATATCGCCTGTTTGCTGCAGGTGCGTGCCGCCGCACAGCTCATAAGAGAATGGCTCATCACCGCCGATGGTGATTGTGCGCACAATTTCACCGTATTTTTCGCCGAAGAGCGCCATAGCGCCTTCTCCGATGGCCTGTTTCAAAGGCTTGTGCACAATCTTCAAGGCATAATTGCCCAGGATATTGCGGTTGATACCGGCTTCGATGCGCTCTAACTGCTCGGCGGTAACTGCCTCGGGATGAGTGAAATCGAAGCGCAGGCGGTCGGGGGCTACCAGTGAACCTGCCTGGCGGGCGTGCGAACCTAAAACTGCATGGAGTTCAGCGTGCAGCAGGTGTGTAGCCGTATGGTTGCGCATGGTATCACGCCGGCGCTGCACGTCTACACTGGCCAGGATGAGGTCGCCTGTTTTGGGCTCGCCGCGCACCACTTCACCGATGTGGACAATCATACCCGCCGCAGGTTTGCGCATCTCCAGAACTCGGATTTCCCACTCTGGCCTTGAAGTGGACTGGATAATACCCTG
The DNA here is from genome assembly GCA_029782365.1 of Chloroflexota bacterium. Classification (GTDB taxonomy): domain Bacteria; phylum Chloroflexota; class Anaerolineae; order Anaerolineales; family UBA4823; genus CAWBUW01. Next base: position 325,476 of record JAKOUW010000160.1, read on the forward strand.
GTCAGAGACCTGACCGCCGGATTCAACATAAAAACAGGTAGAAGGCAGTAAAACTTCAACTTTATCGCCAGGTGAAACGGATTGGACAGAGCGACCGTCTTTAAACAAGGCTAAGACGCTGCCTTCCACTTCCAGTGAGTTGTAGGGATCATAGGCGACGCCATCTTTCAATAATCCCCTGTTCTGCAGCGTCTCCAAGACGGGCCTGTAAACATCCACGTCCTCGCCGCCCAATGGGCCCATTTCCTCGCCAGCGCCTGAAGAGATTTTATGTTCTTCCATGGCTTGTTTGAAGCCAGCCTCGTCAACATCCAGGTCCCGCTCACGGGCTACATCTTTGGTGATTTCTAACGGCAGACCATAGGTGGCATACAAATCGAAGGCATCACTGCCATTCAGCACTTTGCCGCTGTTGGTTTGAAGTTTTTCCAACAGATTTTCCAGTTTGGCCATGCCGCCTTCTACGGTGCGCGCAAAGCGTTTTTCTTCGCGGGTCAGATTGTCCAGAATCGCCGCCTGGTTGCGCGCCAATTCGGGATAAAAACCGCTGTAGTTGCTAATAACCTGGTCAGCGACGGTTGCCAGGAAAGGTTCGTTGAGGCCGATCTTGGCGCCAAAGCGTGCCGCCCGGCGGATGATCATACGGCATACATAATTGCGGCCAGTATTGCCCGGAACAACACCATCCGCGATCAAAAAACTTGCCGCGCGGGTGTGATCGGCGATTACCCGGTAAGGGGTAAAGTTGACCGTGACTTCTTCATCAGTGTGACCGGTTAAACCTTGGGCCGCTTTGATTAATGGAAAGAGCAAATCGGTGCGGTAATTGGAATTTTTATCTTGAATCACAGAAACAATACGCTCCAACCCCATACCTGTATCGACATGAGTGGCGGGCAGCGGCTCGAGAGAATTGGGGCCGGTGCGGTTGTACTGAATGAATACCAGGTTCCACAATTCCAGGTAGCGTTTGCATTCGCCGTTTACTCGACACTCGTGGCCTGGGACACCCTGCATGTCACAATACTGAAGACCCCTGTCAATATGGATTTCACTGCATGGCCCACAGGGACCGGTTTCAGCCATTTCCCAAAAGTTGTCTTTGCGGCCAAAGAACAATGCGTGACCGGGAACAAAACCAGGCTGGGCATTCCAGGCATTCGCCGCCTCATCATCCTGGGGCACATTGCCCTTGTCATCTCGGAAGCAGGTTGACCATAATCTGTCCTTGGGAAGCTCCCAGACTTCCGTCAACAATTCCCAGGCCCAGGCAATTGCTTCTTTTTTATAATAATCCCCAAAAGACCAGTTCCCCAACATTTCGAAAAATGTGTGGTGGGTGTCATCGCGACCCACATCGTCAAGATCGTTGTGTTTGCCAGCGACGCGCATACACTTCTGAGAGTCCACCGCACGTGTGTAAGGGCGTTTATCAGTGCCGAGGAACACATCTTTGAACTGCACCATCCCGGCATTGGTAAACAGCAAGGTAGCATCGCCTCCCGGTACTAAGGAAGAAGATGCCACGAAGGTATGCCCGGCTTTTTTTACAAAAAAGTCGATGAATGTCTGGCGTATGCCGTTGCCGCTTAAATCAGTGCTCATAGGTACTCCTACATGATGGGTTTCTGAAATGCGATTTTATCATTAAACAATGCGCCGGAGCGGCTGCTCCGGCGCATCTTCTAACTTGGTTGGACGTTCGTCAGGAAAGTTGAGAAGTGCAGTTAGGGCAGCGCGTAGCTTTGAGCGGGATAGCTGAAGCGCAGTAAGGGCAGTCCTTCGTTGTGGGGGCAGCGGGAGCGGGAGCAGGTTTGGCTGCCATCCGGTTGACCGTGCGCACAATCAGGAAAATTACGAAGGCGATGATCAGGAAGTTGATGATGTTTTGGATAAAATTGCCATAAGCCAGCACAGCTCCACCGGCATCGCGGGCGGCTTTGAGCGAGGCATATGTTTTTCCGTCCAGGGCGACGAGCAGATCAACAAAGCTGACTTTGCCAAGCACCAGGCCGATGACGGGCATGAGGATATCGTTGACCAGCGATGAGACAATTGCGCCAAAAGCTCCACCGATGATCACACCCACTGCCAGATCGATGACATTGCCACGCATGACGAATTTCTTGAACTCTTCTAACATGTCTTCCTCCTTGAGTCTAAATTGATATTTGCGAATATTATACCATTTATCTAATTTTCTCTTAATCCGAACTGGAAGGTCCTAAATTTCCCTTCATCTCCAGCTTTCGGCGAATTTCTGCATGTTTTTCGCGCGTGATTGGATATGCCCAAACGGCAATGAAACTGAGCAAGACAATCACTGCGCTGACAGGGCCGATCAGGAAACGAATCGTTAGTAATGCAGACGCTGGTTGGGCGGGGTTGGGAACATCGGGTGTAGCGTTGATATAGCCCGACAGCTCCAGTGCCCAACCTGAAATGAACAACCCCAGCGCCAAACCCATCTTTTGCAGGAAAACGAAAAAACCATAATAGACGCCTTCACGGCGTTGGCCTGTCTCCAATTGATCTAACTCAACCACGTCCGGAATCATACTCCAGGGCACCAGATAACCCACAGAAATTCCTATGCCGGCGACCGCGGCCAGGATAAAGGTCAAGACAGTTTGGCCTGGCTGCAAGAAAAATAAGCCAAGCAGCGCGAATACAAAGAAACCGGCTCCCAGGTAATAGATATTCTTCTTGCCAATCCGATCACTCACTTTCGCCCAAATTAAAACCCAGATGAAGGAGGAGAATTGAATTGCCAATAATAAAAAGCTGAACACACTCATATCCAGCTTGATCCAATCTTTGGTAAAGATTTGCAAATTATTCTGGGCAAATTGGATTGCCAACCACGAAAGGAGGTAAATGATTGTCACCAGGACGAATGCCCTGTTCCGAAAAACGATCTTAAGACCTTCGAGCATTCCCGGCCCTTCTTCGACCTTGGCATTCACGGCAAAATCCGGTTCTCGTGTTCCGAAAAACGTGATGAAACAAGGCGCGGCAATGGCGAAAGCCCAAATAGCGGCGCTGATGGTGTATCCCAGACGAGGATCTTGAGGGTACAAACTGACAATGATTCCATGGAAAAATGCTGCCAGCACGCCGCCCAAGATGGAAAAGCTCATGCGAACCGACGATAACCTCGTGCGTTCATCGTAATCCTGCGTTAGTTCAGCTGTCAACGCAGCGTAGGGAACATTAATCGCTGTGAAGGCTGTATCCAGCAAAAGCGCGATAATCAGATAATACCAGAACAAACCTGTTTCATTGAGGGGCGGTACAATCCACTGCAGGAAAAAAGCCAGTCCAAAAGGGATGGCGGCAAACAGCAGCCAAGGCCTGCGCCTTCCGAATTTACTCACTGTGCGATCCGTCAGCCAGCCTACCAAAGGATCATTGACAGCATCCCAGATTTTGGCGATCAGAAAGATATTGCCTGCTGTTCCAGGGCGCAGACCAGCCACGTTAATTAAGAAGTTGAGCAGGAAAAAACCGTTGATCGCTGTGACGATGGCCGCGCCAAGGTCGCCTGCGCCATATGCGAGCTTGGTTTTTGTACTGAGACGGGTTGTACTCATAGTATCTCCTGAAACGTGCGAATTCGTTTTTTATAACCCCGCAGGCGGGGTTGGGATATCCCATATCTGGCGAAAATCATCTTCGCTTTCCAGGCCGAGTTGCTGCGCTGTTCTTCTCAGCCGGTAATGTTCATATAACAGGTTAGCCAGGGCGCGCATGCGGCGGCGCTCTTCAGGGAAGGTCAGGTTTTGTGTGTCGAAGATAATATGTAAAAAATTGATGTGCGGTCCCAGGTTATAAGTATGCCCATCTGGTTCATCCAGGTGGATGTTGAGCTGGTTGGTTAGATTTTGGTCCAGGCAGGCTGCAAACAATCCAATATCGTAGAAGGTGCCGCCGCCATCTGTGTAAAGCTGCCCGTTTAGAGCAGTTGGTTGGATATAGGTGTTCATGCTCCAGCCAGCGATCATGGCACGCAGGATTGCAGCAGACTGCACCTGGATGACGCGCCCGGCGAAGCGCATTTTTCGCTCGGGAGAAGTCATACCCAAGAAATCACTGAAACCGTCCGCGCGCGCAGTTACAATCGTCATGGGCAGTTGGATATCATCGAAAGTCAAGGAATCTGGATGAACAACTCCGGTGTAAGCTGCCAGTCGTTCACGTAGAAAATTTTCTAATGGATTCAGGTTCGCCCAGCCGCTCCAAAACCTGGCAGGATTTTTGTTGAGTTCGGCGATCCTGGCTGGTGTGCAGGCGGCCATGAATTCTTCCAGATCTTTCAAAGCTCGCTGGGCGGCCGGACAGTACAGCCCGGGATGGCGTCTGGCGGCTACCTCAACCGCATGGAAGAAGCCATTTAAGACGCCGGCTGATACGCCATAGATTTGTTGGATATGACCGCCTCCCAGGCGAAAACCCTGGTTGACTGCCCGTGCGGCAGTCAAGCCTCCCAGGATCCCTGAAAACCCACCGGCGCCGTAGATGATATTCGCCGGTTCGTCGAACGGAAATGAATCAAATTGGCCGGCCAGCAGAGCTTCAAAACGGGCCAATAATACCTGGCGGTTGGCAACCGATTCACGCATATTCGTTGCCGCCTCTGTGCTGCCGATGTACGGCAGGTCAATGTGCCGGATTGTAGGATAAACGGCGGCTGCCTGCCCTCCTTCAGGAGGCACCCTGGAAAAATCATTGACCAACTGCTGAAGTGCACGATGCCTTTGCCACAAATCAGCATAATACTCGGCCAGGAAACTCTGATTTTGCTCGGCCTGGGAATGCATGATGAAGGATGATGTGAACCAATTGATTGTCCAACGGCGCACGGGTGTATATGGTAGTCGGCGCAGAATTGGGCGTGGATCACTGGCTTGGAGGTCAATGATCCAGGCAACTGCATTGCTGGCAGCAGGGCGGCAGTCGTAAACCCATTTGTCGTTGACAGGTGTGGGTGAGGTGGACAGCAGTGTGCTAAGCGAGGCGATCACTGCATCCAGGATGAGCGCATCACATGGTGGCCCAATATGCACAAAAGGGTAATCGCACTGCAAGCTTTCGTCAGGAAGCCCATGTAACGTCGGGATTGCATCGTGGTCGATGGCGCAAAAATAAACCGGAACACCCAATTCGCTGATCCGAAAATCAGTGCGCCCAGAATGGTTTTGCAGGAATTGGCTGAGCCAGCGGCGCAGCGGGCGGAGATTATAAAATCCGTACCAGGGGTTGAGGTTGAGTGACCGAATTTGCCAGCTGCGGTGATTGGTCAGGAACAGGCGAAGATCAGCCAAAGCCCCTTTCGCCTTGCCCCATTTTTCAGGCCATCGCCTGGCGGCCAATTCCAGGGTAAAAGCCAGGGCAACCAGGTTTCCACCGGACAACCCAAACACTCGTCCCACAGGTTGGTCTGCCAGGAGCAGTTTCTCTGCCCAAGCTAATTCTTCAAGGATCTTTGAAATATCACCCAGTTTCGCAGATTGAAAGACGATGGATGGGTCAGGCGGCATACATAAGTGTAGCATAATTTCCACGAAACAAAAAAACAGCGGTTGTGTGCCGCTGTCTTTTGTTTCGTAATCATCTATGCTTTGTTGATTTTTGCCCAGGTATCGCGCAGGGTAATCGTCTGGTTAAACACGGGTTTGTCAGATGTTGAGTCGAGATCAACACAGAAATAACCTTTTCGTTCAAACTGATAGCTCGTCTCCGGAGCTGCGCCAGCCAGGCTGGGTTCTAACTTGCAGTGTGACAAAACTTGCATTGAAGCCGGGTTAATATAATCCAGGTATGTTTTGCCTTCTTCAGGTTTGCCAGGGTTGGGTATGGTGAATAAGCGGTCATAAACACGAATTTCTGCGTCCAGGGCGAAAGGCGCGGCGACCCAATGGATCGTACCCTGCACTTTGCGGCCGTCTTTCGGCTGGGCTCCAGCCGAATCGGCGTCATAGGTACAATGAATCTCCTGGATCTGCCCGGTTTGAGGGTTCTTTAAATAATTTTCACACTTGATGATGTAGCCATAGCGCAGGCGAACCTCACGCCCAGGCGCCAGGCGAAAATATTTCGGCGGTGGGGTTTCCATGAAGTCTTCCTGCTCGATATATATCTCGCGCGCAAACGGAATTTTGCGCGTGCCTCGAGATGGATCTTCGGGGTGGTTCAAACCCTCGAATTCTTCCACTTTGCCTTCTGGGAAATTCGTGATCACCACTTTCAAAGGATTTATAACGCCCATCACCCGCTGCGCGCTGCGGTTTAGCTCTTCGCGCACCAGGAATTCTAATAAGGAAATATCCACCAGGTTTTCTTTTTTTGAGACTCCAATTTGCTCAATAAACTTACGCACAGCAGATGGCGGGAAACCGCGCCGGCGCATACCGCAAAGCGTAGGCATGCGCGGGTCATCCCAGCCGCGCACAAAGCCCTTTTCCACCAACTGTTTCAGGAACCGTTTGCTTAGGATCGTATATGTAACGTTCAGCCGGGAGAATTCCATCTGCCTGGTGCGGAAAATATCCAATTCTTCCAGGAACCATTCATAGAGCGGACGGTGATCTTCGTAAGCCAGGTCGCACAAAGAGTGGGTGATGCCCTCGATGGAATCGGATTGGCCATGAGCGAAATCATACATCGGATAGATGCACCACTTGTCCCCTGTCCGATGATGCGAGGCGTGAAGGATGCGATACATGACCGGATCGCGCAGATTCATATTCCCCGAGCTCATATCGATCTTGGCGCGCAAAACGCGTGCGCCATCTGGGAAATCGCCGCTGCGCATGCGTTGGAAAAGATCCAGGTTTTCTTCGATGGTCCGATCCCGGTAAGGACTGTTAATGCCAGGTTCGGTTAGAGTGCCGCGGTATTCGCGTATCTGATCGGGGCTGAGATCGTCCACATAGGCTTTGCCTTTCTGAATCAGCCTCAAAGCGAATTGGTATAACTGTTCAAAATAATCGGAAGCGTAAAATTCACGATCTTCCCAATCATAGCCCAACCAGTGAATATCTCGTTTGATGGCTTCGACATATTCAACATCTTCTTTTACCGGGTTGGTATCATCAAAGCGAAGGTTGGTTTTACCGCCAAAGGCCAACGCAGTGCCAAAATCCACATAGATGGCTTTGGCATGCCCGATATGCAGATAGCCATTCGGCTCTGGTGGAAAGCGAGTGTGTACTTTGGAAAAACGTCCCAATTTGAGGTCTTCTGCGACTGCTTCGAGAATAAAATTCCCAGAGGTGGTTTCTGATTGATCCGTCATGTTTGAGCTCTCCTGTTTTACTGACGTACAAGCCTACATTTTACAAAATAGCACCCTGGTATTACGACAGGGTGCTGGGTGAAAAAGGCTGGGGGCAAAGGATTCGAACCTCTATACACAGATCCAGAGTCTGTTGTCCTGCCATTGGACGAGCCCCCAAGGCGTCGCTCGGGTTGATTTTAGCATGTTCAGATGGAATTGTCTATGGAGCATGCCTCTTCGTGTATAATCTTGCCCTATGCGGAAATTTCTTTATTTTACGGTGTTCATCACCGGATTGGCTACATTAGGCGTGGAATTTTCAGCCGAGCGCCTGGTTGGCGCCACCTTTGGCACCAGCAACCTGGTTTGGGCCAGCATCATCGGCTTAATCCTGGTTTTCCTGGCGATCGGTTACCGGATTGGTGGGCGCTGGGCAGACCGGTCTCCTCTCCCTGCTACATTGTACAGCATCATCGCCTGGAGCGGTTTTTCGGCTGGGATCGTGCCGCTCATTTCGAGACCTGTGCTGCGCCTGGCTGCCGATGCTTTCGATGCCCTATCGGTAGCGGTGTTAGCAGGTTCGTTTGCGGCTGTCTTTGTGCTGTTAGCTGCTCCGGTCATCCTGATGGGCATGGTTTCGCCGTTTGCCCTGCGTTTAAGCGTTGTCGATTCGCGCATGGCAGGCCGGATTTCGGGCGATCTTTCCTTCAGCGCCACGGCTGGCTCGTTCATCGGTACATTTTTACCGGGTTTGCTGCTTGTCCCCTGGATTGGCACAGCCCGCACTTTCTTGCTCTTCAGCGCCATCCTGGTGTTGTTGGGCGTGGGCGGTTTAGCAGCTTTCGTCTCGTGGAAACGCGCCCTGGCGCATAGTTGGATGCTGGTAGCTCTGTTGCTGGTACTGTTGTTTGGTTTGGGTGGTGGGCAAAAAGCCAGCGCAGGCCAGATTTATGAAACCGAATCGGCTTACAACTACATACAGGTGCTGGACAAAGATGGTTTCACCGTTTTGCGTCTGAATGAAGGCCAGGGAGTTCACTCAGTTTATCGGGCAGACATCCTGGATTATCGAGGCCCATGGGAGCAAGTCCTGGCTGCGCCTTTTTTTAACTCAGCGCCGTTCAGCCCACAGCAAGTCGAATCCATAGCCATTGTCGGGTTGGCAGCGGGCACGGTTGCGCGCCAGGCGACCGCTGTGTTTGGCCCGATTCCTATCGATGGGTTCGAAATCGACCCTAAGATTGTTGAAGTGGGAAGACGTTTTTTTGATATGAATATGCCGAACCTGACTGCCCGGGTTGAAGATGGGCGGTGGGGATTGGAACATTCCAATCGGCGTTATACCATCATCAGCGTTGATGCTTACCGCCCCCCGTATATACCTTTCCACCTGACGACCCGCGAATTCTTCACCATCGCCCACGATCATTTACAGGAGGATGGGGTGCTGGTCATCAATGTCGGGCGCTCGCCCACAGACCGCCGGCTGGTAGATGATTTGTCAGCTACACTGCTCAGCATTTTTCCAAGTGTGCATATCATGGACGTGCCGGAATCTTTTAACTCCATTATCTATGCTTCCAACCAACCTACGGAAATGAGTAACCTGGCAGCCAACCTGGCAATCCTCGAACAGAGCAAGACGATCCACCCTTTGTTGCTAGAATCGCTGCGCCGCGTGGTGACCAACCAACAGCCGACCCCTCAAAACGGAATTGTTTTTACGGATGACTTGTCTCCAATTGAGTGGATCACGAACAGCATGGTTTTAAGATTTGTTTTATCAGATGAAATGCAAAGCCTGCCGAAATGAAAGGTAAATAAAATGACCCCTTCTCCTTCCGTCCAACGGATCATCAGCATTTTACTCACCGGGTTGGTGCCCGTATTGCTGGCCCTGGGCGCGGTGAGAGCTGTATTGGCTCCCTGGTATGTCGAGGTGGAATATCGTATGCCTGGCTTCCCGGCTGATTTCTATGGTTTTACCCAGGCGGATCGTTTGAAGTATTCGAAAATTGCCTTAGATTATTTGGTGAATAATGCGGGCATCTCTTTTTTGGGGGATTTACATTTCCCGGATGGTCAGATGGCGCCGATGGATTCATGCCAATTTATCCAGGATTACGATGGTGACTGCACCCGGATGTACAATAACCGCGAGCTGAAACATATGGTGGATGTAAAACTGGTGTTAGGAAAAATAATCAACGTGTTTTATGGACTGGTGATCGCCGTCGGATTGTTTGGTGTGTGGGCATGGCGTGGCAAATGGCTGCCTTCTTATTTACGGGGCTTAGGAAGGGGTGGATGGCTCACAGTGGGCCTGATTGTCTTCATCCTCGCCTTTGTGGTGCTGGCTTTCTATCCCTTTTTTACTTTCTTTCACAATATATTCTTCGAATCGGGCACATGGACGTTTTATTGGTCAGATACTTTGATCCGCCTTTTTCCCGGTCGCTTCTGGCAGGATACTTTCATTTGGGTGGGAGGCATGGCCGCGCTGGCGGGTCTACTTTTAGGTCTCGGTTTCGCCCCTGTGCGGCGAAAATAAAAACAGGCCGGGATTTGCCCGGCCTGTGAATCTACTTTGCTTTGCCCTGGTTGGCAACGGCTTCAGCGGCTTTGCGAACCGCCTCTTCGTCTGCCAGGTAGTAGTGATTGAGCGGTTTTAGATCCGTATCCAGCTCATAAACCAGCGGAATGCCGGTTGGGATATTCAGTCCAACGATTTCGTTATCAGAGATATTATCCAAGTACTTCACCAAAGCGCGCAGGCTGTTGCCGTGAGCGGCGATCAGCACGCGCTTGCCAGACTTAATGGTGGGGGCAATCGTGCTGTGCCAATAAGGAAGCATGCGGTTGACAGTATCCTTCAGGCATTCACTGGCAGGTAAATCTTTGGGATCCATTCCTTTATAGCGAGGATCAAACCGGGGGTGGCGGGGATCTTCGAGATCGAGGGCAGGCGGGGGTACATCGTAACTGCGCCGCCACAACTTAACCTGTTCCTCGCCAAACTTGACGGCCATTTCGGCTTTATTCAAGCCCTGCAGTGAGCCGTAATGGCGTTCATTGAGCTGCCAGGCGTTGGTAACCGGCAGCCATTCCAGGCCCATTTCTTCCATCACGATCCATAACGTTTTGATGGCACGCTTGAGTGTGGAAGTGTAAGCCAGATCGAAAGTGAATCCTTTGGATTTTAGCGCCTGGCCAGCAGTGTGCGCTTCTTGCACACCGCGTTCTGTCAGGTCAACATCGGTCCAACCGGTGAAGCGGTTTTCCAGGTTCCAGATGCTTTCACCATGCCGGATGAGTACGAGAGTATATGCTGCGGACATAAATTCAGGCTCCTGATGGTTTACATGGATAGGGGCGGGTGATGCACCGGAGTGCTTACCCGCCCCTACCCTGTTCTGGTGAGTTTCGAAGATGAGGGCGCCATGCGAAGCTGCAATTGGCGCTCTCTCTTGAAAGTTTTTAGCGAATAGCCCGTTCGGTGTTCGGGTCGAAGAAATGGACGTTGTTCATATTGAAGGTAAGGGCCGATTTCTCACCCATTGTGACACGTGAGCGTGGATCAACACGCGCAACAAAGCTGTGTTCGCCAACCGTGACATAAAGGAAAATTTCGTTACCCATCAACTCGGTTACATCCACTTTGCCATCTATCTTTTGTTGGAAAATACCCTGGGGTTCAAACAGAGGATCGTGAATATTTTCAGGGCGAATACCCATAATCACAGGCTTATCTGCGTAGCCCTGGTAGACGGCCGCCCGCGTGCTGGGGACTTCCGCCTTGAATGCGCCGCCGTCGAAGATCAATTTTCCGTCGCTGCGCGCCAGTTTGCCCTTGAAGAAGTTCATAGCAGGCGAACCGATGAAACCAGCGACAAACAAGTTGTCAGGAGAGTCGTACAGGTGCTGTGGGGTATCGATTTGCTGCAGGATACCTTTGTTGATCACCGCGATGCGGGAGGCCATGGTCATAGCTTCCACCTGATCGTGGGTAACATAAATGAAGGTGGTTTGCAGTTGTTGGTGAAGCTTGCTAATATTGGCGCGAGTTTCCACACGCAGCTTGGCATCCAGGTTGGAAAGAGGCTCATCGAACAGGAAAACTTTTGGCTCGCGTACGATAGCACGTCCGACGGCGACACGCTGGCGCTGACCGCCGGAAAGCTGGCGGGGCTTGCGGTCGAGCAGGTTTTCGATGCCCAGCACCTGAGCAGCCTGGCCAACACGGCGCTTGATTTCGTCTTTGGGGACTTTGCGCAGCTTGAGGCCGAAGGCCATGTTGTCAAAGACACTCATATGTGGATACAAAGCGTATGACTGGAAAACCATGGCGATATCGCGATCCTTTGGGGCGACATCGTTGACAACCCGATCACCAATCATAATCTGGCCCTCGCTAATTTCTTCCAGACCTGCCAGGCAGCGCAGAGCGGTGGTTTTGCCGCAACCCGAGGGACCAACGAGAACCAGGAATTCCCGATCCGCGATGTTGAGGTTCAAGTCATTGACAGCAATGACATCCCCCCATTTCTTGAATACATGATCATATTTTACACTTGCCATCAGCTTTTCTCCTTTCGATGAACATAGTGAATCTATTATATACAAGGCTTTGGAAAAGCACAATAGACAATTTGAATGTTCACGGAGTTGGATAAGCGCATCTGAAGCCAACGGTTGAAAAATACAGGGTCGGGTTGGAACTGCCGCGATAGCTGGTCAACAAATAATACCAGGCCAGCGCCCAGCTTCCACCGCGCACCCCGCGCGTGGGGTTGATTGGGGGCTGGGACGGGCCAGGTGGGTTGTAGACAGGAGCGTTATTGTAGTAATTTGGATCAAACCAATCTTTGACCCATTCTTGGACATTGCCTGCCATATCCATTGCACCATAGGGGCTCACACCCAGGCTGCTGGTCACTGGGGTGGTGTTGCCGAAGCAGTATGAGGCGGGTGGGTTCTGACCATAATTGGCCAGGTTACAGGTGGGTGTAATATCGCCCCAGGGATAGGCGCGAGGTGTCAAGCCGCGAGCGGCTTTTTCCCACTGGGCTTCCGTAGGCAGATTGCCTCCTGTCCAGGTGCAGAAATTGGATGCCTGAGCCCAACTGATGTAGATCACGGGGTAATTGGCAAAGAGTGGGTTGCCATAATAGGATGGCCTTCCCGATCCCGAAGATAGAATGGCTGGCGGGGTACACTGGCTGGCGGATACACATTGAGCGTATTGACTGGTGGTGATTAAATATTTACTTAGAAAGAAAGAATCGAGAATTACCGTGTGCAGGGGGTTATTGAAATTGCAGGAAAAACCTCCATTGTGCTGGGAATCGCAGCCCATTTGGAAACTGCCGCCTGGGACGAAGACAGTCTCGCCTTTATTGTTACTGCCAGAGAGGCGAATGAAGTCCTGTCCAGAAGCGCCTGTTTCATTCACCTGGCGCAAGGTGGGCGTGAATGTGCGGCCCGGCTGGATGACCTCCAGAGTATATAACCCGGCCGCAATGTTGGTGAATGTATAGTACCCCATGGCGTTGGTCGCTATTGAATACACGATCGAATGCACAACCTGAGGAGCTGACTGCCCTGAGACAAGGCGCTGCGTCTCTAGTCCAGGTGCGTACAGCCCAATTGATTTCAAACCTCCGACAGGCGGGTTAGACCGGGCAACGAACGGCAGATAAATCGAGTGGGTTGAGTTAATCACCAATGCATAAATTCCTGCCTGGGTGATCACGGCTGAAACAAGTGGATCGGTATTGCTCGGTTGGCTGTCCGACACGGCTATCCACTTTTTACCATTCCAACGCGCGATCTGCGGTATACGTTTGTCCAGGTTTCTCAGGGCACCGTTGGGATCGTCGTAGGCCAGGGCAAGATTAACAGGCGCTTGCAGGCTCATTCCATCGCCGGGTTGAAGGAGATATGGCCCGCTCAACATGGTCACTCCCTGGGTGGGGGTAATGACCAATTCATTGTTAATCAGCGCAAACTTGCTGTTTCCTGAAAGCACATTTGGTGGCATGGTTAATTCGGCCAATCCATCTTTGGAGTGGATTAATGCTTCAGTCGTAGGGTTGACTGTTTCAGCCTGGAAATGGAGGATATTTTGCACTGAGCTGCCTGCAAATGAGCCAGATATGTAAATCGAACCTGCCTGAGGATTACCCGATGCGAGGTTTGTGCTGCCCGACCAGGTCTGATGATCAGCAGAGTTCATGTTGACCTGTGATGAGGTTGGTTCCCCGGTCTGCGAGAAAGTGACGTTGAGGGGCATCGTCAGAGGCACTGAACTTTGAATTTGAATGCTTAGGTTTTGGCCCACAGAGCTGAGCTGAATGGAAGGTTGTAAGCTAAAACCGGCAGGTTGGACTGCGAGCGATATAGGTCCGGCTGGTTTCAATAAACTGCAGCTTATTTGGATAGAGCCGCTTAAAAACCTGCCATTCCAGGCATCAGCCACAACCAAATCGGAAGTGCCCGCACCCAAAATTTCGATATTGCCCTGGTTGTCGGTCTTGCCTTGGGGAATGATGCGAACGGGATTGACAACGATCACCTCGGCGGCTGGAACCGGTTGGCCCAGGTCATCTAAAACTTGCACCGTAATCGGAATGGTACAGGCGCCAGAGGAGGCATCATTGGCGATTGTGACTGAAGACCATGAGGAAACAGCCAATATGGTCGGACCAGGAACAACCTGTCCATAATCGGCGGGCGTAAGGAGTTGGAAACGGGCGGGATTCTGCACGTCGGCGAAAACAGCCTGGATTGTTTGCCAATCGGAAGCCTGGTTTTTTTGCATTTGGAGAGAATTTTCACAGCTCGCAGACCAAAGGCCGGCAACATTTTTCTGTGCAAATTCACTGGCGTTATACCGCCAGTACATTAGTGTGGCGTTGGTTGCATCGTTGGCGTCGCTCCGGATGGATGCGGAGGTGCAGGCTGAATTTTGTCTCTTTCCAGCAATGTCATAGAAGAAGCTGGAATCGTACAAACCCATCGCATACTGGCTGAATTCATAAACCAATGTGCGGAAACCTTCAGGGTTAAACCAGTTGCCAGCGTTGGAGGTGTATCCATTAAAATAACGACCCAGGCTGATGGTGCTTGTGCCCCCTGCGAAGAGGCCCGCGTGTTGGGCAGTCGGCCTGAGCTGGTTATTGGCCTGAAAATAGAAATCCGCTTGTGGGGCGGCAAAATTGTCGTCATAAATACTCACTTGTTCGAAAAGCATCTGACCATTGCTGGCGTCATACAAATATGAGGAGGCCTGAGCGAAGGCTTGCTGCAAATCAGCCAGGTAATTGCTGTCTGCGTCCCAATCAACTGAGACAACCAGGTTAAAACCGATCAATGTGTTGGTTTTCTTGATCGTCAGGGTCTGTGTCAGGCTGGCGTTAGCAACGATGTAAGGATTTGGTTCGCCGTTCTTGGGGATATCGAGGCTTGTTATATATGTGCGGTAAGCCCAATTCTGGTTTGAATTGGCGTTATGGTAGACTTTGCTAGTTGGGGTTTCTTCAACCAGTTTACGGGCGACCAGAGAATCGCCAGCCTGGATATTCGGCGATGCCAGGATGCCTTTTGAATCGGTAACTCCCAAGAAGTTACTGCTGGTGAAGATCTGGGCACCGCTGACAGGATTCCCCTGGTTATCTAGAACCAGGATATTTCCTGTGAATAAAGTTGCTTTCACCATTACTCCTTGCAACGGTCCACCATATTCATCCTTGACCTGTCCAGTAATTGAAAATGCGGCAGGCTGGTTTGGATCCTGACTGGTTGGCAGGTGGTTTTTCGATGAGTTGGCGATGTTTACCGCGGCAGCCGCGGTCAAGTTGCCCGGCAGGGCCAGCGCCAGGATTAAAATTATACTGAAGCATTTAAACGGATAAGATTTCATACGTTGACTCCGCGATCATTTTTGAAAGAATTGTTGAACCTGAATGTCTGTCAGGATACTGTCCGAGATATAGTTCGACGCTTTACCCATGCACTGCAAAAAATATTCCTGTTCAAAATTCTCTTTGGTAATTGTTTGGGAATCTGGTATAAACAAACTTGCGCTGTTCTTACCGCCCAATTGATTTGGATCGATTCTCTTGCCTTCCAGCATGTTGACCGCAATTCTAAGCGCGGTGGGAGCTGTTGCACCAGGGGGGTTTGTCACCGCAATGGATTCAAAATTAGGGTCTGTATTGAGATAATCTGACCACGCCTTCAGAAACTGGCAGCTGCCGTCGCCAGTGATCCAGGGGAAATTGGCCGGCTTCGCCTGGATTAACGCCTGCAGAGCGCCAGCCGCCATCCCTTCGTGAGCTAAAACCCCATTCATTTGGGGAAATTTACCGAGTAAACGGTTCATGATTTGCTTGCTCTGCTCAAAATCGGCCGGGCCTGATTCTTGGGCCAGCATTTTTAAGCCAGCGTTTTTGGCCAGAGATTGTTGGAACGCTGCCAAAATGAAGGTGTTTTGCAGATTGGAACTGTTGGGCATAATTTCGACCAGGCTGCCAACTCCCGAAGTCTTGTCCGCCAGCCATTTCACATAGGTGTCTGCAATGAATTGCCGGTCCAGGCCAACATAATAAACGCCGGGTAAGTCGAGAGGCACTCCAACTGTGAAGACAAGAATACCTTTATTTACCGCTGTCTGTAAAACAGAGTTTAAACCCTGTGCGTCGCTGGGAAAAACCAGGATTGCGTCAACTTTCTGGTCAATTAATTTTTGTATTTGGCTAATCTGCCCAGGTGTGTCAGTGTCTGTATTCAACAGAATGAGATCATTGGTCAGTGCCTGCTCCTTATATTCCTCGTTCACATTGATCAAATCCAACGCCATTTGAATCATATAATCGCTGTTGTTCGAAGCGCTTGAGAAGCCGATGGTAAAGCGACGTTGGTTTTGATTTCCGGGCGTGGCTTTTGGCTGGTCGGTCGGTGGGATTGCGGTAGGTGTGACGGCAGCCTGGGTTTCCACAGGTGCGGAACAGGCTGAGAGATTAATCAGGATCAGGAAAAGGACGATGACGAGCAGAGAGCTGTAGGGCTTGGATTTTTTCATAATTCTCCAGGAACAGGTATTCTTCGTTATTCTACCAAAGTGATTTTTTGTGTGTGACGGAACACCCCGGGCTGCAGTCCTCTGCGTTCCGCCAGGCTAACGCTGAGGAGCTGCAAAGGAAGGATTTCGAGCAGTGGTTGGACGGCTTGATCTCCCTGGGGTATGAGCAAATTGTGGACAGCGGGCGAAGGGTGAGCCTGGTCGGCAACCCAGAAAACCTGGCACCCATAGGATGCGATCTGATGTCCCAGATTCATATTAAGCTCTTTCACAGATGATGTACCAGCGAACAAAAAGACGGTCAAGTCCGGATCTGCCAGCTCCACTGGTCCGTGGCGAAAATCAGCACTGGTCATCGCTTCAAGTGCGGTTTTGGCGGCTTCTTTCAGGATCAAAGAGCTGTACCAGGCGGCAGCCATGGATGAACCGCGCCCGATGAGAAAAGCATTGCCAAATTTTGTTGCAAGAGCGGTGGTGAATTGGGTTTGTGTTTCCCAATTTGCGAGGTAAGAGGCCATCGATTCAGCGGTTTCTCCCAGGCTGGCGAGGGTGGCATGGATATCACCCTGACAAATAAGAGTTGCCGCCAGAAGGTTAGCCGCCAGCATGTTAACGAAGGTTTTTGTGCTGACCGTGGCCTCATTGCCAGCCGCGATGGGTATGACGATATCAGCCTGTCGCGCCAGGGTGCTATCAGCATCGTTCACAAAGGCCAAAACACAAGCGGGCCGGCACATGCTGACTCTTTCAAGCAGCCGCACGATCTCAATACTGTAACCAGACTGTGAATTTAGCCATAATAAGGTGCGAGGGGTAATTTGCGGTAGGGCATTGTGCAGCAATTCCGAGGCAGGCAGCCAGAATACCGGTGCGGGTAATTGGCACAAACGCAGCCAGGACGGATAAGCTGCGCTGTGCGAGGCGCCCATCCCAGTGAGAATGATGCGATCAAACTCGCCGGACAGGAGACGAGCGAGCAAACCAGACAGGGAATCCGGATAAAACTGCTCGATCAAACGTCGGAGAATTGATGGTTGGTCCAGGATGTCCTGGATATAAGCATTCGGTAGCATAATAAAAATCCAATAACAAACTTAAGTTATTTTATGACAGAATTCGAAAAGATAGGTTAAATCCGGCGCGCAGTCCACCAGGCCCATGTCAGGGCAGGCACCAACGTCAGGGCCGCCATGCCGAACAATACAATGGGGATATTCGGCCCTGCTCGATCGAGCGCCCAGCCGCCCGCTGTTGAACCAAGGGCGCTGGCAAGGGTGAACAGAGCAAATTCGCTGGAAAATACCCGGCCGCGCAGGCGGTTGGGCGCCAGGCCGAAGAGCAATTGGGTGGAAAACACCCAATTGATTCCACCTCCGCTTGAGTGCACCAGCGTTCCGATGATCACCCAGACGAACGAAGAAAGTGGAGCTACAATCAACAGACCAACGAAAGTTAATCCATAAGCAAATGCCAGGCCAATGCGCAGAGATCGCGGCCTGTCCCCTGTCAAGCGGCGGAGTAAGATTGGCCCTGCCCCGGTGCCCAGACCAGCAGTGGCGTAAATTAAGCCAAGGCCTGTCGCGCCTCCGTGTCCTATCACAAACAATTTCTGCGTGATTGCCACCTCCACCACGGAATAAGCTCCACCCATGGTCAGGGCTACGGCCGCCTTCTGCAAAGCTACCATAAATGTATCGCGGTTTTGGTAAAGGTATCGCAGGCCGTCCAAGTAATTTTGCAGCAGCTTACCCGAGGTACTATCACTTTCCGCCATTATCAGATCCTGCGGAGGCTTATAATGAATATTGGAGATCAACAGCGCAGAAAGGACAAAGGATGACGAGTCCACAATGAACGCTGGGTAGATGCCAAACTGGCCTGTGACAACCCCACCCAGGGCGGCGCCGACCGCTAACATTACTGACCAGGTGGCAGCGCTGAGTGCATTGGCGGTGCCAGTTTCAGCCGGTTGAGTGATATCAGGCAGGATTGCGTCACGCGCCGGGTTAAAAAAACCGCTGATACTGAGCTGCAAAGCGGTCAGAGTATAAAGCAGCCAAACATTCTGCGGGCTGTGCACCATCAGAAAGCCAAGGACAACAGCCGCCCTGAGTATATCGGCGGTGATTAGCAGCTTTTTCCGATTGAAACGGTCGGCAGCTACACCAGCCAGGGGGCTGACCAGGAACGGCGCCAGCATGCGGATTACGAACAGGCTGCCGACCGCCAGGCCCGAACCGGTCAGGGTGGCAATCAGCGATGCAGAAGCGATTAAATTAAACCAATCGCCAAAGAAACTGATCACTTCGCCCAGCCAAATATTGCGAAAAGCCGGATTTTGTTTGACGAGCTGCCAGTAGCCGACCGGTTGGGGGCTGTTTTCGATATCGACAGCCATTCGTTGCTCCAATCAAATGAATAGTGTATTATAGCAAACCTTTATTTATTCGACCCCAGGCGCGTTACTCCGCGATAAAATAGTACATATGCCTACGGATGATGACATAACCCCAATTCGTAAACAGTACCTTGAAATTAAACGCCAATATCCAACCACCATCTTGTTTTTTCGGTTGGGGGATTTTTATGAGACGTTTGACCAGGATGCTGAAACAACCTCGCGTGAGCTGGATATTGTCCTGACAGCCCGAAGCGTGGCCAAAGGGATGCGCGTGCCGATGGCTGGCATCCCTTACCATGCGGTAGAAAATTACCTGGCGCGTCTGATCGATAAAGGATACCATGTAGCGATTTGCGAACAGGTGGGCGATCAGCCCGCCAAGGGAATTTTTCCTCGGCAGGTGGTGCGGGTTGTCACACCTGGCACTGTGACCGAACCGGCGCTGCTTCCGGGCGACGCCAACAATTACCTGGTTTGCGTGGCGCCAGGAGAGACGAACGAAGGCCAGGGGAAAGTCGGTGTTGCTTACCTGGATATCACGACCGGTGAGTTTGCTACCACCGAGCTGGAAAGCAGCGATCTGGGGGCAGCATTACGCGCCGAACTGGCCAGACTGCGTCCGGCTGAAGTTTTGCACCCGGATAACCTGAGTCTGCCGCCGGGCGCGCCTGGTCATGCAACTGCCTGGCCGGCCTGGCGCTTTGAGCCCGGTAAATGCCAGGAAACGCTCCTGGCACATTTCAATGTCGCTTCCTTAGATGCTTTTGGTTTGCGCCAGATGCCGCTGGCGATGCGAGCGGCTGGTGCTGTTTTGCAATATGTCAAGGATACCCAGCCTGCCGCATTGAAACTGCTCATTCGTTTGAGCACTTATTCGTTGGAAGACTTTATGACGTTGGATGCCTCCACGCGGCGCAACCTGGAACTGACCGAAACCCTGCGCACCAACGCAGTGAAAGGGTCGCTGTTGGGTGAATTGGATTCCACCATCACCCCTATGGGGAAACGGTTGATTCGGCAGTGGGTGAGTAAACCAATGCTCGACCTCGGCCGCATTGCACAGCGGCACGAAGGAGTAGGCTATTTTTACAACACGGGTCTGCAGCGCGCCGAATTACGCGCAGCTTTAAAGCCCCTGGCTGATCTTGAGCGTCTGGTGAACCGGATTGTCTCAGGGAACGCGCTGCCGCGTGATCTGGTCGCCACCCGTTCGACTCTTCAAAAACTGCCCGTTGTTCGCCAGCGCTTGCCTGAGGATTCTACGCCTTTGAGTGCTATCCTGGAACAATTCGCGTTGTGCGGTGATGAATTAGCCCTGCTTGAAGCAGCGTTGGACGACGATCCGCCTGCCACCCTTGCCACTATTGGGATAATCCGCCCGGGATACTCGGCGGAATTAGATGGAGTCGTCGAGCGTTCGCGGCATGCGCGTGATTGGATTGCCAACCTAGAATCGGTCGAGCGCGAGCGAACCGGCATTCGTTCCCTCAAAGTGGGCTATAACAGAGTTTTTGGATATTACATCGAAATCACGCACAGCAACACGAGCAGTGCCCCAGAAAATTATATTCGCAAACAAACTCTGGTCAATGCCGAGCGCTACATTACACCAGAAATGAAAGAGTATGAAGCGCTGGTATTGAACGCAGAAGAGCGCATTCATGAAATCGAGGAGCGGCTGTTCAAAGAAATATGCGCCCGGCTGGCAGAGACAGCCAACCGCATGCTGAGCACAGCACGCGCCATTGCTGAACTGGATGTTTTGGCGGCCCTGGCGGAAGTGGCCGCACTGAATGGTTATACCCGCCCGGAGGTGGTTGAAGAGGATGTGATGGAAATCCGGGATGGGCGGCACCCGGTCGTCGAGCACACTTTGACGGGAGAGCGGTATGTGCCCAACGACACCATATTTGAACCAGGGGAGCGAGTACGCATAATAACCGGGCCGAACATGGCCGGCAAGTCTACGTTTCTGCGCCAGACGGCCTTGATCGCCTTGATGGCGCAAATGGGCAGTTTCGTACCAGCGGCTCACGCGAGGATTGGGTTGGTAGATCGCATTTTCACTCGCATAGGCGCCCAAGATGAAATTCATGCCGGGCAATCTACGTTCATGGTAGAGATGATCGAGACGGCTTCTATACTGCACCATGCCACCCCGCGCAGCCTGCTGATTTTGGATGAAATTGGACGTGGCACAAGCACATATGATGGTGTTTCCATCGCCTGGGCCGTCATTGAATATATTCACAACCATCCCGGCCTGCGCGCCAAAACGTTGTTTGCCACGCACTATCACGAATTGACCCAGCTTGCCGATTTGCTGCCAGGGGTGCGCAATTATAACGTGGCAGTCAGCGAAGCCGATGGGCGAGTCGTGTTCTTGCATAA
This sequence comes from Chloroflexota bacterium, assembly GCA_029782365.1. Lineage (GTDB taxonomy): Bacteria > Chloroflexota > Anaerolineae > Anaerolineales > UBA4823 > CAWBUW01. Next base: position 346,629 of record JAKOUW010000160.1, read on the forward strand.
AATCGTACCTGGCGGCGCCGATCGTTCTTATGGTATTCATGTCGGTCAATTAGCTGGCTTGCCGCGGCCGGTGGTGCAGCGAGCGGGCGAGATTTTACAGAAACTGGAAACTTCCGCCGGTAAAGCTATCCGCCTGGATCGAGAAGCACCGCGCCAGCTGGCCCTCTTTCCGACGACAAATCCGCTGGTAGATGAGTTAAAAAACCTGGATATCAACACGCTCTCGCCGATTGAGGCGTTGAATAAAGTTTATGAATGGAAAACTCGCTATGGAAAATAATACTGCCCAACCAGGGCTTGATGAACCTTTAAACCCGGCTGAGACTGGCAGCCAGCGCGGCCGGATTTTGGACGCCGCGCTGGATGTGTTTGCCCGCAAAAGTTTTGGAGCGACGCGCATGGATGAGATTGCCTCGGAAGCGCACACTTCCAAAGCGGCGATATATTTTCATTTTCCCAGCAAAGAGCGCCTGTTCCTGGCACTGGCTGATCAATTTGCCAATTTGTTAGAGCGCAGGGTTAAGCAGGCCATCGAGCCAGAAGCCCAGGGGATGCGGCGAGTTCAAGTGGCTGTGGAGATCTGCCTCGATACTTTTGGAAAATACCGGCGGGCTGCCAAGATCATGCTGGCACAGGGCGCTGGCCTTGGGGCCGCTTTTGAAGAGAAGCGCAGTGAGATCAATGAGCGCTTCGCTCGCCTGATAGCCACTTACCTGCGTGAGGCGATCTCGCAGGGTGAAATTGCCCCGGTGGATGTGGAGGTGATTTCGGTCGCCTGGATGGGGGCAATCTATGCCCTGGTGATTCATTGGGTGAACACCGGCGAGCCAGCGCCTCAGCAAATCCTATCCGCCCTGGTTCCAGCGCTGCTGCGCAGTGTAGGGTATGAGCCGCAAAAAGCCTGACTCTCCTGCCTTGCGCCTATACAGCCTGGCTCAGCCTGCGCCTGGGCTGGATGCGCTTGCTTTCTTACGCCGACTGGCAGACCAGGAATGTTTTTTCTGGCAGGGAGCCGGCTCGGAAGTGCGCCTGGCAGGTGTAGGGGTAGCAACCGAGTTTAAGGCTTGGGGCGAGCGGCGTTTTAAAGAAATTGAGCGGCAGGCGTCCGACCTGTTTCAAAATGCATGCATCCAGCTCGGAGGGGCTCCGGCCGCGGCAGGCCCGCGCTTGTTTGGCGGCTTCGCTTTTCGCGACGACTTTGTGCCAGATTACACCTGGTCGGCATTTTATCCGGCGCATTTTATATTGCCTCATTTCCAATTATGTGAGATTGGCGGCCAAGCCTGGTTGACGATTAATGCATTCCTGCCGGCTGATGAAACGCCAGAAATTATTTTCGGCCGGGAAACCGGCGCTCTCTCGCAAGCGCTCGACATGCGTTATTCCTGGCTCCTTCAAACCCAGGCCGATCTGCCATTCACAACCGGTTCTCCATCCGAGGCTGGTCTTTCCGTGCGCTATCCGATGGATTACCCTGCCTGGGAGGCATTGATTGGACAAGCGGTCAGCGCCATCACAACTCAAGGTTTGCAGAAGGTTGTTTTGGCGCGCATGTGCGAGGTGAACGCGGCTGGGCCTTTGGATGTGGAAGCTGCTTTGGATGAGCTGGCCACAGCCTATCCAGACTGCTACACTTTCTTGTTTTCTCCACGGCCAGGCTGCTCTTTCCTGGGAGCTACTCCCGAACTATTAGTATCTGTGAATGGCAGCGAACTGCACAGCATGGCGCTGGCAGGTTCCATTCGCCGCGGCCGAACGCCGGCGGATGATGATGCCCTGGCGGCAGTGTTGCTAAACAATCCAAAAGACCGCATCGAGCACGACCTGGTGGCGGTTGAAGTGCGCCGCAGGCTGGCACGCACCAGCGCGACTTTGGATTTTCCCGACCATCCTTCGGTCAAGCGATACCGCAACATACAGCATTTGTACACACCTTTTTATGCCCATATCAAGAAACCGGTAGGCGTGCTGCCTTTTGTCGCCCGTCTGCATCCCACGCCAGCGCTGGGGGGCATGCCGCGAACAGAAGCGTTGGAATTTATTCGCCAGTATGAACCGCTGACACGCGGCTGGTATGCTGCTCCGGTCGGATGGCTCGACAGTCACCTGGATGGCAGTTTCGCTGTGGGCATCCGTTCGGCAGTCGTTCAGCGCGAACGCGCCTGGTTATATGCCGGCGCTGGTATTGTCGCCGCTTCCCAGCCGCAGGCAGAATGGGATGAGACCGCTTTGAAATTCCGCCCTATGCTCCAGTCGCTGGTCAGGTAAATTCAATGAATGCCAATTTGCGAATCGCGCAAATCTTTGTAGATGAGTTGGCGCGCGCCGGGCTGCGAAACGTGTGCATTGCCCCAGGCTCGCGTTCCACGCCTCTGACCCTGGCTTTTTTTAATCAATCGATAATCCAAACCTGGATGCACCTTGATGAACGCAGCGCGGCCTTCTTTGCCCTCGGCCTATCGTTGGCAACTGACAGCCCAACTGCTGTGGTCTGCACTTCTGGAAGCGCGGCGGCGAATTTCTTCCCAGCAATAATAGAAGCGCGCATGTCACGTGTGCCATTCTTGATCCTGACAGCGGATCGTCCACATGAACTGCGCGGCAGCGGTGCTAACCAGACGATCGACCAGGTGAAGATGTACGGCGATCAAGTCTTGCTTTCTGTGGACATGCCTGTTCCTGATGATTCCCCATCCGACCTGTTCCTCAGACACGTCAAAACATTGGCTGCACGGGTAGTCGCCTTGGCTAATGGGTTAGACAAAGGTCCGGTGCATGTCAATTTCCCTTTTCGTAAACCTCTCGAACCTGCAACTGGAGAGCAACTGCCAGCGGCCAGTCAGGGTAGGCAGGCGCCATTTACGTGCATCGAACGCGGCGCACTGCGGCCCACCCCAGCCCAAATTGAGCGGCTGACCGGCCTGATCCAGAAACATCCCCGCGGCTTGATCGTCTGCGGACCGCGCTGCCCGGGTGGAGATTTTCCGAAAGCTGCGACACTTTTGGCTCAGGTCACCGGCTACCCGCTGGTAGCTGACCCACTCAGCGGCTTGAGATTCGGGCCTCACAATGCCGCAGAAGTCGTTATGGGCGCTCAAGACGCCATCCTTTCCAGTGGTGTAACCCCGTGGGGCAATCCTGAACTCATTCTGGCCTTTGGTGCAGTGCCTGTATCTGCCAGCTTGAGCGGTTATTTGGCGCGAATTCGCCCGGTGGAACGTCTGTTGGTGGCTGAACATGGGGGTTGGTCGGACGATGACCACCGGACCACATGGCTGCTGCAAGTGGATCCACAGGCTTTATGTGAACTGGTCGCTGAGCGGCTGAAAGGACCGGCGGATCCTGCCTGGCTGGCAAGCTGGCGTGCGGCTGAAAAGCGGGCCTGGGATATTTTGGATGATGAACTGCAAAACGGATCCTTTTTTGATGCCGCTGCTGTCGCCCTGGCGGTAGGTGCTCTCCCTGAAGGCGGGAAACTGTTTGTGGGAAATTCACTGGCAGTTCGCCATCTGGACCAATTTGCTCGACCAGAGAAGCGCTTTCTTGAGGTATTTGGCAACCGCGGCGCCAGTGGAATTGATGGCAATGTATCCACTGCCCTGGGCATCGCGGCTGCCAGCCAAAAGCCCCTGTTGGCTATTTTGGGAGACCTGACTTTGTATCATGATATGAATGGTCTATATGCGTGCAGGCGCCACCAACTTCACCATACCACATTCCTTGTCTTAAACAATCACGGTGGGGGTATCTTCCAGCGCCTGCCTATCCAGCATCTGGATCCCCCATTTACACAAGCATTCCTGACGCCACACGAGATGACGTTTCGGCCTGCTGCCGAATTGTACGGCCTGGATTATTATCTATGCTCCAGCGCCAGTGATCTGGAGACAGCATTAAAGCAGCGATTCAAGGTCGAACCACAGCGCAGCGCGTTGATCGAGCTGCCTTGCAGCATATCGAATGACCTCACTCGCCAGCAGGCCTGTTTGCAGGCTGTAAAACAGCAGTTTTTATCTAAATAAATTCACATTCGGGAGCGTTTTTGATGACAGAATGGATCAGCGTAAAAGATTACACGGAAATTACTTTTCATAAATCTGACGGCATAGCACGCATTGCTTTCAACCGGCCTGAGCGTCGCAATGCCTTTACACCAACGACAATCGATGAAATGATCGATGCCTTTCGGTTGGCCTGGATGGATGCCGAGATCGGGGTCATTTTATTGACCGGCAACGGTCCATCATCCAAGGATGGCAAATGGGCCTTTTGCTCAGGGGGCGACCAGGCGGTGCGTGGGCATGCGGGCTACAAAACCAACGATGGGCAGGAACGGTTGAATGTTCTTGAACTGCAGCGCATCATCCGCACCATGCCCAAGCCTACCATCGCCCTGGTGGCAGGTTATGCTATCGGTGGAGGGCATGTACTGCATGTGGTCTGTGACCTGACCATTGCGGCTGAAAATGCTGTGTTCGGGCAAACTGGGCCGCGCGTTGGCAGCTTCGATGCTGGTTTTGGCTCTTCGTATCTGGCGCGCATCGTCGGCCAGAAAAAAGCGCGCGAGATTTGGTACCTGTGCCGGCAGTATAACGCTCAGGAAGCCCTCGAGATGGGCCTTGTCAATAAAGTGGTGCCGCTAGAACTGCTCGAGGCTGAAGGCGTGGCCTGGGCGCAGGAAATTCTCGAGAAAAGCCCGATTGCCATTCGCTTTATCAAAGCCGCGATGAATGCGGATTGCGATGGGCAGGCGGGGCTGCAGGTTTTGGCCGGTGACGCCACGATGTTGTTCTATATGAGCGACGAAGGGAAAGAAGGCCGCGATGCATACAACCAGAAGCGCAAACCGCGCTACCGCCAGATGCCGCGCAGGCCTTGATATTGTTATGTTATGAGTCAGGCTGTCCCCCCGTTTATCTTCACAGATTGGCTGAAGGCCCAGGCTGCGGCCGCGCCAGAAAGGTTAGCGTTGGCAGCCTGGGAGGGTGCACAAGACACCGTTCGTAGATGGACTTATGCAGCCCTGGATGAGCAAGTTGAGCTGGCTGCCGGTCGGCTGGCTGGATTGGGTTTGCAGCCTGGGGATTTCCTGGCCACTCACTTAGGCGCCAGCCCAGAACACGCCATCCTGGCGCACGCCGCTGCCCGCTTGGGGCTGGCGCTGGCGCCTCTCAATACTCGCCTGACGCCAGGCGAGCTTCGACCGCAGCTGGAACGCCTGGACTGCCGGGTGTGCATCGGAGCCCTGGGCGAAAAACGCCAGGCGCTCGCTGCGCCTGGACTGAAACTGCTAGATTGGCCTGAGTTCACCGACATCCCGTTGAGTCCGTTTAATCCGCCTGCGTTCGAACTGGCACGCTTGCAAGGTGTGGTGTTTACCTCGGGCACGGCAGGCGCATCCAAAGCGGTGCAATTGACATTCGCAAACCATTTTTGGAGCGCCGCTGGTTCAGCCGCTCGCCTGGGCATGCTGCCTTCGGACCGGTGGTTGAGCCCCCTGCCGCTCTACCACGTCGGAGGCTTAACAAACTTGTTTCGCTGTGCATTGGCTGGGTGTGCTTTATATCTTTGCCCACCCGATGCCCAGGCTCTGCAAGCTGTGCTGTCTCAAGATGCCACCCTGGTATCGCTCGTGCCTACCATACTGGCGAGACTGCTGAACCAACCGGGCCTGGATTTCCCGAACTTGCGGTTAGTGCTGTTGGGCGGGGCTGCTGCAGCGCCTGAACTTTTGAGGGAAGCTGCCAGCCGGGGTTTACGTGTGGCGGTGACCTACGGCCTGACGGAAGCTTGCTCGCAGGTGGCAACCAGTGATGTACTGCCTGGCAGCGCGTTGAACAGCGCCTTGGGCGGCGCTGGCCGGCCGTTGATGCATACGCGCCTGCGGATTGTTGATGAGCAAGGTGTAGATTTGGCGGTGAACCAGATTGGGGAAGTGCTCGTCAGCGGGCCTACGGTGACATCCGGATATTTTGGCGATCCGGCAGCTACTCAGAAGGCGATCCGGGAGGGTTGGCTGCACACCGGAGATTTGGGTTACCTGGATGAAAATGGCTGTCTGTATCTTGTCCAGCGGCGCAGCGATCTTATCATCTCTGGCGGAGAAAATATTTATCCGAGCGAAGTGGAGCAGGCTCTGTGCCGCCACCCGGCAGTGGCAGAAGCGTGTGTGATCGGCGTGCCAGATGGTGAATGGGGACAGCGGGTAGCCGGTTTGGTTGTGTTGCGCCTGGGAAATTCAGTAGACGAATATGAGCTGGTGGCATTCCTGCGGCGCAGCCTGGCCGCGTACAAGCTCCCACGTCTGCTGCGCTTTGTGACTGAATTGCCTCAAACGGCTTCTGGGAAAGTTTCACGACGCATGGCGCAAGCTCTGCTCGAAGCTGAAGAACGGAAACCGGATGCCTGACAAGCCGGTCATGTTTCATACAGAGGTACGTGGCCTGGTTTACACTGGCTGGCAATGCGGACAGGGCGATGCTCTGCTTTGCCTGCATGGATTTACCGGGTGCAGAGATAATTGGCTGGATCTGTGCGGCTGGCTTCCAGCCCGACGGATCGCCGCGGTTGATTTACCGGGCCACGGCGGTACACAAGCGCCAGAGGAAATCGGTCGTATGACGATTGAGGAAACCGCGGCTGACCTGGCCGCCTTGTGTGCTTCCCTGGCGGGTGGACCGCTGGATGTGTTGGGTTACTCCATGGGCGGCCGGTTGGCGCTGTATTTTGCCCTGGCATATCCACACCTAGTACGGCGGTTGATCCTGGAAAGTGCCTCACCGGGCCTGGAAAGCGAGAAAGAACGGCAAATACGCTGTGCGGCGGATGAGGCTTTAGCAGACAAAATCGAGCAAGATGGATTAACAGCATTTATTGGCTATTGGGAGGCTTTACCCCTGTTCACCAGCCAGGCGCGTCTGCCAGAAACTGCACAAAAAGCATTGCGCACTCAACGCATGCAAAACTCCACAGCCGGCCTGGCTGCCAGCCTGCGCGGCATGGGCACGGGAAGACAACCGTCTCTTTGGCCGCGATTGGGAGAATTACAAGCGCCTGTATTGCTGTTGACTGGTGAACTGGACGACAAATTTGTGCGCACCAATACCAGGATGGCTGCGCTTTTACCTGGCAGCCAGTTGGAGATTATTCCTGGCGCTGGTCATACCATTCACCTGGAAAAACCAACCGAATTTCGACGGCGGCTCCGCACTTTCTTAAAGGGTTCGGAGCGTGAGGGGGAATAAAACAGAAAGAAAATCAGCATTTACGTCCCATCCAGGCAGCAATACCGCGCACCTGGCGGACAAGCTCAGCAAAACGCTCAGGTTTGAGCGACTGCGCCCCATCGGAGAGTGCCTGTTCAGGATGAGGATGCACCTCGATAATCAATCCATCCGCGCCGGCCGCCACGCCGGCTCGAGCGATAGCGGTGACGAATTCCCAACTGCCTGTACTGTGACTGGGATCGAGCAATACGGGCAGGTGGCTTAGTGATTGTACAACGGGAATGGCATTAATATCGGTAGTATTGCGGGTCAGGCTTTCGAAGGTGCGAATGCCGCGTTCACAGACCATGACACGGAAATTGCCGTGGGAAAGGATATATTCAGCGGCGAATAACATTTCTTCGATCGTAGCTGACATGCCTCGTTTGAGTAATACAGGCTTTTGGCTTTCACCGGCGGCGTGCAGCAAAGGCGAATTTTGCATATTGCGGGCGCCGATTTGCAGCACATCGGCATATCTGGCTACGAATGGGACATCCTCATGAGTCATCACCTCGGTGACTACCGGCAAGCCGCAGAGTTCCCGGGCCTCGCTCAGCAATTCCAAACCTGCCTCGCCCAACCCCTGGAAGCTGTACGGGCTGGTGCGCGGTTTAAACGCCCCGCCCCGCAAAGCATGGGCGCCTGCTTCTTTAACCGCCAGAGCTGTTTCAATCAATTGGCTGCGGCTCTCCACCGAACACGGACCGGCGATCAGGAGTAAGTCTGGACTGCCCACCTGCACGGCGCCCAACTCAAACGAACTTGTCTCAGGGATAAAAGCGCGCGAAGCCAGGACAAAGGGCTGTTGTTCCGCCTGGACGGTTAAAACACCCGGCAGGGCAGCCAGGCGGTCGCCGAGACCGGGTCTGGCTCGTCCAAAACCTCCGCTGACCGCTGCTACAGCCCAGCGGCCAGCGCTGAAGCGTTGGAAGGCGCGCAAGCCGCTGCGTTCTACTTCTTGCACAACAGACTCGACCTGTGTTTCCAGCGCGTCAGATTGAAAAGTGATGATCATATCTTGAAAATTTTAACATACCTGGCATGGCTTGACAAACCTGGGGTTTTGCTTGACACAAATCCTTCCCTACTCTAAAATAGAGGTCAACAAACCACGGAAATTCAGCGGGGTTTTTCACCCCAATTCAATCTCCAAGGATCTCTCAGTTTCTGATTAGGAGTGCTGCTTTGACAAAGTCACGCTCGCAACTGATGGTTGACCGGCTGCGCGATCTCCAGGCTTCTTCGCCTGATATTGAGGCATCAGCAGTGGTCAGTGTCGATGGCTTGACCATTGCTTCCGCGCTGCCGCAAGGTGTGGAGGAGGACCGGGTTTCTGCGATGTCGGCTGCCATGCTTTCCCTTGGGGAGCGCATTGCGTCGGAATTAGGCCGGGGTTCATTGGATCAGGTTTATATTAAGGGCCAACAAGGATATGTAATCCTGATGTCTGTGGGGGAAGAAGCTGTGCTTACCGCTCTGGCTCGCGAGCAAGCCAAATTGGGCTTGATTTTCCTGGACATGCGCCGAGCGGCAGAAGCTCTATCCAAGTTGATCTAGGATTGGCAGGGAAAAATGGAGCCTATTCCAAGATCAGGGTATTACTACCCAAACAAAGCCGGTTTGATCATAATCGAATCATTAGCCAATGTGATGGGCAAGAATGGCTTAAATGCAATCTTGAACCTGGCCCACTTATCACATTTGATTGAAAGCCTCCCTAAGGATAACCTGGCGCGGGAATTTGATTTTTCCGATGTGTCAGCAATCAACCAGGCATTGGAGGAAATGTACGGCCCGCGGGGTGGGCGCGGCCTGGCGCTGCGCGCCGGGAGAGCTACCTTTGCGGATGTACTGCGCAATTTCGGCGCCCTGGCTGGCGCTGGCGACCTGGCGTTCCGGGTCTTGCCTCTGCTCACCAAGATGCGCATTGGGGTGCCTGCAATGGCGCGTATTTTCAGCCAGGTGTCCGATCAATATTCAACGGTTGAAGAAACTGAGAATGAATTCGTATACACGATTCACCGCTGTCCTGTGTGTTGGGGCCGCGCCGGATTGGAGAAACCCGTGTGTTATATCGCGGTTGGTTTGCTCCAGGAAGGCTTGAAATGGCTTTCCGGCGGCAGTGAATTCCGGGTCAATGAATCCAAATGCATGGCGATGGGCGATCCGGTGTGCGAATTCATCATTCAAAAAACACCCATCAGCTAGGCGCTTTGTGGCCGAAACTAAACCGAAAATTCTGATCGTCGAAGATGACCTGGATGTTGCGGATATGCTCAATGCATATTTCACTGCCCAGGGATATGAAGTCCAAACAGCTAATTGGGGCGAGGACGCGGTGCGCGTTTGCCAGAATGCTCCTCAAAACCTGGTGATTTTGGATATACGACTGCCGGATATTGATGGTTTTGAAGTAGCCCGCCGTTTGCGCCACAGCAGGCGAACAGCCGGCATTCCGATTATTTTCCTGACCGAAAAACGCGGGCGTTCGGACCGTTTGCAAGGCCTGGAACTAGGGGCCGATGATTACATAACCAAGCCTTTTGATGTCCAGGAACTGCGCTTGCGCGTGCGCAATGCTTTACAGCGCGCCATTCAAGGTGCGGTTATCAATCCGGTCACCAATTTGCTGGAAGGTGAAGAGGTGGAAAAACGGTTGGCGGGTTGTTTCATGCTAGCAGAATGGGCGGTATTGTTAGTAGAATTGGAAAATCTTGAAATATTTCGCGATTTGTATGGTTTTGTGTCTTCCGATGATGTTTTGCGGGCGGTCAGTCTGATGATTTCGAACGCAGTGCGGGATGAAGGCAGCCCAAATGATTTTGTCGGCCAATATGACCAGGCGGAATTTATTATCATTACCCAACCTTCCCGCTGGCATGCCCTGCGAGAACGGATTCGCTCCCGCCTGGAGCAAGCTCTCGATTATTTTTATCCACTAAAAGACCGTGGGCGCACAGACCAGGCAGGGCGGCTGGCAATTCGCATCGCGACTGCTACTTCGATCGACCCTGCGATGCAAGATATCAAAGCGCTCAAGGCGCGCCTGGCTGCCTGATTCCGTGAGCCGCCAGCTCCAAAGTGATAAGGTCGCTCACGCGCCTATCGGACAGATGGCACAGTATGCCTCGCCTGCGTTGCGCGCCAACTTTAACCATTTGTATTGGGATGTGGCAGGTTTCGGCATTTTAGCCGGCAGCACCTTGTATTTTCAATCCATCTATGCCGCCCGCCTGGGCGCCAATGCTCTTCAAATCGGCTTGATCACAGCCGGTCCGGCGGTAATGGCTTTGCTGACCACCTTACCTGCCGGGCGTTGGATAAGCAATAAACCGTTGATCAAGGTTTCGATTTGGGGTTCTTTGCTGCAGCGCCTGGCTTTTCTGTTGTTTATTACACTGCCCTGGCTGTTCAACCCGGCGAGCCAAATTGCGGCATTGATTGTCATTTCGCTAATTTTCACCATACCAGGGGTGATTTTTACAATCTCATTCAATGCTATGTTTCCGGAGCTGGTTCCTGCAGAATACCGCAGCGAGGTTATCGGGAAACGCAATGCAATCGTGGCGGTCAGTTTAACCCTGACAAATATCTCCTGTGGGCTCCTGCTCGATGCACTTCCCACCCCACTCAATTACCAGTTGGTGTTTGTCCTCGGCGCAGCCGGCGCGATGTTGAGCTCTTTTCACTTGAGTCGGCTTAAATTGCTGACTGTTGATTGGATAACCAACAGCCCTCCCCGGGCAGGGAAACCTACAATGCTACGCCTGGATCTGTTGGCCGGCCCGTTTGGTTTGTTCATGTTGAGCTACTTCGCCTTTTATGCCTTTCAATATATGCCCAGCCCTCTTTTTACTTTAAGTTTCGTCAACGAGCTGCGTCTGACAGATGGCGAAATTGGACTGGGAAATGCTTTCTTCTATTTGATGATGACGCTGGCGTCGTTGTTTTTGTTTAGGCTGAGCAATCGTTTTGGCAATCGGAGATTACTGCTATCGACGATCAGTTGCTTTGGCTTTTATCCAATTTTCCTGGCGATTGTCTGGCAACCATGGATATTTTGGGTTGTCTCAGGCGTTGGCGGAGTTGTGTACGGCTTGATCAGCGGAGCAATGTTGAACCGCCTGATGGAGCGAGTGCCTGACCAGGACCGTCCAGCCCATATGGCTTTGCATAACCTGGCATTAAATCTTGGTATTTTATGTGGTTCTTTTCTCGGGCCCTTTGCCGGGGAGCTGGTCGGGTTGCGAACAGCTGTATTTGTCGTAGGTGTGTTGCGTGCTATGGTTGGGCTGTTGATTTGGTGGTGGGGATAACGTGCTACGTTGATTTGGCGCGCTGGTAAGAGTCGACCAGGCTGCGCCACTCATCCAGATGCAGCGTTTCGGCGCGCCGTTGGGGGTCGATGCCAGACTGTTCCAAAAGTATGTTTGCCTGGGCAGGTGTCACCGCTAACCCGCCAGACAGGCTGTTGCGCAAGGTTTTTCGTTTCTGGCTGAAGCCGGCTTTGATAAGTCTAAAGAACGTGTCCAACTGTTCCTCAGGAAGGTACGGTTGTGGAAAAAGTCGGACGCGCACCACAGCAGAATCTACCTTGGGAGGCGGCAGAAAAGCGCTTGCTGGAATGTGGGCCGCCAGGTCGGGTATGCCGTAAACCTGGACGCTCAACGCTAACAGACTGAGATCCCCTGGTCTGGCGCAGATGCGTTCCGCCACTTCGCGTTGAATCGTCAGTGCTAACTGTCGCGGGCGCAACCGGACGGATAATAAATGGCGGATGACGGCAGAGGTGATGTAATATGGAATGTTAGCTGCTACCACATAACCCTGACCAACATCGAGATCAGGGAATAAATTTTCCGGGTTAAAGGCCAGGATATCACCCACCACAAGGCGAACGTTCGAGAAGGGTTTGAGCACATACTTGAGCGCCGGCGTCAGTCGGTCATCTATTTCCACGGCTACCACCTCCCTGGCGTTGGCAGCCAGGTGGCGAGTGAGATTGCCCAGACCGGCGCCGATTTCCAACACGTAATCCTGCGGAGAAATGCCGGCCGCCTCCACCACTCTGCGGATGGCATGGTCATCGATCAAGAAATTCTGCCCCAGGCTTTTGTCGGTATGCAGTCCAAACTGGCGCATGATGGCGGGAATATTCAACGGGGGAAGGTTCATGGAAATATCCAAACAATGTTCGCCGGTGGCGGCCAAAGGAAATAAACTGTGACGTGCTTGTACCAGGCAACATAATCGCTGTCTTCGTAGCCCAGGTCGATTATTCGCCCAATGACTTTCCCACCAATATCCGCTGCAACTGCCTCTCCGTAACCGGGGATATACAACCGCGTAAAGAAAGGTATATACCGGCGGTCCACCGCGACAACGCCCTTTTTGAGTTTTAAGCCTGAGGCGGTTGTGGAACCGCCGGCTGAAGTGGGATTATAGGATGTTGCTACCATGTCGATGGCGCGCCAGTAATTGATCGGCCCATCCGGCGTGTCGATAGTGTGCATCACAAGCTTGGTGCCGTAGCCTACAACCTGATTGCGAGCCGGGCGAATCAAGAATGTGCCTTCGTTGATCCGGCTGATTTCTTTTCCATCTTCGTAACGAACGCGCACCCGCTGCTCTTGGATGCCCACCTGGCCCACTTTCAATACGCTTTGTTGGTCAATTTCTGTATCTGGGTCTGCCTGGTATTCCATTTCAAATGGAATCGTGGACTGCGTGGCAACAAAAACTTCCTGGACGTGCACAATCCGGATGAGCCCATCGCTGGGCAGGGGTTGGCTGTCAGCCGGCAGACTGTAATCCAGGCCCTGCAGTGCCAGTCCATTTTGAGCCAACGCCTGCCCGACACTTTTCGCAGCGCTTAGCACCGAATACTCTCCGTGGATAGTGACAATCTTGAATTCCCTGGCCTGCGTGAATTCAGCCTGCAGGCCGTCTGTGAGAGGCGTGGATGGGGAAGGCTCAAGGATATCGGCCAGACGAAGGCTATAGCCGGCCTCCAGCAAGGCGCCAGCCAGGGTGGATGATGTACTCGAAATAACTCCGGGGACGCCATTGATCTTGATTTCCAGACGTTTCAGCCGATCGATAGACAGCAAGCGGGCTGAGCTGGGTTGGCCCGGTTCAATTTCCCGGCCATCGGCATAAAACTTCCAGCCCGGCTCGGCGGAAATACCAACGACAGCCAGCCAATCTAACGGAAATTCGCTGGCGGTGTACACCGTGTACATCTGGCTCCCATCTTTTAGCAATACAGCTCGGGCTCGCCTGACGGCGATCGTTTGGCCGTTCGCCAGAATCGAACTGGCTGGCGGGTTAACCTGGTCATAGGGGGTCAAGGCCACATTACTCTGAGCCAGGGCTTGTCCGACTGTCCATGCCCAAGTGCGCACGTTGAGCTGCTGGCCGTTTACCTGCAGGGTAACGGTTTTCTTGAGGGATGAGATCGCCAGCGTCGCGCTGGCGATTATGACAATTATAGAACCCGCCAAGCCTACCTGGCGGAAGCGTTTATTTTTCACGAATCAAAGACCTGGCAATAACCAACCGTTGAACTTCGCTGGTGCCTTCGCCAATCGTCATCAAGCGCGCGTCGCGATAGATCAGTTCTACCGGGTATTCACGGCTGTAGCCGTAGCCACCGTGAATCTGAATGGCGTTACGGCAAACCCGTTCTGCCATCTCCGTGGCGAAAAGCTTGGCCATGGCGGCCTGGCGAGTATAAGGGCGTCCTTGCTCCTTCAGCCAGGCGGCATGGTAAACCATCAGGCGAGCTGCCTGGATTTCGGTGGCTGCATCCGCCAGCATCCATTGTATTGCTTCATGATTCGCAATTGGCGCGCCAAAAGCCCGGCGCTCCCGGGCGTAATTTAACCCGGCTTCGAAAGCAGCCTCAGCTAACCCAACAGCCAGAGCCCCGATGCTCACCCTGCCACCATCCAGCACTTGCAGCGTCTGGTATAGGCCCTGCCCGGCTTCACCGACCAGGTGATCGAGAGGCACGCGCACGTTGGCCAGGGTCAAAGCATGGGTAGGAGAACCGCGCAGTCCCATCTTTTTTTCTGGTGGAGCGATCGACAGCCCTGGTGTGTTAGCCGGCACGAGCACCTGGTTGAATCCATTTTCGCCGCTCCGGCACAGCACAATGATGTATGCGGCGATACTGGCGTTGGTACACCAGGCTTTGGCTCCGTTTAAGACCCACTCGGCGCCATCTCTTTCAACCCGGGTGCGAATTCCTTGGAGATCCGACCCTGCGTCCGGCTCGGTTAGTGCCAGGGCAGCCAGGCCTTTCTGCCCAGAGGCAGCCAGCGGTAAAAAACGCTCTTTCAAAGCCCGGCTGCCGAAGAGCACCAGGGGCGCGGTGCCCAGGCCGTTGTGGGCAGCAATGGATAGGGCGGTGCTGCCGCAGCCCCAACCCAATTCTTCAATGGCGATGGCAGCGCTGACCGCGTCAACGCCTGCGCCGCCAAACTCTTCGGGGATCACCAGACCGAGCAGTCCCAATGGACCCATTTTTCGCACAGCCTGCCAGTTGAACTCGCCTTTCTCATCCACTTCACGGGCAAGTGGTTTTACTTCACGGGCTACGAAATCGTGGACAGCCGCCTGCCACATTTTTTGTTCAGAAGTCAGGTCAAATTGCATATGGATTCTCCTGCAGATGGTTCTATTATAACCGAGGGAGCAGACGTAAGTTTCTATGCCGCCCCCCTGATGATGCAACTCCGGGAGTGGGGTTAACCCATTGGTTAACCTCAGGGGAAAAATGGGTATTTATTCCCATCAGCTATTGCCATGCGCCGATTCTTGTGCCAGAATACAGAACATTTGTTCTATTAATGGCAAATTGTGGGAGCGCAGATATGAGTGGAAACCAAGATGAATCTCGGCGCGTTCCAGGCAGGCGTGAATTTCCTGGCCGCCGCCGGCCATCAAAGCGCTGTGCCTGCGGCCGGCTGGCGGTGTGGATGCTGCCTGTTCGGCAACTTGGCGCGGAACTGGATACCTATTACACATCTTATATGCCTTTGTGTACAAAATGTTGGGAAATAGAAAAAGGAATGTGGGACACTCCGCCCCGGGTTATGCGTATAGGCTAGCAGCGAACCGCAAGGTCAGCTCATTTCAGGCTGCATGCCGGATGGCAGCCACTGCCTCTGGGTTGACGAGCGATGAGGTGTCGCCTTCATCCAGGCCAAGGTAGGCTGAGCGAATGATACGGCGCATCACTTTGGCGTTGCGGGTTTTTGGCAGGTCAGCGACAAACCAGACTGCTTGAGGCGCCAGGGCTTTACCCAGGGATTTGACAATCAGGCTGCGCAGTTCGAAGCGCAGAGTTTCGGATGGCCGCAAACCTGGCATGAGAACCACGAAAACCACCAGGTCTGAACCTTTGATGGGATCTGGGATTCCAATCGCAGCCGATTCGAGAATGGACGGGTGAGCCGCAAGGATCGATTCGACTTCAGCCGGTCCCAGGCGCTTGCCAGCGATTTTGATCGTGTCGTCAGAACGCCCCAGGATATACCACAACCCATCTGCATCCACCGCGGCGAAGTCGCCATGAACCCAGACGTCAGGCCAGCGGCTCCAATAGGTGTCCAGATAACGCTGGGGGTCATTCCAGAAGCCGCGTGTCATGCCGATCCAGGGAGCGCGGATCACCAATTCTCCTACCTGATTGCGGACTGACTGCCCATTTTCATCCACCACATCGGCAGCAATGCCCGGACAGGGAGCGGAAAAAGCGCATGGTTTGAGCGGTAAGAGGGGGTTGCCGCAGACGATGCCGCCAGAGATCTCGGTGCCGCCGGAATAATTCACGATCGGAATTTTTCGCTGTCCCACTTTATCGAACAACCACATCCAGGGATCGGGGTTCCAGGGTTCTCCGGTAGATGCAAAGCAGTGTAATTTTGAAAGGTTGTAGCGGTTCAGTGCATCATCGCCATGCGCAATCAAAGCGCGCACCAGGGTTGGTGAAATGCCCATGACAGCCAGATGGTGGCTTTCAGCCATTTTCCACAAACGGTCAGGGCTGGGATAATCGGGAGCGCCATCATACAAAACACATGTGCCGCCAAGCAGCAGGGAACCGAAAACCAGCCACGGACCCATCATCCAACCCATATCTGTGACCCAAAAGATAGCTTCTTCCGGATGCAAATCCATGTTGAAGGCCATGTCTTGAGCGGCCTTGATGGGAAACCCGCAGTGCGTATGCAGAGCCCCTTTGGGCTTGCCTGTTGTGCCAGAAGTGTAAATCACCATTAACGGATCTTCTGCCTCTGTTATTGCCGTCGCAGCATTGTCTGGCTGCTTGGAAACCAGGTTATGCCAGTCGTGATCGCGGCCCGGAACCATGTGCATTTCAGCGCCGGTATACCTGGCGATGATCATGTGCTGAAGAGAAGGCAATTGAGCGGCAGCCTCATCGGCGATAGGTTTCAGGGGAATGACCTTGCCACGACGAGAGAATCCATCGGCTGTGAACAAAGCCTTTGCCTTTGCATCGGCCAGGCGTGAAACGACAGCTCCCGCACCAAAGCCGGAAAAGAGCGGCAGAATAATACCGCCAATCTTGGCGATAGCCAGGAGAGCAACGACAATATCAGCATTCATCGGCATCAGTATTCCAATTGCATCGCCTTTGCCCAAACCCAGAGAGCGCAAGCCGTTGGCCATGCGGTTCACTTCACTGGATAGCTCTGCGTAAGTTAACCGCCGCACTTCACCAGTTTCATTTTCAGCGACCAATGCAATATTGTTCGCCTTTGATGTGCCAATATATTTATCGAGCAGGTTGTGCACGATGTTCATTTGACCGTCCACACACCAGCGTGGCCATGCGGTTCCCTTCGACATGTCAACAACAGAAGAATACGGCCGGTAAAATTGTATATCCAGGTAATGCAGCACAGCATCTGTAAACCAGGCGAAATCCTGAATCGAGCGCTGCAAAAGATCGGCGAAATTCTTCAAGCCATACTGGCGCATGAACACGGTAAGGTGGGCGCGCTCGATCGTTTGTGCATCCGGTCGCCAGACGATCTCGCCGCCAAAGTCAAAATTTTCGCTCATACAACCTCCGTTGAATAGCGCAGTGCCATGATCGCCCAGGGGAACATGGCGAAGAAGCCTGCCAAAGCAGCTCCACCCAGGCCAATTTGCAGACAGGTGAGGGATGTGCTCAGCATAACGATCATATAAATCCATACCGGTTGGCGCTCAAATGAACGGTCAGTCGGCCGCAGGCTGGCTGGTGTAACCTGGCAGACCGCCAGGAATATGAGAAATGCACAAAATATCGTGAACCACCACCCCCAATAGTTTAGCAGAGGAATGCCAAAGAAAGGCCCCGGGTTTTGCCAGACCCAATGTTTGCTGGCTACCATCATCGGATCCATGCCTACATCCCAGGCGGTCATCACCAACGCCCCTATCGCCGCAAAGCCAGCCCGCCACGCCCAAACATTTTTGATCGCCGGCACGAGGTGATTAGCGATGATGAATGATGGATAGCTCATCATAAACCAAGCAATCGGGATGATTAGCGGGACCAGACCGAACACTTTGTACCCCAGCCGCTCGGTGTAAGAATACGGACCATAAACCCAACCGGTAGCCACACCAATGCACTCGAATGCCAGGCTGACGAGCGTTGTGATCGCCATCAACAGCAAAGCCTGTTTGCGCCCCAACCGTTCCATACCATGGGTTATTGCAAAAATGAATGCCAGCAGCGTAGTGAGCGGCGTGAAAAAGGCTTGGTATTGGATATCGAGGTAAAAACCCAGAACAATATAAGCCACAAGTAGAGCATATAAGATCAATAGAATGGTGGGGAATCTACGCGCCATCGGCTAACCTTTCGCTGGGTTTTCAACCATTGTACCCTTGAAAGGATGGGAACACATAGAGAATCAGTCAAGAGGAAAAGACCATTCAAAACGCTTGGGAGGGTAATTTTCCAACTTTAGGCGCTGTTCTTTTAATAATTGATAGGCCTGGGCTGTTGACCAATTCCAGCTCTGCCATCCTGTTTTGACCTGCTCGATTTCGTTCAATCGTTCATGCAAGGCGCTGCCGATAATTTCCTGGTCGTTCGGCTGAATCGAATCCATGATCGAAACTAGAAATGGAATGGCATCATCCGATAAAGTGGCCAGGTAAACAGCATCCAGCTTGCCCGAGGCGGTGTATCGCTCGAAATTAGAACGGGCAATAAACGCATCTGTGTTAAGAAAATCAAGGCTGGCGACGAAACATAAGCAGGCAATAAAAACTGAAAATAAAAACAAATCGACCCGGTTGAAATGCAGACAGATCACAAAAACCACCAATAAAACTGCCAGCCAGATGATAAGAACGTGGGTGTAGGTTCTAAGCTGGGTAAATCCATAAGCATCTTCGTATAAGCGCAGGCGTAAAAATGAGGAGGCCAGGATAATCACTGTTAAACTCACCAGGATCAGCACCAACCCTTCAAATCCCAGGATTTTCCAGCGATTCTCCCGCCGCGTCAGGTGATTAAGCATTAAGGCAAGCCCTAATGAAAATAATGCCACCACCAACAATTCGGCGAAACCGCGGCGGGCGTATTCTGCATAGGTAAATCCATTGATCAATAAACCAGCCTGCCCGCCGAAGAAATAGCGGAACTGCACAAACACAAAAGCGGCGAACAAGGCATCGACGCTTCCCAGGATTATTGCGCTCTCTATAAGTCCTAAGGGTCCCTGGCTTGACCTGCCTGCAAGTTCGTTGGCCGGTTTATTTCTTTCAGTTTTTCGCAGACTATAAGCCAACCCACCCAGGCAAACCCAGGCAAATAGGAGGACAACCACCAGGCGGGCAGAAATCTCTGGCAAATTGTCCACCCGCAGGAATCTGAAAATGTCCAATACGATCTGGTTGAAAGCGATATCTGCGGAGGTGAGCAGCATGGTCAAAATCAGAATTGGCATGACCGCCAACAAAACACCACGCAAAATTGCAGCAGAACGGGCTGATATGAAATTCTGTTTCGAAATATTCTTGAACCAATCTACCGCGGCTGAGGAAGGTTGGAGCAATGTTATTTCGAAGAAAGAGGCGATGACTACTGAGAAATAATCCAGCGCTTTGAAGCGGTGCAAAGCGCCGCTGGTGAACAGATGCGTGAAAAAGACACACAGGCCGAGTGTCGTCGAGAAATTTAGAAAAATCGAGAATGGTGCGGCACGCCAGGCTGTCATGTCTGCGTAGAGGATCATCAACCCTGCCAGCCAGATGTTCTGCCAGGCTGGCATGATGCGGTTTCGCCACGCCAGGAATATAAGGGCGGCAAGACCTGCCAGGCACATCGCAATGACATTCAAGCCAAGTGCATTCTGGAAAAATAAATACTGTGCCCATAATCCGAGCAGCATGGCAACTGGGACAATGGTTATCAAGCTGCCTGGTTGGCTCACTGGAATCCGGTTGGCTTGAGGTTCAGACATGAGTTATCTCCACAGCATAAGTCAGGATATTTCATTGAAACGATCCTGTTCTGTTTATCTTATCTGTGAGCAAGCAGCAATGCCACCGCTTAACATCCAAAAAGGATGCACTTATGTGCCTGGCTGATGTTTTTGGATGTTTTCGAGGCAATTCGAAGATCAGAAACCGAGTTTTATGATCACATGGGGTTTTGCCGGATGTGATGAGTAAACCAGGCAACTGTATCGCTCAATGTCTCAATCAATGGGCGAGGCGCATATCCTAACTCACGACTGGCTTTGGCGTGAGAAATGTTGCAATTGCTGGCCAAAGTGGCCAGCGAATAAGGCGTAAAACGCGGCCGGGCTTTTGCCAGGTGGTAATAGATAGGGGTAAAAAGGCTGGCGAAGCGCGCTACAGGCAGGGGTACCCGAAAGCTCTTGAAGCGTCTGCCGGTGAGCTCCCACAAGGTGTGGATTAAATTTTGAACGCTGATTCGTTCACCGGATAGAATATAGGTATGCCCTGTGGGGCCCTTTTCTTGAATTAACTCCAATCCGCGAGCGACATCGCGCACATCAACAAAATCGTAAGCTCCATCAATATACCATTGGTTATAGCCTAAAACCGCGCCGCGAATGATCGCTCCGACTTCCGATAACCGAAAATCCCAGGGGCCAATCACGCCCGTCGGGCAAGCCAGCACAGCATCCAGGCCGTGATTGATAGCTGCCAGGACTTCTAACGAAGCCGAAGCTTTGGAATAGTCATAAGCTGAAATAGCATGCACAGGATCGAAAGGTGTGGCTTCATCAATCTGCACGCCGTGGGGTGGACGCCCAAGGGCATGGATAGAACTGGTATATACCAGGCGTTTGATACCGGCACGCTGGCAGGCCCGGATTACATTGCGGGTGCCTTCAATATTGACCCGCTGCACCTGGCGGTTCTTTCCTGGTTGAATGGAAATCAATCCGGCCAGGTGATAAACTGTGTCAACGCCCAAAAAGGCTTTTGATAAGGACTCAGGTTGCAAGACATCCCCTTGAACGATCTCGACATCGCAACCTTCTAGTGGAGCCAGGTTTTCAGCGGGTAAAACCAGAGCCCTTACTGCCTGACCACTTGCTTGCAATTGGCGTGCCAGTACGTTTCCAATATGACCGGTCGCCCCGGTTATCAAATTCATGCGATTCCTTTCCCAGGCCATTGATCAACAATTCGACTGCCTGGTGCGCTTCATTCGCCCAATCGGTGGATTGGGGATCGAACATGGCTTGCATCAACAGGCCCATTGCCAGGGCGACTATCGCTCTGGCGGCTGCCTGCGCATCTACGTTGCGTAAAGACCCTTCATTTACCCCATGTTGTATCAGTTCAACCAGATAATCGGTGTAGCGCCGGTAAGGAGCGACAGCCGCTGCCCAAATGACCGGATCGCGGGCCGCCTGCAGCCAGAACTCCAGCATGATCGTCAAGCGGACATCAGCAGACTGGGCAGCACCGCCTGCCATATCTGCCATTTTTAGCATTGCTTCAGGGATGGTATGCGCTTCCATGCGGGCAAGGGTGAAAGAATGATCTAATTGCGCCAGCCATTCGTCCAGTATCGCCAAAAACACTGCCTGCTTGGAGGGGAAATGATGATACAGTGCGCCTTTGCTGACGCCCGCCGAAGCGCAAATTTCATCCAGGCTGGCCGCCTGGTAGCCGTATTTTGAGAATTCGCGGTAGGCGGCTTCCAGAATTTGGTGGCGAGTTTCGATACTGCGGGTTTGCATGAGGGTATCTCTAAAAAACCGACTGGTCGGTATTATTTTATAACCTATGAGCCAGTATGTCAAGGTATAAGGCAGAGTCTGATTTTAATTTTCTCTACGCGGCATTAATGTCTTAATGGCAATATTGTATATAATGAAGGCGTAACTTATTTGTTTTTTAACTCACTTAATATTGAGTACCATTATCAGGGTAAACAATGAAACTGAATTGTCCAATCAAATTCAAAAAGAATATTTATAGCAGGGATGCTTTTCAAGAGGCTCGGTTATGAGAAGGTTTCTTTCATTTGCGGGAATCATCGTGGTTTGTACAGCTCTGGCGCTGGTGGCTGTTGGCGCTGGGTTGGCCAATAATTCGGTTTTTTTGCCCGGTAATTTATTTTTCCCTGTGCAAGACAGTGTGGAGCAACTGCATACCAGTTTCATTGCGACGCATGAAGATCAATTCAATGAACTGATGAAACTGGCTTACCGCCGTTATGATAACCTAATGGCGCTGAAAGGCACGCCAGACGAATCGGCAGGCATAGCAGCTTTTAGCGTAGCGATTGACCGCCTGCTCATCTCTTATTCCGAATTTAACACCACAGATTCGCAGCTCCCTGCCGCACTGCAGGCAGTTCAAAATCTCTTACAGCGCGCCGATAAACTGCTTGAATCGATCAAAGCAGAGAGCGGCGTTGACACGGCCCGCCTGGGTGCACTGGAAATCAAGCTGCATTCACTACATCTTATTTTAGATCGGGCGGACAAAAGCCCAAAATCCGTGCTCCAGGCTGTGGCTCCAACCGCCAGTGCTAGCAGCGCTAACATCAACAATGTGTTTCATTTAATCTCAACACTGACACCCGGCAGTATTCCGGTTTCTCCACATATTGTTTACTTCCCCCCCGGCAGTGCAGGCGCGTTGCATAAGTTCTTCCCATTGACCGGCAAACACGCTTCCATCGACTGCCAATCCTGTCATCCAACAGGACAGTACGCCGGCACAGCTAAGGAATGTGTAGCCTGCCATGAAAAAGTGCTGCCAGCGAACCATTTCCCTGGTGCCTGTTCCCTCTGCCACACGGCTGACGGCTGGAAGCCCGCTCATTTCGATCACACAGCTGCGGCGGCCAATGACTGCCAGACCTGTCATCTCAAAGACCGACCGGTTGGCCACTTTTCAGGGCAGTGTTCGCTGTGCCATGCAACCAATGCCTGGAAGCCAGCACATTTCGACCACAAAGGTGTAACTTCTTGTACAAGTTGTCATGAAAGCAACCGCCCGGCCAATCACTTTCCGGGTGATTGCTCTGCCTGTCACAGCACCAGTGCCTGGAAACCGGCTAATTTCAACCACACAGCCGCCGGCGCTACCGACTGCCAGAACTGCCACACGAAAGACAGGCCGGCCAATCATTACAACGGGCAGTGCTCTGCATGCCATAATACCTCGGCCTGGAAACCGGCCAGTTTCAATCATTCGGCCGCCGGCGCCACCGACTGCCAGAACTGCCACACGAAAGACAAACCAGCCAATCATTACAACGGCCAATGTTCTTTATGCCATAACACTTCAGCCTGGAAACCGGCCAATTTTAACCACGCCGCGGCCGGTGTCACAAGCTGCGCTGGTTGTCACGAGGCTCAGCGGCCTGTAGGGCATTTTTCTGGAGACTGTTCTGCCTGCCATACCACCAATGCCTGGACGCCTGCCAACTTCAACCATGCGGCTGCTAGTGCTACTGACTGCCAGAGCTGCCACACCAAAGATAAACCGGCAGGCCATTATGACGGCCAATGTTCTCTATGCCATAACACTTCAGCCTGGAAACCGGCCAATTTCAACCATGCTGCAGTTGGCGCAACAGACTGCCAGAGCTGTCATACCAAGGATAAACCAGCCGGCCATTACAATGGACAGTGCTCGCTGTGCCACAGTACATCGGCCTGGAAACCGGCAAATTTCAACCATGCCGCAGTTGGTGCAACCGACTGCCAAAGCTGCCATGCTCGGCCTTCACCGCATTTCGATGGCCAATGTTCTCAATGCCACAACACCAGCTCCTGGTCATCGATCAGTTTAAACTTCGACCATTCATTCCCGACAAACCATGGCAATGCCAACGGCAATTGCTCCACCTGTCATCCAAGCCTGAGCAGTGCATGGACGTGTTACGGATGCCATAACCAAAATGACATGGTTACCCATCATAACGAAAAGAACATCAGTAATATCGATGGGCGCTGCCTGGAATGCCACCCAACTGGGCGGAATCCATAATATCTTTCAAAAGGGGCTGTCCAGTTCTTTTTGGACAGCCCCTCGGAAAAATCAATTCTCGCCGATAACCCGGTGGCAAGATTGGCAGACGACTTCAACGGTGGCCTGCTCCAGCCAACGGGTGTCAGCGCTGGCCTTTGTCTGATGTCCCTGGTGGCAGCTGGTGCAGCCACCGGCATTTGCGTCAGCCGCTTGCCAACGCGCCAGGAATATATGGAAATGGTTATTGCGAGTGGGCTGCTGGTTTAAGACTTCCAGGTGGCATTTGATGCAATTGTCATCTCCCACGGGTTGGGTGAGCTTGGCAGGTTGGACAGCTGTGTTGGTATACCATAATAAAGCATTATGGGCGCCCATCACTTCAGCAGAAATACGGCCAGTAACCCCCATTCCAGAATGGCAGTCGATACAGCGGGTGCTCTTGGCAGTGTGAAAAGACGCCAGATCAACAGCAGTCGCCGTCGAGCGCTGGAAAAATGTCGTCTCTGGTTGAGTATGGCAAGAAGCACAAAAAGCGTCATGTTCTTCCTGATTGGCTGCAAAAGTAAAGCCGCCAGCGGTCAATAAAACCCCAACGGCAAAAACGATCACTAGAACGCGAACGACTGGTGACTTGAGTATTTTGTCGCGTCTGGCTTTTGCGGCAGCTTTGCGGGCAGCTTCCAGGTTCTTGCGAGATTGGCGGGATGAGCCGGTAGAGCGTGAGGTGTTGGTGGGCATAGGATCCCCCTTTCGGGTTATTTATAATTTGCTAGTGTTGATTGAAGGCCATTGGCCAAAGCCTGGGTTTCTTCTGCTGTTAAAACCGCTTCCGGATGGGTAGGGTAGTAAATTGCCTTGGGCATTTCTCCTTCCAATACGACTCTTTTGATTTCATTTACCATGCGGCTGTAACGCGGGGAGGATGGATTCAAATCGGAAATATTGAACCTGGATCGTCCCTCAGAAACATCGTGAGAAACCAGCCAGGAGACAGGCGCCACATAGGAATACCACGGCCAAACGGTTTCATTGGAGTGGCAGTCTGCGCACGCACGTTTGAAAAGAGCTTGTGTTTGCGCAGAATCCCATTTTACCTGGCTAACAACCGGGGGGTTGGTGCGGTCAACCGGTATAAGTTGGATTAAGCCAGCCAATACCAGGCCGCTGAACACCACGGTCAAAATAGTCTTCGATATTTGATTCATCTTTGGGATTCCTTCGAACAATTAGGTTATATTTAAATTTTAGCGTAATATGCTTTCCATGCAAAGCCAGAAAGCATATTACGGCGAACCATTAGATTAAGTGGTTTACCTGGCTGGCACAGCTTGCTTGCGATCTTTGGTCAACAAATTCATGGTGATCCAATAGGTCGTCAAAAAAACCACGCTGAGGAAAGTGCCCAGGTAAATCAACAAGGCCGCACCCAGTGATGAGTCTGTCCCGGAAAAGAATCCATGGATTGTCGCTCCAATATACGCCAGGAAACTGGCGAGGTGAATGGCTTTGAATGTTTTCACGCCAATCTGGCCGCGCATGTAAAAGGTTATGGTGACCAACAGGCTCAGATAAAAAGCCAGTACTCCGATACCTACCCATAAAGGCCGATAAGGCGAAAGAAATGGAACCAGGATTTGCGCCAGGTTATACGGCAGGTATTTATCGATCATCAACACGCCGATATGCAAAAACAGGAAACCAATAGACAGCAGGGACAGGTATTCATGGAAATCGAAGGCAAAGGTTGGCGACAGGTAGCGAGCAAAGAGCTTCGTCGGAAGCACCAAACCCCAAACAACGGAGAGCCAAACCAACAGGTAAGATATCCAGCCTGCGGCTCGGGTGATATACCAGGTTGTTTTGGTATCTTGCAAAGCCAGCAAGTGGTTCAAAGCGCTGGATAGCGGCTGCACCAGCGGGCTGGCATAAAACCAGCGAGCTGCATAATAGCCGAAAATGCCAATAATGAACAAGCTGAGATAGAACAGGAGTTGTCCTGCAATTTTCAGAGCAGGCTGTTTTTCATTCGGTGTATCAGGCGTATTGAGGTTCAACATACATAACTTCCTTATATGCGGGAGAAGGGCATTGGTACTGCCAAATTTTTCCATCACGGTCCACGGCCAGAAAAGCCTTGACCTTCTCATGGTGACCTACGATGCTGGCTTGCTTCGAGCCGGCAATCAAGAGGGCTTTTGAAAACACTTCAGCCTCGGCGGTGTGCTCAGCGAAAACAGTTACGCTGAGCCAATCAGTTTGTGCCGGGCGCCCGCTGCGCGGGTCAATCAAGTGGTGTTGTTCTTTACCATTTTGAACCCAGCGTCGTTTGGTAACAGATGAAGTGGCAATCCCACCTGGCTGAGCTTTCAGCAAGGCTAAATCGCGATCAGTATGCAAAGGGTCTTCCAATCCAATTTCCCAGGCATTTTGCCCGGCAGGAAGGCCAACAGTATACAAATCTCCACCGGCGTTCACAATACATGAATCGGCAAACAGTTTTAACCGCCTGGCTGCCTGTTCGGCAATCCAACCTTTGGCAATTCCACCCAGATCGATTTGCATACCTTTTGGCAATTTGATGAATTGTTTCGAATTATCGAATTTCACCTGGGTGAAGTTGGCTTGTGGAGCGGGAGGTTGTTGTGTGTTTACTTGTGGTCCGGCTGAACGTAATTCATCCATACTGCGATCGTAACCTGCGTATCGTAAAGCAGGGAGAATGGATGGGTCGAACAAACCGGCAGTCTGGCGATGCATATCTTGAGCAAATATCATAAGCTCATAAAATTCCGCAGATGCTCGAAACCAGCTATCAGGATTATTCTCGTTATGCGCGTTGAGCGCTGAGAGTTCGCTGATAGGCGAGAACCGCGTAAAACGCTTCTCGTAATCTTCGATCAGCCGGCGTGATTGGGCAAATCCGCTTTCGAGCATTTCTGGATCACCCTCTGCCGCCAGTTGAATCTGTGTATTCATTGCTCGAAACGATACCATGAACATGGCTACGATCCACCCGTGCGAAAGCGCGGCCTGTAGGATGGAAATGTTTGCGAGAATTGCGACTGGGAGTTCTGGAAACCGCCAAAACGTTGGCGGGGATTGGTTGGCAAGGTTTGTGGCGCGCTTTGCAAAGACTGAGACGCATTGTCAGTGGTCGATGAGACGGTTGTCAAAGGTGCTGGTTTATTTGAGTTGGCGAAAAAAGCCCAACCCGCCAGGAAACTCAGCGTGGCAGCGCCAGTTATCCAAAGGCGTATACTTAATTTGATGGCTTTCATTTTTTTATAATTCCTTTCAATAATTGCAGATGATTCTGGCAGAGGCTGGCGCTGCCTTCTGACGGTTCACCGCCAGCCTCTATTTGTATACCTGGTCAGCTATGGCGAATCGTTACCCTGAAACCTGGGTATATAGATGGTGCCATCCGCTGAAATGTTGATTAGTCCTTGGCGGGCGAGTACCCGCAAAAGTTGTTGATATTGTTGAATCTGGTCTGTTGCATCTGTTAGCTGTTGCTGAACATCTGCGAGCTGAGCCTGGTACTGATTGAGAGTGGCCTGGTCAACCTGAGAGGCAGCGGCCGCTCCTGACAGGCTGGTTCCTTGAACGGAAGTCACTGATCCGGGGCTGTCCTTGGCGGCCACAGTATTTTGGTTGAAAAGGGCATTCGCGCCTAGCAATAAGATGCTGATTCCTACGGCTGCGGTGATCGCCAGTGCGGCAGCAAAGGCAGTCAATTGTTTCATGATAGGTATCTCCTTTATCTGCAAGATTAGCTATTGGGCCGTTCACCTAAAGTGAGTTTGACTTGCATTTCTTTTCCCTGGCGGAGGATGTTCAGGGTAATTGTCTGACCGGCTTGAGTATGAGAGAACAGATAAGAAATCACATCATCGAAGCTCTTCATCGTTTGACCGTCAATGGCTGTAATCACATCTCCGCCCACAGGAACCTGGATGCCATCAATCGTGGTTTGTTGGTCGCTGCCTTTCAGACCAGCTTTTTCGGCTGGTCCGCCAGGTACAATGCTGGCAATCAGAGCGCCGTGCTGGTTGGCTGCCAGGCCCATGGCCTTGGCTTCGTCGGGAGTCAGGTTTCCGCCGCTCAATCCCAGATAGGCGTGTTTGTAGGAGCCATTTTTAATCAACTCGGGCACAACTTTTTGCACAAGTGCTGAAGGAATGGCGAAACCGACGCCAGAATTTGAGTTGGTTGAAGATTCAATGGCCGCAGTCACACCAATCAATTTTCCCTGTGCATCGATCAATACACCACCCGAGTTACCCGGATTGATTGAGGCGTCAGTTTGAATAATATCAGGGATAGTATATTTTGAACCGGTGCTGCTCAGGCTGGCCTGGTCGGTTGCAGAGATCGAACGCCCCAATGCGCTGATGATGCCTTGGGTCATTGTACCCTGGAGGCCAAATGGATTCCCGATAGCGATCGCCACCTCTCCAACTTTGACCTGGGTTGAATCGCCAATTTCGACCGGTACCAGGGTAGGCGCTGCAGAAGGATCAACTTTGATCACCGCCAGGTCAGAGTAAGGGTCAGTTCCTACCAGCTTGGCTTCCACAACTGTTCCATCCGAAAATGTCACGTTAATCTTGCTCGAATCAGCGACAACATGGTTATTGGTCACGATATAGCCCTGGGTATCCCAGACAAAACCAGAGCCCAGCGCTTGCTCAGGCACGGTATTACCAAAGTTATGCGGGTTTTGGCGGTTGCCAAATGTGCCGTTGTTTGTGCTGACAGTCTGGTTGCTGACCACCTGAATGTTGACAACCGAGGGGTTCACTTTTGTGTAAAGCTCTTCGAAAGTCGCCTCCAGGCTGGCAAGGTTAACATTGGTGGTATCCGCAGAAACAGAGGATTGTGAGGATGCCGGCAGCTCCAGGGATGTGGTTTGTGTTTTTGGGCTGACTGCGGCGGCGGCAATTTGGTTATTGGCAGGGGCGAGGTAAAATGCTGTGCCCACACCAGCAGCAATGAACAGGATCGGCAGGATTAGCCAGGTGATCCATGATTTTTTGGTATTCATAGTAAGTCTCCTTTCGCGTCAATAGTCTTATCTGATTGACAGTTTGAATAATAACAACCTAAGATGACAACTGGATGAACTTGGGAAAATATATCTAACAAGCCCACTTAAATTCAAAACCGGGCATCCTTCTGCACTGGCAAGGATAGCCCGGTTTGGGGTCTAAAATTACACGTAATTATGCTTCGGCTACCATTTCCTCCACAGGAATTTCATCTGGTAAATCATCAAAATCAATTGGCTTTAAGGCCTGGCGTGAATTCGGCAGTAACGCCAGCACAACCGCGATCAACAGGCCGAGGGGTTCAATCAGGTTGACCCAATTGAAACGGAAATTTGTAAATAATGTGCTCAGGGTGACGCCAGCACCGGCGCGATTGGAAATACCGAATACAGGCATAACAAGGCGTAAAAGGGTATTTTGAGGCACCAGGAAGCCGATCAAGGCGATTACGAATAACGCAACCGTCAAAACCAGCCCCCAGCGTTTCAATTTGAATAAACCCAGGGCTGCGACCAATCCGAGACCCACGAATCCAATGCTGAGTATTCGCAAGCCAGTTTGAATAGCAATCAAGGCGATATTGGAGGTATTGTTGGTATTAGTCACAGAGCCCAAGGCACCGCTTCCGCCAACTACCCCGCCGCCTGGTCCACCACCAAAGCCGCCGTCAGTCGGCCTTCCGCCAGACGGTGCGCTGGAAGGTGGATTGCCTGCGCCTGGTTGGGGATTACCACCCAAATTTCCGCCAAAATCTCCTGGCGGTGGACCGCCTTGTTCCAAATTAGTTGTGCCATTCGATGCGCCTGTTGTAATACGCGTTGTAGTCGCAGCCAGCCCAAGTCGAGGGAAAAAAGTTGCGATACTATAACCAGCCAGCAGTGTGGTAACCATAATAAGGGCAGCGATGGTCAGGGTTAAGGGACGTTTTTTCATAGAATAAATACTCCTTGAATTGCTAAATTGATTGAGGCATTTTACACAAATAGTATAACAAGCTGAGATGACGGTTGGATGAATAAGATGAATTTGATTTAATACAAAAAAGCGCCTGAAAAGATCAGGCGCTCGTGTGAGATTTTTGTGTTTCAATATTATGCAGGTGCGCCGGTCATCGGTTCGTTGTGGGCAGAAGACTCCTCATTTCCAGAGCCATTGTCATTATCCCCGGCTGTGTAATCATCATCCCCGAAATCCTCATCAGTTACCGGAGCCATGGCTTTACGAGACATAGGCAACAAAGCCAGAACCAAAACCGCTAGAAGACCAACCGGCTCGATCAGGCTAACCCAATTGAACCGCCCAGCCAACAGGCCTGCATTGGCGAAATTGCCTGCGGTTCGCCCTGGGTTCATGATGCCAATCGCCAGGCGCAGAAGGGTGGCCTGTGGCAGGAACAATCCCACTGTGGCCAGTACGAACAAAATGATGGTCAACACCAGGCCCCAGCGCTTCATCTTGAACAGGCCAAGAGCGCCGATCAGTCCCAACCCTACAAAACCGATGCCCAGGATGCGGAAGACGGTTTGTAGAACCACATTAACGATCGCAAAGGAATTGTTGGCAGTACCAGCCGCGCCGAGCGGATTACCGCCTCCAAAGGCGCCGCCTCCGCCAAACTGCCGGC
The DNA here is from genome assembly GCA_029782365.1 of Chloroflexota bacterium. GTDB lineage: Bacteria > Chloroflexota > Anaerolineae > Anaerolineales > UBA4823 > CAWBUW01. Next base: position 377,078 of record JAKOUW010000160.1, read on the forward strand.
CGCCCCCAAAGCCGTTCCCTCCTCCGCCAAACCCATTGCCCCCACCGAACTGGCGGGCACCCCCTCCATCATTGCCACCATCAAACGGCCTGCCTCCAAAGTTGTTACCGCCATTTGCCTGGCCTCCGTTCGGCACTCCGCCATTGGCTTGAGCGCCATTTGGAAAACGTCCAGCGGCTGCGAACCCAAGACGTGGGAACAATGCCGGTAATCCATAACCGACCAACATCACGATCACCATCAAGATCGCGGCAGCGATCAAAGTCCAAGGACGAGTTTGTTTCATACGTTGCACCTCCAAGCGATTTTGAGTGTACTCCATGAAGATGAATCTACGATGAACATATGGCGATTGTCACAGCATAAGATAAAATCAAAACACCCGTAACGTTTCTATCTCACGTTACGGGTGTCATCGAATTAATGGAAAATCATGCCAGCGGCGCTACACCGCAGCAAAGCACCAATTCTTTGGCTGCTTTGACTTCGTCCAAACGCCCGACAGGGGTATTGTGCGGGGCGTTTTTCAGCAGTTCGGGGGCGGTATGGGCTTCCTCAGCAATTTTGATCATCACATCGGCGAAGGCATCCAGGGTTTGCTGGCTCTCCGTCTCCGTCGGTTCGATCATCAAGGCTTCGGGGACAATCAATGGGAAATAGTTGGTCGGCGGGTGGAACTTGTAATCCATCAGACGCTTTGATATATCCAAAGCATGGATCTCTGGAGCGCCCTCTAAATGCCCTTCGATCACAAATTCATGCATGCATGTGCGATCATAAGGCAATTTATACACCCCGCGCAAACGTGCCAGCAGGTAATTGGCATTGAGCACGGCAGTCTCTGAAACCTGGCGCAGCCCTGCGCCGCCATAACTAAGCATATAGGTATAGGCTCGTACGTGCATCCCGAAGTGACCATGGAAGGCTTTTACACGCCCCACGCTGAGCCGAGGCGTGACAAAACCGTACAAAGGTGGGTTTTCATCATCCCCTGCATCGATGATATCGACCAGTGGACCGGGTAAGAAATCGACCAGGTTAGCGCCGACCCCGACCGGTCCAGAACCTGGACCACCACCGCCGTGAGGGGTGGAGAAGGTTTTGTGCAGGTTAAAATGCATCACGTCAATTCCCAGGTCGCCCGGGCGGACAATACCCAGGATAGCGTTGAAATTGGCGCCATCGCCGTAAACCAACCCGCCTGCGGCATGGACTATCCTGACCACTTCCAGGACATGTTCATCGAACAGACCCAATGTGTTGGGATTGGTAAGCATTATGCCAGCCAGGGTATCATCGCACTGCGCTTTGAGGGCTTCCAGGTCCACGTTGCCGCGGCTATCCGATTTTACTTCGACCACCTGCATACCCAGCATGGCAGAAGTGGCAGGGTTGGTGCCATGGGCAGAATCGGGGATGATGATTTTGGTGCGTTTTAAATCACCGCGCGCCACATGGTAGGCATGGATGATCATGATACCGGTCATTTCGCCGTGCGCGCCAGCAGCGGGCTGCAGGGTGACGCCGGCAAAACCGGCGATTTCTTTTAACCAGTTCTGCAATTCGTACATCAACAGCAGATTACCCTGCACGGTTTCAACCGGTTGGAGGGGATGCGTGCCGGTAAAACCGGGCAGCCGGGCAGCTTCCTCATTAACCTTTGGGTTGTATTTCATGGTGCAAGAACCCAGAGGATAAAAGCCGGTATCAATTCCATAGTTCAACTGGGAAAGGTGGGTAAAATGCCGCACCACATCCACTTCTGAAAGCTCGGGCAGAGGCAAATCCTGGCGCAAAAGTCCTTCGGGCAAGTCGCTGAAAGGCACATCGCAGGTGGGAAAACGCACACCGCGCCGCCCGGATGAGGAGAGATCACACAATTGGGGTTCACTCATGGGACACCTCCTCCAGGATTTCGACAAATACATCAATTTGCTCGCGGCTGTTCATTTCTGTCACTGCCACCAGCAGTTTATTTTCCATCTCAGGCCGATCTGGGTAGGCCTGAGCCAGCTCATAGCCGCCTATAATACCGTGATCAAGCAGGTGGGCGTTCAGCTCGCTGGCGGGCATCGGCGTTTCTACGACAAACTCATGAAAGAATGGTGTTGATCCCTGGACTTTAAATCCCTTGAGAGCTGCGATTTGTTTCGCAGCGTAATGCGCTTTGTGATAACACAGCTCGGCTACTTCGCGTAAGCCATTTTTACCAACCAAGCTCAAATAGATCGCGGCTGATAAAGCCATCAATCCCTGGTTTGTGCAAATGTTGGATGTCGCTTTTTCCCGGCGAATATGCTGTTCGCGAGCTGTCAGGGTCAGCACATAGCCGCGCTTGCCACTGCCGTCTACGGTCTCTCCGACCAGTCGTCCGGCCATTTTACGGACATATTCTGTTCGAGTGCAGAAAATACCCAGGTATGGGCCGCCGAACGACATTGGAATGCCCAAAGGCTGACCTTCACCGGTGACAATATCGGCGCCAAACTCACCCGGCGGGGTCAACAACCCCAGGGCAATTGGATTGACCGCCACGCAGAACAGGGCGCCAGCCTGGTGGGCAGCGTCAGCCAGCTTGCGATAATCATAAACGCGGCCGAAGAAATCGGGGTATTGCACAACAACCAGAGCGGTCTGGTTATTGATCATTGGCAGCAGAGATCCTGGGTCGCTGAAGGGATTGCCGTCCCAACCGGAAAGCTTGAGCACGGATCCGGTGGTGTACGTCCGCACGGTTTCAATGTATTGGGGATGGAGAGCCGGTGAGATGACCACTTCGACGCGCTTGCCGCGAAAATTGGCGTACGCCATGTTCACCGCTTCTGCCACCGCTGTGGCGCCATCGTAGTGCGAGGCATTGGAAACATCCATGCCGGTCAGGGCAGTGACGAGGCTCTGGTACTCAAAGATCGCCTGCAAAGTGCCTTGAGAAATTTCAGGTTGGTAGGGGGTGTAAGCAGAGAGAAATTCGCCGCGTCCAATCAACGCGCCAATCGCCGCTGGCACATAATGGTTGTAAGCTCCTGCGCCGAGGAAACTGATCAGGTCACGCGTGGTTTCGTTGGCAGCAGCTAATTCTTGCAGCTCGCCAATCGCTTCCATCTCTGTCAGGCCAGCAGGGAGGTTAAGGTTCGGGAAACGATAGCTGGCAGGCACATCACAGAAGAGCTCTTCGACGCTCTTCACGCCAATGGTCTGCAGCATCGCCTCCCGTTCGGCATCGGTATGCGGGAGGTACATTGCCGGTTACTCCTTTATTTTGATTTCGTAAGCAGCCGCATCTAGCAAACCGGCCAGTTCGCCCGGCTCAGAAAGCTCGATTTTTACCATCCAGGCGGCGCCGTATGGATCGCTGTTAATGGTTTCTGGTGCGCCAGCCAGGTCTTCATTGACTGCCACCACTGTGCCGCTAGCGGGCATATACACGTCTGAAGCAGCTTTAACAGATTCAACAGTGGCGCAAGTGTCGCCTTTTTTAACTTTTTCACCGACGCTGACCACAATCTCGACGAAAACAATATCTGACAATTGCTCCTGGGCATGATCGGTGATGCCAATCGTGCCAGAATTGCCTTCGACTTTCAGCCATTCGTCGTTGGTGGTGTATTTGAGTTCGGACGGAACAGACATGGGAGCCTCCTGAATAAGAAAATGGGTTGTATCTTTTTTATTATCTTCACTCTGGTAAGCTGAATTAAAAAATACAGAGGCGCACGCGAATTGCTCGCACGCGCCTCTGTCGAAAACCTGAGAGATTGGCGCCAGGTTTTCACCTGGTCGCTTGCCCCGTCGGTGTCAGCCCAATTGAGCGTTTCAATTGTGCTTCCTTTCCAGAAGGTAGCGGGAACACGGTCCTTGTTACCTGAGAGATTCGCCAGGCTTGCGTAAGGCCTGGTTTGCCCCTTCGGTGCCTGGGTAAAAACACACCCCAGGGCTCTTCCCTGTCCACGGATATTTAATTAAAATTATTCTAAGTTCGAATGATGCAAAAGTCAAGGATAAAGAAGATTGGATTCAAGGCTTTTGAATATTCGTTCCAATCTTCTGCTTCTCTGGCAAAAGCAACAGAGCTGCCATGGTGTCTTGAACGGCCCGGCAGCTCCGCTGGATTTGTGCAAAGAAAGCCAATTTTTTAAGCAGCGCGAGAGTCTACTGCGTTTAGCACTGCCTCGAAAAAACAGGTATCAGGCCCAACCCTGGTTCTTGACAAAATCAGAGATAACCGGGATCGTGACGTATTTGCCCTGGTAAGCCTGGTAGCCCCAATAAACGCCGATGCCCCAGATGATCAGGGAAGGCAAGCCGAAGCAGAAAAACAGCACGCCGCTTAAAATTGTGCCGCCTACCAGGTTTACCAGGCCCCAGGCCAGCGCTTGAGCGTTGTGGGCGCGGATGAATGGCCGGTTTTTCTTGTCTTCCATGAGTAAGATAATGACAGGCACGATTGGGGAGAGTGCGTAAGCCAGCAATGCCCAAAGCTTATCATCGCTGGTGACATCAAGGGGTTGGTTGTCCATAGAAAATACCTCCGTTTGGATTTTGAAATTTGGCTGTCATCCGAGACAGTCTGGTTTATTTTATTCTACATCCGCTGCTCAAATAAGGCAATTGATCTGACCTTTTCAGACTGTCCATTTCCTTTATGAGCAAAATGAACGAGAATTCATGCATCATAACACACAGCTTCGGCGAACGATACGCGGAGCGTATGAGAAATTTTTCTCACTTTACTGCACCTGCCACAAAAGAACAAATAATATGGTGAACAAAGCGCTGACGATCAACTGCCTGAAACCGATAACGGCAGGCCGGACGCGCACTGCCGGGTGGAGCGTTCCCCACACCGTCTCTGACCACTGGATGGCGTAAGGCAGGAAGATCCAGCCTGGCAGCCAGCCAAGCAAACTGCCTGCCAGCACAGAGAGTAAATTGAAGGAGGTATAAGCCAGAGCCCTGGCTGCCAGGCGAATCTTGCCGGCTGTATCTGGAACAACTTTTAATTCACGCTGTTCCAGGCGGGCATAGGCATAGACAATCGAGGCGGCAGACTGCAGCCAGCAAAGCACGAACAGCCACCAACCCGCCGGGTCTGGCAATCCGCGCCCGGCCCAAAATGCAGCCGGGGCTGCCAGGGATAACACCCCGGTAGCGACAATCTCCACGCCTGGCTGGCGGCGTTCCGCGCGCCGTGCGACTAACCAGAGATGCCAGGCGAAAACGGGCAGACCAGGAACGGCTAATAATAGAAGATAAGCAAAACCCATCTGGCTTAACCATGCTGCCGCAGCCAGGCCCAAACCAGCGTAAAGCGCCGTCCATAAGATGGCGGCGGGCAGGTCGTGCTGTCCGCGGCGCCCGCTGATTACCTTGATGGCGATCGACACTGGCTGGCGAGCGAGGAAGGCACTCAATGCTCCCAGAATGACCAATAATGAAGCAAGCGACCAACGTCCGCCCGCAAATAAGCCGATGAGTAACGGGCTGGCGATAAACACCCATGCCCCGTGGTCGGTTGGCAGGGCGATATGCCGGCGAAAAACATTGCGCATCGGTCAGGCAATCTGCGTGTAACGTTCGATTTGTTTGCCGATAATCGCCAGGCTGTCAGCCCAGAACTGCTTGCTGCGAATGTCAATGCCAAAGCGCGCCGCCAGGTCAGCTGCGTTGCCTTCGCCAGTGCTCGCCAGCAAATTCATATAGTCGGGTACGAAGCTGGCGCCTCGCGTCTGGTAGATAGCATAAAGACCCAGGCCAAACAACAAGCCGAAAGCGTATGGGAAGTTATAGAAAGACAAGAAACTGTTATAGTAATGCGGCTTCCAGGTCCACATGTATTTGTGCAGGTAATTTTCGTCTAAACCATCGCCATAGGTGGCTTGCTGGGCGCGCTGCATAATATCGCACAGGTCATCTGCCGATAGCTCGACTTTTGCACGCCTTTCGAAAACCTCTTTCTCAAACAAGTAACGCGAGTAAATATCCACGATCACCTGGCTGGAACCAATCAACGAGGTTTCCAGGATTGCCAATTCTTCCTGTGGATTCTTACACTCTTCCAGGGCAGCGTTCATCACAACAGTCTCGCACATGATCGAGGCAGTTTCAGCCAGGGTCATAGGTGTATTGCGCTGCAGGGGCGTCTTACCAGCCCGGTACATACAATGATTGTGGAAAGCATGTCCTAATTCATGTGCGATGGTGAAGACCTGGTCGAGAGTGCCGTCGAAATTGCACAAAACGCGGGATTCTTCTGGCCCAGGCACACCCATGCAGAATGCTCCACCGCGCTTGCCCACTCGCTGTTCGGCATCGATCCAGTTGTTCTCAAAGGCGCGCTGCGCCATTTTACCCAGGTCGAGGGAAAATGCATTGAAGTGCTTCAGAACAAAATCTCTGGCTTCCGAAAAACTGAACTGGCTCTCGCTGGCGCCGGTAGGGGCGAAAACATCCCACCAGGGCAATTTTTCTTTGCCAAGGCGGGCAGCCTTGGCGCGGAAATAACGCCGAAACATGGGGAACGAGTCGCTCATTGCACCAAGCAGGGCATCTAAGGTTTGGCGATCGATGCGTGCATCGTCAATGGGCGCATGCAAAGCATCCGAGCGGCCTCGGCGGCGGTTCAAGGTGTTGACGGAGCCTTTTATGCCGTTCATAGCAGCCGCCAGCGGCTCTTTGACCGATTCCCAGGCCTTCATTTCAGACTCATAGGCGCGACGGCGCACATTTTCTTCCGGATGTGCGTGCAGGTTAATTAATGCAGGCATGGGTAATTTTTGCACTTTTCCGTCCAGCTCAAAATCGACGCTCAATTGTGATGTGACGGTGCCTTGCAATTTACTCCAGGCGTTACCGCCGCTTAAATTCAGCTCTGCCGCCAGGCTTTCTTCTGCATCGCTCATCAGGTATTTGCTCTGCTCGATGGTTTCTCGCAAATAAAAAGCGTGTTCCGCTGCCGCGCCCGGCTGATTCAAGCCCTTTTCCAGCGCTTGTCCAACCCGGCCCAGCCAGCTTTCAAACTTCACCTGCAGTTGTTGAGCGCGCACTTGAACCTGCTCGAACTGCGACATAATTTTCAGGGCGTCTTTGTTGTATGAATCGGTCGATACAAAGGAGTAAATATAGGCGCGCACAGTCCCTGTCAGTGTGTAAAATCGATTAGTTTGCTCAATGATCTCGCTGACAACACTGGATAAAGCAGAAGGGTCTGAATCTGGCCCCAGCACCGCTGCTTTATCTTGAAACTCACCCTCCATTTTAGTGAGCATCTGATTGATTTTCTCCAGATCAGCTTGGAATTTGGTTGAATCGAGTGATGGATATACATTGGACAAATCCCAACGCGGCGCGTTCAGTTCGCTCATGACAACTCCTATGTGAAAATTCGTGATTTGTGGCGCAATGCCCGCACGATCGTTCGTGATTGTGCCCGGTAATTTTAACCGAAAAACCTGGCACTTGACAACTGAGATATTTTCACCTACAATTGGCGAAATTTATGAACAGGAACCCAGCCATTTCTCGAATGAATTTCTGTATGATGATGTGCACCAAGCGGGCGGCATTCTCCGCTTTGTGCAAGGTGAACCGATAGTGTAACTATCAGGGATCTCCCTGTTCGAGCGGCGAACAGCCTCCCGCAATAATTGCGAGAGACTGTTCGCCGCTTTTTGTTATCAAAAATTGTTCTATACCCAAAGGAGAAAAAAGAATATGAGCAAGCCCAATTTCGGATTTAGCACCCGCCAACTGCACGCCGGGTACAGTCCAGACCCAACCACCGGATCGCGTGCGGTGCCGCTGTACCAGACGACATCTTACCAGTTCAAAAGCACCGAACACGCCGCCAATTTGTTTGCTTTGAAGGAACTGGGGAATATCTATACGCGCTTGATGAACCCCACCACGGATGTCCTTGAACAGCGCCTGGCCTCGTTGGAAGGTGGCGTCGGCGCCCTGGCAGCCAGTTCGGGGCATGCGGCTCAGGCGCAGGCGATCTTCACCCTGCTCAATGCCGGCGATCACATCGTCAGCTCAAGCCGTTTATACGGCGGGACCTACAACCAATTTAAGTACACTTTGGCCAAACTCGGGATCGAGGTGACTTTTGTCGACCCCACTTTCCCCGCCAATTTTGAGCAGGCAATCCGGCCGAACACCAAGCTGCTGTACGGCGAAACGCTGGGCAATCCTGATATTGCTGTCTTTCCATTCGAAGAGGTGGCCGAGATCGCCCAAAAGCACAAAATTGTGTTGATGATTGATAATACCCTGGCAACGCCTTACCTGTTCCGGCCTTTTGAATGGGGCGCCAACGTAGTGGTCCACAGCACCACCAAGTTCATCGGCGGGCACGGCACCTCGATTGGTGGCGTAATCGTTGACGGCGGAAATTTTGATTGGCGCAGCGGCCGTTATCCGAATTTCACAGAGCCAGACCCCAGCTACCATGGATTGGTGTATGCAGACCTGGTGGGCGTCGGCTTGCCACCCTTCATAATTAAGGCCCGTGTGCATGTGCTGCGTGATATCGGCGCCTGCCAATCGCCCTTCAACAGTTGGCAAACGATTCAGGGCATCGAGACGCTCAGCTTACGCATGGAACGGCATGTGCAAAATACCCAGGCTGTGGCAGAATACCTGGAAAAACATCCCAAAGTGGGCTGGGTCAGCTACCCTGGCTTGAAAAGCCATCCGGATTATGCGCGTGCGAAAAAATACCTGCCGAAAGGCGCCGGCGCAATCTTAGGCTTTGGCGTCAAAGGCGGCCTGGAGGCTGGCAAGAAGTTCATTGAAAGCCTGCAGTTGTTCAGCCACCTGGCTAACGTGGGCGATGCCAAGTCTTTAGCCATCCACCCTGCCACGACCACTCACAGCCAGCTCAGTCCTGAAGATCAGATCAGCGCAGGTGTCAGCCCCGATTTTGTGCGCCTAAGCATCGGCATCGAAGATATCGATGATATTCTATGGGACCTGGGACAGGCTTTGGGATAAACACCAGGCAATGGAGGCTCTGCAGTTTTCAGTTGCCCGAGGAGGCACGCTATGCCAGTAAAAATACCTGAAACCTTGCCCGCCCGGCAGACCTTGCAAGCAGAAAATGTGTTTGTGATGGGTGAGCAGCGCGCCAGCCACCAGGACATACGCCCGTTGAAGCTGGCGATTTTAAACCTGATGCCTACCAAAATATCCACAGAAACTCAGCTTTTACGCCTTTTATCGAACTCGGCTTTACAGGTGGATATCACCTTGCTGCACATGGAATCGCATGATTCGAAAAACACGCCGACAGAACACCTGGTAGAACACTACGCCTGCTTCGATGATGTAAAGGATGACAAATTCGATGGGCTGATCATCACCGGAGCGCCGGTGGAAACCCTGCCATTTGAAGAAGTGGATTACTGGTCTGAGCTGGATTACCTGTTGAATTGGAAGGAGACACACGTTTACTCCACTTTCCATATTTGTTGGGCGGCGCAGGCCGGGCTCTACCAGCGGTACGGCGTCCCCAAATATGCGCTTCCCGCGAAAATGTTTGGCGTTTTTCCGCATCACATTCATTTCCAGCACGAAAAACTGCTGCGCGGCTTCGATGATGAATTCTTTGCGCCGCACAGCCGGCACACGGAAATCCGAGCGGAAGACATCGCAAGAGTCTCTGATTTGGATATCCTTTCGACATCCGACGAGGCCGGAGTATATATTGTTGCAACCAAAGACCGGCGCCAGTTCTATATTACCGGGCATTCCGAATACGATCCACTGACACTAAAAGCGGAATATGATCGAGATGTGAACAAGGGATTGCCGATCAATATCCCCAAGAATTACTACCCGGGTGATGACCCAACACGCACGCCTCTCGTGCGCTGGCGGGGACATGCCAATTTGTTGTATGCCAACTGGTTGAACTATTATGTTTACCAGGCGACTCCCTTTGATGTGGAGAGAATCCCCGAAGGCGCGACTAGGGATGAGTTTTAAAAAAAAACTGGGCGCTCGCAAGAGCGCCCAGTTTTTTAGCGAGAAATTACTACTTGGCAGCGGGGACTTCGGGACGAGTCATCTTCGAGACATCACCGCCGACAGCCTTAATGCTATCATACAAGATCTCGACAACATACTTGCCGTTGTGGGCAAACGCACCTGGATCCTTGAAGGAATACTGCAGGTTGTATGCCGCACGCAGCAGGTTGGGAGTCCACTGTGTAAAGGAAATTGCCGCACCTTTATCATTCTTGGCAGGTTTCCCATCCGCGCCAGCTTGGTAAAAATACGGGTAGTTGGCCGTGTCGTAGACGATCGCAACTTTGGTCTTATCCAGAGCGTATGCCTGGATGGCTGCATATAGAGCATCGCGCATGCCTGCGATTTCAACCTCCATACCTTCAGCCTTGCCATCGCCATTGTAATCCACCGCGGCATCGCCGAAATAGATCTTGTCGAGGCCGTCTTTTGCCATCTTATGGCAAGTCACGCACTTGTCGGTCTTGACATCCAGGGCATGGACATCATGGCAGGTCGAGCAGTCAAACCCGCCATCGGTGACGTGCTTGGCTGTACCAAGATAAGTCTGACCCTTGAACTCATAAGCGCCCTTGGCGTTGGTGCCGAAGACGGTCGCTCCAGCGCCCAGGTAGTGGACATTTTTGAATCCAAGAGCAGGAGTCTTGCCATCGGCCTTCAAGGGAACCTGATCGTCATTGGTAGGCTTGGTAGCCGCAATGGCGCGGTCAACGCTGACGGTGGACTCACGGCCTTGGTGGCACTCGAGGCACAGGTTAGCATTGACGGGCTTGAGGTTTCCCTTATCATCCTTCTCGGTAGAGAAGGTCAGGCTAGCGCCACTTGGGAACGGGACATTAACAACTGCGTAGAGGGCTGGGAAGTTGGAAGCGTCATGACAGGTGACGCACATGAAACCATTGGCGGTGGGTTGGCTGCTGATGCCGGCGACAGTCAGGCTGCCTGAGGCAGACAAAGCCAGGGAGCCGCCGTTCTTGATGAACTCAGGCAGGCCGGTGGCGCTGTGACACTTGGCGCATCCGAAAGGAACAACACCGGTTGAATCCCAATCGCGGAAAGGCATGGTGGAGCCAGCGAAGTGGCCGGCGTCGATGCGATGCATCTTGCTCATATCGACGGGCTTGGACAGCTTGGTGTTCAAGTCGGCGATGGAGTCGTAGAGCAGCTCGATGATGTACTTCGCATTGTGAGCGAAGGCGCCGGGATCCTTGGCGGAAACCTGGTAGTTGTAAGCCGCCTTCAGCAGGCGAGCGGTCCAGGCGGTGTAAGCCTTGCCGTCATCGCCCAGGAAGTATGGATAGGTGGCGCCATCATACTTGATGGGTTTCTGGCCAACTTCCTGAGCATAAGCCTGGATAGAAGCGAGCAGGGTTTCCTGCAGGCCAGCGATTTCCTTGGCGATGCCTTCTTTGGTATCACCGTTGCCGTTGTAATCCACCAGAGAGCCGTTCATGCGAACGTTTTGCAGGTCTTCCACGGTCTTGACGCCTTCGTGGCATTCGGCGCATTTTTCCACACGCACGGTGGTGGAGTGCTGGTCGTGGCAGGCGATGCAGGTGTCCATTCCGTCAACATGGCGGAACTTGGGATCGTAGGTTTGGCCATCGTATTCGTAGCCCATCTGAGCCTGCGAGCCGTAGAGTGTGCCGCCGGCGGCAAAGTAGTGCACATTGCGGAAGCCGAAGTTGGTGGTGACGGTGCCGCTGACCAGGGGGGTCGCAACAACATCAACGTTATCGGTCAGTTTGAACTGGGCAATTTGCTTGTCAACAGAGACTTTAGATTCGCGTCCCTGGTGGCATTGCATGCACAGGCCTTCGCCCTCTTCAGAGGTCTCAACAACCTTGCCAGAAGGGAACTTAACGGAGTCCAAGGCTTCAGCAGCGTCGTTGTGGCAGGCGGCGCAGGTGATGCCTTGAGCGTTGGCAGCCGGGACGGCCTTGGTGACTTTGCCATTGGTGGCGAAATCAACGAAGCCATCTGAAGTGTGGCACTTGGCGCAGGAGGTTGGGACACCATCGGGGTTGGCGGTGGCATCATCCCAGTGACGGAATTGTTCGCCTTTGACATTATTGTGGCCAGAAGCAGCCCATTTATCCGCATTGGGAACGTTTTCCACGACAGGCTTCGGGCAATCCGGGCAGGGAGCCGCGGTAGGCGCCGGAGGGCAGGTCGGGCAGGTTGGGCAGGGAGAGGCTTCGGGGCAGGGAGTCGCCGGAGCCTGTGTGGCAGACTGGCAGGCGACGAGAACTGCCGCTAAAGCGATCAGTACGAGCCCTAAAATAAATAAATGTTTGGATTTCATTTGTGTTGATTCTCCTCATGAGTTGTGGTTTCGAAAATGATGGGAAAGGGTAACTCTATTTGCTATCGATAACGGCACCTCCTAAAGAGATTTTTTGTGGCTGTTAAAATAAAGCAACGCACGCACTTCCACATTTTGGCCTATTATATACTAAAAATGAAAATAGGATTAGTGAATTATGACACATATTTAATGTTAATACCTTATGACAATTTATGAATAAGGTTTAAGAACACTGGCTGCCCTGTTTTTCGGGCGGCCAGTTGATGAATTATTTTTCAGGTGCGCCGGCTTTGATCCAGTTGATCACCTTTTCCAACTCATCGGCAGTTAACTGTCCGGGGTGGCCGCCCTGCGATTGAATTTTCACGATCATGCTCTGGTCTGGGTCGTTGGGGATAATCGCCGGGCCGCTTTTTCCACCAGCCAGGGCGTCGGCATAAGAATCCAACTTTAAACCTCCGACGGCTGTTGTGTAGTGACAGGTACTGCAGCGATCGCGGAACAGACCAGCATAGTTGCCATCCCAGGTGTCTGGTCCAACTGGCTTGTTCGGGTCTGGCGTGGGTGTAGGGGTGAGGGTGGGCCGGGGTGTTGGGGTGATGGGGACAAAGATTGCCGCTGTTTCACCCTGCGGCAGTGTGGTGATGGCTGTGTTCGGTTCGAGTGTAATGAACCGCCAAATGCCAAAACTGAAAACGCCAGCCATGACGATGGCGACCGGGAAGAAAATCTGCTGGCGCTTGCGCAGAACCTGTGGGGTGGGGAGCGCGGCCTGCTTTCCTGATTCGATCAATGCCAGTTCGGCCGGATGCTCCTCTTCCATTTCTTCATGGTTCAATTTTCCGGTGAACATGCTTTTGTTGAATGAGCGGATATGCACGTTATAGAAATGCCACAGAATGATCGCCAGCACCGCCAGTACGGCCTCGCCTCCGTGGGCTGCTTTGGCGGCTGGAATATATTGGCCGGGCAGGAGGTTGGCAGTGTTGATCGGGTTCCACATCATAAAGCCTGTCACAGCCATCACGATGGTGCCCCAGACAACAGCCAGGTATTCCATTTTTTCGCCGTAATTGTAGCGGCCATAATAGGCGCGCTTGCGGCGAAAACCCAGGTAGTAGGCGATATCCTGCAAGATATGGCGGGCGTCTTCGATGCCAGGCAGCATCGTCCAGGGGACACGTAAAACGAACATCCGGTAGCCCAGTGCGATCACATGGTAACCGCTGACGATGAGCATGATCACCGCATTGGTGCGGTGGATGATGCGTGTGATTTCGATCCCTCCGAGCAGCGCGATCATCGCTACGCTGAAAGGGGATTCGTGAAATTTTTGGATCAAGCCGGTAAAGCCAAGGATGCTGAAGGAAACCAGGAATAAGATGTGCTCGATGCGCTGATCGAGGCTGAAACGCTGGTATTGTTTCTGGTCATGAGCTGGTTGGGTAGTCTTGGGTTTAGCCATGGGCGGCCTCCTTTGCGGGAGGATTTTCTGCAGGAGGAGCAGGCGGCGGTGTTTTCTTCGGTTTGAAGCGGTCGTATACTTTGCGACCAAAGTCCAGGGCTACCAGTATTGCCATAAAACCCAGCACACCGGGGATGAAAAACTGGTAAAACAGGTTGACGTAATACACGATGGGGAATTTATCTGGAGATGGTTCGTAATGCGACAACCAGGCTGTAGGAAAGTTGATTGTGGCGTCTGGGTGACAGGTCTGGCAGCGTTTCAACAGGTTTTCCTGAAGCCTCAATCCGGTGGTGGTGTCTTTCGTGCGTTGGATGTCGTGGATGCCGTGGCAGTCATAACACACTGCTTTGTTTGTCTCCGAATCCGGGCTCTCTTTTTCAAAGAGCTGGACAGTGGTTCCGTGGAAATCGGCAACATACGAGTTTAATACATTTGTGGAGAGGCCGTAGCGCGCCATTTTGGCTTTGTCTGTGTGGCATTTCGCACACAATTCAGGAGATTTAAGGCGGAAGGCTGCTGTTGTTGGGTTGGGTATATTGTGAACGCCGTGACAATCGATGCACGTCGGCACATCCTGGTTATTTTCATCGAGCAAGGCACTGCCATGTACGCTTGTTTTATACTTCTGGTAGATGGCGTTGTGGCACTTGGCGCAGGTTTGTGGGATCCACACCCTGGTTTGCGGCAGTAGTTTGTGTGTTTTGATATCCGTCAGGCGCTGGGCATAATGCGAGCCATGGCAATCTGTGCAGGTGGCGGCTTCCTCTTTGCCTGCGGCACGCGCGGCAGCATGCACGCTGAACTGCTGTTGGTTGTAATTGCTGGCATGGCATGTCCGGCAAGATTCGTTCAGTTTCAACGTGAGTGCCCGCGCTGTGTCAGCCGAATATTTGGGGTGAGGGTATGCACGGATATCGCTGTGGCACTGAACACAGGCATAACCACCGCGTCCGTGAACAGAAGCAGAGTAGTCTTGGGCATTGATGCTGATATCCAAAACCTCCCCGTTGGCGAAGGTGTAAGTCTGGTTCGGTTGGCCGTGGCACTGGAGACAGGTTTCGTTCGCCACGCCTGGCAGCTCAGTCGGGGTGGCCTGTTGAGGAAGTGTATTGAGGGTCTGAGCGCCGCTCGCTGAAGCGGCGGAAGTCAGAATCACCAACATGAACAGCAGTACCGCTGCGCTGGAGATGACCAACCAATAGGAGGGGTTGCGACGCATCACTTCTTACCTCCATCGTCGGATTGCCCCGCGGCTTTCTTGGTCAGGCGTTTGTATTCCAATTCGTGATAGTTTTGCATATCTTCTTCGTTGAGTTTTCCTGTAAAAATGCTCAAGTTCAAACGCTCGATGTGCACGTGGTAAAAATGCCAGATGATCACAAATAAGACGGTGACCATGGCTTCTGTGCTGTGCGCCAATTTGGCGGCTGGGATGATGCCGCCGGGGAAAATTTTCGTGAATTGGATTGGGAACCAGATGATGAAGCCAGTGACCGCCAGGATGCCAACGCCAAAGAACACAAACCAATAGGTGAATTTCTGTTCGAAATTGTATTTGCCGAATTTTGGCTTCTCTTTACTGAGAAAAAGCAGATATTTCGTCATCTGAAAGGCATCTTTGACATCATTCCAGGTAGGAAGCATATCACCAGGTAACTTTCGGCGAGCCATCTGGACGACTGCTTTGCCGAAGTGGTAGAGTATTTCCAGAGTAAGCACCAAGGCAGCAATATGATGGATATTGCGGAAGTTGTAAACCATATCTGGGGAAGTGAGCAGTGCCTGGCTCCAACTTGTATCACTGTATTTTTGGGGTAAACCAGTTAACAGCAGGACTGTGATGCTGAGGAACAGCAGAGTATGTTCCCAGCGCTGCGCGAGTGTGAACCGTTGGAAAAACCGGACTGACTGGACGCGGCTGTTTGGGGCTTGGTCGGGTTGCTTGGTCATTGAAGGGCTCTCCTTACGCGGTCAACCATGGCGCGGCTGATCTGTAACGCAACATATATTACCGATAACCAGAGGACGAAAGGTGTAAAGGATGAATAAAAGAGTTGTGTGTAATAAACAAAAGGAGTCGCTTCCAGGCTGATCTGAACATGACCCGTCCAGGCACCGGTCCAGTTAGGCCCAGCATCCGGATGGCATTTCTGGCAGGTCGCCAGCAGATTGGCGGGGTTAACGCTGGATTGCGGGTCTTTTGTGCTGCGAATATTGTGCACGCCGTGGCAATCGGTGCACACCGCCGACTGGTGTTGTATGGTAGGCCAACGGGCTTCATATACTGAGACATCCACACCATGCCAGGAGATTTGATACAGGCTGTACACGTCGGCTGGTAAATTGTATTTTTTCATCAAGTCGGCATTGGCATGGCAGCCGGCACACAATTCTGGGCTTTTGACACGAAACTGAGCGGTGCGCGGATCTTGAACGTTGTGCACACCATGACAGTCTGTACACACCGGCACATCGGCGTTGTTTTCTTCAATCAAAGCCTTGCCATGGACGGAGTCTTTGTATTCGTTGTATATATCAGCGTGGCACTGGCTGCAGGTGGTTGAGATCGCTGAGCGCGGCTGGTCGGGTTTTTGAACGTTGTGATAACCATGGCAATCTGTACAAACTGGTGCGTTCAGATTACCCGCTTCCGCCGCCTTGTTGTGCATGCTGTCCATCGTCTTGGCATAATTGGTCGAATGGCATTTTTTACAGGCTTCGTAATAGCCGCGGCTGAACGAGCGCTTATCCTGGTAAGTTTGAGCAGGGTGGGGATAGGTTGAGATATTGGTGTGGCAGGCTTCACATTCAATCCCCAGCGGGCTGTGCATCGATTTGGCAATCGTTTCCGGTGAAACGTACAAGGATAATTTTTCGCCTGAGGGCAAAGTCATTTCAAGGTCAGGGTTGTTATGGCAGCTCAGGCAGTACTCTTCCGTTTTTTGAGCTGGTTCGCTTGCCCGGACTGGAATTGCCCATAAAGCCAGGCCAATACTCAACAGAACTACTGCAAATAAAAGAACAATTTTTAGATTACGCAGCTTTAATGCAGACATTACGCGCCTCCGTGAGTCATTGTCTCATTGGGTTTCTGCGCCTCTCCGTTTGTTTCACGCTCCTCGGGCTCCTGCGCAGGTGGGGCCACCAGCCCCAATTTACGAAGCAGGTATGAAACCCCCAACATTAAAACCAAGGGGATGATGCAGCGCAAGACAAAAAACAGCACCACAATTAAAGGGTTAGCTGAGGCTCTGTCCATCGTAATATCCTTTATTATATGAGAGTGGGGTAAGTATACCTTAAATATAAGCTTGGAAAAATGATAAACCGGTAATTTAATTTTTATGACAGATGTAGGGTTTGGGAAGCTCAGCAACCCAAACCCTACATGAAACGATCATTTGCCAGATGGATTAATGCTGTTCGGCCTTGCCAAATAGAGGTAAAAATTTGATGCCCAGGGTGATCATGAACAGGGCGTAGCCGATAATGCCAACAGCGATACCCCATTCAGCCAGGCTGGGCCAGTAATGCCCTGCCGGTAAGACATATTCGGTGCCAGGCGAGTATGAGAGAGGGACGGTCAACCCTGAAACCGTGACATTCCAGCGGTTCATAATCACACCTATGATCGCCATGCCAGCGCCGGCTACCAAAAGTACCGGGCGTTTGTTGAGACGAGGGCTCAAAAAGATCAGCACTGGTATGATAATTCCGAGAATCACCTCGCCAAACCAGAATCCGAAGTTATAAGGTGTTTGTTTGCTCAAGAGATTGAGCGCTGCATTGACGGCGGGAGTTTGCCCATAGTAAGTTACAGCAGCCAGATCCCAGAATTTCAAGTAGGCATATGCTATCAAGCCAAAACCGCAGGCGCGGGCAATAGTGCGGAGAACATTATGCTCAACGAGGCGTTTACCGGAGATCCATTCCATGACGAATGCCACCGCCATGGTCAGCGCTGGTCCTACGGAAACGGCGGATAAGATAAACATAATCGGCATGCTGGGTTTAAACCAGATTGGACGAGACTTGACGATGCCATACGTGGCGCCGAGCGAGGATTGGTGCAGCATGGATATCAGCAGGCCCAACAAAGCGAACAAAGGGGTGATGACGTGCAGGAAATGACCCACTTTGCGCAGCCAGGGCCAGCGGTCAAAGAATTTCGCTTCAAACACGACTGGCGCAAATTCGAGAACCATAATGGTGAGGTAAAGTGTGATGCACCAGGTGATTTCCCATAACACGGAGTGAATATTCCAATATACCCAGGGATGCCAGAAGCGATCGGGGCGGCCGATATCCATGACAAGGGTCAGGAGCGCCGAGGTGTAACCGATGAAGCCAACGAACACCGCCAGGCGGACTATGGATTGGAAGCGTTTCAGCCCGAATAGATACACCACCGCCGATAAGGTAAACGCACCTGCGCCAAGCGCGATCGAAGACAGGTCAATGGTAATCCACAATCCCCAGGGTACCGAGTCGGTCATATTTGTGACGATCAGGCCTCTGGTGAAAACCTCGAAGGCAGAGACAAGCCCAACGCCGAGCAAGACGAGAACGAGAAGCATCCAGGAAATAAACCCTGGCGTGATAAGGGGTTTGCGTTCAGAGACGAGCGTGGCCATAGGTTATAAACCCTCCTTGGGCGGGATGTAGTAAACGCTTGGTTCCGTGCCCAGTTCTTCACGCAGTCGGAAAGTGGCATTTTGGGCGATAAGTTGAGAGATGTGGCTGTTTGGGTCTTTCAGATTGCCAAAGACACGCGCCCCGACCGGGCATATATTGACACAAGCAGGGGTCGCTTCGCGCGCTTCACCCGGGATCAATCCTTGCTCCAAGCCACGATCAATGCGCTGGATGCAGAAAGTGCATTTTTCAATCACACCGCGCGGCCGGCGCTCTACCTCTGGTGTGCCCCAGGTGGGCACGTAAGGGTTGACATCGGTGCGTTCTTCCCAGCCAAACTTACGTGCATCATACGGGCAGGCAACTTCGCAATAGCGGCAGCCGATACAACGCTCGTAATCCATCACCACCAGGCCGTCCTCACGCACATAGGTGGCTTTCACTGGGCATACTTCTACACAGGGTGCAGCCTGGCAGTGCAAGCAAGGCCGGGTGAAGTAGAACGTATTACCGGCGGTGTTTTTCTCTTCAACGACGATGTTCCAGGGCTTATTCGTATTCACATCGTTGGTAGCGGTGCAGGCGCGCTTGCAATATTCGCAGCCGATGCATTGGTCGAGGTTGATCAACATGCCCCAGTGGTACGGCCCCTTGGGACCTTCACTCTCGGCAGCCGTCTGTTCCGTTTCAACTTGCGTCTGGATCAGGCTGGAAAAAGGCGAAAGGGGGCCGGTCGTGAGAGCCTGGGCAGCCACGGCTGAGCCAATCGCCGTTCCGCCGATGATCAGGAAATCGCGCCGGGTGAGCTCGACTTTCAATTTCTTCTTGGTCATAATTCGCTTTCCTCTACCATGCGAATGCGCCGGCTGACAATCCAGGCGGTGACGGCGCCCATGAGCAAACCGATGATGGCGCCCTGAGCGAGGCCGGTGTAAAGGCCGACGGTATTTTGCTGTTTCAATGTCGATATCTGGCTCGCCTGATCTTTGACTTGCTTTTCGAGGTCATTGATGTTGGTAGTGGTCGCCTGGTTGACTTCGCCTGTGAGCTTAACGATTTCATTGCGGGAATGAACGGTGTCCTTGTGGCAGCCGATACAGGCTTCCGAACCAACAGAGAACGTGTGGCCGGTGGCAACCAGCCCCCCGATGGGGCTTTCGGTGCGCGGCGCGGAGTACATATGGCAATTGCTGCATTCCAGGCCAGCCTGAGCATGGGTGCCGTGCGTGAAGGTGGCGCTGTTATCCTTGTGGCAGTTGGTGCACAACTCGGTGACACTGGCGGCTTTCGGTTTCTGGGCGTGTTGATCGTGGCAGGCTTCGCAAACAATGCCTGCAGCGGCATGCTTGCTGGCTTTCCACTCGTCAGTTGTATTTTTGTGGCAAGTGGCGCACAATTCTGCATTGGCTTTCACCGGCATCGGTTTGAGGGGATGGCCTTCTGTGAACGGGCCGTGGCAGCTCTCGCATGTGACGCCTTCTTGGGCATATTTGCCGGTGGCAGGGTCATAACCGGTTGTATGGCAGCTCAGGCAGGCAGTTTGAGAGCCAGCCTTGGTCCAATCACGCTGGAAAATTGGTGAAGAAAATGCATTGGCATGCCGGGTAGTTTGCCAGTTATCGTGAATTTCTTTATGGCACTCAGCGCATGCGCTCGCGCCCGCATACACAGGAGCTGTGGTAGGTTGAGCCTGCTGCGGGACTTCCGCGGTCGGGGCTGGCTCGGGTGTGTCATCCTGGGCGCGCGCTGGCTGGCTCAGGCCAAACAGTCCGCCAGCCACCAGGCACAAAATGAAAACAACAAGGAATGCCAACCGAGGTTGAAAAAGCGTAGATATTCTATTTTTCATGCGATTTCTCCAGAAGTTTAGGATGGCTGGTTCAATAACCAGGCAGCGCAAAATTAAGATCAGAAATTCTCTGTGGTAATAAAATAGATACCCAATTGCACATCAGGTATAAGCTAATTTTATGGCAAAGATTAATAGAGGATAAGTGCAGTATGTCACAGATTGATATGATAGATGTAATCCGACAATCTAGCCCCAAAAAAGGTGGTTTAACTCGAGAAACCAAAAAATCTCCGGGAATTTCCCGGAGATTTTTTTGGCGACCAATGTTGGCCCTACATCAAGGAGTTGAGGTTGGTTGAGCGGCAGAAGCAGGCCGGTCGTGGAAGCCGGTTGCCATTTCGATCAACTGCTCGTCGGTTTTGTTAAAACCAACGCCTTTGACATGGCAGTGGCGGCAGGCAAAATCCAGACCAACTTGAGACAAAGAATAGGTTACTTGCTTATCGCCCTCGGTCGCGGTCACAAATTGGTCGATTTGCGTCGGGTCAATGCCAAATAGATGCGAGCGGGTATCGCCAGTCCATTTGTCCGCATTCCCGGTTGCTGTTACGTCGATGCGCGGCATATGGCATTCGATACATTCCAGGCTGGCGCTCTTATGGGGCTCTTTCTGATACTGAGCTTCTTTGAAGTGGCAGTTTTGGCAGAGTGTACGGGTGGTTTGCTGTTCAGCCTGGCGCAACTGCGCCACGCCGGTGTGAGGATCATGACAATCGGTGCAGTTTAAGGCCAGGTGTTTGCTTTGCGTTAATTCAGCATACTGCTGGTTCGAGTGGATAAAGCCATCCGACGCCGATACTTTGTAAGCGCTTTCGTTGACATGGCAGCGGCCGCACATTTCAGATTCGGTCGTAATTTTTGGCTTGATCACCGAAGGTTTAGCGGCATGCTGTCCGCCCGGTCCGTGGCAGGCTTCGCAGCGCACGCCTTCTTGTGTCCAGGCGCCGGTCACGCCGGGAAGTTTATCCTGGTTGCCCAATGGTGTGTAACCGGTGGTATGGCATTCACCGCAGGTAAAACCGAGCTTATCTTCGCCAGCATGGTACGATGCCAGGCCAGCGTCTGCGCCCGTAATTGGGTTGGCAAAATTATATTGGTTCAAATAAGCAGTATTGCCACTCTTACCTGGCTCATCAGTGATTACATACCCATCTTTGTTGATGAACCTGGCAGCATATTCGTACCCACCGACGACATACAAAATGTCTGCCCAGGTATATCCGCTGGGAAGACTGTTTATTTTTGTAAAGGGAAATTCGGGCGCCTTCCCATCCTTGACCTTGGTCATATTCCAGGGATGGCCTGACTTCATATAAGTGTCATACAGGTCTTTGTGGCAGCCAGCGCAGACCTGATCTCCGACATATTTTGCATCGTCCGTCGCCGCCTGGCCTTTTGGTCCGGCCGGTCCGGCCGGGCCTTGAGGGCCGACTGGACCAGCCGGTCCAGCTGGGCCAACTTCACCCTGAGGACCTTGCGGGCCAGCCTGGCAGGCGGTTAGAGCCAGGACCAGTAAGGCCAGCAGACCAGCAATCAGCATCCATTTCTTCATCATAGTCAATTCTCCTCTTTAGATTTTCAGGAAGGTGGCCTGGATAGGCGCATTCCTGCCCAAAGATTAAGGTTGGCTCTCCGGAGCGCCGGCTTCGATCCATTTCTTGACCAAGTCGAGCTCAGCCGCGTTAAGCTGATAGAAGTGAGGCACATCTCCCGATTGAATCTTTATCAAGAGGCTTTGTGCTACATCACCCGGAACGACCGCCGGGCCATCCTGACCTCCTGCCAGCGCGCTCTGGTAGGTTGTCAAATCCAGACCTTTCATGCCGCCGCTCGCGCCATGGCAGCCGCTGCAATAGTTTGTAAGCATAGGGCCGATGGTGTCATTCCAGGTAAGCGGCCCACCGCCTGCTCCGCTTTCCGGTGCAGGGGTCGGGGTTGGAGGCAACTGCTTGAGAATCACCTCACGCAGTGCAGGCGCATTGAAACCGGCGTAAGTCCAGATATTGCCATGGCAGGCGCTGTTCGAGCAGAATGAACTGTTATCTGTACCGCCTGGGTTCTTGGTATCGTGGCAGGTTTTGCAGGAGTTGTTGAAGGCATCGCGGTGCATTGATATCCAATTCGGATTAAGATGCGTTTGGGGTTCAGGCCCAGCACTGAGTTGAAGATTAGTGACGAAATTCGCATTCGACGACACGACCGGGATCGAATGGCACAAGTTACATTCCAAACGGACAGCTTGCTGCTTGGAGTCCAGGTGTTTTCCGTCGTGGCAGCGGAAACACCCGGGTGAATACTTGTGCCCTAAATTATTCGGGTGGGTATTCCAATCGGATTTTTGGTCCAAATACACAGAGCTCTTGTAAGTATCTTGCAGGTATTGAATGGTCGCCTGGATCTTATCCGGGTTGGTGCTGTAATAATCTGAGTAGTAAGTCTTGTAAAACTCATCCAGGCTGGCAATCCCGACCAACGCTTGGGCATCGGAGATATAAGTAGCTTTTAAAACCTCAACAGCCTTTGAGCGGATATAAGGGATGGCAGGATCAATCAGATTTTGGTGCAGAGCATTGTCAACGATGACTTCTGGTTGATTCACCAGATGAGTAACGCGGTTGTGGCATGTGATGCAATCCATCTGGATCAACTGAGATTCCTGGACTGTCTTGGGGTCGAAGCCGGATTGGACATCGATGTATTCTGTGTATGTACCGTCATCATTATAGACGCGCACGTAAGGGATATTTTGCTGGGTCTCATCAGTGGCGTAATACTCCACTTTCGACTCAATATGCCAATGAATGCCTTTGCCAAGACCTTCGCGTTTGAGTCCCCCGCCAATTTTCATCGCCAGGTAGGTTCTGGTGGGCGTGTTTTCCAGATCATTCGCATACTCGATTTTTTCACGCAGTGAGTCGGATGAAAACTTAGCCGGATTGTGGCATTTCTCGCAGGATTCGCGGGCCGGGCTCATATCTTTTGCAAAGATGGGATACGTAAATGAATTTGTCACCGTGTAAAAAACGTGCTTTAGATCGCCGGCTTTCCGCAAGAACTGTGTGCCAACAAATGCGCGGCCAATGTGGCATTCGACACAGGCGACGTTGGCGTGAACGGAGACTTCATAGGCGCTGTATTCTGGTGGCATGGTATGGCAGCTTTTGCCGCAGAATGAAGGCGAATTCGTATAATCCCAACCGTACACCGCTCCTCCCAAAACAAGAGCAGTGAGCAAGCCCATAAAAGCATAGGGCATGATCATGATGTACCATTTTGAACCGGGAGTGGGGTAAAAGAAAAGTTTCAACCTTTCTATTATCTTTTTCATATCTTCTCCTTTATGCAGGCTCTATTTTATCCTAAAATGAATGGTGGATTAGCTTAATATGTGCATAATCTTAATAATGATTGTCATATTTGGGTAATTACGTTCGTATTACTCCGGATGACTGTCAGGATTTGGCTCGGTTCACACAAAAAGATGGCAGGATTTACTCCTGCCATCTTTGACGTTGAACGAACAACCGTCTATTTTACTGCGCCGGACTTGATCCAATTCAAAATAATATTGATTGTTAAGTCGGGCAGTTTCCCATCCGGCGGCATAACAGTGCCTTCTGTGGATGTTCCAAGCAGCTTTTGAGCCAGCAGACTCGCACCAGGATCTCCAGGGATGACAACAGGTGCATGATCGCCAGAGGTCATCACTTTATCGTAAGAAGACGAATCCCAGCCTCCGTATTTCCCATGGCACACTGCACAGGAAGTTTTAAAGATTGCCTCCACGTCGGCAAAGGTTGGGGCGGCGCTGCCGGTGCCTGCTTTCGGTTTCATCAAGCGGATAAAAGCGATGATTTGATTGATCTGGTCGGCAGTCAGGATATTACCCCAGGCAATCATCGATGTGCCATGTTGGCCTCGTGAAATGACATCATAAATAGCCTGGTCGGAGGCATTTTTCTGGAATGTCGGATCGCTGAGCGCCGGGCCGACTGACCCTTCACCTTCTGTGCCATGGCATTGAGCGCAAATATTCTGATAAATTTCGCCGCCTTTTAAGGCCAGGGTTTGTGAAGGAATCTCGGGAGGCGAAACGACTGGTGGGTTAGTTTCCCAGGAGCGCATAAAACCAATGATCGCGTTTATATCCTCATCGCTTAAAGGACCGCCAGCGGTACTGCCGAAAGAAGACATACCCAGATCTGGCTGTCCCTGGGTAATAATCGCCGCCAGGGTGGCATCGTCGCGGGTCTTCAGGAATTCCGATGTGCTGATCGGAGAGATGATGCTGTTTTTGCGGGAAGGGTTGGGGCCGCCCTCACCATATTGGCCGTGGCAGCCTGAACAATTGCGTTCAAAAAGCTGCTGACCGACTTCGGCTGTAGACCCATTTTTTGCCTCAAAAGTGTAGTTAACCAGGGCATCTAACTGTTCACTGGTCAGCACTTTACCCCAGATTGGCATTGTTTGGTGTGAACCACCGTTGGCGATCATTTTGTAGGCATTGTCTACTGTATCAACCTTAGGAATACGCTGGCCATGGCAGGCAATGCAGTTTGTCTGGAACAATTGCTCGCCATCTTTTGTTGACGTCGGGTCAACGACATATTGCGCCAACAGCTTGATATTGGTGTCACTGAGTTTTTCTCTCCAAGGCGGCATGTCCTTATGAAGGCCGCCTTCACTGATCAGCTTTTTGAGCTGGTCTTTATCTCCTTGTACAGCCACATACTTTCCATGGCATGGCGAGCAGTTGATGGCAAACAAGCGTTGGCCATCGGGAGCGCCGAGGAAGTTGAGGAGTTGTGTCTGTTGTTCTGCGGTTAAGGTTTTCGACCAATCTGGAACAACCTGGTCTTTGTGCGGTTCGAAGGCTGAACCTTTTCCGATGGCAGTTTTCAGTTTGAGCGGATCACTGGCCACAAGCTGGGTGACAGGGTGACATTTACCGCAGTTCGCCTGGTAGAGGGCGCTGCCCCCTGGGGCAAGGATAAATCCTGCCAGCGCATCAATTTGGTCCGAAGTCAAGTCAGCGCTCCAGGCCGGCATACCCTCGTGCTTTCCCTGGGCGATGACATTGTGTAAATTCGTTCCGGCAGGCACGGTTATGGTTGGGCCGTGACAGGCAGCACAGTTTTTGGTGTATAGAACTGCAATTTCATCACCGCTGGCGGCTGAGGCCGGAGGCGGCGTTTCCCTTACTGATTGTACTGTTAAAAACACGATACCAGCCAATCCCAAGAAAGTGATCGTGTTGATGACCGGTCTTTTCATGAAGTAGCGCTTTGGCGAACGATCCAGGAAAGGTAAGAGGAATAAAATGAGGATCGCCAGGGTTGGAAGCAGCACCACTCCGAGCACTTCTAACTGGCCCGGAAAATATTTCAGCAGCTGGAAAAGGAACAGAAAATACCATTCCGGTCGAGGGGTGTAGTTGCTGTCAGCCGGATTAGCTCGGTCTTCTAGAGGAGCGCCGACAAAATAAGCCAGCGCAACCAGGATGAGAAAAACGAGCAGGATGACAACCGTATCTTTGAAAATAATGTCGGGGAAAAAGGGGACCCCCTTTTCCTTTGCTTCGTGGTATTTTTCTAAATAGTCCTGTTTTTCTTTATCGTTCATTGCTTAATCCTCCTTATGAGGCACAGCGCTGATGCCATTCCTGATCACCAGATATAAATGAATACCAACGATCGCCAGAAGAGTGATTGGCAGTACCCAGACATGAACCCCAAAAAAGCGCGCCAGCGTGATCGCTGAAAGCTGGTCGCCGCCGCGCATAACGCGTAGAATCCATTCTCCCACAAGAGGAGCAGAGCCCGCAATGCTGGTGCCGACAGTTGTTGCCCAATAAGCCTTTTGATCCCAGGGGAGGAGATAGCCAGTGAATCCAAAGCCGATGGTGACAAGAAGCAGAACCACACCCGTCAACCAGGTAACTTCACGTGGGAATTTATAAGCAGCATATAAAATTACCCTCAGCATATGCAAAACTACCAGAACAACCATGGCGCTGGCACCCCAATGGTGCAGCCCTCGAATATACCAGCCAAGCGGGAGCTGAGTGGTGATGTACTGCACGCTGTCGTAGGCGTGATCGGGCGTGGGTACATAATAAATCGTCAGTAAGATCCCGGTAACAATCTGGTTGACTGCCACAAACAAGCTGGCGCTGCCCAGGGTGTAAAACCAGTTCACCTTTGGGATTTGGCGTAAGAAGACTGCCTGCCATACTTTTTGCCAACCCGTGCGTTCGTCAATCCAGGAACCAATTCGGGCCATCATCATCAGCCTCCTTTAATAAATAATTGATCATTTTCTACTTTGAGTTCGTAACGATTCAACGGGTGCGGCGGCGGACCCGCTTCCACATTGCCTTCTTTGTCGAACACGCCGTTGTGGCAAGGACAGAAATACTTCTCCTGTTCTGCGATCCAACGGACCCTGCAGCCGAGGTGTGTGCAGACGTTCGACATGGCGACAAACTCGCGGCCATCATTGGTTATGATGTAAGCTGAAATTTCTTGTTCATCAACAATCCATCCAGTTTGGATTTTGATTTTGAACTTAAAGAGAGTTGGTTGTCCAATCTCAATTTTGGCTGTGGAACCCAATGGTATCCAGGTTTGGTCATCACTCTTCTTGATCGCCGGTCCGACCACGTACGGGATGGCAGGAATGCCAAACCCAACGCCGATTACAGCCATGACGGAGGCGATAGCTCCTTTCAAGAAATTTCTGCGGTCAACTTTCGTGTCTTTTGTCATCGTGCATTACTCCTTTAAAATCAATTGCAGCAGTTCCTCTTTGCTGTTCAGCGTACCCAGGTCGGCGGCATAGAGATTCACTGCATTATTCTGGCTATTCAAGTTAATAATCCGCAGCTTTTTGTGCTGGGCTTTTTCCAAAATGTGAAGGGCTTTGGTTTCGATTGATTCGGGTTCTCCCTCCCAGATGACGATTTCAGGATGTAATTGATTGATCATCTCGGTCAAATCAACGCTGTCTGGAATAAACCCGATAAGAGCAATATCGGGATGCTGGAGCAAGCGATTAATGGAATCAAGGAATAAATGATTCGATCCGATAACCAGCACCCGGCGTTTTTCCATGCTTTCAATATATCCGCCACCCAGGCTGTGCGTCTATCGTAAATTCCTGGATTAAACTCGTAAAATTCGCTAAATATGGGGGATTAAAAGAAAAAACCGCTGGTGCATATGCTGCCAGCGGTTCGAAGGGGACCCGGGTCAAGAGCCAGACGTCAGGCCGTGTTTCCTGGCATATTGGATCAATTCGCGGTTGGTGCTCAATCCCAGTTTGTGCATCAGATTACTGCGGTGCGTATGCACGGTGCTGACGCTGACTACCAGTTTTTCAGCGATTTCCTTATTACTGTACCCTTCAGCCAGCAGGTGCAGAGTCTCCCTTTCTCGAGCGCTTAAACCAGCTTCTTGCTCTTTCTTGTCCTCTACGAAACTCAAATAGCCAGCCAATAATTTTTTAGCCATATTCGGGTATAAGAAAACCTCACCGCGCGCTGTCGCTCGCACAGCAGTGATTAATTCATCCGTATCTGCTGCTTTCAAGATATAACCCGAGGCGCCGGCTTTGAGCATTTCAAAGAAATATTCGTCTGAGCGGTGCATCGTTAAAACCAGAATATTGATCTCTGGCCAACGCGCTTTGATTTGACGCGTCGCCTCCAGACCATCCATATCTGGCATGGCAATATCCATTAAAATCACTTGAGGATGCAATTCCGCAGCCATAGCCACAGCTTCGCGGCCGTTATGCGCCTCGCCGACCACTTCAATATCACTTTCCGCTTCAAATAGCAGGCGTAAGCCGGACCGCAAAATTGTATGGTCATCTGCAATTAAGACATGAATAAGTTCAGTCATTCACAAAACCTCTGAGGGGAATTTGAAGCATAATGGCTGTACCGCTGCCGGGTTTGGAATGAATATGGATTGAGCCGCCACATTGGGCCGTTCTTTCTTGCATGCCGAGCAGGCCCAACCCCCGCGAGTCATCTCCATTTAATTGAATGGCATTCAGATCGAACCCGACGCCGTTGTCTTGAATCAGCCCTTCGAAAACAGCCGAATCTCTGGTAATACGGATCACAACCGCGGTAGCGGATGAATGTCGCACAATATTGTTGATTGCTTCTTGAAAAATTCGGTACAACGGCGTCTCAAGCTCTTTTGGCAGGCGGCCCACAAACTGGTGATCATCGATTTCATAAGCGATCCCGGCTTTTTCCAGGGCTTTTTCGGCCATGGAACGAACCGCGACTGCGAAACCAAGATCATCCAACACAGATGGGCGCAGCCTCAAGATCAATTCGTACATGCGATTGGTCGTATCGACAATCAAGTTTTTTATCTGCTGCAACAGGTCTTTAGCGCGCTGTGGATCCGAATCCAGGAAGCGGCGGACAGCCTCTGTTTGTAAAGCCAGGCCGCCCAGCGATGTGCCAAATTCATCGTGAATTTCACGTGCCACCCGCCTGCGCTCGTCTTCTTGAGCGTGGATAGTATATTTCAATAATTCACTGCGCTGGGCTACCTGTCGACGCAGATCTTCCGATAGAGCCAGGTTTTCTGCCTGGCGCAATTCCACCTGGCGGCTCATCGTGTTGAAAGCCTGGGCCAACCGGCCTAACTCATCCTCACTTTTCACTTCCAATACAGGCATTGCCTGGCTTTTATCGGAGTGCATAAGAACTGTGGAATAATTTTCTAATCTCTGCAAAACGAAGCGGCTCAACGTGAGGTTAATGGTTAGCAATAAAGTGATCACCGTCCCCAGCCACCAAAACAAATGCTCTCGGAGCTGGTCATTGACAGAAGATTCGAACGGCGCCGTGGGAACATCGATTAACAACAATCCAATAATTGGCTGAGATGGGTCATGGCATTTCACGCAAGTTGGCCCATTCTTGATGGCTTGCATGGTGCGAAAGACGCGCACTTGACCTGCTAAATCGACGATCACGCTGGGTGGTCGTTTCTCTGGAGGTAAATGGTGACAGGGTTGGCAGTCAACTTGGGCATTGTTCAGGCGCAGGCCGACTCCTTTGCCAGAAGGAGAAAAAATTACGTTACCGTCGCGATCTAAAAGATAAATCGCGTGAAAATGTTGGCTGTCGGACACTGTGTCCAACATTTGCTGCATGGCGACAAAATCCATTTTGACCATTTGCTGGCGCACATTTTGTTCTATTAGCTGGCCCGATTGGGCGGCGACTATCGATAACTCTCGTAACATCGAGCTGTACAAACGAGAATAATCCAGATAGGTAAACAGGATAAGAATTGCAACCACAGGTAAGATTAAACCCAACGTTATCTTCCACCGCAGACTGCGGCGAATAAAATTCCACGAGGTCATGGTAATTTTCACAAATCAGATGATACCATCATTGCTTGATCTGAAAGAAGTTTTAAAGTATAATTCTCACCATGCTGTATTCTGGATTTGATCGAACCAATCATGCCAACCCAGGAGGAAAGAGTCGGGCCGCTGGGTTTTTTTGGTTGCCATTCTAAATAAACTCAAATGACCAAATCGCCCGACGCAGCAGCGAAGGGCGATTTATTTTTTTATTCACGGAGGATTTTATGTACCGGACACATACTTGCGGGGAACTGCGCTTGAGCCATGAAGGCCAGAAAATTGTGCTGGCGGGTTGGGTGCACCGCCGTCGAGATCATGGCGGTGTGACATTCATCGATTTGCGCGATCGTTACGGGCTTGTGCAAATCGTTGCCAGCTCCGAAACATCTCCAGAAGCCCACAAGCAGATGGCTGATGCGCGCATGGAGTGGGTTTTAAGGGTCGAAGGCGTGGTGAACAAGCGTCCTGCAGGTATGGAAAACCCCAATATGGCTACTGGCGATATCGAAGTTGAAATACAAAAGGTGGAAGTGCTCAATCCATGCAAAACATTGCCCTTCTTGATTAATAAAGAAGAAGAAGTGGAAGAAGCTCAACGGTTGAAATACCGGTATCTAGACTTACGGCACGAGCGGTTACAGAACAACCTGATTTTACGGCACCGGGTAGTCAAATTCATGCGTGATTTTCTGGATGTCAAAGGATTTATAGAAGTAGAAACTCCAATTCTCTTCAAGACGACCCCGGAAGGCGCCAGAGATTACCTGGTGCCTTCGCGAATTCATCCCGGGCACTTCTATGCTTTGCCTCAATCGCCACAACAATTGAAGCAATTGCTTATGGTATCCGGCATGGATCGCTATTTCCAAATCGCGCGCTGTTTTCGCGATGAAGATTTACGCGGTGACCGACAGCCAGAGTTCACACAGTTGGACCTGGAAATGTCATTTGTGGTGCGCGATGATGTGTTGGCCCTGGTTGAAGAACTCTATACAGCTATGCTGCCCGTGGTAGCGCCGCACAAGCATCTGTTGTCCAGCCCATGGCTTAAGTTGAGTCACCATGAAGCCGTGGAACGATTTGGTTCTGATAAACCTGATCTACGCTTTGGGATGGAACTGCACAATGTTGGCGATATTTTTGTTTCCAGCGAGTTTATGGTGTTCAAATCGACGCTGCAAAGCGGCGGGGTGATCAAATGCCTGGTGGTTGAGGGCTGTGCAAATTACACCCGAAAAGAGGTGGATGACCTGACAACCTTTGCCAAGGAGCAAGGTGGAAGAGGCCTGGCAACCCTGGCGCTGACAGCCGAAGGCGTAAAGGGCACTGCCCAAAAATTTATCCGAGCTGAAGAAGTCGCTGCCTTGCAGCAGCGCACAGGCGCTCGCGAAGGCGACCTGGTATTGTTTGTTGCTGACCAACGCCCCGTGGTCAATAAAGTGCTAGGTGCACTGCGTTTGCTGTTCCGAGACCGCTTGAATCTGGTGGATAAGGATGTGATGGCATTTGCGTGGGTTGTTGACTTTCCAATGTTTTCCTGGTCGGAAGAGGAGAAACGATGGGATGCTGAGCACCATCCATTTACTATGCCCCAAATGAGCGATCTGGACAAATTCGACACAGACCCGGGTTCGATCCTGTCGGATGCGTATGATATGGTGTGCAACGGGTATGAGATGGCTTCAGGCTCGATCCGTATTCACCGGAGGGATATCCAGCAAAAAGTATTCCAACTTTTGGGGCTGAGTGACGAAGAAATCCAGTTGAAATTCGGTCACATGCTGGAAGCATTTGAATATGGCGCGCCGCCGCATGGTGGGATGGCGCCCGGGGTGGACCGTCTAATCATGCTGCTGGCAGATGAACCGAATATACGCGAGGTAATCGCGTTCCCCAAAAACCAGGCAGCGCGAGACTTAATGGCAGACTGCCCATCTGTTCCGCAGGCGAAGCAGCTTAAAGAACTGCATATAAAAGCAGACATTTCAAATTAAGACGTTCGAATCACTCTACTCATGGGTTTAGAATTGTGGTATAAGTTAAATACCCTTCTATGTGCGTGATGCTGCAACCCCGTTTTGAGCCAACACACATAAAACGGGTTCCAATCTTCAGGGCATGACGCGATAGGCTACGGCCAAGGCGGAGTGCACCAGGAGGAACCCTACCTGCGAAGGCAGGTTCAAAACTCTACAGCACACGGCATAGCGGGGTCTGTTATACAGGGGGCTGTCTAGAAAGGACAGCTAGACAGCCCCCAAAATGCCCAAAAAGGCAAAAATAGCGAAAGACAAAAAAAGTGGTGGCTAAAGAGCTGCCACTTTTCGCAAATTATGGGCGATGCAGATCAAACCCCATTCGGTTTTCACCTTTTCTAACCCCCGCAAACTGAACCTGCGGAAGTGCATATTGTGTTTGACCTGGCC
>JAKOUW010000171.1 GCA_029782365.1 Chloroflexota bacterium
TGGGTGTAAGAGATGCCGAATGCGCCCGGGTTGTCGGGTGTACTCGCGAGTATGTCCGGCAATGGAAAATCAAAAACGGCTATCTTGAGCCTGTGAACTACGTGGAGGAAAGATTTCTGGAGTTTTACCGGCAGGGCATGTACGACGCAGAGATCGCGGCTAATTGCGGCGTCTCCAGTACTAGCG
Organism: Chloroflexota bacterium; assembly: GCA_029782365.1. Taxonomy (GTDB): domain Bacteria; phylum Chloroflexota; class Anaerolineae; order Anaerolineales; family UBA4823; genus CAWBUW01. Next base: position 187 of record JAKOUW010000171.1, read on the forward strand.
TCAGTTACTGGCGTATTAAAAATGGTCTGCCACCACATCGCAAAAATGCCAAAAAGCATGAGGAATTTTTGAAGCTTTACAAGCAGGGATTAAATGATTCTGAAATTGCCCGAAAAGTAGGAACGTACCCGGGTGCGGTTTACCATTGGCGGACTAAAAACAACCTGCCGGCCAATGCAAAGCCGGGCAGGAGGAAACGGGCATAGCCCGAGAGGACAAGCAGGAAGTGATACCGTTGCACAAACATGGCCTTAGTGCCGAGAAAACCCAGGAAATCATGAAATTCTGGCGCGAGAACAGCAAGCGGTTTCCGGAAAAGTCAGCGGCATATCTGATGAAGCTGACCGCCGGACAAGCCAGGGTGGATTTTGCGGATGTGGTGTGGGCGATTATTGAGGATTCGAGGAGGTGAGGAATTGACCGCATTTATCGTATCGACAAAATTTTTCCCATCGGTATTAATCGCGCTGGACATTCTTTCGGCGGCTAGGTACGCAGTGGCAGGCGATCTCAAACATTGCCTGTACTGGATAGCGGCGGCGACTTTGACAGCGACTGTTACTTTTTGAGGTGATGAAATGCCAATCTCCGAGGTTAAAGGAGAGGCGACAATTAAGCCTGTTCGCACAGCCAGAGGAACCGGGGCAAGAGGCATTATTTTGAGGAGGTAATTTTATGGAAAAGGTGAGATTGGGAGAGTTGGTTGTAGATCGGAGAGTTTGGGTTCGGGAAAATATTTCTTTAGATCACGTGAGGTGTTTGGTCAACGATTTGGTCAACGGCGCGGAGTTTCCGCCATTGAAGGTTGACAGGAGAACGAAAATTATCATCGGCGGTAATCATCGGTATCACGCCTATAAAAA
>JAKOUW010000172.1 GCA_029782365.1 Chloroflexota bacterium
CCCTTTGCGTCTTTCTGCACCTTCCCATCCACCACATGCTGCGTTTCGTACATCCAGCCGCATTCTTTTTCAACTTCATCCAGAATCCGCCGGGCTTCCCGCTCAAAGGCCCGGACATCTACCGGCGTGTTGTAGTTGTAGGCAATGAAGGTGGCGGCAGGGGAGAGGTCGATTAAGATAGCCTTGCGTGCTCCAAGCTTAGAAAAAGGCCGGCCTTTTTCATCGAGGATGGTCCCGTCATCCAGTACGCGGTAGCCTAGGGATTCTACTGCCCTGCGGTCCCCGCATAAACTCGCCGCAACGCCGGTCATGCCCGTACCGCAGAAACCGTCAAAGACGATGTCTCCCGGCTCGGTGTAGTGGAGGATGTAGCGCATGATGGCCCTGTGCGGCACCTTGGTGTGGTAGGAATGGGCGTTGTAAATGGGATCGTTCTTGCCCTCCGATACATCTGCCGCAAAGGGCTGCCGGCGGTAAGCATCGTTATCCGGGTCGTACGGCTTGCCGTGCTCTCTGATAAAATCCCCTAAGAACGGGTTCGGGCAGGCCGTGTAATAGGGCGGGTCGGAAAGGCTGATGATATTCTCATCTTTGGCAATGGGAAATCCCTCAATATGCCTCACCCGGTCCAGGTGTTCTTTGGTAAGCCGGAAACGTGAGCGCTCTTGCCGTTCCCTTCGTTCTTCGTTCCCTTCCGGTGTATCTATGAAAAGTTGCTCTTCTTTGGCCATCACTCTTCACCCCTCTATTCCAGTACGATTCTTACCTTCTGTGGGTCCCTGCCGCGCGTGAGAGACTGGATGTAATCCTCAAAGCGCTGCCTGAACTCAGATACGGTGCAGGGCGTGCCACCTTGGGCCAGGGCTTTCTTTAAGTCAGCTGCGGTGACCGAAACCTTTTCCATGCCGGAGAGCACTTCCTGAACGGCCTTTACAAACGCTGCGTCCACCGTATATGGCAGCTGCTGTTCATTGATCACCTGCTCCAGCGCTTCCTGCTGCTCCGGCTTCAAAAGATAGATGTTTTCCTTCACCGTCGGGTCTTCCAGGTTGGCGATCAGTGTCTTTTCCCAATCCTCGTACAGCCTTTCCAGGTCTTCCTCCAGCTGCCTGAGCGCCGCTTCAGCCGAAAGCTTAATCTGCTCCTGTGCCGGCCGGTAGTTGCAGTGAGGGCAGATGGGTGTTTTTTCCAAATCCTCTCTGGTGAGGCTGAAGCACGTTTTCAGCTCCGCCAGACGGTTTTGGAAGTCCGTAAGCTGGGCCCGGGGCATCAACTCGATACCGGCCAGCCTGCTGAGTTTCCCTAATCGCTCATCTTTGAGAAGTCCGGATTTCTTCTGGTCCAAAGACGCATTTAACCTGGCTCTGGTATGGGCCTCAAGGTAAGCCTCAATGTAAGAATTCTTGAGCTCTAAAAGCACCTGCAGCAGCTCCCGGCGAAGGTCAGGGACGGATGCTTCGTCCAGGCCGAATAGTTTTCCTTTGAGCTCTTCACGCCGCTCCCGGGCTTTTACCGTCCAACCGGCATCCGCAGGGAGCACGGCCTCGGCGGTACCGAGGTAGGAGAGCAGAGGCTGAATCTCATTGGCCAGGCCGGCCAGTTCCTCAACCCTCTTCAGGGTGGTAAGGTACGCCTTCTGCTCATTTATATCCCGCTCGGAGTAGCGGAAGTTTTTCAACTTACCGGGAGTGTTAAAAACCCGGAGTGACTCCAGAAACCCTTTGAAACCGGCCAGTTCATCCCTTAAACCGGTTTTCTTTTTCTCATCGAAGAGAGAAATACCCCATAAAGATAACTCTTGCTGGATGGCCTGCTGGGCACGGGCGGTGCGTTCCAGGAGCTTATCCACTGCTTCCTGAAGCTGCCTTACCCCTTCTTCACGAGTAGATTGATTGACAATGAGACCGGGCGGCAGCCCCAAAAATTCGAAGAGAACCTGCAGGGGACCAAGGGGAAGATCCTTGGGACGCTCGATGTGCTTGAACTTGATAAGTTCCTCCAGGGGAATTTTGCCCAGCTCCTCCAGGTTGGAAGCATCTATCTTCTTCCCCGGCAGGCTTAAAGTAACATCGCCGCTGTAGATCAGGCTCGCCAGGATGACGACCACCCACTCCGGCTCCAGTCTGAAACGGGGCTCGAACTCTACACCGCGAAAATCGGCAATTATTTCACCCCGGTTGAGGACCTGACCCGGGCCCTTTTTATCCAGCTGTTCCAGGATCCATCTGGCATAACGGGAATTTTGCGGCCTTAACTTGTCTCCGTCCAGAAGCTCCAGGGCATCGAGGACGGCTGCCCCCGGCCTGGTCCTGATGCTGCCGAGGATCCACTTTATCGCCTCCTGGGCAGCCTGAGCTCGGTTCTTTGAGGTAATCAGGATGGAGAAGGCCGGATATTCGGGTGCCAGTTCTTGGAAGTAGGGGGCAAGGCATGATGAACCCACCAAGTTTACCAGATCCCGAACCGAGGCATGAGGAGTGGCACTGTGCTTAATCCACTCGACGAATTTCTTGCTTGCTCCCCGGTAGGTAACTTCATAAGCTGTGGTGATGTTGTTCCGAAGCCATTCGACTATCTTTTTTAACTGCTCGTTGGCCTTATTTTCATAGACCTGCCGCGTTCCTTTCGAAGCCGTGCTGGCCATCTCGCAAGCGCCGGCGAAGAACTTCAGGGCACGGTTAAAATCCTCGTCACGCTGCACCAGCCAGAAAAACACCTCATCGGGCTTTTTTTCGTCTTCAAAGGCCGGCGGGTCAAAAGGCTGCAGAAAATAGAGGTAAAAGTCCCTGGGCGGGTGGGCGGTAGAACGTTCGTTGGGAGCCCCGAAGAATAAATACCCTAACCGGGTAGCCTTTTTCTCGCGCCACTCAATTTCGTGCTCCCAAATCTGGAAATTGGGAACATACGTGGCTTCGGGGCACTCCATGGCCCGGGCGAGGACCTTAAAATAGTAGCGGTCCAACTGGTTCGGGGTAAGTGTCTCGGCTTTCTGCTCAATTAGCGAATCAAAATCAATGTCTTTTTTCAGGTCAAGGTAGTACTGGCCGTTGTCCTGGTTGAAAGAAATAAACTGGCCGCTCACCGTCCTTAAGATCTCGCGCAAGATTGATTCGATAGTGGTTTTAAGAAACTCGGCCTCC
>JAKOUW010000179.1 GCA_029782365.1 Chloroflexota bacterium
GGTGGTTTTCTCTTTCTCACGCTGGGCCTCGGCATTATCCGTCTTTTTAAGGTCAATGCCCAGGGTGCTGGGGGAGATGATACCCTGGAGACACATGTCCAGCTTGTTGGCATAGCTCGCAACAAAGGCCTCATAGAGTATTGGGGGCTGCACCACGTCAACGACGCCAGTCTTGTCTTTCTCGGCCATGACCGGCTTGAGCTTAATAAATTGATTGTCGAAAGGATTGGGGCGCATAAGAGTGCCGGTTTCAGGGTTTTTAGGAATTAAATCCTCGGGAATATACTTCTGGACTCGGCCAAGTCGAATGGCATCTATCCACTGGCTGATCACTTCGTCCAGTGCATCGAAGGCGTCGGTCTTGGAATCGAAGATGCTCTTACCCCGGCCCTCCCACTTGGGGGATTTAAAGAACATGAGTGGCACGGCCATAATAAAATCGCCGGGGAAAGTAACATCTTCCAGCTCAGCCAGCTCAGGAACCGTAGCCAGCGGAACCTCTTTGCCATTGTCATCATACAAGATGTATCTCACGTAGCCCCGCCCATAGATTTCCTCCAAACGGTAGGTGCGGTCCTTGACAGTGTAGTCACTCAGAAAAACAATCTCCTGCAAGCGCCCCCGCCGCAGCTTATACTCCAACTGTTCGCCGCTGAAAAACTCGATGATAGGATATTCGCTGATTTCGGTGTCAATGGTCAGCTTGAAGGCGCCGTCGCCTGCAACCAGGGTCTCGTTGACGGCCTCGCCTATCAGCTTTTCGACCTTGTTGTCCTCGGCAATCTTGTCCCAAAGTTTCTGCTGCTCCTCGGTCTCCAGCAAGATCCCGTCCAGATCAGCAATGACCAGGTTAGTCAGGGTCTCGGTGATCATGGCAGGGAGGCCGCTATGGATTTTGCGGATGGAGAGGTCGGCGCTGGGTACCGCTGCCCAGAAACGGGACCTACTGACAGCGTCAATGGCCGTCTGCTTGAAGAATTGGTCCAGCTCTGACGGGTCACCCCGATACCATAGCCGGTTGCGGAGTACGTTGGTTTCGTAGCTTAGCGGCTCCCGGATAGTGATGGTTCCAGCATTTATCGCCGGTTGTATCTTGAGTAGTTTCATGACCATATCCCTAATCCACCCCATTTCTTGG
>JAKOUW010000192.1 GCA_029782365.1 Chloroflexota bacterium
GCATTGATACTTAATCATGCTGCACAACCGACAATCAACCCAGCTCCGGAGCAAATCCGGGGCCGGGTTGAGCATGTAAGATACCATAATCGTCTCAACGGTTATGTAGTGCTGATAATCGATTCTCCGGACCTCAAAGACACCGTTGCCTGCGTGGGGCATATGCAAGCGGTCCGGGAAGGCGAGACATACCTTTTCACCGGGCGCTGGGAAAAGCACAAACACTACGGTAAACAATTTCGCTTTGACCAGGCTGAAATTCAGCTCCCCAGTGGCACCGATGGAGTAACCAGGTATCTCAGCACCCTCACTTTCGGAGTAGGGCCAGCCAAAGCCAAAAAAATCGTCGATATCCTGGGCGAAGATGCTCTGGAGAAAATCAAGGCCGACCCAAAGGTCCTGGACAAGTTCACTTTTCTGAACCCAGCCCAGAAGGACGAGATCTACAAACACCTGACCCAAAATTCTGTTGAAGCGGAGTTGGCCGGGATGATTTGCCGGGAAGGTATCGGTATGGGGATGGTAGGCAAGGTTATGGCCAAGTATGGCAATGATGCCGTCAGGGTTGTCAAGGAAAATCCGTATTTATTGGCTGATGAAGTCTGGGGCATTGGGTTTAAAAAAGCCGATGCCATTGCCCAGGCAATAGGGGTGGCACCCAATAGCCCCCATCGGGTGCTGGCAGCCCTGGATTATACCCTGAAGGAATCTGGCAACGAGGGGCACGTTTACCTGGAACCCAAAATGATTGTCCGGAAGCTCATCGGGCCTAAGGGGTTAATTGAGGCCTCCGGGGTACAAATTAAGGACATTGCAGAAGCCAATGAGCGGTTGATTCGTGAAAACCGGTGTATCCGGGAAGGCGATTTCGTATACCCCATCAACTTGTACCACGCAGAAACTGGGGTGGCCAGGATGATCCGGGCGAAAATCCAGGAACCGCCTCGCGATGTAACACAGCTGGAAGTGCTTATCAATTGGGCCGAGGACCGCTGCCGGCAGGCAGACCCGAGTTTTAACCGGTTCGCGCCGGAGCAGCGAAAAGCCATCAAAACGGCGCTGACCCAGCCTATCAGTATCATCACTGGCGGCCCGGGGACGGGGAAAACAACGGTTCAGAAGGCAATTTGTGATATCTATACCCGGATTACCACTGTCCCGATACTTTACATGGCAGCGCCGACTGGCCGGGCGGCCAAAAGAATGAACGAGGCCACAGGGTACGAGATTGCTAAGACCATTCACCGCCTGCTGGGGTTCCATCCAATGAACGGGTTTGAATTTGGACAGGACAACCCATTGCCCGGGCCGGGATTGTTGATTGTTGATGAAGCGTCGATGATGGACATCGAGCTTACCTATGTTCTGCTCAGTGCCTGCGAGAAGCTCCAAGTGGTGCTGGTAGGGGATGTAGACCAGCTGCCCAGTGTCGGGCCCGGGAACGTGCTCCGGGACTGCATTGATTCGGAGCTGGTGCCGACCGTGAGACTGACCTACAACTACCGGCAGGCCGGGGGCAGCAAAATCGCTGAGTACGCCAACTGGGTCAAAGAAGGGCGCTGCCCGCCCCTGGAAAGCGAGGGCGATTACCGGTATTTTCCTCGGGACGATGCCGACGAGGCCGCCGACAAGATTGCCAGCATGGTTCGGGCAATCAAAAAGGACGGGGTCAAACTCATGGACTGGCAGATACTGGCCCCGATGCGGAAAGGTAATGCCGGAGTAAACTTCCTGAACGAGCTTGCCAGAGAGATTTGGAACCCAGACGGCCAGGAGGGCGCCGGCGGCTACCGGGTCGGCGATAAGGTAATGGTGATCAAAAACTGTTACGCCCTAGAGGTTTTCAATGGCGATATGGGCATTGTGGTCAAAGCGGCTAAGGACAGGCTGTTGGTCAATATCGACGGTCGGGAAATCGAATTCTCGTACGAGGAAGAGACCATGGGCCTGCTGACCCTGGCCTATGCCTGCACCATCCACAAGGCTCAGGGGAGCGAATGGCCAATTGTGATTATACCACTGGTCAGGCAGCACTATGTAATGCTGCAAAGGAATCTCCTGTATACCGGCATGACCCGGGCCAAGCGGCGGCTCTGCCTGGTGGGAGACGAGTGGAGCATCCAGCGGGCCGTCGAGAATGACGTGGTGCAGGAGCGGTTCACGAGGCTAAAGGAAAGGATTCGAGGGGAGGTGTGATTGATGCCGACTAAAAAGAACACCTGGTGCCCGCTAATTAAAGACTATTGCAAAGGCGACTTTTGTGTTTGCCATACAATCAAGGGAAGAGTGAATCCCTCCAGGGCTGGCAGTTTGAACTACACCAAGCAAACATTTTGCGAACACTTCCAGGTTTACCTGCCCGAGGAGCCGGCAGGTAACGATACAGGTGACGGCCATGGCTTATAGACGCATACTGACCGGCGAGCCGGTGCCGCGGAACATCCCAGCCGCTGGGGGCGCAGAGCCGTCAGGCCATACGGATTTACTAGGGCAACCGTTGCCGCCTGCACACCAGGTCGAATCAAGGCCGGGGACGATTGCGGATCCCCGGCCCGACCTGGCCGAGGATTCTCACCTTTGGCCCCAGGTTTTTACCCTGGCCTTGGCCCTTGATGTCAAGGCAAGCCGCAAAAAAGCCCTTTTTGCGGCTCTGCATGGTATGAGGATTGCGGGTACTAGGCTAGTCAAATCCGATAAAACCGGCAAGC
>JAKOUW010000196.1 GCA_029782365.1 Chloroflexota bacterium
GGTGAGAGCACAGGCGATTACGGGGCCGCGGATCTTAACGATCTGCTCTCCGATGTGGAAGCGCTATTGGACTACTTAGCCGCCCACCCGGAGATCGATCCGCAGCGCCGGGCCATGCTGGGCCACAGCGAAGGCGCCTATTTCGCCCCCCTGTTTGCGGAGCGGCTAAGCGCCGTGGTGCTCCTGGCAGGTGCTTCCATCCCCCTGGATGAGCTCATGGTGGAGCAGCTGGATTACCAGATCGCCCAGCCGTGGCTCACTGATCAGGATCGAGCCTATCTGCGGGAGCTGAAGTCGCAGGTGGAGGTGCTGATCCAAGAGGCCCGGGAAGGCAAAGAAGAAAGCAGCGGTCTGGCTGCCAATTTGGACTGGGTTCGGCAGCACATGGAGCTGCGCCCCCTGGACAACGTGGCCCGGGTTAAGTGCCCTGTCCTGATTGTGCACGGGGAAGAGGATCTCCAGGTGATGCCTTACCATGCGGAGGCTCTGGCCCAGCACCTGCGGGAGGCGGGCAATGACCAGGTAACCCTGGAGCTTTTGCCGGAGACCAGCCATGTCTTCACCTTTGCCCAGACCAGTCCCCAGTTCGATCCCCTCCAGCCCTTTGCCCTCAACCCTGAGCTGGTGGAGATTGTGGTTGCTTGGCTGGCTGAGCATCTCTAACTGCACACAAAAGGGGCTGTTGCAGAATGAACTTTGATTGGTTCATTCTGTACAGCCCTTTTTTTGTATAGAATAACGAGAATACGGGCTCGCGAAGGAGCCCGTACCCTGGTATAATTTAGTTATGCAAACAAAACTATACACCAAAGATTATACCGTGCTTTGCTCTGGTTATCAACTGCGTTTGCCGTTAAACCTAGAAGTTTTGATTCCGGAGGATGACTCTGTTCGACTGCTGAGCCACATATTGGAGGGACTGGATTTCACGAAGCTGTACGAGGCTTACTCCTCAAAAGGGAGAAAACCAGCGGTCGAGCCAAAGACGTTCTTCAAAATTCTTACCTATGCCTACATGAACAACATCTACTCAAGCCGGCTAATCGAGCAGGCCTGCCGAAGAGACGTTAACTTCATGTGGTTGCGGAACGGACAAGCTCCTCCTGACCACACCACGATCTCGAGATTTCGCAAGCATTTTCTTCCACAGGCGATAGACCACCTGTTCTACCAACTGGTACATGTTCTACACGACTCCGGCGAGATCGCATTCGAAAACGCGTTCATCGATGGAACTAAGATTGAGGCCAATGCAAATCGTTACTCCTTTGTGTGGAAGAAGGCTGTGCTTAAGAACGAAGCCGCTATGTTCGAGAAAACTGAGAAGCTGGTCGAGGCTGTGAACCAAGAGTATGGCGTGTCTTTTTCCGTGGCTAAGAATTCGCTGCTAGAGGATCTTGCGGTTATCCTCCGATTCTTAGAAGAACAGCGGCTAGCATTGGGGATACAGTTCGTCTCTGGAAAAGGAAAGCATAAGTCCCAGCTCCAGAGATACGTTGAGCAGCTAAAGGCCTTCTATGAGCGGCAGGAGGCGTACAATTTCCATAATCAGCTTTTGGAGGGAAGAAACAGCTACTCCAAGACAGATCCGGATGCGACCTTCATGCGTCTCAAGGACGACCACATGAGAAACGCCCAGCTAAAACCAGCGTACAATGTGCAGATTTCCGTGGAGGCCGAGTACATAACTGGTGTTGGGGTGTTTCAAGATCGCAATGACACCGCAACCCTAATACCACTTCTGGAATCTATGGAAGAGAATCTAGGCCGAAGATACGAGAACATTATTGCTGATGCGGGTTACGAGAGTGAAGAGAATTACTCCTACCTCGAGAGGAAGGGCCTTACGAGCTACATCAAGCCACAGTCATATGAGCGCAGTAAGACGAGGCGCTTCAAGGAAGATTTCAGTAAGCGCGAGAACATGCAGTATGACCCGCAGCTGGATGAGTATACCTGCCACAATCAGAAAAAGCTGAGGAAAACGAAGGTCACTTACCGTACTTCGGCAACGGGGTATCGTTCCGAGATAACGGTCTACGAATGTGAGGATTGCTCCGATTGTCCCTTCAAGGAAAGGTGCACACGAGCCAAAGGGAACCGCACGCTGATGGTACCTAAGCGATTTATCGAACAGCGACAGAAGTCTCTGGAAAACATAGCCACAGACAAAGGTATCCGCCTACGGGTAAACCGCTCCATTCAGGTTGAGGGCGCCTTCGGCGTGCTAAAGACCGATTACGGATTCACACGATTTCTCACTCGTGGCAAGACCAGTGTAACAGTGGAGTTCATGCTTCTGTGCTTCGGCTACAACATCAACAAGTTGCATGCCAAGATACAAAGCGGACGAACCGGAATGGCTCTACACCCCTTGAAGCAAGCTGCTTAAGGCCAAGCGCTGACCCTGGGGAGTTTTTTCGCGCGCCCAAAAACACTCGTATGTGTTTGTCATCTCAAGATCTGTACAACCCTGGATCCATTTCCAAGCCAAGAGACACAAAAAGGAGCGTTGCTCCCTACTCAATCGAGTAGTTCTGCAACGCCCCCTTTTTACCTAGGTTACGAACTACAAGCGAACTACGTTAGCAGCTTGGGGACCGCGGTCGCCCTGGACGATTTCGAAGCTTACTTCTTCGCCTTCGTTGAGGGTCCTGAACCCGCTGCCTTGGATGGCTGTGAAGTGTACGAATACGTCTTCGCCGTCTTCGCATTCGATGAAACCATAGCCCTTTTCCGCGCTAAACCATTTTACTCTACCAGTCATGCAGAGGCCTCCTGAAAATTTAATGCTGGGCAAGGCTTAAACTACGCAAACATCCTGCAGCCCTTGCTCAACTTCAGGTTGGACCTCGAGGCCTTACGTGTTCGCTTCATTTAATCGCCTAACCGACTTCAGCATACCACAGGCGGAAGTGGCTGTCAAACTATTTCGAGTTTCAGGTACGCGTCAAGCTTTAGTAGGCGAGAGACCTCGCCACAATTGGTGTTCATAAAGCTGTGCTGAAGCCGCTGAGGTTCCGTAGAGCTATCACCCAGGGTTTCGTAGAGTACCCTAA
>JAKOUW010000199.1 GCA_029782365.1 Chloroflexota bacterium
CCCAGCCGTAAACGATGCTCGCTAGGTGTCAGGCATGGCGCGACCGTGTCTGGTGCCGCAGGGAAGCCGTGAAGCGAGCCACCTGGGAAGTACGGCCGCAAGGCTGAAACTTAAAGGAATTGGCGGGGGAGCACAACAACGGGTGGAGCCTGCGGTTTAATTGGACTCAACGCCGGACAACTCACCGGGGACGACAGCAAAATGTAGGCCAGGCTGAAGACCTTGCCTGAATCGCTGAGAGGAGGTGCATGGCCGTCGCCAGTTCGTACTGTGAAGCATCCTGTTAAGTCAGGCAACGAGCGAGACCCGTGCCCACTGTTACCAGCATGTCCTCCGGGACGATGGGTACTCTGTGGGGACCGCCGATGTTAAATCGGAGGAAGGTGCGGGCCACGGTAGGTCAGTATGCCCCGAATTTCCCGGGCTACACGCGGGCTACAATGAATGGGACAATGGGTCCCTCCCCTGAAAAGGGCTGGTAATCTCCCAAACCCATCCGTAGTTCGGATCGAGGGCTGTAACTCGCCCTCGTGAAGCTGGAATCCGTAGTAATCGCGTTTCAATATAGCGCGGTGAATACGTCCCTGCTCCTTGCACACACCGCCCGTCAAACCACCCGAGTGAGGTATGGGTGAGGGCACGAACTCTGTGTCGTGTTCGAACCTGTGCTTTGCAAGGGGGGTTAAGTCGTAACAAGGTAGCCGTAGGGGAATCTGCGGCTGGATCACCTCCTAAGCATAAAAAAACCCACCACCCAGATGCCGATAAACCGAAACAAAATCCTCAAACCATTAAAATAATCGATCATAGTTCTATGATCAATTCAAACTCATCAAATGCACCCGGTAAGTAAATTTCCGGGGAAGGACTGATTGCCTGTGCTGACGTGCAGGTACATGAAGTCATGTACAGGTGCTGTATACTGGACGCTTACTGGACCTGGTTAGGATATACAGGAAATATGCTATCAGGTGGATGGCTCGGCTCAAGAGCTGACGAAGGACGTGCCAAGCTGCGATAAGCCCGGGGTAGGCGCAAGGAGCCAATGAACCCGGGATTTCCGAATGGGACCTCTCCATAGTGATCAGTAATGATCGGGAACGCTCCGAATTGAAACATCTCAGTAGGAGCAGGAAAAGAAATCAAACGAGATGCCGTAAGTAACGGCGAGTGAAACCGGCACAGTTCAAACCGAATCCCTTCGGGGAAATGTGGTGTTGCAGGGC
>JAKOUW010000200.1 GCA_029782365.1 Chloroflexota bacterium
AAAACACAATCTCGACCGGTGTGGCTACGTCTCCGCCGTTGACGACAATCCCTTTGTTATCAAGTACGCCCATCTCGGTAGGTAAAACAAGCGGGAATTTGAACATGCCTATGACGCTAGATAGTGTTAATGTAGTTGCTTCAACATCTTCCCACATCGGATCTGGAGCGATTAAATCTATAGTGGCGATTTGACTAAACCTTGTCCTTGCCTCGCCACCGGGGAAATTAGGAGATCCATCGGGGATCACACCGATTGAGTATACCGTGCCGTCCGGTTGGTACCACTCCAGCCTGCCTTGTCCCAGTTTGGGATTAAAAAGACTTTGGATAAACCTGCGTTTGTCGTAAACATCTTGTTTTGATTCGCCGAGCAAGACAACCTCTAGGGAGAGGTGACGGGGTTCCAGTAGTTGCTCCATCACTGTTACCCCGTCCTGATAAGGCGATTTTCGAGTCTGGAGGGATACTGGGACCTCACCGAACCCCTCCCAGTTTTGGAGGAGGTAGTCCTTGCGCTTGGGCCAGGTATCAAGAGTAAGCTCTTTACCCAGCGGGTTAACGTATCTAAGTTTCACAAGCTACATCCCCCATTCTAGTGCTAGATTTCTAAGCTGCTGCCGGTTCTTGCGAGCGATTTCTGCCGGAGAGAGAGGCTGAGGCGATTGAATGGTGACGTTCTGCGTGATGTGCGTCGTCTTGTGAACCGAGTTGTCCATGTGTTGAGTTATGCCTTCGGCCAGGCGGCTGTAAACCGCTGCATTGAGAGGTAGCACCGCCTCATCGTACTGGCCCTCCCCTATTATCGCCAGCTGGTTGGCTCCAGCCTGCACAAGGCCGCCCTCGGCGAAACTGCGGATAAGTGCCTTAGCAGTCTCGAACGCCCCCCACGCTCCGATCATAGCCGCTCCGTGCCGCAAAACAGCCGTCCAATCCCACCAGCCGCGCATAATCGCTCTGGCTAAACTCGCTGCCTTCTCCGCAATAAGCTCTTTCTCAAGAGCGTTCAACAGGTCGATCAACATCTGCTTCAGTACGTCTTTAATGCCTTTACGCTGCTCATCGCGGGCTTTCACCAGTTGATCCAGTGCTTCGATTTCCTTCTGGCGTACTTCGGCCACCAGTTCTTCGTATTTCTGCTCAATTTCCAGCTTCTTTTCTGCATTGTCTCCGACTGACTCGAGCTCTTCCTGGCGCTTCCTGTCCAGCTCTTCCAGCTGTTTCTTGATGTCTTCCTGGAGCTTTTCGCGCTTTTTCACATAGTCTTGCTCAACCTTGTGGTTGTGCTCGATCATGCCAGAGAAATCAGAGGCTATCTTTTTGCAGACATTCTCAATGGTGACCCCGGCACGTTCCCAAATGCTTTGGTGCTCCTCGGCCTCGGCCCGGGCCAGTCTGAGCCGCTCCTTGGCCTGGCGGTCTTGCTCTTGCGTGATTAGAGTTTCGTAGTACGTGCGGATAGCTTCAACATCGGCACCTAACTGTTTTGCAATGCGGATTTGCTCATCCCGCTCTTCCTCCAAGTCCTTAATCCGCAGTGCGGAGAGGCGCTCACTTTCGGCGGTGATGAGCTCATTGTAATGCCGTCGGATGGCTTCTGTGTTCTCGCCCAGCTCCTTAGCAATCTTTATCTGCTCATCCCGCTCTTTTTCTAGGTCCTTAATGCGGGCCTGGATGCTCTCCTTGGTGAGTTTGTCTAGTTTTTTGGCCCAGTCTTGCTCTAACTTATCTTTCTTCTGG
>JAKOUW010000020.1 GCA_029782365.1 Chloroflexota bacterium
CCCTCGCCATCAGTCGTTACTTCAAATCTGTAGGTCAGATAAGGAAATTGCGCTGTGTCCGGAGCCCGCTGGAAGTACACTCTGCTGTGAATGGCCCGTAGAACAGGATGGAGCGCCTTCCTAAGCTCAATCATCGGCGATTTCCTCCTCTTCGTCTATCAGGTCCATGGCCTTGACTTCCTTTTCGACTTCGGCCAAGTACTGAGCTTGGACGCGGCGTATCAGGTCTATGTTGTCCTGTACCGTCGGCCTCAGGATACCCCGGCCCTCATTGGCCGGTCGGGAACGCACACTCCCGAACTCGGCCAAGTGTGCATGGTAAGCAGGAGTGAGACCTTTTTTCTTGGCCGCAGGCTGGCTGTAGACCCCGAGCTGCAGATAAGGCGTGGGATGGTCTTTTCGGCCGCGCACCCATGTTGCGATGTTCTTCTTCAGGGTCCCTGTTACGACAGGGGTGTTTTCCTTAGCTATTCTCCTAAGCACTCTAGCGGCATCACGCAACGCTGCCCTAGAGAGTTCCGCCAGGGTGTATTCCGCTCTGTCAACGCTGTCGATGAATGTGACCCCGTGTTTGTTGATCTTGGTAACACTCTTAGGCACCGGCACGGTTGATCACCCCTTCGCAGACAAGCTCCACTGTTTCGTAGTCCGCAAAGCCCTTTGATTGTTTGGGCTCATAGGTGCGAAGAACGTTGTATCTCTTGCCCTCAAACACCACCTCTTTCTCGCCCTCGTAGTCCCAGCGATTGACGACAAAGACTATTTCGGGCCTGAGACCATGGGCTGCTGCCTGGTAGTGTTCATACCTCCCAACAGAGACAACGTCACACAGCACCGGTTTCTCAGTGCGGATGGTGACGGGATCGCCCAGCTCGTTCTCTCCTTCTTCTGTTTGGATGAGGATAAGCTCGTAATCAAACGTCACTTGCACCACCTCCGGCGTGGATCATCATGTTGTGCAGCCGGAATTGCAGGTGCTTCGGCATAGCCTCCATGGTGTCTCGATTCTGATACCGCCAGGTAGCAAAATCCACTACGAACATAAGATGATAAGGGTTAGTGCCGTCAAGCACCAACCCTTTCTCGTCTGTTAGCTCTTTGATTATCCCTTCGATGATGGCGGTCAGGTATACGTCCCTGACCGCCGTGGTAATCCCTAATCGGGCTTTTACTAACTCCAAAACTTGTGCTACATCCATCCCATCGCCTCCTTAATGGCGGCAATCATTTCAGCCTTGCGCATCTTATCATCAAGCTCTAGGCCAGATTCCTTGGCATAGTCCATCAATTGTGTCTTGGTCATGCTGTCCAGATCTGGCTGTTCATTTTCTACGGCAACGACAAGAGAGGCAGAGTGCCAGCGCTCATACCTCTCCTGTGTAGCCTCAAATATTTCACCAGGATAGCGAAGTTTTTTCTCCCACCCATCATTAAATAGCTTCAGTGCCTTTACTCTAACCATTTATACCACCCCTTACGGGTTGGCGATATCGGGAGCGAATACCACATCACTAGGATCGGGTACTTGAGGGTTAGCCCCCTGGTCGATGGTTATGCCAACGAATGCCTCACCAAAAATTGGACGGCCATCGTAGCGAGCAGTGCCCTTGAACACGGTGTTGTCCTGGATGAACTGCACGTGCTCGGACTGCGCCAGCTGCACGCCCGCACGCTCGGCTAGCAGGTACAGGGAGCCATAGCCGCCAATGATGTGATTGTTCGGGATGAAGTCAAGGA
>JAKOUW010000248.1 GCA_029782365.1 Chloroflexota bacterium
TCGGCAATCTTGGCCCCAACATCACCCCAGGCGACCTTCATGCCTTCTGCTGCGTCCTTTATCTTGGCCGCGTTAGTTTCAAGGGCCGCCTGGAGCTCCTCAATCTTCTGCCTGGAAGCATCAACGCTGCCGCTCACCTTTTCTCGCAGGCCAGCAAAGGACTCGCCTATACCAAAGGGTAGGGACTCAAGGATTGAGAGACGCTCCAAGATTTCATCAACTACTCCGATGACTGTCACTTTCATTTTCTCGAAGGAAAGCGACATGTTGAGAGCTAGCCTCTCGGCAGAGGCCTTCATATACTCCCAAGTGGCAGATAAAGCAGTCTTAACCTCATCCCAAGCCCGGTAAACTTCATAGGCAACTACGGCCAAGCCGGCGATACCCGCCACAGCTCCCACTACTGGCAAAGATATGCTTGTGATAGCCGGGATCAGTGTCGTGCTGACAAACGCGGAGAGCGTGCCAAAGGCCTGCACGACAGCCCCCGCTCCTGTGGCCATTTTGCCAATCAGAAGTAGAGCGGGGCCTAACGCAGCAACTAGCCCGCCGATGACCACAATCGTCCTCTGTGTAGTGGGGCTGAGATTCGCCAGCCAGTCAGCAAAGTCACCAATCTTCTCCACTACAGCCAAGAGGGGCGGCAGGAGAATCTGCCCAAAGGTAATGGCAACCTCCTGCAGTTTGTTCCGCATAATAGCAAGCTGAGATTCGGTGGTGGCGTATCTCTGCTCGGCCTCTCTGGTGAGTGCGACGTTTTCTTCCCAGGCCTCTGTGCCCAGTTTGATAGATTCCGCAAACAGGTCCCCTGCACCAGCGGCCCTCAAAAGAGCGTCCCTCATGCGGACTTCGGTAATACCTAAATCGTCCAGCACCTTAATGGCGCTGGTGCCCTCTTCCTGGGCCCTCTGTAATCCGTTAATGAAGGCGATAAGGGCTTCCGCAGCGTTTTCGCGGAATTGTCGAGCAAACTGCTCCGCACTCATCCCGGCAACGCGTGCGAAATTATCGAGAGCAGCCCCGCCAGTCTCGGCGGCCAGCTGCATCTGGATCATGACCTTGCTGAATGCCGAACCGCCAGCTTCAGCTGCGATACCAACAGAGCTCAATGCTCCGGCGAAGGATAGGATTTCAGCCTCGGTCATGCCAACCTGCTTGCCGGCACCTGCTAGACGCAAGCTCATTTCAACAATTTCGGCTTCGGTGGTCGCTAGGTTGTTGCCAAGGGCTACAATAGTAGACCCCAACCGGTCGAACTCGGACTGGGGCATTTGGGTGATATTAGCTAGCCGCGCAAGAGCTGTTGCTGCTTGCTCCGCGGACATGTTAGTCGATTCGCCTAGGTCAATCATAGTGCGGGTGAAGGACAGGATATGCTCGTTTTGGATTCCGAGCTGTCCTGCCGCTTCCGCAACGCCGGCAATCTCGGTTGCAGCCGCCGGGATCTCCTTAGCCATGTCCCGGATACCGCGTTCCAAAGCGGCGAATTCTTCCTCGGTCGCGTCCACGGTTTTCCTTACGCCCGCAAACGCACTCTCAAAGTCAATGGCGCTCTTGGCAGCCAGAGTGCCCAGGGCAGTGAGGGGGACAGTGAGGTGCGTGGAGAGCGTCTTGCCGGTAGCCACCATGCTCTCTCCGGCCTTTTTCAGCTTGTCCCCCATTTCCTGCATCTTCTGGTTGAACTCGTGGTTTTGCAGATTGACCTCTTTGAGCGCCTTTTCATATTCCCTCAGCTGACTCTCGGTTTTGATGAGTTCTCGCTGGAAGGCACGGTACTGTTCTTCCCCAATCTCGCCCTTCTTAAATTGCTCATTGACCTGCTCTTGTACGTCCCGGAGCTGCTGGAGTTTAGCCCTGGTGTTTTCAACCTGATCTGTCAGGAGCTTCTGTTTCTGTGCCAGAAGTTCCGTATCCCGCGGGTTGAACTTGAGCAGGCGCTCAACTTCGCGAAGTTCGCTTCGTAGCTTGCCTGCACTTTGGTTGACATCCTTTAGGGCAGCTTCGAGGCCCTTGGTATCAGCCCCGATCTGGACAGTGATCCCCTTGATCTTAGCCACACTCTCACCTACCTTTATTGGGAAAGGCAGGCCTGGCTCGCTACTCTAACGGTGCGGCTCACTCTGTCCTTTGATTTTCACCTTCACGATTTTCTTGCACCTAGTGCACTTGATCTCCACTTCGCCCTCTCCACGGGCGACAAACAGCAGCCAATTACAGAGAGGGCACCTGACTTCTCTCACATTTCGGCACCCCCTAACCTAACAACTTGTCGATGTCTTCTTGAGTGGTATCTCGCACATCATCTTGAGCGCTGTGACCGAAATAAAGGTTTGTGAACTCAAGGAAGTCACGAACTCGAAAGATGCTCAGCTCCTCGAAACTTAGCCCCATCCTCTTTGCGTTGACCATCATCAAAAGGTCGAGGGGCCCAGAGGGGCCACTGCTACTTCTTGGCCCCTCTCTTTTCGGGAGCAGGTTTTCCGGTACGAAAAAGGCCGTCGATGGCCTCCTGCACGACATCAACTATCCAGTTTTCCTCTTCGCCCAAGCCCAAGCCATCGAACTGGTCCAACCATTCCTCAAAGCTCATCTGGACCTTATTCGGCTCGGCGGCCTTGTGCATGGCGTAGGTCAGCTGGAAAATGCCAACCATGTCCATACCAGAAAAATCCCCCTGGCCCACTAGCTGCATCTTACTCTGCAGCTCCATCACAGCCGCCACCATGTCTTGGCCAAAAGCCTGGCGATAGTAAAAGAGGGCCAAAGGATTGGCCCTCAGAGCGATCTGCTTATCTCCAATGGTAACAGTACGCATGGTTTACCCCCTTATGCC
>JAKOUW010000017.1 GCA_029782365.1 Chloroflexota bacterium
TTGTAACTCAGGTATATCCCACTCTTCGAGCTGTTGCTCAAGGTGCTGTGATCGATCGTGATGGTCGCATTCGATACCGCCCCATTGTACGTGTAATACTGCGTGATCATTCCCAAAAAGTACGGATGCCCTCCCCCATAAGCGAGCGTGGTGTAATCCAGGTTCACCGTCCCGTTCGTGATGTAGATCGAGTACCAATCCCCTTTCGCCGCACTCGTCGCTCCTCCATCCCCATTCGTGTCCCCACCCACACTGTCATCCTTCAGCGATGTGATCACCACCGGATTCGTATACGTTCCCGTAGCGATCAACTTGCCGCTTACAGCCAATGAGGCGGCGTTCATTTTAATGATCGTATTCGCCGGCACCGTCAGCGTGACGCCCACCCCCACCGTCCAACTGTCCAGCCAGTACACCGAGTTGGGGATCAGGGTTGTATTCCTGGTCAGCGTGCCGCTCTGCACGCGCACGGCGTTGCCCACCATGCCCGGGTAGAGCAGGGTATTGGCAGCGCCAAAATAGGGGTAGCTGGCAAAATCAAAGTAAATGGCGTAACCGAAGTTATCCACGAAAAGATTGCCGTCGATCGGCCCGTGAGCGGCAGTGGCGCCGGTGACATAGGCGCCGTAGCGGTTCCATTTGAACTGGTTGTTCTTGACCGTCAGGCCGGAAGCCGTTTCGTACAGGCCGTACTGGGTACTGCTGAGGAACTGGGTGGAGGTGATCACGCCGGTGGATTGGTCATACCAGGCGGCGCGGGTATTCTTTAGAAACACCAGGGAAGTGACGCTCAGCGCGCTCTGGAAGACCTTGATAGCCGGGTCGCCGCCGAAACGCACAATGGCGTTTTTCAGCCGGCTGGCGTTGGCGGTGGCGTTGACCGTCAAGCCGGCCCAGTCGCTGGCGGCTGGCGCGGTGAAGCTTCCGTCGTTATTCACATCGCCGCCGTAGGCGTCATCTTTCGAAGAGGTGAAGACGATGGGGTTGGCGGCGCTCCCATCGGCGTACAGCGGGCCGTTGAAGGTGATGCCCGCCGCCGGGTTGAATTTGAGCACCGCGCCAGGCGGCAGAGACAGGTTGGCGCCGTTGGGCACTGTGAGCGTGCTGATCACCAGGTACGGCAGGTTGGCCTGCCAGGTGGAGGCGCCGGCAAAGGAGCCGCTGACCGCGGCGGCATTGTAGGCATTATCTGAAACGGCGTTGCCGCTGAAGACCGGTTTGCTCTCGGCAGTGAAATAGACCGCATAGCGGGCATTGCCGGCAAAGGTATTATTGGCGAGGTTGGGCAGGGAGGCGCCGGTGATGTACACACCGTCCTGGCTGCTGCGGGCAACCAGGCTGTTCTCCACCAAGGGGTTCGCCGCCGTGGCAATGTTCAGGCCGTTGCCCTGGGTGCTGGCAATCGTCACATGGTTGAGGTGCGGGGCGGCGCTGGTGATCTGCACGCCGACATTCGAACCGCCCGCATAGCGCACATCCACATAGTTCAGCAAATCCTGGGCATCGTCTGAGGAATCATTAAAGGTGAGCGCGCCCCAATCACCGGGGACAGGCCAGTACATGCCATCGTCGTTATCGGTATCACCGCCGGCGCTGTCATCCCGCAAGGAGGTGAATGTGATGCGGTTGAGCGCTGTGCCGTTGGCAATCACTGCGCCGTTGACCACAATGCCCGTGCCTGCGCCGCTCAATTTGACCACCACGCCAGGCTGGAGGGTCAGAGCCGCGCCGGCGTTGACGGTCAGGCTGGCGTCGAGCACATAGGGCAGGTCGGCATTCCAGGTGACATTGAAAGCCAATGTGCCGGCAACGCGCACCGCGTTCTTGTCGTTGTACACCGCCGTGTTGCCTGAGAGGTTGGGATAGCAAGTTGCATCCATGTACACGGCGTAGCCGCCGTTGCCCCACAGTTGGCTGCCAGAGATCGAGGGATAAGAGGTGGTCTCGAGCAGGATGCCGCCGGCGGCGTTGTCCAGGATGTAATTATTGCTGACCAGCGGATTGGAGGTGTTGCTGGCGCGCAGGCCGTAGCTGGCGTTCTGCACCAGCAGGTTACTGCTGATGTTCGGCCCGGCGGCGTCGGTCTGCACGGCCCCGTTGGGCTGCGAGCCGCCGCCGCCGTAGCGCACCACGGCCTGCTGCAACTTGTTCAAGGCGTCGATGCTGGCGCTGGCGAAGGTGATGCGCCCCCAGTCGCCGGGGCGCGGGTAGCTGGCTGTGCCGTCGGCGTTGGAATCGCCGCCGGCAGAATCGTCCTTAATAGATGTGAAGATGATGCGGCTGTCGGCCGCGCCGACCGCGTTCAAGATGCCGTTGACGGTCAGGTTGGCGCCGGCGTAGAACTTGACCACCACGCCGGGTTGGATATCCAGGCGGATGCCCGGGTTGACGGTCACATCGGCAGTCACCAGGTAGGGGCTGTTGGCCAGGGTCCAGGTGGTGTTGGCGGCGATGATCCCCGAGACTTTGGTGGGGTTGGCCAGCGCGCCGGGCGCCGGCAGGGGCAGAGGCAGGTCAGTGGTGGGCGAAGCGCCGTAGGGTGTGAAGTTGACAAAACTGCTGGCGCTGTCGCCCATTCCGCCGGGATTAGCCGGGTTGGTGGGACCGCTGGCGCTGCCCCACCAGTTATCCGTGGCTGACATGCTAAAGGTGGTGTTGGCATTGTACAGGCCGTAGGTCGGGTTGCCGTAGATATTGCTGTACTGCACGGTCATGTAACAGCCGCTCCCGCTGTACAGACCGTACGGGTTTTCGCTGAAGCTGGAGTAGGTGACATACGGGCTGGCGTTCTGGCAGAACAGACCGCGGTATTGACTGCCCTGCAGCCACAAATGATCGGCGGAGCCTGGGCTGCCGCCGTCAAAGGCCAGCATGCCGCTGGCGGCGCTGGAGCCGCCGTAGCGCAGGGCGGCGTAGGCCAGGCTGGAGCCGCCAGCTGTGGCCGAGAAGCGCAGGGCGTCCCAATCGCCGGGGGCGGCGAAGGTCTGCGTGCCATCGCTGTTGGTATCGCCGCCGATGGCGTCGTCTTTCAGCGAGGTGAACCAGGCCAGGTGACCGTCAGCGCCCTGCACGAGCAGGTTACCGTTGATTTGCATGGCGGCGCCGGCGGCAAACTTGACCACGGTTTCGGGTTGGATGGTCAGGGTGGTGTTGATGCCCAGGGTGAGCGTGCCATCAACCACATAGGGCAGGTTGGCGCCCCAGGCCACGTTGGTGGTCAGCGCGCCGGTCACGCCGATGCCGTTCACTTTGTTGCCCACGGCCGTATTGCCGCTGTAGCTGGCGCGGCTGCTGGCCGCCTGGTAGACAGCGTAACCGCCGTTGCGCGCCAGCAGGTTGTTGTTGACCCCCGGCGAGGAGGAAGCGCTCAACCACAGGCCGTGGTTGAGGTTATCGACGATGATGTTCCCCGTGATGGGAGGCTGGGAGGCGTTCAGGAGCTGGACGCCGTAGCCCAGGCTGCGTTCGATGGTGCTGTTGGTGAGCGGCGCGGAGGCCGAATCATAGGCCAGGGCGGCGCTGGTGGTGCCGGCGCCGTAGTTGTACGCCGCGCCCCCGTAGCGCATCAGCACGTGGTCCAGGGCTGAGCCGGAATCGCTGCTGGTATCGGCGAAGTAAATGACACCCCAGTCACCGGGGTTCGGCTTGGTGGCGGCGCCATCCTGCTGGGTATCACTGCCATAACTGTCGTCTTTTAATGACGTGAAGACAATCGTATCACTGATCGTGCCTGAAGCGGATAATGTGCCCTGCACGGCCAGGCTGGTGTTGGGGAAGAACTTGACCACCGCCCCAGGCTGGAGGGCCAGGCTGTTGGCCGGCGCCAGGGTCAGGTTCTGCGTGACAAGATAAGGCAGGTCCGCGCTCCACACGCCGTCAGCCAGCATGCCGTACACGCCAATGCCGTTGTAGCCGTTGCCATAAGCCAGGTTGGCGCTGAAAGCTGCCGGGCTGCTGCCATCCATGTACACGGCGAAACTGCGGCTGTGCAAAATGGCGTTGCCGGTGATGGAAGGAAGACTGCTGGCGGTCAGGTTGAGGCCGTAGCGCAGGTTGTGGTTGAAGGTGTTGGCGCTGATCGTCCCAGCGGAGCCGTTTGCCCAGGACAGGCCATCGTACAGGCTCCACTGCAGGGTGGAATGGCTGAGGCTGACGGAAGCGCCGCTGGCGCCGAGCAAAGCGCCGCTGCTGCCGCCGAACTGGATCAGCACGTTGTCCAGCAGGCTGCCCGAGCCGGTGGAGGCAATGGCGATGGAATCCCACAGGCCGGGCAAAGGCCAGGAGGCATGCCCGTTGTGGTTGGTATCGCCGCCGTAAGCGTCATCGTGGATCGAGGTGAAAACCACCGGGCTGCCCGGCGCGCCCTGGGCGCGCAAAATGCCGTTGACGGTCAGCTTGCCAGGGGTGACGCCGCTGTTCTGGAATTTGACGATCACGCCTGGCTGGATGGTCAGGGTGACGCCGGCGTTCAAGACGGCGTTGCCAGAGATCAGATACACCGAACCAGGTGACCAGACAGTATCGCTCGAAATGACAGGCGGCACATTGATCACCGGCAGACCGGGCGCGCCGGTCGGCGTGGGCTCATCGGTCGGTTCTGTCGTCGGCGAAACCAACGGTGTGGGAGTCGGCGAAGCGGTGGGTGAGGCCGTCGGCGTGGGGGTATTGGTCGGCGTGTTGGTCGGCGTGGGCGTGATGGTGGGTGTATCGGTGGGAGTGGGCGTGAAGGTCGCCGTTGGGGTGGCAGTATCGGTCGGCGTGGCGGTGTGGGTTGGTGTAGGAGTATCGGTCGCCGTTGCAGTGTGGGTGGGTGTGTTGGTTGGGGTGTTGGTAGCGGTGCTGGTGGCTGTTTCGGTCGGCGCGGCGGTGTTGGTTGGCGTAGGAGTAATCGTTGCCGTCGCTGTGTGAGTGGGCGTGTTGGTTGGGGAATTGGTAGCTGTGCTGGTGGCTGTATCGGTCGGCGCGGCGGTGTTGGTTGGCGTAGGAGAATTGGTCGCCGTCGCTGTGTGAGTGGGCGTGTTGGTTTGCGTTGCCGTGGCAGGGTTGGTGGCGGTCGGGGTGCTGGTGGCTGCGGGGACCTGGGTGGCGGTCGCGGTTGGAGTGTCGGTGGCGGTACTGGTCGGCGTGGCGGTCGCAGTTGGGTTTTCGGTGGCGGTACTGGTTGGCGTGGCCGTCGAGTTGGCCGCCAGGGTAGCGGTCAAGGTCGGGGTGGGCGTGGAGGTTTCAACCGGAGGAGCGGCGCTGCCGCGCTGAATGAGCGGCAGGAAGATCAGGAAATCTTGGGTTTCTCGGGCAGCGGCAGGCGAGGAAATAGCAAACGGCGAAAGGATCCATGAGATGATCAATAACAAGTTGAGCAGGCGGTTGAAGAGCCGGTGAAAGGTGGAAATTGCCTGGTGCATAAAGCCTCCAACGATGCATGGAAACGTGAATCAATGTCCTTAAAATGCCCCCAGGTCGAGCAAATCAACCGATAAGAAAAATCCCAGGGAAAAGATTAACCTGGGATAAATTATTCCTTAGAATCCTGAGCTGCACCAGTGACAAATGTCACATAATAGATTAAAAGAGCGTTTTCATCCCCAGGCCGCCGCATGTTCCAGAAAGACTACAGCCCCTCGATCACCTGCACCATTTTCTCGTAGTGACTGCCCTTCCAATAGATCCGCCCGCAGCCAATGCAGCGTCTGAACTCATCGAAGTACTGCCGTGTAAGCGGCTCCAATAGATGGTCGATCTCGGCTTTCGCCACTGGGGTGAGCAAGTCGTTGCAGTGGATGCAGCGCAGAAAGGGCCGGGCGGCGGGTTTGAGCGTGTAACGCTGCAGGATCTCGGCCAACTGTTGGCGCGAATCGAGCGAGCGCAGCAGGCGGCCGCGCTGCACCTGCTTGCGCATCAGCAGACGGCGGTCGCGCGTCAGCAGGATGCGCGCCTGCGCCTCGGCCACGGCAGCCAGCTCCTCATCCTGGTAATCGTTGCGGTACAGGCAGTCGAAGCCCAGCATGCGCAGGCTGGCAGCCAGCCGGCCCAGGTGGTTATCTAATATGAAACGCGGGTCAGGCTCCGCAGAAACCGGTGGTTGGCAGGGCAAAACATCCACCTGCTGACCGCCGCGCACAATGGCTTCCAGGCCGGCAGGCTGTCCGTCGATGAACAGCGCGCCCACTTCGGTGTGCGGCACCGAGGCGGCTTCCACCAGGTGTTTGGCAGACTGTCTGCCCTTGAACGGGTAAAGAAAATACCCGGCCCTCTGCACGGGCGAAAGCAAAGGTAACAGGTCGCCGTAGAAACGGAATGTTGCAGTGTAAGAAGGTTCCATCCGGAAATAAAAAAAACCGGCCTGGCGGCCGGTTGGTTCGGATCGATTATTCTGTTTTGGCCGGCGCGCTGGCGGCGCTGGCCGTGGATGAGGAGCTCTCGCTCTTGGTTTCGGGCTTGGTTTCTGTCTTGTTCTCGCCCTTGGACTCACCGGATGAATCCTTGGTTGACCACTTGGATTGGCCCGACGGGCTGCGGTGATCGGTGGCGTAAAAGCCGGAGCCTTTAAACACAATACCGACCGGCGTGTAAACCTTGCGCAGGGCCTTCTTCGAGCACTCTGGGCAGCGCGTCAGCGGGGCATCGTTAAAACTCTGATGCTGCTCGAACTGGATACCACAATTTTCACAGCGATAGGTATAAATAGGCATACTTCACCTCATACTTCCGGTGATTATTATATAATCGGAGGTGCAAAAAGGCAAGAGGCCTGCCGCCATTCTAACGAAACTCTTACAAGATTGTCGGCCAGCGCCCAAGCCGGCATGGGACAGTTCAATTTTTAACGAGGAAACGATGTATGAGCGCTTCATTGGATGAGGAATTGCTCGGCCGCGCCATCGAGATCGCCTGGCGCGCCCGCCGGAACGGCAACCACCCTTTCGGCGCCCTGCTGACCGGCCCTGATGGGGCGGTGTTGTTGGAGGCTGAGAACAGTGTGAACACGCAGCGCGACTGCACCGGTCACGCCGAGACCAACCTGATGCGCCTGGCTTCCCAGCGCTTTGACCCAGGGTTCCTATCGCAGTGCACGCTGTACACCAGCACCGAACCGTGCGCCATGTGCGCAGGCGCGATCTACTGGGGCGGCGTCGGGCGGGTGGTGTACGCTCTCAGCGAGAGCGACTTGTACGACCTCATCGGGCGCGATGAGCGCAACCCGGCGATCGACCTGCAGTGCCGGGAGGTGTTTGCTCGCTGCCAGAAAGCGGTTGTGGTGGACGGGCCTTTTGACCTTGCGGCGGCGCGGGCGGTGCACCTGGGTTTCTGGAAAGGCTGACCGTCAGCGCAGTTTATCCAGCTCGATTTGCGCCTGCTGGCACAGGCTGGCTGTCTCGCAGTACTTAAGCGCCCGGGATAGATCGTCGGCGGCTTTCCCTGGTTGGCCCAGGAATGTGTAAGCCATGCCGCGGTTGAAATATGCCTGGGCGGAGGACGGCGCCAACTGGATCGCCTGGTCAAAATCTTCCACAGCCTGGGCGTACTGCTTGAGCTGGGCATGGGCAGAGCCGCTCCCCAGGTAGGCGCGCACATCCTGCGGGGCCAGCGCCGCTCCCTGGTCAAAATCGGCCAGGGCGGCGGCGTAATCCTGCAGACGCAGGTGCGCCAGGCCGCGCTGCAGGTAGGCCTCGCTGAAATCCGGCTCAGCCTGGATGGCAGAGCTGAAATCCTGCACGGATGAAGCGTAATCGCCGGACTGCAAGCTGGCCAGCGCTTTGTCATAATACAGGCGAGCGCGGTCCGGGCCGGCAGTCTGCGCCGCCTGTGGGTTCTGCGCTTCTGCCAGGCGCTGGCGAGCCTGCTCACACAGCGCCGAGGCGCTGCACAGAGCCAGCACCTGGGTGAAATCGGCAGCCGCCAGGGTGTGACTGCCCTGTTTCTCCAGCGCCAGGCCGCGCCCGTAATATGCGCCGGGATAAGTGGGGTTGAGTTCGATCGCCCGGCTAAAATCGCTGGCGGCTTGCTCCAGGCTGCCGGCGTCATACTGGGCCAGGCCGCGGTTGACATACGCCTCGGCGTCCTGCGGACGCGCCTGGATCACCAGATCGAAATCATGGATAGCCTTGAGCGGGTCGCCCTGTTGAACATAGACCTTGCCGCGTTCGAACAGCAGGTCGGCGTCGCCCGGGCTGAGCTGGATGGCCTGGGCGTAATCCTGCAAGGCCTGGGTGAAGCTGCCCTGCTGAAGATAGACGGCGCCACGCTGGCGGTAAGCCAGAACCGAGGCGGGCTGCAAGGAGATCGCTTTCGTCAGGTCGAGCAGGGCGCGCTGGTACAGCCCCCCCTGGGCGTACAAGCCGGCGCGCGTCTGGTAAGCCGCCGCCAGGCCAGGCTGAAGTGCGATGGCCTGCCCGGCGTCGTCCAGGCCGCGCTCCAAACTGCCCATGCGGCGGTAGCCTTCGGCGCGCCCCAGGTAGGCCAGCGCATTGGAAGGATCGAGCTGGATAGCCTGGTCGAAATCGTGCATGGCGCGGTCAAGCGTGCCGCGCGCAGAGAGCGCCAGGCCGCGCTGGTAATAATTATCCGCATTCTCCGGCTGCAGGCGGATGGCGGCGCTGAACTCGGCCGCCGCCGCCGGGTAACTGCCCTGCTGGTAGAGCGACTGGCCGCGGGCGGCATGAAAACGGGGATTATTGTCATACCACAGGGCAAACAGCGCCAGCCCCAGCGCAGACGCCAGGGCGGTCATCACAAAAACCAGGCGCAGGGCGCGGCGCGTCAGTACAGCATTCATTGTTTTCATCGAGCATCCCTTCAGGCACCGATAAAAAGGAAGCCTGAGCCGATTATAGCAGAAATGCCAGGCGTCTTATGCGAGCTGTTTTCCAAGGAAGCGCGCGTATGCAGCAGCGGCGGCCTGGACGGCAGGCAGCATCTGGCTGGAGGGCGAAACAAAAAAGTCGAAGCCCATCTCCAGGCGCGACTTCTTCACTGCACGCTTCCACACACCCACCACCTGGCTGTCCACCACAATCACGGGGTAAAATATGCCGTTGGACGAGAAGGTCCGCGCCTGGTGCTCAGCGGATAGGACGGCGCGGCGGTCGGTGTAGCTGATGAGAAACTCATCGAAGGCAGGGAGTAGAAAGGCGCGCTCGGCCAGGCTGGCGGTTAATTCATCCAGCGGCGAGGCTTGGCCGGTCTGCGGCAGATAATAAGTTTGCCCACCAATGACTTGCGGATAAAACTCGCCCTGCAGAGTCTGGATCGCCCGGCGCGCCTCACCCACCGGCAGGCCCGACCACCAGGCGAAGTCAGCCAGGCTGGCCGGCCAGCGGCTGTTGAAATAGCCGCGCGCCAGCCGCGCCAGCGCTTCCTCACGCGCCAGGGCTGGAGCGGGAGGCGCGCGCCGCGCCAGCAGGGCATAGGTCGGTTTGCCGTTCTGCAGTGGGCCGGAGCAAATCACTTTTTCCAACTCTGCCCAGCCGAAGATATGAGACACCTGCACGCCTGCGTGCGGCAGGCCAGCCTGCCCCAAGGCGGCCGCCAGCTCTGCGCGCCTCAACGCCAGGGGCTCTTGCAAGGCGCGCTCGATCACGCGGCAGCAGGCGGCCAGCAGATCGGGCGTCAGGCCCAGCTCGGCATGACGAGACTTAAGACGGCTCTTGGTCAGCGGCGCGGTCAGGTCCAACAACCAGCCGACATCCTCGGCTGTCACCAACTGCCAGGTGAAGCGCAGAGCGTGTGTGCGCAGCAGGAAGCCGCTGTCCAGGGCGGCGTCAATCTTCTCGATCCGGCTGTCCGGCAGGCGCACACCCAGCGCCCATTTACACATCGCAAAATCCTGGGCCTGCAGAGCCACCATCCACCTTGCCGCCTCCTGCGGCGAGCGTAGGCGGCTGGCGGCGGCCTGCTGATTGTGCAGGCGCAGCGCGGCGATCTGGCGGGGTTGGGAAGGCGTGCTTATGGCTTTTTGGTGGGTGTGGCGCTGGGCGTCCCGCCAGGCTTCTGACTAGTTGGCGTGCGCGTGGGAGTGGGCGTGGCGCTGGGCGGAACGGTCTTGCTGGGAGTCATTGTGATGGAAGGACGGATCGTCGGCGTAGGCGAGAAAGTGGCCGAAGGCCGAGGGGTGGCGGTGGCGGTCGGCGTGGCAGTGGGCGGGTTGAGCACGGCCATGCGGTTGGCGGCGTACTCCAACCAGGCAGGCGGGACGACAGCTTTGGGCAGGGCTAACAGCGCCAGATAATCGGCCTGCGCCTGGCGAGGGTTGCCGCCTTCGTCGATGGCCCGCGCCCGGAAATAATAAACCGGGGCTTTTTGCGTGTCGGTCAGCGCCAGGCGCTCGGTGGCCTGGAACTGCTGGATGGCGTCTATATAGCGTTTGGCGCTGTAGAGCGCCTCACCCAGGCCCAGGTTGACCTCAAAATTCCTGGCATCCAGCCGGTAGCCTTCGGCGAAGGCGTTGATGGCGTCCTGCGCCCTGCCCATTGCCACCAGGATTTGGCCGCGGTAAATATACAGGTCGATCGATTGACTGCCCTGGGCTTGCGCTTCATCCAGCGCCGCCAGGGCATTCTGCTGGTCGCCGTTCTTCCAACGCGCCTCACCCAACACCAGCCAACCCAGCACCGACGCCTGGTTCTCGGGGTAAGCCATATACAGCTCGGCGGCGCGCTGGGCTTCCTCTGGCTGTTCGAGCTTCAGGTAGCACTGCGCCAGCGCCAGGTACGCCGGCAGGAGGGTGATATCACGCTGATTGGCCTGCTGGGCGGCCTGCAAAGCCTGGGCGGGCAGACCCTGCGCCAGGTAGAGCTGGGCGCGCAGCAGCGGCGGCCAGGGGCTGCCAGGGGTGAGCTGTTCCAACGCCTGGATATCCTGTTCGGCGGCGGCCAGTTGGTCCTGCCGGATGGCATAAGCCGCCCGCTCACGGTAAGCCTGGGCGAAGTTGGGATCCAGGCTGATGGCTTTATCGAGGTCTTTCTGCACGCCAGCATCCGGCTGCCTGGCCAGGGTGGCCAGCGCCCGACCCAGATAGGGTGGAGCGAAACGATTATCGATAGCAATGCTTTCGTTATAGGCGTTGATGGCCTCGTCGTAAGCGCCGGTCAGGCGGAAGCCCTCGCCCACCAGGTATTTCAGATCGGGGGCAGTGGGGTTCTCACGGCTGGCCTGCTGGATGTTGGTCAGGTAGCGCGGCAAGTCGCCGGCCTCCAGGGCGCGCAGGGCGATGCGGTAGGCTTCGGTGATGGCGTGCGGTGTGTTGACGTACAGCGGCGTGGGAGTGTAGGTTTGCTGGAGCAGAGCAGACAGCGGAGTAGCGCCTTTGATCACCGGTGTGGCGGTGCGAATCTTGGGTGTGGCGGTCGCCGTGGGGGTTGAGGTGGCGGTTTCGCTCGGGTGCAGGGTGAGGGTGATGAACACCACCGGCGTCTCCGGGCGGCGCGTCTCCCACACCAGCCCGCCGATCACGGCGATCAGCACCAGCGCCATGGCGGCTAACAATCCCAGGCGCAGAAGCGGGTTGGCCCACAGGCGGCCCAGGAAAGTCTTGGGCGCCGCCTCAACCTGCACATCTGTGAGCGTCCAGCGCCGGCGCACCAGGGGCTTCACGGGCGGCTCTTCGCCAGGCGGCAGGCCGCGCGCCAGCGCCAGGCCGCGTTTTGCCAGCTCGTTGGCCGGGTCCAGCTTGAGCACGTTTTCCAGGCAGAAAATGCGCTCCTGCCTGCTCTCCACGGCGGCGCTCATCCACAGCCAGATGTTGGGATCGGTCTGGTCAGAGCGCAAAAGGTTGGTCAGCAGTTCGCGGGCGGCAGGCCGGTCGCCCTTCTGCAGTTCTTCTTGCACTTGTCGCAAGATTTTTTCATTCGCCATACAGAGGAATATAGCATAAGGGCGGGGAAGTGGCAAGTAGGCCGTGATGAGCAAGGTATAATCGGAGCGTGAAGCAAACCCTGCTGATGCTCGTCCTGCTGGTGAGCGCCTGCACCCAGGCCACGCTGACCCCAGCCCCCAGCCCGACCGCCAGCCCAGAAGTCACGCTGGCGCTGTACGTCCGAGCAACCCCGACGCCAACCTCGCCAGCGGTGCAGCCGACGGCCACGCCCACCCTGCCGCCTCTGCCCAGTCCCACGCCATTTCTGTATAAAGTGAAAGCGGACGATACGCTGTTGATCATCGCTTACCGCTTCGGCGTCAGCCTGCAGGCTCTGAAAGATGCCAACCCCAAGGTTAACCCCAACCTGATGAGCGTGGGGCAAGAGCTGGTCATCCCGCTCAACCTGGCCGGCGCGGCGGTGGGAACAGCGTCGGCAACGCCAGGCGCGCCCGAACTGGCGGTTGCACCGCCAGTTTGCTATACGGCGCAAAGCGGCGGCGCCTGGTGCCTGGCCAGAGTGGAAAACCGCTCAGAATCGATGTACACCAATATCATGGTTGAAATCATCCCGCAGGGCTCGTCTGCTGCGCAGGCCGCCGCACCAGCAGTGCAGGCCGCGCCCCTGCTGGAGCGCCTGCCGCCCGGCCTGGCAGTGCCGGTGGAGGTGTATTTCCCTGGCGAAGTCAGCCAGGCGGCCGCCCGCCTGCTGAGCGCCCAGGTTGGCGGGCAGGATGATCCGCGCTATTACCCGGTGCAGACAGCCGCCAGCCAGGTGGAGATCGCCGCCGACGGCCTATCGGCGCACTTGCAAGGCCAGGTAAGTATCAGCGGGCCAGCGGGCAGGCTGTGGCTGGTGGCAGCGGCGTATGCCCAAGACAGCAAACCGGCCGGCTTGCGGCGCTGGGAAATCGCTAATCCGTGTCCAGCGGCCGCAGGCGCAGGCGGCACGACCTCTCTTTGCCTGGCGGCGTATGACTTCAGCGTGTACAGCCTGGGAGCGGCGATCAGCCGGGTGGAAGTGTTCGCCGAGGCCGCGCGCTGATGCGCAGGCAGGCGCCGCCTGGCCTGGCCGCACAGCGCAATGAATGCGCATCACCAAAATATCCACACCCGAAACGGAGCGCACAATGGATGTCAAGATCCTCCCCTTGAACGGTTGTTTGCAGATCATCCTGGCGGTTTTCACCCTGGGCCTGGCCCCTCTGCTCACCTGGCTGAACGAGCGCGGCTGGCCAAAATCCCTGGATGAGCAGGGACTGACCACGCGCGGCGGCAGGCGCATTGCCTGGAGCGATTTCACCAGGATCACAGAAGTGGTGACGCGCCTCAACAGCGGAGGCACCACGGTGCATTACGAGCTGAAGCACCCGCAGGGCAAGGTGGTGGTGGCGGTGTACCGCCTGCAAGATGGGCAACAGGTGTTCGATTACATCTGGCAGCGCCTGCCGGAGCGAGCCAAGAAACAATAGATTTGGGCGTTAGAGAATCCACCTTACAGTATCGTAAGTTATAAAAAATTCGTCAATCCAGATATATAATATTAATATTAGCTTAATTGTAGCATTCATGGCGGCAGTTTATTTATAGGTTTATGGAGGCTTAGGAACAGCATGCAGGCGAAAATCTTATTCATCGACGATGACGCATTGATGTATGATGCGCTGCTGATGTATTTGAACATGCAAGGCTACGAAGTCGCCAGTGTCACCAATGGGCCGGAGGGATTGGCCGCCTTGGATGAGATGAAACCCGACCTGGTCTTGTTGGATGTGATCCTGCCAGGGATGAACGGTTGGGACGTGGGCCGCCAGATCCGCCGGCGCTCGAATGTCCCGCTGATCTTTGTCACTGCCAGGAACTCCGAGGCTGATATCCTGCAGGGCTTTCACGTGGGAGCGGATGACTATATTGTCAAGCCGTTTTCGTTTGCTGTGCTGAACGCCCGCATCGCCGCTGTGCTGGCCCGCTGCCAGCGCCAATCGACTGCCGCAGCGGATCCAGGAGTGGAGAGCGAAGATCTGAGCATCAACTTCGAGCGCAAACACGTCGCCGTGGATGGGGCCAAGGTGGAGCTGACGCCGACCGAATACCGCTTGCTCGAAACGCTGGCCCGTCATGCCAACCGCACCATCCCCGTCTCGCAGCTTCTCTCAGAAGTTTGGGGCAGCTACTGTGAGAACGACGAGAAGCTGGTTAAACAGCACATCTGGTCCCTACGCAAGAAGATCGAGCCTAACCCGGATGCGCCGCGCCATCTGATCACCCGGCGCGGCTACGGCTACCGGCTGGAATGATCTAAACAAGTAAATTTTTACGCAAGCGCGACTTTTTCTTTACCAGAATTTTACTTTTCTTTAGTAAAAATAAGGGCAGCAGACTCCCCCTTTGCTAACCCATCCCCCAATCTGTAAATAGTATCGAACTCAGCCGAGTCGGCTGATTCACTTATCGTTTGATTTTAATTTTGTCTGGAAAGCAGCCCTCTGGACCCATGGACAATTTAACACCCAATTTGCCATCCGACCACCAACGCCTGGACAAGAAAAACGCTGTTACAAGCCAAGACTCGCCGCCAAAAAAAGGTCGGCGCTGGCTGCGCCTGACGATCGACTTAAATGACCGCGGCCAGCGGCGCAAGTTCTTCATCAGCCTGGCTTTGCTGGCCGTGGTGCTGGCCGGCCTGTCCATCGGGGTAGCCAAGGGCTACGCCTACACGGAATCCTCCGAGTTTTGCGGCACCGTTTGCCACACGATGGGGCCGCAGTACACGCGCTACGGCATGTCACAGCACGCCAACGTGGAATGCGTGCAGTGCCACGTGGGTGAAGGGGCCGATTATTACATCCGCTCCAAGATTGCTGGCCTGCGCCAGGTGTTTGCACTGCTGACCAACACCTACAGCCGCCCGATCAAAAGCCCTGTGCACGAGATGCGCCCGGCGCGTGAAACCTGCCAGACATGCCACACCCCGGCCTCATTCAAAGACAATGTGATCAAGAATATCGTGCATTTTGCCAGCGACAAAGATAACACTCCGATTAAATCCACGTTGATTTTGAAAATGGGAGGCTGGCAGAGAGATACCGGCATCAGCCTGGGCATTCACTGGCATGTCTCGAACCCGGTTTATTACCTGGCGGCCGATGAACAGCGCCAGGTGATGCTGTGGGTGGGCGTGCAGCAGCCTGACGGCAGCCTGAAAGAATATTACGCCCGCGATATCCTGATGAGCGGCAAGACCTCCCTGGTGGCGGAAGCGCGCCAAAAAGGTGAGATCCGTGAGATGGACTGCATCGACTGTCACAACCGCACCGCCCACGCTATCCCCGCGCCTGAAAAAATCGTTGACCAGGCATTGGCCAACGGCACGATCAGCCCAAAACTGCCGTATATCCGCGCTTCTGCACTCAAAGTGCTCAAGACGCAGTTCGTGAGCGCGGCTGAAGCCAGCCAGGCCATCGCTGGCCTTGCCGAAACCTACCGCCAGAACCTGCCGGATGTTTACCAGAGCCAGGGAAAAGAGCTGGC
Source organism: Chloroflexota bacterium (assembly GCA_029782365.1). GTDB lineage: Bacteria > Chloroflexota > Anaerolineae > Anaerolineales > UBA4823 > CAWBUW01. The sequence goes on from JAKOUW010000017.1 coordinate 15,383, forward strand.
CAGCGCCATCCAATACTTGCAAGAAATGTACAGCTCCACCAATTTTCCGGAAATGAACCTGACCTGGCAAACCAACCCGGACAACGAAAATCATTCCTACTTCCTGGGATGCTTCCGCTGTCACGACGACAAGCATGTCAGCGTGGACCAAAGCGGTAATGAGACCTCCACGATCAGCGCCTCATGCAACCTGTGCCACACCGTGCCGATTGTGGGGCGCGGCCAGGAAACGCTGGTGGATCCGCCGGTGATCACCGGCGCAGCGCCGGCTTCGCACGATCAGTTCCGCTGGACTATCGCTCACCAGAGTATCAGCGACGCCGAAAAGCAAGACTGCTACCAGTGCCACGGCCAGGGCTTCTGCAACAACGGCGTCTGCCACAACCTTTCTCACCCCCCGAACATGTTGTACACCCACGCCGACGAGTTCAAGAAGCAAGGTAACCAGGTCTGCTATACCTGCCATCAAAACATCACTTGCAGCCGCTGTCACGCCGCCGGCATTATCAACAACCCATGACGCACGCCTTTGCAACGGAGTGAACGTAATGAAGAAAAACCAGACGCCGCCTTCGACTGCCTCGGAGAATCAGGGGCTGATCAGGATGATCAAAATTATGCTGGCCGCGCTCACCCTGGTGAGCCTGGCTTTTGGAGGGTACTACACCTGGGACCGGTATATTCACCTGGGCGATATGTCCCCGTCAGAGCTGGGCATCAGCCACCAGCTCAGCCTGGTGGAGCAAAACCCGAACGACGCCTCCGCCCGACTGTCGCTGGCGCAGTCGTACATCGAAGGCGGCAATTACAGCGAAGCCATTCGCCACGCTGAGAAGGTGCTGCAGGCTTTTCCAGGTCACCCGGGTGCGCTCATCCTGTTGGGCGTGGCGTATTCCAAGCAGGGCAATGCCAGCCAGGCCGTGTACTACCTGGAGCAGTTCGCCGCTGTCCGGAATAAATCAGACGACCCGAATATGGACAAGGTGCTCGAAGCCGGGTTGTATTACCTGGGCGACAATTACCTGAAAACCAACCAGCCCGAAAAAGCGGTTGGCGTGCTGACCGAAGCGCTGGCGATCGACGAAACCGACGCCGATGCCATGCTTCTGTTGGGCAACGCCTATGCCCAGACGGGAAAAAATGACGAAGCCCTGAAGTCGTACGAAAACACCGTGCGTTTCGTGCCCGATTACACCGAAGCATACAGCGGCATGGAGCACGTTTACCAGGCGTTGAACAAGCCGGCTAACCAGCGCTATGCCCAGGGCATGCAGGCGTTTTCCCAACAAAATTATCCCCAAGCGCGCCAGCTTCTGGAGCTGAGCCAGCCGGAACTGAGTGAGTTTGCCCCGCTGTATTTGGGCCTGGGATTGACTTACGAAAAGCTGGGCGACCTGCAAGCGGCAATCAGCAGCGCGCAGCGCGCCCTGCAGTTGGACCCCAAGAATTTCGCCGCCAACAACTTGCTGAACCGTTTACAAACGACCAGCAGCCACCCTGCCGCTTCGACCAATGGGAGCACAAGATGAGCCAGACACAACCTGAATTCCAACCCAACCCATATGCCAGCCAGCGGCGCTTCCTGATCGGCACGCTGGTGGTTCTGGTGGGCGCTTTCGCTGTCGTCCTGACGATTTTCATCCGCTACCTGCTGCAACCCGCGCCGATCGCAGATATCGTTGTGCCGGATGCCGGGTTGAAAATCGAGCCGCATTACCTGTTTTCCATTTACGGCCTGGAACAGCCGGTAGGCGTGGCCGTTTCTCACCTGGCTGACCGCATTTATGTCAGTGAGTCGGGCGGCCAGCGCATGATCAAGGCTTTCGATGGCAGCGGCAAACCGCTCAGCGCCTTCACCATCCCGCATACCGCCGTTGGCGAACGCGCCCCGGTGTACCTGGCGGTGGACAAAAACGACCACGTGTATGCCAGCGACCGCCAGCAGCATGCCTTGTACATCTTCGACCGCCAGGGGCAGTTCATCAACACCCTGCTCGGACCGCGCCTCAGCCTGACCCAGTTCGTCAGCCAGCAGAGCGAGAAGGTCAGCGGTCAGAATTACACGTACAACCTCTTCCAAAATGTGCTGTATTACACCAGCCAGGATGGCAAAGAGCAGTCTGCCAACTTACCGTTTGCCACCCAATGGTCGCCGTTGGGTGTGCGCATCGACAACCAACACAATTATTTGTTCGTCACCGATGTCAACAAAAATCGCAACTCCGTGTGCGTGATCGCCATGCCGGATGATCTCAGCGACCTTTCCACCAGCAAATTCAACCCGGGCACGGTAATCTTCGGTGACTCCGGCCAGGGCAACGGCGAGTTCATGTTCCCCAATTCGGCCATGACCAATTCACACGGACAGGTTTTCGTCGCTGATGGCAACAATGGGCGCATCTCTGTGTGGGATCGCACCGGCAAATTCATGTATTCTTTCGGCCGCGGCGCCGGGGAAGGGGCGCTTTCGCTGCCGCGCGGCATTTTTATCGATCAGCGCGATCGCCTGTTTGTGGTGGACGCGGTCGGCCAGGATGTGAAAGTGTTTAACGTCTCTGGAGCCGAGCCGGTCTTCCTGTACGCCTTTGGCGACTTTGGCACAGGAGACGGCCTGTTCAATTATCCCAACGATATCGCAGTCGATTTCAACGGCCGCGTGTATATCGTGGATCGGGAAAACAACCGAATCGAAGTCTGGTCATTTTAGCAAAATGGAGGCGCCTGATTAAGATAGATGAACACCCACACCTCGCATGCTCACCCGGCCTGAGTGAGCACAGCCAGCGAAGCGCTGTTTCTTTGCCACCCCGCCTCGCCCCGGCTGCACCCGCGTGCAGAGCATGCACCTAAGTACTGTCTGACCAAATAAAATTGAAAGGAGAATGACTGTGATGAAAAAAATGCTGATTGCGCTGTTGATCACTCTGGCGCTGGCGGCTGTCACAATCAAATTTACCCGGGCTGATAATGGACCGCACGGCGGAGCGAACACCCCCACCACCGACGCCTGCGCCGGCTGCCACCGCGCGCACACTGCCAAGGCGGCCAGGCTGCTGATGGTTTCCACCGCCAGCCTGTGCCAGACCTGTCACGGCGCTACCGGGACAGGCGCCGATACGGATGTGTGGGACGGCGTTTACCTGAACCGTGACGCAGTCACAGAAAACCCGGCGGAAGGTGTGGCAAACCGCGGCCTGCTGGGCGGAGGTTTTGTGAACGCTATCATGGACACCGGCCTGACCGGCGCGGCTGCCAGCGGCGCATCGACTTCAGCCCACACCTTCAACGGCACCGCTTCGATCCTATGGGGCAACGGCGCTGTCAACAGCGGAGCTGGCGCCAGCGCCGCCCTGGACTGCGGGAGCTGCCACAACCCACACGGCAACGCCGGCACAGGCGGAACACCCACCTACCGCATCCTGCGGCCGGTGCCGCTCAGTTCTGGCGCAGCCACGGGCGTTGTCCTGGCTGACCAAACAGCCAAGACGTACACTGTCGCCAGCGCAACAGGCAATTACTTCGGGCAGGCTTATGGCACGTTGGAAACTCCGCTTTCTCAATGGTGCGCCCAATGCCACACCCGCTACCTGGCGAACGCCGCGGCCAGCTCGACCTCTTCGGGCGATGCCATCTACACTTTCCGCCACCAGGCGGATGGCACGGGCGGCGTGACCTGCATGGACTGCCACGTGGCGCACGGCACCACCGCCAAGATGGGAACCAACTCGGGCGCAGTGGCCTGGCCCGATGGCACCACCGCACCCAACGGTAACAACCGCAGCTCGCTGCTGCGCATTGACAACCGGGGTGTGTGTTTGCAGTGCCATCCGACTCCTTGATTGGTTTCAGGCTGGCGGCGCAGTCTTGCCCGCCAGCCTGAAATGCATTTTTGAAGTGTTCGAAGGCTGTTGACCGACGGTAAAAGCTGACAGATGAAGGATAAGGTATTGATGCCCTCCAGAACCCCCGCCACCGCTCCGCCTGCCAGGCGTAAAACCTGGCAGAGTGGTTCTGCGCTCCTGGCGGCAGGATTGGCGCTGCTGTGCCTGGCAGCCGCCTGGTTGGCCTTGGCCAGCCTGGGCGCTTCCCCAGCCAGCGCTTCCCCAGCGGTTGAACTGGTTTGGGGAATCGAGCAAAGCTGTGTCTCGGCGATCAACCACCCTGAGTTTGCTCTGAATGGGCCTGAGAAAGGTTTCGACGCCCATGTGGCGGCCTGCGCTCTATCTGGCAGCCAGCCCGAAAACGCCTGGGTGATGGAGCGCTTCAGCCAGCCGAGCGGCTCGCCAGCCAGCTACCAGGCCGTGGAGATCGCTTTCCTGGCGCCCGGTTGGCTGATCTCGGATACCTTAAAACTGCAGCTCTCGAACGACGGCGGGACCAACTGGGAGGATGTGATCGAGTTTTCGGCTGCCAACCCTCCGCCCGCCTCTTTGGACCCTATGAAGTTCAGCCTGGCAGACAAAGCAATTGCCGCCCAGGCTGTCAGCCAGCCCAAGGTGCGCCTGTTCAGCCCAACTGCCGGCGGCCGCCCTGAACCCTTGATGATCAACCTGGATGAGATCGCCCTGCTGGTCTCCGTCAGCCCGGCGCCCAGCGACACGCCGACACCCACCGTGCTGGCAGCTACCGACACGCCGACCGAACAACCATCCCCCTCAGACACACCCACCAGCCAGCCAACCGTTGCAAATACGCCGATTCCAGCGACAGCTACGCCCACAGGCAGCCCGGAAGCCAGCGCAACGCCCACGAATGATTTCAATCCTATACCCACCCAGGTCTCTCTGCTGGTAGGTACGGTTACAGTAACTCCAGGTGAACCGATCACCAACACCCTGCCGCTCAGCACGCCAGAGGCCAGGCCAACCCGCACGCCGGCGCCCACGCCGGTCACTCCCATCGAACTGCATATCGGACCTGCGGATAAACAGGAAACCCTGTGGGGCGTTCAGCAAAACTGCACGTACAGCCTGGAAAATTCCTCTGCCAGCCTGGATGATCTCTTTAATAATCAAACTGCCTCCTGCCAGGGTCCCTTCGCTGGCGCCCAGGCCGAATGGAATGTGAGCGCCCTGCGCCATACCGCATTCACCCATCTCCATGATGCCGTACTGCAGGTGCGTTTGAGCGTCAGCGGCTGGAAGGATGATGTGTTCAGCCTCGACCTGTATGACGGCCAGCGCTGGTATCTGCTGCAGCAGTTTGGGCCGGGGCTCAGCCTGCCGCCTGAGGCGCTGACCACCCTGTACTTCAATGTAGCTCAACTATTGAACAGCGCCGAGAAGATGAACCAGGCCGCTGTGCGCCTGGTTGGCGTGCGCGCCAACGGCCCTGCCGATCATCTGACAATCAGCCTGGACGGTGTGCAGATCGCGACAGCCGGCGGCTCGGCGCAGGTGCAGTGGCCTGGCCCCCAGCCCACACCGGCTTCGTTTGGCCCGTTCCAGATCAACGCTCCACTGCCAGGAGAGCCGCACTCCGACACTTCTCCGCTGACCGACAGCTGCGCCGCCTGCCACAACGGACACACCGGCGTGGCGCGCCAACTGCGCGACGGCTCGCCGGAAGAAAATGTGTGCTTCAAGTGCCACGCCAGCGCCGGGCCGGGCAAGAACGTACAGCCAGCCTTCACCAATTATGCCAACACCGCCACCGCCTATTACAAGCACGATGTGAGCAGCAGCAGCGGCGCACACCAGCTCAGCGAAAACAGCGCGGCCAGCTTCAGCGGCGCCAACCGCCACATCGAATGCGAAGACTGCCACAACCCGCACCGCTCCAACCGCAACGCCAGCGCCGCTCCGATGATCCAGGGTGAGATGAACAACGCCAGCGGCGTGGATCCCACCTGGAGCGGGACCGGCGCCCCGACCGGCTTTACGTGGCTGGCAAGCGCGGCGCGCGAGTTCCAGGTGTGTTTTAAATGCCACTCGAGCTTCACCAGCCTGCCGGTGTACGCGCCTGACGGCTGGACAGGCGCGGCCCTGGTGGCCAATGGTCTGCGCAAGCTGACCAGCGCCGTGACCACGCAGATATTGGACAGCCGCGATATGGCGCGTGAATTCAACCCCAGCCAGACCAGCTTTCACCCGGTGGTGGCCCTGGGCCGCAACCAGAATATCGCCGCCGCCAGCTTTGTCAACGGCTGGACACAGGCGAGCATGGTGTACTGCTCCGACTGCCACCAAAACCCCAATTCCGCCACCGAAGGCAGCGGCCCGCACGGCTCGCCCCTGCTGCACATTCTCAATGGAACGTCCAATTATTCCACCGTGATGGTCAACAATTCACCGGTGGTGCCCAACAGCCAGGTGTGCTTCACCTGCCACAATTATGCCACGTATGTGACCGGCGGGAGCAGCAGCGCCAGCCACTTCCCCCTGCACAGCTACCACATGAACAAGACCTGGGGCACCACCTGCTACACTTGCCATGACAGCCACGGCAGTGAACAGCAGCACCTGATCAATTTCGACACATCGGTTGTCACGCCGATGGGCGCTCGAAACAGCCAGACGGCCTGGTACTACGACCCGGCCACCGGCCGCGCCGGCTGCTGGCTGACCTGCCACGGGCAGGGGCATGATCCTAAGGAATATACGCCTTAAATTGAGGCAGAGGTTGGTTTTAGGGTAAAATTCTTGGGTCATGACCCGCCCACCCATCCCCAACCAAACCACCCAACTGCACGTCGACCCCAGCGTGATCGACCTGGGCGTCGGCCAACCGCAGCTCAGCCTGCTGCCGCTGGAGCGCCTGGGCCAGGCCGCCGCGCTGCGCTTCGCGGCGGGGGCCCACGATTTCTTGCAGTACGGCGCCGAGCAGGGCGACGGCTACTTCCGCCTGGCCCTGGCTGAATTTCTCAACCAGGGCTACGGTTTCCCGGTTCACCCGGACCAGCTTTTCATCACCAACGGCGCCAGTTCAGCCCTGGCGCTTATCTGCACCCTGTACGCCCGCCCCGGCGATACGATCTTCGTCGAAGAACCGACCTATTTCCTGGCGCTGCGCATCTTCGCCGATTACGGCCTGCGCCCGGTAGCCATCCCTGTGGATGAAGACGGGCTGTCAGTCACTGCGCTGGAAGCCGCTCTGCAGCACAGCCGGCCCGCCTTCCTGTACACCATCCCCACCTACCAGAACCCCTCTACCAACACGCTGAGCGCCGAGCGGCGCACCCGGCTGGTCGAGCTGAGCCGGGAGTATGACTTTTGGGTGGTTGCCGATGAGGTGTACCATTTTTTGCAGTACCGCGGCGCGCCGCCGCCAGCGTTGGGGCTGCACGCCGAGCAGGACAGGGTGCTTTCGCTTGGCTCATTTTCCAAGATCCTGGCGCCAGGCCTGCGGCTGGGCTGGATCTTGACCAGCCCCGAGCGCGCCGCTGCTTTCGCCCACAGCGGCCTGCTGGCTTCAGGCGGCGGGTTGAACCCGTTCACCAGCAGCATTGTGCGCAGCCTGCTGGACGACGGCGGCCTGCAGACGCATATCGCCGAGCTCAAGCAGGTCTATACGCAGCGCTCCGAAACGCTGGCCAACGCCCTGCGCAATCACCTTCCAGAGGCGAACTTCCACCTGCCGCAGGGCGGTTACTTTTTCTGGGTGCGACTGCCCGGCAATCTCGACGCCCGGGCGATCATGCCGCATGCTGAGCAGTTCAAAGTCGCCTACCGCCCGGGGGCTTTTTTCTCCACTCAACAGGGGCTGGCAAATTACCTGCGGCTCAGCTTCACCTACTATCCAGCCGGGCTGATCGAGCAGGGCGTGGCGCGCCTGGGGCGCTGCCTGCGGTCGCTGGCGCCTTGAGCCAGGCGGCTGTTTTGTAATGCTATGCGCATCACCCTGCTGACTTACGGTTCGCGCGGCGATGTCCAACCGTTCACAGCCCTGGCGCAGGGCTTGCAGAGCGCTGGGCATAAAGTGCGCCTGGCGGCGCCGGCGCGCTTCGCCCGGTTGGCGGAGGCTTACGGCGTGCCTTTCGCTCCTCTGCCAGGCGACCCACAGGAATTGAGCGTGCGTTTAAACGCCGCCCGCCGCAGCACCTGGCGGCTGGTCAGCAGTTTGACGGATTTTGTGCTCGCCGCAGCGCGGCCGGTCTGGCTGTCAGCCAAAGCCGCCTGTCAGGAAGCCGAGCTGATCGTTCATTCGTTCTTGTTCACCGCAGGCGCGCATTCGCTGGCGCGCGGTCTGGGCATTCCAGATGTCTCTGTCCAGCTCTTTCCGATGTTTGCTGCCACGCGCCGCTTCCCGCCGGTTGGCTGGGCGCGGCTGCCCTCGGGTTGTTTGAGTTACGCCGCTCACCGCTTTGCCGCCCAGGTAGCCTGGCAGGTCAACCGGGCTGGCTTTGCCCGACTGCGGCGCGCCGACCCACAGACCTTCAACCTGCAGTTGAGCTGGCCGTGGGCAGAAGACACTCCTACCCCAAGCCCGCTGATCATGGCCCACAGCCCCAGCCTGCTGCCGCGCCCGGCAGACTGGACACAGAACTATGTGCATGTGCCGGGCTACTTTTTCCTGGACGCGCCTTTTGGCTGGCAGCCGCCGGATGAGCTGCAGCGCTTCTTAGATGATGGCCCGCCGCCGGTCTGCGTGACTTTCGGCAGTATGATCAACCAGGATGGCGCGCGCATCCAGGCGCTGGTGCGCCGCGCCGTGGAGCGCCTGGGCCTGCGGGCGGTGCTCCTGCAGGGCTGGGGCGGCGGCGCACAGCCGCCCGCTCCCTCCTGTCTCAGCCTGCCTGCCGCGCCGCACGATTGGCTGCTGCCGCGCTGTCGGGCCGTCATCCACCACGGTGGAGCAGGCACCACTGCCGCCGGTCTGCGCGCCGGTATCCCAAACCTGATTCTACCGCACGGCGGCGACCAGCCTTTCTGGGGCCGCTGTGTGGCGCAAGCGGGCGCGGGGCCTCAGCCTTTGAGCCTGGAGCGCCTGAGCGAAGCCGCCCTGGTCGAGGCTCTGGCGCAGGCAGGCAAACCCGAGATGCAGGCGAAGGCCGCCGCCCTGGGCCGCGCGATCCGCTCCGAGGATGGCGTCGGAAAAGCCGTGCAAATCATTGAAACGCATGCGCGTTCCTGGACCGGCTGACGAACGGGCTCGCTTTACTCGAAACGGATTTTCGCTGCGAATTTCTTCCCGGCGCTAAAGGCGAGATTCGGATGGACGATCCTTGACATCCCCATCTGTTCCACCTCCAGCGTGTCAACCCGCAGCTCACCCGCTTCCAGACAGATCTCCAGCCGATCCGCATACAGGGTGAACGCGCCCCACCCGCTGGCGGTGGAGAAGAAGCAGGTGAAAGGATCCACCGCCAGGCGCGGCGCGAGCTTCAGCGTATGTGTCACAGCCGAATATTGAAATCCGGAAAGCGCTATCAACAAAGCGTAACTGGCCATGGCGCGGGCGTAATAACTGCCGCACTCGTACTCATTCCACGGGTTGCGTTTGTGCCCATCGTACCGCTGACGGACCGCGTCCACCAGGGTCAGCCCTTCATCAACCATGCCTTCGGCAATGAGATGAGAGGCCACCTGGTATTCGATCCCCGTCCAGACTTCATCCGAGTAAACGAACGGCAAGGTGGGTTTCCCGCCGTTGGGCCAGGTGCACAGCAGTAGGCCAGGTTCATCGCCCAGGGCATAGCCCGGTCGCTGGGGATTGGCGTGATTCCACAGGCTGGGCTTGAAGTTGTGGCGATAGACCGCTGCCAGGTGGCTGCGAATGTGCAATCGGTCTTGGGCTGTTTCCAACCCGCACAGGTGTGCCAGCCAGGCGCCGAAGACTCCATCGGAAAGACAGCCAGAGCCAACCTGGTATTTCGGGCCTTCTTTTTTGAGCAGGCTGGCTTCATCGCTTTCGCCGCTGGGGATGGTGAACAACCCGGCGTCGCGCAGGCCATCCACCATGACTTGCTGCTGGTAGTACTCGCCGTTGAACAGGCGCGCTTCGATGGCCTGCGCGCCTTTTTTGGCGAGTTCTTCGTAAGGGGCGGCAGCCTCAGGGTAACCGGCCGCATGCGCCAGGGCCGAAACAGCGGCCAATGCGCCCAGGTAGAAGCTCGAACACAACCCATCTGGTCCCCAAAACTCAATATCATACGTGTTGTGGTGGGGTTCTTCCACCAGACCGGTGCGGCGCGGATCCCACTGTGAGATGCAAAAATCCATACTGCGCCTGGCTAATGGATAGAAGTGCGCCAGCCAATCGCGCTCGCCGCAGATCTGCCACTCGCGGTGAACCTTCATGATGCCGCCAAGCTGACCATCCGCCGCGGCATGAAAATCATGCGAGGTGGACATTCCAGGCGGCGCGGCGCGGAAATTGACGTGTCCGCGCTCGTCCATCGACTCCTCCAGCTCGCGACTGCGCAGAGTCCGTTCCAGGGCTGGGAAAAGATGTGGGATGGATTGAGCGTAGTTCCAGACATGAGTGCAGGAGCCCGGGCAGCAGCCTGCGTCACAGAAACAGCCTTCCCACCCCCACAGGTCGCCGCTGGCGTGGCGCAGGATGGTGGGCGACTTCAGGATTGCCAGGTTGGCTGAGACTGCTTCCATCACAGAAGCCGGGAGCGTGGAGGCGAACAGAGCATCGTGGAAAGCCTGCGTCTGGTGGCGCAAATCCGCGTAACGCTCACGAAGATAGAGTAATACCTGTTGGGCATCTTGCCACTGGGCCGCGTAAAAAGGGCGCCAGGAGGCATCCACCTGGAGCGTCCCACCACTGGAAGCCCCGGCGGCGATATTTGGGAAATGCCAGGCGATCACCAGCGGGTAAACGATATGCTCCCCCGGAGCCAGCTCGCCAGCCACCAGCAGGGAGCCGCCGTCGCGGGCGGGTATGCCGCCGGCGTTCAGGCCATCCGCGGCGTGGAAGGTCCCGCTGGAAACTTCACGCCACAGGGAGGAGATGGAATCGAACCAACCGCCGCGCAGCCAGCGGGCTTTGAGCACCGGTTCACCAGCCAGGATGCCGAGCGCCGCGCTGCCAAAGACAGGGGAAGCTGCCGGCGCCTCATTCCAGAAATGGATACCCAACCCGGGCAGGACTGCGCTGCAGGCGCTCGTCTCTGCCCCTTTCCAAGCCAGGTGCGAGAGATGGTAGGAGAACTGGTACGGGACAGACCGATCTGAAGTGTTGCGCAGTTCGTATTCCAGGATAGCGCAGGGGATGCCGGAATTCAGGTCATCCAGAGGGATGAACGGGTTGAAGCCGGTGATCTTCACGGCCAGCGGCAGGTCGGGATCGCTGAGTTCGACCACGCCGAAGGGGTATTCGCCTGTGAAAGCGCAGGCGCGAAAGCGCGGCAGACCCTCAAACCCGCCGCCGTTGTAGCCTTGCGCCTTCAACCCCAGGTTGTACAGTTTCTCCACAGGGAAAGGGCCTTCCACAAGACGCGTTTCCTTTTGGGCGGGGAAATGCAGGATGGCAAACCCGGCATCCTGCGGCTGGTGACGGTCGGGCATGGCGCTCAAGGCCGGGGCATGGCGGATGGAAAAATCCTGCAGCCCGCCATATCCATTCAGGCAGATGCAGCCGGCGCCAATGCCGCCCAGCGGCATGGCAATCTGGAGCAGATTTTGGCCGCGGTAGGTGCGCAGCTTGTGCTTAACGCTTTTCATACAAGCTCCTCCAACGAGCTGAAGGGAACAGCGCACTCAAATTCGCGCTCGAGACGCACCTGGCGCACCAACACAGCGGATTGGACAGGCTGGTATGCCGGTTGGATGTACACCGGCGCTTTTGGATGAAGAGGGAGCACCTTGAGCGTCAGTCCGGTGTGGAACGCCTGAGGCAGAAAGCGCCGCATGCCAACCTCCCAGGTTTTGCCGGAATAGAAATCATCGGCAATGAGACACTCACCCAGGTAAAGGCGGGCGATATCGCCCTGGTAATCAACAATTAAATACAGCTCCTCGGCTCCATCCAGGGCATCGACTGGCAGGCGCACCTGCCAGGTCTCAGCCTCTGCAAACGCTGATTCCGGCGGCGGGGTGGCGACCCCTTGGGAACCCAGGCGCACCGGGAGAGGCGGCGCGGCGGGCCGTATCTGGACTGCGCCCGGATTGGGGACAGCCTTTGAATCAAGAGCCGGAGCAGGAGAAAACAAATTCCTCTGGTTGCCAGTATTTTGGCCTACGGAACTGCCGGAGGCCAGGTCCGCAGCCCGCAACCACAGCGCCTGGGGATCGCGCGAACGCAGCCTGACCAGGCTGCCATCAACGGTCAGGTCTGCCGGTGAAAAGATCAAGCGCTGGCGGCCCGCGATAGTCACCTTCCAGGATTGGCGGATATACTGCTCATCGAACACCATGATCCTCACGCCCCTGCCCTGACGGCTGACCTTGTGGATAGAGGCGGCACCATCCTCGAAGCGCAGTGCAGCCAGGCCATCTTCGAAGGCCAGCTCTGGCGGCACGCCCTCGCAAGTAAAGAAAACATAGCAGGGTTCCTCCGCCTCGAGCCGGCAGAACGGCTGGACTGAGGCCCACTTCAGCAGGACACCATCCATATCCAGGTTGAACGGCCAGATCGCGCACAGGCCGGAAGGGATGCGGACAGGTTGGGAAGGCAGGATGAGGCGCTCGCCTTTTAGCTGAAGATCGAACTGGACAGACTCGTGCGCAGGGAGAGGTTCCATGCGTTGGTAATTGTTAACGAAGAGGAAACCAGCGTGTCCATCGGAACGCGCCGCCCACCGCAGGGACTCACCATCATCCAAACGATGCGGGCTCACTTGTGGCAGTTGGGCAGGCAAGGGCGCCAACCGCGGCCCAAAATCTGCCAAAAACTGGTGGAGCAAGCGCAGAGCGTGGTACGACTCGCGCACCTGCCCGAACTCACCGAGCGGAGCCTGGAAATCGTAGGAAACGAACGGGTAATCGTTCCAGTAATTGGTTGCCTGGCTCTCCTGGATGGGTAATCCTGGCTTGAACGGCTGGGAGCCGCCGTGAAACATGTAATAACCCTGCAGATTGTTCCCACTGCCGATCTTGGTCAGCGCCAGGGCGGCGACATCCCACGTGGAGATATAGGCACGCCGGTGATACGAGACCTGCATGCCACCGCCAGTCTCAGCCGTGCCAAAGGGATAGTGGTGCAAATCGGCGATCTGTCCGCCTGGGCGCGCCTTCTGCACATCTGCGCTGATGGCATTGTCGTCGCGCAGCAGGTTGAAGAAATACTGGATGCGGCATTCGCGCGCCCAGGTGTCTGTCTGGCGGTTCCAGCACGCGTCAGGATAACCGCCGAAGAGCGGGATCAGATCCCCTCCGGGCGGCGCCTGAGCAGGCCCCCAGCCGGTCATTGTGTACAGCGGCGTAACCAACCCGGCGTCGATCGCCATCCGTTTCAGCGAGGCCAGGTGGAGCGGTTGGTCAAGCAGTTCGTTTTCGATCTGCACCCCGATCACCGGGCCGCCATCTTTCCACAATAAGCCCTGCAGTTGGTGGGCGATCGCGCTGTACCAGCGGCTCACCAGGCTGAGGTACGGCTCAGCGTCTAACCGGACCCTGTCGCCGCAGCGATCCACCAGCCAGTCCGGGAAACCTCCATTGCGCGCTTCGCCGTGCACCCACGGTCCAACCCGGACGAAGAAATACAGCCCACACTCGGCGCACAATGTGACAAAACGACGCAGGTCGAGCGAGCCAGACCAGTCAATTTGTCCCTCGCAAACCTCATGGTGGATCCAGAATATGTAAGAGGCAACAATCGCGATCCCGCCAGCTTTCATTTTGAGCAGTTCATCCCGCCAAAGGTCGGCAGGGTAACGCGAAAAATGGAACTCGCCCATCACCGGCAGCCAGGGCTGACCGCCAAGCGTCAGATAGCGGCTGTTGGCGCCGATCGCCAGGCCCTGCGGGTTGGCGCCGCCCATTTTCAAGTGACCGGAGAGAACAGACATGTCCGGAGCTGAGAGATCGATCTTCTGCAAGGATGTTCTCATAGATTCCATCCGATCTACCCTTTGACCGAACCCAATTTGATGCCGGTGGTGAAATAGCGCTGGAGGAATGGATACACCGCCAGAATCGGGATCATGGCGATGAAGATCTCGGCGGCACGCGTGGTGCGGTTGCTGATGATTTTCAACAGGGCCAGGTCACGCTCGGTGAGCATGCGCGGATCGGGGTTGATCACCACGGTTTGCAGGTAACTCTGCAGGGGATATTTGGCCGGGCTGTTCATCAGGATCAAGCCATCGAACCAGGCGTTCCAATGACCAACGGCGACGAACAGCGTGACCGTGGCCAGGACCGGAAGAGACATGGGCAGTAAAATTTTAAATAGAATCGTCCAATGCCCGGCGCCATCCATCGCCGCCGCTTCTTCGAGCTCCTTGGGAATACTGCGGAACGAATTGGCCAGCAGGATCACGTTGAACACGGGTAAGGCTCCGGGGATGATGAGCGCCCAAAAACTGTCGATCAGCCCTGTCTCGCGGATGACCATGTACCAGGGGATCAACCCGCCGGAAAATAAAACGGTGATCAGGAAGAACCAGGCAAAGAAGTCTCGCGCCCGGAAATCATGCTTTGATCGTGACAGCGGGTAAGCCACCAGGATGGTGAGGATCATATTCACCGGCACGCCGACCAGCACACGCACAAGAGAAATCAAGAAAGATTTGCCGAAGGCGGGGTTCTCCAGGACAAACTTGTACGATTCCAGGGTTAAGCCAACCGGCCACAAGGTCACCTGCCCGCTGGCCGCGGAGGTTGCAGAAGAGAACGAAAGCGCCAGCACATGCAGGATCGGAAAAGCGCACACCAGCGCCAGCAGCGCCAGGATAAACAGGTTCAACAGGTTCTGAAAGAAAGGGAGTTTGACAATTCTTGTGTTCATGACATCGTTACCCTCTAAAACAAGCGGTAGTCAGCGAATTTGGCGGCCAGCTTGTAAGCGATGCCGATCAACACCAGCGAGACGACCGATTTCAGCAATCCCACCGCAGTGGCCACGCCGTATTGGTTGTTTAAGATACCGGTGCGGTAAACAAGCGTATCAATAATGTCGCCGGTGCGGTAAACCAACGGGCTGTACAGGTTGAAGATCTGGTCGAAACCGGCATTGAGAATGTTGCCCAGGCTGAGGGTGGAGAGCATGATGATGGTGCCAGAGATACCCGGCAGAGTGATATACCAGGTTTGCTGGCCGCGTGTGGCGCCATCCATCACCGCCGCTTCGTAAAGCGTCGGGTCGATATCAGTCAGCGCCGCCAGGTAAATGATGGTGCCAAACCCAAAAGATTTCCACACATCGGTCACCACCATCGTCCAGGGGAAAATTTTGTCATCGCCCAGGAAGAAAACCGGTTTGAGGCCCACCCATTCCAGCAGGTGGTTCACTACGCCATCTGAAGGTGAAAGGATTTCCACCAGGATGCCGGCCAGGATGATCCAGGAGAGAAAGTGCGGCAGGTAAATCACCGTCTGAACGGTGCGCTTGAAGGATTGGTTCGTGACGTTGTTGAGCATGAGCGCCACGCTCACTGGTACGAACACCCCGGCGATCGCTTTCAACCCGGCGATAAAGATCGTGTTCCAGATAACCTGCAGAATGGTGGGCATCTGGAACACGAACTTGAAGTTATCCAGCCCGATCCAGGGCGACCCGAACAACCCTTTGCCCGGCAGGACGCGCTGGAAGGCCATCACAATCCCGGCCATGGGTGCGTAGGAATAAATCAGCACCAGCACGACAGCCGGAAAAAGCATTAAATACAGAGGAATTTCCTGGATGATTTTTCTGCCAGACCTCATTCGGCCCTCCTTTGCAAACTACCGGGCGGATGTGAAACCAGCGCGCAGAGCATCAGCGGTTTTTTGCCGCCCACTGGTTGACTTCTTCGACGATGTTCGTCCCACCCAGGTTGTACCAATCCTTGACGAATTGATCGAACCGGTCGATCGAATCTCCCATGATCACTTTGGTGATCATCTCAGATTCCATCGTCTGCAGGGTGGGCAGTTTTTCTGCCATGGTGGGTGTGGGAACGCCGTAAAATGCATTGAGCATGCCGCGATCCTGGAGAATCTGTTCGAGAATCACAACGGCTCCGTTGGGCCCGTTGGTAGCCACTTCCACCCAGGCTTCCTTGACGCCTTGCTCAAAGTAAGCCTGAATGATGCGGTAGCGCCACTGTGTTTCAAGGTTCAAACTCGAAGGATCGTGTTTGGTCAGCGCCTGGCGCAATTTTCGCCCACCCTCGATGGCCGCGTTCGGTTCCCACAAAACGATTGGTGTGTATTTGTACAGCACCACATCCGGCGCATTGATATCTCCGAGGAATTTTTGGCGGATGGGATCACTTTGTGAGCGGACGATATTGTCCGTCCAGAAATTGACCATGCGCAGTAAGGCTTCCGGATGTTCGTATCCTTTTCGGACTACCAGAAAAGCTCCGACAGCTGCGCTGTATTGGCTCTTGGCGGGTGCGGCATCCACGGACAAGATCGGGAAAGCTTGCCAGTAAGCGGCGGGATAATTCTGCTGGCTGAGGTTCAGCGGGTGATAAGGATTCCACCACACTCCGTACTCCATGCCGCATTTCCCCTGGGCAATCGATTCGGTGAGGGCATTGACATCTTTGACCCCAAACTCGCGATCAATCTGGCCATCGGCATACATTTTTTGCAGGGCCAACAGGGCGCTGCGCATTTCCGGCTGGACCGACCCGTAAGCCAGCCCGGCGCCCTGTTCGATCCAAATGCCAGGGTAGGCGTGGTAACCATTGAAAAAGCCTTGCAATCCAGCGATAGCGCCGAAGAGATCCTTGTCCATGCACAGGCCAACGGTGTCTTGTGCGCCGTTACCATCCGGATCATCTTTGGCGAAACGCCGTGAAATTTCAAGCACATCTGCCATGCTGGCAGGCGCTTTCATCCCAAGCTTGTCCATCCAATCCTGGCGGATCCAGAGCACAGAGGCGCTGGTGACGGAGGCGTCGGTCAGCGGGATGCCCCACAGTTTCCCGTCGATTGTGGCGGCTTTCAGCGACAGCTCGTCCTGGGTAAGAATATCTCGCGTGTTGGCAGAGGCTTCCGCCGCGTAAACTGCGGTCAAATCCTCGATCAAACCGGCCTCCTGGTAGAGTTTGAGCTGGGAAGCGTTGACATGGAACATATCCGGGATATCGCCAGAATTGACGGAGAGGCCGAGTTTCTGGTCATACATAGAACCATCCACGACCCATTTGTAATTGACATTGATGCCCAGCAGGTTGCGGTAGGCGCGCGTCCAGACATTGTTGTAAATGTCGTTGCCGTCCAGGAACTTGACGGTGGCATCCACGCCGATCACAGAGCTGAGCTCGATGGGTGGATCATAACGATTGGGCGTGACAAGGCCCAGCCCGGCAAACTCATCTGAAGATGAAGCGCTGGCAGGCGTGGGGGTTGCACTGGCCGGTTTGCCGCCGCAGGCCGCCAGGATGAGGCTGGCTAAAATAAGAAGTCGGATGATCCTGAACAGATCTGATTGGTGAGCGTTTCTTTTCATTTGAAAACTCCTCTATTTATTGGTCTGCCGGTGCAGGCTGACGGCTGGCAAAGCGCTGGCTGATGAGCGCCAGAAGCAGAAAACTCAGCCCAGGCAGCAGGTACCGCAATTTGATGACCTGGATGCTGACCTCCATCATCCGACCTACTCCGGGGTCGCCGGGTTTGAGCAAAAAAGCCAGCACCGTCACGTAAATGGGAAAAAAGGCGATGATCAACAAGACGAAGATGGAGGCAAAAGCCAGCCAGCGGCATCCTGTGGGGACCCGTCCACTGCTTGCCAGGATGATAAAGAGGATGAGCATGGGCAAGGTAAAGATCAGCGTGGTCAGGGCATCTGCCACCACACTGCCGGCCGGCAAGCGCAAACCCAGGTTCTTAAAGAGCAGTGTATCGGCCCGGCCTGCCAGGATGGGTGCAAACGAAGCAATCGTTCCGACGATGAAGCCAGCCCGTATGCCGCCTTTTGACTGCCATGCGCACCAAATGAACAGCACGATGAACAGCAGGCCGGCAACCAGGCCAGCCGACTGCTCAAAGGCTGTCAAACTGCTGCGGTAAACCCCAGCAGTGATCAGCCCGCGCATGGCCTGGTCTGACAGCCAGTACCCTGCCACAGCGGATACCAGCCCATAAGCGGCCATGACAGCACCTAACAATATCAGGGGCAGGTGAGATGGACCCATCAATGGATATTTTGTTTTTATTTTCATGATTTCTCCTCGTGGAATCGAACAAACAAGATTTTTTACTGCTCTAGAGTGTTTCTTTCAACGGCGCCGGGACACTGCCGTACAGCCGCTCGAAATTTGTGGCATATATTTTTTCGAGCACCGGAAGGGGCAGCCCGAGGCCGAAATAGGTCGTGCCATCCGGCAGGGTGAACTCGCCATTGCGTTCTAAAAAGGATCGAATAAGCAGAGGGATGGACTGCATGAAGCGCCGCCCGTCTGCGCCGCGCACCAGGGCGCGGGTATCCATGTCACTGCCGTAGATGATTCGATCTTGATGCCTAATGAAGAATGCGCGCGCCGCGGCGGGGTCTTGGCTGAAGTCGCGATACATATCGGTGTGAGGTGCCAGGTCAAAGCAGATGGCAGGATGATGGTCGAGGAAGCGGTCCGCTCGGTCCAGGTCGAGCGAGAGAAAATAGAAATGAGCCAGGATGATTTTCAGGTCTGGATGCCGCTCAAGGATGTTATCCACTTCGGCATACAATTCTTCCTTCGATGGGTAAGTGCCATCCGAGTAGTCCCAGCCAGAGCGCCGCGCCCAATCTGGACAGCCTCCTTTATCCCAAAAGACATCTGGATCGGCGACATGAAACACGACGGGAAAATTTTCACGTTCGACGGCGTCCCACAGGCCGGCATACAGGGGTCCATCCAGCCTGTACGGCAGAAGCTTGCGCACCTGCGGCTTGCCCTCAATCATCTTCAGCCCATCGTAGCCCCGGGCTTTGAGGAACACAACCTGCGCAGCCAGGAGATCAGGCGCGCGGCCGGGATCAGAGAGCACAGAATAGTCAAGCGCACCCGAAATAAACACACGCTGGGGATGATGCTGTTTGAAGTACAGAGCGGCGGGGTTATGGGTGGTGGCATCGGGATTGGGGATACAAACGAGGTTAAATCGGGTGCAGGGGACGGAGTCCAGAAGATCCAGGAGTTCATCCATGCGTTCGCGATGAACAAAGTGGACATGACTATCGATGATTGGGATTGGCTCAAGAGGGTGCGTCATCTTTGCTCTTCCTTGCCCTGGCTTTCAAGGCAAGCATTTCATCGGTCGGTTGGACCGGCTTGCCGGGGCACCGGCGAGTTGGATCCTCGAGCCAACGGCCGGTGTTGTCGCGGCGCACCACCAGCCGCTGTTCAACGGGTGGCACACCGGCTGCGCTCGAGGGGCAGTCGGCGTACCAATAGGCGACACTGCTCATCTCATTGGCGAGGTGGTTGGCGTGCCCATGCTCGATGGTGACTTTGATTTCTCTTTCGAAATGCACCGGGTTTTCGAGATGAAACACATAGCCGGTCTGGTAGCCGCTGCTGCCGCGCCACAGGTTGATTTCCGGCGTGGGTATGGTGCGCCCCTCAAAGATGGATGAACCGTTTCGCAAAGAAGCCGCATCTTGCATGCCGCCGGCGTGGCCGAGATAATCTTCGCTGCCGGTGCCGTGCAGGTCGGGCGGCCATTTGTAACCATCCACCCAGATCATATCATCCCCCTCGCCCCACCAATCGTTGGAGAAGTTGGTGACAGACAGGTTACAGCCGAGGTAGTGCCCCCGGCCCTTCGTCTCAAGGATCACGTAATTGTTGGCCCAGGCCTGCCGCTCCAGGTTAGCGGCGTCGGCTTCCGGAGTATTGGGACGGATCTCGGACCCCCAGCCGCCGAACGGATTGGCACGCCGAAATTCGGCGTGAAAATAGGCTGTGTCGGCTGGGAAATCCTCGAGCGTCTCGTAATCCACATAAAAATACTGAAGCTGTTGGCTGTTGCTATCGTTGACCAGCTCAACCACGGCGCGTTTGGCAAACGGCATCGGTACGTAGCTGTTGAGCGCGCAGGGTTTGTTGAACTGGTAAGGGAAATTGGTTGAGGCTGAGAACAAGGCCGACTCGAAAGAGTTGACCATGCTGTGACCAAGACAGAAAAAGTCACCCAGCGGGACGAGCACACTGGCAAACGGCGCATTGTCATACGTGATCTTGAGCAGGCTCTCGCGGTAGTGATCGCACTGTGTCATCCAGAGGTGTGTGATCTGCGCTGGGCCAGGGATATCGGCCAGCACCCTGACCGACTGCGCCGGGATTTGCCAGTGGTCCGCGTTGCGACCGGAGGTGTCCCATGAAGAGAATCGTCCTGTCTTACGCGCGCGGAGAAGAGCTAGATCGGTCAACATCGGGTTAATCCATGATGGCCTGGGCGGCGAGGACTTTGAAATCCATGCTTTCCATGGTGGGCGTGTAGGAGGCATACTGGACCATCAACAGCCCCATCAAATCTTCTTGTGGATCGAACCAGAAATTGGTGTGCGCCGCGCCGCCGGCTTCATAGGCGCCGGCAGAGCCAAGCATCTGCGCCTGCGCCGGACTGGTCATCACGGCAAAACCGAGACCGAAGCTCGCTCCATTGATGAAGAACTGATCCTGGCGCAGGTGCGGGCTGGTCATCAGCTCGACCGTCTTCCGGCTGACCAACCGGACGCCGTCCAGCTCGCCTCGATTGCGCATCAGCATTCCAAAGCGCAGGTAGTCGGCCGCGGTGGAAACCAGCCCTGCGCCGCCGGAGAAAAATTTTGGCTCATGGGTCTTATCGACCCATGCCCCGCTCATGAAGTGGGGCAGACTCGCGGGCTCAAGGGTGCGCATGTCCACCAGGCTTCCGTCGGCGGCGGGTGCGTACAGCGTGGCGAGGCGCTCCAGCTTTTCCGGCGGGACAAAAAAACCGGTGTCCAACATGCCAAGCGGTTCAAAGATGTGCAGGCGGAAGAATTCGTTGAGCGGCAGCCCACTGACGATCTCGACCAGCCGTCCGAGCACATCGAGGCTGATGCTGTAGGTGTAGCGCAGTCCAGGCTGGTGGTGCAGAGGAAATTGAGCGATGCGCGGCATCTTCTCGGCAAGCGTTTCGTCTGTGCGCAAGATTTTCGCCTGCGCTAACAGTTTATCGACAGGAGTCAGCTCGTCCAGGCCGTAACCCAATCCTGAGGTGTGCGTCAGCAGGTCATAGATCGTAATCGGACGCGCCAGCGGCACCCGCTCTGAGCTGGCGTCCATCGGATTGGCGAGCACACTCAGGTTGGCGAGCTCTGGGATGAACTGGGCAATCGGATGCTGCAAATGAAAGGCGGCTTCTTCATAAAGCATCAACACCGCCAGGCTGGTCAGCGGCTTGGTCATCGAGAAGATGCGAAAGAGGGCGTCGGCGCGCATTGGCCTGGCCGAAGCCTGGTCAATTTGGCCGTAAATGCCGAAATGCGCCACCTGCCCGCGGCGCAGAAGCACCGTGATGAGGCCCGCCAGTTGGCCGCGATCGACATACCTCTGCATCCGCGCGTCGATGCGTTTTAAGCGTGAAGAGGAAAGGCCGACCTGTTCGGGAGCGACGGTGTCCATGCATCACCCGGGATGTGTCTTGGCCCAATTGGCCTTGACGGTTTTCATCTCGTCGGTCAGACTGACCGGTTTCATGGGACATGCGCGTTCCGGATCGTCTTGCCACTGCCCGGTGTTGTCTCGGCGGACGGGCAGCCGGCGCGTCACTTCCGGCACTTCAACAACCTTCACCGGCCTGTCGGCATACCAGTACGCCACACTGCTGATTTCGTTGCCCAGATGATTGGCATGGCCGATTTCAATCGTGGCTTTGATCTCTTGCGTGAACCGCACCGGGTTTTCCAGATGGAATACATAACTGGTCTGGTAGCCGCTGTCGCCGCGGTAAAGTTCAATCGCCGCGGCGGGCACTGTGAATCCTTCGAAAAGGGAAGAGCCGTTGCGCATGAACGCATTGGGCTGCATGCCCCAGGCCTGGTTGAAATAATCTTCGCTGCCGGTGCCGTGCAGGTCGGGCGGCCATTTATAGCCATCCACCCAAATCATGTCATCGCCTTCGCCCCACCAGTTGCGCGTAAAGTTGGTCACCGACAGGTTGCAGCCGATATAATGACCACGGCCTTGCGTCTCCAGGAGCACGTAGTTGTTATCCCACGCTGTGCGCTCTGCGTTGACAACATCCACCTCGGGGCAGTTGACGGTCACTTCCGGTCCCCAGCCGCCAAACGGATTGGCGCGCCGGAACTCAGCGTGAAAATATCCGCAGTCCTGGGGGAACTGGGCAAACGTTTCATAATCGACATAAAAATATTGGCCGTGAGGTTCATCGCTTTCATTAACCAGCTCTACCACGGCGCGTTTGGCGAACGGCATCGGCGCATAGCAGTTCAGCGCACAGGGTTTGTTGAATTGGTAAGGAAAAAATGTTGAAGCGGTGAACAAGGCCGACTGGAACGAGTTGACCATGCCATGCCCCAGGCAGAAAAAATCTCCCAGCGGCACGCACACAGAGGGGTACGGCAGGTCGTCGTAGGTGATCTTGAGCAGGCATTCGCGGTAATGGTTCAACTGCGTCATCCAGAGGTGAGTGATTTGCGCCGGGCCGGCGATGTCGGCAAGCACGGCGCTTGATTTCGGGGGAATAATCCAGCGGTCGGCATTGCGACCGGATGTATCCCACGAAGAGGAACGTCCGGTTTTGCGGTTCTGAATGCGGGTCAGGTTGGATAACATGGCTCACTCCTGGTTGGGAAAATGGGAAAGATACTGCCGTGCAATCTGCGCGGTTTGGCGGGCGAGGTCAGAGATGGGCATTTCGCTGTACTGGGCGACGGAAGAGCGCAGTGTGTCGTTGAGCGGACCAGTCCATTTGACAGGCAAGGCATGCGCCCCGATGAGAATACCGAGCAGGGTCCCGGCATTGGCTGCATTGCAGTCGGTGTCGAAGCCGCACATCACGGCGATGCAAATCGTCGCTTCAAAATCGCCGGCGCCGTACAGCATAGCCAGGGCCATCAAAACGGTATTGTTGATGGCATGAGTCGGGTTATAAGAAGCGTTCTTTTCGAGCAGGCGCTGATAAGCCGTTTGCCATTCAGGCACTTCCTGGTGGACCGCCAGCAATTCTCGGATGGCCGCGGCAGTGCGGCAGTTGGCCGGGATTTCGGAAAGGCCGGCCTGGATGATCTCGTGCATGTCATGGGTGACGAACGCCCAGGCAAGGCAGGCAGCGGTGAACATGGCGCTGTAGATTCCATTCTTGGTATGCGAGAGGGCCGCATCGCGGTAGGCCAGCTCGGCAGCCAATTCAGGATTCCCCGGCACGGCCAGCCCATAGGCATCCACTCGGATACGAGCGCCAATATACTCACGCTCGGGGTTGAGCAAGCGCGCCGCATCCGCA
Organism: Chloroflexota bacterium; assembly: GCA_029782365.1. Classification (GTDB taxonomy): domain Bacteria; phylum Chloroflexota; class Anaerolineae; order Anaerolineales; family UBA4823; genus CAWBUW01. Next base: position 38,839 of record JAKOUW010000017.1, read on the forward strand.
GGTGGAACGCCGAGGATCAGATTGCGATAGGTTGTTCGTTCGGCGGTGTACGTTTTGTGGTATGCCAGGTGACTGAGCCACTCGTTTGCGACGTGCTGTGTGGTGAAACCCAGGCCGTGGGTTTCCAGGATGTGCAAAGCCAGGATCGTGTAGTCTGTATCGTCATCCTCCGGAGCTGAGGTGAATTCACCGGAGAAAAGCCCTTTGAAATTGGGATCAATCGGAAATTCACCCGGGAGCGGGTCGAGACGCTCGATGTAGCGGGAGAGTGGATAATTGTTTGACAGCTTCAAATACTCTGCAATTTTTCCCCAGTACCCAAACGGTTCGACCGGTTTGCCGAGCACGCAGCCCGCCACACGGCCCAGCCATGCGCCGTAGATGCAGTCGTACAATTCAGCAGGCTGGATGTCCAGGTGGGTGCGGCGGGGGCCGTCGGGCCGGGCTGCGCGGATTTCTGGCAAGGTTTCAGGCTCATCATACTCAAACTCTTTGTGGCGCGGCGCGCTCAGGAGTGCTTGGTAGAGGTCAGCCAAATTTTCGCCGGACGCCTGGCGGTCCAATGCGCTGCGGAAGCCCGCCACTGCGCATCCCTCTTCCTGCATTTGGCGAATTTCTGCGAGGATGATCATGCGCAGGGTTTCCTCATTCAGCAGGCGTAAAAATGAATTTTGAAACAGGGATAACGAGTTCATTGTGTATTTAAATCCTTGCACGAAGCGCGCACCACCAGGTGTGTGTCGAGAATAACCGTCTGGTGAGCCTGGTGAGGGTTTCTGATACGATCCAATAGAACGGCGGCGGCTGTCTCACCCATCTCGTACGCCGGCTGGGCCACGCAGGTCAACGGCGGATGGAGGGAAGAAGCCCAGTCCATGTCGTCGAAACCGACGAGCGAGATTTGAGCAGGGATTTCCAGTCCGTTGGCGTGGATGGCTTGCAGTCCGCCCAGGGTCATCAAGTTGTTGGCAATCAGGATGGCCGTGGGAGGTTGCGGCAGCGCCAGCAGTTCATTGACGGCAGTGCAGCCGCCGTCCTGCCGGTTGTTGCCCTGGCGCAGGTAGCTGTCAACATACGGCAGGTGATGTTTTTGCAGGGCTGCCAGGTAGCCCTGTTCGCGCTCGTGCATCACCGAAAGGTGCTTCATTCCCCCCACGTATCCGATTTTGCTGTGGCCGAGCCTGACAAGGTAATCGACCGCCATTTCTGTCCCGGCGGCGCCGTTGACCAACACCATATCCAGGTCTGGAAGAGCCAGGTAGCGGTCGATGACGACCAGCGGCATGCCAGACCCGGCAAGCGTCTGGTAACTTTCGGTATTCGCGTTGGTCGGCACGAGGATCATGCCCGCCACGCCTTCTTCGAGCAGCATGGTGATGAGTTTTTGTTCGCGCTGGGGATCTTCATCCGAGTTGCCCAGGATGATGGTGTAATCTTTTTTGATGGTTAACTTTTCAATGCCGCGCACCACGCTGCTGAAGAACGGGTTCTGGATATCCGAGATAATGACCCCGATTTTGGAGGTGGTGTTCTTGCGCAGGTTACGAGCGTTGCGGTTGGGTTGGTAGTTGAGCGCTTTGGCCGCTTCGAGCACGCGCTGGCGCGTCTCATCGCTGACCTCATCAAAACCCGCCAGGACGCGTGAGACGGTGGCCGTGGAGACGCCGGCAATCTGTGAGACTTCTTTTACAGTGGCTTTTCTCTGACCGAGTGATTTGCGAACTCGAGCAGCCATGCGTGGGCCGCCAATCTGGCTGACAGGCCGAGGAAGACGAACATTTTGTAATCGATTACTGTAATCGATTACAGCGATTGATTAAAGTATAGATGATTTTTTACCCTTTTGTCAAGCAAGATTAATCTTTCCTTTTCTTCATGCATGGAGGCAATGCTGGGGGACGAAAGTTGACGAGCGCGCAGTTTTTTCATATACTGAGAATAAGTTCACACACATGATTGAACAGCAGGAGGGCGTATGGGCAAACAACTGGCAGTCGTTCTCAGCGGCGGCGGCTCGCGCGGCGCGCTGCAGGTCGGCGCGCTGTTGGCGCTGGTGGAAGAGGGTCTCCAGCCAGACTTGCTGGTCGGCACATCGATCGGAGCAGTCAATGCGGTTACATTAGCTCTGCACGGCTTCAACCAGGTCGGTGTGGCGCGGCTGGCGCAGGCCTGGCGCGAGGCGGTGGTTTTAAATTTACTGCCCGCCAATTTCTTCCGCCTGACCCTGCGCGCCATGCTGAGGCAAGCCGACAATACACCCGCCCAGCGCATCCGTGAATTTTTCATTCGTCACGGCATCAGCGAAGAGCTGCGCTTTGGCGATCTTCACTCACCGCGCGTATTGGTGGTCTCTGCAGACCTGAACACCGGCCGGCCCGTGCTGCACGGCCTGGATTCGCAGGAGAAAGTGCTGGATGGACTGCTCCTTTCATCCTGCCTGCCGCCGTGGTTTTCACCCGTCAGGCGCGGCGGCAGCTACCAGATGGACGGAGCGGTCGTCAGCAATTTGCCTGTCGAACCGGCTTTGCAGGCCGGAGCGACAGAAATCGTGGCGCTGGATGTGCTGGACATCGGCGAATTTGCCGCGCACACCGGCGGAACAGGCGAATTTATCGACCAGATGGCTTATGCGATGGAGCGCCGCGAGGTCGAGTTGGAGCTGGAGATCGCCAGGCAGCGCGGCGTCTCAGTGCGGTATATTCCTCTCCCAGCCAATCCGCGGGTTTTGATATGGGATTTCCAGCACAGCGAGGCGCTGATGGCCGAAGGCGACCGCCTGGCGCGCCTGGCGCTGGCGGGGCAATTCTCAGGATAAGCCGCGGCTGGCGAGGCGCATGCTGCGCCATTCGGCCTCGCTGACCGGCGGCGGCACGAAATCTGCGGAGGGCCGGTTCACCAGGACCAGGGCCTGCTCCGGGCACACCGGAACGCACACGCCGCAGCCCACGCAGCGGTGCTCATCGACCTGGACGGTCCACTGCCCCTGGGACAGCGCTGAGAACTGGCATGCGTCCAGGCAGGCCAGACAAGCGCCGCACAGGGTTTCATCCACCGTGTTGACATAGGCCGAGCGCGCTACCACGTTCGCCAGGCCCAGGTCGGCCATGCCGCGCAGGATGCCGCACGAGCATGTGCAGCAGTTGCAAATATACCAACCCCCCTCCTGCGTATTGCTGACCGAATGCACCAGTCCGGCGGCCGCGGCGCGCTGCAGCGTTGCCTGCGCCTGGTCGCGGCTCAAGGCGCGCACCACGCTGCTGGCGTCGAACATGCCCGGCGTACTGCCCAGCACCATGCACACATCCAGGGGATGCTCACAGGGATCGCCAACCAGCGCCTTCTGTTTGCGGCAGATACAGTCCACCACACCCCAGGCCTGCGCCCGGTCGAGGATGGCGCTCACCGATTCGTAAGGAGCGATTTCCAGGCCAGCTTTGATCGTCTCTTGCACCGGAATGACGCGGTGCACCTGCGGAGCCACAGCCAGCAAGCGCCCGAATGCCTGGCGGTAATACGTTTCAAACAAGCTTGCCAGCTCGGCATCTATGCGGTTGACCTGCATTTCATAGATGCCGACGACGAAAGGCATCAAGGCATAGCGCAGGCCATCTTCGGCGCGCGTGCAGGTGATCAGGCCGCGTTTGGCCATGCTTTTCAACATAGGCTGAACCTGCTGCGGATCGGCGCTGCAGCGGGCAGCGACCAGCGCCGGCGGCTCTGGCTCGGGGCGCAAGGCAGACGCCAGCCGGGCTTCTTGTGGTGTGAACAGGACACTCAACAGGCGCAGTTCGCTGTGATCGGCAGCCGGGGGAAAGCCGTTGGGCAGGGCGTCCAGGCAGGCCGCTAAGGGACGGTAGAGTTCGAGGTCAATTTCAGTTTCCATGATTAAATTATACAGGAAACTTGAAAAAGGAATCCGCCAGGTCAGCCGGCCAACAAATCGGACATCGATTTTTCGGCCGCGCTGCGCGAGATGCCCGACGCATAGATCCACTCGGTCAGCAGGGATTTCAACGCCCGCTCCAGGATGCTTTTTTCCTGCTCATTGAGTTTCGAGACATGCTTGAAGTTATTCAAGTCGCGCACCAAACGGCAGATCGATTCGAGCTGGCCATCTTTCAGCATACTTTGCAGCAGCTCTTTGCGCGCCAGGCGGTCTTCTGGCAGGGGCTCGGGCTGGCTGCTGAGGATGGCAAACAATTCCTTGAATTTTTCGGGTGGGGTGGGCCGGCGCAGGCTGCGCTGCTGGATATCATCCACAGGGATCCAAATTGTCAGGTCATCGGTGCGCACCACGTAACAACGGGTAGGTGCGCCTTGCACATTTCTTTCTTCGATACCGACAATTTCGCCCAGGCCATAGGACAGGTGAATCACTTTTTCGCCAATCTCAAAGCTCATACTTCACCTTTGCTCCTCTCTTACATAACCTCAAAGCAGTTTGTGCACTACCGCTGGTGAGGCGCTCCAGCCGGCAGGCAAATGATACATCCGATTTGAAAAAATCAGCCGCCATTCTGCAGAATAGCGGCTGTTAACCGGTCACGCTCTGTAATCAGGGTTATATTATACCACAGCGGCGGCTGATTTTACCTGCCTGCTGAAAAACGATTGACAGGCTGAGGAAACAGTATAAAGTTAATCAATGGAGCGTCTGGTGATGGCACGAGCAAAACCCAGGCGACAATTTTGCCAAAGGAATGTGTCTTCATGAAAACACTAATCATCTCGAGTTTGAAAACATTTATCATTGGCGCAATCCTGCTGGGGATACTGCTTTTTCTCCCAGCCTGGACATTCAATTATTGGCAGGCCTGGGTGTTCATCCTGGTTTTTTTGACCTCGGTGAACGGGATTGGAGTGTACCTTGCGCTGTATAACCCTGAGCTTTTGGAACGCCGTAAAAATGTCGGCCCGGCGGCAGAACAGAGCCCGCTGCAGAAAGTGGTCATCACCATCGGCATCCTGGTAAATGTGGGCGTGCTAATTTTTTCGGGGCTCGATCACCGCTTTGGCTGGTCACCCTCTGCGCCCCTGGTCGCCTGGCTGGGTGACGCCCTGGTTGTCGTCGGCCTGGCGATCAACCTGCTTGTCTTCCGGGAGAACACCTTCGGCGGTTCAACTGTGGAGATCTTTGAAAACCAAAAAGTGATTTCGACCGGCCCTTACGCGCTGATCCGGCATCCGATGTATTGCGGGGTGATCATCATGCTGGCCGGCGTTCCGCTGGCGCTTGGTTCGTTGTGGGGGCTGTGGATCATCGTCCTGGCCCTGCCGGTGCTCATCGTGCGCATCCTGGATGAGGAAAAGGTGCTGGCTAATGATTTAGCCGGTTATGCGGAGTATAAGAAAAAAGTGCATTACCGCCTGGTGCCGTTTATCTGGTGAACGCCTGGCGCTTGATTGTGACCACAATCCCCAACCTGCCATCAGCGAGTTAACAAGGGCAAGAAAACCGTCGGCGGGAGATAATTGGCAACCACCGTGCGTTCGCGATCCATCGTGACGTTGATCGAAAGGCCGGCGCCAACCTCATCGCCGCTCCAACCGGCAAAGTGGAAACCAGCTGACAGGCTGGCGGTCAGGGTCAGGTGCGCGCCGGCGGTATACTGCGTGCCGCTGTGGCAGTCTGGCGGCGTGTTGGGGGTGACCACCCCACCAGCAGGGAAACTGTGCGCCAAATGCAGGGTGTAGCAGGTAGCAGCAAAGCCTGCGAATGGGTAAGCCGAGGTAAAGTATCCACTGTCCATCTGCCAGAAGAGAGGTGTGCCGCCGCTGGGCTGATCCAGCAGGCTCAAATTAACCAGGCGGTAAGGGCCATCCAGGCCGGAAGTGCGCAGTTCATCACCATCAAACGGCAGAACTGCAGAATGAATGCCTTGCGCCAGCGAAACGGATATGGCGCGGTGCGCGACGATCACTCCCCCGGCGTCCAGGTCACCAGAGAGCAGAAACTGCCCCGAGCGGGCAGCGTTCAAGCCCACGTTGACCTGCAGGGTATCTGCCTTGCCGGTTTGCGGATTGAGCGCGGCCTGGTCGGAATACACGCCGGTCAAAGAAACAGAAGGGTCCGCCACGCTCAGCAGCGCGCTGATCTGGCGATCGTAGAGCACGCCGGCGTCGCTGCCAGATGCTGCCAGGTTGATGAGCAAGAAGCCGGGAACTGCCGGTATTTTATAGGCCGCTGTATAAACGCCGCTGTGCGGAGAGAAAACAAGCGTGTCTGTCACCAGGTCGGAGCGGTACACGTTGGCTGACAGCGCCGCACCGGCCAGGTTTGCTCCGGCCCCCGCCAGCGTGGCAGTCAGGTGAGCGGTGTCACCAACCGAGTACAGCGCTTTGTCACGGCTGAGGCTCAAGATACGCGGCGCCGAGCTGAAGGCGCTGAGGGTAAACAACGCCCCAGCCGGCCCGGCGTGAGCGGCGGTGATCACCGCCGTATAAACGCCAGGCGCCGGCGCAGTCAGGCTGTAAACGAGCGTTGCGGCGGAGAGAATCGAGGCTGGCTGAGCCTCGAAAGAAACCGTTCCTGGATGCTGGGCGGCGTAAGCAGGTGTGATTGTCAAGCCAGCAGGGGTTTTCAAGCGCAGGCCGGCGTCTCCATTCAGCCAGGTGAGCTGCACCAGGGCGCTGGCAGGGCCGTCAACCTGGATCGTCCTGGAGATCACCAGGCCATTGGCGATTTCACCTCGCTGAGAGGCGATCAGGCGCAAGGCAGGTGCAGCGCCAGCGCTCGGACTCGCCAGGCCGGCTGGCAATGCCGCAGACGGCGGGCGTGCGATGCACAGGCCGGGCTGTTTCAACCAGACCAGCAAACAATCGATCGAGGTTGTGCTGGAGATTGGATTCCCGCCATCGAAATATGCAGGAATGCCCATAAAACCGGAATGTGTCTCACCGGTCCAGTATCGATTGGCACTGCCGCGCACCGTCTGCGGGCAGGCCGGAGAACAATTCTTTATGTAAAGCTGCCCAACCGCGCTGTACTGTCCAACGATGCCATCGTTCGGGCCGTCGAAGGGCAGGAGGATTTTGCCGAGCAGCCAGCCGCCCGAATCGCTGGAATCGCCGCCAACAAAATTGTAAGAAAGGAAGGGCTGATTCGGAGCGATGCTGTTGAAGCGCAGGACGGCAGGCGTCTCAAACTGGCATAAACCGGCATGGACAACACAAAATACGGCCGCGCTCACCCCAGAGATTGGATTGCGGTCGAGCAGGAAGTTAACCAAATATTCGGTCGTGATGCCAGCGTGCATACTGCCAAAGGTGTACAGGGCGCTGAACATGCGGCCGGCTTCGGAGGGCGAGAGCGTATTTAGGTACGCCCGGCTGATCAGCCCTCCCATACTGTGGGCCACTAGGATGATCTTTTGGCCTTTGTTTTCGGGCTTTGAGAGGAGGTAACCAACCTGCCGCGCCAGGCAGGCGGCATTTTCTTCGATGGGAGGCGTGAGGGAGGGGGTCGTGGTGAGCTGAGCCTGGTAAACTTTGAAACCGTGCGCTGTGAAAATATCAGGCGCTGTGCCGAAATAAGCCGGGGCATTGCCGTGGCCGCCGCTGAAGGCAGTCTGCAGATTGTAAGGCCCAAGTGGAACCGGCTCGCACTGGTCGCCGCCTCCGCCGGTATCGAACGTCATGATGCCGTGCACCAGCAAAATGATCTGGTGAAACGCAACGAAATCCTGTCCGGTCAGGTTGCCGTACAGGATGGGCACCTTGATCTGGTCGGGCGCAAAAGCGGTGAAATCCGAACTGCCGGCGCTGGCTTTGAACGAGTAGCTGTCAATGAGCAGGCCGTTGATGCGGTACCGGCCATCTTGCCCGGTGACCGCCGCGTCGCCCTGATCATCGTACACCACCACGCCGGGAACTGGCCTGCCCAGGCTGTCGAGTACCTGGCCCGAGATGGTGTTGTTGGTAATCTGATCGCCCTGCAAGAAGTGGACAAATGTATCATCAAAACCATTGGTGTCAAGCGGCACCAGGTTGTCGGCGTCAGAATTGAACACAACTTCCTGTCCGGAGGCGGATAGACTGGAATAATCGTATGAATAATAATTGGCTTGAGATCCATCGCTGGAGACAGAAACCCGGGAAGTTTGTCCGTTCAGGCGGTCGTGAACAAAAATATCCTGCACATTGTTGGTATCGCCCGGCACCAGGTTGCTGGCATATGAATTGAAAGACACAAAGCGCCCGTCGTAGGAGATCGCCGGATACCGGGAAAATTGGTTGCCCTCTGTTCCATCGCTGGCAATAGAAGCTCGACTGACCTGGCCGGTGAACAGGTCGCGCACGTAGACATCATCCTGAAAATTGTTGTCCTGCGGAACCAGTTTTGCATTGGTGGAAAACGCCACGTAGCGTCCACTGCCAGAGATGGAGACAAAATGGTCCGGTTCGCCCGGCGGTTGACTGCCAGTCCCATCGACCGTGACCAGGCTGGTTTGCCCGCTGCGCAGATCATGCACGAAGACATCCCAATAATTGGCATCATGGCTGACCAGAACCTGGCTGTTGGAGACAAATGCCACGACAAAACCATCCGCAGAGATCGCCGGTGCTATCGAACCGACAACGCCGATTTCGCTGCTCTGCTGGCCATTGGAATCCACCGAGGCGCGCTGTGTTGTGTGCAGATCCATGTCGCGTACAAATACATCGCAGCAGTAGTACATGGCATGCCCAGGGACGATATCGTCACCAGTCGAATCGAAGGCCACGTAACGGCCGTCGGCTGAGATTGAGGGCCGGCGCGAATAGCCGTATGAGGCGCGTTTGTTACTGCTGTCGAATGAGACCAGTTCGACCTGCCCTGTTAACAGATTCTTCCGGAAAATATCGTCATTCACAGAGCTGTCTTTGGGGTCCAAATTCGTCGCTGTCGATTGAAAGACCACAAAGCGGCCATCGGCTGAGATGGCGGGCGAGGTGGAAGCGCCGTTGGCTTCCACGCCGAAATTTCCGGTGGAGACGCGGCTGGTCAGGCTGAGCCAGGTATCACGCAAGAAAATATCGGTCGTCCCGTTGTCATCGCCCGACACAAGGTTGGAGGCGTCTGAAGCAAAAACAATATAGCGCCCGTTCGCAGAGATCGACAGCGGCCCAACAAAGCTGGAGCCGGTTTGTTGTTCATTTTTGGTCGAGACAGATACCCGAAGCGTCAGCGAAGCCAGGGGATTTTGCCCTACCGGCGCGCCCTGGGCCAGGGCAGGAGATGTCGCTGCGGGAGAACTGGCAGCCAGGAGGCCGAAGCAAAGGAGAATAAGAACGCACCGAATCGCAAAAATGCCAGCAAACAGGCGCATGGGAGACCCCTTTCGGAGGATCAGACGGATATCAATAAAGCCAAATAATAAAATAAATATTATCTTATTTATCGTAAATCAACAAGCGCGTCAATGCCTCCACGCAGGTATAATACACCTATGCGATGGGCTGTGCTGCTCTCGATTTGCGGACTGCTGGCTGTCCTGCTGATGTGCTCTTCGCCGCAACCAGCCCAGGCTGTCCGGACGGCGCCGGGCGGCGCTGACTGGCAAATGCCGTACGTGTTCAGCCAGACACTCTTCCTGCCTTTTCTCGACGCCTTCAACCCCAGCATTTTTGACATTCACAACCAAGAAAGCGTGCGCTATTTCTACAATCACGCTTACGCTGTGGCGGCCGTTGCGGCAGGCTGGACGGGCAGCGTGAGCGCCTGCACACCCGGCGACACGACGGCAGAATTTAAAGCCTCCGTTCTGCAGCGCATCAACTTCTACCGCCAGATGGCCGGCGTGCCGCTGCTCAGCGCCTTCAACGATACGTACAACCAGCGCGCCCAGGCAGCCGCGCTGATGATGAGCGCCAACGCCAGCCTCAACCACAACCCGCCGCTCGATTGGAAATGTTACAGCAACGACGGCAAGCTGGGCGCCGGCAGCTCCAACCTGGCCCTGGGCGCCTATGGCCCGGGGGCGATTGATTTGTATATGAGCGACGACGGTGTGGGCAACACCCCACTCGGTCACCGGCGTTGGCTGCTCTACCCGCCAACGCTAGAGATGGGCAGCGGTGATATCCCTTACGGCGCCGGAGGGTCAGCCTCGAACAGCCTGTACGTGTTTGACTACCCTCACTGGAGCGCACGCCCGCCGACGCGCGATGAGTTTGTCGCCTGGCCGCCAGCCGGCTTTGTGCCCTACACTTTGGTGAGTGCTCGCTGGTCGTTTTCTTACCCTGGCGCCAATTTCACTACAGCCGTGGTCTCGGTCAGCGCCAGCGCAGGCAGCCGGGCAGTTACGCCTTTCACGCCGGTGAACGGCTATGGGGATAACAGCCTGACCTGGCAGGTGGCGGGCAGCTTTGCCCCTGACACGTTCAGCGTGGATATCCAGGGCGTGATGATCAACAACGCGGCACGCGATTTTCATTACCAGGTCATCACCTTCGACCCTGCGAAGTGAGCGTAATCGCAGGCTCACAGACTGCGCTGGCTGAGGGCACCCATTGAATGTTCTCTTTGAAGGCGCTGCCTGGCTCACACGACGGCGACAGCCGCTTCGATGATCTCGAAGCGCTCGCCGATGCGCGCCTGGCAGCCCAACGGCAGGGTGAAAGAAGGCGCGGTGTGGCCAAAATCCATGTCCGAGATCACCGGGAAGCGATAATGTTTCGTTCGTTCCAGAATGACGGCGCGCAGCGCGGCGCACTCTTCCGCCGAGTAACTCATCGGGCGGCCAAACAAAAGCCCCTGGAGCCGCTCGAACACGCCCATGTTCTGGTAATCCATCAAGATGCCATCCACATCGGCTGGCGAGGGGCGGTCCTCGGAGGTTTCCAGGAACAAGATCGCATCCTGCCAATCCGGCCAATAGGGGGTGCCGCGCAGATGCTGCAGCGACTCGATGCAGCCGCCGATCAGGCGGCCCTGCCCCAAGCCGGGCTTCAGCCGCTGCCAGCCAGGGGAGGGCTGCAGCACACGCGGCGGCTGGCTGGCGCTGGTCCAATCCTGGCGCGCTTCGGTCCAGGCGGCGGCAGGGAAAATCTCACCAATCGCCGCCGCGCGGCAAACCGCTCTGCGGAAATATTCCAGGGTATACGGCTGGATGTGCGGTTGTTCGGCAAAATCGGTGAGCAGCATCGGGCCGTTGAACGTCACCAGGCCAATCTGCTGGTAAAGGGCGACATTCAATACCGTGTTATCCGAAAAACCGATGAAGATCTTCGGGTGGCGGCGGATCAGGTCGAAGTCCAGGTGCGGCAGCAGGTGGCAGGCATGGTCGCCGCCGATGGCTGCAATGATCGCTTTCACCTGTGGATCGGCAAACAGCTCGTGCAAATCAGCCGCCCGGCTTTCAGGTGTGTCCGAGACGTAACCGGCGTGGTCCAGGGCGTTGGCGGCGAAGCGCGCCTGGAATCCCAGGGATTGAAGGCCGCGGACGCCCTGCCCGGCGCGCAGCGGGTACAACCCGGCCCCACCCCAAGACGGGCTGGCGATGCCAATGACATCGCCGGGTTGGAGCATAGGGGGTTTTAACCGTTCCACCATAGGTTAATCCACCACCACCCGGTTGCGGCCCTGCAACTTGGCCGCATGCACTGCCTGGCCGGCGCGGTCAATCAAGGCATCCAGGGAAGGTGTAACGGCGGACTGCAAGCAGACTCCGATGGAGACGGTCAACTTGGCATCGCCCAGGGGAGTTTTGACGCGCATGTCCTCCACCGAACTGCGGATGCGCTCGGCGATTTCACTGGCTGAAGCCGGGTTCGTCTCAGGCAGCAGCACAACAAATTCCTCGCCGCCGTAACGGCCGACCAGATCAAAAGAGCGCAGGTTTGATTGCAGACAGTCAGCGAACTGGCGCAGGACCTGGTCTCCCACGGCATAGCTGTAAGCGTCGTTAAAATTCTTGAAATGATCGATATCTAAAAACATGACCGCGCTGGTGTGCTGGAAACGGATGGAGCGCTCCACTTCCAATTTGCCAAGTTCCAGCAGGCGGCGGCGGTTCATCAAGCCGGTCAGCTCATCGATGGTGGCATGGTGTTCCATCTGAGTGTACAGTTGAGCGTTCTCCAGGGCCACCGCGGCCTGCGCCAGCAAACCCTGCGCCAGCTCCAGCTCGCTTTCTTCGAAATGAGCCGCGCCGGCACCGCGGAAAACTTCCACCAGGCCGTACACCTGCTGGCTGCGCCCGACGATCAACGGCAGCATCAAAGATGCCTGGTAGGCATTTTCACGCAGGTAGGCAATTTCGGCTGGATCGCTGGCCGCGTCATCCGCCGCGACGAAAACCGGGCGGCGTGTCTCGAGCACGAAGCGCGTCGCCGGGTATAAGTTGAGCCGATAGTGTTCTCCCTGCCGGTTCCTGGTATTGGGCATGGGTGAATAATCATACAAGGTAACCACACGGTCATTCTCGCGCTCCCAGCGTGAAATGGTGCACACATCGGCGTGCAGGGCGGCGATCATGTGGCGCAGTATGGCCTGCATTACCGACTCAGAACCCAGGCCGGCCGAAAAATCCGCGGTGGCTTCCAGGATCAGCCGCTCCTTCTCCGCCTGGCGCTGAGTTTCGCTGAAAATTTCGGCGTGTTCAATGGCGATTGCCACCTGGCTGCCGAAGGTGGTCATTAAGAGCAAGTCGGTCTCGGTGAGCACCTGCGGCGGCTGGGATTCGATATTAAGGGTGCCCAACACGTCGCTGCCTTTGAGCAGTGGAACGCAGATTTCACTCTCCACAGCGTAAGCGGCGCGCAAAAAATCGGGGTCCTGGTGGACATTGCGCACAAACTGCGGCTGGCGGCTGCGCACACTGCGCCCCATGACGCCCTTGCCGACCGGAATTTCAGAAATCACCAACTCTTGAGGGTAGTTGACCTGGGCGCCAAGGTACAGTTTTCCGTTCTTGTGACGATAGACGCTGACATAAGGATAATGGAATGTCTGGTTCAACATTTGCACCACAGTTTCGAAAACCTGCTTGAGATCCAGGGATGTCAGCACAGCCTGGGAAATTGACTGCAAGGCGGCAAGCTGGGCGATGTACCGTTTTTCAGATTCGAGCAGGCGGACTCTTTCCATCGCCAGGGCGATCTGACCGGCGGCTTGCTGTCCGAGAGCGATTTCCTCCTCGGTGAAATGGTGCACAGGGTCGAAACCGATCAAGACAGCGCCCATTTTTTCTGCCTTGCCCACCAGGGGGATCACCAGCATCGAGCGCCGGGTGAACAGCCGCGCCACGCGCGGATCCTGGTAAGGTGTATTGTGCGTGTCTTCGATCATCAGCGGCCGGCCCTCTGCCAGCACAGCCATGGTGAGCGTCCGTACACCTGGCTCGATCTTAAGCGCCGGAAAACGGTCACGGCCCGGCCCGAATGCCGCTGCCGGCAGGGTAGCCTGGTGGTTTTCATCCCATAGGGTAATTAAGGCTTCCACCGCGCCGAACAGCTCACCCAGGCGGTCGGCCAGCGGCTGCAGCATGGACTTCATATCTTCAGCCAGCATAGCCTGGCGGGTGATATGGCTCAAGCGGTCCATCTGACGCCCCCAGTTCAGCTCGGCATTCACCAACGAATGTTCTTTGGTCACGTCGTACATCGACGCAACCCGGCCAATGATTTTACCGCGCCGGTCTTTCAATGGAGCAATGTTCACTTCAATTTCCAGGGGTTCCGGACGGTCTTTGAATGTCAGGTTAAACAGGCCCTCGGTCAGGCCTTTGTACCGCAGTATCTGCTCACCGGCCTGGATCTCCTCAAAAAAATCACGCCCGATGGAATGTTCGTCGAGCTGGCTCCATTGGCGTGCGGTCGGGTTGATATCTATCAGGCGGTCGTGGTTGTCCAGCACAACCACGCCCACCTGAAGATTATTAAACAGCACATCGCGCGCCACCGGAGAAATGTCCAAAACATGGAAACCGTACAAACTCCAGGTTGCGATGATGCCCGTGAAGGCGAAAGCTAAAATTGTCAGGTCAACACCCGGCCAGGGATTGAGGTTGAGAAAATACAAAACATTGGCGATCCAAGGGATGATCGCTGAGACGACGATTCCGAAACTCTGCAGGCGGTACAGGCGTGGAGAAACAAGCGCTGTGCGAACCAGCCAATACGAGCCGATGATCAGCAGAATATACGAGTAGAGAGCATACAGGTACACCGCCCAGCCGTGTTCGTAAACCAGGACCGATCCAGGCGCACTGGTCAGCGGAGTGATCGCAGTCCAGATCAAGTTGTGCAGTTCATTGGTGAGAACCAATCCCAGCGTGACCACGGGCAGGAACCACAGCGCGGCGGTGCGGCCTGGCGTGCGCCAGGAGTCTTTTTGACTGTAGTGCGAAGCGAACAACAGCCACAGAGGAGCTATGTTCACCACGCCGAGATAAGAGATTTTCGCCCAGATGATTTTGGCGGCCGTACCTTGTGCATGCATTTCCATGGCGTTTGTGAAAGCCATGAAGCTGATCGAAGCCAGTAAGCAGGCCAGATAACGACCACCCGGATACGCCCGCCGGCTCCACGTGAAGGCGGTCGAAATGGCAGTTAGCACAGAGGCAGCCGCCATGACAACCGTCAAGAAATGGGCATCCGGCGTGGTCATTGGTCAGCCATTCATTTTATGGAACCGCTTGCCTTCCCACCATGGGCCGGATTGCATCTAACACCAGCCCGGGCTGGTCGAGGGCAATGTTATGTCCGCTGCGCTCGGCGTGCACCAACTGGCCGCGGCTGGATAAAGTTGCCAGTTTTGCCTGCAGGCCTTGCCAAAGCTGTTCGACCTGGGCGGCCTGCTCTGCTGAAACGCCGTTGGGAGCAGCGCCGGGGAGGCCGTGCGTCAAAACAACCAGCGGCAGGTCGCCCAGCCCGGCAGTCTTGCGCAGCTGGGCTTCGCGCTGGGAAGTGGCGGCTTCTTCGGCCAACAGAGCGTCGAAACATTTTTGCTGACCTTCCACTGCCAGGTACGCGGCGCGGGCCGCCGGCGGCAGTGTATCAACCATGAAGGGGACACACGGCACCTGCGGAGCTTTGGCTGGGTCGCCGCCCAGCAGGCGGAAAAAGCCAATGCGGGTCAGCCAACCAACGGCAGAGAACATGACCTGGTTTTGAGAAGCCAGGCTCTGCACAACGGGTGAATTCTGGCGGAAATCCTCCGGCTCGGCATCCACCAACACCAACCCGACCACCTCATCTGGGTAGGCATCCCGGTAAAGGCGTACGTACTGCCCGCCGCGCGATGCGCCGACCAACACGTATGGGCTTTTCTCACCAGCAGCCGCCAATAGGGCGTGCAGATCTTGAACAATCTGCTGGCCATCACGCGGCGCCGGGCCTGAATCGCTCCAACCAAAACCAGCCCGGTCATAGGCGCACACACGAGCAAAAACCGCCGCCCGCTGTTGGAAATCATACCAGTGCAGAGACCAACCTCCGGCACCCGCCTCCAGGATCACCGTGGGTTGGCCGGGCAGGCGCTCACCCTGGCAGTCAATGTGCAGTCTGTGATTGTTCACCTGCACCATCCGGCCTGGCGGCTTCACCTGGCTGAGCTCTCGCTGGCGAGAGAGCGTTTCATAGTACGAGCCGGCAAGAATGAAAATAACGACTGCCAGAGCCAGCGCTAAGAAAAAGGAGACCAACCGGCGGACTCCTTGCGATGATTTTCGGCGATCAGGGATTTGGTTTGACTGCACGCACAACTCCAACAAGAGTGATCGCGGCGGTTGGCCCGCCACACAAATTCTGGTCAGCGCCCAACGAATGCCTGTCAGCCAAGCTTGCCTGACAGAAACCAGCCTGCGCAGCTCGGGCGCTCAAATGACCTTTCCGGATTGTCACTAAATTAACTATAGCATATTTCTGATTTTGAAGGCATTCCAAGCCGCCAGGCAAAGATGGTAAACCAGCCAGCCGAGGCAGACTCCGAACCCATTGAGCAGAGCATCGTTGATATCCACCGAGCGGAAACCGCTGTGCATCCCCAGGTCCAGCGCCAACTGCGCCAGTTCACAGAGAACGCCCAACCCCAGGCCCAACCAGGCAACTCGCCGCAGCGTCACCTTCCAGAGGAAATTGATGCCAAATCCAAACGGCGCGGTCAGTAAAATATTCTCCAGGATGCCTTGGACGCACAAGCTGAGCGGCTCACAGCGGCCAAAATAGAACGGAACCAGGTTGATCGGCAGCGAGAAAGGTCCAGCGGAGTTCAGGCTGACCACAAACGGGAAGATCACGGCCTGGGCCAGCAGGATGAGGTACACCCAGAAAGCTGCCAGGCAAGCCGCGTACCAGACGCTGTGCGTCCGCCTCCAGGCCAGGGGCAGGAGAATGCTCAGCGGGCTGAGCGCAATGACAAAATGGAGCGGCTCGAATGAAACCAGCAAGTCAGAAACGGGGCAGCAGTCGGCCGGTGGTTTCCATATAACGCCGGTACGCCTCGCCGAAGCGGCCAAGCATCATCGCCTCCTCCAAGCCGACGCGCGCCGCATACATCAAGGTCAGAGCGCCCAGGTACACCAGCGCGACCAGCCAGTTGGCCGAGAGCAGGAATAATCCCAGGCCGATCAGGTAAAAAGCGCTGTACATGGGATGACGCACCCACCGGTAGGGACCGCTGGTGACGAATTGGTGGTTGGGTGAAAGCGCCAGCACAGCCGTCCAATTATTGCCCAGCGCCTGGTGCGCCCGGCCAAACAGCCCGATGCCCAGGAAAGCCAGCGCCGCGCCCAGTCC
This sequence comes from Chloroflexota bacterium, assembly GCA_029782365.1. Classification (GTDB taxonomy): domain Bacteria; phylum Chloroflexota; class Anaerolineae; order Anaerolineales; family UBA4823; genus CAWBUW01. The sequence continues at coordinate 55,558 of JAKOUW010000017.1, forward strand.
GCGCAGCCAGGCCGGTAAGGGCAGTCCGGCAAAATCTACCCAGGGGGTCAAGAAATAAAACACCAACAGCAGGTACGCCAGCGCGAACAGGCGGAAGTAAAGCGCTTCTTGCTGTGGGTTTACACGGGTGTATTCGCCCTACGCCTGGACTTTGCCCTGGTAAAACAGACGCACGCCAAAAAACATTATCCACAGCAACCCGAAAAAAATGCGGTAGATGATTTTGTCCTTCAAGCTCATTGCGGCCTCCGACACAATTCTATACCCAAATTCGGATAGGGCGTAGGCTCTCCCTCATGGCTAATCCATTATGGGTGATTACCCTCTGCCGGAAGAGATGCCCTCTTTTTGGAGTCATTACAGCGGTCTGGTGCTCACCCAGAGCTTTGGGCAGGGACGATCGGCTCAATGGACTTGAAGGGCAGGTAAAAATAACGGCTGTGTCAGAATATCGGGAAACAGCACTTTCACCGGCAGAGACAGGTCATAGCCGCGCGTTCCGTCGCCGCAGCCCCGCCCATTGTCGCCCCAAGCCCATACCGAGCCGTCAGCTTTGATCGCCAGGCTGTTAAAATTTCGTCCTCGCATCAGGAGCACATTTTTCAAATCTTTCACCTGAACCGGCACAGCGCTGGAGGTGAATATGCTGCCTACCCCCAACTGTCCGTTGGCGTTGGCTCCCCAGGCCCAGACAGTGCCATCTTTCTTTAAGACAATGGTGTGCGCATCACCCGCCGAAACGGCGGTCACATCCGCCAGGCCAGGCACCTGGAATGGCAGGTTACGCGCCTGGTTTGTGCCATCGCCCAATTCACCTTGCCCGTTCTGCCCCCAGGTCCACACGCTGCCGTCTTTCGCCAGCGCCACCACATGCCCCCAGCCGGTGGAGACGGCGGTGATTTCCTTCAAGCCGCTGGCCTGGCTGACCGGGGTGGGCGCGTAGCGGTCATCCCACGTGCCGTCGCCCACCGCGCCCAGATCGTTTTCCCCCCACCCCAACAGGGAATGATCAGCCATCAACGCCATGTTGACTGCGCCGCCGCCGCTGATCGCCAGCACACCGCCGTGCCCTTCCAGGCCGTTCACAGGCACCGGGCTGTGGCGGTCATTGGTTGTGCCGTCGCCCAGCCGGCCGTTTCCGTTGAAACCCCAGGCCCAGGTTGAGCCATCCTTTTTGAGCGCCAGGGTGTGGTAGCCGCGCGCTGAAATCATCTTCACATTTGACAGACCAGGCACTTTGGCCGGGTAAAGGCCCATACACTGGGTGCTGTGTGGATCCTGACTGCAGAAAATGCCGTTTCCCAACTGATCGAAGGCATTCCATCCCCAGGTCCAGACATCGCCGTTTGCATCGAGGGCGGCGTTGTGACGTTCGCCGCCGGCGATGGCTTGGATGCCGGTCAAATGGCCAACACCCCCGGCGCCTAATACCTGGAAAGGTGTGAGCTCGTCATACAGCGTGCTGGTCATGAACATCGTAGTCGCATATCCGTTGCCGAGTATGCCATAATCATCCCAACCCCAGGTCCAAACAGAGCCATCTAACCGCAAGGCGATGAAAGCCCTTGCCCCGCCCCAAATATCAACGATCCCTGGCGAAGCGGGCCCGGCGCTGTTTTTCGCTTGAGCTGGGCTGCCGCCCGAGATACCCGCGGCCAGCAAAGCGCACAAGCACAGCAACCAGGCCAATTTGCATCGCCGCCAATCACTGTTGACTTGCTCCATTCGCCTGCTCCTGTGCCGTGAAATCCACCGTGCCTCCTTAATGACATGGATGGTTTGGGCATTAAGTGAACCCAAACCATCCCTGCCACCTCTAATAAATTCAGTCTAGCAGAAAATGCCTGACAGGATTCAGCAAGGCGCGGCTCGATGACTATCAGTTTTGTAAACACCGCAGCCCAGCCCCTTAACTGACTGATTGAATTCGGACAAAATCAGTGTACAATGTATATGTTAACCCATTAAGGAGGGTCTGTATGCCAAAAACGGTATCCGCCCGGATCAAGAATCCTCTGGAATCGAGCCAGGGTAAGGTGTATTTTGCCGATTATGCCAGCCGCACGCCGGCCAGCTCGGATTTACAAGCCAATCTTGAACTTCAGTGGTCGCTGTACAACCCAAGCAGTGGGCCAAATGCTGGCCTGGAGTTCTGGCACCGCCCGGCGGCAGACCAGCCCAGGGTCGAAGTCACCTTCTTGATGCCGCGCGACAGCGCCAATATCTCCGGCTTGTACCGGGTGGAAGTGTTTATCCCAGACCGCTTCGCGAGCGGGGTGGCTCGCTACACAGTGACTGTGCAAGACGAGAACGGCGCGTTGGTGGACAGGACAGCCTTTATCGACCAGAATTTCTATATGAATGCCTGGGTTACTCTCGGCCAGTTCCGCCTGGAAGTGGGCAGCCCCACCGCCGACAAACGCCTGGGGCAGGTGCGCCAGTATGACGAGACTTCCCAGGCCAACCCGGTCAACCTCCAACTTTCCTTCGGGCCGGTGCGCTGGGTGCCGCTGTACCAGACGCCCGACCCGCTGTACACGCGTGTCGATGACACCGGTTTTGCGATCTCTTATAATGGCAGCCGCCCGGCCGCGCTGCAGGCGACGCGCTGGGTGCTGGATGAGACCGGCAGCGTGGAACAACCGCTGGACAACAGCCGGCAGATCATCTGGGGGCCAGCCCGCTGGCGGCGCTCGAGCCAGGATATCTCTTTCCAGCAGGTGCGCGTCGATTACCAGATGCCCGCCGCCACATCCAGCGGTGCGGCCCTGCCCGATGGCCGCTACCGGATCGAAGCCTTCATCCCTTTCCGCTTGTTTGGCAATGTGCTCTGCCCGCAAGTGCGCTACCTGGTGCAAAACACAGGCGGCCCGGCCACCGAGGTCACGCTCGACCAGCAGGCCAACGTGGGACGCTGGGCGCAGTTGGGCGAATTCGATTTACATTTCTCCCAGGCGGCGGCTGCCCCTGCAGGCACACCCCCGCTCGGACAGGTTTCCCAATTTGACGACAGCCCGGTGAATGCCATCGTCTCGTTCGGCACCGTGCGCTGGACGCCGCTGTTCGAACAGGCCTTCGAGCCGGGCAAGGTTTTTTCCTACCCGGTCGGCAGTCCGGCGCAGCGCGCCGCCCCGATTGTGCCATCCAGCAGGCTGGCGCCGGGCCGCGTCAATGTGACTAATTTCTGGCTGGATGACTGGTATGACGAAAATCCATTCCTGAGCGATTACTTTCTGGGCTTGCACACCGGCGCCGACTTGAATTTCGCCCTTGGCTCTGGTTTGCACATGCCTGTTTTCGCAGTGGCCGATGGGCGCATCACCTTCGCCCGCAAAGTGCAGGGCGGCAGTTGGAATTATGTGATTGTCATCGAACACCCGGCTGCATTTTTAAATAAGGATGGGCGGGTCATCCAACACAAAGTGTACAGCCGCTACGGGCACGTGCACAAAGACTCGCTCGACCTGCCGAATGTGAAGGAAGGCGGATTGGTGAAAGGCGGCGAGCAGATCGGCTTCGTCGGCTTTATGCGCGATATCTCCACCGGCCAGGATGCCACCCAGGGCGAGCATCTGCATTTCGATGTGTGTTTCACCAACACCCTGGCAAGCAATCCCATCTATTGGCCAACGATGAAAGACCTGGCAACGATGTACCAGGCGCGCAAAACAGCCACGCCCGATTACCAGAACCTGCGCGCCAAGGTCGCCGCGCTGGTGCAGCAAGATTTTGTCGACCCACTGCAGTTTATCATCGACAACCACAGCCGCTCCGCCGAGGAAACCGCCGGCCCGGCCGACAACGGCCTGTTCGCTCCCGACGCCCTGCTGTATGACTTTCCGGTTGGAGAGGACGCTCAGCGCCAGGCCGATGTTTATACCCGCCTGGAGCAATTTAAGAATGGATTGTATTCCGTTGGCGCGGAAAACTGGTACCTGGGGCGCGATTTTCTATCCACGGCCCCCGATGGATTATTGATGCCTGGGGTGAGTCTGGGCCTGGCAAACGGCGCAGCCGGCGAGAAGACCGTCTGCGCCCCGGCGGAAGGCCAGGTGATTTTCTGCAATCCCCTGGCGCTGGGGCCGTTCCCTGCCAGCGGTGTCGTGGTCATCCGCCACCCACGCGGGGTGGCCTGCCGCCAGGCCGGCAGCGGTGTGCAAAAGACCATTTACACCCGTCTGGGCGGGCTGGCCTCCATCTTCGTGCACGCTGGCCAGCAGGTGCAGCGCGGCGACCCGCTGGGCGCCCTGGCTACCCCGCAGAACGGACGCCCCGATACCTGGCGCCTGCAGTTTTTCGTCTCTGACACACAGGTGCTGGAGGACCCCGCCCATTGGCCAGCGCAGGCCGATCTGCTGAAGATGATCCACACGAAAGTTCCCAAGGGGTCAGACCCCAGCCGGCCGGCTTACGACCAGGCGTTAAAAGCGGCGCGCGATGCCGCTCAAGCCGAGGCTGCGCAAGATTACCTGCACCCGATGCAGTTCATCACCGATAACCACCCGGCTGCCCAGGTGCTGCAGCTTTGGAGGAGCCCGGGTCTGTAAAGTAAGTGAGGAATAGGATGGAGATGCAGGCAGAACCGGCATCCTCGCCCCGGTAATCAATCAAAAGCCCTTATGCCTGCTGCCGTGATCGGCGCGATAATGAAGGTGCAATGAAACGATTTGCAATTGGAGGCGCACGATGACGGCCCAAATTTCCCCCACTTCTCATAAGCAATCCTTCTTCAGCCGCCCATCTACCCGCCTGGGCTGGTGGTCGTTTGGATTGGGTGTGCTGTTCATTTTGTTATTCCTGGTGAACTCTTTTGTTTTCATGCCGCTGCAAACCAACGAGCCCTGGCAGCAGATTGTTCTGCCTTTCTATGGAATATTCATGCTGCTGTGCGGCCTGGCGAGCGGCGCGACGGGCTTGATCGCCATTCTGCGCCGCGGAGAGCGCTCATGGTTGGCCTGGCTGCCTGTGCTGTTCGCCCTGTGGGTGCTGTTCATGGTCTTCGGGGAGATACTATTCCCGCATTGACCTTTTGAGCGAACCGCCGCCAAAAATCCAACGAAAGTAGGGGGTATGCACTGGCTTTTTTTGGATATACTTAAACCATCAGCATGAAAGAAAACTTTGTAGCCGGAATAAAACGACTGGCGAACCGGCCGGAAGTGCGCATCGCCTTCTGGTATTTGTTGTTCGGCGTTCTGTGGATATTCTTCTCCGACAGGCTGTTAGAAGCGCTCATCACAAACCCCGCCCTGCTGACCAGGGTGCAAACATACAAAGGATGGGCCTTTGTCGCCGCCAGCGCCAGCCTGATTTATGTCATCGTCCAGCGAGAAAACCAACGACTGCGCTCTGCAGAAGGCAAACTGGGTGAAGTCGAGGCACGGTTCCAGGATGCTGTCTCGGACGCGCCCTTCCCATTGTTCATCCACGCCGAAGACGGCCAGGTGGTGATGGTGAACCAGGCCTGGATGGATCTCACCGGCTACACGCGCCAGGAAATACCAACGATAACTGCCTGGAAAGCGCGCGCCTCCAGCGAAAGCCAGCAGCAGTCGCAGAAGGACAGGCAGCCGCAGCATGGTCTGAACGAGCTCCGCTTTGAAGGCGAATATGTGATCACGACCAAGAACGGGGAGAAACGCACCTGGGAGTTCAGTTCATCGCCAGTTGGAAAACTGGCAGATGGCCGCCGTCTGGTGATGAGTATGGCCTCTGACATCACCGAGCGCAAACGCGCGGAGGAAACCCTGCGCCAATCGGAGGAGAAATTCGCCATCATGTTCCGCTCCAGCCCAGCGGCGCTGATCATCAGCCGGTTGGCAGATGGCAAATTTATTGACGTTAACGAGGCGGCGTGCCAGATTTACGGTTATGACCGAACCGATATTATCGGTCACACTTCGCTTGAGTTAGGCATCATCGACGCTGAGGATCGCCGGAAAATCGTGGAGAACTTAAACGCCTACGGCTATCTACGCAACCTCGAGCTGACGATCCATGCGAGCGGCGGCCCGCGCACCGTGCTGGCTGCCATGGATTTGCTCGATCTATTCGGCGAGAGGTGCATGCTGACTGCAATGACGGATATCAGCGACCGCAAGCTGGCCGAGGAAAAGGCGCAGAACATGGCGCGGTTTTCGCTGGAAAACCCCAACCCAATCTTGCGTATCGATGCTCACGGCGTCATTTTACACGCCAACCCTGCCAGCGCGCCGCTGCTACAAGAATGGGACTGCAGTGTCGGCGGGCGGGTGCCGGCGGTGTGGCGCGAAAAAATTACTGCAATATTGACCAACAACGCCGCTGAAATGCTGGAGGCCTCCTGCGGAGGCACAATTTATTCATTTTTCATTTCGCCTATTGTTGAAGCTGGCTACGCTAATTGTTATGGACAGGATGTCACCCGGAAAAAACAAACCGAACTGGTGCTTCAGCGCCAGGCAGATGAATTTACTGCACTGTATGAAACCTCGGTTGAAATCGCAGGGCAAACCGACCTGTCTGAAATTTTGCGCACCATCGCGGAACGCACCGCCAGACTGCTCGACGTGCCAGGCTCGGGCATTTATCTTTACGATGAAACGATCGCCGAACTGCAAGTTGTCGCCTCGAATCACTCATTAATTCCCATTGGAGCCAGGCTGCACCTGGGAGAAGGGATGGCGGGTCGAGTAGCGCAGTCTCGCCAGCCCTTGATCGTGGATGATTACAGCCTATGGGAACACCGCGCCGATCAATACAATCGGATTCCATTCAGGGCGGTGATTGAGGTGCCCATGCTGCACCGCGGTGTGTTGGTGGGAGTGTTGGCTGCATTCTGCGTCGAAGACGCTGCACGCCGTTTCACCACGGCCGATATCCGCTTGCTATCGCTGCTGGCGAGCAGTGTGGCAGGCGCCATCGCCAATGCACGTGAGCTTTCTGCCCGCATCCAGGTTGAAGAAGCTTTGCGCAAGGCTGAAGAAAAATACCGCAACATTTTCGAGAACGCCAGCGAAGCGATCTCCCAAACCACGCCGGATGGCCGCTTCATCACGGCTAACCCGGCCGCGGCGCGCATGTTGGGTTTCGATTCGGCAGAAGAATTGATGGCTAATATCCGGGAAATCAGCCATGAGTTTTATGTCCAGCCTGGCCGGCGCGCCGAATTTATCCGGCTCATCCAACAGCAAGGCAGGGTACAGGGCTTCGAATCGCAAATTTACCGGCGAGATGGCTCGCTGGCCTGGGTGTCTGAAAATTCTAGAGAGGTGCGCGACGCGACAGGCAAATTGCTTTACTACGAAGGAACGACCGTGGATATCACCGAGCGCAAACAGGCTGAGGCTCAGATTCGTCAGGATTTGGAACGCCAGGGTGCACTTCACGAAATCGACATGGTCATCGCTTCCTCTTTCGACCTGCAAACCAGCCTCGACCTGGTGCTCTCAACGGCTGTCAGCTTATTGGCTGTGGACAGCGCCTGCATCCTTCTGCTGAACCCGGCGAACAACCGCCTGGAATACGCGGCTGGCCTGGGTTTTCGCAGTCCGATGATCAAATCCACCAGCCTCGCACCGGGGCAGGGTTTTGCCGGCACAGCCACCGCCGAGCAGCGCCTGGTGCACGTCACCCACCTGGCGGATGATCCGCACAACCTCTTCCCGGCTGAATTCCTGGAGGAAGAAGGATTCATGAGCTATCAAGGCGTGCCGCTGGTAGCAAAAGGCCGGTTGTTAGGCGTTTTCGAAGTGTACCACCGCAAGGAGGCTGTCCGTGACCAGCACTGGGAGTCATTTTTCACCAACCTGGCCGGCCAGGCAGCCGTCGCCATCGACAATGCCCAATTATTCTCGGCTCTGCAGCATGAGCTGGCCGAGCGCAAGCTGGCCGAGGAAGCTTTGCTAAAATCCCACGCTCAACTGGAAATGCGGGTGGAGGAGCGCACGATCGCTTTGCGGCAGGCCAATGCCCATTTGGAGAAAGCCCTGCGCGTCAAAGACGAATTCCTGGCCAACATGAGCCACGAACTGCGCACACCGCTGAATGCCATATTGGGGTTGTCAGAGAGCTTAATCGAGCAGCTGGCTGGTCCTCTGGGCGAAAAACAGATTAAATATATCAATACAATCAACGAAAGCGGACGGCACTTGTTGAGCCTGATCAACGATATCCTCGACCTGGCGAAGATCGAAGCCGGCAAAGTGGCGCTGACGATCGACAAAGTGAATATCAACGATGTGTGCCTGGCAAGCCTGCGGTTAGTCAAAGACCTGTCACACAGGAAACAGCAAAAAATCGAATATAAATTTGATGCCCGCCTGCACCTGATCCAGGCGGATGAACGCCGGCTGAAACAAATGATCGTCAACCTGCTGAGCAACGCCATCAAGTTCACGCCTGACGAAGGTACGATCAACCTGGAGGTGCGCGCTGACCTTCAGAAAAGCCAGGTTCAGATCGCAGTGAGCGACAACGGCATCGGCATCGCGGCAGAAGACCTGCCGCGCCTGTTCCAACCTTTTTCGCAAGTCGATAACAGCCTGACACGCGCCTACAGCGGGACAGGGCTGGGCCTGGTGTTGGTACAACAAATGGCGCGCCTGCACGGTGGATATGTGAGCGTTGAGAGCGCTCCAGGTGTGGGCAGTTGTTTCACCATCAGCCTGCCGTGGGCGCCTGGCGACATAGACACAGCCTATCCAACCGACCAGCGCTACCAATCGACACCAAAAGTCGGCCCAGCCAAAATCTTGCTGGCGGACGACACAGAGGCGATGGTGATGGTGACCCGCGATTACCTGGAGGCCGCCGGCTACCAGGTGTTTACCGCCAACAACGGCCTGGAAGTCATCAACTGCATTTCTCAAGTGAAACCGGCTATCATTTTGTTGGATGTGCAGATGCCCGGCTTAAACGGCCTCGAAACAACCGCCAAGATCCGAACAATGGAGGCATTCAAATCCACACCCATCCTGGCGCTGACAGCCTCAGCTATGGAAGGTGACCGCGAACGCTGTCTGGCGGCCGGCATGGATGATTACATCAGCAAACCCGTGCGTCTGCGCGACCTGGTAGATGTCATCGAAAAACACCTGTCCATTGCACGGCGGCTGACGGTATGAACAGCCGGTCAAATGGCAGACCATCCCTGAGTGTGTTGTTCTGGCTGGGATGCCTGCTGACTCTGGTCTTCCTGGGGATGGACAGCTTATGGCAGGCAGGCCTGCGGACCCTGGGCCTGTCGTACGGGCCGCGCTGGGAGACGGGGATTGCCTACTTCATCCTGCGCAGCGGACTGTTGGTGTTCTGGCTGATCGTGCTGCTGGCATTTTATCCGCGCAGGTCGCGCACCCAAAGATACGTGTACACCGGCCTGTTAGCGCTTGCCCACCTGGCCCTGCTGGCCGCCAGCCTGTATGGATTTTATATCGAACCATTCCACCTGACAGTGAGTAAAATAAGCCTGCCGGTGAACGGGCTGCAGAAACCAATCCGCATCGTTCAGCTCAGTGATTTGCATGTCGAACGCACCACCCCACGCGAAGCGCAGATCCCGGGCCTGGTTGCCAGCCTGAAACCCGACCTGATCGTGCTGACCGGTGATTATATCAACGAAGCATACACGAACAACCAAAGGGCGATCGACGCGCTGCGCGCGCTGCTCGGCCAGCTCAGCGCGCCGCTGGGGGTATATGCCATCAACGGCAATGTCGAATCACCCTTTCGCATGGCCGAAGACCTGAACGGGTTGAATATCCGCCTGCTGGATGATGAGATCGTCCCTGTGCCAGGGACAGACAACCGGCTGGCCCTGTTGGGGTTGAGCTTTTACGAGTGGCGTGACAATGACAAAGCGTTGGAGCGCCTGAAAAGCCAGGCGCCAGCGGGAAGTTTCACCATTTTGCTCTACCATAAGCCAGATGTGGCGTACACCGCGCGGGATGTGGGCGTGAACCTTTACCTCGCCGGGCACACCCACGGCGGGCAGGTGCGCCTGCCGTTGTACGGCGCCATTTTCACCAACTCGCGTTATGGAAAAACCTTCGAAATGGGTGAGTACCATCTGGGAAACACCACCCTGTTCGTCAGCCGCGGCCTGGGATTCACGGCTGCGCCTCATGTGCGTTTCCTGGCGCCGCCCGAAGTGGTTGTGGTTGACCTGCTGCCCGCTCCTTAAGCCTGGCCGTCTCTCCAACTTTCGTGATTTAATTATTTTTTTACACAGGTTTTATGCCAATCATATACCTGTTGGAGTAAGGTGTATGCATTCGAAACGAGCGCAAGGATGCGCCTCGGTTGATATCTTAACTTTGAGAGCTCAGCCATGAAAATAAGATCAGGATTGTTCTTGAATTTCAACCGCCTGGCAGGATTTTTTCTCCACCTGCGCGGCAAATTACTGTTGGCTTTTTTATTGATTTCTCTACTGCCCATCGGAGTGCTCAGCACACTTAACCTGCTGCAAACGGATAAAGCCATGCGCGAGGCTACCCTGGCCTCGGCGCGGCGCAGCGCAGTTCTGACCGCCTCTTATGTGAACAGCCAGGTGTTGGAGCGCATCATGGATCTGCGCGATCTGGCAGGCACAGCGCGCGTGCGCACCATGGACCCGGCCAAAGCCAAAGAAACCGCCCAGCAGTATTACAACGCATGGGGCCTGTATGAGACGATCTTGATCACCGGCCCAGATGGCAAAAGCATCACCTCGACCGACAACAAAGATTACGACCTGAGTGACCGGCTTTACCTGCAAAAAGCACTGGCTGGTGAAGCGAACATTTCCGAGCCGCTGTACTCCAAGGCGACAGGCAGCCTGGTGTTTGTGGTGGCGGCGCCAGTGACCCAGGATAATAAAGTGATCGGCGCGGCGGTCGGCACAATCAGGGTAGAAACCTTCGCCAAGATCCTGGAACAGGGGCAAACCGGCGACACCGGGGAGGCGTACCTGATCAACAAACAGGGATACATGATCACCCCCTCCCGCTTTGACAGCCAGTTGAAAGCCTTGGGCAAAATTTCAACGCGCTCCGAACTGGAGCTGAAGGTGGACACCCTGGGCGCACAAAAAGCCCTGGCAGGCATCACCGGTGTGGAAGAATACACCAATTATTTCGGCAGGCAGGTGGTAGGGGCGTTCAAACCGATCAGCGCCACGGGGTGGGGCATCCTGGTCGAGCAGGATGTCAGCGAAGCGTTGAGGCAGGTGGATGTGGTGCGGAACACGAACCTGGCGATCAGTGCCCTGGCGCTGGTGTTGGTTTTCGGCGCGGCGGCGTTCGTGTCGGGCAATATCTCGCGCCCGTTGCAGACGGTGACCCAGGTGGCGCGCCGCCTGGCGCGAGGTGAGATCAACCAGGAAGTCACGTTCCACAGTGGAGACGAAATTGGCGAGCTGGCTGAATCGTTTCGCCAGATGATCGCTTATCAGAAAACGATGAGCCAGGCGGCTGAGCGGCTTTCGCAAGGCAACCTGGTGACCGGCGTCAGCCCCAAATCGCCGGATGACATATTCGGGATATCTTTCAACAGCATGCTCATTTTCTTGCATCAGACAGTGGACAGCGTTTCAGAGAACGCCGCTGAGCTGAACCAGGCTTCGCGGCAGTTGGCCAATTCTGCTGCGCAAGCCGGCGAAGCCACGGAGCAAATCGCCCACACCGTCCAGCAGGTGGCCAGCGGCACCACCCGGCAGGCAGAATCGGTGGAGCGTGCCTTCAATGTGATGAGCGAACTGAGCCAGGCGATCGAAGGGGTGGCCAACGGCGCCGCCAACCAGGCATTGGCGGTCGGCAAGGCATCGAACATCGCTTCTCAAATGACGCAAGCTGCCGAGCGCGTCGCCAACAGCGCCCAGGCCGTGACGAAAGACTCAGAAAAAGCCGCCGCATCCGCCCGCGAAGGCAGTAAAACGGTGGAAGAGACTATCCACAGCATCCAGGCCATCCAGGCTACCGTGGGTATGTCGGCGCAAAAAGTGCAGGAAATGGGCAAGCGCTCTGACCAGATCGGTCAGATTGTCGAGACGATCGAAGAAATCGCCTCGCAGACCAACCTGCTGGCGCTGAACGCCGCCATCGAGGCGGCACGCGCCGGCGAACACGGAAAGGGTTTTGCCGTGGTGGCCGACGAAGTGCGCAAGCTCGCCGAACGGGCCACCAAAGCCACCAAAGAAATCGGCGGACTGATTAAAACCATCCAATTGACCGTCAATGAAGCCGTATCCGCCATGGAGCACGGCGCCAGTGAGGTCGAAGCCGGCGTCGGGTTGGCGAAGCAGGCGGGCAGTTCCCTGCGCAGCATTCAACAGGCCGCCGAAGCGGTGTATCAACAGGCTGAACAGGCTTCCCAGGCCGCCGTGGATATGAACGCGGCATCCAACGAACTGGTCGCCGCCGTAGATTCCGTCTCCGTCGTCATCGAAGCAAACACAGTTGCCACCCAAAAAATGGCGGACCACTCGAAAGAAGTCGGTCACGCCATTGAAGAGATCGCGGCCGTCTCCCAGCAAGCCAGCGCCGCCGTGGAGGAAGTTTCCTCAGCCTCCGATGAAATGGCAGCTCAGGTGCAGGAGGTATCTGCATCTGCCCTGGGCCTGGCGGAGATGGCCAAAGCTCTGCAAAATGTTGTGGCGCAGTTTATCTTGGAACAGGAGATGCCTGTTTACCCGGTCGAATCCACAATCGAGGCAGCCAGCACAGAAATTGAACCCGAACCGGTGCCTGGCGCGGCGTGAGGCGCAGGTGTTTTCGGCGGGCGCCAACAGCCGCTCATGATCTATAAACCGCCTTGACATGCATCGGCCTTGCGCGTATAATCAGCACGCTTGAGAAACAATGCACATTCCCTGATAGCTCAATCGGCAGAGCGGGCGGCTGTTAACCGCTAGGTTCCAGGTTCGAGTCCTGGTCGGGGAGCCAGAAAAGCAGCGAACGAACACGTTGGCTGCTTTTTGTTTGTTACTGCTTATTGAGACGATCCACCAGGTTGGTGTACAGCCGCGTGGTGGAGGTCAGTGGTTCGATGCCCAATTCCTGGCGAAACACCTGGCGGACCTCCTGGTACTGGCGCATCAGCCCAGCCCGGTCTCCGAGAGCCGCATAGACGCGCATCACCTGGCAGTGCAAATCTTCGATCAGGTTATCCACGCGCAGCGCCCGCTGGAGCAGCTCCAGGGCGCGCGTATACCGCTCGTGGGCAAAATGAAAATCGGCCACGGTGCGCAAGGCGGAAATGTAATCTGCCATCAGCCGGCGTCTTTCGGGCAGCAGCCAATCATAGTACAGGTTATCGAGATACTCACCCTGGTAAAGGTCAATAGCCTGCTTGTACCAGTAAGCGGAGGTTTCCTCGTCTTTCGCGGCGCGCGCCAGGGCCAGGGCGCTGTCGAACTCATCCACATCCACACTGAAGGCCGTGGTATCCAGCCAGTATTCGCCGGTCTCCACCAGAATGACACGCTGAGCTGGGCTGGCGGAGCGCAGCGCGCTGCGCAGGCGGGAGAGTGCGGTGTGAAAGGCGGTCATACCGCGGCCGGGTTTATCGGCCCAAATTGCTTCAAAAATGCGCTCGGCGGGGATGCGCTCATGCCGGAATGTGATGAAATACGCCATCAGGTCGCGCGCTTTGGCCGAGACCCAACGCTCTTGCGAGACCTCTTCGCCGCCAACCATGACTCGGAAAGGGCCTAGACACTTGACCAGCACAGCACTGCCGTGGGCTGTCCGGACTGGCTGGCGGCTGGCGGGCAGCTGCGCCAGCACGCGCCGTAAGAATTCAGACTGTTCCCCGCTTTCCTGCAGTGCCAGGCACACCACCCGGCTGCGCTCACCCTGGTCGATAAAGAGCTGGATGGCCTGGGTTGGTTCGATCATCGCCAGGGCCTGGCGCGCAAAGTCCAGGCCACTCTGGCTGCGGTCGGTCACCATGTGTATGTAGGCCAGGCCGAAATACACCATGGCCAATGGAATGCGAAACTGGCGCCGCTCACCCACCTCAACCAGCTCGCTGAACAGGGTTTCGGCCCGGGAGGTCAAGTGGCCTTCGAGGGCCACATCCGCCAACACACTGCGGCACACAAAGGCTTCGTAGGTGTCCAGGCTGCCGGTGTAAGCCCACAAAGCGCTCTCAGCCAGCAGGCGGGCCTCTTCTACACGGCCCTGCCCGTACAGGTTGTAAGCCAGGTAACCGGTGGCCATCAGGCGTTCATAGGCGGCCAGCCCCAGATCCTGCGCCATTTCCATCGATTGGCGCAGGCAGGTTTCGGCGCGCACCGTTTCTCCTCGCCGGGTGAGCACGTTGCCCAAGGCGGTGTACGCGCTGGGCAGCAGCTCGCGCAGGTGCATTGCCTGGGCGAGCTCCAGGCCGCGCTCAGCGTAAGCCAGGGCAGTATCCAGCTCGCACCAGTAGAGATATGGGCTGACCAGGGAAATATACGCCTGGGCGGCGAGCGGTGAGAGGCCCTCCGGGGCGAGCTGAAGGGCCTCTTTGCAGTAGCGCACGGTGGCCTGCGGGTCGCCGTGCCACCAACAAATTTGTCCCAAAGACTGCAGAAAGTTGGCGCGCGACAGGGCTGAGAGATACGCACCAGCGGAGCGCGCTTCTTCCACGGCTTGCTCGGCCAGCGCCCGCCCCTGATCCATGCTGGACAGGAATCCACGGCTCTTGGCAAGCGCCATCAATGCCTCGGCGCGCGCCAGGTGATCGGCGAGCGGGGCGTGAGCCAGCGCCTGGCCGGCTAACGCCTCTGCCGTGCGGTAATTGCCCTGTGCCCGGTTCAACTCGGCCAATCGGGTGAGGGCGCGGCTGATACCGCTGGAATCGCCGCGCGCCGCGAAAGCGGCGCGTGCATCCTCATACGCATTGACAGCCAGCCCGGCTTCACCCAATCGACGGTGGACATTGCCGTGGTGAAGCAGAAGTTCGGGATAATCCTGCAAGATATTGGGTGGCAGGCTGTTCAGCGAGCGGTGCAGCGCTTCCACCCGCCCGCGCTCCAAATAATCCGCGGCGTAAGCCTGCACGGCGGCGGCGGCGGCCGGCCAATCTTGCGCCCGGCTGAAATGCGTAAAGGCGGCTTCCATCTCCCCCTGGCTCTGGTAATAGCGGGCGGCTGCCGTGTGAATCGCCTTAAGCCGTTCCGGCTGTTCGCGCTGCAGCTTGCCAGACAGAAATTCATGAAATAAGTAATGGTAGCGGTACCAGCGGCGCTGAGCATCCAGGCTGGTGACGAACAGATTATCCTCCTCCAGCTGTTCCAGCGTTTGCTGGGCATCTTGAATACCCGGCAGAGCGTTGCAGGAAGCGGCGTCCATCTGAGCCAGGGCAGAAGTGCGCAGTAAAAACACCTGCCTATCCTGGCTCTGGCGGCGGAAGACTTCACCTGCCAGATACTCGAAGATATAGCGGTTTGAGCCGCTCAAGCTGGCAATCAGTCGTGCGGCGCTGGCGGCATCCTTACCGGCCAGGGAGGTGCGCACGATTTGCAGAGCCGAAGCCCAGCCCTCGGTTTTCTCATTTAGCAAAGCCAGGCTTTCATCTGTCAGGCCGGGCACCACCGCGGCGATTTCATCTTCGCGGAAGCGCAGATCATTGGCGCGCAGTTCGGCCAGCAAGCCGCGCGCTCGCAGGCGCGCCAGGGCCAGCGGCGGGTCGATGCGCGTGGAAATCACCAGGTGAAACGAAGGTGGCGCGTTCTCCAGCAAGAAATCAACCAGTTGGTGAACGAGCGGATTGGTGATGAAGTGAAAGTCTTCCAGAACGAGCAGGCGCGCTTCAGCGGCGGATTCGGTGAGCTCATTCATCAACACTGTCAGCACCTGGTGAGGTGAAACGCTCGACCCGGCGCTCTCCAGCAAAGACTGCGCCGCCAGCCCCATCGAATTACCCGCCGGCTGGCCCACGCGGCGGATGCCTTCGATCACGTACGCCAGGAAAATATTCGGATCAGAATCCGTCTCATCCAGTTGGATCCAGGCCGCCGGCAGTGGAGAGCTGTGCAAATAATCAGCCAGCAGGGTGGTCTTGCCGTAGCCGGGCGGAGCTGATACCAACACCAACCGGCGGTTAGCGTGCTGTTCTAACCAGGCGATCAAATGCGGCCGCGGCAGGTGGTCGCCCAACAGTTGCGGGACCAGGAATTTGGTTTGCAGCAGAGCGGCGGGATTCATCAGAATCGATTATATCCCCTTCTTTTGCAAACTTTTTGAAAACTCAAGATGATAAGATAACTCCATGTGCCAACCCATATTCAATTGGAGGAGACTATGATTCGGAAAACCGTATTCTTTCACCTGCTGGTCGTGCTGACGTTGATCCTCAGCGCCTGCGCATCGGCAACCACCCAGGCGCCGGCGCCTACGCAACCGCCCGCCACCCAACCCCCGGCCGCTACCACAGCCCCAACAGCAACCAAACCCCCTGAGCCAACCGCCACTCAGCCTCCGGCGCCTACGGCCACCCAGCCTCAGCCCAAAGTGTTGAAAGTGGCCAACACAGCCAACATCACCACCTGGGACCCGGTGGCTTCTTTCTCCACCGAGGCCGCATACATGGCCAATTTCTACGAGCAACTGCTGCGCATCAACCCGCCCGGCTCAAAAGACAAGTACACACCCCTGCTGGCCAAGAGCTGGGAAGCCAGCGCAGACGGCTTGACATGGACGTTTCACTTGCGTGAGAACGTCAAGTTCCACGATGGCGATGGCTTGACGGCTGACGCGGTGAAGCAGTCGATCGAAACCGCCGCCAAGAACGCCGGCGCATCCTTCATCTGGGCGCCGCTGGACAAAGTGGAGGCCGTCGATGCATTGACGGTGAAAGTCACGCTGAAGTATGCCGCGCCGCTGGATTTGATCGCTTCCTCGCTGTACGGCGCCTGGATCATCGGACCGAAGGCGCTGGCCGCCGCGGCTGCCGATCCGAAGTATTGGGATAAAGGCGTGGAAGACGGCACGGGTCCCTACATGCTCGAATCATACAAGCCCGACCAGGAAATCTTGCTGACCCGCTTCAACGACTACTGGGGCGGCTGGAAAGATGGCCAGTTCGACAAGGTTTTGGTGCAAATCGTGCCAGAAGCCACCACCCAACAGCAAATGCTGGAAGGCGGCCAGGTAGACCTGGTGACGCGCATCCCGATCGAAAATTACGACGCTTTCAAGAACAATCCCGATTACACCTACGCCGAAGAGCCTTCATTCTTCAACTATGTCGGTTTCTTCAACACCCTGCGCCCGCCGCTTGACAACGCTAAGGTGCGCCAGGCGCTTTCGTATGCCATTCCTTACGGCGATATCATCGCCATCGGCGCCAAAGGCCTGGGCACGCAGAGCCGCGGCCCGGTTCCGGCGGGCGTCTGGCCCTGGTCGCCAGATGTCAAGCAGTACACCTATGACCTGGATAAAGCCAAATCCTTGCTCAAGGAAGCCGGCCATGAAGGCGGCGGTTTCAAGCTGAACCTGACCTACGCGGCTGAAAACGACACCGAAGCTGCCTTTGCCCCTTTGATCAAGGATTCGTTTTCCCAAATCGGCGTGGATGTGACCATCACCCCCATGCAGTTTTCTCAGCAGTGGGCTGCCGCCAAGAGCGACGCCGAAAAAGCTCAGGATATGTTCCTTTTGCTGTATTGGCCGACTTACTCCGACGCCGGCTCCGACAACTTGTGGTCAATGTTTTACGGCTCAGGCGACAAAGCGCCGTTCCTTAACGTGACCAAGTTCAACCTGTCTTACTGGAAGAACGACCAGTTCAACACGCTGGTGGACGATGCCATCAACGTCACCGTGACAGACCCGGCCAGGTCACAGAAGGAATACGTCGATGCTATGAATTTGCTTGTGGATGAGGCGCCTGGTATTTTCTTCTTCGACACCAAAGCGGTCTTCATCGTCCCAAAGCACATCACAGGCTTCCAGTATAATTTGAACTACCCGTTCGTTCAATATTTCTTCTACCAGCTCACTTCGTCGAAATAACCCACATTCATCCCTTTCGGCCAGCCAGCCGCCTGCTGGGCGGCTGGCTGGCTAAACAACCAGATGCAAAAACTCGATTTTGTACTTCGCCGCATGTTCTCATCTTTCGTGGTGCTGGTGGGTGTGTCGATCATCACATTCTTCATCGCGCGCGTCATCCCTTCGGACGCGGCGGCGCTGTACATCGGCCCCAAGGCGCGGTCGGATGATATTGAGCGGGTGCGGAAACAGCTTGGCCTTGACCAACCCCTGCCGCTGCAATATTTCATTTATATGCGCGACTTGCTGCACGGCGACCTGGGTGACTCGATCGGCACCAAGCGGCCGGTGTTGGTGGAGATCGCCGACCGGGCGCCGGCAACGCTGGAACTGCTGATGGCTGGCATGATCCTGGCCGTGCTTGCGGGCGTACCGCTGGGAGTGCTATCGGCGCGCTGGCAGGGCAAATTACCCGACCTGGTGGTGCGCACGCTGTCCATCGTGGGCGTTTCCATGCCCGCTTTTTTCCTGGGCTTGCTGCTGCAGATCATTTTTTTTCGCAGCCTCAACTGGCTGCCGCTGGCCGGGCGGGTAAGCAGTGACCTGCGCTTCACCCATCCGGTGGCGGAGATCACCAATTTTATCCTGATCGACGCCCTGGTCACGCGCAACTGGACTGCCCTGGCAGATGCCGCCGTGCACCTGGTCCTGCCAGCGCTGACTCTGGCGGCTTATCCTATCGGGTTGATCGCCCGCATGACGCGCGCCGCCATGCTGGAGGTGCTGCAGCAAGATTACATCCGCACCGCCCGCGCCTACGGCACACGCGACCACATCATCATCTATCTTTACGCGTTGAAAAACGCTATCAGCCCCACCCTGACGGTGATCGGCCTGACAATTGCCTTTGCGCTGACCGGCACCTTCTTTGTGGAAGTCATTTTCAACTGGCCCGGCCTGGGCCTGTTCACGGTGCGTTCTCTGCTGAATGTGGATTACCCGGCCATCATGGGGATGACCTTGTTGGGCGCGGCCGGGTATGTGATCATCAATTTGTGCGTTGACATTGTCCAGGCGTGGATCGACCCGCGCGTCAGTTTGAGGTAACCCATGGCCGCCACCCCAGACGCTGTCCCCGCGCTTGAATCGCAAAACACCCGCACCCTGCGCCATGTGGTGGGGGTGATCGTGCGCGACCCGCTCTCACTGGCCAGCACGCTGGTGATCCTGGCCTTTATTTTCCTGGCGGTTTTCGCCGGGCAGGTGGCGCCCAGGCCGGCTGAGGGGCTGGGCAAAACCAACGCCAGCAATTCGATGCACCCACCCTGGGCGCAAAACCTGCTGGGCGCCGACCGCCTGGGTCGTGATGTGCTCAGCCGGGTGATCATGGGAGCGCGGCCGGCTCTGATCATTCCTGTCGGAGTGGTGTTCTTCGCCGTCCTGCTGGGCGCGCCGCTTGGCGCACTGGCAGGTTACAAGGGCGGCTGGATCGATGAAGTCATCATGCGCGTCACCGACCTGTTCCTGGCTTTTCCCTCTCTGCTGTTGGCGATGGCCATCGCCAGCGCGTTGGGACGCGGCATCCAAAATGCAGCCATTGCGCTGATCATCTCCTGGTGGCCGTGGTACACGCGCCTGGTGCGCGGAGTGACCATCAGCCTGAAAGAGCGTTATTTTGTCGAAGCCGCCCAGGCCATCGGCGTGCCCGATGGAGTCATCATCCTGCGCCACATCCTGCCCAACACCATCTCGCCCATATTGGTGCAGGCTACGGTCGATTTAGGCACGGTGATCCTGGCGATGGGCGGCCTGGCTTTCCTGGGCCTGGGCACCCAGCCGCCGGCCCCCGATTGGGGCCTGATGGTCAGCGAAGGCCGCGAGTACATCCTCAAACAGTGGTGGATCGCCGCTTACCCGGGAGCGGCAATTTTCATCATCGTTCTGGCGTTCAACCTGCTCGGCGATACTCTGCGCGATATCTTCGACCCGAGGCAGTACCGGTGAGCGCCATGCTGGATGTCCAGGAACTGCGGTTGGAATTCAAGACAGCCCGCGGCCGCCTGAAAGCCTTGAACGGCATCACCTTTGGAGTGGAAAAAGGCGAAGTGTTCGGCCTGGTGGGCGAAACCGGCTGCGGCAAAACGGTTACCGGCCTATCTATCTTGCAGTTACTGCCGCCCTCGGCTGTTGTGACGGGAGGGGCGATCGAGTTTGAGACCCAGAATCTGCTGACACTGCCGGCTGACAGGATCGCCCAGGTGCGCGGCGGGAAGATCTCGATGATCTTTCAGGACCCATCTTCTTCACTCAACCCGGTCTTCACCATCGGCCAACAAATGGAGCGCGTGATTCGCCAGCACCTGGGGAAGAGCCAGGCCCAGGCTCGCCGGCAGGCCGAGGAAATGCTCGCCGCCGTGGGTCTGCCGGATGTGCGGCGCATCCTGACTTCGTACCCACACCAGCTCTCGGGTGGTCAGCAGCAGCGCGCCATGATCGCCATGGCGATTTCCTGCCGCCCCAGGTTGTTGGTGGCCGACGAGCCCACCACGGCCCTGGATGTCACCGTGCAGGCGCAGATCCTGCGCCTGCTCAACAACCTGCGTGCCTCCATGGGCCTCTCGATTATTTTGATCACGCACAACCTGGGAGTGGTTGCCCAGACCTGCGACCGGCTGGCGGTGCTGTATGCCGGCCGCGTGGTTGAGACTGGCGTTACCCGCGATATTTTCACCAACCCGCAGCACCCGTACACCTCCGGCCTGATGGCGGCAATTCCTTCGCCCGGCTCGCGCGGCATGAAATTGGCCGCTATCCCCGGCGCCGTGCCATCCAACCCCGGTGCGGTGATTGGCTGCCCCTTCGCCCCGCGCTGCGCCCTGGCCTTCGAGCGCTGCACGGTCGAGGCACCGCCCATTGTAACGGTGAGTGCGGGCCACAGCGCAGTCTGCTTTCTGGCAAAATCTACATGAGCACTTTGCTGGAGACGCATGCCTTGACCAAACACTTCCGCCTGCCGGGCGGTTGGCTTACCGGCAAAGACCGCTTTGTGTACGCGGTGGACGATGTCAACCTGGCGATCACCACCGGGGAAACGTTTGGATTGGTGGGTGAATCGGGCTGTGGAAAAACGACGCTGGGACGCCTGGTTCTGCGCCTGGTTGAGCCGACCTCCGGGCGGGTGAACTTCAACCAGGTTGACCTGACCGGCCTGCAGGGCAACGCGCTGCGCGCCATGCGGCGCGAGATGCAAATCGTGTTCCAAAACCCGCTCTCTTCGCTCAGCCCGCGCCTGCGGGTGGAACAAATTGTGGCTGAACCACTGACCACCCACCGGGCTCTGACTGCCAGCGGCATTCGACCGCGGGTGATGGAGCTTCTCGAGCAGGTTGGCCTGGGGCGCCAGCACCTGGACCGCTTCCCGCATGAGATCTCCGGTGGTCAATGCCAGCGTGTGGCAATCGCCCGCGCCCTGGCGCTCAACCCGAAGCTAATCGTGCTGGACGAGCCGACCTCGGCGCTGGACGTTTCGGTGCAGGCCCAGATTATCAACTTGCTGGACGATTTGAAAAAGAGCCTGGGATTAACCTATCTGTTTATCTCCCATGACCTCAATGTCGTCCAGCACATCAGCGAACAAATCGGGGTCATGTACCTGGGCAAGCTGGTCGAACAAGCGCCCAGCGAGATGATCTTTGCCCAACCCCTGCACCCATATACAAAAGCCCTGTTCGGCGCCATTCCCCTGCCGGTGGTCGATCGCAAACAAGAGCTGGTGGTGCTGGAAGGCAGTGTGCCCAGCCCGATCAACCCGCCTGGCGGCTGCCGCTTTCACACGCGCTGCCCGCTGGCGCAGGCAGTCTGCAAAGAACAGGTTCCTGAACTGCGCTCGATCACCCCTGAGCGCAGAGTTGCCTGCCATTTCGTTTAACGATAGGGAGAAATTTGTATGTCGCGATTATTGGGAATTGCTGGAGTGCAGATGTCCGTTGTGCCATGGGATGCCCGGGCAACCGTCGAGAAGATGGAGCAGATCGCCACCAACATCAGCAAGGGATTTCCGTGGGTCAACCTGGTGATGTTCCATGAACTGGCAGTGCCTGGGTTGGTGCAGTTTATTCAAACCGAGTCCAACGACACGTGGAAGAAGAACGCCGAGGCGATCCCTGGCCCATTGAGTGAACAGCTATGCGCAGTCGCCCGGAAAACCAGGCAGTGGCTGGTGCCCGGTTCTATGTACGAAATTGACGGCGACAAGCTGTACAACACCGCCATCGTCATCTCCCCACAGGGCGAGATTGTCGCCCGCTACCGCAAGATGTTCCCCTGGCTGCCATATGAGAGCGGCACCACCGCCGGCGACCAGTTCTGCGTGTTCGATATCCCCGGAATCGGCCGGTTCGGGCTGTGCATCTGTTATGACATGTGGTTTCCGGAAGTCTCCCGCCAATTGGCCTGGATGGGCGCGGAGGTCATCCTCCAACCCACCCTCACCCCGACTTCCGATCGCGAGCTGGAACTGACCATGTGCCAGGCCAACGCCCTGTTCAACCAGTGTTACTTTGTCAGCGTCAACGGGATTGGGGAATGGGGCGGTGGTCGCTCGATGATCGTCAACCCGGATGGGCGGGTTCTGCAGGTGGCTGGTGTCAACCAGACCTTTCTGACCGAGATCATTGACCTGGAGCACACCACGCGCACGCGCGAGTTCGGCACGCTGGGGCTGGGCCAGTCGCTCAAACAGCTGCGCGATTCAGGCCACAAATTTCCATTGTATGATGGTGAAAACCTGGCGAAAGGCGCCTTCGGACAGCTCGGAGCGTTGAAATATTTCCGCAGTTTGAATAAGAACACCCTGGAGTGAGTGATCGTGTACGGCCTCTGATAGTGAAATCGCAGTGATTTTAATAAATTTGATAAACTTCATCTGATTAATGCTATAATGATCCTTGTGTTCTAAACAAAAGAGCTCGGTTGTACCAAGGTCATTTAATTTCTTAATCTGGTGGAGGAAACATGGGCATCAAACGTTTGCGTATTTTATCCGGCCTGGCCCTGGCGGTCTTGGTCTTGGTCGCAGGAAGCCTGGCATACAAATTTCTCATCCCACCAGCGGGCCAGCCGTACACCGGCGGCCCGCTGGCGTTGATACCGTCTGCACAGGAGAAGATCGGCGAACCACAGGGTGGGTATCCAGGTTTCGAGTCACCGGCGATGCAGGCAGAACGCCTGCGCGAAGCGGCAGGTGCTGGCACAGGCGACAACCCTAACCAGGAAGTTCGATCTGAGTCAGCCGGCGCAAGCGGGAGTGCAAATGAGGCTTTGGTGCCAGGCGCGGTGGGCGAGGGTCAGCCGGAGAGCGCAAACACCAGCGTACAGAACGCCCCAGCGTCGAAAGACGGGCAAAAGGTTACTCTGCAAGCTGAATTTTCGGCTGGCGTTGAAGATGACCCAATGCTTCTTGAAGAACTGTTCTGGTCACAGCGGGCTTTTCCCACGGGTAAAATTCCATTGAAGGTGCACGATGCCGCCATCCATGCCGAACTGCAGCAGACCACAAGAGCCCCTCAATTTATCTCGCCCTACTGGACGAACCTCGGACCCGCCCCCCTGCACGACATCACCTACGGCGGCACGAGCCAGCAGAACGCAAGCGGCAGAACCCTGGCAGTGGCAGTCAACCCCGCCAATGCCAACACGATCTTGATCGGCGCGGCGCAAGGGGGCATTTGGAAAACGATCAACGGCGGCACATCGTTCAAAGCGGTGGCAGAAAATCTACCTTCCCTGGCGATCAAAGTCATTCGTTACGCTCCCAGCAACAGCCAGATTGTGTATGCCGGTTCGGGTGAGCCGCACAGCTCCACCAGCATCTACGGCCAGGGTGTCTTTAAGTCAAGCGACGGAGGAGAAACCTGGGTGGCTCTGCCGCCCAACGGCACCGGCTGGGATTTCCGGTACGCTTCGATTTCGGGCTTGCAGGTGCACCCCACCGATCCCAACATTTTGTATGTGACAACCGCAGCCATTTTTACCTCAGTGGATCAATTCAACCCGGCCTCTACGCCGCAAACTGGCATTTTCAAATCGATTGACGGCGGCCAGACCTGGACTTTGCTCAAAGCCAGCACGGTGTACACCAGCCCGTTAACCTCTTTGCAGGGCAATGCCGGTTTCATGGACCTGGAAATGGCGCGCAGCAACCCCAATTTGCTCTACGCCAGCGAGTATTTTGGCGGTGTTTGGAAAAGCACGAACGCTGGCGTCGATTGGAACTTGATCACCCCGAGGAAAGCTGGCCTGGGAGCAGATTTTCCGGCGTCGGTGCCCAATTATTCTTACTTTTCTGCCAACCAGGCCACATTTTATGTGCTCAACCGCTTTGGCCTGGCAAACACTTACCCGGAATTCACGCGGGTTGAGCTGGGGCTTTCGCAATCGAACCCCGATGTGGTGTATGCCGGTTACGCCGCGCTGCTCTTGCTGGATGCCAACAACAACGGGATTTATGAATCCAACATCGACATTTTCACGCGCGTGGGCTTGATTTTCAAAACCACGGATGGCGGCGCCCATTGGAGCTGGCTGGGTGACTGGTCGCGCAATGGCGTGCCCGATTACTGCGCCAGCCAGTGCGGTTATGACAACTCGGTGGAGGTCAATCCCGCCAATGCCAATGATCTTTTGATCGGCGGCTCGGCCAACTACAACAGCATTTGGCCAGACCCGACCGGCGCGCCGACGCGTTACCTCAGCCTGCCCTGGCGCGGCATGGTTTACCGCTCTCTGGACGGCGGCGGCACTTGGGTGGACACCACCCCCCAGTGCACAACGCTGGACGCGGCTCCTTCCAACACCTTCAACAGCCTGCCTGTTTACGGCTGCAGCCCAAACCTGGCCAACAAGGTGATCCACCCCGACATCCACAGCCTCAACTATGATCCAACCGGCGGATCTCGCATTTATGTGGGAAATGACGGCGGTTTCTACCGCGCCACCTACGCCTCCACCGGCGCCAGCAGTAATGACTACACCTGGGAAAATGTGAACAACAACCTGGCGACTTTGCAGTTCTACAACTTCGATGTGCACCCCACCGATCCCAACCTGCTCATCGGTGGACTGCAAGACAACTCGGTTGCTTATTGGAACGGCGCCACCTGGGAAGGCTGGGGCTTTGGCGACGGCACATTTGGCGCGTTTGACCCGCAGGCGCCTCAACATGTGTACATGGGCACACAGTTCAATATCCACCGGCACGACAGCGGAGGCGGTAAAAATGCCCTCGACCCGCTGAGCGGGTGGCATCTTTCCATCTTCAAGGTGCCAAATACCGACACCCCCCAGTTTGTGGTGCCGTTTGCCATCGATCCACTCTCGTCAGCCACGGTTTACGCCGCCAGCCAGACCGGCCTGTACCGCTCGGACAACCGCGGCGACGCCTGGGGCGGGCGCATCAATCCAAATCCCCTGGACGGCACTCCGACTTCCATTTCAGTGTCCCCCGTCAACGATAAGTACGTCTGGGTGAGCACCTCAACCGGTTGGGTGTATTTTTACGACTTTCAAAACAGCCAGCTCAACCAGCGCGGCGCCTCACTGCCCACACGCTATGCCAGCCGGGTGTTAGCTTCACCGAACAATGCTGACACGTTGTATATGGCGTTCAGCGGTTATGACAGCAACACACCGAGCACCCCAGGCAAGGTTTTTAAATCGACGAACCTGGGGATTGATTTCACCAACATCAGCGGCAACCTGCCCGATGTGCCTGTTTCTGCCCTGGCGGTGGACCCAAACAACGAACAGCGCCTGTGGGCCGGCACGGATATCGGTGTTTTCGAGACGGTGGATGGCGGGGCCACATGGAATTCCCTGCGCGGCAACATGCCTGTGGTGGCGATCATGGACATGAAATACAATGCCGCCACGGGCTACCTGACGGTTGTCACGCACGGGCGCGGCGCCTGGCGCATCAACCCGAACGCGCCTGGGCGGAAGTTTACGATCAGCCTGCCGCTCATCTTCGGCCTGCTGCAGTCCAACCCGGGCACTTCCACACCCACCGCAACAGCCACAAAAGTCGGGGCCACCGCCACACCCACCGCTACAGCCACAAAACTCGCGGCCACCTCCACACCCACACCGACCCGCACCCCCAACCCAACAGCGACCCCGACTGCCACATCGACTGCCACGCCGACGGCCACCTCACAGGTATTCCCAGTTCTGCAAAACGCCGATTTTGAACAGGGACATGTTGCCTGGACTGAGGCCTCGAATTTCTTCGCAGGCGCATTGATCGTCCAGCAAGGCGATGGCGGCGCGCCGGCCGCTCAAAGTGGAACCTGGTTAGCCTGGCTGGGTGGAGCGGATAACGAAACCAGCGATTTGTCCCAGTCGATCACCATCCCCACCGGAGCTGGGCCGACTTACCTCCATTTCTATTACCAGATGGCGTCGGATGAAACAAACTGCAATGTGCAGACCCCATCCGATGTGGCTTACTTGTACATCAACAATAACTATATGACTGGCTTCATTGTGTGCAACGCCTACAACACCGGCGCCGTATGGACGGATTTCAGTTTCAACGCCGACCTCAGTGGTTTCGCCGGGCAGACAGTCACTCTCCATATCAAGGTAATCACGGACGGCGCTTTAACGAGCAGCGTCTATTTCGATACGCTGAGCTTCAGCGGCGCGGCGCTGGATGTAAAACCTGGCGCGAACCGACTCTCCAGTCCACCCCTGCCGGCGCAAACCAACATTCACAACGGGCCGCCGGTGCGTCGTCCGAAATAGACCGATCCCGAGGGTTAGCAGCCGCTCCCGGCTTGCTAATCCCTCGGGAACAAAGGCGGCTGGACGAACGTCTATGCATTAATCGGTCGATGAACGGTACCTGGCTGGGATCGACCGCCAGCCGGAAAGCGATCTGCAGAGATGACTCGCATGCGTGTCGGATTCGGTTTCGTTTTGATATCCCTGGCGCTGGCTGCCGCCTGCGCCAGTCAGCCGGCTGTGCCGCAGAGCGACCAGCCGACAATCCAAATCATTCAACCGACGGCGACCCCGGCAATCCTTTCATTGCCCGAGCAGGCAAACAACCCCGCCGCCCGGCCGACTCTTGCCCCCGGCCAGCCGACGCCAACCCCGGAAGCGCTGCTGCCTGGCGGTGGTCTCCTGCCAGAAGCCGGCCTGGTGAAGCCGCTGACCACAACCCCTTACACACTCACCCTCACGAACGGCAGCCAGGCGATCTTCTACCCTGCTCCACAGCCAGGTGAAGGTGTGCTGTTATTGGTGTCCACCGCGCCAGAAGAATTGACCGGCTGGCAGATGTTGGCGCAGAGCGCCCAGGTAAAAGGCCTGGCGGCTTTGGTGGTTGAGCTGCCTGAGCTGAGCGCCGCCCCGCAGGCAGTCCAGGCCGCTTTGCAGTGGCTGGGCGTGCCCGCGAACGGCGCCTATCGGAAAGTCGTTGTGTCTGGCTCCGGAGCGGTGGACAGCGCTGTCCTGTCGGCGGTTGGGGCTGCGCCGGAAATCCGCGCCAGTTTGCTGTTTTCACCGGAGACATGCGACACCACTCTGACAGGTGCGCTGAAAAATGCGAAGTTTCCGGTGCGCCTGGTGCAGTCCACCGAAACAGCGGTCAAGTGTCCAGATGTTAACAATCTGGAGGTCATCAACACAGCCGCCAGCGGGCGAGGGGTGGACCTGCTTTCCAACCAGCCTGGGCTGTTGAACCAGACGCTGGAATGGTGCTTGCAGAAATTATCTGGAAATTGAGTACAATCATAAATACTCACGATCAGAAAGAAGGAAGCGGGCAATGGCTCCAATGTATCGCGCGCAAGTCGAAAGTGTTTTGAAGGCCGTCGAGGCGTTGGATTTAAAAACTGTCATGCAGTATTTCGCCGATGACGCAGTGTTGTTTGACCCTCACTACCCCCGACCGAAAATGATCGGCAAAGCCATGATCGAGCAGGGCTTGACCTGGGGCCTGGCCGCCATGCAGAAAATGGGCTTCCCAATCGTGAATTATTGGGAAGACACCGAACAGGGCAAAGTGGTCATCGAAGTGGCCACAGCGCATGTGTTGAAAAATGGCATCCAGTTGAATTTTCCACAGGTGTTCGTCATCGAGCTGCGCGATGGGCTGGTGACACGCATGCAGGCCTACGAACCTTACGGCCCGGGCGGCATCAACGGCCTGGTGTTGGCAATCACCCGGCTGACTTGGAAGTTGAGCGGAAAATAAGAAATCTAAATCAAGGCAATTCAGGGAGAGTACATCTGATATAATCCTCGTGTTCCGCAAGAACGGCGCTAATTTCGTGCAGGCGGCGAAAATTCAATGACACGAGGTGATTATGTCCAGCGTTAACCCGATCGAAACGGCTCAACCGGCATCTCCAACTGCTTCCACAAATGCCTGGCAGCTTGTACGCCTGGCAACCAGCATAGGGCTCGGCATGCTGTCGGCCCTGGTGTGCCTGTGGATTCTGCAGCCGCCGGCGCCTGCACAAGCCTCCGCAGATGTTACGTCTCGCACGTACCCTGGCGCAGCGCCGTGTAACACCACCCTGCAGGCTTGCATCGATGCCTCTGCCAAAGGCGATACGATCAACATCTCTGGAGGCTTTTACAATACCAGCGTGACGGTCAATAAGGCCATAAACCTGGTTGGGGCTGGCTCGAGCAGCACCACGATCAAAGCCCTGCCTGGCCAGCGTGTCTTGACGGTCAATTACACAATGACCAACCCGGCGCGCATTGAAGGGCTGACCTTGCAGAGCGGCGACGCTGGCGCCAGCAACGGCGGCGGCATTTTCCTGGGCCCTGGCGCAAAGCCGCTGATCCAGGATGTCACCCTGCTTTCCAATTCGGCCAGAAGCGGCGGCGGCATTTTCGCCAGCTCAGCAATCACCCTGTCCAACGTAACCCTGCTGGGCAACAGCGCCACCAACGGCAGCGGGGGTGGGCTGTACGCCGCCGGCAGCGTGGTTGCCACAAACTGCACCATCCAATCCAACGTGGTCATCACCAACGGCTACGGCGGCGGTATCTTAACCGCAGGAGACTTGCTGGGAAATAACCTGAATTTCATCGGCAACATCGTCAGCCACGGCTTCGACGGCGGCGGGGCATACGCCAGCGGCTCAGTCACCTTGACGGGCAGTAAATTCATCAACAACCAGACAACCAAGAGCAAGGGTTACGGCGGAGGCGGCGGCCTGATGGCCTTTGGCCGGTCGGTGATCACCAATACGCTCTTCGAAGGCAACAGTTCTTCGGATTGGGGCGGCGGGGCTTACCTGGCATATTTCGCCAACATAAGCCCCAGCAAGCTGACCAATGTGCAGTTCATCAAAAACCAGGCGAAGTCGGGCGGAGGCGGCGGCCTGTTCATGTGGTTTGATGCCAACTTAATCAACGTTGACTTCTACACCAACACGACATCTTACCGCGGCGGCGGGGCGTACGCAGGCTATGCCGGGAATTATAAAATTTCGATCCAGGGAGGACAGTACATCAGCAACACCTCTGCGACTGGCGGTGGAGGGCTGTACGGCGATTCGGCGCTGGTGATCACGAACACCGTGTTCCTGAGAAACACAGCGCTCAACGGCAACGGCGGCGGCGCCTGGACGCCGATCACCTCCAATGTAAAGGGGGCTCGTTTCGAGAAGAACACCGTGATCAAAGGCGGCAACAGCGGCGGGCTGGATACGGGCGGAAACACTCATATCAAGGACAGCCTGTTTATTGACAACCGCACGCTGACCGGAGGCGGCGGCGGCGCTGGCGCCGGGGGATCGATATCCTTGGAAAATGTGCAGTTTATCCACAACTACGCCTTCAACTTGGGCGGCGGCGCACTTTCCTACAGCGGCGGGTTGGTCAGCGCCAGCCGCTTCGAAAACAACCGCAGTGCAACCAACTGGGGCGGCGGAGCCTTCATTAACGGCGTCGTCACGGTCGCCAATACGCATTTTATCAGCAACACCTCCATGTATGCCGGCGGTGGTTTAGCTTCGTACAACTCTGTCAGCCTGAGCGGCGGCCGGTTCGAACGCAACCTGACCACCAACAACGGCTGGGGCGGCGGCGTGTACATGGCCGGCAGCCTGTTCACCATCAACGGCACGCAGTTTCTCAGCAACACAGCCACGGCCACTGGCGGCGGCGCGGTGGGCAACACATCCATCATCACCAACGCTGTCTTCCGCAATAACACGGCCGCCACCTGGGGTGGGGGTTTCGAAGGGTTTGGCCCGGTGCGCATCACCGGCAGTCAGTTCCAAAACAACCGCGCCGACGCCAACGGCGGCGGACTTTCCTCTGGCAATACCGTGAATGTGACCGGTTCGCAGTTCATTGGCAACAAGGCCAAGGGCGACGGCACGTACGGCGGCGGGGCGATCGCCGCCAGCCTCTCGGTCTCAGCAGTCAGCAGCCAGTTCACCGGCAACACTGCCCAAACTTCGCCTGGCGGGGCGCTGAGCGTCGGCGGTGGGGTGTACCTGAAACAAACCACGTTCAAAAGCAATACAGCCGTGAGCGGCGACGGCGGCGCGGTCTTTGCGCGCGCCGGCGCAACGCTCGACCAGGTGACTTTCAGCGACAACCAGAGCGGAGCCAACGGCGGGGCGCTGACGATCACCGGCACCCTGGGG
This sequence comes from Chloroflexota bacterium, assembly GCA_029782365.1. Lineage (GTDB taxonomy): Bacteria > Chloroflexota > Anaerolineae > Anaerolineales > UBA4823 > CAWBUW01. Next base: position 86,171 of record JAKOUW010000017.1, read on the forward strand.
GTGACCCGCTCACTTTTCACGGGTAATTTCGCCCTCAAAGGCGGCGCCCTATATTTGTACTCTGGTGATGGGCGCATGGTCAACTCGCTCTTCGCCCGCAACTCTGCTTCCAGCGGCACAGCCATGGGAATGTACCTGGCGCCGTCCGGCACACTGACGATCCAGTTCTGCACCATCGCCGCCCCCAGCCTGGCCGCGGGCGATGCGCTGCGCGCCAACGGCGGCAGCTTGCTGATCCAGGACACCATTTTCACAAACCATGCCACGGCGCTTTTTCGCCAGGCAGGTACGATCACACAGGATTACAACCTGTTCTACGGCAACACCACCAACACCTTCGGCGGCTCGATCAGCGGCGGAACGCACAACAAAGCCGGCAACCCGCTCTTCATCAACCCGGCCGGCGATAATTATCACATTAAGACTGCCAGCGGCGCCATCGACGGCGGGTTGAATGTGGGAGTGTCCAACGATATCGACGGGCAGCCCCGCCCTTACAACAAAGGGTTTGACATCGGCTTTGACGAAGTGAATATCCGGCGCCTGTTCCTGGCCTGGATCAAACACTGACCGCCGCTGGTTATTTTTTACAGGCCGGTTTGTACGGCTCGCCGGTCAGGTATTGGTCCCATTCGGCTTCGGTGAGAGAACGGCCGGCCAGGTCGCAGGCCCGCCTCAGCCACGAGTCAATGTTGGTATCCCAGGCAGACAGGTCGCCAGAATCGTACCCTGCCATCAGGCGGCCTCCATCTGGCGCAAAAGCCAGGCTGGTGACCGGACTGGATATGCCCAGCAGAGGCTCGCCGATCGGCTGGGCCGAGCCCATGTCCCACAGCACGATGTAACCGTGGGCGTCCCCGGAGGCCAGGATACTGCCGTCCCGGTTGAACGCCAGGCTGGTCACGGCCGCCAGCTTCTTCTTCAAGAGATTGAGCAGTTTCCCGCTGGAAAGATCCCACACCTCGATCGTGTGATCGCTTCCGCCGGCGGCCAGCAGACTGCCGCCTGGATGAAAGGCGAGGCTGGTGATTGGTCCATCGATGAATTGAGGAAAAGTGCCAATATACGGGAAGGCCACAAATGGCCCTGGACGGTCGAGCGCCTGCCCGCTGGTCAGATCGCGAAAACCAATCGCATTCTCAATGCAGGTGTTGGTATCCTGGTTCTTTAAAGTGCAGATGCCCAGCGCGGCCACCGGGCTGCCAGGCTGAATGGCCAGGCTGGTGAGGGTGCCGGGGGATTTCTCAAATGTGCTGTAATTATTGTTCTGGCTGGTGGATGTGGGAAAAGCTTCCGTGGTGACCACGCCGTCTTCCCGACCGCGCACCAGGTAGGCTCCCGCTGGATCGAGAATCGAAAAGAGGGTGCTCTCTCTGCTCGGCGTGTAATCCAACTGCTTCGAGCCATCCCGCAAATCTATCGAAAACACGCGCACATACGTGCGGATGTTGAGCGCGACTTTCACCGTATCAGCGCCGGTGAAAACGATGCTTTGCACCTGGCCGCCGAGATTGGGATAATATTGGTAAAATGGCTGCTGCTCATTCAACTCGAACAGGTTGATGGCGGCATTGCCCGTGCCCCAGGCAATCAGGCTGGGTTTAGAGGCGCGAAAAGCCAGATTGACCACCACGCTGTCATTCTCGATGGGCGGGCTGACTGGTTGGAAATTCTTGGTATCCACCAGACGCACCATGCGGTCGAATCCGGCCATGCCAAGCACCCGGCTGTCGGGGCTAAAGGCCACAGTTAAGATATCATCCTGGCTGGTAGTGATGGCCGTGACCTGGCTGGAGGCTTTCTCCCATACCATCACTTTCTTGTCGGCCGTGCCTTTGCCGCCGATCGCCAGCCATTGACCGTTGGGCGACCAGGCCAGGCTGTTGACATAGTTGACCCGCGGGATATTGTAAGCGATGCCCCGGCCGGCGACATCCCAAACATGCACGGTGTCAATGGAGCCTCCAGCCGCCAGGAGAGCGGAATCGGGCGACCAGGCCAGGGCGCGCAAATCACTGCCTTCGCCTGGGTCGAAGGTCAACGGGTCATGGTAGCTGGCAGTCTCAAAGAGCGTGACGGTGCGGTTATCCCCGACCACCGCCAGGTATTTTCCATTCGGACTGAAAGCCAGGTTCAGGATTGACGAGTGGGTCGTGGCAAGTTTACTGCGCACTTCACCGTTCTTCGGATCGACCAGGTAAACCAGGTTGGTCGAACCACCCACTGCCAATGTGTTTCCATCTGGACTGAAGGCCAGGGCGGTGGTCTTGGGAAAGAACTGCTTGTCCCAAATCTGCACCTGGTGGTCGATATCCCACAATTCGGTGGTATCTGAATAAGTGGCCCAGGCCAGGTTCTGACTGTTGGGTTGGAAAGCCACCATGCGGATGGTGGAATACTGCTGAGGGATGCGCCGATTATATTCGACCACGCTCTGCTGCAAGTTGTGCTGCAGGCCAGCCAGCACGGCATTCATGGTTTGCAGGGTGGGTGAAATATGATACGACTCGATGCTGAGCAGGAGGGAAAGGTCGGGGCGGTAGTTCACATTGATGAGTGAATTGCTGATCAGACTGTTCAACAAGGCCAGCTTGCGCTGACGGTCGGCTTCGGCGGCGGCCTGCTCGGCGCGCTGGCGCTCGGCTTCGGCGGTGGCCTTTTGCTGGAGGGCATCGTGAGAGGCTTTTTCTGCCAGGGCGGCCTGGGTTTGGGCGACATTCTGCTGGTGCAAGGCTTCGGCGGCCAGCGTGCCAGAGCGCAGGCTTTCTGCCTCGATGGTAGCCTTGGAACTGTTGGCCAGATTGCTGGCCGTGCTGGCGACTTGCGCCTGCCGTTCAGCGACCCCCTGGGCGTTGGTGGCAGTGGCTGCCTGCAGTTCGGCCATCTGTGCGTTGGTGGAGGATTGAAATGCGAAGAAGATCGCTGTGCCAAGCAAAATCACCGCCACCGCCAGGGCGGCGGTCAACAGCACGGCGCGCTGGCGCAGGGTGTGGCCCAGGCGAGTCTGCTCCTCCAGCTTGATCTGGTTATCGGCCAGGGCGCGGGCTTCTTTTTCCCGCGCCTCGCCTTCCTGGCATTCGCGCAAATAATCTTCCTCTGCCGGCGACATCTCGGCGGCGTTGCCTTGCGCCCAGGTTTCTGCCTCCGCCAAAGCCGCGCCGCGCAGCAGCAGAGCTTTGTTCTGACCACTCTCTTGAAAGAGGGCAGCCTGGCGCTGGAGCATGCTTAAATTCTCCTGGAACCACTCGGCGTTGCTTTTCTGCACCGGCTGAACCAGGCGGTCATGTGACAGCTCCAGCCAGAAAGCCCCGCCGCGCTTTTCTGTCCGCACCAGGTGCGCCCTATCCAACAACTGGATCACCTGGTTGGACAGACCTTCGCTCTCTTCGGAACCCACCAAGGCCTGGCTGCGGATGCCCTGCTTGGTGATCAGTTTGCGCTCGAACCAATCGCGGATATGGCGCTCGCGCACGCTGGTTTGCGCAGCGGCGGCAGACACGCGCTCAGCGTAATACTGCGCCAGGGCGCGGTCCACGTTGCCCACTTCGGCCAGGTCGGCTTCGTCAATCAGGGCGTCGGCCGGGTCCAGGCGCTCCCACAGTCGGAAACACACCACCTGCAGTTGGACAGGCTCGATATACGGGCCGGGCAGACGGTCGATCTTGCCGTCGGGGCGCTGAACTTGCACCTGGCGCAGGTCATCCACCAATATCTGGGCAGGGCGGCGCGCAAACTCCACACCCGCCTGAGCGGCAGGCTGTTGGATGGCTTTGAGCGCCGCCTCTTCACCCAGCAAATCCAGGCGGAAGGTGGCGCTGAAACGGGTGGGGATGGGCAGGGTGTAGGGGTCGAGGGCGGCGACATAGTCTTCGCGCATGGAAAAGAGCGCCCAGCGGCCGCGATCGCTGAGCATGGCGCCGACCTGGTTGAAGAAATCCTGCTTGACCTGGCGGTCGGTCGGATCGAGGGTCAGGATCTCTTCGAATTGATCGAGGATGAACACTTCGAAAGCACCTGCCAGCGGGTTGGGGCGGCGCTGCAAGTACGCCTCCAGGCTGAGCCCAGACAGCTCGGCGTCACTCAATTGCGACTCCTTGGGGTAAGCCTCTTCTAACGAGCTGAGCATGGAATACATGTAACGGTTAAAATCAGGGTTGCCTGGACGTTCGGGCGGCTCACGGTTGACGCGGATCAGGGGCCGGACATGGAATTCGCGCTCCTCCAGCTCGGGAGCCAGGGCGGCCTTGATCAAAGAAGTCTTGCCTGCGCCGGACGGCGAGTAAAACAGCACGATGCGTTCAGCGCTGAGCAGGTTGGCGAGCTTGTACGTTTCACGGTCGCGGCCGTAGATCGTCTCACCGAAATCGTAGGCGCGCGGGCCGACGTAAGGATTCGGACGGGGATTGCGCACAGAAGAGGTATCGTTCATAACCTGGCCTCGCTAACTGCTGGCGCTCATTTCCTGGGCAAGCGTCGTCATAAACTCTTCGGCGCGGCCCCAATAGATGCTGATTTTTTCACTTTCAAAATACGTTTCCAGGTGGCGGCGGGCGCGGCGCGAGTCGATCAGCCGGTCTTCTTCCGGCTCGATTTGCGCCGCCACGTGGCTGAAGCGTTTGAGCTGGTCGCTGCCCGGCTGGGCCATCAGCGTGCGGAACAAAACGCGGAAGCTCCATTCATCGGTGTGAAAACCCAAGAACAGCAGAGCATTGCTGGTCAGGGCGTTGCGGATCGATTCAGGGATCAGGTCTTTGTTGCGCGTCACGCCGATCAGGAAATCGAAGAAATTGTCTTCGCTTAGCACCAGCGATTCGGGAATGCTGAGGTGGCCGAAGAGATGATAGACCAGGGGGCGTTTATCGGTCGGCTTATCCTCATACGCCCAGATTTCCTCCGGGATGCGGTCGCTCCACCATGGGCAAATGCGCGTCTGCGGCTCAGCGCCGGCTTTTTCCAGCGCCAGGGCCAGCAGGTTGCCGGGGCTGGTGGTGATGTAAATGGGCAGACCGAGGCCGGCCAAAAGACGGTGCGGGTCGTTGGTGATGTTCACCCAACGCTTCTCGGCCACATTCTTCAGCGCCTCCAGCAGGTCGGTTTCGAGCCATGATTCCTGTTTTTTCAAGCGGTCCGGCAGTTCGGAGGTGTAGCGGCGCAGGATTTCGCCGCGCAGGGCTTCCTGAAAAGCCATGCTCAAGAACTCCGGGCCGTCGCGGCGCACGATGTACTGCGCCACACGCGGCAGGTTATCCCGATCGTCCGGCTCGAATGGATAACCGTTCTCGCGCGCCCATTTGAGGGCAATCTGGCTCTGCTGGCCGAGCCAGGACTCTGTCAGAGCAGGACCGATGATCGGTGTACAGCGCTTGCGCAAAACGAAGGTTTTCAGGCTGCGCCATTTTTCGAAATCGCCGCTGCCTTCACCAAAGCCGGGGATATACCAGACGCGCCCGCTCTTTAAGCGCTGGTACAACACAGGTGTCCACCAATCAACCTGCCCGAGCAGTTCGTGGCGGGCGGCAGCCACGGCGCGGTCCACCCGGCCGTCTTTGCTCAACTCGGCAAAGAGCACAGGGATAAACTTTTGCATCGAATCCATGCGTGCGTCGCCCTGCATGCCGATGACAGCCGGCACACCTGCTTCAACCAACTGCGGCCCGATGGCCGAAAGGGCGCCTTTGTCATGGCTGGTGGGGGTGGCGTCATTGCCGGCGCTCTGGCAGGAAACCAGCACCGCCAGGCGGGGGCGCGCCTCATCCGGCATATTGCGGATAGCGCTGGCCAGCTCTTCACCCTCCACGCGCCGCAGGCGGCCTTCGCCGTCTTCCAATACCAGGATGGGGCGGCGTTTGCTGTTGAGGTTATTGATATCCGCGGCAACCAATACGCCATGACAGACCAAATAGAGAATATCCCAGCCCTGCTGCAATTTACGACGCACGTTCTCGATGGTCGGGCGGCCTTCACCTGCCTGGCGGCTTTCCAGGATTTCAACGCTGGCGATTTTTTGCAGGGAAGGGAGAATGCGTCCCAACTCCGCCTCCACATCCACCGGCTCCAGGCTGCGGGTGGCAGTCACCAGGTGGTTATCTACCTGTTCCTTGTGTGTATTCAATAGATAGCCGCCCGGTTTAGCGCTCAATTCCAGCGGATTCGAAATCACCACCAGCGCGCGCAGGTCACCCTGCGGCCGCAGGTTGATACCGCTCCAATCGGGGCTGTACAGGAAGCGCGAGAAGGGGATGTTCTGATCCACCGTCAGCGGTCCTCCCGCCGCTCCGGGGCGCTGGAGCGTCTCCCACTTGAGCTGGTGCAGCTCGGCGGCGCTGTGGTCGATCGCCAGGCGCACACACAGCTCCAGGCCTTCTTGTTGAGCGGCCGCCAGGCAGACGGCGTAATGCGTGAGCAGGGCGGGGGTGGCGAAAAGCATATCGCGCAGCCGCTGGCCATAGGCAGACCAGTCGCTCTGCGGGTCGGGCAGGGTGGAAAAATCCAGCTCCGCCTGCCCAAACACCGGCTCCGGCACCGTGGCCTGGTCTGTGCGGTCAAAGCTCATCTCGACCTGGTACGGACTGTCTGCCGCCGGCCGGGCCACACGGATGAACAGCTCGGCATAGCTGTCGCTGAAATTCATACGCATCTCTCCAGGTGAATGCTGGTTGCCTGTAAAACCGGTGCGGGCTGTGTTGGCCAACCCGGTTGGTTACGACTGAGCGCTGGCAAGCAGGTCTTTCACATAATTCAGCATCTCTTTGCGCGTGATGACTGCCTGTTCGACCGCTTTCAGGTGCACGTCGTACAGCTCCTGGTTGACGGTGATCGTGTTATTGGCGAACGTCCCGGGTACGGACTGGCGGATATCGCCGTCCGGGTTAAGGTGCGTCTCGGCCAGGGCGCGTTTTTTGTCGGGGGCGTCATCCGGCTTATTGATATCGGTGACGTAGGTGTACACATCCAGGGTGAGGGCGCTCTGCACCTGCTCAGCCAGCTTGTTGAACGAGTCTTCCAGTTTTGACTGCCAGGAACTTGCCATAATCATACTCCTTTGCTTATTTGGCTCTTGGTCTTAGGGGTTGGCGGCCGGGTTGGCGGACAGCGCGCGCCAATCCGGTCCGAACTGCTGAACATCGGCGATCAGGTTTCGCACGAATTGGAACACCAATAAAAGGGAAAGCGGCCCGGCGAACGCCCCGCTGGCCAGGCTGGCGCCGCCGCCGGCGATCAGCACGCCCATGCGCATGACTGCCTGGCGGGTGAACAGCGCCTGGCTGACCACCTGGTAATGGCGGGCAGCTTGCTGGGCGTTTAGCCGGGGGGCGAGTAAATTCGAAAAACTTCCATTCATCAAAATCTGCGTGCGGCCGATCAACCGCCCATCAACCGATGTCTGGACACTGGCGGTGGGTGCCAGCGCCAGGCGCATGGCGTTAAAGAAGCGCGCCGTTTCGACCGCCGCGGACGGCAGACTGGCCAATCCATCCCAAGGCGCAGTGAATGACTGCCCGGTCTGCGGCGCACCGCCTGCTCGTTTTTCCGCCAAACCCTGCTCGACCAGCGGCAGAGCCTGCCCGGCGCGCTCCAGCAAGCGCTGGTTGGCCGCCAACAGTTCCTGCGCCTGGCTGGCCTGAGGCGGCAGATCGGCCTGCCAGAACACATGCTCTGCCGGGGCGCCGCCAGAGGCCGGGCTGAGCCAGACGCCGAACACATCGCCAGTCTGGCCAGCGCCAGCCTGCACCATGCGCATGGCAGGGAGGGTACCGCCCGAAGCAGTAGAATCAGCAAGGGGCATGGTGGTCATTTCACAGGCGCAATCAGGCGCGCCAGCGCTTCAGTGACAGCTTTGATCATCTCGGTGCGGTTGGCCTGCGCCAGGCCGACCATGTCTTTGTGCACCTGCCACAGGGTATCGTTCACCTTGCCGTCTTCCACCGGCACCGCCACCTGGATATCGCCATCCAGGCCGATGTGCGTCCAGGCGACGCGCGGACCGAGGTCGGAGGGCTGTGCACCGCTGGATGGAAGGCCGGCGCCGCTCATATCTCGGGCGGCATAGGTTTCGACATCCAGGCTGGTGATATCCACAGCAAATTTTTGCAAGTTGCTGCTCAGGCTGGTGAAAGCGCTGGTCAGAGCGCCAACCACATTTTTCAAGGCGGCTTCGGTGTCTTCCTTAATGCCGAACGAGGCGCCCGAATCCGGCCCATAAGTCTGGTTCAGTTCCACCAGCGCGCCGAACAAAGAACCGGAAGGGGCAGAGAACGACTGAGAGCCAGCGCGAGTCGGTTGTTCAGGCTGGATGACCGCCTGGAGCGGCGGCGCTGGTTGTTTGGCAGGTTCGGCTGGCGCGGCGGGTGTGGCTGCGGGGAGTGTGTCCTCCTGTTTTTCCGGGGCAGGGCCAGCCTGGCGGCGGGCGGCCATCTCCTCGGGCGGCAGAGAATTGAGCACCAGCACGTCGGGCAGCACCCCTTGAGCCGCGGCCTGAGCCGGCAGGTGAAAGCCAGTTTGTGGAGCGGCGCCGGGGTTGGCCAGAGGCAGGCGCACAGCCGGGTCGCCCAGCAAAGCGTAACCGCGGGCATCCTTGGCCATGATCCAACTGGCGGCAATTTCGAAAGGGTCGTATTTTTCCGGCTCGTATTTCAATTCTTCGATCTTGGGCAGCAAATCGCCGGCGATGGTGGTGTAACGCTCATCCAGGTTTTCCAATGCCTTGCCCACCGGCAGGCCGGTCATCAATTGATAGATCACCGAGCGCAGGGCCTCAAGCTGTTGGCCGCCGTCATCCCATTGGAATGAATACGTCCAGGCACGCTCCACATGACTGATCACAGCCAGCGCGCCTCCGCTGGGGTGGCTGAGCAGTTTCCTCGGCAGGTCGGCCAGGAAAGCCTGGTGAGCCAGGGCTTTGCGGCCCTGGTTGTAAGCACCGGCATATTCATCCCAATAGGGAGTGCCGCCGCCGAAGCAGGCGAAGTTGATCGCTACCATGCCCAGCAGACTGCGGCCCGCGGAAGCGCCGATATCCTCACCGGCCAGGTAAAAATCTCGTTTTAGCTCGCCGTTCCAATCGTTTGGCCCGGGGTAATCCTGGCAGACCAGGGCGCCTTGAAAGGGGAGCTGGCGCGGATCACCATAAGGCCATTCCAGGCCGTGCGTGGCGGTGAACAGCAGGGCGGGCGTCTGGTTGGGGTCGCCGCCCAGCAGCGCATCCAGCCGCGCTTTGGTAGACTGCTCGGGTGGCAGGAGACTGGCCTGCCAGCTCAGGTTTTGCGATTGTGAAATCTGGTTTGTGTAATCGCAGAGCGGTTTGACCAGGCGTGATGAGCTGAGGTTGGTGGCATCGTCGCTGGGGTGGCTGGAGCCGAAGAAGGCAGCCTGGCGCGGCAGCCTGACCTGGCGCGTTTCGGCGGCGGCAACACTGCGGGCGTAGGAATCATAGGCCTCCAGGCGGTCAAAGTAAATGCGCCCGACGGCGTACTGGGCATCCAGGGCAAATTGAAAACTGTAAGGGATGCTGTTGGGATCGGCGACGATCAGCAAATAATATGGAATCTTGGTCGGATCAGCCGGTCCGATGCCGGCCTGGTGGCGGCGAGTGAAATCGAAGAAAGATTCTCCCTGGTCGCCCTGCCAGCGGTAGCCATCGCCACCTTTGAAAATTTTGAAATAATCTGTTTGCGCCTGGCGCACCTTGATCAAAGGAGCGAGGGCTTCCTCGATCTGGCTGACATACCCTGGGTCGGCGTCTGCCGGGAAAAGTAAACCCCAACCAGATTTATCCAGACTGCTGCCATCGCCGTATTCTGGCGCCAGCCGGTAGGTGCCGCTGGAACGGCGCACCTTGGGCGCCTGCTCCTGCAGGATGACGTTGTGAAGCAGATCGTCCAGGCTGAACGGCGGCGTGGAGTAGCCGCCCTTGCTGGCGTCGATGCCGTTGAGCCTGACCTGCTGCTGCACTGATCCGCCCGGTGAATTGGAAATAGACCGAGGAGCCATAGGAATTTCCCACACATCCTTTCCAGATGCAATGAAAGCCAACGCGGACTGCCGTATTTCTCTTATTATAGACAAAAATAGTCAAAAAAGCAATTTTACAGCAAAGGCGTTTCTTCCTTTTTTAACCTGGCAGTTTTTCCCAGCCAGCGGAAGGCCACCACGCCAAAAGCCAGCGGCGCCCAGAAGGTGAAACCGCGGTAAACCAGGGTGATGGCAGCAGCCAGGGCTGAATCGACTTGCATGGAGACCAGGGCAAGGTAACATACTCCCTCTGCCACGCCGGCTCCTGCGGGTGTGGGCGAGACGATCAAGAACAAGGTGGTCAAGCCGTAGCAGGCTATGATGGTGGCAAACGTGGCGGGCACGTGAAAGGCCTGGCAGACCAGGATGAAGATGGTGAACTGGATGGCTTTGCTGGTGAATCCCAAGAACGCCGGGCGGAGCATGCTGGCTGGATGAGCCCTCAACTGCTGGAGACCAGCGGCAGCCTCGCGTGCGAACTGGCGCGCTTTGTGCTCGTGCAGGAAATCGCGCCGCAGAAACGGCAGGCACAGCCTGTTGACCAGGCGGCACAGGAATACCAGCAGGCGCTCCAACTGGGGGGCTGAACGCATGCCCAGGAATAGAAATAATGCCAGGCATACCGCCAGGGCGGCCAAAACCAGCGCCGCGCCAATTTCTAACAGGGTCAACTGCCGGCGAATAAACAGCACCAGCAGGCTGAGGGACAGGATGATCAATACCCCCAGGTATTCAAATTCCAGGAAAACAGCAAACGCCAGGGTGACCCTGGCGGCAGAGTAACGGTTCTGGCGCGCCCGGGCAATGAACACGGCCATGACGCTGGCGCCGCCAGAAGGGGCGATTACATTGGTGAAGAAACTGGCCGCCGCGGCCGGGAGCAAGCTTTGTAAGCGCTCTTGCACACCCAGAGCCTGATAAACCGCCTGGTAAGAAGCTGCCACGTTGACCTGCCACACACCAATCAGTCCCAGGCATAGCAAGATGTACAACCAATCGGCGCGCTCCAAAGCTTCATAGAGCTGATCGAGTTCGCCAAGGTGGACGGCGATAAACGCCGCCCCCAGGGTCACCGCCAGCAGGAAAATGATTTTACGCACCTGGCAGCCGCGCTGCAAAGAAGAATGCTGCAACGATCACGGGTGACATACCAGGATTTTATCATCCGAAGGTGAATATCCGATGAAACAAACAGCCGTTATTTATTATTGGATTCCAGGTTCACCATATCCGCCGGGCCGATAAATCCTTCGACGGCCGAATTGACGGTAAATTTACACTCGGAAGTCTCTGAAGTATCCACACCATTTGAATCGGTGGAGGAGACTTTGACAAATAAGTCAAGATTATTGGTGAATTTACCCTGGTGCAGTTTCCAGGTCAGGCCGGTGACCGCCTCTCCACCAGGCACCACCGGCGCGGCTGGCGCCTGGGGATCGATGTACTCCAATTTGTTAAATGTATAGGTGCCTTCCAGGCTGCCCCAGAAGGATATCCCAACACAGCCAGATAGCCAGGCCGCCGCGGCCACCAGCGCCAAGCCAACCAGCGCCAGGCTGGCGGCGCGGGTAAGCTGATCCAGGCGCAGGCCGCGTGGACCAGGCTGGCGCAACCGGGCTGGCGCTCTGGCAAGACGCCGCAGCGCCAGGGCCGACATGATGGCCAGGCTTGCCAAAATCAGCAGCGGCAGGCTGTCTGCCAGTCGGTTTCGCGGAACGGCGGGCGCCGGCCAGGCAGGCGTAGTTCCATTGCCGAACAAAGCCGCGAACAAAGCGCTCGAAGCAGGCTCAGGAATATTGACGTGGTACTTCACCTCCACCCGGTCGGGGAAAAGCGTGATATCCGAATCACCTGTTACGCCTTCGGGCAGGGCGCCCTGCCAGATGTAGTGTGAGCCGTCGCTGGCGGCTGGGTCGGCTTCATAAGTGCCGTAGGCGCTCAAAATGGATAACATGTCAAGCTTCTCTACACCGTTCGGGTTGAAGCCGTTCTTGTCAGTATCCGAGGATGCGTTGGGGCAGTCCACCAGCTTAACCGATGGTGCGCTGAGCTGGCCTGACCAATCGCCAGTCAGATCCAATGGACTGAGCTTGGCGCTGAACGTGGAGGCTGCGTCAGGCGCCACCGCCACCAGGCGCAGCAGGCCGTTGCCCAGCTTGTCCGACAGCGGGCCCAGAGTCAGCTCTTTACTGCCATCATGGAAGATGGGCGCGCCGTCGTCCAGGGCATACCAAAGCTTGGATCCGGCGTCGATTTTCAGCAGAGCGGGCAAAGAGGGGAAACCGTTGCCGTTGCCGCCTGGCCCGGGTGTGCCGCGGCCGTTGCTGATCCACAGGGGGTATTCGCCCCCCTGGGCAATGTTGGCTTTGATCGTGGCTTCGTGGTTGGCGACCTGGATTTGGTTATTGGTGGTGGACACATCGATCTTGTAATTCGGCACCGCCTTCAGCCAGATGTACTCGGCAAAACCAGCGCCTTCTTTGGCGACGGCGGGCAGATGAGCGTCGGAGCGCGCCTCAGCCGGCGCAGTTCCCAGCAAGAACAGCCCCATATCCTTGGAACTGCGCTGGTAGGCGCTGAGCACACTGCCGTTATCGAATGGGAAACCGCCACTGTTGATCGCAGCCACGAATTCATCCTGGCTCAAGCCGCAGTTCGCCCCCCCTGAACACATGCTGATATACACCTGCAAGGCCTGGATGTAGCGTGCTCCCTCTTTTAGAGTCCATTTCAGGGCTTCAGACTGCAGAGGCAGTAAACCATCCTTGGTGCTGGATTTGCCATAGGTGATCAGATTGCGATCCACACAGGCAGGGTCAATCATATAAGAACCGTTCTCGGCCGCCATCTCCAGCCACCAGGCCTTGGGGTTGCTCAAGACATTGAAATTCATATAGTACACGGCGTGCTCGGTGTAGTGCATCAGCTCGTGGGCCAGCGCGCAGTGGTTTTCCTGGCTGGTGATCGTGCCGACTGTTTTCCAGTTCAGGTAGATATTGTGTGTCTTCTGGCTGTAGGTTGGCTCTTCTTCACTCGGGTCGATAATGATATAAATCAACCGGCTGGCGCTCAGCCTGGAATTGGTGAAATGGTAGGTATCGGTGTATGTCTGCATGATTGCTTCCACCGATTTGATCATGTCAATGATGCGCAGGTATTCGCTCTTGGCCAGGTCCGCGGGCACATTGTCTTCCCAGAACACGTAAATCGTGCCGGCCGGGTTGCGCCAGCAGTGGTTGGCAATCCAAAATTCGGTGATGCACGACCAGCCTTCTGGATCGCCAACCGCCTGAGGGTAAGAAGCAAACTGGCGCACGCCGGCGGGCTGGCGCGAGCCGCTCGTTTTGGGCGTGACGACGAAATAGCGGTTGGGAATGCCGGAAACGGTCAGGGTGGGGAACGGGCTGGCAGCCAACGGGGCATTGATAAAGGGGTCGATCACCAGGCGGCCGTTTTGAGGTTGGATGTCCAGCACCCCGGCATATTTATCGTCCAATAACACCGCCAGGCGCGAGTCGGGTGAAGGCGCCGGCAGGCTGAGGGAGGCGCGGCCGCTGGTATCCGGGCTGTTGGTGGAGACGCTGTACGCCAGGCTTTCGATCTTGTAGGCTTTTTCCAGCGCTTGCTGCATGCCTGGGCTGAAGCTGGACGATTCCAGGCTGGCTGGTTGGTCTGCCGGAAGAGAGTCGGCAGGGATGGAGAGCGTGACGCCGTGGCTGTCCTGCACCGGAGCGCCGCCGGCTGGCGCTGGCAGCGCTTCTACGGCTTGCGGCGGGCTGAGCGGCTCAGGCGTGGGGCTGGCCGCCGGGAGGCCGTTGGCCTGATCCTGGCTGGCAGGCGCGGGTTGGGTGGGCTGGCCGGGCAAGAAGGCCAACAGTGAGGGGTAGAACTGCCAGACGCCAAAGCCGGCCGCAACAATCAGGCACAGGCACAGGAATAAGGCGCCCAACGCCCCCACCAGGGGCAGCCAGCTCCTCTTTTTTGGAGAGGCAGAAGGAGAGACCTGGGCGGTAGAAAGAGACTGGGCGGCTGGTGCGCCCGTTGGCGCGGCATCCAGGCGCATTTGAATATCTCCAATACTGAACGGCGCGTTGGGCGGCAGCAGCGCCCACTGGCCCGGGGCGATGCGCGCCTGGTTGACCAGCACACCGTTGGTGGTGTTGAGGTCCATGATCCACACGCCGCGCGCATCGACCTGCAGGCGGGCATGCTGGCGCGAAACCAGCGAATTGTCCAGCACAATATCGTTGTCAGGTGTGCGGCCAATGGTGTAGCTTTGGCGGTCAAGTGGTGCACGCGTCCACTGCCTGGTTGTTGAATTGTAGATATAGAGATTGAAGACTGGCATAATCCCTCCCAAGTCGGGTAGGCAAATGTTGAGGAAACCACCCTATTTCATTGTACACCCGTCTTCAAATTTGATGAGTTTTTATTAATTCATGCTTCTGTCATCTTGGCATTTTATACTATAAACAATGAACGAGATGTTCAAGGCCAGGGTGCAGCCGGGAACCTCTCCGACAGAGAACAGACAGTACAGACAATTGATTCTTCTCCTCCTCTCCTTAAAACCCGGCGCTGTGTCCAGCCACACAGCGCCGGGCCGATTTAATAGCGGGTGAAGGTCATCTCAAGACCTGGCAAAGCGGTCCGAACTGCGCGTCAGCTCGCGACGCAAGACTTTGCCCACCGTGGATTTTGGCAGGCTGTCACGGAACTCAATGTAGTGAGGCACTTTGTAACCCACCAGACGCTGGCGGCACCAGGTCTGGAGATCTTCTTCGGAAACTAGCTGGTCTGGGCGCAGGACAATCCAGGCTTTAACAGCTTCGGTCTGGTAGGGATCGGGGATGCCTGCCACCCCAACCTCCATCACTGCCGGGTGCGCGGCGATCACTTCCTCCACCTCGCGCGGCCAGACCTGGAAGCCTCCTGGCTTGATGACATCTTTCTTCCGGTCGACAATCATCAGGTAACCATCCTCATCTAAATAGCCCAGATCACCGGTGTACAACCAGCCGTCACGGATTGTTTCAGCCGTCTCATCTGGCCTGTGCCAGTACTCCGCCATGAGGTTGGGAGCCTTGAGCAGAATCTCGCCCACTTCGCCGATAGGCAGGTTGCGCTGACCGGCATCGGCGTCCACGATGCGCACGATCATATCCGGCGAGGGGATGCCGACCGAGCCGGGTTTATACACCCCACCCACGGGGGAAAGCACCGCCCCACACATCGTTTCGGTCAGGGCGTACGCCTCGATCATTTTTCCACCGGTGATATTTTCGAAGCGCTTTTTTGTCTCTTCCATCAAAGGAGCGGCGCCCGAAATGCACAGTTTGATGGAAGAAAAATCTACCTTGCCAGCCTGGACATTTGGATGATTGAGCAAAGCGATAAAGAAAGTCGGAACACCTGGCAGGAATGCGGGCCGCGTTTTATGAATGGTTTGCAATACATGATTCAAGTCGCGCGGGTTCGGCATCAGCACCAGGCGGTTATGTCCGACCAAACCTGTGCAAAGGACGCCGATATTCCCATACGTGTGGAAAAGGGGCATCGTCAGCATAATCGCGTCATCCCAATCGATCAACAAATGCTTAAACCAGGCATGGATCTGCCATCCGGTGCAGAGCAGGGCGCGGTGTGTGCCGACAGCGGCTTTTGGGATACCGCTGGTGCCTCCGCTGAACATTAACACGGCTGGATCATGCAAGCTCACATCCACAACAGGAGGCCGGACTCCTTTGAACTTGCCAAGCAGATCATCCCATAACAAGTCGCCTGCCTGAAGGTTGATAATATGCCCTTCTTTCTTTTCCTTGGCCAGGCTGAAGAGCCATTTTGTCACCAGCGGCAGGTAGCTTTTAATTTGGGCAACGATAATGGTGCGGATGTTGGTCTGGCTTTGCAAGGTTTTGAGCTTATCGTAAAAAGGGGTGAGCACGACAACTGTTTGCGCGCCCGCTTCGTTCAACGTGTGAATCAGTTCACTCGGAGAATACAGCGGGTTAAGCGGGCAGACCACCGCGCCAATCGCCCAGGCTGCCAGTTGGGCGATGACCATTTGCGGGCAGTTCGGCAACAGCAGAGCCAACCGGTCGCCTTTGCGCACCCCATAGGCATGCAAAACCGCGGCGAAGGCATCCACCATCTCGTTGAGGGCGCCATAATCGATCTGATTGCCATAAAAAATTAACACAGGATGGTTGGGACGCTGGCGTCCGGCTTCACGCACCATTTCCAGCAGGGTGCGGTTGGGGTACGGTTCGAGCGAGTGCGGCAAATCGGCCGGGTAACTCTTGAACCAGGGAGTTGGGATCGGTTCAGAAATTTCTGGCTCGACCGGGAAAGGCGCAAGCGAATTTCCACTCATAGATGGCCTCCTGAACGAACACAATTCATAGAAGATGATTATATTGAATATATCAAAAAATACCTGCCAAAATACGCCAATATTTTGATTCTTGCCATCCCTCCCTGACCTGCTGGGCTGTGACTGGACACCGCGCCAGCTTTGCTGCCAATATCCACTGGATATACTGTGTATTACACACTATAATATATCAAAAGGTAAGATATGACAAACAGTGAACAGTTACAAAACACAATCCTGGAGCTGCGGCGCGGCGTGATCGTCCTGGCGGTGCTCAGCCAGCTCGACAAAGAGCAGTATGGTTACTCTCTGTTGAACATGCTGGCTGACAAAGGCCTGGAATTAGACCAGGGGACCCTGTATCCTTTGCTGCGCCGGTTAGAGGCGCAGGGACTGCTGGCGTCTGTGTGGAAATTGGAAGAAGCTCGACCGCGGCGCTATTATGTCATCAGCCCACAGGGTAAAGCCGTCTTGCCGCAGTTGAAAGCAGAATGGAACAGCATTGTGGCCATGATGGACGTCATGCTGAGAGAATGAGGAGGGTGCTATGAATTTAATCGATCGTTTTGTCTCTGAAGTGGGTAAACACCTGCCGAGCCGATTGCGCAAGGAGATTGAAACCGAGATCCGCTCAACCCTGCAAGATATGCTTGAGGATCGCCTTAATCGTCGTCATCGTAATTTCAGCCGTTGAAACTGGCGCAAAAATTTACCGTCTGCTGCGCAGGAGCCAGGCGCCCGTGATCCCGGCATGATGGGCTGATGGTCGCTTTCACGGGCGGGTTCGCAGGCCGCCTGTGAAACGAAAACCGCCGAGACGGCCTAACCCTTTTTCACCACGTTCTTACCATATCTTTCCTGCAGCTCATCCAGCACAGACTGCACTTTGCGCTGTTTTTCGCTGGCCTGCCCCCACAGCTCCATCTGGCGCACCGGTTCGCCCAGGCCGCTGACCCCCACGCCAATCAGGCGCACCGCCCGTCCGGGGGTGCGCACCTGCCGGAGCAGGGCCAGGGCGGCGGCGAAGATTTCGTGCTCCTGGTCGGTTGCTGTGGGCAGAGTGACCTGGCGGGTGAGCGAGGTGAAATCTGGCCAGCGCACCTTGATCTTGACTGTGCGCCCGGCGCGCTTCTCACGGCGCAGACTGCGCGCCACTTCGAGCGTGAGGTCTTTCAAGGTGGCTTCAAGGACTTTGTCATCGCGCACATCCTTGCTGAAGGTGGTCTCCTGCGAGATGGACTTGGTCTCGTGCTCCACCACAATCGGCCGGTCATCTATGCCGCGGGCGTGCAGAGCCAGCTCACGGCCGTTCTTGCCGAAACGCTGGGCAAGGTCACTGTCCGGCCAGCGGGCGATATCGCCGATGGTGTGCAGGCCCAAATCGGCCAGGGCAGCCTCAGTCTTTTCCCCCACACCCCACAGCATGCCAGCGGGCAGAGGCGCCAGGAAGGCCGCCTCGCCGCCTGGCTCGACCACGGTCAGAGCCCGCGGCGACCCGCTCCCGCTCCCGCCTTTTTTGCCCACATCGGTGGCGATTTTGGCGACCAGTTTATTGGTGGCCACGCCCAGCGAACACGGCAGGCCCAGCTCGTCCCAGACCTGCTGCTGAAGCCGGCGGGCAGTCTCGATGGGCGGCTGAGCCAGGTCGCTGATATCGACAAAGGCCTCATCGATGGAGATCTGCTCGACAAGCGCAGTGAGCATCTGCAAACGCGCCATCACCTGGCGTGACAGCTCACTGTAACGAGCGCGGTGCGGCTCAACGATCAACAAACCCGGGCAGAGGCGCAGAGCCTGCGCCATGGGCATGGCAGAATGCACACCGAAGGCGCGCGCCGCGTAGGAACAAGAAGCCACCACGCCGCGCTCATCTGGCCTGCCGCCCACAGCGAAGGCCTTGCCGCGCAGGGCGGGGTTATCCAGCTCTTCCACCGCGCAGAAAAAAGCATCCAGGTCGAGGTGCAAAATGGTCCGCATGCTGAGGTCGTCCCCCAGGGCTTCAGCCGCTGACTTCGACGGCCACTTTCTCGGTCACCCCCAACCCCAGGGTGACCGGGGCGGCCTGCCCAACAAGCTGGAGCTGCAAATTGCCATCCAGCGCCGAGTAAGACAGCGCCGTCAGGCGCGTCTGCAGGTGTAATCCCAGTTGGTCCAGGTAGCGCAGCAGTTCGGGATTGCCGTCCTGCACCTGCACCACCACCGCCGATTGCCCGGGGCGCAGGTCGGAGAGCGGCAGGGAAGGGCGCTCGGGGAGCTGGAGGCTGGCGCTGGGGATCGGCGCGCCGTGCGGGTCAAAGGCCGGGTCGCCCAGGACGCGGGCGATGCGCGCCTCCAGGTCTTCCGAGATGTGGTGCTCCAGGCGGTCGGCCTCGGCGTGCACTTCATCCCAGCCGTAACCCAGGTTTTGGGTTAAGAAGACTTCCAACAGGCGGTGGTGGCGGATCACTTCGAGCGCGGCGCTGTGACCAGCCGGGGTCAGGGTCACCCCATGGTGCTTTTGATAATCCACCAGGGGTGGGTCGCCGTCAGCCATTTTTTGCAGCATGTTGGTGGCTGAGGCCGGGCGCACGTCCATGCGTTCGGCCACCTCCAGGGTGGAGGCGCGCTGGCCGCGGCTGGTCAGTTCATAAATCACTTTCAGGTAGTCTTCCGTTGCCTGGCTTAAGTTCAATCGCATCGTCATCTCGCCTGTTTGCCTGGTGTAAACCAAATTTACTTGATTATAAGCCCGGTTGCCCACAAAATCAGCATGCCTGCCACCACACCCGAAAAGATGGTGGCGGGCATGGGCGCCTGGACTGTGTCTTTGCGCAGGAGGCGGGCGATTTCAAGCACCACCTGGAAAATAGCCCCTGCCCCCACCCCCAAAAACAGCACCGCCAAGACAGGCGATGGCGCAAAGCCGCCCAGCCAGGCGCCGAGAATGGCTGGGCCGCCGCCCAGCAAGCCGAGCAGCGCCAATTGTCCGAGGCGCGGCCGGTCGCGCAGCACCGGGGCAATGATGCCCAGGCCCTCGGTGATGTTTTGCAGAATAAAACCGATCACCAGGAAGGAGCCCAGAGCCGCCTGGCCGAGGTTATAAGCTGCACCGATTGCCAGGCCCTCGCCCAGGTTGTGCAGGCCGATGCCGGCGGCGATGCGGTACGACAGCGCAAGGCGTTCATCCGCCTCACTGCGTCCCTGGGCGGCCTGCTGGTGTGAGAGGGTTTCCAGGGTGAAAAAAGCCGCCAGTGCGCCGATGCTCGCCAGGCCGATGCCTTGCAGAGGGGCAGGCGCCTTGCCGGCCTGATCGAGCGCTTCTACCACCGTATCGACACCCAAGAACACCAGCAGGCCGGCAGTCACCGCCAACAGGAAAGTCATCCAGCGGCGTCCCAGGCGGCGCAGAGCCGGGAACCACACCAGGCCCAGGTACACGGGCAGCACGCCGACATACAGGCCGATCAGGGTGAAGCTCAGGAATGTTTTGGCATTTGGGCGCGGTGTTTCCAGAGCCAGCGGGATGTTCAGCGGGAAGGCGATGGAGCGGCTGGAAAACAGCAGTAAATCGTAGGCCTCGCCGCTTTCCCACATGTAATCCAGGCTGACAGTCGCCGAGCCCAGCCGCGGCAGAGTGGCCGAAGGTGCGAAGGACGCTGGCCAGACGGCGCCGTTGATCACCACCTGGGCGATGGTCAGGTCGCGTGGACCGGCGTTGCGCACCACCAATTGAATCTGGCCCGGATACAAAAGAACGCGTTCGACGGACAGGTTTTCGACCTGGGCGGTGTCGCTGTGCTGCAGACCGCCGCCGGTCAGGGTGAAGAGGGCAATCACCACTCCCAGGGCAAGCAGAGGCAGCGCCAACATCACCGCCAGGGGCAGGTTCCAGGTCTTTTTATCTTGGATGGGCCGGGGAAGGTCAGACACGGCTGGCCTCCCGCGGCAGGACCTCGAATGCGCCAGTCCAGCCCAGCTCAGCGAACTCGGTGTTGTGCGCGTGGAACATGTACATGCCGGGCTGCTGGAAGGCGAACTCCAGGATGCCGCGCTGAGCCTGGGTCTGCAGGATGGTATCGGTGTACTCGCTCGGCTCCAGGCGGGTGCCGGTTGGGTAATAGTGAAAGAAATTGGCGTGCAGGTGGAAGGAATTGAGCAGGTCATATTCCAGGATGTTGACCAGGTACAGGCGCACCTGCTCGCCTACCCGCAGGGGAATGGGGTGCTTTTGATAGTGAAAAGGGATGCCGTTGACGGCATAAAAATCGTTGTGATTGTCGAAATCCACATCAAAGCCGTGCATCACCATGACCATCTCCTGCTCCACCGCCGGACGGAGCGGCTGCGGATCGATGATGAACGCGCCGTACAGACCCTTGGCAATGTGACGGGCCAGGGGGAAAGCATGGCAGTGATACAAGTGCAGACCAAAAGGATAAGCGTCGAATTCATAGGTGAAACTGCTCCCTGAAGGGATCAGGCCTGGACCGGCGCCTGGCACGCCATCCATCTCGGCCGGGTGAATGCCGTGAAAGTGCATGCTGTGCGGATGCGTGCTGGCGTTGATGAACTTGATGCGCAGGCGGTCGCCCTCGGTGCAGCGCAGGGTGGGGCCGGGGATGCGGCCGTTGTACGCCCAGGCGGGAAATTCGATGCCTGGCATGATCTCAATTGTGTGGTCGGTGGCGATCACCTGGTACTCGCGCAGGGGTTGGCCGCTTGCCAACCTGGAGAGGCGGCCGTAATCGAAATCGTACAGTGTGCCGCTGGGGTTAAAGCCGTTGTGGAGATGATCCACCTCGCCTTGCGGCTCGGGCATGTTTTGCATGCCGGGGTTCTCGGCGGTGAGGTGGTGCGTCTCGCCAGCCGCCTGTGCCAGCGGGGTCTTGAACAAAGCTGCCCCGGCGGCGCTCAAGGCCGCCAGAAAGCCAGCGCCGACAAAATCGCGGCGGGATAAGGTTTGTTTCATACGATGCTCCTGTAACAATAATTTATTTATAACTATAAATTTATTTAGTCTTACCTAAATTAAGCATACCGGATAGCATAATTTTTGTCAAGCAGTTCACCAAAACTTGGCACTGGCCGCAGTTTAGCTGTACAATCAGTCGAAAAGGAGCGCACGATGGATCTTGATACCCAGGTGAAATTGGCCATCTACCGGCATTTTGCCGAAACTGCCCAGCGGCCTGCGCCCGCCCAGGTTGCCGTGCGCGCCGGCACCGACACTGAGGCCGTGCTGGACGCTTACCAGCGCCTGCGCTCCCAGCGCCTTCTGGTGCTTGAAGCGGATGGATCATCCATCCGCATGGCTTCCCCCTTTTCTGGCGTCCCGACCCAACACGTGGTTGAAGCGGGTGGACTGCAGTATTATGCCAACTGCGCCTGGGATGCGTTGGGAGTGCTGGCTGCGCTGCACAAGCCCGGTGTGGTGCACTCCCGCGATGAGCAGTCTGGCGAGCCGCTGAACCTGGCAGTGGGCCTGGATGGGCCTGAACCTTCCGGCTGGCTCTTCCACTGCCTCGTCCCGGCAGCCAAATGGTGGGATGATATCGTCTTCACCTGAAGCAATATGCTCTTCTTCCGGTCGGAAGAACTGGCGCAAACGTGGTGCGATAGGTATGGTTACCCGCTGCGACCGCTGGTGCGCATCGACCAGCTCTGGACTCTGGCGACCACCTGGTATTCCACCCGCCTGCAGGAAAATTCACGCCGGCCGCAGCCCGCTGAGATGCGGCTGATCTTTGCCGGGTTGGGCCTGGAAGGGCCGTTTTGGGATCCGCAGGCGGATGCTTTTGGATAATCTTTTAACATTAGATACAAGGGTTCCTGCCCGCACCGGCAAGAAAAACAAATACAATTGCCCTTTAATTGAATTTCGAGGTACGAGCTATGGCCAAAAAACCCGAATTTACCAAGTACCTGCCCCTGGATAATTGGTTTCGCCACCAGCCTGCCGACCGGCAGGAAATCGAATTGACTTTCGAGCAGGTAGAAGCGATCCTGGGTGCGTGGCTGCCGGCATCTGCCACCAAATTAAGCACCTGGTGGACCAATGTGCAGCCCAAAATCCAAAGCCACCGGATGGCCTGGCTCAACCACGGTTGGAAAGTGGCTGAATTCGACCAACAGGCCCGATGGGTCAAATTTGTGCGCGCCTGAGGCGAGTCAGGTACCTGGCAGCGAAAAATATTTACTCGGCAGGTTGTTCGACCGTCTCGGTTTTCTCATTCCCCAGTAAGCGCAGCTCTTTGACATGGGCGGCGAAAGCGGCGCGCCAGGTGGGATAACAGTTGTAGCGGATGCCGAACTCTTCGCACGTGGCGCGCACAATCGGCGCCAGGCGCGGATAATTCAGGTGACAAATGTGCGGCAGCAGGTGGTGTTCGATCTGGTAATTCAAGCCGCCGATGTAAAAATTCAGCAGCCAGTTGCGCGGCGCAAAGTCGGCAGTGGTTTCCACCTGGTGCACTGCCCACTCGTTATCAATGTGCGGAGGTCGCCCGACTGGCACCGGGAAATCCGCTGCGCCGCTGATGTGCGCCAGTTGGAAGACAATGGACATCACCAGCCCGACAGACAGCATGACAATGAAAAAGCCGATCAGCACCTGCCACCAGGGAAAGACCAGCAGCGGCAGGCCGAACATAAAGGTGAAAAAACTCACTTTGCCGGCCCAAAAGATGACCTGATCAGCAGGGCTCATCTTGGGGTACACATGGTTGGCATCGGTCTTGCCCGTCAAAACCATCATGAAATCGCGCAGGATGAAATCGAAACCAACCAGGCTGTACACCAACGGGAAATACCAGGTTTGGAAGCGGTACAGCGGCTTCCAGGGCTCACGCGGCGTGAGGCGCATGGTGCCGAAGGTGGCGACATCGTCATCGAAGCCAGCGATGTTCGTGAAGGTGTGATGCCAGATGTTGTGCTTGGTGCGCCAGCGGAAACCGCTCATGCCCAGCAGCTCGGCGCTCAGGCTGAAGAGCTTATTGACCCAGGG
This sequence comes from Chloroflexota bacterium, assembly GCA_029782365.1. GTDB lineage: Bacteria > Chloroflexota > Anaerolineae > Anaerolineales > UBA4823 > CAWBUW01. The sequence goes on from JAKOUW010000017.1 coordinate 109,537, forward strand.
GCGGTCGGAATAGCCGCCGTGATTGGAATCGTGCATCACATTGAAACCCACACCGGCGATCGATATTGCCCAGAAGATGCACAGCAGAATGTTCGCCCAGGTTGGGAAGCGGCCGAGCAGCAGCAGCAGGTAGGCGCCCAACCACCAGGCCAGGGAGACAACAGTCTTCAGGTACATCGCCGGCACGTCCCGCCCGGGCAGGTTGTTCTCGCGCAGGTAGGCGGCGACGCGTTTGTTGAGCGTTTTTTGAAAGTCTCGCTTGCGGGTGAAAGACACACTGCGAGCTGGCAATTTTTCGATAACTTGGGTGGTATTAAGCATATTTTGTTTCCTGGGGCTAGTATACCTTAATTTCAGGCGTCAGATGGTCCGAGTCCCCAGCCGATGGCAGACGCCCACTCCTCTGCCGCCAGGAAGATCAGATCGACCGCCGGGTCTTTAACTTCCGGATAATCGGCCGGGTCGGACAGGTGGGCGGCCAGGCGGCGCTTGAGCTCGGCATAGGCCTCAGCGCTGGCCGGGTGCGCGCGCAGGTAATCACGAAACAAGAGGGGATAGCGCTGGTTGGGGCGGCCGAGCAGGCGCACATGCGTGTGCGTGCGGCGCTGGCCGGGCGGAGGGTCGAACAACCACTTCTCCCAATCGCTGTTTGGTCCGGACAGACGCGGCGGGCGGTGGTCGCTTTGGTAGCCGGGGCGCCAGGTGTACCCCAGGGCCTGCAGGGCAGATTTGAGCGGCTCGTCCAGCGCATTCACCGTGATTTGCACATCGATCACATCCTTGGCGGCCAGCCCAGGCACGGATGTCGAACCGATGTGGTCAATGCGCAGGGCCAGGCTGCCAACGCCCTGGCGCAGAACAGCGGCGATCTGGCGAAATTCCTGCGGCCAGGCGGGTCGATAAGCGACGATCTCAACCACAACATCAGCCCGAAATGGCCGTGCCGGCGGTCAGGAACCAGATCACAAGGATGGAGACGATCCATGCGCCCAGGTAAACCCGACCAGTGCGGCGGAAGAACCAGGTCAGGAGGTAGATCATCAGCATGAATGTCGGGATATAGACAAACAAAAGCAGAGGGATCATGTGCCCGAAAGCGCCCAATCCAATGACATCAAAGCCCGGGCCAACTCCAGCAAAATACGGCAAATACTGCAGCGCCCAGATCAAGACCAGGCCGAACAGGGCTGCAAAAGAGTTCCTCAGCCACCACACGATCTGGGTGCGGCGCTCTGAGCCGAAGTCTGGCAGGCGGGCCTGGCCGAACAAGAATAATCCACCATTCAGACAGAAGAATAGAAAAGCCGGCAGAAGATACACCCAGAAGTAGCCAAAACGCGGCAGTGTGAACTGGCGCATGAACGGCCACAAGAAACGAAACTCCACTCCCCACAGCGCCTGGCAAATACCTTCTACCGCATACACCAGCGCCACCACCAAGACGCCCAGCAGGAGGGTCTTGCCAAAGATGACCCAATCGATGGCCATCTTTTTTTCACTAAAGGAAACACCGAGCTGGTAGGCCGTGACACCCTGCCTGTGCGCCTTGCGGTACCAGAAGGCGAAGATCACCAGGAAAATGAGCATATTGCCAATGTACCACAGCATGACGCCGTTGCCGATGATCAGTTTAAGCGAGGGGATCAGCAGGCTGAGCAAACCAGCGCCGATGGCTGGTAGGAAAGGCCAGGTCACCCCGGCAATTAAGGCATTGATGGTGGCTTTCTTCCACCAACCCTGCGCCACATATCCACCGGGCAGCGGTTGGGCTACCGGGGCGAAGAACGGCGTGGCGAGCAGCAGTTCAGTGGCTGGCAGCAGGGCGAAAATCGCGCAAAGCATGGCCAGCAGGGTGAAAATTTCTTTCCACCAGTAGATATGCTGGTCGGCGGGTAGTTGGGCTGCGGCAGTTGCGGCAGACATAAGCGCCTCTTCCATCCATTGGACCCCCTCTGTAACCGCTTTGGCGTCATGGGTTACTCCGGGATGCACGGTGTTAATGAGCGTCTGGCGCCGCGCCGAGCCATCGGCAAAATTTCCATACGTGGTATCCCAGGCAGCACTGCCAGACAGACCCAGCTCTCTTAGCCGGTCTGGGTTCGTGGTCAGGCTGGCCGGGTTGAGCTGGTTTTCGCGAAAGCTGGCGAATTCCTCGTAGCGCGCCTGGGTAAGCAAAACGTTGTGCAGTTCTGGCGTTCCGGCTGAGCCGCATTTGGGGTTGAGGGCCTTATGATCCGGGTTGTCCTGGCCGACCGCGATGGTGGAACCGGCACCCATCGAATGGCCCATCACACCCAGGTTGTTCGCGTCGACATACGACAGGGATTTCAGATATGCATAGCCTGCGTCGCCGCCCAGGGTCGCATCCTTGCTGCCCGATGGCGTGCCTGAATCGCCGTGACCAAACTGATCGAGGGCTAATGTCACGAATCCCCGGCGGGCCAGCTCGATGGCGAAAGCGCCTTCTGTTTCTTTGTCATTCTGAAACCCGTGCAGGCACAACACGGCCGGGCTGGCAGCCTGCCCGACCGCGCTTGCCGGCCGGTAGAGTTTCGCGGTGAGCATAGCGCCTGAAGGGTCAGGTATGCTTACCATGGTAACCTGGATTTTGCCGAAATCAGTCTCAATCATGTAGGCGGCAAAAGCAAACACGAACATCAGCAGGATAGCGACAACCAGTGCGGTCACAGAACGGCGTAATTTGGTGTGCATAGATCTCCTTGGGGGCAGCGAAATGGGTGCCGACGAACTCTTTTTCGTCGGATCAAGTTGAGTATAGGCCCGAAAGTAGATCGCCGCAACAAGCATAGAATCCTGGGCTATAATGATATGTGAATTGTTTTACAAGCCTGGTCGCTTTTACCCCATTCTAAGCACGAGGTGCATATGAAAAAGTTCAACCGGCGCGATTTTCTGCGCGCCGCAGCCGCTGGCCTGGGGGCGCTGGCAGTCGAACCGCTGCTGGCCGGCTGCAGCTCACAGCCGACCGAGCCAGCGCCCACTCCGTCCAACCTGCCGCCCACAGCTACGAATGTTCCCTTTTCATCTCCAACTGCCACAACGAATTCAGTCCTCGACACCCCTTCTGCCTCTGTGACTTCACAGCCAGCAGCCACCAGCACAGAAATTCCATCTCCTGCTGCCGAACCGGCGATGAATCCTGACCTGGTCGTGGCGCGCAGCGGCGAACCCGAAGATCTGGTGCGCCGGGCAATCGGCGCGCTGGGCGGCATGGATAAATTCGTCGGCAAGGGGGCGAACGTGGTGATCAAACCCAATATCTGCGTGGCATACCACACCTACGAATATGCCGCCACCACCAACCCCTGGGTGGTGGGCGCTCTGGTAAAGCTGTGCCTGGAAGCCGGCGCAGGCCGGGTGCAAGTTTTTGATTTTCCTTTCGGCGGCACACCCCAGGAAGCTTACACGCGCAGCGGCATCGCCGAGCAGGTACAGGCTGCAGGCGGGGAGATGGTCTACATGGCCGGTTTCAAATATGCCAAAACCAACCTGCCGCAGGGTGTCTCGCTCAAACAGACGCAAGCCTACAGCGACGCGCTGAACGCCGATGTGCTGATCGATGTGCCCATCGCCAAGCACCACGGCTCGGCGCGCCTGACGTTGAGCATGAAGAACCTGATGGGCCTGGTGCTGGATCGGGGGTCGATCCACGGCAACCTGGGCCAGCGCATCGCCGACCTGGCCAGCCTGTTCAAACCCAGGCTGACAGTCATCGACGCGGTGCGCATCCTGACCGCCAACGGTCCGACCGGCGGCAGCCTGGACGATGTGCAAAAACTTGACACGGTCATCGCCAGCGCCGATTTCGTCGCCGCCGACAGCTACGCCACCAGCTTGTTTGGATTGACTCCCAATGATGTGGCCTATATCCCGGCCGCCGCCGCCATGGGACTGGGACACATGGATCTGGAAAATATTCGCATCCAGGATATCTGAGCGCCGACTGCCATGCCCACGAACTCATCTATACGCAAAGAACACTCGTGGCAGCCGCACGGGCCGTGGATCACGGCGCGCAAGATCGCGCAGTGCTGCGCCCTGCTGGCATTTCTGGTGCTTTTCGCCGGCGCACAGGCCGGTTGGCCGGGCTGGCTGACAAACCTGCCCATGCGCCTCGACCCGCTGACTGCCCTGGCGCATCTGCTGGCCAGCCGAACCCTGCTCAGCGGCTCCGCGCTGGCGTTGGGAAGCGTGCTGCTGACCCTGCTGTTTGGGCGCGCCTGGTGCGGTTGGCTTTGCCCGCTGGGCACTCTGCTCGACCTGTTCTCGCTGGCGCGCTGGCGAGGCAAACGCCCCGCCCCACCCGAAGCCTGGCGCAGTGCCAAGTACGGCCTGCTGCTGCTCATCCTGGCCGCCGCGCTGTTCGGTAACCTGACCCTGCTGGCGCTCGACCCGCTGACCATTCTGCTGCGAACGCTGTCTGCCAGCCTGTGGCCGGCCTTCAACCAGGTGATCCTCGGACTGGAATCCTCGCTGTTCCCGATACCTTTCCTGCAGGCGCCGGTCTCGGCCTTCGATGCCTGGGTCCGGCCGGCCGTCCTGCCCTATGAGCCGGCTTTTTATGCCGCAGCAGTTTTCTTGGGTGCGGTGTTTGCTGGTTTGGTACTGCTCAACCTGCTGGCGGAGCGTTTTTGGTGCCGCTACCTGTGCCCGCTGGGAGGCTTGTTGGGTCTGCTCAGCCGGGCCGGGCTGTACCGCCGCCAGGTGGGAGTGGAGTGCAAAGGCTGCACCCTGTGCACTATCTCCTGCCCAACCGGCACCATCGACCCTCAGCGGGGGTATGCCAGCGACCCGGCGGAGTGCACCGTGTGCATGGCTTGCGTTGAAGCCTGCCCACGCGGCGGCACATATTTTCAACCAGAGCTCAAGCTGGCAGCCGGTCAGGCGTATGACCCGGGGCGCCGCCAGGCACTGATCGCCATGGGAGCGGCGGCTGTTGGCGTGGCTCTGTTTCGCTCAGCGGGATTAGTCAAGCGCGAACCACCGCACCTGCTGCGCCCGCCTGGGGCGCGTGAAGAAAACGAAGACCGCATCGCCTTGAGCAAATGTGTGCGCTGCGCCGAGTGCATGCGCGCCTGCCCCACCAACGGTCTGCAGCCAGCTCTATTGGAAGCCGGTCTGGCAGGCTTCGCCACGCCCCTGCTCACCCCGCGCCTGGGCTACTGCGACTTCTCCTGCAACGCCTGCGGCCAGGTCTGCCCTTCCGGCGCTATCCCTGCCCTTGACCTGGAAACCAAGCGCCAACAGGTGATTGGCAAAGCCTCCATTGACCATAGCCGCTGCCTGGCGTGGGCCAGCCGCACACCCTGCGTGGTGTGCGAAGAGATGTGCCCCCTATCTGAAAAAGCCATCCAGCTTGAGACGGCCGAAGTCTGGGGTCCAGACGGCCTGCGGGTGACTATCCAACTGCCACATGTGCTGCGCGAGCGCTGTATTGGATGCGGCATCTGTGAATACAAATGCCCGCTCAACGGCGAAGCCGCGATTCGAGTGTACGTGCCTGAAGTACAGCTGTCCTTTTGACTTAGAGCTCTCCGGCTGGCACCTGGCCCTGCTGAATGGCCTGTGTCTGGGCTGGGGTGAAGGGCGGCTCAAACAAGGCCGGGTCGAGAGCGAAACGCCGGAACAAGTCAGCGATGAAATGCAAGCGGTCAGTTAGGCGGCCCCAATCCTGGGCTTCGGAGCCGGCTGGTGTATCCGGGGAGGCGTCAACCTGAACCAGCAGTGCGCGCAGCTCTGGGTTCATCAGCAGAGCCAGCATAGGCGGAAACGGGCCGGGCACATCTTCACCCAACCGCAGGCGCGGGTATCCGGGAAGGTCGATGGTCATCATCGTCTCGGTGATGATCACCTGCGCCTGGCTCTGCAGCAGGCCGGTCAGGGCCTGCACAGCCACGTCCAGCTCTTTCAACCGCCCCAGCAGGCGCAGGGCCAGCCAACCCAGCGAAGCCAGCCAACCACCTTTCAGCTCTTTCAATAAATTGGCCGCCAGGGTGGGCAGCGGCACCACCGGGGCATTCAACGCTTCCTGGATATCCGGCTGCAGACGAGTTTGTTCATGAAATCCAATTTCTAAGTTGGCCAGCAGGAGCAGTTCCACCCGCGCCTTGGCTTCGCTGGTGAAGAGCGCGCGGTAATAGTGTTCAAAAGCCCGGCGCAGGTTGTCCTGCCCATCCGGCGGAGGACCGGGGTGCAGTGCGGCTGTGAATGCCGCCAGGCGGTTTTCGTCATACACCGCATCGTCTACCAGGGTCTCATAAAAACGGGCAAATTCGTGGGCAATCTCTGCAAAGACCTTCAGGTTGCCGCGCGCCACAGCCGCGCTGGAACGCTCGAAGGCGGCAGGCACATTGTAGGCGCGCAGCAGCCATGCGATGATCTTGTCCCGGTCCAGCGCGGCGCCCAGGTGAGCGGCAGCGCTTTGCACATCTTGGACTGCCTGATGAGCGGCGGCCTGCGAGCCAAGCGCGGCCACCAGGCTGCGCTGAAGGTCTTCCTGGCGGATGGTCTGGCCGGCCTGGCGCGAGGCCCAGGCGGCAAAGGTGCACCAGTTGGCCTGCAGGCCGGTGCGCTCTGCCAGCCGCTGGGACAACTCGTGGTAGGCCTGCGTGATCTGCAGGTTGCGTGTCACCGGTTCGGCCAGGGCGCTGATGCGCGCCACTTCCACCAGGTCGGGGCAGGCGAACGGCATACTGGCTAAACGATCACGCCGCTGGCTTCAGCCTGCGCCAGCACTTCCAGGATGGCGTTGGCCAGGCTGCGAGCGGCCTCAGCGCTCAGCTCGACCGCCACGCGTGCCCCTGGCCCCTGGGATTCATCCACGAAATCCAGATTCAGGGCGTGTTCATCCGCAAAATGGAAGGGATGATCGTAGGAGACGCTGGCCTGGCGCACAGGAAACCAACCCTGCGTCCCTTTGCCGCTGCCTTCTATCTCAATTTGTTTGGCGATCATGGTGCACATGCACGGCCTCCTTAAGACAGGTATTTTTCAAGGAATGCAAACACTTTGTTCCAACCATCCACCGCCTGCTCCTGGCGGTACATGGCGCGGTCATAATAGAAGAATCCGTGCCCTGCGTTGGGGTAGCGGTAAAACTCATAGGTCTTGCCCAGGCGTTTCAATTCCTGCTCATGCAGATTGACCTGTTCAGGAGTTGGGCCTTTGTCTTCATCGCCAAACAGGCCTAACAGCGGGATATTCAGCCCGGCAGTGAAATCCAGCGGAGCGACGGGTTGGTTGGCGGTCAGCTCTCCTTTCGCCATCACCACGCGCCCACCCCAGCAGTCTACAATGGCGCTGAAGCCAGGCGTCTTGCAGGCGGCCAGGTAGGCATGCCGCCCCCCCGAACAGGTGCCAAACACGCCGACTTTGCCGTTCACCGAGGGCAGGGAGCGCAGTACTGCCAAAGCCCCAGCAATATCCCCCACCGCCTGCTCATCGGGAATGCCGCCCTGGCCGCGCACTTTGGCCGCCACATCCTCGGGCGATCCGTGGCCGGCGCGGAAATACAGGTTGGGGCACAGCGCAGCATAGCCGTGCAGGGCAAATTTAAACGCCACTTCCCGGTACCAGGCATCCCAGCCGGGCATATGGTGCACAAGCACCATGCCTGGGAAAGGCCCGGCGCCCAGCGGGCGGGCAAAGAAAGCGTTGATCTGGGTTCCCTGGTGCCCGGGGAACGTCACCGTCTCGGCCAGCAGGCCTTCATATTGATCGGTTGTGTACATGCAGAACACTCCTTGTGAACAACACCTTGACTGAAATCTCGAACAAAAGTGGATTTAGTATACCCGATTTGAGATATAATTTCTTCATGTAGAGACACGTTAAAAAAACGAGGAGGATCTATGCGGAAAGGATACCTGGTCCTGATGTTGGTCTTATTCGGCATGGCAAGCCTGACCTTATTTCCTTTCCGCGCCCTGGGTTGGAGTTCTTCCTTTGTTGACCATCCTCAGCCAAACCGCACCCTAGCGGGCGGGATGCTGGGACCAAGGCTGGGCTGTGGGCGTCCGCCGGCTGAGCCGGCGCGCACCAACCTGGCGGCTGGCCATTTTCTTGTGCGCCTTTTTTACGACCAGATCAACGGCCTGACGGTCGTCCCCTCCAACGCCATCACCATCACCGTGGAGCGAGGAGGCAGCCCAGTTGCCAGCCTGCAGACGGCCAGCGATAACTGCGGAAGTTACAATCTGCAGATCGGAACTCCCGATAACCACCAGATCTTCCTGCCTGGCTCAACCGTGAAAGTGCAGGAGACTGGACTTTCCCCTGTGTCGTATGTGCTGCCGGATGTCGAGGCCAGGGTCAACCAGCGCACCAACCTGGTATCCGGCCAGGCCCTCCCCAGCCAGACGATTTTTGCCCGCTGGTGCGAATATGATTGCACCAACTGGCTATCCATACCAACCAGCGCCGGCGGGGATTTTGCGCTCGATTTTACCTCCATTATGGATATCACCCGCTACGGCGAGGGCACCCTTGAATATGACGATGCGCTCAGCGGAGAAAGCGTCCAGGTGGTTATGGTGCCCGGTCAGGTGACGGCACGCCTGCAAAACCGCTGGGTATCTGGTTATACCGGCGCGGCCGGCATTTCTCTACCCGCCATCCGCCTGCGCCTGCTTGCCGGAACAAGCAGCCTGGTCGATATCCCGGCCATCCAGGTGCGTTCGGACGGCTGGTTTTCACAAAACCTGGGCACCTTACAGCTCACCGGTGAGCTGTTGGAACTGAGTTCTCCAACACTCGAAACGGTCACCATGACGATCCCTACCTTGACCATGTTTCTCAACCCATTGACCGACACAGTGCGCGGCTCTGGCCCGGCAAACACCCGCATCGATTTCGAATTCCACTCTGCGGGCAACTTGTATCTTTCGGCTGCCTTGATCGGACCAGATGGCACATATGATTTGGACCTGGCGGGCTGGCCGGATCTGCAGGTGGGCGACCCGGGCGTGGCGCGCCTCGTACTGCCTGATCTCAACAGGGCCGAGACCAGCTCGCGCATCAGCGACCTGCGTTTCCTGCCAGCCATCCAGCGCACCTCGCCCTGAGCACCAGGTGACTGCGAACGATACTGCCGGTCCGCAGCAAACACCTGAACAAGGGGCTGCGCCGTCCCACGATTCACTTCCAAATTCCCCTTGGGTGGGCGCAAGTGACCAAATGCGATTGCTCTACCTTGAGCAAAGCTTCGCGGCCGGTACCCTCCTGTAAATTAGATTCCTGAAGTTGTTGAATACCAGCCTGAGAAATATTTCTTAGGTTGACTACACATGCTCTAATCAGATAATCTGGACAATCATGATATATTAAGTTTATAAATACAACGCAGCCCCCTCAATATTAAACACACACTTGTTTGTGATGGAAGGAATGAACGATGCGTAAAGTATTGAATTTTCTCATACTGGCGGCCCTGCTGGCTGCCGGGCTGGGCGGCCCTGCCGCCAGCCCAGCCCAGGCGGCGGATAATGCCGTGAATGCCATACCCGATACGGTGATTGCCAGCGGCGTCACCAGCTACAGCCTGGCGGTTCCAAAGATCTTCTGGCATTCCAACCAGGTGCCAACCTGCCCTATTCCAGATCCTCAACCGCCCAACCTGATCATCCCCCCTATCGTGATCCCGAATGAATTTGTGCGCCGCATTGCCAGTTACGGCAGCCCGGTGCGCAACCTGTATGCCGAGTATGAGGACTGCAACCAGTCGAAAATACTGTCAAATGTGGTTGCCGACACGAATTATGTTTACTGGCTGACCGCTAACGGCCTGTACCGCCTGTCGGTAGACGCTAATCCCGGCGACGCGCCGCAGTTGATGAACGCCCTGCTCAAAGGCCCTGGCGAGCTGGCAGACGGCGGCGACCGCATTTATACCATTGACCAAGACTCAGTGTACAATTTCACCGAAGTCTCTTATGTGTACAAAACGCCTAATTATGCACACATCGAGCTGACCGCGGCTGCCAATGCCTGGAACCTGCAGACCGATGGCACGTATGTCTTTTACATGGTGGGCACCAATCTCTACCGCATCGAACCGGGCGTCGATTCGGGCATCCTGGTTTCGACCGGCGTCACAGGTTATTATGACGAAGGGTACCGTTTCGGGGGCTGCACCCTGATCAGTTGCTTCTACACCAACCAGGCTTTTGTCGCCAAAAGCGGGCAGGTCTTTCGTTACAACAACAACAACAAGACATTGGGGGCAACCGCCATTTACAACAGCGTGGATGCCACGGCGACGATTTACTCGCTGGTCAGCGACTCCACCAACCTTTTCTTATTTGAATCACGCCAGGCGGTGTGCGAGCCGTTCTGCACGTACCTGGATGTGCTGGAGCGCACCGGGCGTTCCAGTGAAGCTGGCAAAGGTGACCTTTACTCTTATGGGCCAAGCTTTGTCGATAAACCCGACCACCTGACCACAGATGGCAGTTTGCTGTACTGGCAGGAGGCCGGCGCCTTGAAACGCCTGTGGAACAACGCCGCCGCCATCCCTCCGGTGAACGTCTACGTGACCGGCATGGAAGTCACGCAGGGCATTCAAAATGCCTCGAACTCGGTGGTGTTGATCAAGGACAGACCCACTTTCGTGCGCGTGTTTGTCAAATCCACGGGCGGCAGTGTGCCAGGGGTGACTGCCGTTCTGACCACGCGCGCTGCGGTTGGCATCCAGCAGCTTTCGCCGGTCAACCCGGTGGGCACCACCATCACCGTGCGCGGCACGCCAAACCAGAATGATATCAACCAGAGCTTTCTATTTGAGCTGCCCTGGGATTGGACACATGTTTCCAGCCTCGACTTGCATGTCAACGTCAACCCGTACAAGGTGCCGCTGGAGACGAGCTACGCCGATAACACCTACGATCTGCCGTCGAACGTCACTTTCCAGAACTCGCCCAGCCTGTCGGTCGAATTCTTCAACTTGAACTACACGATCGGCGGCAAGACCTACTCGCCGCGCTACGTTCAGGATGTGCTCAAAACCTATTCCTGGATTTTGCGAGCCTACCCGCTGGGTGGGGCGGTGGGCGATTACTTCAAGCCGCGCCTGTGGGATGTGGACGGCGGCACCACGCTGGGCAGTTACGTCAACCGCACCAGTCCGAAATGCACCCAGGTGTATTCGAACCCCAAGGATGATGTCGCCCTGTGCGCCAGCTACTTTATGAACGGCTGGCTGTGGTATTACCGTGTGGCGACCATGTTCGGCCAATTGAATGTCGGTCTGAACGTCAATGCCTTCTATTATGGCATGATCTCAGACGAATCCAACAATTTCCCACGCGGCCAGGCCATTTATAACCAGACATCAGTTGGGCCAGCCGGAACGCCGGGCAAATACTTCGGCCTGGGTCAGGGCTGGGATACGGATGGCAGTTATGCCGACTGGTATGCCGCTCATGAGATCGGCCATTCACTCGGACGCGCCCACCCCAACGCCGGCTCGGATGACCCAGCCACCCCCAACACCACCGAGAACTGCGGGCACAGCCGCAGCGACCCCAGTTTCCCCTACGGCAACACCTCCACCGCCCGCGCACCGATCGGCAGCGGAGGCACGGAAGGTTTTGACCGGGGAGATGCTTACTTTGGCATCCCGATGTCGGTGCTGCCCAACTCGGTCTGGAACGATGTGATGAGCTACTGCAGCAACCAGTGGATCAGCGACTACACCTACACCGGCATGTTTAATTACATGACCGCGCACCCCAGCCAGGTTGCCGCCGATCAGATGAACGATCCCCAGGTGGGCGATTTTCTGCTCGTAGCCGGCTCGATCGACCCTGCCAACGCCGCCGCCGATTTCTCGATGGTGCGCCGATTGAACAATGTGGTCAACGTGCCGGCGCTGGTGCCAGGCGCGTACAAGATCCGCTTGCTCAATGCCGCCAACGGCACGCTGGCCGAGTATGCCTTCACACCTTCTCCCATCCCTGATACCACCTTTCTGGGCTTCGGCCAGGTGGTGAACTTTGCCGCCGGCACGCGCAGCGTGCAAATTGTGCAGACGAACAACAACGCCGTGCTGGGCAGTTTCCTGGTCAGCGCCAACGCACCCGTGGTGAGCGGCGTGGCGCTGCAAGGCGCACCCAACCCGGTGAAGGGGGTGGTGACGCTCAATTGGAACGCCAGCGATGCCGATAATGACCTGCTGACTTACGATGTGGCTTACAGTCGCGACGGCGGACAAACCTTCCAACCGGTAGCGGTGAATATCAGCGCCAAGACTGCCCAAATCGACAGCGCCAAGCTGGGCGGCAGCGGTACGGCGATGCTGCGCGTGACCGCCAGCGATGGCGTGAACACCGGTTACGCCGACAGCGCCGTTTTCAATATGTCGAACAAAGCACCTCAACCGGTAATCCTCGACCCAGCCGTGAACACGCAGGTGCATTACGGCCAGTTAGTCAATTTCAACGGCTTCGCCCAGGACGCCCAGGATGGTCTGGTGGCGAGCTCCGGGCTGGTGTGGATGAATGCCGCCCAACAGACACTGGGCGGAGGCCCGACCCTCTCATTGGCATCCCTGCCAGTGGGCACCAACCGCATCACGCTGCAGGCCACTAACAGCCTGAACCTGAGCGCCTCGGCGGTGGTGACCGTGACCGTGGATGACAACCTGGATCTGCCCGGCCCGACGCTGTCGGCTGGCCCGCTGCAGGCAGGCTGGCAGATCAACGCCGGCGTCAAGACTCTGCAAACGGCGGATATCACCATCAGCAACAGCGGCAGTGGATCGCTCGACTGGACAGCCGTCAGCAACCAGCCCTGGCTGACGCTCAGCGCCCCCAGCGGCACGGTCAGCAGTTCGGGAGACCCTTCAGTGCTGACCCTGTCCGCCGACCCAACCGGTCTGCTCAGTGGGCATATCTACATCGCCAAGGTGACGTTGGACAAGGCCGGTGGGGGTTCTCCGGTCACCATATTGGTCACCCTGGCGATCGGCGATATTCAGGACACGCCTGTTCAAAAGTTCAGCGGTTTTACGATCTATACACCGCTGATACGCAGGTAGGTCGGAAATAAAGAAAAGAGCTGCCAGCCGCAACGCGCTGGCAGCTCTTTTTTTGGGTGTGTTCAAAAAGGCTGCACTTGGCTGGCGATGCGCACCACTGTTTCAACCAGCAGATCGAAATCCTCCAGCCGGCTGCGGTGGTTGGTGATGGCAGCCCGCAGGCAGTAGCGCCCCTCTAGCAGAGTGGAAGAAGGAGCGGCGATGCCGCTTTCATGCAGGCGCAGTAAAATCTCCTCATTCAGGCGGTTCAACTGCGGCAGTTCCAGCCCGCCCGGGTTATAGCGGAAGCACACAATGTTGAGCTGAACAGGCGCCAGGCGTTCAAGCAGTGGATGCTCATCCACGCGTTTTGCCAGATACTGCGCCTGCGCCATGTTTTGTTGGACCAGACGCCCAAATTTCTGCACACCGTGCTCCTTCAGCGACATCCAGATTTTCAACGCCTTGAAGCTGCGCGAAAGCTGGACGCCGTAATCGCTGAACCAGGCTGAGCCGGCTGCCAGGCCGCGCTCGGCGTGCGCCAGGTAATCGGGCGTCAGGGAAAAAGCCCTGCGGTGCGCCGGCTCGCTGCGCACCAACACACAGCCGGCTTCAAAGGGCATGAACATCCACTTATGCAGATCGAGGGCCAGCGAGTCGCTGGCTTGCATACCTTCCACGCAGGCGCGTATCTCCGGCGCCAGGATCGCCACCGCGCCAATTGCGCCATCCACGTGGAACCACAATCCCTCGCGCCGGCAAATTTCATGGATGCCCTGCAGATCGTCGATGGCGCCGGTGTTCACGGTGCCGGCGGAGCCGACCACACAGATCGGCTGAAGGCCAGCCTGTCGATCGGCAGTGATCATCTTCTGCAAGGCCTGCAGATCCATCTCATAGGCTGTGTTGACCGGCGCCAGGCGCAGGGCGTCGCTCCCCAGGCCAAGCAGTTCCACGGCTTTGTGCACGCAGGTGTGCACAGCGGTCGAAGCGTAGACAGTCATCTGGCGCTCACCGGCCCGCAGGCCGCGGGCGCGCACGTCATAACCCGCCAGGGTATTGCGAGCCACCGTCAGCCCCACCAGGTTGGCCATCGATGCCCCGCTCACCAGCAGACCGCTGGCGCCGGCAGGATAACCAAACATCTCTTTCAACCAGTCGATCACCTGCTTCTCGACGTAATTGCCACCGTGATCGCCGCCGCCCATGTTCGGATTCATGGTTGCCGCCAGCATTTCGGCCATGACGGCAAACGGCGTGCCGTTGCCCATCACCCAACCCCAAAAACGAGGATGAATGTTGCCCATAGGATAGGGTAGAACATTTTCGATAAAATCCTGGTACACCGCTTCGCGCGGTTGGGGTTCCTGAGGCAAGGACTGCTTCAAAAAAGCTTTGACCTGCTCTGGCACCGGCTGCCAGACCGGGCGCTGGCGAATATTTTCCTGATAATCGAGCATGTCATCCAGCATGCGGTGCGCCAACTTGCGGAATGACGCCCAGTCTTCAGGGTCCAGGCTCTCTTCTTGATGGATGTCTGCTTGTGTCACCGTGTTTTCTCCTTGATTAACTCGTGTGCATCCGACTACCTGCTTGCAAGCAGGTCGAGTTGGTATAAATATGTGCGTGCTTTACCACTCAATCCCCTTGATTTCCGGGTCTTTCAACATTTCCTGCACAAAGCAGTCTTGCTGACCGGAACGGCCAAGCACCGACCATTCCAAAACAAGCTGGCCATTGCGCTTGACCTGGCTGCCAGCACGCTTGTGCAGGTCGCAGGCCGTTATCTGCTCCTTGATGTGTTCCACCTTGTCCAAATCGTCAGAGAGGGTGATGGTGTATTCGCGCAAATCGCGGATCGAAAGAAGCCAGGTCTCGAAGCGAGCGAAACCGAATAACCCCACCAGGACCACTAACGCCAACAACACCACAACCAGGGAACTGCCGATGCCAATGCCCATGCCGTACGCCGCCGAGACCCAGATGGAAGCGGCGGTGGTCAGGCCTTTGATGCGCGTATTTTCATGCAGGATCACACCGGCGCCAATGAACCCAACGCCGGTGATGACATTGGCGGCAACCTGCCCGCCCGTGGTCATTTTGACCGAGATCATGGTGAAGAGGCATGAGCCCACGCAGATCAACATGATCGTGCGGAAACCCGCCGACTTGCGGTGCAGTTCACGCTCCAACCCAACCGCCCCACCCACCAGGATGGCCAGTATGAGCCGGGTAACCACATCATAAGAAAGAGTAATTTCCATCTGCCGCCTCCAAATTTCGCTGATATACCAGGTAATTATAGTATGGTTTGCTCAGGGAGCGGGTGTCCCGATCTGGAAAAAAAAGCTGGCAGCCCAACGAGAGCAGGCTGCCAGCGGAAACAAGGCGATGGTTAGTCGCCAGTCAGCTCAGGACCTGGCGGATGCGCTCCAGGGCGCGCAGGATGTTCTCCAGCGAATTGGCATACGACAGGCGCAGATAACCTTCGCCGTGAGCGCCGAACGAGGTGCCGGGCAGCAATGCCACGCCGGCTTTTTCCAGGATCAGCTCGGCCAGCTCGTTGGAGCGGATGCCGGTGCCTTTGATGTTGGGGAAAGCGTAGAAGGCGCCCTGCGGCTTGCGGCAGGCAAAGCCCGGGATAGCGTTCAGGCCATCGACAATGGCGTTGCGGCGCGCCTGGTACACTGCCACTTCAGCGTCCACCTGCTCCTGTGGGCCGAGCAGGGCTTGCAGGCCAGCGTCCTGCGTGAACTGCGCCGTGGCGCCGATGGAATGGGTCAAGAGTAAGCCCACCCGCCTGGCCAGTTCAAAGGGCATCACGCCATAACCCAGGCGCCAGCCGGTCATGTTATATGTCTTGGAAAAACCATCGACAATGATGGTGCGTTCCTGCATGCCGGGCAGGCTGGCGATGGATGGAGCGGTCAGCCCATCGTAGGTCATACGGGCGTAGATTTCATCCGACATCACCCAGCAGTTGTTCTTAAGCGCCCTGGCGGCGATGTGCTCCAGGTCGGCCTGCGGCAATACGCCGCCGGTGGGGTTGCTGGGTGAGTTGAGGATGATCATGCGCGTGCGCTTATTGACCAGGCGGTCGAACACCTGCATATCGAATGAGAAGTCGCTCTCTTCCACCAGGGGAACGGGCACCGGCACGCCGCCCGCCACGCGGATCATGGCCTCATAGGTCGGGAAACCGGGGTCGGTGTAAATCACTTCGTCGCCGGGCTGAACCAACGCCAGGGTGGGAAAGAACAGGGCCGGCTTGGCTCCCGGCCCAACCACCACTTCTTCGGGTGTGCAGTGGATACCCCGCCGCCGTCCCACATCTTCGGCGATGGCCGCCCGCAGATCGGGTGCGCCAGCCGGCGGGGTGTAGCGCGTGCGGCCGGTCGCAATGGCTTTGATGCCTGCCATACTGATATTGTCGAAGGTATCAAAGTCGGGCTGGCCGACTTCCAGATGAATGATGTCACGACCGGCGGCTTCCAAGGCGTTGGCCTTGGCAAGCACGGCATAGGCGCCTTCAGGCCGCAGGTGAGCGGTGCGTTCAGCGAATGCCATAGCTCAGAGCATCTTCAGCAGTTCGTCATACTCCTCATCGGGCATGCCGAACCAATTATCGGGCTGGGGGAAAGTCTTACTGCTGACCTCAGCGACATAGCCTTTCAAGCCGTTCAAAATGACCTCTCCGGCATTACCGTACACCTTAGCCATTTTCGGTTTGAACTTGGGGTACAGGCCAAACATGTCATGGTAAATCAAGAGCTGGCCGTGGGCGTGCGGGCCAGAACCCAGGCTCATGATGATGCAGTTCTCGGCGCGCTCGGTGATCAGCTTGCACAGGCGGTCGGGCACCAGCTCGAGCAAGATGGCGAAGGCGCCAGCTTTTTCTAACGCCTTGGCGTCATCGACGATCTTCTTGGCGAGGGCCGCCGACTTGCCCTGGACGCGGAAGCCGCCCAGCGCCGAAACCGACTGCGGGGTGAGACCCAGGTGCCCGATGGCCGGGATGCCGGCATCCACGATGCCTTTGATGCGGTCGGCCATGGCGGCGCCGCCCTCAAGCTTGATGCAGTCGCAGGCGGCCTCAGCCATGAAGCGCCCGGCATTGCGGATAGCGGTCTCGACCGAGGGCTGGTAAGTCATATAGGGCATATCGCCCACCAGGAAAGCATTGGCGGAGCCGCGCCGCACGGCTTGGGCGTGGCGGATCATGTCATCCATGGTGACCGGAAGGGTAGAATCATAGCCCAGCATGGTCATGCCCAGGCTGTCGCCGACCAGGATCATATCAACCCCGGCCTGCTCCTGCAGATAGGCGGTGGGATAGTCGTAGCAGGTCAGCCAGGTTATGGGCTGGCCATCGGCGACTTTCTTGAAAAGAAACGGCAGGTTGACTTTCTTACGCTCTGGCATAGGGAACTCCTTTTGTGGAAAACAAGCGGAATGGCCCCAGAGAAGGGGACAAATTCATTATATCAAATGGTGAGCGGGCCAGCCGCGCCTGAAACTCTGGGCGCGGCGGCGGGTGATGAGGTCTTCCGCCAGCGTCTGCGCGGCCGCCTGAAAAACTGGACTAAGCGACCAGCGAGCGGGCGACGCGGGTGGCGCTGGAGGCATCGGGAGCAAAACCGTCGGCGCCGATCTTGTTGGCATAATCCTGGGTGACCGGCGCGCCGCCCACCATGACCTTCACCTGGTCGCGCAGGCCGGCATTTTTAAGAGCCTGGAGAGTGGCTTCCATGTTGCTCATCGTGGTGGTCAGCAAAGCGGAGAAACCCAACACCTGGGCACCTTCGCGCACGGCCTGGACGAATTTTTCTGGGGCGACATCCACGCCCAGGTCCATCACTTCGAAGCCAGAGCCCTCGAGCATCATCGCCACCAGGTTTTTGCCGATATCGTGCAAGTCTCCTTTGACTGTGCCGATCGCCACTTTGCCCGCCGACTTGACGCCAGACTGCACCAACAGCGGCTTGAGATGGTTCAACCCGGCCTGCATGGCGCGAGCCGCGATCAGCATCTCGGGGACGAACAGTTCGCCCTCTTCGAAGAGCTGGCCGACCTGGTCCATGGCAGCGATCAGGGCCTTGTTCAAGATTTCCTCCGCGCTGGCGCCTTCTGCCAATGCTGTTTTGACGCCGGCTTCCACATCGGCAGCCTGCCCGTCGACCACATTTTGAAAAATTTCGCGTAGATCCATGGTTCTTATCCTCTGAAAAAATTGTGAAAGTGTATGCGGAAAGGTTATCCCGCGGGAGAACTTTTCAACCAACCTGCCAACTGGCTGCCTCGTCGCTGAGCACCTTATCCAGGATCGAATCGTGACTGCGTTCGATATCATCCAGGATAGCTTCACGCGCCGCAGCGACATCATGCGCTTCGAGGGCATCCACCAGGCGGTTATGAGTCTGCACCTGGTTGCGCCCGCCGTGACGCATCACCATGAAGCGCGCCAGCCGGTCGTGCAGTCGTTTGATCAACTCAGCCAGCTCGTTATTGCCCGAAGCTTTGGCAAGCAGGAAATGAAACTGGCGGTTTTCCTCGGTATAGCGGTCGTAGGAAACATCATCATCCCCCGTGTAGCCAGCGTGAACCGAGCGCAGTGCCTCAATTTCAGCCGGTGTGATACGTTCAGCGGCCCGCTCGGCGGCTGCCAGCTCCAGGAGATGGCGCAGGTCGAGCAAGTCGCGCAGTTGTTTGAGCGTGGTTTGGGCGACGAAATAGCCAGAGCGCGGACGCACAATCACCAGCCCCTCCTGGTTAAGAAGGTGCAGAGCATCGCGCACCGGCGTAACGCTTGTGTTGTACTGGTGAGCAATCCCCTCGACATTGAACCGCTCGCCCGGTTTGAGGTGCCCCATGATGACCTGGCGGCGCAGTTCGACATAGATGGCCGTTTTGGATGTTTCGTCCTGGATTGCTCTAAACATACGCTGCTCCTCTTAAAGAATATACCATATGATATATCAATATGCAAGTTGTAATATTTCAGATCATTAAAATGTTGACTTCTGATATATTAGATGCTATGATATAGGTATCCGTTCGTCGTTCTAAAATTCCAGCCATTCCAAACAGAATAAGGAGAAATTGTACTATGGAACAGAACCACCTGCATCCGCTCGTCAGCCAGGCGCAGGATGCGCTGCGTGAAGGAAAAATTTCGCGCCGCGATTTCTTGCGCATCTCGACATTAGTCGGAGTATCCCTGGGAGCCGCCCAGTTCCTGGCTGCATGCAGCACGCCTACAACCGCACCCACATCCGCTGTCCAACCGACCGTCGCCCCCACCGAAGCGCCAGCCAAAGCCGCAATCACGCGCGGCGGCACACTCACCGCAGCAACCCGCATCGAGCGCGTCGACAACCCGGCGACCTTTTCCCTGGTTTCCGCCTCTCACCCGTGGCGCCACGTGATCGAGTATTTGACTCACACCGATCCCAAGGGCATCACCCATCCTTACCTGCTGGAATCCTGGAAAGCCAGCGATGACCTGCTGACATGGACTTTGTCCCTGCGCAAAGGCATCAAATTCACCAGCGGCAAAGAATTCAACGCCGATGACGTGATGTTCGCCTTCAAACAGTGGCTGACCGAATCCGTCAAGTCGGCAGGTTACGGCGCCATGACCGCCTATATGGACCTGACCGGCGTCGAAAGAACAGACGATTACACTGTCACCCTGCACATGAAATCCGCCACAATTGTGCTGCCCGAGCACTTGGCGCAGTATTGGGCCGGCATCGTGCCCGCCACCTTTGGCGGCGACCTGACCAAAGAACCCATCGGCACTGGCCCTTTCACTATGGAAGAATATGTGGTCGGCGAACGCTGCCGCTTGAAAGCTCGCACGGATTACTGGCAGATGGGCGCCGATGGCAAACCCCTGCCCTATTTGAATGAGATCGTCATGGTCCAACTGGGTGAAGACCGCTCTGCCGATGTCTCTGCTTACCAGAGCGGCCAGGTGGACACGATCATCGAACCCAGTGTGACAGTGTGGGAAGCGCTCAAAGATGACGCAAACACCACTATCGTCGCCACTCCCACTTCCACGACCCGTGTGCTGCGCCTGCGCGTCGACCAGGATCCCTGGACCAAGAACGAAGTTCGTCAGGCACTCAAATACTGCCACAACCGCGAGAAAATCCTGGCTGTCGCTCTGCAGGGTCAGGGCGTGATCGGCAATGACAGCCACGTCGCCCCTGCCCAACCCGAATACGTCGATGTGGCGCCGTACCCGTTCGACACCGCCAAATCGAAGGAACTGCTCAAAACCGCCGGTTATCCCGACGGCGTGACCGTAGAGCTGACCGTGGCCTCCGACTGGCCCGAATCGATGGCCTATGCGCAGGCGCTCAAAGAAGACGCGGCCGCTGGCGGCTTCACCATCAACCTCAAGCCCATGCCTGCTTCGCAGTATTGGAACGGTTGGACCGATTTCAACATGGGCATCACCTGGTGGGCTCACCGCACCCTGGCCCCCATGCTGCTTTCCGTCGCTTACACCGGCGACAAAGACGGCAAGCCGGTCGCCTGGAACGAATCGCACTGGGTGGATAAGGAATTCGATGATATCCTCACCCAGGCGTCCGGCACGCTCGACCTGGCCAAGCGCAAAGAGCTGGTCGGCAAACTGGAAGTCATCCAGAAAGAACGCGGCTCCATCTGCCTGCCCTTCTTCATGAGCGTCTGGAAAATCTACAAGAAAAATGTTCACGGTGTAGAACCCACTCCCGACGAGTATGCGATCTTCACCGAAACCTGGAAAGACGCCTGACCTTTGACCCCGCAGGGCTGGTCGATTAATTCCGACCAGCCCTGCGAGATTTTGTTTAGTTCGGAGAAACTTGAGAATGATTCAAACACATGGAACCAGCATGACCAGCGCGCACTACGCACGCCTGGGACCTGAGGAATGCGCCAAGATCCACCGGGCCAGCCTGGAAATCCTCGAGCGCATCGGCGTCGATGTGCATGACGACCAGGCGCGTGACATCCTGGTGCAGGGCGGCGCCAGAGCTAACGGCCTGCGGGTGCGCCTCCCCGAGCACATGGTCAGCAAAGCGTTGGCTACCACTCCCAAAACGATCACCCTGTACAACCGCAATGGCAAAGTGGCCATGCGTGCCGGTCAATACAACACATATTACGGCGGTGGTTCCGACTGCTTGAATGTGCTCGATCACCGCACCGGACTGCGCCGCCGACCCAGGTTGGGCGATGTGCACGATGCTTCTGCCCTGATGGATTCCCTGCCCGAGATTGACTTTGTCATGTCGGCATTCCTGCCGGAAGATGTGGACCAGAAGATTTACGATCGCTATCAAATGGAGGTCATGCTCAACACCACCACCAAGCCGATCGTGTTTGTTTCGCCGGATTTCGAGGGCTGCAAGGCAGCCGTGGAAATGTGCGAAGTGGTCTCCGGCAGCCCCGAGGCATTCCAGCACAAGCCCTTTGCCACCTGCTATATCAATGTCACGTCCGGCCTGATCGCCAATGCCGAAGCACTGCAAAAGTGCATCTACCTGGCGGGCAAAGGCCTGCCGCAGTTGTACATTCCGCTGAACGCCGGCGGCGTCAATTCACCTGCCACCACGGCTGGCTGCATGGCTTCGATGAATGCCGGCATTTTGCTGGGCATCACCCTCGCCCAGCTCGTCCAGCCTGGCGCGCCGGTAGCGGTGCCCGGCTGGAACGGCGGTCCGTACAACCTGCAAACCATGGTCGGCAACTATGTGCTGGCCGACGAACAGGGTGTGCCAACCTCAATGGGCAAGTGGTATGATCTGCCGGTGTTTGGCCTGGGCGGCTCGACCGACTCGAAAGTGCTCGACCAACAGTGCGCCTTTGAAGCCACATTGAGCCTGATGACCTCCCTCCTGCACGGCGCAAACATCGTGCACGATGTGGGCTTCATGGATGCCGGCCTGCAGGGCAGCCTGCAGTTGATTGCCATGTGCAACGAGATCCTGGGCTTCCTGCGCGCCACCACCGCCGGTGTGATCGTCAATGATGAAACCCTGGCGCTGGATGTGATCGAAGAGCTCGGCCCAACCGGCAGTTACATCGGCCACGACCACACCATTCGCCACTTCAAAGAGCCTTTTTACTCTAAGCTGATCGATAAAAATCCCTTCTCCGTTTGGGAAAAACGCGGCAGTAAAAGCATGGAACAACGCGCTGCCAAAATGGTGGATGACCTGCTCGCCAGGCATCAGGTGGAGCCTCTGCCTGCTGATGTGCAAGCCGGCATCCACGAGATCGTCTTGCGCGAACAAGCCTGGATCGATGGACGCGCATAACCCGAATTTGAGCGTACAATAGCATCGCAGATGGTCTCCATCTGCGATGCAAATTAATCGTAAAGCGGCCCTGGCGCCGCACTTGCGGAGCACAACCAATGGCACGATATTTTGTCCGGCGCTTGCTAACCATGCTGTTGACCATGTTTATTGTTTCGGTCGCAGTGTTTGGCATTGTGGAAGTTGCCCCGGGAAATGTAGCTCGCAATATGCTGGGCGCTTTTGCCACTCCGGCCCAGGAAGCGTCCATGGCCAGGCAGCTCGGCCTCACCCGCCCGGTGGTGACGCGCTACATTTCCTGGCTGTTGGGCTCAGACTGGCAGGCCAGCCCGGTCGTCGGCTACCCACTGACCGAAACGGTCTCGGCGCAGGGGTTGGTGGCCAATTCGCAGCAGTGGTGGGAAGTGCTGCCCAACGGCGAACTGGCGCAGTGGACGGTGGATGGAGGCAAGCTGTATAGGCTGGTGCGCCAGCCGGACGGCTCCACCCAAAAAGCGCTGGACGAAAGCAGTTGGAAAAGCTCGCCGGAGGGCGAAATCTATTTTTGGGGAGTGGATACCAGCAACCACGCGGCGCGCTGGGTCAGGGGCAGCAAAGAGATCGAGTACGATTACAACTATTCGGGCTGGGTGCAAAAAACAGATGCCCCCGTCGAGTATATTCCACTCAGTAAGGGCCTGCTGCGCGGCGAAGCCGGCATGTCTCTGCGCTACAAGGCGCCGGTGTCGGATGTCATTGGGCGGCGCATCTTAAACTCGTTCGTCCTGGCCAGCCTGGCCATGCTCTTTTCCATCCCCACAGCCGTGGCCCTCGGCCTGCTGGCAGGGTTAAACGAAGGCAAGCTGGTTGACCGCATCATATCGATCGGCGGTCTGATCACTGCCGGCTCGCCGGATTTTGCCACGGGTATTTTGCTGACCATGGTGTTTGCCATCGGCCTGAAGGTGCTGCCAGGAGCGACGGTGTACACCTCAGAAAACGCCATTTTGAAAGACCCGCGCATGCTGGTACTGCCGGTGCTGACCGCCAGCCTGGTGGAGATCGGCTATGTGCTGCGCATCACGCGCGCCAGCGTGGTGGAAGTGATGAACAGCATGTACGTGCGAACTGCGATTCTGAAGGGGCTGACATACCGCCAGGTGGTCCTGCGCCATGTGCTACGCAATGCCATGATGGCGCCGATCACCGTGATCATGCTGCACATTAACTGGTTCATTGGCGGCCTGGTGGTGGTGGAATCGGTCTTCGGCTTTCCAGGCCTGGGCAATTTCATCCTCAATGCGGCTCTGTACAAGGATGTCTATGCCATCGAAGCCGGGGCGATGGTGTTGATCATCCTGGCCGTCGGCACGCAGTTGGTCGCCGACCTGGTGTACTCGCTGATCAACCCGCGCATCCGCTACGCTTAGGAGGCAGCATGGCATCCGGATCGATGACAGGTGCAAGCAAAACAAGCCAACCGCCCTCCGGCTTGCAGGTATGGCTGAAAGACACCGCCAGCGCGCTCAAAGAGCTGGCTGAGCTGGTGCTGACCTCGCCCACGGCAGTGATCGGCATGCTGATCGTGCTGGCCTGGGTGTTTGTGGCGATTTTTGCGCCTCTGCTCACCCGCTACTCGCCGCTCGAGCAGGATTACAAGTTTATTAACAAGCCGCCCAATGCCCAGCATATCCTGGGCACCGATAACCTGGGTCGAGATGTCTGGTCACGCGTGGCGTACGGGGCTCGCACCATCCTCTCCTTGGGGCCGATCTCAGTCTTTGTGGCTTTCCTGGTGGGGCTGGTGCTGGGCCTGCCGGCTGGATATTACGGCGGATGGGTGGATGAGGTGGTGATGCGCGTGCTTGACTCGCTCATGGCCTTCCCCACCATTCTGCTGTACATGATTATCATCTCGGCCCTGGGACCTTCACCAGTCAATGTGGTGATCGCCATCGCCATCGGCGGCTCGCCGGGCATCGCCCGCCTGGTGCGCGCCCTGACGATGGATATCCGCACGCGCGAATATGTCTCAGCAGCCAAGCTGCGCGGCGACCACGATATCACCATCATGCTGCGTGAGATTCTGCCCAACTGCCGCGGCCCGCTGATCGTGGATTTCCTACTGCGCATCGGTTACGCCGCCTTCTACATCGGCACGCTGGGCTTCCTGGGCCTGGGCCTGCCGCCGCCGACACCCGATTGGGGCGGTATGGTGCAGGAAGGCCACAGCCGTATGATCGCCAACATTTGGCCGGTGCTATCAGCCACACTGGCGATTGTCAGCCTGGTGATCGGGCTGAACATGTTCGCCGACGGTCTGCGTGAAGAAAGCATGCGCTACCAATAGAGGAGGCAGTTATGGATCAAACCCAACTCACGTATGAGGCCTCCTCGTCGCCTGTGCTGCAGGTGCGCAGCCTGGCCGTCGCGTACAAAACGCGCAAGCGCGAAATCGACGCAGTGCGCGACGTTTCATTCGAGATCTACCGCGGCGAGAACCTGGGCCTGGTGGGCGAATCGGGCTGCGGTAAAAGCACCGTGGCTTTCTCGATCGTCAATTTCCTGGGCTCGAACGGCCGCGTGCGTCACGGCGATATCCTATTCAAAGGCGAACAACTGCGAGGACGGCCTGAAAATGAACTGCGCAAACTGCGCGGCTCGGATATATCCATGGTCTACCAGGAACCGATGTCGGCGCTCAACCCCTCCATGCGCATCCAGGATCAGATGGCCGAGAGCCTGGTCACCCACCGCGGCTATTCTGTCAAGCAGGCCTACGGTGAATCGCTGGAAATGCTCAAGAGAGTGTACATGCCTGACGCCGAAGGCGTGATGCGCCGCTTTCCTCACCAGCTTTCGGGCGGTCAGCAGCAGCGCGTGCTGATCGGCATGGCCATGTTGAACAATCCCTCTTTGCTAATCATGGATGAGCCGACCACTGCGTTGGATGTGACGGTGGAGGCCGCTGTGCTCGACCTGATCGCCGAGCTGCAGCAGAAATACCAGACGGCGGCCCTGTATATCAGCCATAACCTGGGGGTGGTGGCGCGCGTCTCGCACAAAGTGGCGGTGATGTACGCCGGCGAGATCGTCGAAATCTCGGCCGCCAGCAGTATCTTCCACAGCCCGATGCACCCCTATACCATGGGTTTGATGCGCTGTCTGCCGGATGTGGACGCCCCGAAAGGCACCCGCACCCTGCACCCAATCCGAGGGCGCGTGCCATCACCAGCCAACCTGCCGCCCGGCTGCATCTTTGCGCCGCGCTGCGACCTGGCTATCCCCGAATGCTTCCTTCAGCACCCTGCCCTGGAGGAAATCATCCCTGGTCACCAGGTGCGCTGCCTGCGAGCGAGCGAGTGGAGCAATACCGGCCGCCTGTGGCAGCCGGCGGCTGAAGAGACCAGCGAACCTTGCCCCGAGCGCAGCCAGGAAGACGGTCAGACCGTGCTGAATGTATCCAATGCCCGCGTCTATTATCCCGTACCGTTCAAAACGGTCTCCGGCCTGTTTGGCCTGGAAAAACGCCAGTACGTACGCGCCTCGGATGATGTCAGTTTCAATGTGAAACGCGGCCGCACCCTGGGCATTGTGGGCGAATCGGGCTGCGGCAAGAGCACCATCGCCAAGGCGATTGTCGGCCTGGAGCCGGTGTACGGCGGCAAGCTGGAATTCCTGAACGTGGATATCTCCACAACGCTCAGCAAGCGCGCTATCGACACCATCCGCGATCTGCAGATGGTTTTCCAGGATCCCAATGGGGTGCTTAACCCCTCGTACACTGTCGGCGACCAGATCGCCTTTTCGCTGCGCCGCTTCCAAACAGTGTCGCCGCACCAGGTGAAAGACGAAGTCGCTCGCCTGCTGCGGGCGGTAAAGCTGGATGAAAGCTACTATAACCGCCTGCCGCGCCAGTTGAGCGGCGGCGAGAAACAGCGCGTGGGCATCGCCCGCGCCATCGCCACCAACCCGGCGATGGTGGTGTGTGATGAGCCAGTTTCGGCGCTGGATGTGTCCGTCCAGGCAGCCGTCCTCAACCTGCTGTTGGAAATCCAGAACACGCGCAACACCACCATGATCCTCATCTCGCATGACCTGAGCTCGGTGCGCTTTTTCTCAGATGAAGTCGCCGTGATGTACCTGGGGCGAATTGTGGAGATCGGCCCATGCGAGTCTATTTACAGCCCACCCAACCACCCCTACACCACCGCCCTGCTGGCGGCGGTGCCGCGGCCCGATCCGGATGTGGAGCCGTCCAAGGTGCGCCTGAGCGGACGAGTGCCCAGCGCCGTCAACCCACCGACTGGCTGCCGCTTCCACACGCGCTGCCCGGTGAAAATCGGGAAGATTTGCGAAGAGCAAGAACCGCCATGCCGCGATTTAGGCGGCGGACACCTGATCTACTGCCACCTGAACGAGGAGCAGTTGTACCAACCACCGAATTAAGGAGACCACCCCAATGCACGACGAAGAGCTGTTCTTTATGCGCGCCCCCTGGCAATTCGACCCTGATTTCCAGCGGTCCGAACGCACTGGCGATGAGCTGGGTTTTGAAACCCGCGCCCTGCACGCCGGCTTCCGGCCGGAAGGCAGCCTGGAGCGCTTTCGCACTTTTGCCCCGCCGATCATCCCCTCGATGACTTACCCGTACGAGTGCTTCGACAAAATTCCCTACCCGGTGTACGGACGCACCAAGACACCAACCGCCGATATTTTGGAGCAGCGGCTGGCAGCGCTGGAAGGCGGCGAAGCAGCGGTCACTGCCGCATCAGGTTCGCAAGCTTTGTTCAACCTGATCTTCACCATCGCCCGCCCCGGGGACAATATCGTCACCTCATTGAACATCTTTGGCGAAGGCTACAAGCAGGCTGCTTCGATCTTCCCCGAGCGCTGTGGGGTGCAGTTCCGTTTCGTGGATGATCCAGCCTGCCAGGAATCGTGGGATAAAGAAATCGACGCCCGCACCAAACTTGTGTGGGTGGAAACGCCCTCCAATCCAACTCTGTTCGTCACCGATATCAGGGCGGTGGCCGACGTGGCCCACGCGCACAGAGTTCCGCTGATGGTGGACAATACCACCGTCACAGCCGCGCTGCAGCAGCCGCTCCAGTTGGGCGCAGATATCGTCCTGCTCAGCGTCACCAAATTCCTGTCAGGCAACGCCACCGTTTTAGGCGGCGCCATCGTTGGGCCGCTGGATTTGACCGAGGATATCCGCTGGAACACCACCGAATTTGTCGGGGCGATCATGCAGCCCTTCGATTCCTGGCTGACCCTGCAGTACCTGGAAACCCTCAGTCTGCGCATGCGCCGCCACAGCGACAATGCGCAAATGATTGCTGAATTTCTGGAACAGCACCCCAAGGTAAGCCGCGTGAATTATACGGGCCTGGCCAGCCACCCGCAGGCGGCCCTGGCGCGCCGCCAGATGAAAGGCGGCGGCGGTATGCTCTCATTTGTAGTGCCCGGCGGCATTCCCTCAGCCCGCACCGTGATGGACAGCTTCCAACTGGTGATTCACGCCGTGACTTTTGGCACCAGCCGCACCATCTGCATGCACCCGCGCACCATCACCCACGAGCACATGACCCAGGCTGAGCGCGATAAAGCCGGCATCGATGACGGGTTGATCCGCCTGTCGGTCGGGTTGGAAGACCCTAACGACCTGATCACCGATCTCGACCAGGCGCTCAGCAAGCTGTAAAGTAAGCGCAGACGCCTGATGGAAGAGGTATCCCGTTGAAAGGAAACCGGGCGGCTCAGCCATCCACTGCATAATGGGACGAACCTGTGTAACTTCCGAGGGGCTGTGGCGCACTGCAGACCAACCGCCAGCGGCAATATTGACTAACAGAAGGTCGCAAAAATTTTGGAAGGAGAGCTGCCCTCATGATAAACGGAGATCACGATCAGGGCATTCGCCGAATTACCGCCCGTCCGAACCGCAGAGCCTACGGCATGGGGTTGGGCGTCATCCTGCTGGACGATGTTTACCCTGGCTTCCCAGGGGATGTGCGCAATGCCAGCGCCTACCCCTTCCCCATCCAGTACGAGATCGCCGCCGGCGTGGATATCCACCGCCTGGTTGTGGAAGAAGATAAATCGCCCTGCCTGGAGCCGCTGCTGCGCGCCGCGCGCCGCCTGGAGGAGCTGGGCTGCCGGGCGATCATCGGTGAATGTGGTTACTTTGCCTATTTCCAGCGCCAGGTGGCGGCGGCGGTGGATGTGCCGGTCTTCCTTTCGAGCTTACTGCAGGTGCCTTTTGCCCAACAGCTCCTCGGCCCGGACAAGGTGGTGGGCGTGTTGATGGCCAACTGCGCTTACCTCACCGAGCAGCACCTACAGGCCGTGGGCATCCAAACCGGCGCGCCGGGCAACCAAACCGCAGGCGTGGTCTTTGGCGGCGCGCTGGAGGGTTTGCGCTGCCCAGAGTTCGACCATCTGTGGACAGGCGGCCTGCGCAGCGACCCACCCTCCGCCGACTATGCCAAAGCCGAAGCCGAGTTCGTCGCTGTCGCCAGCGATTTTCACCGCCAGCATCCCAACATGGGCGCCATGGTGCTCGAATGCACTGGTTTTCCGCCCTTTGCCCGCGCCTTGCAACGGGTCATCGATATCCCCATTTTTAGCTGGGGCACCTTGATGGACTATGCCTTTTCTGTCGTGGTGCACCGCGATTATTACGGTCATGTTTGAGAGGACAATATGATTATTTCCAGCCATGCCGCACAACCTGAAGCGGCCCAAGCGCCTGCGTTCCAGGTGCTGAATTCAACACAGTGCGAACAGTTGTACCTGGCTACTTTAGAATGCCTGGAAAAAGTGGGGGTGATGGTGCAGAACGCCGAAGGCCGCAGCCTGCTGGCGGATGCCGGCGCCGAAATCAGCGGCGAGATCGTGCACATCCCGCGCAGAATCGTCGAAGATGCGCTCAAGCTGGCGCCGCGTTCTTTCAGCATCTGGGGGCGTTCAGGCCGAGAGATGCACATCGCCCAGGGCGAAGTCAACTTCGGCCCTGGCCCGACCTGCACCTACTTTAATGATCCGTTCAGCGGCGAGCGGCGCAGGGCGCGGCGCGGCGACGCCGGGCTGACAGCCAAAGTTTGCGACGCGCTGCCGCAAATCGATTATGTCATGGGTCTCAGCCTGTTTGATGATGTGACCCCGGTGCTTTCGCCGGTGTACGAGTTCGCCGAGAGCCTGCGCAACACCAGCAAGCCGATCATCGCCTGGGCCAATACCCCCGCCACCCTGCAGGCGATTTACCGCATGGCGGTTTTCACCGCCGGCGGCGAAGATGCTCTGCGCCAGCGGCCGAATTTCATGTTCTTCACCACCTATGAATCGCCGCTCAAACTGGCGCACGACCCGGTTGCCAACCTGCTGTGGGCGGCCGAACACAGCATCCCCTCCATATGCCTGGGCGGGCCGACCGTGGGCTCGGAGTCGCCGTTCAGCGGGGCGTCTGCCCTGGTGCTGCACCTGGCGCCGGTGCTGGGCGCCCTGGCGATGGTGCAGCTCAAGCAGCCGGGGGCAGCTTTCGTCTCGGGCGGAGTGCCGAGCATGATGGATGTGCACTCTGGGCGCCCGGCATACGGCTCGCCAGAGATGAGCCTGCACTCGGCCGCCGCCTCCGATTTATCGCGCTGGCTGGGCTTGCCTTTCATGGGCACGGCCGGCGCCTCAGAGAGCAAACTGGTGGATCTACAAGCCGGCATCGAGGCTTCAATCCAGGTGCTGCTGTCAGCGCTCAGTGGGCCTTCGCTGGTGCACGATATTGGTTTTTTGGACTGCGCCGATATTGGCTCCGTGACCTACCTGGTCGTGGTGGATGAGATCATCAGTATGACCCGCCGATTGATGCGCGGCATCACCGTCAAACCAGAGACCCTCATGCTCGATCTGATCGAGAAAGTGGGCCCGGGGGGCTCGTTTCTCAGCCAGGCCAGGTCGGCCGCCCTGTGCCGCGCCGAAGCCTGGGTGCCGACAGTTATGGAACGCTCTGCATATAGCATCTGGGAGAAGAAAGGCTGTAAGACCAGCCAGGAGCTGGCCCAGGAAAAGCTGATCAAGATATTAAATACCCACCAACCCGCACCTCTGCCAGCCGGCGCCTGGGAGCAGTTCGAACAGATCTTGCAGGAGATGGAAGCAGCGATCTGAACGATCTCGGCAGGTCAGCTCCGGCCCAGCACCTTCATGATATCTCTCATCCGGTGATCGGCCGAGTGACCATCCAGATCATACGGCCACGCCGGCTGGCGATCCCTGGCATTGAACCAGCTTTCTGGAGCCTGGCGTAAAGCCTCCAGCACATCCATATGCACCTGCCGGTGCCAGGCCAGCACTTCCTGCGGCGATCGGTCGCGCCACAGCATGTACACATAATGATTGCCGTCTGTTATGTTCAAGCCGCGTTCTTCCAGCGGTTTGCGCTGACGGCGCACCGAGCGGGCCACATCGGCTTTCCAATGGGTGATATGCGCCAGGGCATCTTTCACCGTCCAGGGTTCCTTGGTCTCCGAGCGCGGCACCGGCAGCGCCCATTGGTCCGCGCTGAGGCCAGACACCAGGCTGTCCAGCTTTTCGAATTCGCGCACGGTTCGCTCGATCACTTCTTCACGTGTATGAATCATCGCGTTTTTTCCTTTCGTCAATTATACACGAGTGACTGTGGACAACGCGGCCTCAATACCAAAAGCAAACCGGGCTGGTCATTTTCGACCAGCCCGGCAAGTTTTCTCAGAAATCGGGCCGTTGGCGTTTAATCGTGCCCATCATCCTCCCCTTTGCCCTTGGATTTCACCACCGTGTAGCGGTACTGCATGTCCACATCCGGATGATCGTCCACCACGCTGACAGTCCACTTGATTTTGCCAGCCTGGGTGGGTGTGAAGGTCGGGAAGACATAGTGAGCAGAGCGTGCCCCGACCAGCGCAGTGACTGGCAGGGTGACGCGGTACACTTCCACGCCGTTCTGCATACCAACGACAGTAGCCGTACCCTGCCCATCCACCTGGCTGATATTCTTGACATCCAGCCAGATTTGCACCGGTTTGCTTTTGTTGAGATAAACTTCCTCGGTCACGTAGAACTCGCGGATCTTCAGGTTGAACACGCCAGTATCCGTGGGCCTCGGCGTCTTGGAAGGTTCGGGTGACTCGGTCGGCTCAGGCGATTCGGTCGGCTCGGGGGTGTAGGTTGGGTACTCAACCGTGCTGGTGGCGGTGGGCGGCGGGGTCACTTCGGTGCTGGTCGGCTGCGGGGTATTGGTGGCAGTGGGCGGCAATGGGGTGTTGGTGGGAGGCGCCATGGTGTTGGTGGGGGTCGGCGGCACAGTTGTGTTGGTAGGTGTAGCCGAAGGTGGGACGGAAGTGTTGGTCGGCGTGGGCGATGGCGGCACGGCTGTGTTGGTGGGAGTCGGCGCTACCGGAAAGCTTTTCGGATCTCCCGGAAGAGTGCCAGCGGTGATCTCCTGTATATTGGTAAAGCCATCTTGATCCGAGTCCAGGCTTTCGATTAACTTAAAGGCACCAGAGTTGCGACCGTTGGCTTTGTAATCTGCACCAAAAGGATTGAGATTCGGGGCAGAGGTGTGACAAAATAAACAGGTCTGCTGGGCAGGCGCTAGGTTGGGATAAGTTGATGTGAGGTTGGAGTAATCCGTTGAATTGGCTTTGGCTGACTGAGCATCAAAAAGCCAGGCCAACAGGGTGAGCACGCTCAACAGGCCAGCCAGACCGAAGGTCAGGCGTATCGCTCTCAGCAGGAGTTGGTTTTGATTTTCCATTGTTGTTTGTTTCCTTTCTTTTCACGAAAAGTCGGCAGGCGCTCAATTAATGCCGCAGGCTTGCTCTGGTAAGGTTCGCGTCGAAGACGCGCGTGCCAGGAGGCCGCTGAATCTCGCTTGAGCTGCTGTAAACCTTGGTCCATGATTCGTCGCATGGACCGGCCGATTGGTTGGGGAAATGCAGGACTATTTAGACAAATACAATCCTGTATGCCCGTTTCATATACTTAGAATGTCGCAATGATAAACGGAAAGTTATGCCCGCCAGGGAATTTTTGCGTAACGTAGACCCAATTTTTACCGGTTTTTTACCGGTGCAGGGTCAAATGAATTTCCGGCGGGATAGGCACTTGTTATTTCTGCAAATCTGCGCGATAAATAAAGATGGGTGAGGAAAATTAGATTTATGAAAATCATACGCGCTCGCTGTTGGGAGGTGCGATGATGAAAACTGCACATGGAGCTCATATCCGCCAGTTCGCTTTGCTCCTGATGATCTGCTGGCTTTCCGGCCTGGGAATGCCGGCGTACATGCCTGCTTCAGCGCATTCGCCCGCAGGGGGCGTCATTCCGCGGTTGTTTTTGCCCTTTGTCCTGCGCTCTGGACCAGGTCTGCCGCCCCTGCTCCCGCAGTGCGTGGATTGCCCCAAGAATATATCGGTGATGTCCAACCACAGCCTGCAAATGGACAAAAACAATTATCCGCACATTGCTTACGGCAATGACCATCTATACCATGCCTGGTTCGACGGGCTCCAATGGAAGTATGAGACTGTTGACCCGACTGCCGGCACCGGTCTCTACGCCTCACTGGCTTTTGACAAAAATGACAGACCGGGCATCGCATATATGGATACTTTCAACCACACCTTGAAGTTTGCGCGCTGGATAGGCAGCGCCTGGCTCCTCCAGACGGTGGACGGGCCAACCTCTTCCAATACATACCCTACCCTGGTATTCGACTCGCAAGACAGCCCGATGGTAGCCTATATTGCCGATTTCAACGATACCAGCGCCTTCCAGGTCAAGTTTGCCCGCTGGAACGGTTCGATGTGGTCAGTTTACCCGGCGGTGGATACCGGCACCGGATATTTCCCTTCCCTGGCGCTCGATCTGAATGGGGCTCCGCATATCGCCTACTTCCGGGATGACTTCACCCGCAGCGGCGGGCTAATGTATGCAAGCTGGACGGGCAGCGCCTGGTCTCTGCAGGTGGTTGACGAAGATTCATACAAAGGCAAGGATAACTGCCTGGCTTTCGACAGCCTGGGCAAACCACACATCAGTTATTGGGATGACTGGGACGGTGTCAAGTACGCCAGTTGGAACGGCTCGGCCTGGGTGACTGAAATGATCGACACAGGCGTGGCGGTAGATGCGCTTGGACAGACCTCGCTGGCTTTTGCTGCGGGCGATGTGCCGTTGGCGGCGGTCGCCTTGGGCAGTGGGGATTCCCACCTGACGTACTTGTATAAAAGAGCCTCTGGTGGAGGCTGGTTCAGAGATTATATCGGCGTGGGTCGTTTCCCTTCACTGGCGGTCACGCCCGACGGCAAGCCACACGCCAGTTTTTTTGATTACGAGCAGGGCGCCTTGCGTTACGCCAGCCTGGAAGCCTGGGCGGTAGTTCCTCCTTACACCTGGAAGTACGAGACAATTGATTACGGCGCGCAGGTGGGTCAGGGAGTCAGCGCGGCGGTGGACAGACAAGGGCAGCCGCATGTCGCCTACATGGATTTGACCCACGGGCTGCTAAAATATGCCACCCTTGAATATGGCTTTTGGAAGACCTCGAGCGTGGATGTGCCTGGTATCGTCCCGGCGCATGGGCACTCCATCGCCCTCGATCCGATGGGAAGACCACACATCGCGTACGTGGATTACAAGACCAAGCAAGTGATGTATGCTTCGTATGATGGCAAATCCTGGACGGCCGAAGTGGTGGCGCCCGACCAGGCCGCTGGCATGGATGATATTGAAAAATATATCTCTCTGGCCATTGATGGCGCAGGTGTGCCGCATATTTCGTATTACCACCAGTACAACCTGGATTTGAAGCTTGCTTCCAAGAGCGGAGCAAACTGGGCGGTGGAGGAGGTGGATAAACTGCCCGTCGGCATCACTGGGATTTACAATGCGCTTGCGCTGGACAGCCTTGGCCGGTCGCACATCAGCTACATGGACAATAAGAACAACCAGCTCATGTATGCTTTTTGGAACGGCACGAGCTGGACCAAATTGGTAGCGGACAGCGCTTATACCAGCGGTATGAACACAGCCATCGCAGTTGATTCTGCCAACCACCCGCACATCTGCTACTCGGATTATATTGGTTATTTTCTCAAATATGCCTATTACAATGGCGCAGGATGGGAAGTTGCCACACTGACGCCGAACACGCGCAGCCTGCCCGACAACCGCCAACCGGCTTGCTCGATCAAGATCGGGCCCGGCAATGTGCCTTACATCAGCTACTTCGAGCGCGCCAGCCAGCACCTGATGATCACCCACAAGTCAGGGACCGGTTGGGTCAGCGAAATTGTGGACGCCAACGGAGACAACGGCGAACACAACGCCCTGGTGATGGTCAACGGCATTCCGTATATCGGTTATTATGGGCGCAGCGTGAAAGACCTGCTGTTCGTGCGCTGGAGGCCTTAGGCAGGGTTCCCACTTTGAATTAATTCTTTCTTATCCGCCCATTGACACCCTCACTCTGTGGGTGTATAACTCGAGCTGCAAATTGAAACCTCGTTAGGCGAGGCGTCTGCGTGGAAAACAGGCCATTGTCCCGAAACGTCGAAAGACGCCAAGGGGTATACCATGTGAAGCCGGCTTAAGGCTTCACATAATGTGGCTGGGATGCAATTCCTTACGACCCGCAGTGCCAAAGCTCAACCAGAGAGGTCGGCCGCCGGCAGGCGGCGATTCGTGAATTCACGCCTCTTTGGTTTTCGCCAAGAGGCGTTCTTTTTGCCGCCAGGTTCGACGGGCAAGCCGCCCGCCAATCCGCTGCCTGGCGGGAAGGAGCAGGAAATGGACCCTGATCATAGACCCGGGCACATATCCTTGCGAAGGAAGCCTTTCTGGGCCACATTGACTGCGCCTCAACTGCCAGGTACGCCTTAAGCCTGTACACTTGAAACCACTGCCAGGAAAGCCGCCCTTCGCATGAGCAAGGCGGCCTTTTGCCGCCAAAATTCAGCAATTTTGGTTTCGCACAAGCGGAGGCTTTCATGATCAAATCAATGGCTCTCAAGAAAAACCTGCAGCTCTTCTGGAGCACCTCCTGGAAAAGGATCCTGCTGTTCCTGGCTGTTTTCGGGCCGGCAACCATCACTGCCATGGCCGACAACGACGCCACCGGCGTGGCTACGTATTCAATTTCAGGCGCCCAACTCGGTTACCCGATTCTCTTCCTGCTGGTCATCATAACCGTCCTGTTGGCTATCACCCAGGAAATGGGCATGCGCCTGACTCTGGTCACTCGCCGCGGCCTGGCCGACCTGATCCGCGAGCGCTACGGCGTCAAAGCGGCTGTGTTCATGTTCGGCGCGCTGTTCATCGCCAACATCGGCACGATCATCGCCGACCTGGCGGCGGTGAAGGCCACCAGCGGCATGCTCCACCTGCCAGCCCTGCCTGCGGTGATGGTTATCCTGGTAATCGCCTTTTTGATGATCACCAAAGGCGATTATAAAATGACCCAGCGCCTGATGCTGATTTCTTGCCTGTTCTTCCTGGCGTACATCGTTTCAGCAGTCGAAGCCCGACCCGATTGGGGACAGGCGTTCAGCAACCTGCTCTTCCCCAACGGCGTGCAGGCCACGCCCGCTTACTTGCGCACCTACCTGGTGATCGGCATGGGCGTGCTGGGCACGACAATCACACCCTGGGGACAGTTCTTCATCAGCAGTTTCGCCGGTGATAAGAAAATTGATCGGGAACACATCCTGTATTCCCAGGTTGAAACCTACTGGGGCGCCTTCCTGACGAACTTCTTCTCGTTCTTCATGATCGTCGCCACCGCCGCCACTTTGTTTATCCACCACATCCCGCTGACCTCCGCCGAGCAGGCTGCCTTGGCTATCCAACCATTTGCCGGAGCGCTGGCTGGCGAGCTGTTTGCCGTGGGCATCATCAACGCCGGTTTCATGGGCCTGGTGGTCGTTTCATTGTCCACAGCCTATGCTTTTGCCGAGTTTTTTGGCCTATCGGGCAGCCTGAACGACTCGTTCAAGCAGAGCAAGACATTTTATACGCTGTATATCATCCAGCTTGCCATCGCCTTGCTGGTGGTGGTTTTCCCGCAGGTTTCCTTCTTCCAACTGGTGATTGCCACCCAGGTGGTGAATGCCATCGCACTGCCTTTGATCTTTTACTACCTGATCAAATTAACCAACAACCGCCAGATGATGGGCGAATATGCCAACAATACCTTCCAGCGTGTTTTCGCCATCGCCTGCACGGTGGTCATCGTGGCGGCGTCCGGTTTCACTGTCGCCGCCATGTTCTTTGGCGGTTGAGTCAACAGTGGGTCAAATCCAGCCCAACACAGGGATGAAGACAGCCAGCGCCAGGACATCCAGCGCCCATAACGAGCAGACTGCCAGCAGTTTGCTCTTCATGGATTTCATGTCAAAAACCCAAAAGGCCACGATGAAGAAAGTCAGGTAGCCGAACAAGAAGATCAACCAGGGCGCGCCGCGGTTCCACCAGGGGTACTCCCAGGTGAGGGCGCCAGCGCTGTTCAGCAAGTATTCGACGAAGACACAGAACGCCGAACCAGCCGCCGCCACAAACCAGCGGTTGGGCAAGCCGAGGATCTTATCTTCCTTGCGGGGCAGGAGCATTTTCGTCCAAATCACGCCGCTGACGGCGAACATGAACATGATCTCAATATTGAGGCCCGCCAGGATCAAGAAAGCTGTCCGGCCTGGCGCACCCCACACCGGCGCGTAGCCGGTAAAGTGCAGCACCAGGGCATTCCAGATTTCGTTAAACCAGTCCATGCCCCAGAAAGCCAGACCGGCCAAAACCAGGTTCCAATTACGTTTTTCCACTTCGACGGTGTATACATAGAAAATAAACGCCAACAGCGGGATAACATACCATTGGAAAGTCTGGCTGCCCTGGCGCAAGATGGCGAGGGCCTGCGAAGCGGATTCGGTCATAGGTTGCTCCTTTCTGCAAACGACACATATATGATTGACAGATGGAATATGGAAAGAAAGCGGGAATTATGTTTATTCTATCATTTGACCGGATTTCATGATATCCGTATAATCTGATTGTGGATTACAGCCGCCTGGAAGACCAGATTTTGCTCAAGCTGATTGCCCAAACCCATGAGGGGGCGTTGAGCGAATTATATGACCGCTACAACCGTCTGGTGTACACGGTGGCGTTAAATTCTTCTGGCGAGGCCGCCCGTGCCGAGGAGATCACACAGGATGTTTTCATCCGGGTATGGGACAAGGCCGCCAGTTACCATTCCGAACAGGGGCGCGTCGCCACCTGGCTGTGCAGTATCGCCCGCAACCGGGCAATCGACCTGTACCGCCAGGGACAGGCGCGCCAGGAAGACCGCCACATCTCGTGGGAGCAAGCTGAATATTTAGACCCACCTGATCCCCAGAACCTGGAAGCCGATTTTGAAATCGCTCAACGCCAACGCCTGGTGCGCCAGGCGCTGGCACAGCTTTCGGATGAGCAGAAACAGGCGCTCGGCCTGGCTTATTTCCAGGGATTGTCACATGCCGAGATCAGCCAGGAATTAGGTGAACCGCTGGGCACCATTAAGACACGCATTCGGTTGGGATTGCACAAGTTAAAGGAAATTTTAGCCGGTGAAGATCCGGTCAATACATCCAAATCCTGACTTTAGCCGTATTGTATATTGAGAGAAAAGGAAAGTTGACCGAATGTCCGAAATTGAGCACATCGCACCCCTGCTCCCTGATTATGCGCTGGGCTTGTTAACTGCTGAGGAAAAATCCCTGGCGGAGGCTCATCTCGCGCAGTGCCCAACCTGCCGGGCAGAACTGCGCGCCTTGCAGGCCTCGGCAGACGAGCTTGCGCTGGGATTGAAGCAGGTTTCCCCTTCGCCTGCCGTCAAAGGCCGGCTGATGGCGGAAATCCAGCGCCGGAAAACGCGGCACGCCCCGGCGCAGCAGGCGACTGCTTGGCAGAAATTTGCAGAACTTTTTCAGAGTCGCACAGCCTGGCTGGGAGTGCTGGCTGTGCTGTTGATTGCGGTCCTGACTGCCGGGAATGTGTACTTCTGGACGCAGTCCAACCGGGCGGTCAGCCAACAGCCCACTTTGCTGCGCGTGGTGGCGATGACAGGCACCAGCTCCGCTCCACAAGCTACAGGCGCCATGATCCTCAGCGTGCAGGGGGAATACGGAACCCTGGTGGTCGATCACCTGCAGGCATTGAGCGCTAACCAGCAGTACCAGTTGTGGCTCATCAAAGATGGACAACGATCCAGCGGGGCGGTGTTTTCTGTGAGCGATGAAGGCTATGCCTCGGTGCAGGTGAAATCCGCCCTGCCGCTCAACCAATACCAGAGCTTTGGCGTCACCATCGAACCGTTCGGGGGCAGCCCTGGCCCGACTGGAGCTAAGGTTCTGAGCGGCCATCTTTAATCAGATATTTATCTTATTTTTATTATAAAATACATCTACCGCGGATAACCGCTCGTATATTCCTTTGAAAACCCAAACATTCAAAGGAGTATCAGATGAACCCCAAAGACAATAAAAGACAGTCCATATGGATCAGCGTTGCGGCTGTGATCCTGCTTGCCCTGGCAGGCTGCCAAAGCGCCGCACCCACCCAGGCGCCTGCATCCATCCCAACGACCGCTCTCCTACCCACAACTGCGCCGCTGCCCAGCGCGACCAGCGCACCCACCGGCGTACCTGACCCGGTCATCAATATCGCCAGTGACCCGAAACTGGGAAAAATCTTGGTGGACGGGAAAGGCATGACCCTGTATATGTTCACCAAAGATGGCCCTGACAAAAGCACCTGCAACACCGCCTGTTTGAAGAAATGGCCGGCGCTGGTAACGCAGGGTCACCCGGCCGCCGGGCCTGGCGTGGATGCTTCCCTGCTGGGCAGCGCGCCGCTGGCAGACGGCAGGCTCATTGTCACCTACAATAAGCAACCACTGTATTACTGGTACCAGGATGCCAAAGCCGGAGACACTCTCGGCCAGGATGTGGGCAATGTGTGGTATGTCGTTGATCCGACGGGGAAAGCAGTTCAGGAGGCAGCTGCAGATACTTCATCATCAACCGCCAGCAGCGCCCCGGCGGATGTGACGGTCAAAGTCGCCAGCGATCCAAAGCTGGGAAAAATCCTGGTGGATGATAAAGGCATGACGCTCTATGCTTTCACCAAAGATGGCCCCAACCAGAGTACCTGTAACACCGCCTGCCTGAAAAAATGGCCAGCCCTGGTCACCCAGGGTCGCCCGGCCGCGGGCGATGGTGTGGACGCCTCTCTGTTGGGCACAGCGCCGTTCGGCGATGGCAAGTTGATCGTCACCTATAACAAGATGCCGTTGTATTACTGGTACCAGGACGCCAAGACCGGCGACACACTCGGCCAGGACGTAGGTAATGTATGGTATGTGGTCAACCCGGCGGGGAAAACAGTGGAAGAAGCCTCAATGGACATTTCAAATTCCCCTTCAGCCGACGCTTCGCAAGAGGTGACCATCAAAATAACCTCGGATCCTAAGCTGGGCAAAATCTTGGTGGACGACAAGGGCATGACGTTGTACGTTTACACCAAAGACTCCCCCAATAAGAGCAGCTGCAGTGCCGCCTGTCTGGAGAAATGGCCGGCGCTGGTCACCCTGGGACATCCAGTGGCCGGGGAGGGCGTGGATGCCTCGCTGTTGGGCACGGCAACCCTGGCGGATGGCAAGCTGGTGGTGACCTACAACCAGATGCCGCTCTACCACTGGTACCTGGATGCCAAGCCCGGCGACACCCTTGGGCAGGATGCCGGCAATGTGTGGTATGTGCTCGATCCGAGTGGGAAAGCCGTCGAAAAGTAAGCGACGAACCGCATCAATAAAGCCGCACGGCAAGCACGATCAGCCCAGCCGTGCGGCTGTATTTTTCAGCCGGCCAGCCCCTACATCCTACGCCAGCCGCTGGCGTGCAAATTCAGCGAGCTCCATTGCTCACTACCTGACCCGCCGCTTCCACTCTTCTTTGAGCTGGAGCTGGCGCGGGCTTTCGCCAGAAGGCAGGGCCAGGAAATCGCTCAACAGGCGGTTGAACTTGGCTGGATCATCCAGCATCGGGAAATGACCGGCCTGGTCGAAAAAGATGCTGTGGAACTGCTCCGGCAGACCAGCGAGCAGCTCCGGGCTGGGCGGTTGGACAGCCGGGTCGACCTGGCCGTACACCAGCAGGCAAGCGGTTGCCAGGCTCTGGCAGATATCCAGCGGATTGATGGACTGCAGGTTTTCCAAAGATGTTTGCAAAGCCTGCGGGTCAACCTTTGGGGCCTCCATGCGGGCGGCATCCATGCCGGGCTGACGCCCCAACAGCCAATCGGCCAGCTCTACCGGTGTGCTGCTGCGCAGGCGTGGGCTGAGGCTGCCCGGCTCCAGCGGCAGGCTGGTGACCAAGATACGGTCCACCAGTTTTGGAAAACGCGCTGCGAAGGCCAGCGCGACCACCGAGCCAAGCCCGTGCCCCACCAGGGCGATGCGAGCGATGCCCAGTTCTTCCATGAATTTGTCCAATAAATTTACCTGGTTTTCCAAAGAGTACTGCCCTGGGCGGCGGGCGGAATCGCCAAAGCCCCAAAGATCCAGTGCGTAGGCGCGGTAACCCATCGAAGCGGCCTGCATGGCAGGCACCCAATAGCGCCATGAACCGACCCAGCCATGCAAAAAGAACAGCGGCCTGCCCCGGCCCAACACTTCGTAATGGATGATCTCGCCATCCAGGGTGACAACACTCATCGAATACCTGGCTTACTTCCCAACTGTGCTCAAAATATAGGTGACACGTTCGATCAATTGATCGGGAGAAAATGGCTTGAGGATATACTCAGCCGCTCCCAGGCTCAGGCCGGTTTTGACCTCGGTATCCTGGCCTTTGGCTGAAAGAAACACAACCGGAATATCACGGGTGGCATCCAGCTCCTTCATCTTTGCGCACGCTTCGTATCCTGTCATCTTTGGCATACGCACATCCATCAAAACCAGGTCCGGCAAATCGGACTGGGCATGCTGGAAGGCTTCCTCCCCGTTGGCTGTTGCAATCACCTCATGCCCAGCAAAGCGCAGGGTGAATGAGATCAGATCGCGGATGTCTTTTTCGTCTTCGGAAATCAATATTCTGGCCATAATTCACTCGCGTTTCATATGATTGGATTGAAGCGCACCGTCAGGCGCTGCATCGGCTGTGTAAACTGGCAGGGTAAAAGAAAAAGTGCTGCCTTCACCAGGCTCGCCGCTGCTGTCGAACCAGATGCGGCCGTTGTGCATCTCGACCATGGTCTTGGCAATGGACAGGCCCAGGCCGTTGCCCGAGCTGGCATACACCAATGGATCGTGACCGCGGAAGAAGCGTTCGAAAATCCGCCCGCGGTCCTCGGCGCGGATACCGATACCGGAGTCGCGCACATCCACCTGCACAGCATCC
Source organism: Chloroflexota bacterium (assembly GCA_029782365.1). Classification (GTDB taxonomy): domain Bacteria; phylum Chloroflexota; class Anaerolineae; order Anaerolineales; family UBA4823; genus CAWBUW01. The sequence goes on from JAKOUW010000017.1 coordinate 151,339, forward strand.
CCTGCGGCACACAAGGCAATTTCGATCTTACCGCCGGGCAGGGTATATTGGTAAGCGTTGCCAACCAGGTTCTCCAAAACTTGCAGGATGCGCGACCGATCGCCGTGCACCAGCGGCAGGTTGGCTGGGGCTTCGCGGTGGACCTCCATCTGGCGGCCTTCCATCTCCATGCGCCGCTTGAGAGCACCCAGAACGTCATCCACCAACTGGCGCAAATCGAGGGGTTGGAGGGAGAGGTCGATTTTTCCAGCCTCGATGCGCGAAACATCCAGCAGGTCGTTCACCAGGATTGCCAGGCGCTCGGTATTGGTTTTCACCACCTCCAGGAAACGCACCTGCTGAGGGGTAAACGAACCCGCGGCGCCCATCAGCATAATATCCACATAGCCTTTGATGGAAGTCATCGGGGTGCGCAGTTCGTGGCTGACGGTGGCGACAAATTCAGATTTCAGGCGGTCTACCTCCACCTGGTGGGTGATGTCGCGGAAAATTGAGACTGTGCCCAGGAAATCATTGCGCAGGCGCACCGGCGACAGGTGAACGGCAATGACGCGCCGGTTGTCGAGCACGATCTGCTGTTCGTATGTATCGCCAGGCTGGTAACCGCGTGGGTTTTCGGACCAGTGCTCGATGGTTTGGAACCATTCCTGCCCAGCAGCGCCAAACAGGCCGCCAAAATGCATCAGCGAACGTCCCAATACCTCGCCGCGTTTCAATCCCAGGATCTGCTCGGCTGAAGCGTTGAACAGGGTGATCAACCGCCGGGCATCCGTGACCAACACGCCGTCGGCAACCGCTTCAAGGATAGCCTGTGAACGGCTGGTCTCGATATGCTGACTGCGCAGCATGTCGCCCAGGCGTTCGGCCTGGTCGCGAATCAGGCTGTAGAGTTGGGCGTTGTTTATGGCCACAGCAATTTGTTTCGCGGTGGCTTGCATCAAATCGAGCTGGTCAGCCAGGAATGAATTCGATTCGCGGTTATACAGCATCAGCGCGCCCAAAATCTCTTCACCCACTTGCAAGGGAATAGCCAGGGCAGAGCGGTGCTGGCGGGTGCCATCTTCACGCGGAATCCATCGTGGGTCGGCCCACACATCCTCCACCATCACGGCCTGGCGAGAGGCGATCACCCAACCGGCCAGACCTTCACTGCGTTTCATGGTGGAAACCACGCCGCCCTTGGGCACTTCGCCCATATAACCGCTGCTGGCGCGCAGAAGCAGGTAAGGGCTGTCGAGCTGGTTGAGCAAGATCGAAGCATGTTCAGCACCGACCGTTTCGTTGATCACCTTTAAGGTGCGGTTCAACACTAAGTCAAGATCCAGGCTGGCTGACAGTTCGGTGGTAATTGCCAACAACGACTGGATACGGCGGTGCTCGCGCGCCAGTTGATCTGTGCGCTCGTTGACGCGCTGCTCGAGGTCTGCGGCGTAACTCTCCACCTGGCCAAAGAGCTGGGCATTGTCGATGGCCACGGAGAGCTGGTTGGCGACCTGCTCCACGAGGCGCAGATCGTCTTCATCGTAGGCATTGGGGGTGTAGCTCTGCACGGAGAGCACACCGGTGGGCGCGCCGCGTGCAACCAACGGCACGCCCAGCCAGCAGGCGCAGGACAATACGCCAAGCCGTATCCCGGAAACCGGAGTTTCGCCAGCATGGGTATCTTTGAGCAGAAGAGGCCGGTTGCTTTGAATGACATATTCACTGTAACTGCCGCCACTGCGGTCAATGGTCAACTGCGGCTGTCGCGCACCGTCCTCATACACGTTGATTTCAAGCTGGTTTTCGCCGCGCAGCAAAGCCACCAGCACGGCATCCGGCTTGAGCAGGCGTACAACCTGGTCGAAAGTAAGGTCAAGCAGGCGCTGTTCGGCGCGCACTTGCGTCAGGTTGACCCCCAAATCGAAAAGCGCCGAGAGTTCGGCGGAACGCTGCTGAGTCTCGCCAAACAAGCGTTCAGTTTCAGCAAACAGACGGGCATTCTGCAGGGCCGCGCCGACCTGATTGGCGATGGTACGGCTGAGCTCGATCTCATCGGGCGTGAATCGGTATGGCGAATTGGTTTGCAGGAGGGCGATGCCCAACAAATCGGCGCCCGAAGCCAAGGGCAGTGCCAGCAGAGAGCGCGTCTCGAAGGCCGCCAGGTAGGCTTGCAAAGGTTCCAATTCGCTATCCTGGGAGACATCCTCGCTGATGAAAACGCCCTGGGTTTCACGCAAACGGGCAAAGAGCGGGTTGTCGGGCAGCGGCGCGGGGAGAGCCGGGCTGCGCAAAGGCTGTTCGGCGCGCACCTGGGCGCCAGTGCGTTCATTTAAAACCACAATCGAAACGGCCCGCTCTGTTTCGCCAGGCAGCGCCTGCAGGAGTTCGCGGCTGGCCACCGGCAGAATTTTTTCCAGGTCGAGCGTTTCACTGAGAGCGTTCGACAACCGGTTCAGCAGAGCCAGGCGGCGAGAGCGCTGATCCAGCTCTTGAGCGCGCCGCTGGCTGTCGGTGTACAGGCGGGCATTTTCCAGAGCAGAAGCGGCCTGGCTCGCAAAGGCAACCATCACCTGCACCCGGTCTGGGCTGAAGTAATTGGCTTCGCGTTTTTCCAACACCAGCACGCCAGCCACCTCGCCCTGCGCCATCAACGGCAGGCTGAGCCAGGAAAGGTATTCAGCTTCGACCAGCGTGGGGAAGCGTGTATCCTGGCGCACATCCTGCACCACCACCGGCTGACCATTGGCGGTCATTTCGGTCAGCAGGCGGCTGTCTGCCAGCGCCACGCTCTGGCCGAGGCGCTCCTGGCTGACGGCATAGCCTTCCGGCGCGCGCATCTGGGCAGCCTGCACCACAAAAGTGGTCCGTTGGGCCGGGCTGCCGCCCGGGGTGCCAGCGCGCATCCACAGGGTGGCGGTATCATGCGGCAAAATTGTCTGGATGCGTTCCAACAGGGTAGCATACAAACTGGTCACATCCAGGTTGGCGCTGATCTCGCCGGCGGCTTTTGCCAGGGCTTCCATCTGCGCGGAGCGTGCTTCGGTCGCCTGGTAGAGTCGCACATTTTCCAGGGTAAGGGCAGCCTGGCGGGCCATAGCCGCCACCAAATTCTGGTCACTGGCAGCAAAAGCGCCAGGAGTTTTGAAGTTGTCCAACACCAAGACACCCAATACGGAAGGCAAGTTGACCTGGCCACCGTTGGAAGCTGAGGCACGCTCGCTTTGCGCTGACAACGGAACAGCCAGGCTGGCGACCGGCAGCCGGCCTGCAGTGGCGTCTCGGTACACCAGCACAGAAGCAGCCGGCAGAGCATACTGCGTGGCAAAATTTAGCTCGGCGATGCGCTCCACCTGGCCGGACACATACACACGACCAGGCAAGGCTTCTCCGGCTTTGTAAGACATTTGGAGCATGCGCTCGTTGTCGGGATATCCCAGGGCGGCCAGCGGCCGCAAACTGCTCTCTTCATCCACCCACAGGCAGGCCACGCCGGCATCGACCGCCGGGATGATCTCTTTGACGCTGGACAGCAGTGTGCGCAGTAAGCTGGCTGGGTCGGGGCTGCCCAGTTGGCGCGAGAATTCCAGCAGGAGGTTCATCTCCATCAAACTGCGGTTGGTCTCGGCAACCAGAGCCAGGTTGAGCAGCGTAAAACTGATCTGGTTGGCCAGGCGGGTGAACATTTGTTGATCTTCAGCGCTGAAAGGCGGCAAAGGAGCACGGCTGATACCCAGGACGGCGGCCTCGATTGGCTCACTGCCAGATACGCCGCCTCCCGGCACCGCCCAACAGAAAAAAGCCTGAGCTTCCAGATTGGCCAAAAGAGGCGTATTTTGCCACTCTTGCCCCTCCGGGGCGGCGGCCAGGTTGTGTTGGTAAAGCGCCTGGCCGTTTTGCAGGGCTAAGCGAAGTGGACTGCGCTGGCCCAAGAGCGCCTGCAGATTGACGCCTGGGGGAATATTTCCCAGGGCATGCAGTAAGCGCGGGCTGCCCTGGCTCAATACTGCGATTAAGACGGTGTCCAATTCCATACCGGTCAGCAGGCCACTGCCAAGAACCTGAAGAATATCACTGCGGTTTTCCAGGCGGTTAGCCTGCTCGCTGATTGCCAGACAGGCGCTGAGCTGCCTGGCGCGCCGGTTCAGTTCCTGCAAAGCCTGAGTTTGCTCCTGGTCTTTGCCGAGCAAACCTGGCAGTTGGGCCTCAGCCTGCTCGGCAGACTGCCGGCTGAGCAGGAGGTCAGACTGGAGCTGGCTTGTGCTTCTCTCCAGGGCGCTAATGCGGGCGTACGTGTCGATGACAAAAGCCGCCTGGCTGGCAAAGATCTCCAGCGCGTCGATTGTCTGGCGGTCGGGACGCAGGCCATCGCGCGGCGCGTCCACGCTGATCAACCCGACCAGGCGCTCGTCGCGGTACAGCGGCGCCAGGCACATATCCTCGGGATGCCAGGACGCCGGCTGGTTGTACCGCTCTGCGCTGCCATCCAGGGTGGGAAGCACCTGGGCAACGTTCAGGTTTGTTTCATTAATAATCACCTGTGCACGGTCGAAGGGAATCAGGTACGAATTTCCCAGGCGAAACTCGTTTTGCAGTAACGCCTGCACGCTCTCCCAGGGTTGGGGATGCTGTTTCAGCTCATTCATCATAGTCAGGGGCACACCAGCCGCCGCAGTGCGCTGTAGAAGATTGGTGCTGGGTTCGAAAACGCTGATCAAAACCACGGAAAACGGCGAGGCATTCTGAATGGCATAGGCAATCGTCTCCAGCGACTCGGCCAAAGGTTGACCGGCTTGCAGACTGCGCGAGGTTTCCAGCAGGGCGGTCATTGTCTCGACCCGGCGGTTCAGCAAATCGGAGCGCTGGAGTTGATCCTGGTAGCTGTAGGCGTTGCCCAGGGCAATCGCCGCCTGCACCGCCAGCGACTGCACGATTTCCACAGCAGTCTGGTCGAAGAAATCGGGCGAGAGGGAATGCAGGCTGATCAGGCCGGCCACATTGCCACGAAAACCGATCGGCGCGAACAGCGCTGAGCGCACAGCGGTATGCGGCGGATCAATGCCATCCACAGCGTAATCGGCAATGGTGGCAGGCTCGGCCTCATCAATCACCTTTCTTTCCAGTTCACTCGGACCAGGCCAATCAGACTGAGCGGCATCTCCGAGGGCAAATGCGACCGCCTGCGGCGCACCAGGCTGGGAATTGCGATCCAGCAAGATGATCGAGCCGCAGGGAGCATGGGTGGTTTTGAGGATTTCATCGTACACCAGGCCCAACACGCGCTGGAGGTCGAGGGTGGTATTCAATTCACGGCTGATGCGGGTGAGCGCCAGGAGCTGAGCAACGCGCCTGCGCAAACTTTCATCCGTCTGTGTGTACAAGCGGGCACGTTCGATTGCCCCCCCCAACTGGTTGGCGGCAGTGGAAACCAGCGCCAAGGCTGACCGATCGAATAAGGCAGGCTTGGCGGAAGTGAGCAGGAGCTCCCCTGCCACCGTATCGCGCTCAACCAGAGGCGCTACCAGGATCGAACGCGCCCCGAGCAGATCGAGCAGAGGGCGGTAAGCGGCCAGCGCCCGAACAGGGTCCAGGTCGTTTTCCAAGCGGGTAGAAGTCAGCAGATTTTCCACCAAGAGAGGCTGGTTACTGCCAGTGACCATCTCGCCGAGCGACTGCGCCGGCGCCATCAGGTGAGCCAGTTCTGGATGGGCCTCCAGCGAAACGCCGAAGAAGGATGGGCGGTGTAGATGAAGTTCGCCCAGGTTTTCATCGAACAGCATGAGAGTGGCTGCGTCCGCGCGAAACAGACGCGCCAGTTCCAAAACAGAATAGGACAGGATCTCATCCAGCATGGCGTTGGAGCCAGCCAGACTGGCGATGCGCCGCAAAGCTTCGGAACGCTGAGCGCGCATTTGATTCTGTTGAGCCAGGGTTGTATTTGCCAGGATAGCGGCAGCCTGGCTGCTGATGATCTCGATCAGGCGAAAATCATCGGGTTCGAAAAACGAGCCATCCAGTTTATCTGCACACTGCAAGTAACCCAGGCGCTGTCCGCCGGCTACCAATGGCGCCAGAACACACTGCTGGATGCCAGCAGCCACAGCCATGTGATCGAAACCAAGCACAGCCATTTGTGGATCGTGCGCCGCATCTGCGGCGAACAGGAGCTCACCTGACAGCCAAAGCGCCTCGGCCGGACTGCCAGGAGATACCGGCAGGCAGTATAGATCGAGCATCTGATCGGGTATGCCCAGGAAAGGCGGCTGAGCTTCGAGCATATGGTTGGGCTCATTGTAGGTCAAGAAACCAAGCGTCTTAACCGCCAATAAGGGCGCTGGGGCATCCCCATCAGGCTTGCCTGATCCCCCGATCACCTCTACCAGGCGGGCATACAAATCCTGGGCTTCCTGCGAACTGGCGGAGAGCATGCGCTCGCCGAGGCCCGCCAGGCGCGCCAGACCGGCGTACTCCACCTTGCGGCGCTGTTCGGCTTCAAACAACACGGCGTTGTTCAAAGCAATGGCAGCCTGGCCAGCCAATACGCTGAGGATTTCCTGGTCGGCTGGGGTGAACGCACGGTGCCGCAGCGCGGCCAGCTCGAGCGTGCCCACCAGCTCACCCGCCAACAACAGCGGAACGCCCAGGTAAGAGTTGAACGGGTACTGCTGACGGTCAACAGCGGGTCGAACATCGCGAAAACCATCCACGTCGTCCACGCGCAGCGGAAGCCGCTGGCTGACCAGATATCCGGTGTAGCTGGCTACCTGCCCATCGGGCCCCAGGGGGTAGCGCTGGGCTGGCTTTTCCAGGCGGCGCTGGTCATCGCTGCCAACAAAGCGGTAAGGAATAAGCTGTTTATGGGCGGCATCCCAACGGGTAATTTCTACGAAATCGGCAGAGACCAGGCGTTCGACGCTTTCCAAAATGGCGGAGAGGGTTTTCTCCAGCTCCAGGTTGGCCGTCATTAACTGGTTCAGCTCGTTGAAGATCTCCAACGAGCTGCCCGAGGATATCTGCACGCCAGGTTGGGTGTCGCCCGGCCGGGGCTTGCCGGTAAAAGAAACCTGGACCTGGTGCAGAGTGACCAGCATGGCGAGCGAGCTGGCTGGTGAATCCAGGTGGGGCGAGAGCGGGCGGTTCAAAGCAGACAAGGCGATTTGCTGGGGTGAATAAGGCACATAAAACGAACGCCCTTCTACCAGGCGTCCATCCAATGAGAAACGGGCTCGCCCTTCGCTGGCGCACAGGCCGAGGAAGATCTCGGAAGGGCGCGCTTTGCGCGCCAGGCGTTCGAGGTTTGGCTGTTGGTCTTGATAGCCAAACCATTCTTGTGCGGAAGTGTTCGAATAAACCACGCGCCCGCCGGGTTGGACAATCAGGAGGGCGTCACTGGTGGGGTGAATCTCTGGGGAGACGGGGCGCGATGGCGCCAGGGACATGGTCATCGACTGCTGGGCCTGGCGCTGCCAACCGGGCAGGCGGCGTGTGAACACCAGGATCAGGATGACAATCGCCAACCCGCCGGCAACCAACAGCATGCTGATACCCAGGTCGTTCACCGCTGAGACTCGCTTCCGTGCTCCAAAAAACTTTATCCTTCGCGGCGGCGCGCTTCGGACGCCAACTCGGTGATCTCGCGGATATCTGCGAACTGGTATTCTGCAGGAGTGACGGTGCCAATCGACAATTTCATCAGGCCGACCTGCTGGTTTTCACCGCCGGGCAGCAAGAGATAGCCGCGCTCACGATCCATGAAATTGTAGTGACTCAACACTTCTTCGGCAAAACGGGTTTTCAATTTCTGGCGGATGGCCGGAGCAGCCGCCTGTGAGGTAACGACAATGAAATTGTCTCCGCCGGCATGGCCAACGAAGTCGTTGGGGGTGCCCATTTCATCCAGCACTTCATTAATAAGCATCGCCATAAAGCGCAAAACATCGCCGCCAGCCACAAAGCCATAGGCGTCTTTGAATGGTTCGAAGTTGGCGATGCGCACATCCATCAACGCCCAATTTTGCTGGCGAATAATGCGCCGCAGGTGATCTTCGATCAGGCGCCCGGAAGGCAACCCAGATTGGGGGTCGGTGAGGTTCTGCTGTTCGGCGCGGTTGATGGCGCGCGAGACACGCAGGCGCAGTTCATCAATATCGAACGGCTTGGTGATGTAATCGTCTGCGCCCAGCTCCAGCCCGGCAAGCTTATCGTGGCGTTCATCTTTTTGGGTCAGGAAAATGATCGGCACGTGGCTGGTGCGGATATTTGTGCGCAGAGAACGGCACACTTCGAAACCATCGATATCCGGAAGCATGATATCCAGGATGATCAGATGCGGCAGGTTGGTGCGCGTTTTTTCCAGAGCTGTCGAGCCGCGCGGCGCTAAATCTACCTCAAAGTTCATGCCGCTGAAGAATATCTGCAGCATGTTGGCGATGTCGGCGTCGTCTTCAACGATCAATAAGCGAGATTTACTCATGATTCACCACCTGGTCAAACAATTTCTTTCTCCTATCATTGGCGGTGCGCGGCGCGGCGCACCTGTTCGATTTGTTCAGCCGTCACGGGCCGCTCGAATGAACGGAAACCACTCAGGCGAAAGCCGTGTTTGCTGGCGATCTGGCGAATTTCATTCACATGCGCCAGGTCAAAGTTCTTTCCGATCGTGTAATCTGCAAAGCGGCCTTCGAGGGCCAGCGCCATCGTCTCGGCCATGCAGGCAAAAGCCTGGCGCGGTGGGAGACCAAAATTGAAGTGAAAATCAACTGCCGGACCGCCAGGAGTATCTACCATTCCCCCGTCGATCACCAGGACGTCTGGCCGTTTTCCGGCCAGGCTGGCTGCGACATCGCGCGGGCGGGCGACATCGCACACCACAGCGCCGGCCTGCAAGCAGGCAGGATCAACCACTGCATCAATGGCGCTGGTGACGGTGAGCACCAGATGAGCGCGGCGCAGTTCGGCCAGGTCAGTAGAAATCGTGACATTCACCCCTGGGCAGCGAGCTTGCAGATGAGCCTGGAGGGCTTCCAGGGCGGGACGGCGGCGGGCAAACAACACCAATTCAGCGGGCGGCGTGGCGGCGCAGGCCAGCATCTCGGCGCACACCCGGCCTATCGAACCCGTTGCACCAACAATCGCCGCGCAGGCAGACTCTAGGGGTATCTCCATTTGACGGGCAGCTTCCCAAATCGCTTCTACGGCTACAGCCACGGTGTATGCATCTCCGGTCGTTACAGGAATATCCAGGGTTTCAGCCACTGTCACCCCGGCGTCGCCGACAACCGAGGTGAACGCGCCCAACCCCAGGATAGAAGCGCCCAGGCGTTCGGCCAGGCGCCCAGTTTCTATAATCTTAGTATAAACCTTCTTTTCAGGCAACCCCAAAAAGTGCTGAGGGCTGAGGGGACAGGCCAGCAGATAGCCTTTAATCGCTTTTCCGGTAGCCGCAGAGGTCACGCCTTCAACTTCAGAGAGGAAGACCGGCGGCCAAAGCGGGGAAAGGTGGTAAATCATCCAATCGCTGGCGATGCGACCCAACAGCGGGTATTTGCGCTGGATATCGCGGCGCGGGTTGAGCGGGTGGATGATGAAAGCGAAACTATCCATGACGGCCCCAGAGGGCTGCCTCTTGGTTACCAGGATTCTTCGACTGCTTCGCCCGGCCGCGGGTACAGGCGGGGGTGAAGGTTGGCGAATTTGAGCTTGTGGTGGTCGCTCTCTTCGAAACGGATATCCTTGTCGATCACCCGGCGCTCGCGCGAGGCGAAGAGCACCACATCCGATTCGATGGTGCGGGCGGGGAAGATAACCATGCCCGCACCCAGCCGGCAGTTATGGCCCACGCAGCCGCCCAGCACCGGACGGTTGGCGTTGCTTAAACGGGCGTTGCCGTCCAGGGCGCGGATCGGCGAGGGCAGCAGGTTGAAATCGGTGAAGGTGGAACCGGCGCCGATAAACGTATTGCGGCCCACCACACACATTTGCAGGCAGGTATTTTGCGCGACCATTGAGTTGTCCATTAAGGTAGTCATGAACAAGGAAGCGCGAAACGGCAGGAAAGCCCCATCGCCAACCACGGAAAGCATCAACTGGCAGCCCTGCCCGACATTGACGTTGTCTCCAATGATGCAGTTCTCGATCACGGCACCGGCGTCCACATTGACGTTGTCGCCGATGGTGGTGGGTCCAAAAATCTGCGCGCCTGGGTGGATGGTGCAATTCTTGCCGATGCGCACCAGGCTGGAAGTCGAAAGCACCTGCCGCCCCTCGTACAGGGCATGCCAGAGCACTCCCAGCTTATACAAAAGATCGGTGTCCAGCCGGGCCGAATAACGTTGAGCGCGGCCGAACACGCCAAAAACGACATCGGCGATGAAAATATGCACCCAGGTGTCGATGGCAATCAGCGAGCGCATCGGCGCCTGGAAAGTCAGGTCGCCCTGTTCATATGCCATGTAGGTGGGCACGTGATAATAACCGGCTTCGCGCGCCTGCAGGTCAATAATCAGCGGCGCCACATCCGTTTCCTGGACGCCAAAGGTGCCCTTCGGGTAATACCACAGGTCGGCCAGGTAGCAGTCGCCAGCGCGAGTGTAAGAGACACTAAGCGGCAAAGCGTGCTCGTAAAAGGCGCGGTCTGCGGTACTGAACGCTGCCCGGCAGGGTTTGCCCAACAGGTGCGCTTCACTCAAAAAAACATACATATAGATAGAATCGAAAAATAAATTGTCGCGGTACACCAGGCACTCTTCGTGCACTTCTGGCAGGGGCTCAGAACCAGTGACCTCAAGCTCGCGATGCACATAAGGTGTCAATACATCGCGCTGCAGGAGCCACAGCGGTTTATTCAGGATGCGCAAATCACGCGCGCGTTCATTGAACGGGGCCAGATAGCGCGGGTCTTGCAGGATGATTTTGAGCATAGCTACGGCCTGGCTTGGGAGGTGATCATTTACTCGGTGGGTTGTTTATCCACCTGGATGAGGCACTGCTGGTCGCCGCGCGCCACGCATTGTACTTCTTCGATATTGAAATACTTGCCGCCGCTGGCCCAATGCAAGGCTTCTTGCAGGAGGCCGACGGCCAGGTGGCAGGCAGGCTCGATAGTGTGGCGCTCCCAGCAAACCGGGCAGCGCTCGATAATCCACAAAAAATGCGCCGGCGTTTCATCGATGCGAACCCGCTGGTCGCTGAACTTATTGAACACCTGCGCGAAGCTGGCGGCGCCATCCCGCAGGCGGATTTCCTGCGGTTTCAGGCGGAATGCCAGCTCGGTGACGCCGATCAGCGAGCCAAATTCGCGCAAACCATGGCGAAAGCAGGCCCGGCCGGTGCGCAGAGCAACCCCTCGCCCACCGCGTGGGCCGTACAGCTGTTCGAGGGCATGCTGAATCTGCGCCAGCGTATGAAATGAAAACTTGAGATCGAAACTATTTTGTGGGTAATTGTCGATCAATTCTGATAATCCCGCCTGGTTCAACACAGCATTCAAACCGGTGCGCCCGATGACCTCCTCCATCGCCAGGCAGATAATCCGGCCCATTTTTTCCGGGTAAAAATAATCAGGCATCCAGAAATTCCTTTAATATAGATTGGAAACGTTGCGGAATATCCAACATGGGAAAATGACCGGCGTCGCTAAACCGTTCGATGCGCGCCTCCGGCACACCAGTCAGCAGAGGCCGCCATTGAGCCGGGTGAACGACGATGTCTTTGTCACCGTACATGCCCATGACCGGCACTTTGATCTGGCACAGCCCACTGCGCAAGTCGGTGCGCCGCAGAGAAGCGATGCTGTAGAGGAACGATTCGAGCGTGGTGCTGGAAAGATCGCGGTCCATCATTTGCGGCCAGGTTGGATCCTTGGTGTACAGCGGTCCCAAAAGCCGATAAAAAAGTCTGAAGGCCCACATGTTATGGTACACCACGTATGCCGGGATTTTCATGCCAAAAAGTTTCAATAGAAAGTTGAGCGACTCGCCTTCGATGGGCGAGCCTATGACGACCACTTTGCGCGCCCGCTCCGGAAAGCGCATGGCCACCGACAGGCTGACGGTGCCTCCCATGCTGTGCCCAACCAGCGGCGCAGAGATAATACCAAGCTGCTCCATGAATTGGTCTACCAAAGAGACGAAATCTTGCACATCGTAGGTATCGCGCTTCTTACCCGATTCACCAAAACCCCAAAAATCGAGCGCATACGTGCGGTAATACTGGCCGAGGAAGCCCATCGTGTCATGCCATAACCCCCACGAACCAAGCCAGCCGTGCAGCAAGATCACCGGCCGGCCGCGACCATACACTTCATAATGAACGATGCCCTGGTCAGTTGTTATCGAGGACACGCGCCCTCCTCAGCCAGAGCGCGCGGCAGGGCATTTGCCAACCACCCGTGAAACCTGCGCAGCATGTGACCGTGCAAATTTACTCCGCCTCATCCATTTCAGCCAGGATGGTGTACAGCAGTTCCAACAGCACCGTCTTGACGGTTTCTTTCTGCCTGGCGACGCAGGGCAGAAGTTTCACCTTAGGATCCAGCCGCAGAGCGATGCGCATATCATCCAATTCCCAGGCATCCTCGCGATCCTGCTTATTGGCGGCTACCACGTACGGGGTAGGCGCGTAAGCGCGAAAAGTCTCCAGGATATTGCGCGCCTCGCGAAAGGTTTCGGGACGTGTGGAATCGACCATTACGATGAACCCAAGCATACCTTCAGAGAGGATCTCCCACATGAAATCGAAGCGGCGCTGGCCGGGTGTACCGAAGAGATACAGTACCAGGTTATCATCGACTGTTATGCGGCCGAAGTCCATAGCAACCGTGGTGTAATTTTTGACTTTTTCCGCCTCCGAGGAGATTTTGCGCTCGGTTGAAACGACATCGATTTCACTGACCGAGCGGATAAATTCGGTCTTACCAGCGTTGAAGGGTCCAGTGACCACCATTTTGACAGTTTGCATACGAAGGTCCTCTATTGAAAAGGGCTAAATCGAACGGATGCGGCTGATCAGGCGGTTGATCAGTGATTTTTGTTCAATTTTATCCACGGGCGGTGCAACGCGTGTGGGTTGTGTAGGCGGCAGTACGCCTTCCTGGCGCACCAGCTCCACCAGGCCTGCCTGCAGCAGCGAATAGACGATCTTGCGAATTTCAGGTTCGGATTTATGGGTGGCTGTGGCAATCTGGCGGATGGAATTTTTGGGGTTGATGTAAGAAACGACTTTCCATTCATCGACGCTCAGGCTGACATTGCGGATATTGGTGCCCGGTCGATCGGTGAACTTGAGGGCCACGTCAAGACTGGGGATTTCATCTTTCAGGTTGTCCAGCTCTTGTTGGCGGCGAGAGCCTTCGATGATGATGTTTTCCAGGCTGATGCGCACTGTAATTTTGTCATCCGGCGGGAGCAAATCATTTTCAAAGCGGAACAAACCTTCAACCCAATTAAACAAGCGGTTGACAACGCCGATGAAATATGCCTGCAAGCTGGCGAGGATATCTTGTTGGGAAATGTAACTGGCGTTGATCAGCAGCAAGCCAAGCTCTTTGTCGCTCACCGAGCGAGCCCGTTCCTGGATAGCCCTGTACTGGGCAGCACTGAGCTTCTTCGCCCGGTACAAGACCATAGCCAGGCTACCATCTTCCTGAGCGGTGCGAGCGTATGCCAGCTTGCCATCACGAAACGAGACAAAAACCCGTTCGCTGCTCTGTTCGACGATCAGTGTGCCCGTTTTTTGAGCGACACTGATCAGGTTTAATAATTGGGTGATTGTGAAATCACGGAGATTACCTTTCAACGCCATGATGACCCTCGATTGGCTGCAGCCGGTTGGGGAATGTGCATCCTGAGATTATACATGATATTTGTTAGAGCGGGGATGAGCGCGCCATTCTTCAGATCATGAATTCGATTTCGAATTTGGTTCCGGGGCCGGTTTGAAGTTCAATTGAGCCGCCCAATTGGTGGGTGACCCACAGGTGCACCAGGTGCAGTCCCAACGAGCGGCTGGCGGCAAGATCAAATCTTTGCGGGATGCCCACACCGTTATCTCCAACGGTCAAATGAATCGTGTTTTCAACCTGGTGCAAGCGAATGGTAATTTCGCGATCGCCGGTGAAATTCGGTGGAAAAGCGTGTTTGAGGATATTGGTAAACAATTCATTGATAATCAGGCCGCAGGGCATGGCCTGGGCGACATCCAGCGAAATATCGTCGATATCGAGCGTCAACTGGTAGTGCCTGCCCTGGCCAAAAGATTCGAGGATATGCTCGGTTAACGGCCCGAGGTAGGCTTTCAGCTCCACGCGCGCCAGATTGGCCGATTGGTACAACTGTTCATAGACCAATGACATGGTGCGCGCCTGTCCTTGCAGTTCTTTCAGGAAAACCAGAGCGGTTGGATCTTCAATCTGGTGCTCGTGCATTTCCATCAATGCGATGATCGCCTGCAGGTTGTTCTTCACACGGTGGTGGATTTCTCGCAGAAGAGTCTCTTTCTCATCCAAAGCGGCTTGCAATTTTTCGTTCGCCCGTTTGCGCTCGGTGATATCGTGGGCGGTAGCATAGGTTATGCCATCCAGGCGGTTATACTGGGCGCGCCAGGACAACCACAAGGATGTGCCATTTTTACAAACATAACGATTCTCGAAATTGAGTGAATAGCCCAGTCGAATCTGGCGCGCCATCTCATCCAGGGTGAACTGCTGATCTTCGGGGTGGACAAACTCAACGAACGGCCTGGAAACCAATTCTTCGGCTGAATAGCCCAGCACCTGAGAGCAAGCCGGGTTTGTTTTCAAGAAAGCGCCGTTCGGGTCAGCCATCACCATCAGGTCAGGGCTGGTTTCGAAAAACTTGTAATACTGCTCGCGTTCGGCTTCGGCGATCTTGCGTTCGGTGATGTCGCGGGCGGCGGCGAAGACGCCCGTTATGTTGCCGTTGGGATCATGATAAACGGACGCGTTGTACAATACGGAGGTGATACGCCCGGTGCGATGAACTATCTCCAGGGGATAATCGCGCACCATGCCGTCACGAAAGACCTGCTGGTAGCCAGAGCGTGCTTTCTCTGGTTCGGTGAAATAATCGCAGAAATCTGTGCCAATCAATTCCTCGCGGGTACAACCAGTCACTGTTTCGGTGGAGGTGTTGACATCGGTGATCTTGCCATCTGGCCCGATGGTGACCAACGGGTCCAGGCTGGCTTCGATCAGATTGCGGTTATAAATGCTGGCATCCAGCAAGGCACGCTGGACGCGTTTTTGCTCGGTGATATCCTGTGTGACCAACACGGCGCTGGCATCTGGCAAATCTAACGGAGCAGCGCTCACCTGTGTCCAGACAGTTTGGGCATTTTCTCCGATGATTCCTGTAACAACATTCAAGATTGGTTTTCCTTCCCTGAACACTCGTTCGCCCGCGTATTCCACCGCGGGCATCAGAGTGCCGTCCTCGCGTAAATAACGGGGCGCAGAGTGATTTTCCAATGGAAAGTCGTCATGGGTAAGCCTGGAAAACTTTTCATACATTTTATTGGAAGCGATCACCCGCCGTTTGTCATCCAGGAGAGAAATACCTACAGGTGCAATCTCAAAGAGCGTTTTAAACTTATGTTCGCTGGCGCGCAGCTTTATTTCGGCCCAAACTCTCTCCGTTACATCCGCCAGGGTTAAAATCAACCCTGAAACTGCCTTATTTTCATCCAAAATTGGCACCAGGCTCCAATCCAGGTAACGCGCGCTATTCCAATCTTCACCGGCAGCATGGAACTGCTGTTCATATGCATCGAATGGCTCCCCTCTTTCAACAACGGTGAGAAAAATTCTTTCCATTTCAGGGTTGGGGAACAGCGTGAAATAATTTTGTCCGATATAGGTGGAAGGTTCAACCGCATTGGCGTGGGCAAAGGCTGAATTGATACGCACAAAACGGAACTGCGGATCGAGGAAGGCGATCATGACATGCGTCTGGTCAAAAATTGACTCCAACTGTTGGTGAGTGGCGTGCAGGTCTTTTTCGGCTTGCCGGCGCTCGGAGATGTCGCGGTAAATCCAGTAATTGCCGAACTGCCTGCCGTCGAAATCGACCGGAATATAATCGCGTTCAAAGATGCGCCCATCCTGCAAGTGCAATTCCTCCGAATGGACAGTCTTCCGCTGGGTCAGGCGCATCTGGATCGTTTCGATGAACTCCTGAGGATCTACAAAGTAATCCTTCGACTGCATGGCCATCAAATTGCAATCAGAGCCGAAAATCGCCTGGGGTGAAGAAATCCCGAACATTGCACAAAAAGCGCGGTTAGAAAACTGCACCATGCGCTGTTGGTTTTCAAATAAAATTCCCTGCTGCACATTTTCAACCAGGGTCTCGAGGCGAGTGAGAATCTCCTGGCGTGCTTTATCGGCCTGTTTGCGTTCTGTGATGTCCTGGGCCGTGCCGCGCAGCCCAACAATTCGCCTGTTGGCGTCGCGCTTGATTTCGCAGCGGGCGTTGATCCACTGATGGGATCCATCGGAATTTACCCGCTCCAGGTCTAGATCGTAAGGAATTCCGGTTTCCATGCTGATTTTCACAGCGGCATCCAGGCGAGCAGCGCTCTCAGGTGTATAAGCCTTTAAATGTTCGCTGTATCCAGGCGGAGGCAGGTCTGGATCAAAACCATAAATGTGATAATACTCTCTCGACCAGGTAATTTTATCTGTGACAGCATCCCAATCCCAGCTTCCCAGCCGGCCAACGCGCTGCGCTTCATTGAGCGCCGCGTCGTTTTCACGCAGCGCCTGTTCAACTTGTTTACGTTCGGAGATATCCCGCGCGGCGGCATAAATCAGGCCACTTTGAAACAAAAGGCTCCATTCAATCCAGCGGTAATCACCATCCTTGCAGCGAAAACGATTGACATAGACAGGGATGCTTGCCTGGCTTGCCAGGCTGGAAATCACTCGGCGAGTTTCATCCAGCTCATCCGGATGGACAAAGTTTTCAAAACTTTGACCGATCAGTTCTTCAAGCTCATAACCAAATGTTGTTCTCCACTGCGGATTCAACCGCTTGAAATTCCCTTGTGCATCTGCAATGCAGAAGAGATCCAAAGCGGTGATGAAATAACGGTCGAGCTCAGCGGTTTTCTCCTGGAGCGCCTTTTCAACCAACTCACGGTCGTGTATTTCAGCCTGCAGTGCCTGGTTTGTTTGCACCAATTCTGCTGTACGCTCTTTAACCCGGCCTTCCAGCTCATTATTGAGCTGTTCCAGCCGCCGCTCGACACGCTTGCGATCTGTTATGTCATGCCAGACAACCACCGCTCCGCCTCCAGGCAGGGGATCTGCATTTGTTTCGACAATCACCTGCTGCCCGTTTAAATTCGTCCACTGCAGGACCTCTTTGCGCACGGATTCGCCAAACAAAGCACGTTGAAATGGCATTTTATCCAACTGCATCGGCTGCCCTTCGCCATCGCAAATTTCCAACTTTGCCAGCGCCTGGCCCACTAAACTCAGATCTTCACCATTAACATCAACCCCGGTCAGCTCCACAGTGGCAAAATTCACTCTCACCGGCTTCCCTTGGACATCATAGAGCAAAACCGGTTCGGGCAAGACATCGATGAGCGCGTCCAATTGAGCCGCCCGCTGTCGTTCGCCCTGTTCGCTGTCAGCCAGGTGAGCGTTGGCAATTTCTAAATCTGCCGTGCGCAAAGCAATGCGCTGTTCCAAATCGGTATTCATGCTGCGCAGCTCTTGGGTTTGTTCAGCGACACGAGTTTCCAGGTCAGCATTCAGGAGGCGCAATGCATTTTCAGCTTGTTTGCGCTCATAAACCGCCTCAGCCAGTTTGCGCGTCTTTTCGACTTCGCTGCGAAATAAAGAAACATATTCGAAAAGCAAGCCGCTCAACACGAAAATTCCTCCCAGGATGGCTGTTATTCGGCTTGTGTACCATAAAAAGGAATAGCGCTGACCGCCCAACAGACTTTCGAAAGAGCTGGCAGTCAGGAGGATCAAATCGAGGGCCAGATAGGCGACCAGAGGATCGGAGGTGCGCCGGTACCGCAAAGCTGCCAGGCCAGCGCCAATTGCATACAGGCAAAGAACCAACACATTTAGAGCGGATAACAGCGGTAGATATGCACCGGCTGAACTAACGAGGGTAGGCAGGCGACCTTGAAGGAAAAACGGGATGATATTCGCCAGGCAAGAAACAACCACCAGAACCGGCCATTGTGTCAACAGGTTTAAGCGCCCTTTCATCTGGCTCGGCCAACGCGCCACGCAGGCGATCAACAACAAGCTGATGAACCCGAGCTGTCCAATCATGATAATCCAGGCGGAGGTGTCTGGCAGTACGCCGATGAAGGCGCTTCCATCTTGCCTCAATCCGGGCCAGGATAGAATAAAAAAAAGATTGGTGAACGCATAGAACATGAAGCCAAACGCGACCCAAAAAGAGGCTGGTTTTAACAACGTGCGGTGGTGCACCAATGCAAGAATTGTGATGGTGATGGATTCAAATATCCCAAACAAATGCACATTGGGGATGAAGAACGGTATTTCCACCAGCTTTAAGTCTGGAGCGCCCAGTCCAATCCAGGCCAGATGAACCAGCAGCATGCCAGCGGCGATGCCCAAGATCCAGCGCAATAGATAATCAGGATATCTTTTCTTGATCACAATGCCTTCTTTTTTATTCATCCAATTTTTGAGAAAAATTGATCAATATAGAATTATTTTACACCCCAAAAACAAAGCGTGCGATTTGGCCCAGGTGCGGTATAATTTCAAATACATATTACGCACGATGCACGGGGAGCCTGGTAAGCCAGGCTGAGAGGCAGGCCGTAAGCCTGCGACCCGCGAACCTGACCCGGATAATGCCGGCGGAGGAATGGCTGTCAGACGTCTTTCACCAAACTCCTCCGCAGGCACTCTGCAGAGGAGTTTTTTTGCGATCTGTCATTTTCGCCAACGGCAACCCCCCCACGGAATCTCAAGCGGCGGTGCGGCTCAAGCAGAACGACCTGCTGATCGCGGCGGACGGCGGCGCGCGCGCCTGCGCCGCGTTGGGTCTCCAGCCGCATGTGTTGATCGGAGATTTCGATTCGCTCAGCCCGCTGGAAGTGGAGAGCTTTACAGCTCAAGGGGCGCAGGTGGTGCGCCACCCGCGCCGCAAGGATTTCACCGACCTGGAACTGGCCCTGACCTATGCCGCAGAACAGGGCTCTGAAGAAGCATTGGTGTACGGTGCATTAGGCTTGCGCTGGGATATGACCCTGGCCAACTTGCTTCTGCCCGCTGCCGCTCACCTGCAAGGAATGACCGTTCGTCTGCTTGACGGCTTACAAGAGATCTGCCTGCTGTGTCCCGGCCGTGCGCTGGAGCTGAGCGGTCAGCCCGGCGACACTGTTTCGCTGGTGCCGGTTGGCGGCGATGCCCTTGAGGTGACCACTGAAGGCCTGGAATACCCCCTGCATGCTGAGACTCTGTACTTTGGCGCCACGCGCGGCGTCAGCAACACGCTGGTCGGGGAACGCGCCTGGGTCAGCCTGGGTTCTGGCTTATTGATCTGCACTCTGATTCATCATGATTTACAGGAGAAAATTTAATGAAACGTACGATTATCTTGCTCATTCTGCTGGCGCTCATCCTGGCTGCCTGTTCGACTCCGAACAGCCTCAGCCCGGCTGCGAGCCAACCTTCCCCAACTTCGAGCGAGCCGGCCGCCTCTGTCGCGCCAACCACGATCGCCTCCAGCGGCAGTGTGTCGCCTACTTTGACGGTGATGACGCATTCCTCCTTCGCCATGTCCGATGCTGTCAAGGAAGATTTTGAACGTCAAAACCACGTTAAGCTAGAAATCCTTAAGGCTGGCGACGCCGGCGAAGAGCTGAACAGGGCCATCCTGGCCAAAGGCCAGCCGCTGGCCGATGTTTATTACGGAGTGGACAATACTCTGCTCAGCCGGGCGCTGGTTGAGGGCCTGTTCGAACCGTACAATGCCCCAGCCTTGGGGTCTATTCCGGAAGAATTCAAACTGGATGCCAGCAGCAGCGCCCTGCCAGTCGATTACGGCGATGTCTGCCTGAACTATGATATTGGCTATTTCAAAGATCACAACCTGACGCCGCCAGGCAGCCTGGAAGACTTGCTGTTGCCGCAGTATAAAAGCCTGCTGGTGGTGGAAAACCCGGCCACCTCCTCTCCTGGCCTGGCGTTCCTGCTGACCACGGTCAGCCACTTCGGAGCTGACAAATACCTGGATTACTGGAAAAGCCTGGCGGCAAACGATGTCAAAGTGGTCAATGATTGGGAGAGCGCCTATAACAAGGAATTCAGCCGGGCCGGCGGCACGCGTCCGATCGTTTTGTCTTACTCCTCCAGCCCGGCCTTCGAACTGCTGTACGCCAACCCGCCAGTCAGCGAGCCGCCCACAGCCGCCATCGTCGCCCCCGGCACATGCTTCCGCCAGGTGGAATTTGTCGGCATTTTAAAGGGCACGCCCCACCGCGATCTGGCTGAGAAATGGGTTGATTTCATGCTCTCTGCCACCTTCCAGGAAGATATGCCTCTGCAAATGTACGTATTTCCGGTCTTATCAGGCGCCAAACTCGACCCGGCTTTCGTGAAGGCCCTGGTCAACCCAACTCAGCCCGCCTATCTGGACCCGGCGCAAATTTCGGCCAACCGCGAAAAGTGGCTGCAAGCCTGGACAGAGACCGTGCTGCGGTGAGACCTGGCCTGACGGCTGTCTGGCGCGGGTTGTGGCTGACTCTGCCCCTGGGGTTCCTGGCGCTGTTCTATGCGTACCCACTGCTGGGCATTTTCGGATACAGCTTTGGCAGGGCTGGCGGCGGGAATGTGCTGGCGGGAGCGGCATCTGCCTTGCAGGCCGCCCTCGGCTCGGGTTATATCTGGCGGGTGATCGGCTTTACTTTCTTCCAGGCCGCCCTGTCCACCCTGCTGACCCTGGCGCTGGGCCTGCCGGCCGCATACCTGGTATCGCGCTACCGCTTCCCCGGCAAGTCGCTGCTGATGGCCCTGACCACCATCCCTTTCGTCATGCCGACGCTGGCCGCCGCGGCGGCTTTCAACGCTCTGATTGGCCCGCGCGGCTGGCTGAACCTGGGTTTGATGGCGCTCTTCAAGCTCAGCGCTCCGCCGCTGGCGCTGGAAAACTCCCTGGGGGCGATCTTGCTGGCGCACGTGTTCTACAACACCACCATCGTCCTGCGCTCGGTGGGCGATTTCTGGGCGCGCCTGGACCCGCGCCTGGAGCAAGCGGCGCGTGTGCTGGGCGCCAACCCGTGGCAGGCGCTGGGCCGGGTGACCCTGCCGCTGTTGGCCCCGGCGGTGGCTGCGGCCGCCCTGCTGGTATTCATTTTTGACTTCACCTCGTTCGGAGTGATCCTGGTGCTGGGTGGGCCGAAATTCGCCACCCTGGAGGTAGAGATATACAACCAGACCAGCGGATTGTTCAATCTGCCGCTGGCGGCAGCGCTGGCGTTGATCCAACTTTTGTGCACGCTGGCGCTGACTCTGGTCTACAGCCGGCTGTCCGCCGGCCTGAGCCGACCACTGACCCTACGCTCTCTCGCCTATACGCAAATGCCCTTGCGCTCCTGGCGCAGCCGCCTCGCCGCTGGCGGCCTTGTGGCTGTTTTGTTGAGCCTGCTCGTCTCCCCCCTGCTGGCGCTGGCAGCGCGCTCTTTCGTCCAACTGGAGGCCGAGCGCGGCGGACGCGGCACGGTGCAGCCTGCTTTCACACTGCGCTATTACCAAGAGATCGCCGCCGGTCAGCGCAGCGGTGATGGCTACGCCGCCCCGGGTAAGGCAGTGGTTTACTCCCTTATGTACGCCGCAGCGACCGTGGCACTTTCGTTAGGATTCGGATTGCCAGCCGCCTGGGCAATCAGCCGTCCGGGGAACAGCCCGGCCGGGCAGGTCTTCGATGCCTTAATGATGCTGCCGCTGGGCACCTCGGCTGTGACGCTTGGGCTGGGCTTTATCTTGACGCTCAAACAACCCCCGCTCGATCTGCGCGCTTCACCTCTGCTGGCGCCGCTGGCGCATACACTGGTGGCCATGCCGTTCGTAGTGCGCAGTTTGGTCCCTGCCCTGCGCAGTATCCAACCCCGCCTGCGGCAGGCCGCAGTTGTTTTGGGCGCATCCCCCTGGCAGGCACTGCGCCGGGTGGACTTTCCCCTGGTCAGCCGAGCGCTGGTGGTGGCTGGGGTGTTTGCCTTTACCATTTCACTGGGTGAGTTCGGCGCGACAGCCCTGATCGCCCGCCCCGAGTATCCCACCATCCCGGTGCTGATCTACCGCTATATTGGCCAGCCTGGCGCGCTGAATTACGGCATGGCTATGGCGCTCTCCACCCTGCTGATGGTGGTGACCGCCGGCGGCATGCTGGCCATCGAGCGCCTGCGCGGCAGTGGGAACGAGTTTTAATGGCCGGCGGCCTGGAAGTTCTCAATATCTTTAAATCTTTTGGCGGCAAGCCAGTGCTGCGCGGTGTCAGCTTCGCCATCGCCCATGGGCAAATCAGCGCGCTTCTCGGCCCCTCCGGCTGCGGCAAATCCACTCTGCTCAGCCTGATCGCTGGGCTGGAAGCGCCCGACCAGGGCCAGGTGAGGTGGGATGGCGCTGACCTGACAGGCACCCCCCCCCACCGGCGCGGTTTCGGGCTGATGTTTCAAGAATATGCCCTGTTCCCGCACCTGAATGTATTTGACAACATTGCATTCGGATTGCACACAGCCGGCCTCGAGCCAGTCATCGTGCGCCGCAAAGTGCAGTCCAGCCTGGAGCTGGTCGGCTTGAGCGGTTTCGACAGGCGGGATGCCAGCTCACTTTCCGGCGGCGAGCAGCAGCGGGTAGCGCTGGCGCGCAGCCTGGCGCCTCAGCCGCGTTTCTTGATGCTCGACGAGCCGCTGGGCGCACTCGACCACGCCCTGAGCGAGCGCCTGCTGTTCGAACTGCGCAGCATTCTGGGGAAACTGCACCAGACGGCGCTGTACGTCACCCACGACCAGAGTGAAGCCTTTGCCCTGGCAGACGAAGTCATCCTGCTGAACCAGGGGCAGGTCGAACAGCGCGGTACACCGCAAGAAATATTCCGGCGGCCAGCCAGCCCCTTTGCGGCGCGCTTCCTGGGGTTAGACAACCTGATCGAGGGCCGCGCCGCAGGCTTGTGGGCTGAAACGGCCGTCGGCCGTTTGCCCCTGCCCGCGCCGCTGGAAGGGCCAGTGACACTGCTGCTGCGCCCAGATGCTTTCCAGCCCGGCGGCGCGCTGCCCCTGGTTTTACAGGGCGTGGTGAGCGAGCGCATCTTCCGCGGCGGCACCTGGCGCCTGACCGTGCAGGTCAACGGCCAGGCAATGGTTTTCGATCTGGCTTTGACGAGCGCTCCGAGTCTTGATGAGCAGGTGGTGTTGAGCGCCGACCCACTGGAAGCGCTGGTGGTGTACCGGCCGGAAGCCTGAGCATGTTGGAACGGCCCAGCTTATCGGACCAAAGCGTGCTCGATTGTTTGAAGCGCGCCTACAACCTGAACTGCCGCTCCCTGGATTTCTTGCCGTTGGGCGCTGACCTGAACACAGCCGTTTTTCGCGCTGAGGCGAGCGGCGGCCAGGCCTGGTTTGTCAAGCTGCGCCGCGGCGCCCTGGACGAAGCGGCCATTCGCCTGCCTCACTGGCTGGCAGAGCATGGCGTTCCAGGCATCATCCCACCGCTGGAGGCGCAAGATGGGGCGCTCTCGGTTGACCTGCCAGATGGCGGCACCGATTGGCGCGTGGTGGTTTACCCTTTCATCCCCGGCCAGGACGGCTACCAGGCGGTTCTGACGGAAGCACAATGGCGCCAGGTTGGGCGGGCAGTGAGCGCCCTGCACGCCTGCCATCCCCCGGCGGAGCTGACAGGATGGCTGCCGAGAGAAGACTACAACCCGAGATTTTGCCAGGCGGTGCGCCGACTGCTTCAACGCGCGATGAATGAAACCTTCGCAGATCCCACAGCAGCAGAGCTGGCGGCGTTTATGCGCCAGCAGGCGGAGACGATTTCCCAAATAATTTCCCTCTCTGAAAAGCTGGCAAAGGATATTCGCCATCGTCCGCTCGCCTTTGTCATCTGCCATGCCGATCTGCACCCAGGCAACCTTCACCTGGCGGTAGAGGAAAAACTTTACCTGGTGGATTGGGACACCTTGATCCTCGCGCCGAAAGAGCGTGACCTGATGTTCATCGGCGGCGGATTCTGGCCAAACCAGCCTGAAGAATTGTTTTTCCAGGGATATGGAAAGGTAAATGCCAACCCAAATGCTCTGGCATATTTCCGGCTGGAGCGCATCGTGCAAGACTTTGCCGCTGTTGGGGAAATGCTGCTCGATTCAACTGCCGGCGGAGCGGACCGCGTTGTTCATCTGGGCTATTTCAAGAGCAATTTCATCCCGGGCGGGACGATCGAGGCAACTGGACAACTTTAGTAGGGTGTTTAGACTTATTGCTGGTGTGTTTTTGAGCGGCATTTGAGCAATTATTCTCATCATTTAATTCATACAAATATGATAAACTAAATATTAATTAAATTAGATATATTGAGATTCTTGGAGGTAAGTTATGTCCACAATGAAAGCAGTTCGTATTGAGAGTTATGGCAGTGCAGATGTGCTCCGTTTTGGTGATGCACCCCGTCCCAAACCGAGCGCCGGTGAAATTTTGGTGCAGGTGAAGGCCACATCTGTCAACCCATTCGACTGCGCGGCGCGCGCAGGCTATATGCATGGTTATTTTAATTATGCCTTTCCCTTGATCCTCGGCCTGGACGCGGCCGGCGTTGTTGCCGAGGTTGGCGCAGGCGTGACTCAATTTAAGATCGGTGACCAGGTGTATGCCCGCCTGAACCCGGCGCGCAACGGGGGCTATGCTGAATTTGCCCTGGCCAGCGCAGGCGAAGCAGCCGCCAAGCCGAAGACTCTCGATTTTGTGCAGGCGGCTGCCGTGCCGCATGTGGCGTTGACGGCCCAATCCATGATCGATGCCGCCAGCCTGGCGAATGGTCAAACTGTTTTGATCCATGGAGCGGCGGGCGGCGTGGGCCATGTCGCTGTTCAATTAGCCCACCTGCTCGGCGCGAAAGTAATTGGCACGGCCTCGGCGGCCAACCAATCTTTCCTGAAAGAATTGGGCGTTGATGTCGCCGTTGATTACAACGCTTCACCGTTTGAAAGCATCGCGCACGGCGTGGATGCTGTATTCGATACCATTGGTGGTGAAACCCAGGCGCGCTCCTGGGCGACCCTCAAACCCGGCGGCATCCTGGTGTCGATCGTCCAGCCGCCATCCCAAGAAGCGGCGGATGCAGTCGGAGCGCGCCTGGCGTTTGCCGGATTCATGGGTTCCGGCGGCGAGCTGCTGGCGAAATTTGCTGGATTGATCGACGCCGGCAAGTTAAAAATCAAAGTCTCGCACACCCTGCCCCTGGCAGAGGCGCAGAGCGCTCACACGCTTGTCGAAGCCCGTCACACGCAGGGCAAAGTGGCCCTGGCTGTCGCCTGATCTCAACAATAAAAAAAAGCCGCTGGCAAGAAACAGCGGCTTTTTGTACGATCAACCTGCCCACACCGACCGCCAAAGCCTGCTGCGGTCCCACTTCATGAAAATCAGCAGATCGCCCAGGGTCAGACGTTTGCGCAGCAACGGAGCGTTCAGAAAGGCGAAACGCACCTGCTCAGCGTTGAAAGAGGGCTGTAAACCGGCAAATGTGGTTGGGGCGGCCGTGGCATCCAATATTTCCAGCAGTCGGTGGCGCGGCCGGCTGAGCGCAGTCAATGCAGCCTTGTGGCGCGGCCAATCATGTAAAAAAGCCTCGAAGGCTGGCCGTTGGGCATGCCAGTTGGCCAATTTTTGGCGGTAATCGGCCCAGCATTCATCACCCGCTTTACCGCTGGGATCGACCTCCAGGAATGTACTGCGAATCACAGCCTGCATGGCATCGGCATCCGGGTAGCAGGCGTCGATTTTGACCTGCGCCGGTTCGAACTCAGCCAGGAAATGCTCGTAAACATCTGCCCCCAACAAACTGGTCAAGGCCACCTGTGTGCCGTGCATGGCCAGCGGCATGCCGGCGCTCTCGGCCAGCAGGTCCAGGGTGTGCGACATCACGTGCTCATAGCCTGACATCGGCGCGGTGGCATGCGAGAGTGACATAGCCAGCCCGCCCAAAGCGATCAGCTTGGCCAGCACAGCCATACCCTGCGCTGAGCGAGAGCGTATCGCCGGGGCAGTTTGCAAGAAGATCTCATCCAGGGGCCCCATCAAGCGTTGGGCCAGCTCGCTGTAGGTGGGATCCATACCGAGCTGGTGCGCCAGGTACCAGTCGGCCATTGAGACAAACGCCGCCAGCAAGTCGCCGACGCCTGCTGAGGTCATCTCATACGGCGCGCCGGCCAACGTCTCCAGATCGCAGGCCAGGGCGTCGGGGTAGCGCGATGGCAGGGTGCGCTTGACGCCGTCAATGAAGGTGGGCGCCATGTTGGAAGTGAAAGCCGAAACGCTGTTTGCTGTTTGGAACACAACGAAAGGCAGGCGGCCGCCGTGTTCCCGGTCAAATAAAAAAGCGGCATGCTTGGCGATATCACAAATTGTGCCTGATCCGACGGCCAGTACCGCCGCGCCAGGCTGAAGGTGAGCCTTTACGGCTTCGATGTGCGGCATATCTGTGTGCACCTGGCCCGTGGCGTCAGGTTCGGCGTACACCGCCTGTGCATGCCAACCGGCCCGGTTAAGCACCTGCAGGATCTGCGGCTTGAGGGGTCGGGAGAGGCGCTGCATGGGGGTGTGGTCCATGACTACCAGGCAGGGCTGGGCTGGGTCAGCGCCTGCCAGGCGCAGGATGGCCGGCAGTTCGAACAACAGGTCTGATTCAAAGCGCATGATGGGGATTGGCGCATGCTCGCCGGCCGGGTAACCAGGCAGTTTTTCCAGCGCTTGCCAGAAACGCAGGCCGTCTGCAGGGTCATAATTCAGAGTCACAGGCACCTCCTTCAAGCGATGCTATCGATTGTTATTGAACAATTTGCCAGGTCAACTGCAAGCCGTAAGCCACAGTTAACAGACCAATGATGAATAAGGCAATCTCCATCTTACGCTGCCAGTGCGGCGGCGGGTTCAGATCCAGCACAACGGCGCGCACCCCCAGCAGGGCATGGCTGGTGACCACCACCAGAAACAGGGTCTCCAGCGCAAAAGCCAGCGGCTGGCGCAGGTAAGCCGCTGCTTCAGCATAGGTGCGCAGTCCACCGCTGGCCAGGTAATGCTGTGCCAGCCAGTGCAGGCCAGCCAAAATCAACAGCGCCGCCCCTGAAACAGCCTGCGCCAACCAGATCCAGCGGCCAAAACGCTTCGGCATGCTCACCCTCTGCCAGCCAGCGCCCACATTCCCAGGGCGGTCAGCAAGATCGATATGGCCAGGCAGGCCCAAAACAAAGAACGCTGCCAACGCACGGCCAAACCGAGTCCCAGCAGGCTCAACCGCAGGCCGTTGAGAGCATGCAAAATCAGGCCGAAGAGCAGGAGCCCATCCAGCGCCAGCACCAGCGGCGAGCGCAGGGTGCGCAGCAGGGCATCCCAAGCGGCAGGTCCCTGGCGCAGTTGGTTGAGAATAACCAAGTGCAGATATAAATAAAACACCAGGCCCAGTCCGCTCAGGCGGTGCAGGATAAAAGCCAACAGACCAACCGAGCCCGGGCGCGGGGAAAACCAGCCCCCGGGCTTTCCCACCTGCGGTTGACCGGGCATTAGGCTGTTCCTCCTCGCAGGAGCTTGCCGCGCAGGCGCAGAATCTCACCGGCCGGGTCCACGCCAGCCGGGCAGACTTCGCTGCACTCAAAAGCGGCATGACAGCGCCACAAGCCGTGTTCGCCATCCACCAGGTCTTTCACCCTTCGCCAGCGAGCGGCATAATCTGAGTCGCCAAGCGCCTCCGTCGCCAGCCGCCCGGCAGCCGCCAGGCCAGCCGGGCCGAGGTAAGCCGGGTCTTGACCCACCACCGGACAGGCGCTCAGGCACAGGCCGCATTCAATGCACGATTCAAAACGCCCTTCACGCGCTGGGAGCAGAGACAGCGGCGCTCCCTGCGGTTGGAGCTGGTCGAAGCGGGGCGTGCCTTGGTCCGGCAAGGGGCGCAGCAGCGGCAGATTGAGACGGTCCAAAGACTGCATGAACGGGCCAAAATCCACCAGCAGATCGCCGATCAGGGGGAAATTGCGCAAAGGCTCCAGCAGTATCGGGCGGTTCTGCGGTAAATCCTCCAGGCGGGCCAGGCAAGCCAGGCGCTCACGGCCATTGACTCGCAGGCCGCACGAGCCGCAGGAAGCATGGTGGCAGGCATGCCTGAACAGCAAGCTGGGGTCTTGCCTGCCTGCCTCTTCAAGCGCATCCAGCAAATATGCAGAGGGCTCGACTTCAACCTGAAATTTCTGCCAGCCAGTTGCGCGGCGAATGCGCAGGGTGATGGGCCGGGCGCTCATGCGCTCACCCACTTCCGATACGAAGCCAACGGCGTGGTGCGCGTCTGGCAAGTTGGGGTTATGCCCAGGTAGGCGCAGGCCAGGTCGGCCGCCTGCTCGGCCATCAGCCGCGCCGTGCTGGTTTTACCACCCACCAAAGAAAAAACGCCGGGCGCTCCCTGGCTGGAATGCTGGTAACAGGCAAAAGCGCGTGTAACCGAGCGCCCCTGGGCGCCCTCCACTGCCAGCAGGGGGCGGGCTGCCGCCATAGCCCCGCGCATGTGCGCCTGGCGCACGGCCGGCACGAGCTGCTCGGCGACGCGGTAAATGGATTCGATGTGCTCGGGCGGCACGGGAATATCGCCAGGCTGGCTTACCTCCCATGAAGTGGTGCCCAGGATGCTGGTAGTGCGTTGGGGAACGATGATATCGCCGTCGCCAGGCGGCGCCAGCAGGTTCAACACCCGCTGGCTCACCCGCCGGTCAATGGTGAGCATGGCGCCAGCAGACGGTGAGACCGGCGCCAGCAGACCGCCCAGGGCGGCGACCTGCCCGACCCAAGGCCCGGCCGCGTTGAAAATGACATCCGCACGCAGGCGGACCGGAGCAGTTTGCAGAGCCCGGCGCTGGCAGTAGGTGACTTGCATGAGTGCGGGATCCAGGCCGATCACTTCACAAAATGTGTGCACCTGGGCGCCGCGCTGGCAGGCGCTGGCCAGGAAGCTCAGGCACAGGCGGTAAGGGTCAAACACGCCGTCAGGGATCTGCACGGCAGTTATCAAGCCCGGGTTAAGCAGGGGCTCCATCTGCAGCGCCTGGGCGGCGCTCAATTCGCGCCATGGAATGGCGCACTCCGTACAGGCCTGCAGGAACCTCGGACGGTAAGCCAGCCCAGCCTCATCCACTGCGACGAACAGGCCGTCGTTCAATTCCAAACCCTGCGGTAAAATTTGGCGCAGGATCCAATTCTCCTGAATGCACTCCTTTGCCGAGTTCTGGTCCACCACGGCATAACGCGCTCCCGAATGGAGCTGCGCCTGGTTGTGACCGGTGGAGCCGCTGGCAATGCCGGCACGCTCCAGCACAATCACACGCAGGCCGCGCAGCGCCAGATCATGGGCCAGGGCTGCCCCAGTCGAACCGGCTCCAATCACGACTGCCAAAGGTGCGTCTTTCATTCAGCCGGATTCAAGCGCGCCGCCTGCTCGAACACCGGGCGCATGGCGGCATAAGTGGCGCGGTAGAGTTGGTAATGATCTTCATAACACTGGCGGACAGCGGGGTTGGGGTCGAGCACTTCCACCAGGCGCACCGCATTCTGCGCGGCTTCCTGCAAAGAAGCGCACATCCCCAAACCAACCAGCGCCAGCATACCAGCGCCCAAAGCGGTTGTTTCGATGGTTTGCGGCAGGGCCACCGGCAGACCAGTGACATCCGCCTTGACCTGACGCAGCAGACGGCTGCGCGCTCCGCCGCCAACGGCCCGGATCTGGGCGAGCGGCAGGCCCACCGCCTGCAGTTGGTCGCAGATATCGCGCACGGCGTAGGCTGATCCTTCCAACAAAGCACGCACGAAGTGGCCGCGTGTGTGGGCCAGCGTGAAACCGGCGTACACGCCGCGCGCAGCGGCATTCCATTCAGGCGCCATGGCGCCCATCAGGCAGGGCAGGAAAATTAATCCTTCCGAACCGGGCGGCACGTGGGCGGCCTGCTCGTTGAGCACATCGTATGGGTTGCCGCCGGCGGCCGAGATCTGCTGGGCTTCCAGGCGGGCAAACTCATCGCGAAACCAGCGGTAATTTGCCCCTGAGACGAACCCAGGGTTCTCCAAAAGCCAGGCGCTGGCGTCGGCATGGCAGTGCGTCTCCACCAGGCCGGTCGGGTCAAACGCCGGGCTGGCGCTGGCGGCGCACACTGGCTCGGCTGTGCCGGCAATATCACACACTAACCCCGGCCGAGAGACGCCGGCTCCCAGGCAGGCGGCATGTTCATCGCCGCTGCCCAGCACGAGCGGTAGGCCAACGGGCAGGCCGAGCCGTTCGGCAAGCGCTGGTTTCAAACCACCGATCACCCGCTGGGCGGGAAAAACAGGCGCCAGGGTGGTTTTCTCCAGCTCAAACGCCCGGCACAGTTCGTCCGACCACTGGCGGGTGCGCACATCCAGCAGCAGCGTGGAAGAGGCATTGGAATAATCGACTCCCAGCTCACCGGTCAAGGCATAAGCCAGGTACGAGCCAGGCAGAAGGAAAAAACGGGTCAAATCCGTGATCTGCGGTTCATTGTCGTACAGCCAGCGGATTTTCGGCGCCACATGCGACGCATCCAGGTTGAGTCCGGAGAGCTCGAACAGGCGGTGCGGTTGCGCACGTTGGGCTGCCTGTTCGCACTGCGGGGTCGCACGCCGGTCCATCCAAATGATTGCCGGGCGCAGGGGACGGCCCGAGGCATCCACCGCCACCACCCCGTCCACCTGAGCAGCCAGGCCGATGCCCCGGATGGAGCTGGCCGGAGCGCCGGTCTGGCTGAGCAGGCTGAGCACAGCGCCGCTGAAAGCTTCCAACCAGGTTTCGGCGGGCTGTTCAGCCCAGGCAGGGCGCGGGTAGCTGATGGGGTATCCCACCGACGCTTCACCGCACAACTGCCCATCTGCAGACAACAAAATAACTTTCAGGCTCTGCGAGCCTAAATCGCATCCAATTACATAATCCATCATGGCTGCTCCAACGGGCAGCGGAGGGCGATTAGCCGTCCAGGTTGCTCAGGTGGTCGGCGCGCTCCACTTCTTCGACATCGTTGTACCACTGCATGCGCGGGCCAACTGCCGCCCGCGCTTTCCATTTGAGCGTCTTGGGGGCTTTTTCGATCATACTCTCCAACTGGCTGATGCGCTCATTGATCAACTCGCTGTCTTTTTGAGTGAACAAGTCTTTGTAGCGCGGGATGCCCTGGCGAATTTTCCCCAGGTTCAGCGTAGTGGTGTAATAAAAGCCCCAATCTTTGCTCATGATATCGGCAATGTACTTGCCGTTGATGGTCTCATTTTCATGGTCGCCAACCGGGTGTTCGGCAAAAAGCATCAGCATATCGCGCACGTCTTTTTCATTCAGTTTGACAATCTGCAGCTTCTCCAGCGTCAGGTCTGCCAGGGTGATCGTGGGTGAGTCGAGTCCCAGGCGGCTGCGAAAATTCACCAGGTGACACATGTTCAGCTCATCTTCGAAAATATCCACATGCAAACCCGTCTCAGGGTTTTCATAGATATGGCGACCAGCGAACAGGCCTGGGGTGAGCGAGGCCTGGTGACGGTTTGTATTGAAATGGTCGGTCGCAAAAAAGCGTTCGATTCGTTCGCCTTCTTTCGAGTAACCGGCAAAATCAATATCGGTAATATCCCGGCCCATGGCAATGTGGACATGCACATGCTCTGGGCAGTGAATACGAAAAGCCGTCGCGCCCAGCACGCGCAGGGTGAGGCCTGCTTTCTGGGCTTTTTCGACGATCAACTTCGCTTCGGCGACATAATCAAACGTTTGCATATCTTAGTCCTGAAATGAATAGACGGTTGGAAAGCTTCCTGATTCTACACCACAAAATCAAAACGCACGCTTAATTCTGGGTGAAGGTGTAATTCTCCAAACCCTTCTTGGAGAACTCCAACACTACGCCGCGCAGCACACCCTCGCCATATTCCGAACCGGGGTTGATGCACATCGTACGACCCAGTTTTTGCGCCGAGCGGCTTTCGTGTATGTGGCCGTGCACCCCCAGCAGGGGTTGATAAGTTTCAATTGCCTTGCGCACGGCTTTACTGCCCACCGGCACCATTTTGAAGCCGCCTGCCAGTGAGAGTTTGGGGGTCAGGTTTTCGTCCAGTTCAGGGGCGATGTCCAGGTTGGTGTCAAACGGCGGCACATGCAAGTTAAAGACAGCCTGGGACGGATTTTTTAACTTTTTCACCAGGCTTTCGATGATCGCATACAGCTCATCCTCAGGCTTGTCGCGCGGGCACTGCCAGGGAGTCTGGTTGGCAGCGCCAACGTTGATCATTTCGTGGTCATCATCAAGCTGGATGATGCGCCCATCGACATTTTGGATAATGTCGGAGGCTCGGAAGACCGAATCAATTTCGTACGGATCATCGTTGCCGGGCTGCACATAACAGTGGATGCCGGTGCCGCGCAGGCGCTCCTCAGCGATATCCAGCCAGCGCGCCAGGCGCTCCTTGGCCAGCACGGCGAAGCGCTTTTCAACCAGGCTGCGATCTTCTTTGAAAGCCTGGACTTCCTCGGGCGTGAGGCGCGTCGGATACAGTCCGCTGTTTTCGAAATTCAATTCCAGCTTTTGCAGTTCATCTGCATCGTTGATATCGTACAGCTTGCCCAGATAATTGGCGCTGTAGCGCCCACCGCCCTGGCTGACAATGGGCACGATCATCTTACCGATCATATCGCCACCCAGGATCAAGGCCTGGGCTTCGTAAAATTTGCCCGCGTTGATAAACTTCTTGAAGACAACCGTCGCTCCATGCAGGTCGGTAGTGAAAAAGACCCGGGTGTTTTTCTTTCCAAACAGCGGCACAACAGCCTCCTTTGGTGAGATCTGGCGCAGCGCAGATGCGCCGCGCTGCGCCAGTGAATAGATGGGTAGTGATAAAGTTAATCGGGCGGAATTTCTTTAAAGCGCCGCTCGAAAGCTGTGCCGCGCCGTTTGTTCATCACAACGGCAACATAGTATAGGATGATGGGCAAGATCATGTAGAAACCAAAGGAGAAGGCCAGGCCCTGCCAGGGGAACGTGCTGATATCACCGGTGAACGCCGGCACGATGGTGAAGTACACCGCCAGCAGGCTGATCACCAGGCCAGCCGCACCGGCAATCACCAACCAGGGAACTCCAAAGATGCTCTGGCGGGTGATGGCGGGAGCTTTCTCCCAGATATCCTTGCGCCGCCAGGGGAAAGCCATGGCCGCGATGCTGAGGAAAATCCAGCCGAAGAACCAGATGGTGATGGTGTAAACCTGGTAAGCTGAGAGCACCGGAGTGATGCAGTTCACGGTGAATTGCAGCCAGGAGATGACAAAACCGAACAGCACGGCATACACAGGCGATCCGCGGCGGTTGACTTCGTTCAGCTTCTCGGGCAGCATACCATCGAAGGCATAGGCGAACACGTTGCGCACGGGCGCAAACGCCAGGCCCATGGCGCCAACCCAGTTGATCAGGCCCCAGGCGAACGGTCCACCCAGCAGCAGTAAGAGTGGGTTCTGCGTGGCATAAACCAGCAGGAAGGGTGTCTGGGGGAAGGAGCCAAAAATGGGCACATCCGCACCTTTGGCATTCAACATCGAGATGGCTTCCATCAAATCTTTACCGAAGCCATGGTAAGTGACATAGGTAAAGATCTGGTAGTAGATGATGAACAGGATTACGGAGCCGTACTGTGCCAGCGGTTGGGCTTTGTCAACGCGTTTGATCTCACCGGCTATGTTGGCCGAATACGTTGAGCCCAGGCAGGTCAGGTTCATGAACGTCATGCCAGCCATGACGGTGGCGGCGATGGACATGGCGCCGGGCGCCCAACCCAACTCTTGCGCCTTGGCGAACACTTGTTGGTAATCGATGTTCTGAACCAGCATCATGCCCTTGTGCACCACATCCGGGTTGACTGAGAGCAGAACACCGGCATACACCGCCAGCATGATCCAGGTCAGCACCATGGCTGCCCAGACAAAGCGCATGAAGATCTTGGTGCCCAGGTAGATGACGTAGAAGGAAAGCATCAAGGAGATGGTGCCGACGATCCAGGCCAGCCAGGAACCCTGGGTTTGCGACAAATTCAAACCGATGTTCGTCAAGGCCTGGTTCTTATAGATCAGGCCGAATTGGGTCAGGGTGTGCCCAAAACCCCAGTTGACCACGAAGTTGGTGTTGTTGCCCTGCCAGTTAAGCCCAACGATGGTCAGCGTCCAGGAGGCGATGAAGCCCAGGAAAGGATGCAGGACGCGGCTGATGTAAATATATTCGCCGCCAGAGCGGGGCATGGCTGAAGAGAAATAGGTGTAGATCGCCGCGAAGGGGATCAAGGTCAGCATGAACATGATAGAGATCTGCATCTGGGCGCCGGCATACAGCGTGACTGCCCACAGCAAATAGAAGCTGGCCTGGGTAATGTTCGGAGCGACGAATGAATAAGCCAGGGCCGTCCACGGGCTCACCACCCGGGTCAGGCCAGAAGCACGCCGCGAGAAAACCTCGCCAGCCTGGGCTGCAGCCGACTGCGCTGCATTAGTCGTAGAATCACTCATAACATACTCCTCCAAGTCCGAACGAATGGGTTTCTCAAAGAGATGAGAAACAGGAAGAAAGGCCGGTACAGTTGGTAAGAAAGAATAAACGAAGTTTGCTTATACAAGCCTCCTTATCTGGTCTTCTCGGTCAGTTCATCCAGGGCCTGCCTGGCGGGCCAGTTGTCGCGAAAGACGCGGCTGATGGCCTCGGTGATTGCCTGGGGATGGCTGTGTTGGAAGATATTGCGACCAACCGAGCAGCCCACCGCACCCACGGCGCGCGCCTGGGCCATGCGAGTGAGCAGTTCTTCATCTGAGATCAGCGAACCGCCAGCCAGCACCACCGGTTTGTTGCAGGCCCGGATGATCTCACCGAAGGATTTTTGGTCACCGCTCCAATTCACTTTGACGATATCCGCGCCCAGTTCGGCGCACAGGCGTGCATTGCGCTTCAGGTAACCCACGCCCAACTCCTGCGTCATGCTGTCCAGGCTCTGGTAAGCATTGGGGTATTCTGCTTCGGCAATCAACGGCATGCCCTTAAATTCGCAGGTTTCGCCAACTTCGGAAACGTATTGGATCATCTCGGGCTCGTTCTCGCCAGCCAGGGCAACGTAAACGACCACCGCATCGGCGCCGATACGCAGGGCTTCTTCAACGGAACCGATTGGAGTGATCACCGCGCCAGACGGGCGGCCTGCCGAGGAAGCGGTCAGCATCAAGGCCAGGGATGTGTCGCGGCTGAAATGTTCAACATACTGCTTGACCACCCCTCGGCTGAGCATGAGCACGTTTGCGCCGCCGGTAATGGCTTCTTTTACCCGGCTGTTGGTGTCGTAAAGTCCATCCAGGAAGACGGGCGAGGTCATGCCATGGTCGATGGCACAAATCAGGCAGGTGTTGGTCTCTTGTTGGATCAGGCGGTTCAGGCGGATTTTTTTACCAGTTATGGCAGACATGGATGTTACACCTCCAGAGGAAAATGGTTTACCAGTTCGGCCCGCGTCGGTTGAGGGTGAACTCAAATGCGTCAGGCCGGTGATATTCGATAGAATACAGGACCGGATGGTCTTGCGCGTCGAAATCCGTTTGAGCGATGTACAACAGCGGCGAGCCCTGCTTGACGCGCAGGCGCAAGGCCAGGTCGCTGGAGGCCAGTATGGGCTTCAATACAGCCTGGCCGTGGGTAATTTTGATGTTCAGGTATGTTTCCAGGTACTGGTAAAACGAAAGCTGGGCAAGCTGCAGAGTTTCGATCTTGTGCTCGCCTAGCACCGACTGGCTGGTGATATCGCGCGACCAGACAACCGGGACATCGTCGGCGGTGCGCACG
This sequence comes from Chloroflexota bacterium, assembly GCA_029782365.1. GTDB lineage: Bacteria > Chloroflexota > Anaerolineae > Anaerolineales > UBA4823 > CAWBUW01. The sequence goes on from JAKOUW010000017.1 coordinate 187,437, forward strand.
CGCTCCAACACCACCACCGGAGCGGCGCGGGCAATGCGCAGGGCGTCCGCCACAGCCTGGCTGGCTTTTTCATTGTACAAGACGACATCCAATGCCCCAGGCGTGTACCCGGCCTGCTTGATCATTTCCGAGATGCCGAAGTTGTAGCTCAAGTCTTTGCGGATGGCAAGTGCGTTGACATACGTGCCCAGACCGCGACGGCGGGTAATGAACTGCTGTTCCTCCAGGGTGCGCAGAGCTTCGCGCAAGGTGGTGCGCGAAACGCCCAGCATGGTGATCAATTCCAGCTCGGAGGGAAGCTGGCTGCCAGCGGGGAAATCGCCGCGCTCAATGGCGGCGCGCAGCGCTTCCGCGGTGGCGGTGGTCAGGGTGGTCCTGCCGGCTGTGATCACGCTCAGGCCTTGTTTCTTGTCCATGTCTGCCTCAAGCCGCCGCGCTGCGCTCGAACAAAGGGCACAGCGCATCGTAGAGGCTTACATAGGTGGCAAAGGCCTCGTCCAGCCGGGCGTAATTGGTGGGCTGGGGCTCGAAACGCTGCTTGATCTGCACCATCTGGCCGGCGGCTTCGGCAATGCTGGCGTAGAGGCCAGTGGCTTTGCCCGCCAGGATGGCCGCGCCCAGCGTGGCGGCTTCCTCATTATCTGTTGTGACAACCGGTCGGTGGGTAATATCGGCTTCAATCTGCTTCCAGACGGCGCTGCGCGCGCCACCGCCCAAAGCACGAATCTCGCCTACCGGCACACCCATTTTTTCGATCACTTCGATATTGCGGCGCACGATAAAGGCGACAGCTTCCATGATCGCCCTGGCAAAATGAGAACGGGTGTGATGCAGGGTAAAACCATACCATACGCCGCGCGCCCGCGGGTTGGCCTCGGGCGCCATGGCGCCCTGCAGGTGCGGCAGCATCACCAGGCCGTCTGAGCCGGGGGGCGCCTGGCTGGCCAGACTGCCAAGCAGATCATAAGCATCTTGCCCGCTGGCAGCCGCCGCTATTTTTTCTGCCTGGCCAAATTCGTCACGAAACCATTTGAGCACAATGCCGCCGCCGGTGAAGGTGTGGAGCATGTATAGGCCAGGTATGCCGTGGTAATGGCAGGGCATTTGATTGGTTGGATCCAGGGTGGGCGCGCCTACGGTGGAACAGATAGCCAGAGCGGCGCCGGTGTTTTCAGAGAAAATACCTGGGGCAATATTGCCCACGCCAATTGCGCCGCAGGCCTGGTCGAGGGCGCCAGTGCAAGCCACGGTTTGCGGGCTGAGTCCCAGCTCGCTGGCTACCAATGGACGAATCCGGCCTACCGGTGTACCCGATGGCACGATGGCCGGGAGCTGTTCGCGGCGCACCTGCAAGTATGCCAGCATCTCCGGCCACCAGTCCAGGGTCTTAAAATTCCAATAACAGGTCGATGTGACCAGCGAACCTTCGCACACATATTCGCCGGTCAGGCGGTGCAAGAAATAATCTTCAATTAACAGGAATTTCGCCGCCCGCACGAAAACCTGCGGTTCGTGACGGCGCAGCCAGAGCAGCTTGGCCGCCGGCCAGGTGGGCACCAGGCGCACCTGGCCGGTGATCTCAAAGGCATGGCGGTGACCGAAATGGTCACCTAGTTTGTCTGCCTCACTTTGAGCACGGTTGTCCAGCCAGACGATAGCCGGGCGCAGTGGTTTGCCCTGCGCATCGACCAACAGCAAGGTCTCCCCTTGAGCGGATATGCCCAGCGCCTGGATATCCTCCGGCGCAGCCTGGGAAGCCTTCAGCACACTGGCGATGGTCTTCTTAAATGCCTGCCAGTATGTTTCAACTTCCACTTCCACCGAGAGGGCGTCCGGCGTGAGCAGGGCGTATTCTTCGGTGGCTTTGGCCAGCACGCGGCCTTGCGCATCGTGCAAGGCGCATTTCAAGGCTGTTGTGCCCAGGTCAACGGCCAGGATGGTTGGCATAAGCCGTTACACCCCGGGCGCGCCTGCCCAGGCCAGGATGGCAGTTTCTTCGCCGATGTTGATCAGTGTGTGGGGCAGTCCTTCAGGGATGAAAATAGCATCCCCGGCAAACAGCTCATAATACTGCGTCTCATCGTACAGCAGTACATGGCCTTTGCAGCAGTAAAAGACTTCTTGTGAATGGTCGTGACCAGGATCGATGCTGCCGCGTGCCCCCGGCGGGAGTGTGGAAGTGCCTAACCAGAGCCTGGCTGTCTTGATGTATTCCCGGCATAGTTCGGGTCCTTCCATGAAAGGGCGGGCAGCGGTCTGGCGGATGATGGTAGCGGGTTTGTACCCGGCAGGGTCGCTCATGTGACCTCCACGCAGAAGTTTGATCCGGTTGTATGACAGGCAGCTTTGCGGCTGAAAAGAAAAGTCCAGTTGTACGATGTCTGACATCCGAACAACTGGACTTAAAATAGCATAAAAAAGTCCGAAAGTCAAGAAGGAATTCGCCGGTTCAGGCCGCCAGGCGTGGGTTTTCCAGGAACACCAGCTCGGTCCGCCCGAGGCGGATCACGTCGCCGTCATGCAGCTCCTGGATGCGCACCCGCACGTTGTTGACAAATGTGCCGTTGGCCGAGTTTAAATCGGTGATCAGCCAGCGCTCCTGCCCCCAATCGATGCGGGCATGGACGCGTGAAATTTGATCATCGAAAAGGCCGAGGGAATTCTTGGCATCCCTTCCCAGGGTAAAGCCTTCCGGCGACAGTTCAATGAGCGGGTTATTGCCTGCCTGATTGAGCAGTTTCAAAAAGGATGCCCGCCGGTTGGATTGAGGCGGCGGGGCGCTGGTCCACACCGACGGAACTGGCTGGCGCGGCTTTTCGGGCGGCGGCTGGGCGGGGCTGGCCGAAGAGGGCGGCTCAGGCAGGGTCGGGTTGGCCGGAGGGCTGACAGGCAAGGGCGAGGTGGGTTGGCCGGCCTGGCGATTGGACAACAGCCAGCGCAGGCCGATACCCACCACTACCAGGACCAACAAGCCGCTGCACAGGCTGATGCCCACCAGCACCAGGTTGAGATCCACCGGCGGCAGAGAAATCACCCCACTGGCAGGGCCGTATTGCGGGTCGATTGTTTTCAATAAAGCATCAGCCCGGCCAGAGACTTCGGCGCTAGACACCGCCAGGACAGCCTGCAATGAGCCGTCCAGGGTAGCTGACTGGCCGGGTGATATCTCCACACCGCCCGGCGCGGCAGGTGTGTAAAGGCGTGGGCTGCCTTCTCGCGTGGTGATGCGCACCCCGCCACCGATCGCCGCTTCGAGATAAACCGCCGAGTTGAGCTGCAAGTACACCGTCTCGCCGCGCAGCTTCTCCACGTATTCCACCGCTGTGTTGAGCGCCTGCACGGCCTGGTAAAGCGGAACCAGGCGCACGGCGACGATCTCAATGCCTTTTTCCAGGAACCTGTCGGTGATTTCATCTTTCAGCTTAGAGCTAAAATACGTGAATATCGGGTTTTCCTGGCCGGTCGATTCCTGGTAAGCCTTGGCAATGGTGAATTCGTCAATGCACACGCTCTCTTTCACCGCCGCCTGGATGCGCACACCATCGAAATAGCGCAATTGCACCGCAAGCGCGGCTTTCTCGCCCTGCTGAGGATACGGCTTGGGCAGACCGCAGGCATTGAGCGACAGGTCATCATACGTGTGGATGAACGCGCCAACCGCCAGGTTGATTCTTTTCATCGGCCGCGGGGTTTCGATCCACCAAATATTGAGCGTTTGCTTGACACGCGCCGTGCCCTGCACCAGGTCAGTCCCATCGCGAATGCCCGGATCGGCGGTATAGCTTGCCAGGTCGATCGTCTTTTCTGATTCCGGTCTGTCTTTACTGTTGATCGGGTCGAGGAGGGTGGGGTAAGTTAGGTTAATTTTCTCGACAATCCCCACACCTTCCAATGATACTTCGAATTGTTTCTCCGCCAGTTTTTCCAGCCCGTTTTGGCCCTGTCGGCGGTATATCACCTGGAAATGGTTTACCAGCGGGACAGCGCTGGTCGGGAAGGAATGAGATTTGGTGAGGCGCGGGATATCCAGGAAGAAAGTGATCAGCGCTTTGCCGTTCGAGTCGGTGCGCAGCGGGATTTCCTGCAAAACATAACCAGAAACTACGCTGTTCTTGACGGTTGGATCCGGTGCGGATAATTTATAGCGAGCGAATTGGCGGCCTTTGTAAGCTTTGAACTCGCACTGCGGGCAGTCAGACACAAGGAAGGAATCCGACAGGCTGTTCAGCGCTTCCAATGCTGAGATATAGATCGGCTCATGCTTCATGGGCGAGTAATCGCCGTTCGAAGCGCGCTGTTCCAGGCTGATCTCAAAGCTGAACGGTTCGTAGCTTTCTGGATGCGCCGGGTCATGGTTTAGATTAGTTATGGTCAGGCGGAAATTTTGTGCGCCGCAACCTACTTCTTTGAGCAGGTCATCCACTTTGCGCAAATCTTTGGTCACCTGGGTCTTGGTAGCCTCATCCACCGGCCAATCCAGGCCAGTTGGCGGTCCCCAGCCGCCGCTGACGTAATAGCAGTCTCTTTGAAAAACCAAATTGTATCTGCCGGCACCATCTGACGAATAATATCCCATCTCGCCAAAGGTGGACACTGTAGAGGTAAAGACAGCTCCCTGGCTGCGAGCGATATCTGCCTGCACCCATGACTGCGCTTCGCCGGGGCTGGAGGTCTTATTGATATAAAAGGCGCCGTCATGGTAGCGGTAAAATTCGTCTGTGGATCCAGGCGGCAGTTTACCTCCTTTGGGATAGGCCAATCCACACTGCGTATTCTGGTTGTCGAAATCTGCTTCAGGAAAGGAGGTGGCATCGATACCCAGGTCGGTGCACAATGCGCCGGAGCCCTGGAGGGCAGTGTGCGGCTGGCGGCCCGGCACGGCAGGCGCTGCGCTGGCCTTGAAGGTTAAAGCCCAAAGGAACAGCCAACCAGCCAGCGCGGCAGAGAGCAGGATAAGGAACAGCCGGCCAGTCAATTTGAGCCTTTGCATAGCTTGAGTTTATATGAACTCAAGCAAAAATGCAACCGATCCAGACCGTTCTCAGGATAGCGCCTGTGAGCGCTTGCGATGCAAAGCTTGGCTGATGATCACTGCCAGCGCAAATGGCGAAAGGCACAGCAGTCCAGGCAGGTAACAAATCGCAGCCTCCCGGCTGACATTAAGGACATCATCCAGTGTACGGCGTGGATCCCAGGGAGTGGGTGTGCCAGTCGGCTCTGGCGTTGCCGTGGGTGTGGGAGTAGCCGTCGGTGGGAAGTACCATAGCTCCAGGTAAATCGTGCCTGTCACCAAAGAACGCTCGAGCCGGCTGATTTCGCTGTCGAGGGCTTCCAGTTTGCTTTGCACGCCATCCAGTTCTTCGACAAGACGAGCGCCTTCGGCCTCGGTCTGCGCGCTTTTCTGAATGTCGATCAAATGAGCGCGCTGGTTTTCCAGGCTGCGACGGGCAGTATATTTGTCGTTGAGCAACGGTCCCAGGTCCTCGGTGGAGGCATGTTGGGCCAGGACTTGCTCCCCCAGGGCGCTGATCTGGGTGAGCAGGTCTTCGAAACTACCAGACGGCGCCAGGATCGTCAATCTTCCGCTGCGGCTGCCCTGGCTGATCATACTGTAGCTGGTGATCTTACCGCCGCCGGCCTGGAGCAGATCGTTCAGTCTGGCCATCGCCTGGTCGATGTCTGCCACCTGGATAGACAGGTAAGCCTGCTTGCGCAGCGTTTGGGCTGGTAGACTCTGCGCCCGGGCCGGGGTCAACCCGGGAGCGGTCAGTCCAAAGACCAGGCAGAGCAAAACGAGCTGCCTGGTAATAGCTGTCAGGAGCTGCTTTATGAAGCCGAAGGAGCCTTCGGTGGAGTCTTGCGGCCGAAGAAACGTTTCCATACCTGGATGAGCAGCCATCCCAACAAGGCAAACGGCAAGAGCATCGGGATGACCAGGATGATAAGGTAAATGAAGAAGTCAACCACGCCGCGCATGCCCGCGCCCAGGTCTGAACCGGCATCTTTGACGGTATTCAACGGATTCCAGGGGGTGGGTGTGGGGGTCGGGGTCGGTGTAAGCGTTGGTGTGGGAGTCGTTGGTGGTATATACAACTCGATGTTCACCGTGATCGTGGAATACGAAGCGCGGTCGAACAGGTAATTCATACGGCCCTGCACCTGCTCGATCTCGCCTTCCACCTGCGAAAGCTGTTCATTGACCTTGAGAGCTTCTTCCACGGTGGTAGCATTGGCCAGGAACTCGCGGATGCGGTCGCGCGTGGCTTTGAGGTTGGTCAGGCGTGAATCCAGATCCACGTATTCATCCGTGACATCCTGGCCGCTGGAGGTCTCATTGCTGACAATCACCGCCAGGCTGCGCAGGCGGTTCAAGGCATTCTCGAAGGCATCTACCGGCACCGCCAGGGTGATGGTAGCCGATTTGACTTCCGTGTCGCCTTTTTGATTTACCAACACCTGCGAGCTGATGATATACCCGCCCAGGTCAGCGGCGGCCTGTGTGACCTGGTTGACTGCCGCGTCCGGGTTTTCCACCTGCAAGGTGAGCTGACCGTTCTTGATGATCAGGCGGTTGGATGAGGGGCGTGACGAAGAGACCGGCGCAGCGATCGATGATGAACCAGGCGCAGGATACGCTTCGGGTCGCGCCGCAGCCGCGGTAGCCGCGGGCGCCGCGGGCGCCTGAGTGGCTGCTGCAAGGCTGCGTGATTCCTGCGCCACCTCCACCGTTTGAACCACTAACTGAGGAACAGGCGGCGCACAGCCGCCAATGACGAGCCCTCCAATAATGATTAAAATCCAGGGCCATGCCTTTTTCATGATAATACCCTCCCGACGCTGCTAATTATTTTTTTCAGCGCTATTTATATTATAGAATGCGGGCTGGCAGAGTCAACCATATTTGGATGACAAAAGGTTGACATTTCAAGTGGTGAAACCCACCTCGAGTGTGCGAATTGAATTAAAGAAAATTGATTTCAGCTATGCCTGCCGCTCAATAATTATGATATAATTTATAAATATTGTATTATTCCAGCCAAAGGAGACAGAACGATGACAACTTACGCTCACCCCGAGTTTTTGGTGGAGACAGGCTGGGTCGCTGAAAATCATGATGACCCCGCCGTCCGCATCATTGAATCAGATGAAGATCCTCTGTTGTATGACATGGGCCACATCCCAGGCGCAGCGCGCGTGGATTGGTTCACCACACTTCAAAATCCGCTCAAGCGTGATTTTCTTTCCAAGGAAGAATTCGAAAAACTGGCAGGCGAATTGGGTCTGACCCACAAGACCCTGGTGGTCTTTTACGGCGATAAATCCAATTGGTTTGCCTGCTACGCTTTGTGGCTGTTTATGTATTATGGTCATCAAAAAGTAGCTATCATGAACGGCGGGCGGGCCAAATGGGAAAAAGAAGGCCGAGCATTCACCAAAGAAAAACCGACCTTCAGCCCCACACAGTACAGCGCCGAATACCCCAACCGGGCGATCCGCGCCTACCGCAACGATGTTTTCCGCCATATTGAAGAGCACAAAGCCCTCGTCGATGTGCGCTCGCCGAAGGAGTACAGCGGTGAGCTCTTGCACATGGCGAATTATCCACAGGAAGGCGCCACGCGCGGCGGACACATTCCTGGTGCGGTGAACATACCCTGGGCGCAGGCTGTCAACGAAAGCGACAGCACGTTCAAGGCTCCAACCGAACTGCTAGACCTGTATAAAGGCCACAGCATCACCCCGAACCAGGATGTGATTGCCTACTGCCGCATCGGGGAACGTTCATCGCTGACCTGGTTCGTGCTCAAGTTCCTGCTCGGCTATGCAAATGTCCGCAATTATGACGGCTCATGGACTGAATGGGGCAATCTGGTGGACGCCCCCATCGAGAAGTAAACGATGAGCAGCATCCCGCCCAAGCTGGCTGAAATCATCGATAATTTTCAGTGGTGCGAAGGCAGCGAAAAGCTGGAGCTGTTGGTGCAGTACGCCGAAACACTGCCCGAGCTGCCTGCCTGGCTGCAGTCACGCCGCGCCGAGATGGACTCTGTGCCCGAATGCATGACTCCGGTGCATGTTTTGGCTGAGACGCAGGATGGGAATCTGGTTTTTCATTTCGCTGTGCCGGCTGAATCGCCTCTTGTGCGCGGTTTCGCCGCCTTTATGAAAGAAGGCCTGGACGGAAGCCGACCGGAAGAGATTTTGCAGGTGCCCGGTGATTTTTATGTCCAAATGGGCCTGGAGAAAGTGCTCACCCACCAACGCCTGAACGGTCTTTCAGCCATTTTGGCGCACATGAAACAATTGGCAGTCCGCGAACTGGGCTGATGGATCGACTGCCAGACAGCGCAACATTGTGAATTTCACATACGACGAAGCAATCTGGCCTCCAGAGCCAGGTTGCTTCGTCGCGAATTGAACTTTCGATGCAGAGAAAACGTGATTAAGGGGTCGAAGTGGGGTCAGCCTTACAGCGGCCGGTGTAGAAATCCAAAACATCACAATTCTTGCCCGACTTCAGGATGCACAATTCCTTGGTCGAGGGCGGCGCCGTGTCCATATCCATGGTGGTGTACTGGTTGCCAGTCACCAGGCAGTAGGTGACCTGCTCAGAGGGTGAACTGCTGATATCCACGCCGCCCACCGGACAGTCGCCGTTCATCAAGGCCCATTCTTCGCACGCCATCGTATCGCTGAACATGCACAGCCCATACTGACTGCTATCACCCGCCGTTTCAATTTTCAATGTGCCGCCCTGCTTCGCACAGTTCTCCGAGGCCGGGTTGGCAACATGAGTTTTCGGCGTGTTTAAAGGCCTGACTGCTGTGCAGGCTGCCAGCGCCAGCAAGCCAGCCAGCATTGCTAAAAATATTTGCACTTTCATTCTTTTGGTCATACAATCTCCTATGGAGGCATCTCCTAAGATGAGACGCCGGGCAACGATGGAAAGTTCCAGCGCGCGGCTCAATTTTACCAGACGAATTTTCTTTCTAATCGCAAATCGTCCAAACGCGTTTGCTCGACCCAATCTTCATTTGCTATTCATCCAGAGATGATATGCTTTAAGACAAACACAGTCAAATGGCGAAGCGGGCTTCTGGCCTGCGCAAAATCGAGAATTATCGGAGGTTATTTATGAAATCAAAAACCGGATGGATCATCGCAGGAGTGCTTGGCCTGGTCATATTGTGCCTGGTACCCAGCTTCGTGATGGGGCGCTTTTGGGGACGGGGGCTGGAATTTGGCCACATGGCGGGACGATTTGCCGGTCCTGGCATGATGAGCAGGTTTGGCTTCTGGAATCCGCTGGGTTTCCTGGGAATGATTTTGATGTGGCTCATCCCGGCAGGCCTGCTGGTCTTACTGGTGATCGGCGCGGTCGCGCTGGTCAACAACCTGACTCAGCCAGAGCGCAAAGCGCGGCCGCCAGCCCCAACAATGCCGGTGTCGGCGGCGCAGTCTTCTGCCCCAGCCTCAGCGGCGGCAGCTCTCACCCCAGCACCCATTGAACAAACCGAGAGGCAGTGCGCCAACTGCGGCCAGCCAGCCCAGGCCGGGTGGGCGCACTGCCCGTACTGCGGTCAAGCGCTTGCTTAAGAAATACACGCAGCGACCAGGCCCGGACAACCGTCAGGCCTGGCTGAGCGCCTGGTCAAGATCAGCGATGATATCCTGGGCATCCTCAATGCCAACCGCCAACCGCACCAGGTCATCGGGCATATTCAGGCGAGCGCGCACTTCGGGCTCGCAGTCGGGATATGCCATGGCAGTGACATGCAGAGCCAGGGTTTCCACACCGCCCAACGAGGGTGAAATATACAGCAGGCGCAGAGCATCCAGAAACCGGAAGGCCGCCGCCTGGCCGCCGCGCACCCGGAAAGATAACAGGCCGCCGAAGCCGCTCATCTGGCTGGCGGCTATTTCGTGACCGGGGTGCGTTTTCAGCCCGGGGTAAAACACACACTCCACCTTCGGGTGCGCCGCCAGGTAATCTGCAACTACCTGCGCGTTGCGATTGTGCTGGGCGACGCGGATCGCCAGGGTCTTCATGCCACGCAGGAGTAAAAAGGCAGTGTTTGGATCGGAAATGCCGCCCAACACACCAATATAATTGCGCAGCAGGTTGATTAACTCGCTGCGCCCGGCGATGAATCCTGCCAGCAGGTCGTTGTGCCCACCCAGATACTTGGTGGCCGAATGGATGACCAGGTCGATGCCAAAATCCAGCGGGCGCAGGTTGACCGGCGTGGCCAGTGTGGCGTCCACCACACTTACCACATGATGACGCCTGGCAATTTCGGCAAATTGGCGCAGGTCGAGTACGCGCAGGTAGGGGTTGCTGGGGGTCTCGGAAAAAACCAACCGCGTTTCCGGCCGTATGGCAGCCTCCAGGGCAGCGAAATCGCCCAGCGGCACGACAGAGCAGTCCACTCGCAGGGGCTTAAGCAGTTCTTCGCAGAACTGGCGTGTGCGCCGGTAGCTGTCATCGGTCAGGATGAGGTGGCTGCCGGAGGGCAAGAACTTCAAGAAGGTATAGGTGAGCGCGGCCATGCCAGAGGCCACCTGGATAGCGCTCTCCGCTCCCTCCAGGGCCGCCAGCCGCGCCTCAGCGGCCGCAATGGTCGGGTTGCCGTAGCGACCGTACTCGTACCGCCCGGTCTCGACACCAAAAATATGCGCCGTCTGGTAATCCACTGTATCGGCCATATTATCAAAGGTATAGGTGGATGTCTGGAAGATCGGCTCCACTAAGGCATGATGGGGCTTGGTACGCGCCTCGCTGGCGTGCACAGCTTGCGTAGATTGGCCCGGACAGGCGGGTTGGGTAAGGGTCACCGGAGGCTCGCTCATTTGATTGCTCCTTGCGAAAAAATAAACAGGCCGCCTTGTGCAGGCAGCCTGTTTTGGTTTACCGGTAGTGGACTGCTGGTTGCATTACCACGAGCTGCCCGGGCGACTGGACGCGTAAGCAGGCATGCGGCGCATCAGCATCGAAAATCGGGTAAATACAACCAACTTAGTAATCATCAGGAGCTATTGTAGCGGCATGGCGGCGAGGTGTCAATCCTTCTGACGCATTTTCTGTGATGTAATCTGCCCGGCCTGGCGGTCAGGCCAGAACCTGTATACTGCGAAAGATTCAGCTCATTGGTCAGGCACGGGGACAGTGGGCAGGTTATTTTCTTGAAGAACCTCATTCAACAAAACCAGGTCGTAAATACCCTGCAAGTCGGGCAGCTCTTTCAGAAAGCCGGCGGTGTGCGCCGCCTTGGCAGACACGAACAGCGAGCTGGCAATGGGATCCCAGGTTGGGCGGAAGCGCTGCCAGGCCTGGTTGAGCACAGCCTCATTCAGCTTTTTGCCACTGAGCTTCTCGAATTCGGCGTTGACCAACGCCCGTGCCTCCACCGGATTCGCGTTTTCCCATTGAGTAACAGCGACGTGCGCCTGCAGCCAGGCTCTGACCAGGCTGGGGTTAGCTTTTAAGAATTCCGTGCGCACGATGATCTGGGCGGTGACAAAATCGCCCTCCGGCCACAGATCGCGCTCATCCACAAGGATCACGCCCCCACCCTCCACCACCAACCGGCTCGCCCAGGGTTCAGGCGCCCAGGCGCCGTCAATTTGTTTTCGTTTGAAGGCTTCCAGGATTTGTGAGTTCTGGGTGGGAATGACCTCTACACTGCCGCCCTTTTCCTTTGTCTGGAAGCCATTGGCGATCAAATAACTGCGCAGGGCTACATCCTGCGTGTTGCCCAACTGCGGAGAAGCAATTTTTTTACCATCCAGGTCGCGCGCCGATTGGATGCCCGCATCAGCGCGCACGACAAACGCCGCGCCGCCGCTGGTCGCGCCAGCCACGATGCGCAGGGCCTCACCTTTTGACTGCACATACCCATTGATTGCTGGATTAGGCCCGATATATGCCAGGTCAAGCTGGCCAGCAAATATAGCCTCAATCACCGAAGGGCCAGCGTTAAAAACCGTGGTTTCGATCTTGACCTCGCTGCCCAGTGCGCGCTGGAAGTCGCCGCGCGCCAGGCCGATCAGCGCCTGTGAATGGGTGATATTTGCAAAATATCCTACCCGGATTACCCGGGGTTGGCTGGCCGGCTCTGACGAGCAGGCAGACAGTAAACACGCAAACGGAACACACAATGAGAGCAGCAGGCGCAGGGCAGCTAGCCCGAAAAGACGCATATCCGGTACCCCATTCCAAAAAGAGTAAAAAGGCTTGCGCCTTTCGCCTCAATACACCGGCAGGCTGGGATCGATCTCGCGCGCCCAGGCGTTAATGCCGCCCTTCAGGTTTTTCACCTTACGGAAGCCAGCGCTGCGCAGGAGTTCCAGGGCGCGTGCCGAGCGGGTGCCGGCTTTGCAAAACACCACCAATTCCTGGGCGCTGTCCAGCTCAGACAGGCGCCCGGCAAGCTGGCCGAGTGGGATCAGGTCAGCGCCGGGCAGGCGTGAAATCTCCAGCTCATGCGGCTCACGCACATCCAACAGCTTGAGGTGGTTGCCCTGCCGCAGGCGCGCGGCCAGCTCGGGGGCGCTGATATCCCAGCCGCCGCCCACCACACCCTCTTCGTGGTCGTGACCAGGCACGCCGCAAAATTCTTCATAATCAATCAGTTCCGTGACGGTAGGGTTCTCGCCGCAGACTTTACACTTGGGATTCTTATGCAGCTTGACGAAATCGAAGGACATATCCAGGGCATTGTACAAAAGCAGGCGGCCGATCATCGAGTCGCCCACACCCAGGATCAACTTGAGCGCTTCGGTTGCTTGTAATGTGCCCACCGTGCCGGGCAGAACACCCAAAACACCGCCCTCGGCGCAGGAGGGCACCAGGCCAGGCGGCGGGGGCTCGGGGAACAGACAGCGATAGCATGGGCCGCGGCGAGCGTCAAACACGCTAATCTGCCCATCAAAGCGGAAGATCGAGCCGTAGACGTTTGCCTTGCCCAACAGCACACACACATCGTTGACCAGGTAGCGAGTGGGGAAATTGTCGGTGCCGTCGATCAGGATATCATAATCCCGGGCAATTTGCATGGCATTCTGTGAAGTGAACGGCTCATTGTAAGTGGTCACCTCGATATCGGGGTTTAAATCGAGCATACGCCGGCGCGCCGATTCGACTTTTAAGACACCCACGCCAGATGTGCCGTGGATCACCTGGCGTTGAAGATTGGACGAATCGACCACATCGTAATCCACCAGGCCGATGCGCCCCACCCCGGCAGCAGCCAGGTACAGCGCCACGGGCGAACCCAAACCGCCGGTGCCAATGACCAGCACGGAGGCGGCTTTTAATTTGCGCTGTCCTTCCAGACCCACCTCCGGGATTAACAGGTGGCGCGAGTAGCGCAGGATCTCTTCGTGTGAAAGACCTGGCAGCATAGCCGCTTACCCGACTCCGCCGGCGATGCTGGGGATCAGCATCAAGCGGTCGCTGCTCTGGACGGCAGTTTGCAGACCGTGCAAATCACGGACGTTGTTGTCATTGAGATATAGGTTGACAAACGAGCGCAGTTCACCTTCATTATTAATCAGGTGAGTCTTCAAGCCGGGGTACTGCGCCAACAGGTCTTGCAGGACCGCGCCGATCGTTTCACCCTGCACCACGACTTCACTCTGTCCATTCGTGTATGAGCGCAAAGGGGTGGGAATTCGTAAAGAGGCCATAGCGAAATTTATCTCCTAAAAAAAATTATTTTCGACCGCTCACCGCAGAAATTGGCACGTCCACCACCAATGTTTCCGCCTCGAAGGCCGAGCGGTCTTCAGCCAGGAGCCATGAACGGCTCTCCGCGGCTTTTCCATTATAAACACTGGTAATGATATATGAAAACCATGGCATCGCCCATTCGCGATCGTACTCGGACGGGCGGTTGGGATGGTCGGGATGCGAATGGAACACACCCAGCACATCCAGGCCAAGGCTGGCCGCGGTCTGTTCGCCAAGCAGATAATCCTGCGGGCTGAGCAAGAATCGGTTATGGCGTGCGCCATCTTCGCGGGTGTTTGCTAAAGGCAGGATCTGCTGGATGTGTTTTTCATCGCCGCGAACCTGGCCCAACAACAGGCCGGCGCCTTCATCAGGATACGCCTGTTCGCCGTGAGCGAAGATTTGAGCCATTAGCTGTTTTGAAAGAATTAAGCTCATATATCCCCTTTCCAGAGGTGCCGATCACTCAAGTACTTAAAACCAGCATCAGGGAAGATCGTCACCACCACGCCTTCACGCAAGGTGTGCGCCACCTGCAAGGCGGCGACTGCCGCCGCACCTGACGAAATACCAACAAACAGGCCCTCTTCGCGCGCCAGCCGCAGAACCATTCGCTGGGCGTCTTCTGTGCTGACATCCAACGTCTGGTCGGCAAAGGTGGGTTCGAAGATGCCAGGCCGAATGGCGGAGGGCATGTGCTTGAGCCCCTCCAGACCGTGAAAAGCGGCGTCTGGTTGGCTGGCGATAATCTGGATTTCCGGGTTGTATTCACGCAGGTAGCGGCCTACACCCATCAATGTGCCCGAGGTGCCCAGGCCGGCGACGAAATGCGTCACCTGGCAGCCCGTTTGCTGGACCAGCTCAGGGCCGGTGGTCAGGTAATGCGCCTGCCAGTTGGCAGGGTTATCATACTGGTTGGCGTAAAAATAACGCTCAGGTTGTTCGGCGACCATGTGGCGCGCCATGCGGATAGCGCCGTCGCTGCCTTCCAGCGGGTCGCTCAGGAACAGTTCAGCGCCCAGGGCGCGCAGGATCGCCAGGCGTTCGGGGCTGGCATTGGCCGGAACAACCAGACTGACCGGTATGCCCAGCGCCGCGCCAAAGGTGGCGTACGCAATACCCATGTTGCCCGAAGTGGAATCAAGCAGGCGCCTGCCACTTACCAGGTGGCCGTTCGCCAGGGCAGTTTGCAAAATATTCAGCGCTGGCCTGTCCTTGATCGAGCCGCTGGGGTTAAACCACTCGGCTTTGGCCAGCACCCGCACGCCCGGGGCCAGCCCGGCTGTGATTCGCTGGAGCGGGATGAGCGGGGTGTTGCCCACCGCTTCCGCCAGGCCGATTCCGCAGGCAGACTGCACGCTGTATGTTGACGGCAAGAAACTTGTCAAAGGTGACAGCATTTGCTTATCCATAACCATCTTTTCATCAAAATCATCTTTAAAAACAAAAAACGACAACCTAAGCCACAAACGAGTTGCTCATGCAATCCAAGAGTTGGTTTGCAGGGCTTGCGCTCCATTCCTGCCAGATGATTTGTCGTTTTACTGCGTATCTGAGCAAAAAATGGCTACAAACCCTGCTTCAGACACATACACATTCGTCGCACAGCGATACTCCCAATTTTTATAAATATTATCTATATTATAAATTTTATATACCACCTGTCAAGGCCAAGAAAAATGTTACAAAGATTTTACACAATCTTTAAATTCAGTTAATCCACATCTGTATAATAAGGTTAACGACCCTCTGGGTTATCAGGTGAGTAAAGGAGAAAATTATGAGTTATTCACGTCGAATGTTCAACCTGACCTCGCTGTTGTGTGTGGTGGTTCTGCTGTCTGGCAGTGTTACAACTGCACCCGCCAAGGCAGCCATGCTGCCCCCGGGACCGGGCGGCGGCATCTCTGGTAAGGTCAGCACACCCGGAGGCGCCCCACTGCCAGCCGGGGTGGTCGTCCGATTGTTTGATCTGGACAATATCACCGTGCGCGGCGAAGCGCATGTTAACACGCTGACCGGCGATTACAGCCTGGGGCCGGTGCCGAGCGGTATGTATGTAATGAAAGCTGTACCCCCGGAAATATCCCGTTTCACTCCATCTCTCCCCAAGGGCGTCTCGGTGTTCATGGGTAACGTTGGCCCGGTCAACCTGGTGTTGGGTCGGGCGCAGGTGCAAGGCACCGTATTTGCGCCGGACGGCGTCACGCCTGCTCCGGCAGAGGTGGTGGTCAGGCTGGGCAACGGGTTGTTATTCCAATCTGTCACCACGCTGAGCGGTCATTTTACCCTGGGCGGGCTGCCGGTGGGCAGCTACCAGGTGGATGCGCATCCAATCAGCGATGATCCGTATTGGAATTCGCCGGCAGCGAATCTGAATATCACCAGCCTGCTGATCACCCAAACTCTCAACCTGCAGCTCAGACAGGCGCAGGTATGGGGCAAGGTTGTCACACCGCAAAACCAGGAGGTTCCCCTTGCGCAGGTGTTCATCGGCAGTGCGGCCGCTGCGGTGATGAGGAAGGATACTGCCCACCTGTCTGGCTTCTTCGCCATCGGCGGGTTGGTGAATGGCACCTATCGCATGGCGGCCGCCGCGCCCATTCCAATGCCAGGTGTCTCGCCTTCACTGCCGGTGACGGTCACCATCCCTGGCGCGACCAATCCATACACATTAACCCTGATCATCCCAGACAAAGTCGTCAGCGGAACAGTGAAGACCAATGCCGGCTCGGCGGTGAGCGATGCAATCGTCTCAGCCCAACGCGTGGGAGGTAAAGAAAAACAGGAAGCTCCCAGCGATGCCCAAGGCCATTACACCCTGCACCTGGCTCCCGGCTTGTGGGCGCTGACCGTCCTGCCGGCGAACGACAGCGTCAGTTGGGTATACCGTGCTGCGCCGCAATTCGTTTACTTCCGCCTCGATAACCAGGCAGAGAGCCAAAATCAAAATTTCACCGTCTTTGTCGCCGACGCATCCATCAGCGGAGCGGTGTTCATGCCTGATGGCATCAGCGCGCCGCCCTTCACCGTGACCGTCAGCCTGCTGAGCGATGAGGGAGTTGGGCGGATCATCAAAGTTGCTCCGAATGTGGGCGATTTCAGCGCCTCCATCCCCAGCGGTTCTTACAAAGTGGATGTATTTCCGCATGATCGACGTTACAGCGCGCCATATATCGCCCCGATCACCATCCCGGCTAACGGCGCCTATGACCATCTGAATATCACCCTGCAGTCGCGCGATGCCCTGATCACGGGCACGGTGAGCGCCAATGGCAGCGGTGTGGCCGGCGTGCCGGTCATCGCCTGGCGCAAAGATATGCCAGGCAGCTTCCAGACCCTGAGCGGGCCGGGCGGCCTGTACGTGCTGGCAGCCGCGGCGGGCGAATGGCATGTTCAGCCTGCGCCGAAGCAGGATCAGCCGTACATTTATTCCGGCGCCGGACAGGATGTTACTCTGAGCGCAGGCCAGACTGCCACGAACCTGGATTTTGAACTGCTCACGGCGAACGCAAAAATCAAAGGCGTGCTGGTGGATGGGCAGAATAAGCCGATCAGCACCGGCGGCTGGGCGTCCGCGCAGCAGATCGGCGCGCCAGCCATCCACAACGGGGCGAGCATCATTGACGGCGCCTTTACCATCCTGGTGCCGGCGCAAGCGGGCGGCACGCAATACCGCATCTCGGCGGTTTTACCCCCCGCCAGCTCGTATGTCTCTACCAGCCAGCCAGATGTGACTGCAAATATTGGCCAGGTGACTCTGGTGACGCTGACCGTGCAAACCAGGAGCGCCTCCATCAGCGGCTTTTTGTGGGATGGGCGAAATAATCTGGTGGTAACTGGCGTGAACGGCACAGTGAGCGCCTGGAACGCTGGCAGCTGGGATATCGGCCCAATCAACCCGGCCAACGGCGCTTACAAACTGGATGTCTTTGCCGGTTTATGGCGGCTGAATTACCGCATCGATCCGCTGGCAGGCTACGTTAAGCTGGCCGGCGCGCGCAACATCCCTGTGCAGAACGGACAAAATGCTGTTGTACCTTTGCCGGTGGCCCAGAAAGACGCCTCCATCAGCGGCACAGTGTACGATCCGAACGGCAGTCCGCTCTCTAACGCGGCAGTGTGGGTCAAAGGAGTCGGCCCGGTGGTGGAGAACGTCTGGCTCGGCGGACTCAGCGACGCCCAGGGTCGCTACACCATCGCCCTGCCGCACGGCATCTACCGCCTGAGCTCAGCCTACAACCAGCCGGGTTGGATCGCCCCCAAGGAGCTGGGAGTCACCGTCGCCGCTGGGCAGAACCTGGCCGGCCAGGACCTGCACTTCAACCTGCCGGCTCTGCACATCAGCGGCACGCTGACTGTCAGTGGAACAACCAGCGGCGGCCTGGCGCATGTATGGGGTTGGTCAGAAGATGGGGGGTTCGTCTCGGGCAGTTTCCCTGTGACTGCCTCAGGACAAACCGCCAGTGGAACCTACACGTTGAACGTTTCCGGCAACACCACCTGGCACCTGGGCGCGGCGGTCGAAACCAATGACGCTTACTGGTATGGGCATGGCTCAGTCAGCGTGACGAACAATGACGCCTCCCTTGACCTGACCTTGAACGGACCACACGCCAAGCCGGCTCCGGTGGTCGTCACGTTTGACGCCTCCACAGAACAGACGATCAGCCTGGCCGACGGCACCACGCTTTACATCCCGGCAGGCGCTTTGCCAACCAGCGGGCAGGTGACCCTGCACATCGTGCCGGTGGCCACCCTGCCGCACCAGAAGCACGCCAGCGTGCTGCGCTACGGTTACGCCTTCCTGGCGACGGATGCCAACGGCCAGCCGATCGAGCAGCATTTTAATCAAGATGTGATGATCACCTTCAACTATACGAAAGCTGAGCTGGTCGCCCAGCGCGTAGCTGAGCAGTTCTTGCGACCAGCCTACTTCTCCACGACCACCAACCGCTGGACCTTCCCGGACAGCTATGTTGTGGATACGGCCAACAACCAGGTGATTATGCAGATCGATCACTTCACAGAGTTCGCCCTGACGGCAACTCAGAATTATCCCTTATTTGCGCCGCTGATCACGCGCTAAATAACAATTCATCACCTGACCCTCCTTCGCGAAAGCGGAGGAGGGTTTTTCATTCCATTCCGGTCTTGACTCTCCTCTAAGAGGAGGGTGTATAACAGGAGCATCGCTCATTTGGAGGTACTCATGGAATACACACTTGAATATTATCGCCAGCCCGGCGCAATGACCGACCCCGGCCCATTTGCCGCCCTGTTCGACAACCTACG
Organism: Chloroflexota bacterium; assembly: GCA_029782365.1. Lineage (GTDB taxonomy): Bacteria > Chloroflexota > Anaerolineae > Anaerolineales > UBA4823 > CAWBUW01. The sequence goes on from JAKOUW010000017.1 coordinate 206,464, forward strand.
AGGCAGCCTGCCAGAGCTGGTGCGAGTGGTGCAGGGTGTAACTATCCACGTTTATTGGACAGACAGCTACGGATTCAGCCTGCCTGCCGAGCGCCAGTCGGAGGTCCAACTGCGCACTCTTGAACGGCGCCTGGCACGCACCCTTGAGCTGGATGACAGGCCGCTGAACACTGCCCGTGCGCCCGAGAGACGCCTGGTTGGCAACTGCCGTGACTTCAGCCTTTTGCTAACCGCCTTGCTGAGGCGCCAGGGTATCCCGGCGCGGGCGCGCTGCGGCTTTGGGGCGTATTTCAAGCCCGGCTATTTTATCGATCATTGGGTGGCTGAGTATTGGAATGAAGCACAGGATCGTTGGATATTGGTGGATGCCCAGATGGATGAGGTGCAGCGCGGCGCGCTCAACCTGCCTTTCGACCCTTTGGACACCCCGCGTGACCAGTTCATCACCGGCGGCCTGGCCTGGCAGATGTGCAGGCGCGGCCAGGCGAACCCTGAGCATTTCGGCATTTTCGATCTGTCGGGGTTAGGTTTCGTGCGCGGCAACCTGGTGCGCGATGTGGCTTCGTTGAATAAGATCGAACTGCTGCCCTGGGACTGCTGGGGCATCATCTTAAAAGATCAAATCGATGACCCGGCTGATCGGGCGATGCTCGACGAGCTGGCTGGGTTGAGCGTGCTGGACGTTCCGGACATTGCAGAAGTGCGCAGGCGCTATGAAACCGACGAACGCTTGACGGTCGCCAATGTCTTGAGCTTTGTCCAGGGCAGCCTTGTGCCGGTCGCGCTGTAGTTTACGCCCAGGCGGCTAACTGAACAGCACTTTCACGTCTTCCGAAGTCAGCGACTTGAGGAAGCCGCTGTCGGTGGTGATCAACTGACCGACCAGATCTTTTTTGCGATCCTGCAGTTGAATGATCTTCTCCTCGACTGAATCGCGCACGATCAGCTTGTAAATAAAGACCGGCTTATCCTGGCCGATGCGGTGCGTGCGGTCTGAGGCCTGCATTTCCACCGCGGGGTTCCACCATGGATCAATATGGATGACATAATCAGCGGCAGTCAGGTTGAGGCCGACACCGCCGGCTTTCAGGCTGATCAGGAAGAAGGGGATTTCGGCATCGCTCTGGAACTCATCGACGCGTTCCTGGCGGTCGGTGGTGCGCCCATCCAGGTACAGGTATGGCACGTGGCGCTGGTCGAGGTCGCGGCGCAGCAGTTTGAGCATCTCGACAAACTGAGAGAAGACCAGCACCTTGTGCCCTTCGGAGCGCAGGGTGTCCAGGGTCTCGGTGAGCAGTTCGAACTTGCCCGATTCGCCGTGAAAATCATGGTCAAGCAGGGCCGGGTGGTTGCAGATCTGCCGCAGGCGCAGCAGTCCTTCGAGGATTTTGAAACGCACATCATCCACCTGCTTGCCGTCCTCCAGCAGACCCATCAGCAGGCCGCGGTAATAATCGCGGGTGCGCAGGTACATCTTGCGCTGGCCCGATTCCATATCGGTATAAATGATTCGTTCGGTGCGTTCGGGCAACTCAGGGGCCACCTGATCTTTCGTGCGGCGCAGGATAAAGGGGAAGATCATTTTACGCAGAAGCTGCGCCTGTTCGGCATCGGCTTTTCGCTCGATTGGGCTGGCGAATTCCTCGCGGAAGTAATCCATGCTGCCCAACATGCCCGGGTTGATGAAGGCAAACTGCGACCAGAGTTCCATCACCGAGTTTTCGACCGGCGTGCCGGTCATCACCAGTCGGTGGTCACTCTGCAGCAGGCGGGCGGCACGTGAAGTTTGGGCGATGGGATTTTTGATCGCTTGCGATTCGTCTAAAACAATGTAGTGAAAGCGGTATTGGCGCAGAAACTGAATGTCACGCATCATGATGCCGTAGGTGGTCACCACCAGATCATACTGGTCGAGGGTGGGCAGTTCGCGTTCCCGGTCGGCGCCGTGATATTCCAAAATGCGCAGGCTGGGTGTGAAGCGCGCCGCTTCACGCTGCCAGTTGACCAGCAAGGAGCGCGGCAGGACGATCAGATCTGCTTTGGACGAATGCTGGCGCTCGCGCAGTGAAAGCAGAAAAACCAGAACCTGCACAGTCTTGCCTAGGCCCATATCGTCGGCCAGAGCGCCCCCCAGGTTGAATTCATGCAGGAAATGCAGCCAATCGTAACCGCTGTGCTGGTACGGGCGCAGTTCGCCGGTAAAGCCAGCCGGCAGGGGCAGGGATTGGATGCCGGAAAATTCACGCAGACGGCGCGAACGCGCGCGGAACTGTTCGTCGGCGCGCTCCCAATCTTCTTCGCTTAACACCTGGTCCAGCAGGGTGACTTGGGTGTTCGAATAGCGCAGGCCGTCTGAGGTATCTTGGCCAAGGGCAAACAAGTGCCGGTAGCGCTCCACCCACTCATCGGGGATCTCACCGAGTGAACCATCGGCCAGCTTGATATAACGTTCGCGCTTCTGCAGGGCGCGGCGCACATCCTTGAAAGCCACTTCGATGTCGCCGAAAGAAACGCTGGCGTGCACATCGAACCAGTCGATGCCCGAGCTGACCTGGAAAGTCAGGGTTGGGCGGGCGCGGTTGACTTTGGCGGTCTTGAGCTTATCTTCGCCGTACACCTCATACCCCAGGGATGCCAGGGTAGGGACGTTTTTCATCAAGAAATCTACAGGGTGAACCTTGGCGCGCAGGTGCAGGGTGCCGGGCAGGGCTGGCGAAGGGGCTTTTTTCAACCCAAAATCGCCGTTGGCAAGCGCTTCAAAGGCAGCCTGTTCCACAAATGGCTGGCGGGTGATCTGCGCCAGAGTCCAGGTGCCGGGCTTATTGTAAAGAGTCTTGGAGGGCAGCTTGATATCGAAGGGCAGTTCATAAGAGCCGTAGGCAAAGCGGAGTTCAGCCTGCATCACGCCGCCTTTATCAGAAAGATACAAGCGGTTGTGCGGCTCGCCGGTGACTTGATCCCAGTCCACGGCGTCGCCGCGCAGATCGGCGTTCTCTGCCAACGGCAGGAAATATTCCTGCAAAAATTCGTTTTGATCGCGCGAAGGGATGATCAGTTCAGGCTCGTTGAGCAGGTTGATGAACAAACCAGCGGCATTCTCGCCGTCCAGGGGGAAGACACAGCAGTCTGCCAGGGCCCAGGCCGGCGCGCTGGACAGCAGGAACACCTGCCCATTGCGCAGGGGGATGACGCGGTCGTCGAGGCTGAGACCGGAGGTCAGCTCGACGCCGTCTTCGACGGTGGTCAACTGCATGTAAATACGGGCTGCATCGCGGCGGATCTCCAGCGGCGTCTGCAAGGGTTGGGTTTTGTCGCCGCGGAACAGCAGGACTTCCATGCCGGCCATCAAGCTGAGCGCCGATGCCAGCGGCGCCATGCGAGATGTATATACCCGCGCCTGCTCTACCAGCAGGTTGGCAATTGTCACCGCCGAGACCGGGCTGTTGACGCAGGTGGACGGGTCGAGCATGGAGGCCGGTTGTGAAAGCTGGCGCGCCAACGATGGCTGGTCGTTGAACAGCTCCACCACGGTGGCGCCGCCATGGATGGCGGCACGCTGCTCGGAAGTCAGGCGGTTGATCGGCAGGTGATAGGGAAAGAGTTCCCAGGAAGGATAACCGCCCGGAGGGGCAATGTTTTGCAGGCTGAAAAAGAGCAGGTATGGGGTGCTGGAACCAGGCGATATCCCGGGCAAGGCCTGGATGATATGTTGGAGCTGGTTCTGCCAGCGTGCAGGCTTGTGGCGGCGTAAATATTCTCGCACGCTCATGAAAGCCGCCACCGAATGCTTGCAGGTCTGGCCTGTCTCAGCGTAGGGGCAGTCGCAGTGAAAAATCAGGCCAGCGCGTTCGGCCTTGATCAGTACATTGTACACATCGTCGCGGCCGACAACAGTACACGATGCGTAATCTGGCTCGACGAAGTCGATTGTCACGCGGCGCTGAGTAAAATACACTCGCCCTCGCTCGAAGACAGCCGAACCAACAAAACGCTGCAAACGATCTAAATCAAACAGTTCTTCTGTTAATAAACCCATGTTTCTCGATGTTAAACGCAAAGCTGCGCATTCTTTACCTGGTTATGGGAGCTGTGACCCATTCGCCATTACGCCCGCAGTTACCCAGGAAGGCGCACCCCACTGAGGAGCAATTTTATTTTACCACTTATTTGCCAGAATTACGATGAAATCATCTAATGTGTCCAGGTTGGCCTGCTCAACCGATGTGCTGACCTGAATATTGACCGCTTCCTGGAGCCTGGCTGGCTGAAGAGAAACAAAATACTGCAAATCCGTAAAACCGCAGCTCTGCAGCAGATCGGAGTATTGTGCAATTGTATAGGCCTGGTAACTGCTGGAATAGCGTTCAACGGCACTGGTCTCCAGGTCAACAACGAAATAGCGCGTGGTAGCGGTGCAAGATTCGTCGTCCCAGAACGCCTCGCTCAATTCCAGATAGGGGTTCTCAGAAAACAGGCCGGATCGATACGTGGTCCAGGACGGCGGGCGCTGGCCAGTGCGGCGAATTTGCTCAAAGGCTGACGGCTCTAACAGCAGGCGCCCGCCGGGCCGAATGGCATGGTAGGCTTTCTGCAGAACGCGTCGGGCATCCGCCGTCCGGAAGGTGTTAAATTCTCCGTAGATCATCATCGCCAGGTCCCAATTGGAGCGAAAATCGGCCACGCGCACGTCTGAAAGGCTGTAGGTGATATCGAGCAAGGCCCGTTCAGCCTGGCGGCGGGCGTAATTAATCGAAGCCGGCGAATAATCAATACCGTAACACACATGGTTGAGCTGCGCCAGCCGCTCCAGGTACAGGCCTGGGCCGCAGGTCATATCCAGGATGCGCGACGGCACGCCGTTCAGCACCCACGAATGGATGAACTGCACGTGCTGGTCGATGATCTCCAGCCGCCGGCTGGCAGCGTCATGCGCCTGGTTGAGATGCTCGTTGAGCATGCGCAGGCTGAACGCCGGTTCATTCCAGGGCAGATTCTCGGCTTCAGACCACGGCTCAGGCGCCGTGCGGTTGAGGATGTCGAAGAGGTGCATCATCTTTTTGCATCCTGGAGGGAAGGCCTTTTACGAAGAGGATATCTGGTTTCCCACGCCTGGCGTAAAAGGCCATCCCCATTTGGAACTCGCTTCAACCCACGCCCGCGTCGGCGTTGAAGGCTTCGATCAGGTTGTCTATTTGCGGGGCTAACTTTTGCACGCTGGTCCAGTACGCAGGGTCGTACCATTGGGCCTGGATTTCGGCGTAGGTCTTGCCCTGCTGTTCAACCCAGGTGAAATACTTGAGGTTGTGGATGCGTTTTTGTTCGGGGTAGGTGAGCTCGAGCATGTTGTCGGTCGAGACGCCTTTCAGGTAGCGGGCGAAATCAGCGGCGGCGTCGCGTTCGGTATATTGGCCCGATTCCTGGCTCATTTCCACCAGGCGGCTGGCATACAGTTCCATAGAGTCCGTCAGAATCGTCAAAACAATGTCATGCTCGCCCATTTCATAATACTTTGCCATCTTGATGGCCGTCAAGACATTGCCAATGCCTGAAAAGCCAAGCAGGTCGAGCTGGCTGACAAAGGATGCGGGCACGCCCTGGTTCACCAGGTAGGCGCGGCCGGCTGGTTCGTTGAACAGGCGGGCCAGGTTCACCACGGCGTTATCGTCGATGGCTACCACCAGGTCGGTGTTCTTCACATTGTGAATCCAAGGCACGTGTTTATCGCCAATGCCCTCGATGCGGTGGGCACCGAAACCGTTTTGCAGCAGGGTGGGGCACTGCAGGGCCTCGGAAGCGGCGATCTTGGACGAAGGAAAGAGCTGTTTGATGTAATCGCCAGAAGCAATGGTGCCAGCCGATCCAGTAGCCGAGGACATGCCGCGATAGGAATCACCCGGGCGCATCACCTGCTGGAGCAGTTCTTCCATGGCATGACCTGTGATTTCATAATGCCACAGGTAATTGCCCAACTCATCGAACTGATTGAAGATCATCAGGTCCTGGCCAGAGTTGCGCAGTTCCCAACACTTATCGAAAATTTCTTTGACATTGGATTCTGAGCCCGGGGTGGCGATGATTTCACCGGCGATGGTTTTAAGCCACTCGAAACGCTCGCGCGACATACCTTCCGGCAGGATAGCGATTGAGTCACAGCCCAACAGAGCTGAATCGTACGCGCCGCCGCGGCAGTAATTGCCGGTGGAGGGCCAGACAGCTTTTTGGGTGGTGGGGTCAAACTGGCCGGTGACCAGGCGCGGCACCAGGCAGCCAAAGGCAGCGCCCACTTTATGCGCGCCGGTGGGGAACCACTTGCCCACCAGTGCGATGACGCGCGCCGGGGTGCCGGTCAGGCTGGAGGGAAATTCGAGGAAGTTTACCCCACCGAAGCCGCCGCCCCGGGCTACCGGCTGGTTATGCCAGGTGATGCGAAACAAATTGCTGGGATTGACATCCCACAAGCCAATCTGGCTGAGAGATTGTTTCACGTTGAACGGAATGCGCTGGGGGTCTTTCATCTGAGCGTAGGTCGGGATAACAATATGGCGCTCGCGCACGCGCTGCAGGGCGCGCTGGCGGCGTTCGGGGTAAGTAGTCAGGTCAATCATGGGCACTCCTTATGCATTTAGTTTGCGGAACACGCGCTGTCCATGGCCGGGCTGGCCCACCAGTTGGCCGCTGCGGATCACGTCCGCGCCACGGCTGATGACAGTATCGACGTGTCCCTGAATCTGCCAGCCTTCGAATGGGCAAAAATCGGTATTCATATGCAGGGTTTTAGCCGTCATCGTCCATGTCCCCTGCGGATTATAAACGACCACATCGGCGTCAGCGCCCGGTGAGAGGTGACCCTTCTGCGGGTAAAGGCCGAACAGGCGGGCTACATTGGTGGAAGTGATTTCCACCAGACGCGGCAGGCTGAGTCGGCCTTTGCAAACCCCTTCCGTGTACAGAATGGACAGACGGGCCTCGATGCCCGACATGCCGCTGGGTACCTTGTCGAAACGGCCCTGGCCCAGGCGCAGGTTGTCGACGGTTGGCACGCCGGCATCATCCGAGCCGACGGTCTCCACGCAGCCGTTCGCCAGGCCGGCCCACAGCGCATCCACATCACGCTGTTGGCGCAGCGGCGGGCTGCAGATGAAGAACTGCGCCTGCGGTCCGAGCAATTTCTCCTCGGTCAAAGCCAGGTAATGGGTGCAGGTTTCGTTGTGCACCGGCAGTCCTGAGGCGCGTGCCTGCGAGACAATCTGCACACTCTCCGCGGTGGAGGTGTGCACGATATAAACCGGTGCGGTCACCTGACGCACCAGGTCGATCAGGCGCTGGATCATCAGGTTTTCGGCCTCGGGCGGGCGGGTGCGGGCATGATAAATTGGGGCGTAATGCCCGGCCGCCAGCTCTTTTTCGATCAGCCGCTCGATGATAGCATCGTGCTCGCAGTGCACCATCAGCATACCGCCGTGCCTGGCGGTTGTTTCCAATATTTTCAGGATGCCGCTGTCTTCCATTAATCGGCCAGAGTGTTTGTAAGTGGTGAAACACTTGTACGTCGGCACACCAGCCTGGATGAGCTGAGGGATCTCCTCCAGAGTCTGGGGGCTGGCGTCGAGCAAGATGCCGCTCATGCTCCAATCGATATACGTTCGTCCACCGGCTTCTTCTTCTTTTTGAGCCAGGTTGGCCATGAGCGAGCCGCCTTTGGGTTGAGTGCTGAAATCGATGAGCGTGGTGATTCCCCCGTGCGCGGCGGCTGCCGTGCCGTTTTTAAAATCATGAACGCTGATCGTGCCCATGAAAGGTGAATTGAAATGCAGATGAGGGTCAATCAGACCAGGCAGCACCAGCTTGCCGCTGGCATCCAGAGTCTCATCAAACTCCTGGCCGGCAAAAGCGCCTGGCGCGCCGAGCACCTTGATTTTTTCACCTTCAATCCACACATCGGCCGGATAGACGCCGTAGGCGCTGACCACCAAACCGCCAGTAATCAAGCGCGTTTTCATTGTCATTCGTTTACCTCCATTTCGCAATTGAAACTAAAGGTACTGCTTAACCCATTGGATTATTTTATCCAAAACTTGCTCTTTTGTCTGGTCAAAATGCAATATGTGACCGCTGTTTGCCAGGCGATGAAACTCTTTCCGGCCCGTAAGCCGGTCGTGCAGCAGCTCGCTCTGACGGATGGGCACCAGGTGGTCCCGCTCGCCGTGCAGCACCAGCACAGGCGCCTGGATTTTCTCTACGGCCGGGGTGATATCCACCCAGGCGCTGTGTAAGCTGTCTGGCACTGGCACTGCCCGCAGCAGTTGGCGCACCTCGGGATCAGCATAGAAACGCTCATTGGCTTGCGGGTCAACCGCCGCCTGTTTTTTTTCCAGCTCCGCCAGGCGATTGAGGGTCAGCGGGCGGTGAAGGACTTTGCGCCACAGCCAACCCGCGCCGGAGGCCAGCATGAACGCCAGACGGTCGGCCAGGGGTGGATTGACCAGCACCGGAGCCGCCAGCGTCACACAGCAGGCAATGCGCGGGTCATGGGCAGCCGCCAGCAGGACAGCGCTGCCGCCAAAATCCCAGCCTACCAGAGCAAAACGCAGGAATCCGCGGCGCGCCAGGTAATTCATCGCATCGCGCAGGTTGTACGCCCACACCGGCATATCTACCAGACTGCGCAGGCCGGCTGATTCACCGTGGCCAGCGAAGTCGAAGGTCAGCGTGCTGCAGCCGCTCTCGGCCAGGCGGGCGGCATACTCAGACCAATTGAGGCGGTGCTCGAAAGCGCCATGGCACAGGATCACAGCAGAGCCGGGGCGCTCATCCGCCATGAAAAGGCTGCCCTTGAGCAGGCGGCCTTCGCTCTCAAATTCGATCGCTTCCGGCGGAACGCCCTGCGAACTCATGCATCAGACTCCCAGGTCTTCAGAAGCTGGGCCATGCTCACGCTGAAGACCTGGTCGAGATCGTGCATGCGTTGAGCCGCAGGGCGAGCGTACAGGCCGCCATGACTGACCTGCAGGCGGCATTCCACTACCATTTTTAATGCATGGCAGCCAGCCGCAACCGGGTCAATGATCGTCACCGGCAGGCGCTGCTGCAACTCGTCCACGAAGCCAGTCAGCCCGGCACAACCCAGGAGCATAACGTCAGCGCCGCGCTGCAGCAGGTCTCGCCCGGCGCGTTCCAGCACGGTTAGGGTTTGCTGGCGATCGGATTCGAAATCCAACACACGCAAATCCAGCGCCGCGCAGCCGGCGTAACGGCTTTCCAGGCCGTAGGTGCGCACCAGGCTGTCCATCAGGCCGATAGCGCGGCGCATGCCTGCCAGGATACCGAATTTGCCGCCCACCAACAAAGCCAGCGCCATGGCGGCTTCGGCGATGCCGATCACCGGAACCGGGCTGATTTCTTTCAACGCATAAAGGCCAGGGTCGCCAAAGCAGGCCAACACAAAACCGCTGGCATCCGGATGCTCGGCAAGCAGGGGCAGCACTGTAACGGATGCCAGGTGATAATCACGCCAGGACTCCAGCGACTCCGGGCCGGCCGGGGCGTTCAGCGTCTGCACCTCCCAGGAAGGCTGAAAGATGCGCTCCGCGGTGGCGAGAATATCAGCCCGCATCGCCGGCGAGGTATTGGGGTTGATCACCACCGCGCTAGGCATAACTTATTGGGCTTTTTTCACAACGTTCTGAAACGATTGGTACAACTCTTCCACCGCCAGGGTATCTTTGGGAAAGCCATAATCCGGGAAAGCCTGCGCCAGGCGGGTGATTTGAGGCGGCTTGACGAAGGCCTCTGCCAGAATATCTGGCTGGGAAAAGACCTCGCGGGTGGTGCCATCTAATACCAGTTTGCCCTTCGTCAGCACGATGCAACGCTGGGCGTAACTGGCGACGATGTTCATTTCATGAGTAATGATGATCACCGTGTGGCCCTGGTTTTCCCACAGGTCACGCAGGAAATTCATCACCTCCAGCGATTGCCGCAGGTCCTGGCCGGTGGTGGGCTCGTCAACAATAATGGTTTTCGGTCGCATTGCCAGGATCGAAGCGATCGCCACGCGCTGGCGCAGGCCTTTGGTTAAGAAAAAAGGATGCTCGTGGAACAGGCTCTGCTCCACTCCGCACACCCGCGCCGCTTCCTCGACACGCTCTTTGACTTCTGCCTGACTCAAACCTATATTGTTCGGACCGTAGGCAATCTCTTTTTCTATGGTGTTGTTGAATAACTGGTGATCAGGATTTTGAAAGACATAACCGACCTTGGTGACAATTTTTTTGGTAGTGCCTTTCTCGCGCGTATCCAGACTGTCGATTTTGACATACCCGGAGGTGGGCTTGAGCAGGCCGTTGAGCGACTTGGCCAGGGTGGTTTTGCCTGAGCCGTTTTGACCGATCAGGGCAATGAACTGATTTTCGTAAATATCCAGGTTGACATCGCTGAGCGCCAGGGTACCATCCGGATATTCAAAAGTGTAATGAGAAACTTCAATTAAACGTTGGTTAGCCATCGTGGGTGTGCCTCATGCAGCATGCTGCTGTAAAATGGCGCGCGTCACTTTCACGCCGCCCTCGTAATCAACGGGTAATGGGCCATCATATAAGCCGTCTTGCTTGACACGGTCAATGAAAGCGGTGGCTTGCGGCGGCAGAATGCCATGGTCGATCAAGAAATCGCTGTTGGCAAAAAACTCCTCGGGCGGCGATATCCTTGCGACCTGTCCTTCATACATTAAAATCATCATGTCTGACAGGGGGGCCACCTGCTCGATATTGTGCTCGACCACAATGATTGTCATGTTGGTCTCACGTTTGATATTGGTCATGATATCAAAAATCGAATCCTTACCAATCGGATCCAGCATCGAGGTTGGTTCATCCAGGATGATGATGCGCGGTTTCATAGCCAGCACGCTGGCGATGGCCACACGCTGTTTTTGTCCGCCGGAAATCTCATATGGAGATTTATCCCACAAGTTCCTGATATTGGTGATCTCGCTGACCCACGCCAGGCGATCTGTCACTTCCTGGAAGGAGAGGCCGATATTCTCCAGGCCGAAGACCAATTCTTCCTCGACGGTCATCGAGGTGAACTGCGATTCTGGGTCGGCGAACACAAAGCCCACTTCGCTGGCCAGGCGCTGGCCAGACATATGGCGGTTGTCCTGGCCAAAGATATCCACCTGCCCATGCCAGACGCCGTGGTAACTGGCTGGAATCAGGCCCTTGATGCACGAAACCAGGGTTGTCTTGCCGTGTTCGTTCGGGCCAACAATCGACACAAAGGTGTTTTCTTCGATATCCAGGTTGATATTTTCAATGGCAAATCGTTTACGGCCGGAGTATTTCCAGGCCAGGTCGCGGCAGGAAACGGCTTTCATTGAGCGCCTCCTGTCAACATGCCCAGCAGGATCGCCCGCAAGGGATCGCTGGTGATGATAAAGAAACCAAAACCAATACGCAGAACCGCCACCAAGATGAAGATAACAATCATGGAGATGATCAAAAACGAATCGATGCGGCGAAAAAGATACTTCGATAGGATATAGTCGCTGCGAGCGCCACCGTTTTCCAGCTTACCAGCCGGCGTGTAACCGCGCGCAAACAACGCATTGCTGATCTCATCCGTCCGGCGGATGGCCAGAGTGAACAGAGGAATCAGGTACATGGCATATAATTTGGCCCGGTCGGCCAGGGTGAGGGCTGTTTCATCCAGACCACGAGCACGTTCAGCCTCGCGGATGGTGCGCATATCTTCCATGAACATGCCGGCGGCGCGCAGAGAAAGGCTGAAGAAATAAGAGATGACGAAAGGCGCTTTCATCGAACGAATGGCCACCAGGGTCTCGCGCTCCCGGTTGGTGGAGAAGTACTGGATGGTGCCAAACAGCATGGCCATCAGGCGCCAGTACGAAGCAAATGTAAAAAAAAGCGGCTGGAAAAAGAGCGTCAGCCACAGGAAATGAAATGAAACGTAGTCCGGCTTTTGGCCGGGGAATCCAATCGATATAGTGAACATAAAAATGGCTACGGTGATCGTCAAAGGTAAATAGATTTTTAACCCAGAAATATCCACGCGCGCCCATTGCATATACAGAAAAATCGCCAGCAGGATCACAATATTGATCTCAGGCCAATCGATGAACATGGGAATGATGCCCATAAACAGCAGAGTTACAAACCTCGTCAACGGATGAAGCTGGTATAGCGGAGATGTGACCGGCACAGTCCCCAACAAGGTGCGGCGCATCCTTTGCGAAATGCGGATCGATGTATCCAACCTTTACCTCCAAAACAGCCGATTCAACAGGATGGCGACCTTTGCAGGTCGCCATCGGCAGGGGTGCAGCGCCATTGTTTGGTTACGAAACCACTCGAATTGCTGCTCCCCTGCCTTTAGAACAACCTAAAAAAAATAAAATCAGGCCCAATAGCCTTTGCAGAATGCTTTGGTGCGCAAAACCAACGGAGAGATGAACTTCAACATCAAAGCGCCCAACACCCACGAGGCTACCGAATTGCCCATGAACCAGCCAGCCCAGGCAACCAGGTGAGCTTCAGGGGTGATCAAGCCGTTCAAGCGCAGCACCCAGGTGCCCCAGAAAGCGCCGAAGGCGTTGGCAGCCAGGATGCCTACCAGGGTGAAGCCGGCCCAATCCTGCCAGCTATTCAGGCGAGGATCCAGTTTATACTGGCGGAAAACCCAACCAGATGCCATGCCCTGCACGAAGTTGGCGGGAATGTACATCATGGAAATGGGCAAGGGAGCCGAGCCGCTCATGGCGTTCGACAGCAGAGGGAAGACGAAGGCAGCAATGCCGCCCCACATGCCATACCACACCGAACCTACTGCCTGGATCGCCTGCCCAGGCCAAAACGCTGAGACGAAACCGATCGGGATTGCCAGGCTGCCGAAGGTACCGACAACAATGCCGATACCGGTGAACAATGCGAGAGCAACAACGTGTGCGATGCCTGGTTTGCGAACTTCACCTGCTTCGAGGGCCCAAACGTTTTCAGATGCAGCCATTGATAATTCTCCTTGAATAGTTTTGTTGAATGTTGGAATAGATAGATTAGAAATGAGATCAAGCCAGGGTGGGGGTCAGTTCATGTTCGTTCGATAACAACCTCCTGAATAGAAATTGTTGACAAACTCACGAAAGCATTGGTTTCGGCCAGGCTCTGTGGCATCCCAGCCTTAATAGAACTGCATTAAAGGCAAAGCGCCTTTACCTACCAAACACCAGATCGTACAAAGCGTTGCTAGGGAGTTCAACACCACGTAACTAAACACTAAGGAGAGTCTTATGAAATTGAAAAACGTTCTAAAATGAGCAGCAGGTTAATTGTCAGACAAATGCATTATACGGAAAAATGTTCCCAAAGTCAATAGGAAATATTTTAAGAAATGCAATTGCCGATGTTTTGTACTATCCCGGAATTCGCTCTCCGATCACGATCCAGCCTGAACAAGATGTGTCTGAAAGAAAGCCAGTGTACGCTGCCAGGCGTCAGCAGCGGCTTCGGGGTTGTAAGTGGCTGAGTTTTGGTCGTTAAAAAAGGAGTGGCGCGCCTGAGGGTAAATCTTGATATCGTTCGGGATGCCCTGCCTGTCAAGCGCATCTTTCAGGGCCAAGGCTGGCTTGGCAGTGAAATCCTTCTCCGGAAACGAGCCTACCACCGGGCATGAACGGGAGACCGCATCTTCGAAACCCTTGGGAGTGGTACCGTAAAAAGGCGCGATAACGTGCAAGCGTGGATCGCTGAATGCCCAGGTAATGGCAAAGCCTCCACCCATGCAAAAGCCGATTGCCCCCAGGCGGCTGGGATCGACACCAGGCTGTTGGCCGAAGAAAGTCAGGGCAGCTTTCAGCTCTTGGATGCCCGAATGATCCATCAGCCCGCGCAGGTTGGCTGACATGAAACGGAACATACACACCACTTTGTTGCGCCCGCTGAACATATCCACTGCCAGAGCGGCATATCCTTGGGCTGCAAAGCGCCGGGCGATGTCGCGGATATTGTTGTTTAGACCATAAACTTCATGAATGACGATCACGCCTGGGAATGGCCCTGTGCCTTGCGGTTGGGCGAGGTAAGCCGGGCGCATCTCTGTGCCAAATTGGAAGGTCACATCACTAGTCAGCGGGTCCATATTTCACTCCTTGGGACGATAAGCGGTGAGACATTCTTCTATCTTATCAAAAAAGTACCCAAAACCTAATCACAAGGATGGTATACTAACCTCAGTTTAATTTTTGAGCAGGTCCAAGACTCTTTTCAGCGGTTGGACCGGCACGTAAATCCTTAAAAATAAATTTATTGAAAGCAGCATAATTTCCAGTGGGAAAGAACCTGTCCATAAAGTCGAAAGGTCGCGTAGGTTTGTAATAAAGTTCTATGATTCAGCCCAGCACAGCCAACGCCAAAATACTGGTTGTCGAGGATGAAGGGATTGTCGCCTTGGATATCAGCAATCACCTGGAGGGTATGGGTTACGTGGTGTTGGGCACGGCGGCGACAGGCGAGGATGCGATCCGGAAAGCCGAACAACTAAAACCAGACCTGGTCTTAATGGATATTAAGCTGAGGGGCAAGATGGACGGCATCCAGGCAGCAGATATGATTCGGGTGCACAGTAAAATCCCGATCATTTTCTTGACTGCATACGCCGATAAGCCCACTTTGCAGCGCGCCAAGATTTCCGAACCGTATGGGTATGTGTTAAAACCTTTCGAGGACCGTGAATTGCTGGTGGCGATCGAAATGGCGCTCTACAAAAACACCATGGAGCGCCGTCTGCGCGAATCCGAAAACCGCCTGCGCAGCATTTTCAACGCGGTGTTGGATGGCGTGTTTGTGCTGGATAAACTCGGCAATATCTTAGACGTTAATCCTGCTGGCTGCTCCATGTTTGGTTATACTCGCCCGGAGCTGCTGGAAAATAACTGGGAAACCCTGGTCAGCGCTGAAGATTTAGAGAAGTTCAAAAATTCGAAGATGATGGTCAACGGTTTGCTGAGCGGCACCAATGAATTCCGGGTTGTGCACCGCTCTGGCGCCATATTATGGGTGGAAATGAACTCGGCTGTCCTGGAAGGCAGTGAGGATATTCACATGGTTGGTGTGATGCGCGATATCACCAGCCGCAAGCGAGCCGAGGAACAACTCCTGCACGATGCATTTCATGATGCGTTGACTGGTTTACCCAACCGGTCGCTGTTCATCGACCGCTTAGAGCGCGCCATCCAACGCGGGCGGCGCTACGAGAACGCCGCCTACGCCGTTCTGCTGCTTGATCTGGACCGCTTTAAGGTCATCAACGACAGCCTGGGCCATCAAGCCGGCGACCAACTGCTGAAGCAGGTAGCGGAGCGGCTGACCTCGCTGCTGCGCGCTTCTGACACCCTGGCTCGCTTTGGCGGCGATGAATTTGCGATTTTATTGGAAGAATTTTCCACCTCGGAAGAAGCGATAAAAGTCGCCGAGCGCATCCAAGAAGACTTGAAACGTCCATTCTTGCTAACTGAGCAAACGATCGTCAATTCGACCAGCATCGGCATCGTGGTCGGCGGCCGGGATTATGAACGCTCACAGGATGTTCTGCGCGATGCGGATATTGCCATGTACAAAGCGAAAGCCGCCGGAAAGGCACAGCATGTCTTATTTCGCACCGATTTCCGCGAGCGCGCCATCACCCTGCTGGAGTTGGAAGGCGATCTGCGCCTGGCCCAGGCGCGCGGCGAACTGCATGTCTTTTACCAACCCATCTTCAACCTGATAGATGGCAAAATTGCCGGCTTCGAGGCTTTGCTGCGTTGGTTCCACCCGCAGCGAGGCTTAATTCCGCCTTCCGATTTTATCCCCCTGGCTGAAGAAACCGGCCTCATCCACACCATCGGCACTTTTGTGCTGCGCGAAGCCTGCAAGCAGTTGGTGGAATGGCAGGCCAAATTTCCCCTATTGGCTGGATTGAGCGTCAGCGTCAACCTGTCTGGCAAGCAGCTAAACCAACCGGATCTGCCGGAGCAGGTCAGCCAGGTTTTACAGGAAACGGGTATGGATGCGCACAATCTAAAACTGGAATTGACCGAAAACCAGTTGATCGACAACTCCCCCAGTGCGCTGGCGGCCCTGGAAAAGCTGCGCCAGCTAGGCCTCCAGCTATTGGTGGATGACTTTGGGGTGGGATATTCCTCCTTGAGCTACGTCCAGCAGTTCCCGATTGACACGATCAAGATCGACCGCATCTTCGTCAACCGCTTGCAAGACGGCGAAGCCCGGCGTGCAGAGATCGTGCAAACGATCATCCAGTTGGCCCACGAACTGCAGCTTGGCACCATTGCTGAAGGTATCGAGACCCCACAGCAGTTGCTGCAGTTGAAAGCGCTTTCCTGTGAGTACGGCCAGGGTTGGTTATTCTCTAAGGCCCAGGGCAAAGAAGCTATCGAGCGCATTTTGCAGGCCAGCATTCCCTTCAACCGGCCAGATTTAGCTGGCATGGCGGTCGCCGCCTGAACCCAATTCCGCTCCGGCGTGCACGGCAGCCAGAGCATCATCCAAAAGCGCCAAAGTCGATTCCAACTCTCCTGTGGAAATTTCCCCCTGTCTGCCTGGCCATTCATTGTGCGCTGGGCCACAGCGTGGCCCCGGCTAGGAGGCAATCCACCTGACTGCAGGCAGAACAACCGGGGGCAGGCGGATAAAACGATGAATGAGATTGGACCTGGTGTTGGCGCGACCAATCGATCCAGGCGGGAGTTTGAGCGGCAGGCGCCTGCCTCCCAGAATGGCGGCAGGCGCTCGCTGCATTTCGCCGCACCTGCCGGGGCGGCCAAAGCCTCTAGACGCGGACCGCTGACCACGATGCCCGGAGCGCGCGGGCTGGCACATGAGCTGCGCGCCCGGCAGACGGTCAGTCTTGAGGGGCCTGACGCACAATGTACAACGGGCGCCCTTTTACCTCATCGTAAATGCGCCCGATATACTCGCCGAGGATGCCCAGCGAAATAAGCTGGACACCGCCCAGGAAGAGCACGGCGATCAGCGTGGTGGCCTGGCCGGTCAGGGCATGCAGTGTGTTGGCCAGGCGCAGGATGATCACCAGCGGGATGGCGACAATGGACAGCCCGGCGGCGATAAAACCCAGGTAAGTGGCAAGCTGCAGTGGAAAATAGGAGAAACCGGTGATGGCATCGCCGGCGAACTTGAGCATTTTTTTCAATGGATACTTGGTTTCGCCAGCGAAGCGTGCGGCGCGTTTGTAAGTGACGCCGGTTTGACGGAAGCCCACCCACACCGACATGCCCCGCAAAAAACGGTGCCGCTCACGCATCTGTTTGATCACATCCACCACTTTACGGTCGAGCAAACGAAAATCACCAGTATCCTCAGGGATGCTCACGTCGGTGATGCGGTAAATCAACTTGTAAAACAGCTTGGCGGTGAACAATTTGAACCAGGTCTCGCCTTCGCGCTCGCTGCGCGTGGCATACACCACTTCGTAGCCCTCCCGCCAGCGGGCAATCAGGTCGAGAATCACCTCCGGCGGATCCTGGAGATCGGCGTCGATGATGGTGACAGCCTGTCCGCGGGCATAATCCAGGCCGGCCGTTACAGCGATCTGATGGCCGAAATTGCGGGCGAAAATCACCGGCCGGACGCGCTGATCTTGGCGGGCCAGCTCCAAAATCCGCTCAGTGGAACGGTCACGCGAACCGTCATCCACCAGCACCAGCTCCCACGGTTCGCCAGTAGAATCCATCACCTGGCCAACGCGCCGGTACAGCTCTGGCAGGTTGTCATATTCATTGAAAATCGGAGCAATGATAGAAAAAATTGGGTTCATCCCTTAGGCCCCTTCAACGGTTGTCACCGTCGCCGTGAATCTTGCCGCGCGCCAGCCGGTCAAAGAGTTTGTCGATATTGCCAGCGGCTACATCCTCCAACCGCACATCCAGCTCGGTGCAGATCTGGGTCAGGTACCACAGCACATCGCCCAGCTCGGAGGCCAGCGCCTGGCGATCGCCTTCGCTGATCACCCCGCCTTTGTCGCGGAAGATCTTCTTGATCTTTCCCGCAAATTCTCCTGCCTCATTGACCAGTCCCAGGGTGGGGTAAACAATTGAATGATCCATGCGAATGTCATTCCAGGTTTTGCGCGACTGCTCCTGGTAGGTGTGAAAGTCTTTTATCTCCAAAGGGTATCTCCTGGTGGGTATCGCCCCGTATTGTAACACGGCGACGCCCTCTTGAGGTTCATATCCCCTCTCCAAAGCAGAGTATAATCCTGCCTATGAATCGAAAAATCCCTTTTTATATCATGGATGTTTTTGCTGAACAGCGCTATGCAGGCAATCCATTAGCCGTCTTTCGCCGTGCGGGGGTGCTGGCGAGCGAGGAGATGCTGAAGATCGCCCGCGAAATTCATTTTTCGGAGACGACGTTCATCCTGTCCGACGAACCGAATCAAGGCGGCTATGATGTGCGCATCTTCACACCCGGCGAAGAAGTGCCATTCGCCGGCCACCCCACCCTGGGAACCGCTCAGGTGATTTTGCAGCACATTCTGGGCAAGGCGCAGGGTGAAGTAACACTTAACTTGCAGGCCGGCCGTGTGCCGGTGACTTTCGGTTCAGACGGTTACGGCTGGATGCGCCAGGTTCCGCCAGTGTTCGGCGCGATTCACAGCCGGTCCGCCTTTGCCGCTATCTTGGGGTTGGAAGAAGAGGACCTGGTTGAAAATTTCCCGGTGCAAGAGGTTTCCACCGGCCTGCCGTTCTTCATTGTGCCTCTGCGCTCACTCTCGGCTTTGAAACAGGCACGCATCAACCACAACCTGTGCTTCGATTATATCGAGCACACGACCGCCAAAGGCATCCTGGTGTTTTGCGCGGGCGCCAGCGATCCACAGAATGATATCAGCGTGCGCGTGTTTGTCGATTATTACGGTGTTCCCGAAGATCCTGCCACAGGCAGCGGCAACGGCTGCCTGGCGGCCTACCTTGTGCAGCATTGCTTTTTTCGCAGCGCTTCGATCAGGCTGCGTTCGGAGCAGGGCATCGAAATCGGCCGGCCTTCACTGCTGCTGTTGGATGCCAGCCAGGAAGGCCAGGAAACCGTAGTCAAGGTGGGCGGCAGGTCGATCGTGACTGCCCAGGGAGAGTGGCAGTGAGCATGGAGCAAGCCGAGGTGACTGCCTGGCTGCTGTCTGGCGACCCGGCGATCCGCTGGCAGACGATGCGCGATTTGCTAGAACGGCCGGAAAGCGAATGGCAGGCCGAGCAGGAACGCACACAGAGCGAAGGCTGGGGAGCGCGCCTGCTGGAAAAGCAGGATCCCGATGGCCGGTGGGGCGGCGGCCTGTATTCCCCTAAGTGGATCTCGACAACCTACACCTTGTTGACTTTACGCGGCATAGGCATTCCACGTGCCTGCCCACAGGCAAAGCGCGGCGCGGCTGTGCTCCTGGATGGTATGTTGGGAAAATTTTTGGACTCTGATTTCCGCCATAACCTGGCTCGCATGGACCGCTGTATCGTGGGAATGCTGCTGGAGCTGGGGGTATATTTTCAAGTGGATGACAGGCGGATCGAAGCGATCGCCCAAAACCTGCTCGACGAGCGCCTGCCGGACGGCGCCTGGAACTGCCGCAAAGGCCGGGATCGCTTTGTGCACCACAGCTCCTTTCACACCACGTTCAATGTATTGGAAGGTCTGCGCGATTATTTGGAACTGCAGAGCGGCCCTTTACGCCCGGCATTGTTGGAAGCCGAGCAGCAGGCATTAGAATTTATGCTGCAGCACCGCCTGTTCCGCTCGTCAACCACCGGTCAGGTTATCCATCCCCGGTTTGCCACTTTCCGCTACCCGCACCGCTATTTTTATGATTACTTGCGCGGTCTGTGTTATTTTGCGCGCGCCAACGCGCCGCGCGACCCACGCCTGCAGGATGCCATCGATTTACTGAAGAAACAGCGCCGGGAGGACGGATGCTGGCCGACCCATTCACGCATCTCTGGCCTGGTATTTTTCGACATGGAGAAAGGCAAAGGGCCGAGCCGTTGGAACACCCTGCGCGCACTGCGGGTACTGCGTTGGTGGAATCAATCAACCTGAGGCATGAAATCGATGCGACGAATTGTTTTCGCGGTGATCTTATTCATTGTAGCCGTGGCGGGTGGTTTCCTGGCATTTACCGCCATCCAGGCCACCCCTCAGTACAAATCGCTGGCAAACCCGGTTGCGCAGGCCACGCCGCGCATTTACCCTCAACCCGATGGGCTCACCCTGGGCGATAAGACCAGCGGTGTCAAGATCGAAGCGTATGAAGACTTCCAATGCCCGGCCTGCAGAACGTATGCGCAGACGATTGAGCCAGAGGTGATTGACAAACTGGTGGCGACCGGCAAGGCGTATTACGTCTTCCGCAATTACCCCTTCCTGGATCTGCGTGTGCAGGGCGGCAAGGAATCGCACCAGGCGGCGAATGCCGCAATGTGCGCCGCTGACCAGAACCGGTTTTGGGAGTTCAAAGACCTGCTTTTCGCCAACCAGAAGACGGAAAACAGTGGTGGTTTCAGCGACGATCGCCTGGTCTCGCTGGCGCAAAGCGCAGGGTTGAATATGGACAAATTCCAGCCCTGCTTCGAGAAAAATGTATTTAAACCTCAGATCGAATCGGATTACCGCGTCGGCTTTTACGCCAGGATCGGCGGCACGCCTGCCATTTACGTCAACGACAAAAACGTCAAGCCAGGCTTTGTGCCGACCTTTGAAGAAATTGCCGCGGCGGTGGTTGCTGCCGCCGTGCAAAAATAACCCCCCAGGGGAACTTTTCCCCCCTGGTGTGCGTTAATGGTTTAATGAGGTGCATGAAATGCGTAAATTTTGGATTTTATTGGTATTTCTCTTCACTGCTTGCAGCGCGCCGACCAGCTCTCCAGTCACCACCCCCACTGCCATCCCAACCACGCCGCCTCCTGCAACGCCGGCGTCGACCGATCCAGTCGTTACGCCTGGATCCATCGCCCAACCTGGCGATGATATAACCAACACCACACTGGGCGCAATGGCAGCCTCTGCTGCCCAAACGCTGAACGTGCCTGTCGACCAGGTGAAACTGCTCAGCCTGGAGCCGCACGAGTGGCCGGATGGCTGTCTCGGGCTGGCAGTCGAAGGTGAAATATGCACACAGGCCATCGTTCCCGGTTTCCTGGCGACCTTCGACACTCCCAAGGGCAAAGTTTATTTCCACACCAATCAGGAGATGAGCTACTACCGCATGGCAAAAACCCCGCCTGTTACTTCCAGCGGCGCGGAAGATGTGTTGATCTGGAAGCGCAGCGGCGGAATTGCCGGCATCTGCGAGGAGCTGCATATCCGCTCAGACGGCAGTTATACGTTTGTCACCTGCACCGGCGCCGCCCTTTCGCAGGGAAGCCTGGCGGCGGCCGATTGGGCTTATGTGCAGAAGCAAATCCGCCGGTTCGCCACATTTGATTGGACTTACGAACTACCTGCCGGCGCGGCAGACATGTTCCAGGACAGCTATTCGCTCAGCGGGCATGGCACAGAAATCCCCCTGCCTGAAGAACAGGTGAAGTTGAACGATTGGTTGGGCCAATTGGCCATCCGTTTGAAAAACCAGCCGACCAGCCCGCAGGGTTCCAGGCCTCTTTGCAGCACAACCACAGGAGTCTGAGTTGGCCAACGATCCGGCGGAAGTGACCGTACGCAAATTGAACCCCCAGCAGGTGGAGACCTGGCGCTACAGCGGCCGGATTTTGGAAGATCAAAGCAATTACATCGTGCTGATTGCAAATTTCAACCGGCCTGACACCCCATTCCACGGCATTTTACTGCGTGATGGCGATCCTTTTATCGAGACATATTACACCGACCGCTGGTATAACATCTTTGAAATGCACGATTGGGAAAGCGGCGAGGTGAAGGGCTGGTACTGCAATGTAACGCTCCCCGCCGAACGCCGCGGCAGGGAGCTGAGTTATGTTGACCTGGCGCTGGACTTGCTCGTGTACCCGGATGGGCGCCAAATAGTTTTGGATGAAGACGAGTTTTCAGCCCTGCACCTCTCACAGGAGGTGCAGGCCGGCGCGCTCCAGGCGTTGGCTGAATTGCAGGCGCTGTTCTACAAGAAATTTAATACGAAGCGCCCAGGCTCTTCATAATCTGGTCGCCGTACGTCCAACCGACGTACCCGACAACAGCACAGCAGCAGCACAGCACGACCAAGACGATCACCACGATCAAAATAATCCGGGATGTATTGCTCTTGGGCGGTTGGGGATTGAATGAATTTTGAGGATAGTCGGTCATTGCAGGTCTCCTTGAAAATGATGAACAGAATTAGCTCAACAGCGCCGGGAGCAAGATGCTGCTGGACGAGCTGCTCGAGCTCCAGATCGCGCCAAAAACGCCCAAGAAAGTGAGCAGGAAGAAAATGATGCCGCAGCAAAGAACCAGCATGCCAATTCCGCCCAAGATGAGCCCGGCGGTCGCCATGCCGCCCCCGCCCACCTGGCCGTTGCTCTGCTTGATTTCATTGCGCGCCATGAATCCGGTGATCAAGGCGACGATGCTACCCAGGATCGGCACGAAAGTCAGGCCCAAAATACCCGACACCAGGCTGACGATGGCCATGGTGCTGTTGGGCGGTGGTACATAAGGCTGCTGCGGGTAAGGAGAATTTTGATAGCTCACGGGTGCGGGTCCTTTCAAAAAACGGGATTAATTTCTTACATGTTTATTGTACACTACAATTCACGAAACCTTACGCCTGCCCAGGCGAGACGCCAGCCAGGCGCCGAACACCACCAGGAAGACGGCGACAACCACCGGCATAACCGCCGCCACGATGGAGAGGAAAGTGGCAAAAATGTCTTCCGCGATGCTGACCGGAATATTGCCCGCGCCGGCGGTCGCTGCCGAAACTGCGGGGCGCACCGCCAGCGATTTGACGCCGTGCACCCCGCCCGCCACCAGCAGGCCCATCCCCAACGCCAGCGCCGGGTGGATGTTGGTGATGACGTGCGCGCTGGCCGCGAAGACAATCGCCCCGGCGGTCGGACGCACGAAAGTTTGCACGATATCGTTCACGTGGTTGACGGCTGGAATTTTATCGGCAAAAAACTCGATCAACGAGAGGACAACCAGCAACAAGATTACCCAGGGGTTCTCCAGGGCATCCCATGGCGGCGCCAGAGTGATCACACCCCCGAAGCGCGCCAGCAGGGCAACCACCAGCAGGGGAATGTAAGCGTTCAACCCGGCGCTGGCCGAAAGGCCAAATGCAGAAAAGATACCCAGAATCCAATCCATAAGTTTACCTCCCTAACCCAACGGAAAGCCGTTCCATGTGTGGGTGACGGCAAAACGCACGATATCGATGGCGAAAATCTGCGCCAGGGCAATGGTGAGGCCGGCCAGAGTCAACCAACCAAACTGCCAGGTGCTGTGGTAGGCGCGTTCGCGGCGCACCACGATGACCGCCACCAGGCTGTACACCATGCCAAGCACAACCAGCACCCCCCCCGCGCTGACCAGGGCGGCGAAGTACAGCACAACCCAATTTTGACTGAGCACCAGCAAATCCATCACCAAAGCCAGACCCACGAGCCACGCAAGCTGTCGGAAGCCCCCCAGGGCTGGCTGGGGCTGGCTGTCGGCCCACACGGTATCGGTGAAAGCCGGGAAAAGCGCGGCAGCGATCACCAGGCCCATTCCTGTGCCGGTCAGCAGGCGCAGAGTATTGTTTGGCTCGTACAGCAGTCCGTGCTTGAGGATCAACGCCAGGAAGGAGTTGCTGCCGTCCAGGGCGAAGGCCAGGAAAAAGACTCCCAACACAGCGATCACCCGGCGCGGCGGGTTGGCGCCGGCCCGCCTGGCAGTCAACCACTGGAAAGCCAGGCCCAGCACCGCCCCCAGGTACATCCCAGTGCAGCGGGCGCACAGCGGCATCTGCGTGACCCCGATGTGAAACGAGCGCAGGTCGATGCGGTGACAAACGGCGTACCCCAGGGCATCGGCTTTCCCCAACAGGTCCGGCGGCGTGTAGATCAACCAGGCCATCACCAGCAATACCGCCGTCAAACCCAAACCGCTTTTCACAACGATTTCCACTCTGGATGGTTTTGGGGAAGGGGTTTGACCAAACATTATTGTGAATTATATCCCATCATCTCGTGGTATTATACGAGATTGACATTAGAAGGAGAAAGAAAAAAATGAGAAAAGTAATGATCATCCTGATCGTCCTAGCCCTGGCTGTTTCGAGCTGCAACTTACCGGCTGGCACTCCTACCCAAAGCGCGCCAACGCAAGCGCCGTTCACCGATACCCCGGTGCCCCCCACCGACACTCCCGCTCCAACCGCTACCAGCACCAATACACCCACGGAAACAG
This sequence comes from Chloroflexota bacterium, assembly GCA_029782365.1. Taxonomy (GTDB): domain Bacteria; phylum Chloroflexota; class Anaerolineae; order Anaerolineales; family UBA4823; genus CAWBUW01. The sequence continues at coordinate 230,883 of JAKOUW010000017.1, forward strand.
CCACCTTTACACCCTCACCCACCGCCACCGACACACTCACCCCCACGCCGGCAGTTTTCGGACCGGATAATTTCCCCGCCGACCTCAACCCCCTGACCGGCCTGGCTCCGGCTTCGCCTGATTTGCTCAACCGCCGCCCGGTCGCGGTAAAAATCAATCTGGTTCCTCGCAGTTATTATCGCCCGCCATTCGGACTTTCTCTGGCCGATATCGTCTATGACTACTATCATAACGGCGGTTACAGCCGCCTGCACGCCATCTTTTACGGCAACAACGCCGACCTGGTTGGGCCGGTGCGCTCTGGGCGTATGTTTGATGGCGACCTGGTGCGCATGTACAAATCCGTTTTCGCTTATGGCAGCGCCGACCGCAAGATCAACAACCGCCTGCTGAACTCTGAATTCAGCGACCGGTTGGTGCTGGAAGGCAGCCGTTCCGACTGCCCGCCCACCGACAAGGCTCCGCTCTGCCGCTATAACAAGGATGGCTATGACTATCTATTGGGCAGCACCACGGCGATTGAAAACTTCGTCAAGGCCAAAGGCGTGGATATCGGCCGGCAGGATCTGAGAGGCATGAGCTTCAGCGCGCTGACTCCTGAAAATGGCCAGCCCGGCACGCAGGCTTATGCTCGCTACTCGGGCGACAACTACGCCCGCTGGGATTACGACGCCGCCAGCGGCAAGTATTTGCGATTCGAGGACGACGCCTGGGATAACGCCAACGGCAAAGATGAGAAATACGCTCCGTTGGTGGACCGCCTGAACAACCAGCAGATCAGCGCCGAAAATGTGGTTTTTATCATCGTGCGCCACGAATATTACCAGGATCCGCCCAATGAAATCGTGGATATTTTGCTGAGCGGCACGGGAGACGCCTACGCCTTCCGCGACGGGCAAATGTACAAGGTGACCTGGAACCGCCCAACCAACACTTCGGTGCTCTTCCTGACCAACCCCGACGGTACACCCTTTGCTTTTAAACCCGGTCAAACCTGGTTCCAAATCATGGGCGTCAGCTCCAAGATCACCGAGCCAAACCCCGGTGTGTGGCGCTTTAACTTCGTCTTCCCGTAAATCGAAATTACTACAACATCAAACCCCACCCCGGCGGTTCTACCGGGGTGGGGTTTTGTTGACTCTTATGAGCTGAGAGGACAGTTACAGGCCGTTGCTCAGGTGGTAGTAAAGATCGTTCCAGCGCAGTTTGTCCTTGAAACTCTCCACTTCCGTCTTTTCATCGATCAACAAGAACTCGACCCCGGCCATACCGGCAAAATCACGCAGGTGTTCGGCAGTCACAGCATAGCTGAAGCTGGTGTGGTGCGCCCCGCCAGCATAAATCCAGGCAGCCGCGGCAGCCTTCAGATTCGGGCGCGGCTGCCACAGAGCGCGGGCGACCGGCAGCTTGGGCAGCGGGGCATCCGTTGGAACGACATCGACCACATTCACCACCATGCGGAAACGATCTCCCATGTGGATAATGGAAGCCCCCACCGCGGGGCCGGTATTGGCGTCGAAGATCAGGCGCAGTGGATCAGCTTTACCGCCGATCGAAAGGGGCAAGATATCCAATTTTGGCCTGGAAGCGGCAATTGACTCGCAGATTTCAAGCATATGTGCGCCAAGCACTTTATCTCCGCTGGCGCTGAAATGATAAGTGTAATCCTCCATAAACGAGACACCACCTGACATCCCGGCTGCCATCACTTTCATGGCGCGCACCAGCGCAGATGTTTTCCAATCGCCTTCGGCACCAAAACCGTAGCCGTCGCGCATCAGCCTCTGCACTGCCAGGCCGGGCAGTTGGGCCAGGCCGTGCAAATCTTCAAAGGTGGTCGTGAAAGCAGTGAAATTGCCCGCCTTTAAGAAAGTCCTCAGCCCGACCTCGATGCGCGCCCCTTCGCGCAGAGAGGCATACCGCTCTCCCCCAGGGCGCAGGGCTGCGACAACCTCATATTCGTCAAGGTAAGCCTGCATCATCTGGTTGACATCGCCCTCTGTGGCGCTGTTGACGGCTTTAACAAGGTCGCCCACACCGTAGCCATACACATCATACCCAAGCTGGATCTGCGCCTGGACTTTGTCGCCTTCGGTCACGGCCACATCGCGCATGTTATCGCCAAAGCGCGCCACCCGCGCACCCTGCCAGTCGGCCCAGGCGGCTGCAGCACGCGCCCAAACGCCCAATTCGCGCTGGACTTCGGCATCTTGCCAGTGCCCGACCACCACTTTGCGCTCCAGGCGCAAACGGGAGCCGATAAATCCAAATTCTCGGTCCCCGTGGGCCGCCTGGTTCAGGTTCATGAAATCCATGTCAATTTCCGACCAGGGGATTTCGCGGTTGTACTGCGTATGCAGATGGGCAAAGGGTTTCTTAAGTTGGGTCAGCCCAGAAATCCACATCTTGGCTGGCGAGAAGGTGTGCATCCAGGTGATAAGACCGATGCAGTTTTTGTCCGAATTGGCCTCCAAGCACAGTTTGTGGATCGAGTCTGGAGTGGTGAGCACCGGTTTGAAGACCACTTTGACGGGAATCTGCCCGGAGACTTCCAAAGCGTGCGCGATCTCTTTTGAGTGCTCAGCAACGATTTCCAACGTTTTGGGCCCATATAAATGCTGACTTCCCGTCACAAACCAGACTTCATAACTATGTAAATCAATCATGATGGCTCTCCTTATGTTCTGCGATCAGAATGCGCAGGTTCACAATCCGCGACCAATTCATTGTCCATATACATTCATATAACGCTGATGCAGTTTATCCACATCCTCTTGCGGTAACACATCCGGTGTGCCAATCTGCAAAGACAGCCAGACGATTTTCGCATTGTCTTCGGTCATCACGGCGGCTTTGACCGCCGCCGTCGCATTCTTGCCTATCGTGAACACGCCGTGATTCTTCAACAGCACAGCGGGCGAACTGCCAATGCTTTCGATCACCACCTTGCCGATGGCGTCATCCCCAATCAGGGCAAACCCACCGCACGGAATCGGGCCCCCAAATTCGTCTGCGATCGCTGTCAAAACCACAGGGATCGGTTTGTTCACCGCTGCAAAGGCAGTGGCATACGCAGAGTGTGTATGCACCACCCCATGCACATCCTGGCGGTTCCTGTAAATATACAGGTGACTGTAAACATCGGAGGATGGCTTATAATCGCCCTCGACCAGCTTGCCGTTCATATCGACCACAACCATATGCTGGGCGCGCATCTCTTCATAGCGAATGCCCGAGGCTTTGATCACCACCAGCCCAGTGTCTGGATCTCTTGCGCTCACATTGCCGCCTGTCCACACAACCAGGTTATTTTTCGGTAATTCAAGATGCAGTTGAACGAGTTCTTCTTTTAATTTTTCAAGCATAAATATTCCTTAGTTCGATATTCGTCACCCATTCACAGCCGTCTGTTTATTCACAAAATTAAACCGCCAGGTAATTAACAGCCAAGCAGTGGAATTTCCCCTGCGCCAGCCTGGCTTGCTGTTTCCATCACGGGATTTTGGGCGTCCAATGCGATAACCTAAGAATGCTTGGCTTTCAAATAGAACAGGCTTTGTATGCCAATGAATATCAAGGTCAGCACCCCAACGCCAATACGCGTCCACCAGGAACTCAATGTGCCGTTGAATTGCAAGACGGATACAATGGTGCCGTGGATCAAAACGCCAAACAAAGTGCCGATCACATTGCCCACGCCGCCAGTTAGCGCTGTGCCGCCCATCACGACAGAAGCGATGGCGTCCAATTCCATCCCGGTGGCGAACTGCCCATAACCTGCCAGCAAAGACATACTGAAGACAATGCCTGCCAGCGCTGAACAAAATCCACTCAACGCATAAACGGCTATTTTCGTGCGAGCCACCGATAGACCCATCAAGAGGGCTGATTGTTCATTGTTTCCCATCGCATAGATCGTGCGACCAAAACGAGTGAAGAAAGTCAAATAGAACACCACGATCAATATGATGGGGGCAACCAGGGTGGTTGGGTAGATATACGTTTTTTGCAGAAATGGAATATAGATCGGTGTCAGAGCCAGGGCTTTATAAACAGGATCTTTGATGGTGACCGAAGTCAGGCTGATGATGTAAGCCAGACCGCGGGCGAAGAACAATCCCATCAGAGTTGCAATAAACGGCTGAACCTTGAGAGATTGGATAATCCATCCCAGGAGAGCCCCAAAGGCAATCCCCATCACAATCATCAGAGGCAGCACCACGTATGGGCTGACTCCCTCGCGTAACAAAGCGGCAGACGCCGTACTGGTCAGGGCAATCACCCCTCCGACCGAAAGATCGATCCCACCGGTCAAGATGACCAGGGTCATGCCGATCGCCACCAGCAGCAGGCTGCCGTCATTGATGAACAGGTTGAAAAACACCTGCGGCTTTTGCATGGCAGGATACATTTGCCCACTGACATAGTACGCCAGGAGAAAAATGGCAAAAGTGGTCAGCAGAGGGCCATATCGCAAGAGGAAAGTTCTAATTCGGTGTACCATGCTGTGAGCCTTTTCGCCCAAATAATCGATTCATCCAACGCCGGGCGTAATCCGAATAGAGCAGGATCACCACCATGACCAGCACAGCTTTCGCCGCCAATAAGGCATTTGCTCGGACTCCCAAGCTGTAAACGGTGACCGTGAATGTCCAAATGACAACTGCGCCGATCACGCTGGCAAACAGAGAAAACCGTCCGCCCGACATTAATGTGCCGCCCATCACAACCGCCAGGATTGCGTCTAACTCATAATTGAGACCGTTGTTATTCCCATCTGCGCTGTGAACGTAGGAACTCAGAATAAGTCCGGCAATGGCGCCGCAAAATCCGCAGAATGTGTATGCGAACAACTTCACATTCTGTTCATTGATGCCGCTGTAATATGTTGCCTTGGCATTGATGCCGACTGACTCAATGAACAAACCGATGGCCGTCCTGCGCACCAACAACCAGGCCAGTATGAGCACCACAGCCACAATGTAAATTGAAACCGGTAAACCCAGGATATATCCGTTCCCAAACCAGAAATAAGGCGTGTAATAAATTGTCATGATTTGCCCATTGGTAATGAGCTGGGCAATCCCACGGCCTGCAACCATCAAAATCAGCGTGGCAACCATCGGTTGAATTTTAGCCCTGGAAACCAGGAGCCCATTCCACACACCGCACAGCGTGCCGGCTGCGAGGTTCGCCAGGATTATGAGGGGCAAAGGTGTATTTGTGGCGTTCTTCGTCAGAATGTCATTCGTGATCAATTGATTTCCCAAAGCCGGGTTGATTAACACAGCGCCCATGGCGGCCGAGATCGCAATCACCGCCCCGACGGATAGATCGACCCCGCCAGTGGCGATAACCAGAGTCATGCCAATTGCCACCAGCATGAGGGGCGCCCCGTTGTTAAAGACATCCACCAGGTTGCCATACAAGTGTTTTCCATAAACGGGATCTTCGATAATGCCAAGTTTGAAGAAGCCCGGTTCAACGATGGCATTGAAAACCAAGATCACCACCCAGGCTAATAAAGGTAAAAATAGCCGGCTTTCACGAACTCGTTTCCAGAATGATGTTTGGTTCATAACTCTCCCGCCATGGTATGGATGAGGGTCTTGTCATCAACGCTGCTGGTATATTCAGCAACCTTTTTGTGATCACGCAGCACCATGATGCGGTCACTGACGCGCAGCACTTCTTCCAATTCTGAGGATATAAAAGCGCATGATTTGCCCTCCTCTGCCAATTGCATCACCAATTTTTGGATTTCCGTTTTTGCTCCTACATCGACGCCTCGTGTTGGTTCATCCAAAATAAGAACTTTGGGGTTCGTCGCCAGCCAGCGTGCAAGGATCACTTTTTGCTGATTACCGCCGCTCAAATTCTTTACCAGTTGATCGGCCGAAGGCGTGACAATCCCCAGCAGTTGAATATATCTGTCGGCAATTTCGTTCTGCTTTGAGGCAGCCAGAAATTTGAACCAACCAAAACGCGCTTGCAGCGCCAGGATGATATTTTCGCGGATGGTCAGATCACCGACGATTCCTTCAGCTTTGCGATCCTCCGGGCAGAGGGCAATGCCGCGCTTGAGCGACTCCAGTGGAGAAAAGTTTTTCACCTTTTCACCAGCCACAAAAAGAGAACCTTTGTCTGGGGCGTCGATTCCGAAGATTAACCCGGCCAGTTCTGTGCGTCCGGAGCCCAGCAAACCCGCAATTCCCAAAACTTCATGGGAGCGCAATTCGACGTCCACTGGCTCCATCGAGCCTGTCCTGCCCAAGCCTTTCGCTTCGACGATATGTTGATTGATCGGCTGTTCTTCAGCCTGGGATTTTACTTTAGACATGGCATCCAGCTCTGTCAGACTGCGCCCAAGCATTTTTGCGACCAACTCAACACGTGGCAAGGAGGCGGTGTCATAGGTTCCTACCAGTTTCCCATTCCGCAAAACCGTGATGCGGTCGGCGATCTGGTAAACCTGATCCAAAAAATGAGTGATAAAAATGATGCCAATGCCTTCGTTTTTCAGTTTACGCATGACATCGAAGAGCAGCCCGGTTTCGTGCATGTCCAGGCTGGATGTAGGCTCATCGAGGATCAGGACCTTGACAGAAAGAACTTCCAGCGCACGCGTGATGGCCACCATTTGTTGAATGGCAACCGAGTAATTTTCCAGAGGCTGAGTGACATCAATGTCAACATTCAATCGATTGATCGCCTTCAGAGCGAGCACATTCATCTTTCGCCAATCAATGCTTCCAAAACGGAGCGGCTCACGTCCCAGCATGATATTCTCGGCGACTGAAATATTAGTACAAAGGTTGACTTCCTGATAAACGGTGCTGATTCCAAGCTCCTGAGAATGTTGAGGGGACCGCACTTGCACAAGTTTTCCATCCAATTCGATGGAGCCTTGATCAGGCTGTTCCACACCGGTCAGTACTTTGATCAGGGTTGACTTCCCTGCTCCATTTTCACCCATCAGCGCGTGGATCTCCCCGGCTCTCAAGGAAAAATCCACATTCTCAAGTGCTATCACGCCTGGGAAGGATTTTGCGATCCCTGACATTATGACTATATTTTTCGCTTCAGTCATGGGTCAACCTGTCTGTAATCTAAAAAGATCAGGATGGAGAAGCATCGTTTCGGCTACGGTGCTTCTCCATCAATTCGGTCAGCCTGCGTGCCTGAGCCGAGACAGTCCTAAGTCAGACTTAGTACTTACGAGAAGGCAGCAGCTGCGCAGCATTGTCTGGATAATAAACGGTTTCGTTGGTGAGTGTTTCGCGATCAACCGGTTGACCGTTCATGAGTTTCAAAGCCATCTCGAAGACCTGCGGTCCAAGCAAGGGATTGCATTCCACATCGGCCTGGAACCAGCCATCAACCATCGCCTGAAAGCCGCCGCGCGTGCCGTCCACAGAAACGATGAAGAGATCGCCCGGCTTTACCCCAGCCGCTTTCAAGGCTTCAATCGCACCGATTCCCATATCATCATTATGGATGAAGATACCCTGGAAATCCACACCTGGTTTGTATTTCTGCAGGAAAGCTTGCATCACAGGGAGTGCTTCTGCTCGGGTGAAATTACCAGTCTGAGAGTCGATGATTTTAATGTTGGCATTGAGTTTATTGCGCAAGCCTGCCGCGCGCCCAACCGCTGCGCCAGAGCCCGTAGTGCCGGACAATTCCAAAATCGAAGCGCCGTTCGGGAATTTTTTGTTGAATTCAGCGGCTGCCCGCTCGCCTTCCAATTTCATGTCGGAGCCAATGTGAGCTGCGTACAGAGATGAATCGGCGCTGACACTGCGGTCCACGATAATGACCGGGATACCCGCATTCTTCGCTTCTGTCAAAACCGCATCCCAGCCATCTTCAACCACGGGAGGCAAAGCAATGACACTCACACCCTGCTGGATGCAGGCGCGGATGGCAGAGATCTGATTTTCCTGTTTTTGCTGGGCATCGGAAAAGATCAATTTCGCGCCCACTTTATCGGCTGTCTCTTTAATAGACGCCGTATTCGCCGTGCGCCAGTCACTCTCAGCCCCGAGTTGTGGATAGCACAGAGTCATATCGGCATAAGTAAAGGTCTTTTTCGCAGGAGCTTGAGTGGTGGATGGAGCTGAGGTGGCAGGTGCGCCACAAGCAGATAACATAAGACTGGTCAAAACCAGAGTTACGAGAATGGTAAAAAGAAGCTTCTTGGACATTTTCTTCTCCTATATTTGTTAGGTATCGGTTGAAAAGGTGGCATTATAATCATTCTCAGATTGATTGCCTTCAGCGATGATGGCAATCTCTCCAGGGAGCGTGCACCTCAGACGCCAATCCGGGGGTGTGCGCTTCCTTTCCTTCAGCTTTTAACGTCTCTTTTGTTTCACCTCCTTTATTTTTTCTCACAGCGCCGTGAACTCTGACGAACGACGAGCGTTGGGGGTAATGTCAGGTTATTGGCAGGTTCTTCGACTTCCGATTCGTCCCAAATCGATTCGATTGTTTTAATGATCTCCTCGACAGCCATTTTCGCAAGACTGTATTGATCCTGGTGGATCGTCGTCAAAGGCGGGCAAAAATAAGCAGATTCGGGAATATCATCGAAACCCACCAGAGCGATATCTTCCGGGATGCGCAATCGCTTTTGCTGGGCAATCTGGATCACGCCAAGCGCCATTTGGTCATTGCCCACAAAGATTGAGTCCAATTCGGGATACTGCTCCAGGAGTTTTTCAAAACCCAGCGCGCCGCTTTCTGAAGACCAATTGCCTTTCACCCAATGGCGCTCCCCGGCCTCAAGGCCGACTTCAGCCAGCACATCTTGCCAGCCAAGTTTGCGCTGGCGGGCTTCCCACCAATCTAATGGACCGGAAATGTGCCCAATATTCCGATAGCCCTGCTCAACCAAATGAGCAACAGCCATCCGGCTGCCCAGGTAATTATCAATCGTCACAATGGAAAGGTCTTTTTGAGGCTCCATCGTGAGGTAAACCAGGGGAATTTCAATGTCCATAAGCGGATTGTTCACCCACTTGCGGTTCTCGCCAACTTCTGGGACAGCCCAAATAATTCCATCCACGTGGTGGGATACATAAGCCTGAATGATCGGCGCAATATCTCTGGTATCGAAACTGGAGAGTTCTTTCAGAAGCACCGAATACCCGGCATTTTCTGCGGCAGAGGCAATACCACTCAATGTTTTGGAAGGGCCTACGTAATCGAGGCCTGCTGTGACCACCCCCAACGTGTAACTGCGGCGACTGATTAGGCTGCGCGCCAGGGCGCTGGGACGGTAGCCGACCTGGTTGATGATATCCTGAACGCGCTTGCGAGTCCCTTGAGAGACATCCGGTCGCTCGTTAATCACGCGAGAGACGGTTTGGGTTGAGACTCCCGCTGCTGAAGCAACCTCTTTGATTGTTGGACGCCCAACTTTCTGTCTCATTCTGCTCCTGTTATCGTTACCGTTATCGATAACGGTAACGATAACATTCTAGCATTTTCTGGGTCAGATGTCAACAGGTATTTTATGCCATCAACCAGGTTGCGAGGCAATTTCGCGCCTGCCAATGAATTTTGGATTATACTTATCTCACCTATCCGGAGGTGGTATGTCCGATATCGATTTGTCCGCACTGCAAGCCTCCTTACAACATCTGGCGTCCCAGGGTCGCAGCGCCCTGCTGCCCGCCCTGCAGACTGCCCAGACGGTGTATGGTTATATCCCTACCCAGGCAGTCCAGGCTATCAGTCACACCCTGCGTGTTCCTCTGGCGGACATCCAGGGTGTGATTGATTTTTACAGCTTGCTGTATGACCGGCCCACTGCCCGGCGAGTCGCGCGCATTTGCACCGACCCGGTCTGCGCTTTGCGCGGTGGGGATGAACTGCTGTCTGCCGCCTGCGAGCATGCGGGAAGCGCGCCGGGCAGTCCCAGTCCAGATGGACGCTTGCTGGTTGAACACAGCACCTGCCTGGGCCTGTGCGAACACGCCCCCGCCGCTCTGGTGGACGACCAAAGTTTCGCGAACCTCGAGCGCCAGGCCTTATTGGACGCGCTGGATGGCATGCCCGACGTGGAATCCCGCCCGGTGCGCGTTTACGGCGAGGTGGATTGGCTGACCCGCGGCTGCCGCCAGGGAACTCCCACGCTGTTGGAAAGCTACCGCCAGGGTGGAGGTTACCAGGGTTTGCAAAAAGCCCTGGGTTTGAGCCCAAGCGAGGTGATCGCCGAAATCAAAATCGCCGGGCTGGTGGGGCGCGGCGGGGCGGCCTTTCCGACCGGCTTGAAATGGGAAGGCGCTGCCAGCACCTCCGCCGCCGAACACTACGTGGTGTGCAACGCCGATGAATCGGAACCGGGCACTTTCAAAGATCGCGTCCTACTGGAAGGCGATCCGCACCTGGTGATTGAGGGGTTGGCGATTGCCGGTTATGCCATCAGGGCTCGCTTGGGTTATATTTACCTGCGCGGCGAGTATCCCGAGGCGTTTCGCATTTTGAACAACGCTTTGCAGGAAGCGCGCCAGGCCGGCCTGCTGGGAGAAAATATCCTGGGCAGCGGCTGGTCGTTCGAGATCGAGCTGCGGCGCGGCGCGGGCGCGTATATTTGTGGCGAGGAGACCGCCCTATTCGAATCCATTGAGGGTAAGCGCGGCTACCCGCGTCTTAAGCCTCCCTTCCCGACCACGCACGGCCTGTTCGGCCAGCCGACCGCCATCAACAACGTAGAGACATTGTGCAACGCGCCGCTCATCCTGGGCGCAGGCGCGGCAGCCTACCGTAACTTGGGCACCGAAAAGTCTCCTGGGCCGAAGCTTTTTTGTGTTTCTGGCGACGTGGTCCGGCCAGGGGTGTATGAAGTGCCCTTTGGCGTCACGCTGCGCCATCTGTTATTCGACCTGGCCGGCGGGGTTGCCGGAGGGCATAGCCTGCAGGCCGTTCTGATGGGAGGCGCGGCAGGAGCGTGGGCCACGTTGGATCAACTTGACATTCCACTGGCATTCGAGACGCTGAGAGCCGCCGGCCTGCCGCTCGGTTCCGGCGTTGTGATGGTCTTCGACGAACGCCGTGACCTGCGCAATGTGCTGCTGCGGCTGGCGCGCTTTTTCGCCCATGAATCATGCGGCAAATGCTACCCCTGCCAGATGGGCACTCAGCGCCAGGTGGAAATCCTGGCACGCGCCGCCGCCGGGAAGGCCCTGCCGGGCGATATCGAGCGCCTTCAAGATGTGGGCTGGACGATGACCGACGCTTCCATCTGCGGCCTCGGGCAGACAGCTGCCTCCGCCGTGCTCAGCGCTCTCAAGCTGTGGCCCACTTATTTTCAACCCGGGGGCGCATCTTATGACAGATAACTTGATCACCCTGACCATTGATGGAAAAAGCGTGCAGGCCGCGCCCGGCACTACCATTCTGGCGGCAGCCGCCGCGCTTGACATTCACATTCCAACGATCTGCTACCATTCTGCCACCACTGCCAATGCAGTCTGCCGCATGTGCGTGGTTGAAGTGCAAGGAGCGCGTGTGCTCGTCCCGGCTTGCGCCAGCGGCGTAACCCAGGGTATGGCGGTCAGCACGGATACCCCACGCGTGCGCAGAGCCCGCCGCACCGTGCTGGAGCTGCTGGCTTCCACGGTGGACCTGTCCGAAGCGCCCGAAATCCAGGCCATGCTGGCTGAATACGGCGCCGACCCGGCGCGCTTTCCGGAGGCTGAGCGCCGTGATCCACCGGTGTTGGATGACAACCCCATGTACCTGCGCGATTATGCTAAGTGCGTGCTGTGCTGGCGCTGTGTGCAGGTGTGTGCAGAGGATGCCCAATACACCTTCGCTATCAATTTCAGCGGCCGCGGCTTCGAGACACAAATTGGCACCTTTGCCAGCCTGCCCATGCCCGCCACCACCTGTGTGTTTTGCGGGCAGTGTGTCGGCGTCTGCCCTTCCGGAGCGCTGAAACCGAAGCGCGCCTGGCTGTACGAACAGGGCCTACGCCCGGCGGAAATAACCCAAAGCCTGCGCACGAGAAAAAAACACAAGGCTGCCCAAGCTGAGCCAGGAGGCGCGGTATGAGCCAGGCAGAGCGCACCGTCCCAACCACCTGCCCCTACTGCGGGGTAGGCTGTACGCTGGAACTGCACATTCAAGATCAATACATCACCCATGTCAGCTCGCCGTTCGACAGCCCGGTTAACCACGGCAACCTGTGCGTCAAAGGCCGTTTTGGCTATGATTTCATCTATAACAAAGCGCGCGTCACAACGCCCTTGATCCGCAAAGAGGCTCAGGACCCGGGCCAGCGCGAGCAGGCTTTTGACCTCTCGGCCTGGCGTGCTGTTTCTTGGGATGAGGCTCTGGATTACACTGCCGACCGCCTGGTGGAAATTTACCGTCGCGACGGGGCTGAAGCCCTGGCAGCATACTGCTGTGCGAAAGCTACCAACGAAGACAATTACCTGCTGCAAAAGCTGTTCCGAGCCTTGTTCCGCACCAACAACATCGACCACTGCACGCGCCTGTGCCACGCTGGCTCCGTAGCGGCCCTGCAGCGCGCCCTCGGCTCTTCGGCAATGAGCAATACTGCCGCCGAGGTGATTCAGTCGGATGTTTTCATTGTTACAGGCTCGAACACCACAGAAAACCACCCGATAATCGCTCTGCAAATGAAAGCCGCAGTGCGTAAACACGGGGCAAAGATGATTGTCATAGATCCGCGGCGCATTGAGCTGGTGGATTTTGCCGAGCTGTGGCTGCCGATCCGGCCGGGCAGCAATGTGCCGGTTTTCGCAGCCATGGCGCACGTCATCCTCAAAGAAGGCCTGGCAAACCAGGATTTCATCGCCCGCCGCACCACCAATTTCTCCGAATTTGCTGAGTCGATGGAAAAGTTCACCCCCGAGTTTGCTGAGCGGATTTCGGGCGTGGATAAAGAGCTGATCATCCGGGCGGCGCGCCTGTACGCTCAGGCCGACCATGGAGCCATCTTCTGGGGCATGGGTATCTCTCAGCTCAGTCATGGCACCGCCAGCGCCCTGGCAGTGATCAACCTGGCCTTTCTCACGGGACACATCGGCCGACCAGGCACCGGGCTGAACCCCCTGCGCGGGCAGAACAACGTGCAAGGCGCCTCCGATATGGGCGCCATGCCGTTTCACTTCCCCGGTTATATGGCGGTGGATAAACCGGGCAATGCCGAGCAGTGGGAAGCCGCCTGGCATGTCGAGCCCGGGGGGTTGAACCGCCGACGCGGCCTGACCACCACGGAGATCCTCGGCCACGCTCACCCGGGCGGCGTGCGCGGGCTGTACATCATGGGTGAAAATCCGATGATGAGCGAGCCAAACCTGAACCTGACCCGCCATCATATGCAGCAATTGGAGTTCCTGGTGACCCAGGATCTGTTCATCAACGAGAGCGGCGCTTTCGCCGATGTGTTCCTACCAGCGGCAGCCTGGGCGGAGAAAGACGGCACCTTTACCAATACCGACCGGCGGGTGCAGCGCGTGCGCCGAGCGCTCGAGCCCTCGGGCCAGGCGCGGCCCGATTGGCAAATCATTTGCGACCTGGCGCGGCGCATCGAGCAGCGTCTGGACCGGCCAGCCACCGCAAAGTGGGACTATGCGCATCCCGCCGATATTCTCAAGGAGGTCGGCAGTGTATCGGTCGAGTATCGCGGCGTGACTTATGGACGCCTGGAACAGTCGGGCCTCCAGGTCCCGGTCTGGGATGAGCTGCATCCCGGCACTCCCTTCTTGTTTGCCGAAACATTTCCTTCTGGACCAGGGAAATTCCACCCATTGGACTATATCCCGGCGGCTGAAGCACCAGACGAAGCCTTCCCCTTCATTCTCACCACCGGGCGAGTGCTGGAACACTGGCACGGCGGCACACTCACCCGCCACTCTGCCGTCAACGAACTTTACCCGCAAGCGATCGTGGAAATCAACCCGGCAGATGCCCTGCTCTACAATATCGAGGATGGTCAGCCAGTCCAGGTTGCCTCACGGCGCGGCATGGTGGTGCTGCGCGCTCTGGTCAGCGAACGTACGCGTCCGGGGGTGGTGTTCATTCCATTCCATTTTGCCGAAGCCGCGGCCAACCTGCTCACCAACGATGCTCTCGACCCGCTGGCGCTGATCCCCGAATTTAAAGCCTGCGCGGTGAATATTGCTGCTGCCCAGGTAGAGCTGCCCGAATATGTCCGCCGTGGAAGAATCTAAACCCGATATTGTGCTCAGCACCCGGCAGTACGAAGACTGGCTAGGCAGTTCAATTCCTTTACTCGCTGAAGACATCGCCGCCAAGCACGAACGCATGCGCGCCGATCCATTTTCTTTTCTGCGGGCCACCTTTTACCGCTGGATCGAGCTCTGGGCGCAGGTTTGCCCCGATTTGAACAACTGCTCTTCAATAATGTCCGTGGGAGATTTGCATGTGGAGAATTTCGGCACCTGGCGAGATGCCGAAGGGCGCCTGGTCTGGGGCGTCAATGATTTCGATGAAGCCTACCCACTGCCTTTTCCACATGATCTCGTCCGGTTGGCCGCCAGCGCTTTGTGCGCCGTGGAACAGAATTTTCTAAAGATCTCTCCTGAAGAGGTGTGCGCAAAAATTATCGCTGGATACACACGCAGTTTGGAGAAAGGCGGCGAACCCTTCATATTGGCAGAGAATCATGACCTTCTTCGTCAAATGGCTCAATCGCAGTCGCGCGACCCTTCTACCTTCTGGCAAAAACTGGACAAGTTGACAGACAGCTCGCAGGTGCCGCCAGAGATTGAGCAACTGCTGGCTGCCTCCATGCCCGCTGGCAGTCGGAATATGCGCATTGTCCACCGGCAGGCCGGGTTGGGCAGCCTGGGCCGCCAACGCTATTCTGCCATTGCCGATTGGCAGGGAGGTAAAATTGCGCGTGAAGCCAAACAGTTGGCGGCGTCGGCCTGCAGCCTGGTGCGTGAAAAAAACACTAGAATTTTTTATCCCCAACTATTACAGACAGCGGCACACTGCCTCGACCCCTTTACACGTTTGGAAGGCGAATGGCTGATACGCCGCCTGGCGCCAGACTGCGGGCGAATTGAACTGCAGAGCTTGCCGAACAGCGCCGAAGTTGGCAAGCTGCTGTATTCCATGGGCTGGGAGACAGCCAACCTTCATTTGGGAAAATCACTGGCTGGCAGAGATTTAATCCTGGCGGACTTGAAAACAAAGCGTGAAACCTGGCTGTTACAGGCCAGCCAGGCAATGCTTGCAGTGACCAAGACAGATTGGCAGGATTGGAAAAAAGACGGGTCTTAATTGGCTCGTTCGGATAGAATTCTGCACTTCATATGCCTGTTCTTGCCGCTCAATAAATGTGTAGGGTAATCGCATATTAGCGAATATGCTAAGCCGGAAGGGAAATTCAGGGGTATGATGTGGGACGTTGCCTCACATCATACCCCCGAACTCTCATATTCTGGAATGGTCACAGCCTGGCTAAGCCATCTGCAATCACCCTGAGAAAGTGTTTTTTGTCAAAATAATCCACATACGCTATAATATTAAAGACAAGAAATATCTTATTTGGCCGAACTTCATCCTGCAAAGGAAAGGGCGTTCAATTGGCAGAAGAGCAGTTGGTCTTCAACGGCATCGATGGGGAAGCCGGGAATGATTTGTTCCAGCTTCAAAGACCCCACACAATCTTTGAGGCGGTTCGCAGCCAGACGCGCTGGCCTGCGCCTCGTGATCACAGCCATATTGTTCCCGACCGACGAGTGGTAGAGCAGAACCAGGGAAACTCCGCCCCGGCTAAACAGCACACCCTGGTGAAATACGACCTGCCTTTGGTTGACGAACCGCCTTGCTTGGTGGTGTGGATAAATTGGCCATCGCCAGACATTCAATCTACTAAACCCATCCGGCCAACCAGGAGCGCCTATGACAGTTGATCTATCATCTACCGACTTCCAAAAACTGGTGGGTATCCTGTCTGGACTGGAGGAGTGGGGCAGCGTCAGCGGCAGGATCAGCCTGGTCGCCGATGCCCTCCAGGGCTCGCCAAGGCGCAAGGATGTGCTCGGCAGCCTTAATCTGGATGGTATGCCGCGCGAAACTGCCGGCCGGGCAGTGCGACAGTTAGCTGGTTTTGGGCACGTGACGCCCAACCAGGAAGCCCTGGGTGTGCTGGTGAATCATATTTTGGGTATCACAGGTGATGAGCAGGGCGACTTTTTACGTGGTCTGTGTGAGACTTATGCGCTCGACAAACCCATTGCAAAACTACAAGATATCTCCACTTGGAAAGAAACGCCAAACGAAGGCAAGCTGCGTGAAGAAAGCATTATCGGTGAAAATGTGCTGCGTGATGTGATGATGTTGGAACTGGCCTTACAGGCCGCGCGCGGAGTGCTCCTGATCCAGACACAAACCCAGAAAGGCAGCGGTTTTCTGGTGGCGGATAACCTGGTAATGACCAACTATCACGTTCTGGTAAGCCAATACGAAGCTGAAGCCAGTGAATACCGCTTTAACTTCCAGTTGAACGCTGCAGGTCAATTTGACAGCTTAAACTGCACTACGGCACTGCCCCAAAAAGGCGGATTGTTTTATGCCAGCCGGGGGTTAGATTATGCCGTAACCGAGCTGCAGCCAATTCCTGAAAGCGCCAGGCCGCAGCGCCTGAAAATGCAGCGCATTGTGCCTAAAGAGCGCGAGCGCGTGATCATCATCCAACATCCCTTTGGGCAATATAAGAAGATCGCCATGCAAAACAACTTCGTGTCGCATTACGACGCCCCCTGGCTGCGTTATACCACCAGCACAGAGAAAGGTTCTTCAGGATCTCCGGT
Organism: Chloroflexota bacterium; assembly: GCA_029782365.1. Classification (GTDB taxonomy): domain Bacteria; phylum Chloroflexota; class Anaerolineae; order Anaerolineales; family UBA4823; genus CAWBUW01. Next base: position 247,706 of record JAKOUW010000017.1, read on the forward strand.
CTTCAACGAGGCTTATGAAGTGGTTGCCATCCATCATGGAGCCAATGAATTCAAGGACCCAACCACCCAAAAACCGTATATCCGCAATGAAGGCGCCAGCATAGCCGCTGTGCTGGCCGACTTGCAAGCCAAAGCGCCGGAAATTTACCAACACATCATGAAATCATGAGGATCCAGAAATCGAATGGCGATTGATCTGCTCAATTCCGACTATAACCAGCTTGTGGACATTCTGTTCCCCAAAGACCAATTTGGCACGGAACAGAGCCGCATCGGCCTGGTCAAAGACGCCTTTGTCGGCATCCCTGAAAGAAATGCCATTTTCGGAAAATTGGGCGGGGAAAGCATTTCGATGCACGATGACACAGCGAAAATCATCCGCATTCTGAAAGATTTTCCGACACTGTCCGACGGCAGGGAAGCGTTGTTCGTTTTCCTGGATTTCATCAGCTACATGTTTGGCGAAGATAAAGAAAAATATTTTCTCACGGGATTAAAAGATTCGTATAAACCGACCACTTTCAAAACGGGCGCGCCCGCTCCGCTGGATCGCCCCCTTTCAGATCTGCTGTATTACAAAGTAGATCATGTTCCCCAAGTGGACCTGGTTACCCGAGAGCTGGCGCAGGTGCGCAGCCAGGCGAACAATCTGATGCTGTGCGTCGTGCAGGGGAGTTGGAACCAGGCGCCCGATAAGTTGATGGAACGCCTGAAGGTCGAGATTTTGCCGGAATTGCTGGGCATGGAAACGCTGAAACCGTATTCCCTGGCCTGGCCCGATCCCTCCACGAGCCTGGCTGAGCTGCCGGCGCAGTTCGAGATGAACCTGGGCAAGCAGGTTTTCGGCCAGGCGTACACCGCGGGTAAAACGCGCCTGGAAATCCAGGATATGATCTCTCGCCAAACTACGCTCGTGCACACCTCAGTAGCCTCCGATACCTTTGCCCAATGCGGTATCGAGGGACTTGAAAAATACCTTGAGTTTTGGGACGCCTGGCCTCACCTGGCGCCTACCCAGCGCCTGTTCGTTTACCTGTTTTTGGAATTGAAACCGGCTGAAAAACAAGGGCTGTTCAGCCTGTTCACCCGCTCACCGCAAGAAAAGCTGGATCGATTCCTGGAACGCATCAAAGCCGGCCCACAGAAATCCGCCCGCCAGGTGGTGCTGCCCCCGTTGAGCGGCGCGAAAAAACAGCATGCGATTAACTGGGTGGAGCGCGAAGAGGTTGCCAGCCGCTGTGAAGTGGGCAGGGTGCAGTATGAGCTGAGCAAGTATTACCAACTACCCAACGGCAGAGACAAAGAAACGGCGCCAGTGCTGGAGCTGGTGGACAATCTGAAGGCCTGGATTGCAGCCTTTCCACGCCAATCAAATGGAGGATAATGTATGAGCTTTCCCTTTTATCGCGGGCAGGGTACGCCCCTGCCGACCGAGCCGGTCAACCTGCCTGTGCCGAGACGCGCCCAACTGCAAGATCCAACCGGCTACCGGGCAGATGCCGGGCTGGCAGATGCCGCCAACGTGGCCCTTTTGCTCGGACAGCCGCTTCTGCTGACTGGTGAAGCGGGCACTGGCAAAACGCTTTTCGCCTACAGCCTGGCAATGGAGCTCGGCAATCTGCCTGTTTTGAAATTCGAGACCAAATCCTCCAGCGCGGCGCAAGATTTATTTTATTCGTACGACGCCCTGAAACGCTTTCAAAACGCCCGCGGCGGACAAAGCGACGACAGCGCCCTGCCGTATATTACTTACCGCGCCCTGGGTGAAGCCATCTTGCGCACACACGCGCTGGAGGATGTCCAGCCTTTCCTGCCGCCGGGCTTCGCCCACCCTGGACGCAGCCGCTCGGTGGTGTTGATCGATGAGATCGACAAAGCGCCGCGCGACTTTCCCAACGATATGCTCAACGAGTTGGAGAACATGTACTTCCGCATCCCTGAGCTGGAGAACGCCCAACTGCGAGCCGATCCGGACCTTCTACCGGTCGTGGTCGTCACCAGCAACTCTGAAAAAGACCTGCCAGATGCCTTCCTGAGGCGCTGTTGTTATTATCACATCCAGTTCCCCGAGCCCGAACGACTGAAGGAAATTGTCGCCGGACGCCTTGGCCTAAACACGGCTGGGAGCAACGCTTTTATTGACGCAGCCCTGGAATTGTTCGCGCTGCTGCGCCAGCCATCTGCTGGCCTGCGCAAGTGGCCGGCTACCGCCGAGTTGTTGGGCTGGATGTTGGTCATGCGCCAGATGGAGCCGCAAAAGGAGAATCCCCTGGATGATCCCAGCCTGGCTCTGCGCACACTGAGCAACCTGATCAAAACCTCGTCTGACCAGACCATCGCCCAGAAACTGGTGCAGGGATGGATCGACAAACGCAGCCAAAAATAAATTCAACGCAAGGGAAATCGGCGCTGTCAACGGCGCTTCCTGATGCGCCAACGAGCGAGCCGGCTGTCGCGTCTGGGCTGTGGTTCAGCGCGGATGAACTGACCGATTTCATAGAGGATTTGCACGCCCACGGCTACAACATTGGAGTGGGCGAGCACATCGCCGCTCAAAACCTGGTGCTGGCGTTGGCAGCGCGCGGTGTGGACATGAGCGACCCGGCGCGCCTGAAACGATTGTTGGGGCCTCTGCTGGTCAGCACACGCACCGAACAGGAGGATTTTTCCGGGCGCTTTGACGAGTGGGCGGCAAGATTCAAACCCAACGACCAGGTAATCCCACCCAGGCCGCGCCGCAGGGTAGCCTGGCAGCCCGTTTTAACCATCCTGGTTTTCGGGGTCGTGGCGCTGGCCCTGGTGGTGATTGTTGCATTCTTTCTCATAGGGGCTATTTTCGGCAATGCCATTGGTAGTTTATTCCTGTCATCGGCCACTGGAACTTCACCTGCAGCCACCACCCAGGCGGCTTCACCGCTCGGTGGAATCGACTATGTCTGGCTGCTATGGGCGTTCGTCTTTGGAGCCGCGCTGATCTTCCTGCTCGCCCTATTACCGCGCATCATCGCCATGCCCTTCTTGCAGCGCGCCAGCCTCCAGGAACCCCCAGACCTGACAACTTTAAACCTGGCAGCCGATGCCGGGCAGGCGCTTTTCCCGAACCTGACATACCTGCACCTGGCGCAAGGATTGCGCCAGCGTGTGGAGGTGCCTGCGCGTGAATTGGATGTGACGCGCACGGTCCAGCGCACCATTCAGCGTGGCGGCTGGTTCACGCCAGCTTTCACTGTACGGCGCATCATGCCCGAATACCTGGTTTTGATTGATCGCTCTGGAGCAGGCGACCACCAGGCGCGATTCGTCGCCGAAATGATCAGCCAACTGCGCCAGCACAATGTGTATATGAGCGCTTATTATTTCGATGGTGACCCGCGCTTGTGTTTTGCATTGGAAGGCGGCCCTCCAGAAACCCTGTGGGAGATCACAACGAAGGGCAACCACCAGCGCCTGATCATCTTCTCAGACGGCGCTGGCTTGCTCCACCCGTTGACCGGTGAGCTGCAAGACTGGTTGAACCTTTTCAATCCGCTGGCTCAGCGCGCCCTGGTGACTCCGCTGCCTGTGGATCAGTGGGGCTACAGCGAACAGCAGCTCAGCCAGCGTTTCCAACTCTTGCCGTTATCATCAGAAGGATTGATGCTGTTCATTAAATCTTTCCAGGGCGTGGAGACCGCACCCGAGCTGCCCGACCGCAGGTCGGCTCAACTCCCCGATGAACTGCGGCTTCGGCCGCTGCGCTGGCTGGCGCAGTCTCCGCCGGAACCGCCCGAGGTGGAAAGCATGCTCGGCCGGTTGCACCGCTATCTGGGTGATGAGGGCTACCTTTGGCTGAGCGCCTGTGCGGTGTATCCGGAGATTCATTGGGAGCTTACGCTTTTTCTCGGTGAAAAGCTGCAGGAGCAGCCCGAATTGTTCGGCAAAACAAAATCTGATGAGCCAAGCCTGCTGACACCGCGCCGTCTGGTAAACCTGGCGCGCCTGCCCTGGCTGCGGGCTGGCAAGATGCCCGACTGGCTGCGATTGAGCCTGGTAGGTGGCTTGAGCAAAGCCCAGGAGCAGGCCATCCGCCAGGCCTTGAGCAAAGTGCTGGATACCGCCATCGAAGAAAAGGACAAAAATCTGCGCTTGCAGGTGGCCGGGGGCAGTGTTCTGCGCAATTTACTGCTCCGCCATTGGAGACGAACTGCCAAGAGCGGCAGTCCGTACCGCGATATTGTTTACTTGTCGTACATGAGCGGGCAGAATCCAAATCGTTTGGCGGTGCGACTGCCCGAAACCGTGCGCCGCCTGATGAGGGCACGGCGCACGGGACAATCTATCCCGCCATTGCCGCAGGTGTTCAAGCGCGAAAACATCACCCAGGCCTTGAATTGGATTTTCCAAAGCAGTATCGGCGCTGTGCTCGGAAGCCTGGTGGGGCTGATCCTGTTGGTATTTCTCAATTTAGCCCAGACTTCTTTTCTTACCCGCATGTTTATCGAAACCTTCTCGATCGGTTTCATGGCCATTTTCCAGGCCTGGTGGCTTTACCGCCAGTCGCAGAGCTCAATGCAAGAAAAATCCGACCGCCAACCGCTGGTTTTCAGCGCGGCCTCTGTTTTCGCCTGGTTGGTGGCCAGCCTGGTCAGCGCAGCGATTGGCTGGACATTTGTGGAGCATCTTTCGATCGGCGGCTGGTATTACTACCTTCTCCCGGGGTTAGCCTACGGGCTCAGCCAGGGTGTCGTGCTCGACCGGCACAGCCGGCGCGGCTGGTGGTGGCTGCCGGGTATGGCGGCCGCCTGGCTGGTCAGCCTGGTGATCATGGAATCCCTGGGATTGACCGTTTCGAATGGTTCGATCAGCCAGAGCAATTCTATCTCGACTCAGTCATCGATTGTTTTCCTGCTCATCCTCAACCTTGAAATCTTATTGACCAACCTGCTGACAGCACCTCTCCTGGTCTGGCTGCTGCAACCGGCAGCCCTGCGGGAGGAAATTAGCTGGGGCCAGCCTTTCCGGCGCTGGTTTAAAGGCGCTGACGATCCGGCGGCAAGCAGAAGCCAGGTGCAAATTGGGTCGATCAAAGTCGTGCTGCCGGTGCAGATGCGCTTCCTGGGTCTGTGGTTGGTCGTTTCGGTCGCTTGGGCCGGGCTGTATTATGCCCTCATCCAACCCTGGCTGCCAACCCTCTTCGGCTCAAGCGACCCAACCTCGATTGTGGCAGAAATCGTGGTGCCGATGCTCGTTTCGAACCTGCTGCAGTGGTATGTGCTGGCACGTTGTGCCGGCGTCGGGTTAGATTACGCCTGGTTTGGCAGCGCGGCCGGGGTGATCACCAACGCCGGTTTGTATATGGCCAATTTAAACAGCACGATCCTTTCTACCCTCGCTCCTGGCGTTGAAGCTCTGGCACAGGTTTTCCCGCTGAATCGTATCAGCCGGCGCGCCTGGATATGGACGCCGATTGTGATCATCGAGTCGCTGGTGATGAGCCAGGTGCAATCTCTGCTTGGCTACCCTCAGGTGAGCAGTTCCACCGATCTCACGCTTCGACTGATTGAGACCACCATAACAGCGTTGATCACCGGCCTTGCGCTGCTGTGGATCTTACAGCCGGTCTGGCAGCCTTCAATGGATGATGTGAAGAGCCGCCCAACCCAAAATTTCGCCAACCAGGCACCTAACAAACCGGCGACCAAAGTAAGCAAAACGGCTGAGATAAACCAAGAGCAGTCATCCAGTATCAGCGAATCCCTGGAGAGTGGCAGTGCCGCTCGACCTCGCTCCCGGCTGGCGCAGGCGCGCGGACGCGAATTATATAATTATGAATTTAAAGAAGCCTATTCGGTGTTCCAGAATGGGCTGGATTACAGCCAGGTGCGAATTTTTGAAGATTACAGCCTGCCGACCGTGCTCGATCGCTTCGGTCGCTGGCTGAGGCGCATGCCGCCGCCCGGACCCAACGATTTCAACGCCATCACGATCGGTTATAACATCTATCTTCCCATCGAACTGCCTACTTCTTATCCGGAGCCAGACTCACCTGATAGCTTCAAATTGGAATGGCTGATTCATGAGCTGACGCACTGTTGGCAGTTCGAGCACGAGGGGTTGGCGGCGTTATGGCGGAGTCTGACAGTGTTGTTCCGGCCAGTCCCATTCGATTTCGGCGGCCGCGAAGCGTTGATCATGGCTCAAAAGCAGGGCAAGCGCTTGCGCGACTTCAACATTGAACAACAGGCCGAGATTGTGCGCGGCTACTACAACTGCCTGCACAACAGCCAGGAGACTGGCGCATTTCGGCCTTTCATTGAGGAGCTGAGCGGCGCAGGGGAAGCCAAGCCAACCCAGCCCCCCGATAACAACTTCACCAAGTAAGCGGCAGCGACATACCAAGGGGCGTGCATCGACAATACAGCCTGGCGCCTGCGTTCAGGAACCCGTCGAGCCGTAGTGCTTTAAGCCGAAGAGCCACACTCGGTAGGCCAACACCAACAGCAAAGCCGCCACCAGCGGGCCTATCCAGGCCAGCGCGCCGACATCTCGTCCGGCGAGGTAGCTGGCGGGATAAAACGAAGCGAAACCGAACGGAATGATCCAGGTCAGGCCGAGCTTGATCACCTGGTTATACATATCCAAAGGGTAAAAAGCGAATTCGTGCGTGGCATGCACAATCTGCGTGACCGGCACCGACTCGATGATCCAGAAGGCCGAAGTGGCCGTGACCAGGTTGAGACCTATGAAGATCATCCCGCCGGAAAGCGTCATCACGACTAAATAAGCCAGGTTGAAAAACGACCAGGGGATATGCAGCGCCTGGCTGGCATACACGACCAGCGCCGCGCCCACCAGGAAGTCGCCAATGCCATCATGGCAGAAGCGGTCCGCCAGCAGGTGGAAGAGCGGATTGATCGGGCGCACCATGAAGCGGTCGAACGAACCCGTCCGTATATAGGCGTGACCCAGCGTCCACAAATTATCGGCAAACATGTGCGAGATCGACTTGGACAGGTGGATCAGCCCGTAAATCAGCAGCAATTCTGGGAATGTCCAGCCGTTCAGGCTGGGCACCTGACGCATGATCGCCCACACCCCCACCAGCCCCACGCTTTGCACCAGCACGAACGAGAAGGCGCCGATGAAGAAATTTAAGCGGTATTCCATCAAAATTTTCAGACGCTGGATGAAGAACAAGCCGTACAAACGAGTGTAGCGCGAAAACCAGGGCATGCTCAGCCTCCCTGCACCGTGATCTTGCGCACTGAGAAATTGAAAAACCAGCGCGAAGCCAGCAGAAGTCCAACCAACCAAGAAATTTGCGCCAGCCACAACTGCGGCGCCTCGCTGAGCGGCAGAATGCCGCTCAACAGCGCCACCGGGGTGTAGATGATCTTGCTAAACGGTAAGAAGTCACTTATACGCTGCAGCCAATCGGGGAACATGGCCAAGGGTAAAAGAGCGCCGCTGAAGAGCAGGGAAACCGCTTCGCGCACCACTCCCAGTCCCCACGTTTCGGTGCTGTAAAAAGCCAGGCAGGCATACAGCCAATCAAAGCAAAAGGAGACTGCCTGCGCCAGGAAAAATGACAGCGCAAACGCTCCCCACACAGCCAGGCTGGCGGGCGGGCGCAGTCCGAAGAACACCATCGCCACCACCACCAGCGGCAGCTTGGTGAGCAAGTTCATGCCCGTCATAGCCAGTTGTTCCAGGTAACTGCGTCCCTGGTAATCTACCGGACGCAGCAGTTCTACGGCAATCAAACCCTCGCGAATGGCGTAGCCAAAATTGAAAATTTGGCGCGTTTCCAACGTTGGGCCAAGGATGCGCGTCCACAACATGTAACCCAGGGTTTGCGCCAGGGTTAAGCCGCTGATGGTTGCCTGGGCGCTGTTGCTGTAGATGGCGCGCCAGAAATAAACAAAGACCAGCATTGTGAACAACTGCATGACAATTTCAGCCCAAAACCACATGCCATAGGCCAGGAAAACCTTCGGGACGATCGTTAGAAAAGCCGCGCTCAGGCGCAGAGTACGGCGCAGGCTGGCGCGCAAGCCGTTCGGAGAGGAAGCCGTCAAACTGCTCATGGCTGTCTCTCATTTTCTGGCTGATTGAGCGCGCCCAGGTAAATCTGACGCACGATGCCTGCCAGGTCAGGTTCGGCGATGGAAAAATCCAACACCTCCACCTGTTCCATGAGAGAGGCAGCCACCTGGCTGGCGCTGGTTTCCAATCGGTCGAAGCGCACCACCAACCGTTTACAACACACTTCGTCATCCTCCACCGCCGCCTGGGCGCTGGGCGGCAGACGCAACCCAGCCGTGATCTGCTCCAGGCGGTTGAACAATTGCGGCGCCACCTCGAATGTCAGGATGCGCTGCCGCCCGAAACGCTCACGGATTGTGCTGAGCGGCCCGTCGTATATCAACTTGCCGCTGTCGATAATGATCACACGCTGGCACAGCTCTTCGATGTCGCCCAAGTCGTGGGTGGTCAGGATAATGGTCGTGCCATGCGTCTGGTTGTGCTGGCGCACAAAGGTGCGGATCTTTTCTTTCACCAGCAAGTCGAGGCCAATTGTGGGCTCGTCCAGGTAGAGCACGCGCGGCTCGTGAATCAAGGCGGCGGCAAGCTCAGCGCGCATTTTCTGGCCCAGCGACATATTGCGGATGGGTGTCTTGAAAAGCTCCTTGAGTTCCAGTATCTCGCCAAACTGCTCGAGAAGTTGTTTGTAGCGCGGTGCAGGAATGTCGTAGATGCCCGCCACCAGATTGAGCGATTCGATCAGCGCCAGGTCCCACCACAACTGCGTGCGTTGGCCAAAGACCACGCCTATCTCGCGGGCGTTGGCCACGCGCTGGCGGTGCGGGTCGCGGCCCAGCACGCGCACGCTGCCGCTGGTGGGCGTCAGGATGCCGGTCAGCATCTTGATCGTCGTGGACTTGCCTGCCCCGTTGACGCCGATGTAACCGACGATTTCACCGGGATCGATTTGCAGACTGATGCCGTCCACGGCAGTTTTATACGTGTAATGTGGTTTAAACAACGCCTTGAACGCCCCACCCAGGCCGGGTTCTTTCTGAACAATGTTAAAGGTTTTGGTCAGGTTGTGCGTGAGGATAGCTGGTTCGGTCATGCCGGTATTGTAACCGGAAATGTAGCCATGCGGAGACTTCTTGACGTGTGGGGATATTTTTGATAATATTGATAAAAATTATCCCTTAAAGTTTAGCCACACGAGGTCTCTCCATGTCCATTTTAGGTTTACACCATATCACCCTGGTTTGCACGGACGCCCAGCGCACCGTAGATTTTTACACGCGCGTCCTGGGTTTGCGCCTGGTCAAAAAGACGGTTAATTTCGATGACCCAGCGGCCTATCACCTGTATTTTGGCGACCGCACCGGCAGCCCCGGCAGCGCCGTGACCTTTTTTGAATGGCGAAATGCCATGCCTGGCAAACCTGGCATCGGCGGCACGCATCACCTGGCGCTGCAGGTCAGCGACCGCCCGGGCTTACTGCGCTGGAAACGCTACCTGGGCGGTAAAGGCCTGGAAGTCACCGGGCCCTATCACCGCCAGTATTTCGAATCGATTTATTTCAAAGACCCGGATGGTGTGATCCTGGAAATCGCCACAGTCGGCCCGGGTTGGACGGTTGACGAAGCCCCCGAATCACTGGGGACTGAGCTTCGCCTCCCGCCGCCAGAAAAAGTGGTGCGCAACCGCGATGAGGCTGCCATCCACGCCGATACCTGGCCGGAGCCGGTTTACGAAATCGACCCGCAAATGGCGCTCAGCCATGGCATGCACCATATCACCGCTATTGCCAGCGACATTCAGCGCACGCATGCTTTTTACAGCGAGCTGCTGGATATGCGGCGCGTCAAGCTGACCACCAATTTCGATGACCCGACCTCAGCCCACTGGTATTGGGGGGCTGGCGATGGCCGGCCCGGCACCATTCTGACCTACTTCGAGCGCGACCCACGCCGTGAGCCGCGCGTGCGCATGGGCAGTGGACAAACGCACCATTTCGCTTTGGCTGTCAAAGACGAAGAGACCCAGTTGGCGTGGCGCGAGAAGCTGCTGCGGGCCGGGCGGCGCGTCTCACCTGTGATGGATCGGGTATATTTCAAAAGCATTTACACCAATGATCCTGATGGGCACATCGTGGAATTGGCTACCTTAGGTCCTGGCTTCCTGGTGGATGAACCGGAGGCTGAGCTGGGTCAGGCCTTGAAGCTGCCCCCCTGGCTGGAGAGCCAGCGTAAATCTATCGAAGCCAGCCTGCAGCCGATTGAGATGGTCGAGCCCTGCCATGTCTGTTGAGTCCACGACTGATTTGTATGAAGCTCTGCTGAAGGCGCACGCCAACCAGCCTGTATTGAGAGCAGGTGTGCCTGCCGATTTGGCCACGGCGGCGATGATCATGCTGCATGGGCGCGGGGCCAGCGCCGCCGATATCCTGGGGTTAAGCGCCGATCTCGAACGAGCTGGCCTGGCGTTCCTGGCGCCGCAAGCGCCAGAGGGGCGTTGGTATCCCAATCCGTTCCTGGCCCCTCTTGCCAGCAACCAGCCCTGGCTGGACGCCGCCCTCGCACGCCTGCGGCAGTTGGTGGAAAACCTGGTAAAAGGCGGGCTGAGCAAGGAACGCATCTTTTTGCTGGGCTTTTCGCAGGGCGGCTCGCTGGCGCTCGAATTCGCGGCGCGCAGTGGACAGCGCTGGGGCGGCGTGTTCGGTTTGAGCGGCTCGGTCATTGGCCCGCCCGCCTCGCCGCGCAGCTACCCATCAGGTTTGTCTGGCACGCCGGTGCTGTTGGGCTGCAGTGATGCCGATCCTTACATTCCGCAAGCCAGCGTGGAGGAAAGCAGCCGGGTGCTGAGCAGCCTCGGCGCGCAGGTGGACTTGCGCCTGTACCCCAACCTGGGCCACAGCATCAATGTGGATGAAGTTAAGACCATCCGAGCCGTGCTGCAAAAGGCGCTGGGTTCGTGATGCCTGCGATTATCCCATCCGAGATAGAGCCGCGCGCCGCTTACCGCCTGCTGACCAGCCTGGTGACGCCGCGCCCAATCGCCTGGGTGTCCAGCCTGGGTGCAGATGGCACGCCCAACCTGGCGCCTTTTTCATTTTTCAACGCCGTTGCAGGCAGCCCGCCCACTTTGATGGTCTCGGTTGGGCAGCGCCAGGGCCGACCAAAAGACACCTTGCGCAACGTGCAGGAGACCGGTGAGTTTGTGCTGCACATCGTTGATGAGACGCTGGTCGAAGCGATGAACCTGACTTCGGGCGAGTACGCTTATGAGGTGGATGAAATTACCCTGGCTGGCCTGGAAACACTGCCCAGTGAGAGTGTGCGTCCCGTACGCCTGGCAGCGGCGGCGGCTGCCTTGGAATGCCGGGCGACTCAAATCGTGCCGGTGCTGGATGCAGCCTACACAATGATCCTGGGACAGGTGCAGCGCATCCACTTGCGGCAGGGCTTGCTGCGCCCGAACGGCCTGGTGGATGCGCGCCTGCTGCGACCGGTGGCGCGCCTGGGCGGCGATGAGTACACCCGGCTGGGGGAAGTGTTCGAATTAGCCCGCCCGTCTACGGTCCCGGGCTGGCGCCCAGGATCTGGTTAACAAGCGTCAACGTGCCTGCTAATCCATCAAAATCGAAGACATGCCACCAGGTCCCGCTTCCGCTGGTTGGAATCGTCAGATCCAGAATCAAACCCGAGTTGTCATACACCTGGACGCGCGCCCCACTGCCGGCTAATTCGCCGCTCATTGAATAACGCTGGACAGCGTAAGTATATTTCCCGGCGGTGAATTGGGATATGGTGACCGTTTCTGGACCATATCCATTCGTGTCATCGATATCCAGGCAGGCAAACGGGCTGACCGAGCATGAGCCACGGTTACCGTAAAAGACGTAGAACCCTGGCGAACCGGGAACCCATAAGTGCGAGTCTAGTATCTGGAGCATAACTGCGCCAACCGGATTGGCTCGCCAGGTTGATGACGCCAACACCATTGATGTATGCATTGATATCGCTCGTTTCGGAGGGGAGCAAATCTGCCAAATGCGCACCATCGTGGATGTGTGATGAATATTCATCATATGAAAAACTGGAACTTCCTGTGTTGCGAAAACGGTAATCAACCCAGGCATATGCCATGTTCGCTTGAAGGGTCACAGTAAAAATGCGGGTTATTTCCTTACCATTACCGGTGTCTACTTCGACAACACGGTAACTGCCCTCATCAAGTCCAGATCGAATGGTCTGGACTTGAAATGACTGCATATTCCAATATACACTTTGATCAAGCATGCCGCCAGAGGCGATGTGCCCACGAAGGAATGAAGGCTGTCCACTCAAACCGCCGGCTTCAACCCAACCTTTTGGCGCAGAAACCGGGTCGCGATTGATCTGCAACCAAAGGACGCCGTTATCTAATCGAATATCCAGCGTGCCATCTCCGGTAAAATCTTGTTCACTCAAAATGAAAGCTGCCGATGTTGGGTTAGGAAACGGCGAATTAAGCGAGGAACGCCTGGCCTGCGCAGACGCTTCTCCATTAACAAATAGGAAACTCAGAAACAAACACGTGAGTAAGAATACCCTTCTCACTGCTGCCTCCAGTTCTCATGAACAAACGCGACCACTTATTATTTTCGCGCTGAGAATAAGGCGGGCAAGCGTCAAATGTCACATAGATGAATTAAATTATCCGACCTTCGGTCGAAAGATCGGGTTTAGCCTCGGCTCCAAAAACGGAAGACTCTTCATTATTCATAAAAGAATAGAGAGTTCTGGCATACATCTGCGGATTACCCACCGTTGGATGAGTGAAATTAAATGGTTTGGATGGGGAACCTGCCAGCATAGTCATCAGCACCTATTTCGTTTCTGTGACTTTGGAGATCGTGCGCGGATGCTCGGTATCGTATCCTTTGACACGGGTAAGATGATAGGCAAATAACTGCGCGGGTAAAATGTTTACCAATGGGGACAACCATTCGGGCATATCCACCGGGACATTCAACGGAACCTGTGCGAGCGACAACGCTCTTTTATCATTGGATATCACAACCAATTCGGCAGAGATAACCGAACGCAGACGTTTGAGCATGTGGTACATCGAATCAAAAACCCTACCTTTGGCAGCCACAGCAAAGATCGGATATCCTCTATCGACCAATGCGATGGGGCCATGCGCAAAATCCGCCGAGGAATATGGCTCAGCAATAATGTATGTCAGCTCTTTGAGTTTCAACGCCCACTCGAATGCAGTTGAATAATCGAAGCCGCGTCCCAGCACAACAGTTTGGTCAATGTAACGATAGCGCTGAACAGCTTCTGCGATGAATTCATCCAATTTCAACGCATCCTCAATCCAGTATGAAACTTTTTCTAATTCATGCCATTGTTTTTTATTTCCATGCAAGGCGGTGGACAGCATAGCAATCGCGGTCAGCGATGTAGTATAGGTTTTTGTTGCTGCAACTGCCTCTTCTGTACCGGCTCGAATATCAAACACAAAATCGGCGGTGTTTGCCAGGGGAGAGTTTGGTTCATTGGTAATTGCCAACGTCAAACACCTCTGTCGCTTTCCCTCCTCTAAAACGCTGACAATATCGGGCGATTTGCCTGATTGGGAAATGCCGATTACCAATGCATTCTTCAACAGCGGCGGACGTTTGTAATAAGTGAACAGAGATGGCGTAGCCAGCGCAAGCGGGAGACCGTTCATTGCACCGAACAGATAATTTGCATAGCGCCCTGCATTATCAGATGTCCCACGCGCCGCGAGAAATATGAACTGAATGTCATGTTGCTGAATAACAGACGCGATCTGCTCCACGTTTGTACGCTGGGAAACCAAAAGGGATTGGACCCTCTGGGGCTGTTCTGTGATCTCAGAAAAAAGGGACATGCTTCACTTCTCCGTATCGACGGTTCTGATTTACTAACCTTTCAAACCTGAAACCACGACACTTTCAAGAATATATCGTTGGGCAAAGAAGAAAACGACGATCAATGGAACGGTCGTCAGAACGGCGGCGGTCATGATGGTCGGCCACTGTTGGACGGTATTATTGATATTGTAAAGGGTGGTGACATATACAGGCAATGTGTAAAGATCAACCGTTTGCAGGTACATAAGGGGGGTGAGCAGGCTGTTCCACAAACCAACAAACAAAAATGTGGCGATTGTTGCGAGCGGCGCCTTGACCAATGGCATGACCACCTCCCACCAAATCTGGATATGATTGGCCCCATCGACAAATGCGGATTCATCCAGCTCTTTGGGTATTTGCGCCATCGCCTGCCTGAGTAAAAAGACCATTGCGGCGCCTCCCGCAAAATATCCGGGAATGATGAGCGGATTGAATGTGCCGATCCAGTTGATCTTGTTGAAGAAAACATACTGAGGCACGATGAGCGCTTGAGGTGGAATCATCATGGTGGAGAGCATCAAGAAGAACACCAAGTTGCGGCCGGGCCATTCCACGCGGCTGAAGGCGTAAGAGACGGCGGCAATCGAAAGCAGGGTTCCAGCCAAGGCGAGCGTCACATAAAATACAGAGTTGAAATAGGCGCGCAGGAAGTCATGATTTTGGAAAATGGCGAGATATGCCTGAAGGGTCGGCTTAACGGGAACCCAAACGATGCCTGGCGAGTTGGTTTCTTGGAGGGTTTTCAGAGAGGATGAGATCATCCAGAATAACGGGAAACTCATCAGAAGCGTCGCGGCAGTCAGGATCACGTACAACATGATGCTTTTTATCATGGGGAGATATTTCTTCATGACCATCTCCTAATAAACATCGTAGGTCACCCAGCGGTCCTGCAGACGGAACTGGATGATCGTGATAATCAAGATGATCACGAGGACAATCCATGAAATGGCGGAACCGTAGCCCATCTCAAAATGGCTGAAACTTTTTTGCCAGAGATAATAGACCATGGAAATTGTGGAGGAAACGATGGGCTGGTTATCGTGATATAGAACAAAGATCGGTTCAAATATCTGCAGAGAATTGATCATGCCGACTACAAGGTTGTAAAAAATATACGGAGTAAGAAGCGGCAGGGAGATACGCCAAAACTTTTGCCAGCCAGTTGCGCCATCCACCTCGGCAGCTTCGTGCAGTTCCCGGGGGATGTTGTTCAAGCCTGCCAGGAAGATCAACATCATTGCGCCACAGCTCCACACCATCAGTAACACGACAGACATCTTAGTCCACAAGGGGCTTTGCACCCAAAGCGGAACACGGTTAGCGGCAGGGAGAGCGTTCTCAACAACCTTATTCAGCAGATTAAACTTACCCGTATTCAAACCAAGGAAAAAGGCTGTTACCAGTTCCTGAATATAAATGGCGAGTCGATTGAGATAACTGAAGGGCGGAAAGGCGTTTGCTGCGGAGCGGATGATCAGGTTGATGATGCCTGTTCCAGTATTCAACATCAGTCGCCAACATAAAAGAACGGCGGTGTTGAATCCCAGGATCACGGGTAAATAGAATGCCATGCGGAAGATCCGCTCCCCGCGCGTTCTTTGGTTGAGCAAAACGGCGAGGAGCAGAGCCACGCCAAGCTGTAAAGGCAAACCAATCACCGTCAAATAAAGCGTGTTGATGATTGAAGCGCGAAAGTTATCATCGCCAAATAAGATCGTTTTATAATTTTCCAACCCAACCCAATTAAGGGGGGTATTGGAAGTAACGCGATAATCCGTGAAACTCCAATAAAGAGAAAAGGCCAGGGGAACAACCACAAAGATCAAGAAACCCACGATCCAGGGTGAAGCAAACAAATAACCAGCGAATGTATTTTCCTGAAAGCGAGTGGATGCCCCTCGCAACCTCGCTATCAAACGGGCAAGCAAGCCTACGCCATAACTGCTGGCAATAATAAAACTGACGGTCAGCGCGGCAGTGAACAACACATTGAGATATGGGTTTTCAGGCATAGACCTCTCCTAAGGATAGCTCATTCGGGGACAAGTCCCCGAATGAGCTAATTGAATCAGCGGAAGCACTTATGTATTTTGTGCCATCGTATCACAGGATTTATTTACCGAGGGCAGCGGTGTAATCTTTCTGGATTTTGGCTACAGCTTCTGCGGGAGTGAGCTCTTCGGTGATGACCTTGCCAAGTGCATCCTGCATGATTGTGGAGAGTTTCGCAGATTCCTTGATGCCGGCAAAACCGACGCCATATTTTGTAGCGAGTTCCGCTTCACGCTGGAGTTGAGGTGAATCGGTCACAAACCCAAACTGCGCATCGTTGCGAGCCGGGATCAAGCCCATGGTCTCATTCCACTTATGGTTGGCATCCTTGGTGAAGGCGAGTTTCAACCATTGGGCGGCGAGATCTTTGTGCTGGCTGTAGTTGGCAACGGCCAGCCAATCATTGAACGCGAGCACAACCGGTTTGCTGTTCGGGAAGTTGGCCGGATCACCATTGAATGGATCAATGGATATTTTGCTCCAAATAGGACGGTCAAAGGCAGGAGCGGCCCACCCTGAATGGGCAAGACAGACTGCGCCATTATTCTTGCCAGAGGCGTCATCCTTGTCGATCACAGAACCCTGTCCTGTGGGAAGCGCTCCAACCGCATTCGCCGCAGGTCCGTATGTGGCCTGGCGCATATCGAGCATGAATTTTGTGGCGGCAAGCGCTTCGGGAGAATCGAAGTTTGGGGTGCCGTCTGCTTTATAAAGTTGACCGCCAAGCGAGTAATAGACCAACAACCACCACTGCCAGTCTGCCATGGAGGCCGCGTCGACGGGAACGAGCGCTTGCTGGCTCAAAGAGTTGGTGGCAGGGTCAATAACAGAAGCCTTCTTCGCAAAGGCAATCCAATCGGCAAAATTCTAAGGCGTTCCAGAGGTCCAGCCGGAAGCTTTCATTAAGTCGGTACGGCAGAAGACGTACCGTGGAGCAGTGAAGATCGGCAGACCACGAAGCTTGCCATTGTACTTGGCGTTCTCAAGTGCCGGGCCAAAGTTCTTGATATCAGGCCATGCGCTTTCACCAAGGTATTGATCCATGTCAGCCAGGCTTTCGCCATACAGAGTGTTCATTTCAGAGCCAAGATTGATGATATCGGGACCATCGCCAGCGGCGAAGAAACCGCTGAAGGTGGTATCCCAACCCGACCATGAGCCTTCGGTGATTTCAACCTTCACACCGGGGTTAGCAGCTTCAAAGGCCGGATTGATATCGCTTTTTAACCATGTTATGGTAGCGGGGGTGTAATCGAGCAGGTAAACTTTCAAGGTCACAGATTTAGCCGCCTCGGTAGGAGCTACCGTTGCGGCAGGAACCTGGGTCGCGGCGGGGGCTGCTGTGGTCGCGGCAGGAGCCTGCGTTGTACCACCTCCACAGGCGGTCAATATTATGCTAACCATCACCAACAAAGACAACGTTGCAAAAAGCTTCTTGTGCATTTTCTTCTCCTTTTTTTCTTTTTTTTTAAGAATATTGTGACAACTCATTGCGGTTCTTTGATAACTCTACAAGTTTCACACTCCTTTCATCGAAGAAAGTAAATCAAGCTTCAATGGACCCTCTGAATTCGCTCAATAACATCGCTCATAAACCGGTGTATGAATCCTCGGACAAACTCAGCCGGCTCGATGCTTGCATCGTTCATTAAGGAGGTCATATCCATTCCATAGGACAGGCCGACTGCATTGTCCACACCGTGGGATTCAAAATAGGTTGCGTTCGCGCGGCGGCGTCCCATGGACGCCAGATCATAGCGCTTACCGCCCACAATTTGCGAATCAAATACACCCAACATAGCAAATTGCAGGTTTTCGTGATCGGACACGTTCATTGTGACTTTATCTGAATCGTTCATCCAATCAAGCGAACGCCACACTTCACATCCCACGCATCTTTCAGGACGGTCAACCGAATCCAGTTTTCTAAGGGCTTCGATCACCCTGAGAGCAACTCCCACATGAGTATCATGTTTATCGGCGAGGTTATGTGTATAAACCACATTCGGCCTGGTTGCGCGCAAGATGTGCAGAATATCCTCCACCGGTTCCTTGCGGGCTGAATCTTTGATTACCTCGCTGGGGAAATCGAGCATAATCTGCGCCGCAAACTCGCCCACAATTGCAGCTTTACGTTGTTCTTTAAATCGAACGAGGCGCATTTCATCGTCGCTGTAATTCGCATAATCGCTGCTGCGCGGCGAACCGCGGCCATCGGTGACAACCACCCCGGTGAACCATTTATCTTTTTGCTGAAAACACTCAAGGATGGGCTGCGCCGCCATGATCTCAATATCATCCTGGTGAGCGGCAAAACACAGATGTGTTGTCCGTTCCACTGCCTGAACTTCAGGCACATGATCAGGTATATATATTTCGGCTGTGCTCAGATGAAATTTCATTCTCCGCTACACATTCTGCTCTCGAGAGGGATTGCTCCCTGCAGAGGCAAGGATTTAGATTGCCGGCAAACTCGCCGCGGCCACAGATTGACCAACACGACGTATCTTCTCATCAGGTAAATGCAATTCGATCTTCTTCAACAGATCAGGAAATTCTATTTTCAATACTTGTTCTGCACCTTCAATCAATAAATCACCCCCTTGGCCTGATGTGCAGCGGCCCAAAATTAAAACATGTTGAATATCGTAAAATTCTGCGTAGTGTGCAATGCCGTAGCCCAGGTAAACACCCATGCTCTGCCAGATCTTTAAAGCGCCCGGTTCACCTGCTTCCAGTTTCTTTTGAACAAAATTCAACTTTTCTGCGTCGGTCACATCCGCAGGAATTTCAATGCCAACCTTTGGCGCAAGTCTGAACACACATTGTTGTGAAAAATAAGAAGCGCCACACCCCAGGTCCCCTGACCATTCATCAACAGGTGCATCCGGACTGTAATCGATCGGCGCGAATGCCAGCTCGTTCAACCAACCCATGATCCGACCCTCCAGGTTCACGTACCCGGCGGCTTCACTCGAGCCGAGTGCGATCCCCAAAATACCGTTATCTCCAATCGACATCGAACCTGCGAGCGCCGTCACATCACCATCATTGATCACTTCCAAGGGCACGCCCATTTCATCACGGATGTGTAAGAACATATCTCTGATCTCGCCGAATTTCTCCTTTGGAACGTTGCGAAATAATGAAGCCACCATTGGACGGTTGTCCACATAAATGCCCGCCGAACTTCCGCCAACCGCATCCACGCGCGGCATCTTACTCGCCGCAGATTTCAACGCTGCCATGACTTCGCTGTAATGATATGCAGGATCACTGTTCATGCGCGGCTGCCAAATGACCTCTTCGCTGTAGACCACATTCCCATCCACCACGGCGCTCACCTTGCGGTCAGATGCGCCCAGATCAAATCCAATGCGACAACCATCTAAATTTCGGCCGAGCAGCTTTCCTGTCTCGTGTGAAGCAGGCACTTCATCTGCATCGCAAACCACCACACAGAATTCTCTTTCGTATACTTGAGTACCCATGAAATGAAAGTCAAATTTACGCTCGCCGTTCCCTGAATATGCTTTGCGAATGTGCCTACCGATCCGATCAGGCGCGCCAACATATAAGGTATGCCCACCCCGCTGCCAGAGCAAAAACTTCACAATGCGTTCAATGTACGGCAGGTTGGAATTAAATTCAGGATGACCTTCGGGAAAAATAAAAGTCTCAAAACGTGAAACTTCACGTCCACTTCTCTCCAAACCGATCACTGCACGCACACCAAACGGACTGACCCTATGCTGAAAATTCCGATTCGCCAAAGCTGCCGGGTAAAAATAGTCATCCAATGGCGGTTTGATCGCGGGCGAGATCAATTCCATGTTTAATGATCCTTCAACAAGAGGGAATAATCGTCGAGTAATAAGAATGCCGAAGCGCCCAAAATGCAGGCCCGATAATCAAGCGTTCCCAATTCCAATTTTGTGTTCTCCGACATCCGTTCCAACGCCGCATTGCGCATGGAAGTGTTCACCTCTTCTATCCATTCTGCGCCGAAGCGGGTCATATCGCCGACGAGGACAATTTGTTGAATGTTTAAAATACCAATTAAATTGGCGAGCGAAATACCCAGATAATGCGCCGCGTTTGTGACCACTTTTTTCGCGGCGGCATCCCCCGATTCAAAAGCGGCTTGTGCCGCCTCCAGCGAAACGAGATTCAAATTCTTCAGCACAGCCCGAGTGCTGGAGATCGTCTCAAGGCAGCCCCGTTTCCCACAACGGCATAACTCACCTTTCTCCTGCACCACCACGTGACCGATTTCCCCGGCGCCGCCGCCATCCCCTTGAAATAAACGGCCGTTGACCAAAATGCCGGATCCAATACCATGCTTAACATTGACTACGATGAGGTTTTGGTCGCGGGTATGCTGGCCACCGTAAACAAATTCACCAATGGCGGTTGCCTGGCTATCATTCAAAACAGAAACGGGAAGCCTGTATTTTTTTTCGAGCAATTGGCGAAGTGGGAGATCCTGCCAATCCAAATTAACCGCATTGACGACGACGCCTTCGCGTGTATTAATCAAACCAGGGGCGCCTACACCAATCCCGACAATCGGATTGATCTCCTTTTTAACCAATTGATCAATGATCTGATAAACAAATTCGAGGGCATTTTCCCCGTTGCTGTCTTGAACCGGGATTTCTACGCTCTCCTTGATTTCTCCTCGCAGGTTGACAATCGCGCCAGTGAATTTATCCTGCGCCAGGTTCACGCCGATCAGGTAGCGGGAATCAGCCATAACACTTAATAAAATTGGTGATTTTCCACCAATTGATTCGCCTCGGCCAGTTTCCACAACCAGACCTTCATCGAGTAAATCGTTTACCAGTTCCGAAACAGTGGCGCGAGTCAGGTTTGTTACCCGGGCCACCTCTGCGCGGCTGATCGATTCGTTAGCAAAGATGGTGCGTAAAACAAGGTCGCGGTTATGTTTTTTGGTCTGTTGGTGAGTGGCCTTTTTCATAGGTATCTTCGAACCTTTGTTGGAAAAATCCAACGACTGGAAGCGAGCTTTGTTTGTAAACTAAACTTACAAAGTGATTATACAACCTGATTATCATAAAGTCAAGCGGTATCCAAGATTCTGACAAAACCGTTTTTGACGCTTCTTGTTGTTCATCTCCCGCCTTTCTCCTTTTACCAATTCCGCCGCCGGCTGTTTCACCAACTTCAAAGGCTTTCACTTTATTGGCATGAATTTATCGAAAGATCAGCATTTAATCTTGACAATTTAAAAATTCTGGTATAATGCATTTGTTTGGGTCCAGAAGTCGCGAGTAGTGTGTGCCGCCTTTCTGTGCTGAGAGGCGGCATTTTTATTCGGTCGAAGCTGGAGTAATCAAAAGTCTTCTGGAAACCAGAAGATGTCTCAAAGAAAAGTAAGGAAGAAAATGGAATCGAAACTGTACGTTGGAAACTTATCCTACAGCACCACCGAAGAAGGCCTGCGCGCCGCATTCGCCAAGGCTGGCACGGTTGTCGCCGTGGATATCATCAAAGATCGTGAAACCGGCCGCATGAAGGGTTTTGCCTTCGTGACGATGGGCAGTGAAGCTGAAGCTCAGGCAGCCATCCAGGCATTGAATGAAAAAATGCTGGATAACCGCCAGATCAAAGTCAGCGTCGCCCGCCCACGCGAAGAACAACCCCGTGGTGGTTTCAACCGCACCCGCCGTTTCTAATAAAAACCCAAAAACCTGCGAGTAAAATCGCAGGTTTTTTCATCTCAATATAGCTTTTACCAGGCCAGGCCCTGCATATACCAGGCCTGTGTAAACCTGGATAAGGGATGCACCGGCTCCCA
This sequence comes from Chloroflexota bacterium, assembly GCA_029782365.1. Classification (GTDB taxonomy): domain Bacteria; phylum Chloroflexota; class Anaerolineae; order Anaerolineales; family UBA4823; genus CAWBUW01. The sequence continues at coordinate 269,515 of JAKOUW010000017.1, forward strand.
GCATGGCCTGGGCATCTTCCCGGCTCATAATGCCGCCTGCGCCGATTACAGGCAGTTTTCCTTGTACGCGGCGCACGATCTCGGCGACCACGGCGCGGCTGCGCCTGGTCAGTGGCGCGCCGCTCAACCCCCCATTTTCCTGTGCGTGTGCTGACCGCAAACCTTGCCGCGCCAGTGTGGTATTGGTGGCGATCACGCCGTCCATGCCGGCTGACAGGATCGCCGCCAGGGCATCATCCAACTCTTCATCGCCCAGGTCAGGCGCCAGCTTAACCAGGATTGGGAGCTGGCCGGGTTGGCGGGTAGTGGTCAAAAGCCGCTGGCGCTCAGAAGCCAGGCCAAACAGCAGACTTTCCAGAGCGGCGCGGCTTTGCAGGCGGCGCAGTCCGACCGTATTCGGTGAGCTCACATTGATGGCGATATAATCGGCCAGCGGCGCAAAACGGCGCAGGCAGGCCAGGTAATCGTCCAGGGCGCTTTCAAGAGGGGTATCTTTGTTCTTGCCTATATTGACGCCCAGCACCAGCCCAGCCGGCCGACTGCCTTGCAGTTGAGCCGCTACATAGTCTGCACCTCGCCCAGGAAAACCCATGCGGTTAATCAAGGCGCGATCCTCGGGCAGACGGAAGACGCGCGGGCTGGGATTGCCAGGCTGAGGACGCGGTGTGACGGTGCCAACCTCGATATGCCCAAAACCCAGAACCGCCAGCCCGCGCCAACCGCGCCCGTCTTTGTCATAGCCAGCCGCCAGCCCGACCGGATTGCGAAAGTCGAGCCCGAAAGCTCGCCGCGCTTGATCGGTAGAGGAATACATTACGCGCAGCACTGAGCGTACAAGAGGGGCCTGCCCGGCCAGACGGATGGCCGCCAGGGTCAAACCGTGAGCCCGTTCGGGATCCAGACGAAATAGCAGAGGGCGAAAAAAAGCATACATCAGGCAGGCGGTTTCAAGAAGGCGCGCGTTTCAGCGATTTTTTCCGCAGGCACACTGCCGCTGGTTTCCCAATAATCTAACATCCCGCTCAAAGTCAACACGGCGTGCAGGGTATAGCCGGCCTGCGCCAGCGCATCTTGAGCGCCCGATTGGCGATCAACCAGCACAACGATGTCTTTCACTTTCAATCCGGCAGCCGTCAGTTTTTCAATCGCTTCAAATTTACTGCCGCCGGTGGTAGCCAGGTCATCAACCACCACCACCTGCTCACCATTTTCAAAATGCCCTTCAATATCAGCCCGGGTGCCGTAACTCTTGGCTTCTTTGCGCGGGTAAATCAGCGGCCAGCCTCCCGCCAGGCTGACGGCCGTGCCAATCGGCAGGGCGGCGTACGGCAAGGCGGCCAGGCGGTCGAATTTCAGCGGCTTGAGCAGGGGCAGCAAGGCGTTTGCCGCCAACCGCAGAACCTGAGGGTGACTGACTAACTCCCGCAGATCGAGATAGATGGGGGAAAGTAGGCCGGATTTCAGGATGAACTGCCCGAACTTGACACAGCCGGCAGCCAGCAGGGCATCGGCCAGCGCGGTCTGCAGCGGTGTAAACGGCAGGCGCGCCGTTCGGCCGCCAATCCCCAGGCTGCGGCGCAGGCTGACGATTTCGTCACGCAGTTCAGCCGCGGCCAGGCCCGGGTTGGCGGCGCGTGCGACCGAGCGGCTGACATTAATCAGTAAACCCTTGCCGTCTGCCCTCAGACCGGCACGCAGCGCGGCCTCCAGATCGCCTCCCTGGGCGCCGATGCCTGGCGCCAGGAACCACAGGCCTGGGGCGGCCTGGCGCAGGCCAGCCAGCGCATCAGGATGCGTGGCGCCTACCACCAGGCCCAGGTTGCCCCTCGTATTCCAACCTTGCACCAGGCGGGCAATGCGCTCCGAAAGCGTCTCACCGTCCACCAGCAGATCCTGCAAATCGCCCGAACCGGGGTTGGATGTTTTGCATAAAACAAATGCGCCGTGTTCAGGCGTGTTCAGGAAAGGCTCCAGGGAATCCTGTCCCAAGAACGGGCTGAGTGTAATGGCGTCGGCGCCCAATTTCTCAAATGCTGACTGCGCGTATGCGGCGGCAGTGGAGGCGATATCGCCGCGCTTGGCGTCGAGGATTACCGGGATGCGCGACCCCAGGCGCTGTGATTCAGCCTGGATGGCTTCAATTACCTGCTTAAGGGCAGTCCAACCCTGTGGCCCCAACACTTCAAAGAAGGCCGCATTCGGTTTGAAAGCCGCCGCGTACGGAGCGGTTTGGTGCACCAGGTTCAGGCAGAAATCGAGGGCCGCCTTCGCTGTCGGTTGAGGCAGATCATCGACATGCGGGTCAAGCCCGATGCACAAGAGCGAGGAGCAGTCATCGACGCGTTTTTCTAAAAAGGTGAAAAAGGTTTCCATAAAATCTGATCAGTTATCTGGTTCAGGCTTTTCCCAGCACCATCGCCAGCAGGGCCATACGCACATACAGGCCGTATTCCATCTGGCGAAAATAAGCGGCGCGCGGATCATCATCGAATTCGATAGCAATTTCGCCGACGCGCGGCAGGGGGTGCATCACAATCATCTTCTCTTTGGCATTTTGCATAATGTCACAGTCGATCACATAAGCAGATTTGACACTTTCGTATGCCTCCGGGTCTTCAAAGCGCTCTTTCTGGACGCGGGTGACATATAACACGTCCGTTTCAGGCAGCACATCCGCCAAGCTGGCGAATTCCGCCTGCGGCACACCTTTTTCGGCCACTTCGTTGTACACTTCGCGCGGCAAGCGCAGGATGTCTGGCGAAACATAGTTGATCTTGACATTATAAAGCGAGAGCAAGCGTGCCAACGAATGCACCGTGCGGCCGTATTTTAAATCACCCAGCATGGTGACGGTCATGCCATCCACAACGCCCACTCCCAATTCCTCATAAATTGTGAACAGGTCAAGCAGGGCCTGGGTGGGGTGCTCCCCCACACCGTCGCCAGCGTTGATCACGGGCTTACGGGCATACCTGGCGGCAAGAGCCGCCGAGCCGATCTCTGGGTGGCGCAGCACGATCACATCGGCGTAGCACTCCAGAGTGCGCACCGTGTCGGGCAGCGATTCGCCCTTGGAAACGGAGGAATATTTCACTTCGTTGATCGGGATGACCGATCCGCCCAGGCGCTCCATGGCGGCTGTAAATGATGAGGAAGTGCGGGTGGAGGGTTCGTAGAACAAATTCGCCAGTATTTTGCCTTTGAGCAGATCAAAGGTACCGATGCGCGTAACCATTTCACGCATCTCGTGGGCCACGCCAAAGACATAATCCAGATCGTCGTGGCTGAATTGTTTGACAGATAAAATATCTTTACCATACCAGGGGGCGATTTTGTTATCCCCGAACGGCAGGTGAGCGCTAAAATTGTTAATTACCATAGTTTCTCCTTCATTTTCTCTTCATCAGCGCGGCCTGGCTCAGCCGCGCACATTCTTACCATAACCCGGCGGGGCAGTCACGATACCATCGGCGAAGGCATCCTTGCCGCGCAGAACCACCTTGCGGATTCTACCCCGCACCGGCCAGCCTTCAAACGGCGTCCAGCCGCAGCGGCTGTGCATTTCGCCCGCGCGCAGTTCGTAACGCGCTGTTTCATCGACTTCGACCCACGTCTCAGGCTGTTCGGGGAGGTGAAAAATGCGCCGCGGATTGGTGTGGTATTTTTCCACCACCTGGTCAAGAGTTAACCGCCCATCGTGCACCGCCGTGAGCAGAAGGGGCAGGGCTGTTTCCAGTCCTGGAAAACCGGGCGGCGGATTGCTGCTATCTTTTTCGGCCAGCGTATGTGGAGCGTGGTCGGTGGCGAAACAGTCGATCATATCCAGGTTCTCCCACAGCGCCTGCACATCGGTGATCGTTGCCAGGCGCGGGCGCACCTCCTGACGCCCGCCAGTCAAAGGCTCCCCATTGCCGTATCCGGCTAATGCGCCGTCCTGCGATAAGAACAGGTGGTGAGGGCAGACTTCGCAGGTGACCGGGATGCCGCGCTGCCTGGCTGCCTTGATGAGCAGCACTTCTTCACGCAGTGAAATGTGTGCGATGTGAACCGGCCGGTCATAGAGCGCGGCAAACAAGATCGCCGCCGCCATACTGCGGCTTTCGGAATGCGCCACGATCGGATATTCGGCCGGGTATTGTGCAAAGTGCGGCATCCACAGCGCCATGTCATCCAGGCGAAGCTGGCCGAAGGTCATATCCAGGTACATCTTGAGAGCAGCAGCCTGCGGCGCTAAGGCGGCAGCCGCGGCGGCGTTGCCTGGACCTGCGCCGACATATTGGGCGTAATCACAGCGCGCTTTGGCACTCGCTGACTGCAGGCAGGCGGCAAAGGTCTCTGCATCGAAGATGGGCGGTTTGGTGTTCGGCATTGCCAACACCATCGTCACGCCGCCCGCCAAGGCAGAGGCGGTGCCGCTGTCCCAGTCTTCCTTGTGCGTCGCGCCTGGTTCGCGCAGGTGAACATGAATGTCAATCAAGCCGGGTAAGCGCAGCATGCTTCAGCAGCCTCTCTCGATCCGGGCGTCTGGGTAAAGACATAGATCAACCATACCATTTATGGCAGCCAGGCCAGTTACTTCGCCGAACCAGCACAGCACCGGCAGGCAGTTGGCCATCAAACAGGCGGACGGTGACGATGAATGATGATTCTTGTGTGGATAGATACGATCCTCCTTCATATAGGCAAAAAAATAGAGCCTGCATTGGCTCTATTTTCTTTCAAAGAAGAAACAAACGCCCGAGAGAAACACTGCTCCAGGGCGTTGGCGGGTAACAGATCGGCGGCGGATCATTTGTTGCAGGCACATTGCGCCCGATTGTACACCGTTTTTTACAGATGTCAAGATCGATTAAAATCTCCTGTCGATCACAGATTCGAAGGTGAAACCACTGGCAGGAGGCGGAAAAGCAAGGACCCCAACATCGGGCAAGCCAGGCAGACAGCCACCGCCAGGAAGACCAGACCCATCACGAAGGTAATCCCCAGACTGCTGGCACGGCGCTCTAAAACCGCTTCAGCCGGGTTTGTTGGGTTGAAATACACCACCACGCTTTTGCCTGTCGGGTAGGCATTGACCACGGCCTGTGCGGGGTTCGGACTGCGATCGGCGCGCTTGAACCCAAAACTGATCATCTCACCTGTGAAGGGCTGGCCGTTCACGCTGTAGGAATATTTCACCTGGGGGTGGTATGTGCGGTGGCGGTCACCGTCACTGTCTTCCGACCAGCCCTCATCCACATGCGAATCGATCACCTGTCCAGGTGACGAAGGCCAGTTTTGGCTTACGCTCGCTTGCTTATTCTGCTGCCAGCTTTTGTACAGCAAAAAGGCGCCTACACCACCAAATGCCAGCAAGAAAAATCCCAGGCAGGCAACTCCGATCAGGCTGCTAACGATCATATTCATATTTATTCCTCCTGCCAATTCCAGGTCTGAAAATGGGCGCTGCTGTCATGAGCGGTCAAATCTAAGTGCAAAGGCGTTACCGAAACATAACCCGCTGCCAGCGCGCCAATATCGGTACCATCTTCCTCAACGCCGGTCGGCGCTTCGCCGCCTATCCAAAAATAAGCGCGACCGCGCGGGTCGAGGCGCTTTTCGAGCTGGTCGCGATAAACTCGCATCCCCTGGCGGGTAAGTTGGAATCCTTTGACCTGCTCTGGCGGCCCATACGGCACATTTACATTTAAGAGCACACCCTCCGGCAGGCCATTGCGGATAACCAGGGCAGTCACCTGGCGGGCAGTGCCCGCCGCGGCGCGAAAATCAGGCACGCCGCGCAGCCCGACCGGTGAATCTAATGAAATTGCTATGCCCGGCACACCACCGATCACCGCCTCCATGGCGGCGGTCACTGTACCGGAATAAGTCACATCGTGCCCCAGGTTGGCATTCGGGTTTATGCCCGACAACACAAGGTCGATAGCATAGGGGAAGATACCCAACAGAGGCAGCGCCACACAGTCAGACGGCGCTCCATCACAGGCGTAAGCCGGTGTGCCATCCGCCAGTTCGGTCTCCTTGACACGCAGCGGCCGGTCTAGCGTCTTGACGTGCCCGGAAGCGGACCAATTGCGGTCGGGAGCCAGCACGGTCACTTCACCCAAAGGGCGCACAGCCTGCACCAAAGCCGATAAACCGGGTGCATGTACGCCATCATCATTCGTCACCAGGATATGCATCCCATTCTCAGCCTTTACAGCGCTTCAACCACCACGAAACCAACTGCCCCGGCCCCGGCGTGCACCGAAAGGCCAGGCGTCAGCGCCGCTTCTACGATCTCAGCCGGCATAACCAATCCCTGCTCTTGCAGTGCAGACTTCAGGAGGAACTGCAATTGGCGCGCCTCTGGCAGGGCGTTGACATGCAGCAGGGCCAGGCGCTCCAGCGGGCGGCGCTGGATCGATTCACAGCACAGTTCGACAATTCTCTGCCAGGATTTTTTCTGGGTGCGGGCGCGCTCCAGCAGATCCAGCTTACCTTCTTTGACGGTCAGGATAGGGCGAATATCCAGCAAACCGCCAAAAGCTGCTGCCATCTGCCCTACCCGCCCGCTCATTGCCAGGTATTTGAGGGTGGAAAGGGCGACAAAGAGGTGCGAGCGGCGGCGCACTTCCAGTGCGCGCTGCACAGCCGTGGTCACATCAGCTCCGCCAGCCAGTGATACGGCGGCCGCCAGCGTCATAAAACCCTGCCCCATACTCAGACTCTGGCTGTCCAGCACGGCGATCTTGCGATCGGGCAGTTCCTCGCGCGCCGAGAGCGCTGAGGCGTACACCGCGCTGACCTGACTGCTGACCGTGATACACAGCACTTCGTCGGCGCCAGCCTCAAACGCCACCCGGAAGGCTTTCAGAAAATCGCCGGGAGAAGCCGCCGAGGTGCTGGGAAGCCGGCCTTCTCTATCAATCCGCTCAAAACAGCGGGCGTCATCCATGTCAACCCCAGCGTGAAACGTCTCAGCACCGAAATGGATGGCGATTGGCACCTGCTGGATGGCGTAGGCAGCTGCCAATTCTGGCGGCAGGCTGGAGTCGGTATCGGTAATCAGGGCAACTTTGGGCATAAAGGAAGAATCCTCCAGGCAAAAAATAAATAATAAACCAAATCTACCCCATTTGTTATAATGATTATAACAGAGGACTATTCGCATGCACCGATTCACCCGCCGCATCCTTGGAATGTTGTTCAGTTTGCTCGCCGCCATCAGTCTGTTGGTCAGTCTGGGTCTCATCTTGCAAACCTGGCGTGTTCAGGCTGGAATCAGCCAGCAAATCGTAGATAGCAGCGCTCAGGCCCAGGCTTTGTTGGAAAGCACCGCCAGCGGCCTGGCAGGCGCTCAGGAAACGGTCAGCGCCACAATCAACACGCTCAAAGTGCTGCACGAACCACTTTTGGCGGTAGCCCAGGGTGTGCGCGGCAGCCAACCAGCCCTGGATGAAGCCCAGGCCATGGCCGGGGAGAACCTGCCGCAAACGATCACCGCCACGCAAATCTCACTGCATTCAGCCCAACAGAGCGCGGCGGCGATGGAAAGCCTGCTCAAGCTGGTCAGCCAGATCCCCTTCTTCCCTGGCGGGCCGTACAACCCGACTGTTTCGCTTGAGGATTCCCTCGGGCAGGTGGCGAAAGACCTGGAAACCCTGCGCGAACCGCTGGCCAAGGTGGACGCATCGCTTGGCACGGCACAGTCCAGCCTGGATGGCCTGGATAACCAGGTGATCAAGCTGATCCTCCAGCTTGACCAGATCCGTTACAGCCTGGAGAGCACCAACCAATCCATAGAAGAAAGCCGTGGGCAGCTCGTGGCTGTGAAGGTGCGCCTGGAGAAAGCCAACAAGCTCATCCCACAGTGGGTGAGCGCAGGTGCCTGGCTGGTCACATTCATATTGGCGTGGCTGGCGATGGCGCAGGTGCTGTGGTTTGAAAAAGGTTGGCGAATGCTGCGCAGTCCGGAGAATTTCAATAAAAAAGGCCTCACTGGATGAGGCCTTTTCGAAAATAATCTCGAGCCTATTTATTTCTTCGTCATGTTCAGCAGGACAGTGTTGAGCACCCCACCGTTGCGGTAATATTCCACTTCTACGCTGGTGTTCAGGCGCACATCAACTTTGAAATTCACCTGCGAACCATCCGCGCGCAAGGCGCTGACGCTGGCTTCAGACTGCGGTTTGAGTCCATCTTGCAGACCGGTGATGTGGAAGACCTCTTGCCCTGTCAGGCCGAGGCTGTCCGCATTCACACCTGGTTTGAACTGCAGCGGAAGTACGCCCATACCAACCAGGTTGGACCGGTGAATGCGCTCGAAGCTCTCGGCAATCACGGCACGCACGCCCAACAGGTTCGTGCCCTTGGCAGCCCAATCGCGCGACGAGCCGGTGCCGTACTCTTTACCCGCCAGAATTACCAGTGGTAAACCGTCTTCTTTATACTTCATAGCCGCATCGTAAATACTCATGCTGCGGTTTTCCACACGCTGAGGACCCAGGTAGGAGGTCACGCCGCCTTCGATGCCCGGAGTGAGGCGATTTTTCAAGCGAATGTTGGCGAAAGTGCCGCGGGTCATCACACGGTCGTTGCCGCGGCGGGCGCCATAAGAATTAAAGTCGCGCGGCTGGACGCCCACCGCCACCAAGAAGCGTCCAGCAGGGCTGGTTTGTTCGATGTTGCCGGCTGGAGATATATGATCGGTGGTGATCGAATCACCCAGGAAAGCCAGGACACGGGCGTTGTGAATATCTCGGATAGCGTGAGCCGCGCCAAAATGCTCAAAATACGGCGGCTCCTGGATATATGTGGAGCTGGGATCAAAGTGGAACAGCTCACCGCCCGAGGCAGGGATGGCGTTCCACACAGGGTTACCATTGAAAACATTGCTGTATTCGCGCCGGAAGGTATCTGCATCCAGGGCAGCCGCGACAGTGGCGCTGATCTCTTCAGACGTGGGCCAGATATCTTTCAAGAAGACCGGATTGCCCGCTGGATCTTTGCCCAGAGGCTCGTTGATGAGATCGATATCCACTGTGCCGGCGAGTGCATAGGCCACAACCAGCGGCGGTGAAGCCAGGAAATTAGCGCGCACATACGGATGCACACGGCCCTCAAAATTGCGGTTGCCCGATATAACCGCCGCTGCCACCAGGTCAGCGCTGGTGATAGCCTTCACCACTTCGCCGGGCAAAGGACCAGAGTTACCGATGCAGGTGGTGCAGCCGTAACCCACCACGTTGAATCCAAGCTGAGAAAGAGGTTCTAAGAGCCCGGCATTTTCCAGGTAGCGCGTGACCACGCGCGAGCCTGGCGCCAGGGATGTTTTGACGAAAGGTTTCACTTTCAAGCCGCGCGCCACCGCCTTGCGCGCCACCAGACCAGCACCTACCATCACGGAGGGGTTGGAGGTGTTGGTGCAAGATGTGATAGCGGCAATCACCACCGCGCCATGTGTTATGTCAACCGCCGAGCCATTGGTGCCGACAGTCGCCTTTTTACGCAGGGCTTCGGGCTTCAATTCGTAGCCCCGGCTGTTAACTGGCGCGCTGAGGGCTGATTGAAAAGCCTTCTTCATATTGGCCAGGGAAACCAGGTCTTGCGGGCGCTTGGGTCCGGCCAGTGAAGGCGTGATAGTGCTTAAGTCCAGCTCGAGGTTGTCGGTAAATTCCGGGTCGGGGGTTTCGTCTGTGCGGAAGAGGCCCTGGGCGTGCGCATAAGCCTCGACCAGCTCGACCAGTTCAGCCGGTCGGCCGGTCAGACGCAAATAGCGCAGTGTCTCAGCGTCGATGGGGAAAAAGCCGATGGTCGCGCCATATTCAGGGGCCATGTTGGCGATCGTGGCGCGGTCGGGCAATGAGATAGACGACAAACCTGGCCCGTAGAATTCGACGAACTTGTCCACCACACCTTTCTTGCGCAGAATCTGCGTGACGGTCAGGGTCAGGTCGGTGGCGGTGACGCCCTGGGCCAGCTTGCCGTACAGCTTGAAACCGATCACATCGGGGGTAAGCATGTCGATCGGCTGGCCGAGCATGGCGGCTTCCGCTTCGATGCCCCCCACACCCCAACCAACTACGCCTAAACCGTTGATCATCGTGGTGTGCGAATCGGTGCCCACCAACGTATCAGGGAATGCCAGCAGCTGGCCGTCTTCTTCTTTCGTCATCACCACATTGGCCAGGTATTCCAGATTCACCTGGTGGACAATGCCAGTAGCAGGCGGTACAACCCTGAAGTTGTCGAAAGCCTTTTGGCCCCAATGCAAAAATTCATAGCGCTCACGATTGCGTGAAAATTCCAAATCGGCGTTGCGCTGGAGGGCATCGGGGTTGGCGAAGAAATCCACCTGCACCGAGTGATCAATCACCAGATCAACCGGCACAAGAGGGTTGATTTTCTTCGGGTCGCCTCCCAGGCGCGCCATCGCCGAGCGCATCGCCGCCAGGTCCACTACGGCGGGCACACCGGTGAAATCTTGCATAATGACGCGGGCTGGCGCAAAAGGCAGGCTGGGGCGCTCAGCAGGCCGCGGCTGCCACGCTGCCAGGTTGCGCACATCTGCCTGCGTCACCTCGTGGTCGTTGCACTGGCGCAAAACCGATTCGAGCATGATGCGGATAGAAAATGGCAATTTTGCCAGGTGGGTCAAACCGGCTGCTTCCAACGCAGCCAGACGGTAATAAGTATAAGCGGCCGAGGCAGTTTTCAATTCTGCCCGTGCGTTGAATAAATCGAAAGCCATACGATCTCCTTTGGTTTCCTGATCGGACAATCGCAAATTATACCTCTAAAACAAAGGCGGATGGGTGTTACCCATCCGCCATGAAGAAACTGAGACGTTATGTGAGAGGTTTGAGCGGGGAGACCCTCTTATCGTCCGGTGGACGTCTGGCAGGTCGAAACCCTTTGCGCCATATGCCGGTCACCCGGTCGCACCTCTTTTGGCTTTCACGATCATTTATTACTGTTGCACCTCCTTTTTCGATTACTTTTAGGAAGATCAACTTCTATTTATACTATACTCTGATTTTCAAAATTTGCATTAAAAAGTCGTTACAGTTTTGTTAGCCTTTTAGGATAACCTTACAGGCAGCTCAACCCATTGGTTCAACTGCCTGCGATGAATACTAATTGCTGATCTTTGGGATGTACAAGTGGCTGGTGCCCGGGTTGACGATCAACGGACGCATCATGTCATGCTCCTCATGTTCCAGGATGTGGCAGTGCCAGACATATTCGGCGCCATTGGTGCGTGGGCTGTTCGGCACCAGGAAGGGGGTGTTGGGCAGGTCAAATTTCATGATCACGCTGGTCACCTCACCTGGGTTCATGCGCACAGTTTCCTTCCAGCCCATTTCGTTCGGCTCGGGCCCACGCGCCTGGCCCATGGCAGGTATGCCGCCTGTATAAGTGACCGGATCGAACGGCCGCCGGGAAAGGATCTGTACGTTGACCAGATGAAAATGGATGGGATGGGTATCGCCGGTCAGGTTGAGGATATTCCATACTTCCACTGCGCCTTTATCGACAATTTCGGTGGGTACATCGCTGTAAGCGCGTCCAAAATTAGCGCCACCAGGCGTAGTCGGATCGACTGTGCCTAACAGCTGGATCAGGCGGCCGAATTCATCGTTGGTCTCATTCAAGGTCAGCCAGCGTTGGATGGCGCCCACCGGAGGTTCGGCGGGGAAGTAGGGGTTTTGCTGAACCAGGAAGGGATCTGTTGGCGTCAAGGTCGCTGGCAAGGAAATCGGCGGATCAGCCGCGCCAACCCGCGCCTTGACGCGGATTTGCAAAAGAGTGCGTGTGTCGGGGCCAAAGCCAGGCACAGAAGAAGGCGTGGATGGGTTGCCGGGATGATAATCATCATAATCATTGCCCATTGGGAACGGAGCTGGCGCTTCACTGCACAACAAAAAGATGCTGCCGTCCGGCACGCCGCGGAAATCCACCAACAAATCAGCGCGTTCGGCGGGCGCCAACAAAAGCTCGAGCTGCGAAGGACCATTTAGCATGACGGGATAAGGCAAGAAGCCGCCTTCAGTGCCAATTTGGATAAAGGCAGGTCCAAGAGCGTTCTGTGGTTCGGTGGTGTCTGGCCAGCTGGCGCCGCGCGCGGCCAGGAGTTCAGGGTTTATGAAGCGGGCATTGCAAGCGTTCAGCATGCGGAAGCGGTATTCGCGCTGTTCGACTTCCAACACCGGAAAGACCGTGCCGTTCACCAGAACCGTGTCGCCAAAAAATTCTGGGATCACAGATGGATCATCAATAGGCGGAAAACCCGGGGTGACGTCCCAACGGGCCGGTTCATACTGGTGGGCGTACCACAAATCGCCGGTGCGGGTGTTGGGCATGATTTTTGTCCAGGTCGGATCCAGCGTGTCAATATTGATCGGCACGAACATTTTGTCCTGAAAGACCAGGTAAACTGTGCGTGGGTCGAGCGGCCCGGGCAGATTGTGCTTGGCAATCAAATCGAGCTCATAGTCATCATAAATCACGAAGCCGCTGGCAATGCCCGAATAAGCATTGGTGCGTGTGATGCCGAAGGCATGATCGTGATACCACACCAGGCGTGAGCCCTGGGCGCACGGATAATAGTATTCGGCTTCCTCATTTGGCACTTGCTGGCCCGGACGCAGGACTGCATTGTTAATGAAACTCTCGCCCTTATGCCCATCGGGATCCCACCAGGCGTGAGGGCCGCCATCCGAAATCCAGGGTACGTAACCGCCGTGCAAGTGGATGGACACCCGGTTCATCTGGTTGCCCATAACGCCCATGATCGTGTTGTCGATCGGGATGATCGGTTGGTTTGGCAGCTTATTGCGGAAGGTGATTTGCACTGGTTGGTCGCGCTTGGCGGCAATGACACCGCCCAGATGGCGAAAGCCTGAGGTCGGCCCCTGCCCAAAACCCCACAGCCGGGTGGGATTCTTGAGATCTGGGTGCAGTTGATCGGTGTACTCAGCAATATCGATGGTGTAATGCGTAACGCCAGGCTGCCACCAGGGTTGGCTGACACTGTCGGGTTGGGCAATGGGGATATCGGCGCCGACTTTGCGCAGGGGTTCAATGAATTTTTGGAGATTGTTGGACTGCGAATATTGGGGCGTGAATTTCGCTGTGTCCGGGCCTTCAGCTGCCTTGGCTGAGTTCAGGCGAGTGATCCAGGGCATAGCCATCCCGGCGCCTGCGAGCGCGCCGAGCTTAAAAAACTGTCGACGTGAAACCATATTTGTACTCCTCTTATCTCAACCAGGGCAAATTCAGGATTGAAGATGAATAATAGAACAAGATTAATCAATTATAGAGAAAAGTGTAATTGAAATAATCCTTAAAAAGTTTGAACTAAGCTCACTCAAAAGGATGAGAAAATTAATCGTGCAAAAAAGTACAAAAACCCAAACTATTGACAGTCCATTAATCTTTTGCTAAACTAACTCATATCCAATTAATCTGCTATTTTTAACAGGTATTTCTTACGGTTCTACTCCTCCCCCCAACAATCCAAGCGAATCCATAATTTCCCTGCCTGCTGGCGGTATTTGTTCGTTCTAAATTTCACAGCTCAATTAGTCAATTGAAGATGCGGGTAATCCCGACTATTCCTGTTTTCCCAGTCACGTTTCACAGAGGAGGATGCTTATGACTCAGGCAAGTGTACTTGAAGGATTGATCCAAAGACAGGTCTCGCGGCGCGATTTTCTCAAGTTCTGTTCGAGCATGGCGGCCGCCCTGATGCTCCCCCGGACTGCCGTTGGAAAAATAGCCATGCAGTTGGAGGCGCCGAAGCGCACGCCATTGGTCTGGCTGGAGTTCCAGGACTGCGCCGGCAACAGCGAGGCTTTCCTGCGCTCTTCCAAACCCACGGCGGCCGAGATCGTTTTGGATATTCTATCGGTGGATTACCATGAAACGATCATGGCGGCGGCCGGTTTCCAGGCCGAAGATGCCAAGAAAAAGGCGGTCGAAACTGGCGGGTACCTTCTCGTGGTAGAAGGCTCGATCCCCACCGATGAAGGCGGCGTGCACTGCACCATTGGCGGACGCACAGCCATGGACATACTCAAGGAAGCCGCCTCCAATGCTATTGCGGTGGTCGCAATTGGCAGCTGCGCCGCCTTCGGCGGACTGCCAGCCGCCAGCCCGAATCCCACCGGCGCTAAGGCAGTGATGGATTTGGTGACTGATAAGCCGGTGGTGAACATGCCCGGCTGTCCGTGCAATGCCGTCAACCTGACCGCCCTGGTGGTGCATTTCCTGAGCTTCGGCTCACTGCCCGAGTTGGATGCCCACAAACGCCCCCTCTTCGCCTACGGCGCCCGCATCCACGACAACTGCCCGCGCCGCGGCCACTTCGATGCTGGCGAGTTCGTGTTGGCCTGGGGAGATGAGGGTCACCGCAAGGGTTGGTGCCTGTATAAAATGGGCTGCAAAGGGCCGATCACCTTCCACAACTGCCCAGCTGTCGGTTATAACGACAACACGAGCTGGCCAATCAAAGCCGGACATGGTTGCATTGGCTGTTCAGAAATTGGCTTCTGGGATTTTGGTCTGTACAACACCGCCAGCTTGCAGTCGTTTGCCCCGCCGACAACTTATTCCCCTGTTCAACCGGCCGTGGAAACCATGCCGCCCACCAATGCAGCCCTGCTGGGCGGGTTAGCCGGGTTGGCCATCGGAGCAGCCGGAGCCGCGGCCGTAATGCAGCTCTCGAAGAAAGATGCCGACGCCAAACCAGCCGCATCCGACGAGCAAAAGTAGGAGGCGTGTATGCCATCCCTTGAGCGTAGAGATTTTCTAAAAATAGCCGGGGCCGGCGCAGCAGGCGCGGCTGTGGCTGCCGGCCTGCCAGCATCTGCGACTGCTGAAGCGGTCGATCCCCTCAATTATTTTGGCATGCTGTATGACGCCACCAAATGCGTGGGCTGCAACGCCTGCACCATGGCCTGCCGCCAATGGAATAAAACCAAAGCCGAGGTGAGAGATGGCCTGTACGACTCACCCAAGACGCTTTCAGCTCACACATGGACGCTGATCCAGCTTTACAAAGAAAGCGACCAAATGTCGTTCGTCAAACGAGCCTGCATGCACTGCGTGGACCCGGCCTGCGTCAGCGGCTGCCCGGTGCACGCCCTACAAAAATCGGCCGCCGGCCCGGTGACTTATGATCCATCTCGCTGCATCGGCTGCCGCTACTGCATGTACACCTGCCCCTTTCATGTGCCGCGTTTCGAATGGGAAGCAGTCATCCCGGTTGTGGCCAAGTGTACCCTGTGCGCCGACCGCGTTGCCCAGGGCTTAGGCTCGGCCTGCGCCGAGCGCTGCCCGACCGGCGCGTTGATTTGGGGCAAACGCGGCGACTTAATCGCTGAAGCCGAAGGGCGCTTGAAAGCCAACCCCGAACGCTATGTTGACCATGTCTATGGAAAGGACGATGTCGGAGGCACCTCGGTGATGTACCTATCCGCCGTGCCCTTCGAAAAGCTGGGCCTCGACAACATGGGCACTGACCCGATCCCGGCGCTCAGCGAAAGCACCGCCAACATCTTCCTGCCGACAATCCTGATCGGCGGACCGCTGATGCTCTTAGCTGTGCGCACCATCGCACAGCGCGAAGGATGGGGATGATTCTATGAAAAGCTTATCCAAAGTTTTGAAACTTGACAAACCCATTCCGTTCAGCTTTTACCCGCTGTTATTGTTGACCATGCTTGGCGTTGGTCTGGCCATTTACCGCCTGGCAGTTGGCCTGGGCCAAACCACCAACATGAACGACGCCTATCCCTGGGGCATCTGGATATCCATCGATCTGTTTCTCATCCCGGTAGCCGGCGCGGCTTTTACCATATCGTTGATCACCTACTTCTTCGGCCGCAAGCATTACGAGGCGATCATCCGCCCGGCGGTATTAGCCGGTTTCCTCGGTTACGGCGTTGTGGGCGTGCTGTTGTTCCTGGATATTGGGCGCTGGACGCAGTTCTACAATATCTTCAACCCGGCATTTATGAACTGGCACTCATTCCTGGAGGAAATCAGCCTGTGCATCACCCTGTACACACTCATCCTGATCCTGGAGGTGGCGCCCATTTTCCTGGAGCGCTTTGGTTTTGAGGTACCGATCAAGTTCATTCACAACAGCATTTTTGTCATCGCCGGCGTCGGCGTGGTGCTCTCCTTGCTGCACCAATCATCGCTCGGCTCGCTGTTCCTGCTGATGCGCTACAAGCTCAACCCGCTGTGGTGGTCGCCTGCCCTGCCGTTGATGTTCCTCCTGCAGTCGGTCGTCACCGGACTGGCCACCACCGCCGTGGTAATAAACTTGATCTGGCGCATGCGCGGCCTGCCCATCGACCGGGATATGTTCCGGCGTATTGGCCAGGCCATGAGCCTGGTGCTGGCGCTGTATGCCGCCCTCAAACTGGGCGATACGATGGGTTCCGGCGACCTGGCTTTGTTACTCAAGCCCGATGCCTTCGGCCTGGTAGCCTGGCTGGAAATTATCGTCGGCACCTTGATTCCCCTGGCCATCTTATTCTCCCGCCTGGTGTCGCATTCTGCCGGGCCTTTCTGGGCCGGCATCTTCGTGCTGATCGGCACGTTGATCAACCGCCTGGTGATCAGTTGGATCGGCCTGACCGAGCCCAGCCCTACGCCGTACTTTCCCTCCTGGATCGAAGTCATGATCACCGTCGGGCTGATCGCCGGCGGCTTCCTGATTTACGGTGTGGTGGTGTATTACTTCAATCCTCTGCCTGAGCCAAATGGCTCGCCCACGGCGGCGAAATAACGTTTATCAATAGATGAGTAAGGAGATAATGAGATGACAAAAATCGCAATCGACCCCATCACCCGCATCGAAGGACACCTGCGCATCGAAGTGCAGGTTGATAATGGCAAAGTGAGCGACGCCTGGGCTTCGAGCACCATGTTTCGCGGCGTGGAGCGCATCTTGCAGGGCCGCGATCCGCGTGAGGCCTGGGCCATCACCCAACGTTTCTGCGGTGTGTGCACCACGGTGCATGCTTTTGCCTCGGTGCGGGCAGTGGAAAACGCCCTGGGCATCACCATCCCGAACAACGCTCGCATTCTTCGCAATCTGATCGAAGCCACCCAATTTGTGCAAGATCATGTGATCCACTTCTATCATCTGCACGCCCTGGACTGGGTAGATGTGGTCAGCGCCCTGAGCGCCGACCCCAAAGCCACCTCCGACCTGGCGCGCTCGATCTCCGACTGGCCCAAGTCCAGCCCGGAATATTTCAAGACGATTGCCAACAAACTGAAAGCCTACGTTGATAGTGGACAGCTCGGCCCCTTCGCCAACGCTTATTGGGGTCACCCGGCCTACAAGCTCCCGCCGGAAGCCAACCTGATGGCCGTGGCGCACTACCTCGAAGCGCTCGATTGGCAAAGAGATGTCATCCGCGCCCACGCCCTGCTGGGCAGCAAAAACCCGCACCTGCAGACCTACCTGGTGGGCGGCATGGCCACCCCCATCGACCTGAACAGCCAGGCCTCGATCAATGCCGACACCATCGCCGCCCTGGCCGGAATGTTCAAGACGGCCAAGACATTCGTGGAGCAGGTTTACCTGCCGGATGTACTGGCGGTGGCGCCTTTCTACCTGGATTGGGCCGGCATCGGCGGGGGAGTGGGCAACTTCCTGGCCTACGGCGAATACCCAGACAAGGATGGCAACCTGCTCTTCCCACAGGGGCATATCCTGAACAAAGACCTGAGTCGGGTTCTGCCTGTCGACGAAACTAAGGTCACAGAGCACGTGGCTCGCTCGTGGTATTCATACGATGATGAAACCACCGGCCTGCATCCATACGATGGCCAAACTAATCCCAAATTCACCGGACCGAAGCCGCCGTACGACTTTCTGGATACTGACAAGAAATACACCTGGATGAAAGCGCCGCGACTTGACGAGCATCCCATGGAAGTCGGCCCGCTGGCACGCATGCTGGTGGCGTATGCAAGCGGCCAAAAACAGGTGCAAGACACGGTCAATTTCGTGCTGGGTAAGCTGGGCGCTGGCCCCGAAGCGCTCTTTTCCACCTTGGGGCGGACTGCCGCCCGCTGTATCGAGACAGTCATCCTGGCTGGGCAGCTCCAGCCGTGGCTGGAAGAGCTGGCGGCCAGCATTAAGGGCGGCGACATCGCGGTGCATGAGGGCAGCAAATGGGATCCCAAGAACTGGCCGGCCGAGGCCAAGGGTTGGGGACACATCGAAGCGCCGCGCGGCGCCTTGGGGCATTGGATCCATATCAAAGATAAGAAAATTTACAACTACCAGGCTGTGGTGCCCAGCACCTGGAATGCCAGCCCTCGCGATGCCGCAGGCCAGCTCGGTCCGTATGAAGCCGCCCTGCTGGGCACACCCATTGCCGATCCCAAGATGCCTCTGGAGGTCCTGCGCACCATCCACTCTTTCGACCCTTGCATCGCCTGTGGGGTGCATTTGTTGGACACCCAGGGCCGCGAGTTGAATGAGATCACGGTGATCAACCCCAACGGCGCGTTCAGCCCACTGCTCAAACTTTCTGGCCTGCGCTGATCGTGTTAGAGGAAAGAAAATTCAAGACCCTCGTTTTGGGGGTCGGCAACCGCATCATGGCGGATGAAGGGGTCGGTGTACACCTTGTCGAACGACTGTCTGCCGCCTATCATCTACCCGCGGAGATCCAGGTCTTGGATGGGGGCACCCTGGGCCTGGATCTGATTTATTATCTGGAAGGAATCGAAAACTTGCTGATCATCGACGCTGTGCAGGCGGGCGAACAGCCAGGCGCGCTGGTGCGTTTGCAGGATGATGCAGTTCCAGCCTTTCTATCGCTGAAAATCTCGCCGCACCAGGTGGGCGTGCCGGATATGCTCTTTGCGGCGAAACTGCGCGACATCACCCCACGACATATCGTATTGTGGGGCGTTCAGCCTGCATTGGTCGAGTTGGGAATGGACCTCTCGCCACTGGTGGAGGCGGAAATGGGGACACTTCTTGCGAATGTAGTGGGGGAGCTGAAAAATTGGGGGTACGAACTGCAGCGCAAAACAGGTGAATGGGATCAATAAATTTGCAAAACCGCCGGAAATCGGCGGTTTTGGCAAAATTTCGGAAAAATTATGATTAAGGCTTGGGCGTCCCGCTCGGTGTTGGGGTGAGGGAAGCGGTCACTCCTGTTGTTCCAGTTAAGTCCGCGGGTGGAGTGGGTGTTGGCGTGAGTGCGGCGGTGGGTGAATAACCCAACAGCACCTGCCAGGCAGTCTCCAGCTTGGCATTGGCGGTCACCGGGTGGTCGGGCAAGTCTGCTGCGGCGCTTTTCAAGTAGGCGGCAGCCTCTTTCGCCTGGGCGGCCTGGGCGGTGGGCAGGGTGTTCGAAAGGTCTTGCAAAAGCCCCTGGGCCGACTGGGCATCCTGGGCGGCCAGACCAAAGTTGCTTTGCGCCAGGTAGAACTCACTGCGCAGCACCAACTGCATGGCGCGCAGCAGGCCGAGCTGGTCGCGCGTCTCTTGTGTGGTGGCGCTGTTGGCCTGGGCGGTCTCCAGGGCAGTCAAACGTTCGGACAGACGTTCCAGAGAGTTGTTGAGGGCGCCCGAGTTGCTGTCCAGACTGGTCTGCTGGTTTTGCTGGCCCGCCTGCAGTGTACTGATGATCAGGTGTTGGGCAACGGATTGGGTGGCCTGATACGAAAGAAAGCCTTCGGAGTTTGCCTGGGCGGTTTTCAGGACGGCCAGTTCGGCCAGGGCGGCCTTATCGGCATCCGCTTGCTTTTCAAGAGCGTTCACACGGGAGGTCAGCTCTTCGACCTGGCTGGCAGCCTGGGCTGCCGCGCCGGCCTGGCTGGTTTGCAGGGCGGCGATCTGCGCTGTGTGATTTTGCACCGGTTGAATAAACTGGCGGTACACCGCCGGGATGCCGAAGAACATTCCTGCCCCCAACAGCAGACCGACCAGAATGGCGACCAACAGGCGGAGCAAGAAACGCAGCAGGCGGATGAAAAAACCAGGTTTTTGAGGCGCGGCAGGTGAGGTGGTCATGGGATTACTTCCTCGGGAAAACGGTATCGAGCAGTTTAGCCAGGCCGTCAACAAATTGTTGGAAGCGGCTGGTGCTTTGCTGAAGCGTGCTGACCTGGCTGTCCAGGTCCTTCACCTGGCTGGAAACAGCATTGACCTGCTGTGTCAGGCTGACAGCCTGGGTGGACAGGATTTGAATATCAGCGCTGTTTTTTGCCAGATCAGCCTGGGTTTGCTGGCTTTCTTTTTCCAGGGCGGTTACCCGACCGGCCATCGACTCCAGGTTATCCAGGCGGGTGCGCATGCCATCCTGCTCTTTTTCCAAAGTGCTGGTGCGCTGTTCCAGGCTGTCCAGGCGCTGGTTGAGCGGCTGTAAATCGGAGGGTTGGGCGAACTGCAATGAGCCCCGGTTTAAGTTAGCCAGGATGCCAAGGCCCAATAAAATCGCTACCACCATTGTACACAAGTTGGTCAGCACCACCAGCCAGATCACACCGGCTCGCGAGAAGCCTGTTGGCCGGGCAGGGGTAGGCGGTGGAGGCAGCACTTCAACCTGCGGCGGGCGCTGCTCCGGTGCGGCCTGAGCAGCCGCCTGCGGCTCTCGAGCACCCAGCGCAGGGCCTGTTTTGGTTGGTTGACCAGGCTCGGGTTCTGGCGTCACGGCCTGGGCCGGCTGGGCGGCCGCAGGCGGCACAACCTCGTCAGGAGATGGACTTTCAGCTTCAAGGAGGAGCACTGTTTCTGGGGGTGGTGGCGCTGTTTCGACAAGCTGGCTCTCCACCTGGGCCTGGATGGCTGGCTCAACCACTGCTTCAACCGGCGCCATATCCGACAGGCCGGCAGGCCCTTCTAGTAAAGGTTCGTCTAGGGAAATTCCCTCCGATCCAGCATCATCTGGCAGTTCTATTTCGCCTGGCTGCTCCGGCTGGCCTGGTTTGTTCTTATTTTTCTTTTTTGTCGGGCTCATCGCAGTATCCTTCAAACCGGGAACACGGGTTTTTGGTTAGTATAACATGCTCAAACTGGTTAAGAAAATTAAACAATAAGTGAATTAATGTACTTGCGTAACCTGTACAGAATACCGGTGTTTGTTAGGGAAACGTTTCTGCAGGAAGGAGGTCGCTGACCCTTACAGTTTTCCCACTGTGACATGTCCAAATGTTCCAATCAAGTCAATAGCTAAAGGAGTGTTGTTATGGCAGGTCAAGATAAGTCCCATGAAGCTGATGTAAAACAGCTCCACAGCATGGGGTACGCGCAGGAGCTCTCCCGGCGCATGAGTGGGTTCTCCAACTTTGCGATATCCTTCTCGATTATTTGTATCCTGGCAGGCGGCATTACCGCCTTTGCCACCGGTTTCAACGGCGCAGGCGGCGCCGGCATCGGCATCGGTTGGTTGGTCGGCGGCACCTTTGCAGTGATCGTTTCGCTGGCGATGGGGCAAATTGCCTCAGCCTTCCCAACCGCGGGCGGTTTGTACCATTGGAGCTCGATCCTGGGCGGCCGATTGTGGGGCTGGGTGACAGCCTGGTTCAATCTGCTGGGTCTCATCTTCGTGGTCTCATCCGTGGATGTCGGCGTCTTCCAGCTCTTTCGGGACCTGGTGCTGCACGGCATCTTCGGCATGGATGTCTCAGATGCAACCTGGCAAGGTGGTGGATTGGTCTGGATCCTGGGAGCGGCGCTCATCCTGGCCTCGCATGCGGCCTTCAATCATTTTGGCATTCGCATCACCACGCTCTTGACCGACTTCAGCGGTTACCTGATCTTTGTGGTTGCCATCGGCCTGACCATCAGCCTGTTGGTCTTTTCCCCGGTTCCGCTGGATTTCTCGCGCCTCTTCACGTTCACCAACTTCACCGGCGATCCAGGCGGCGGCGTCTGGCCGCAAAACAGCAGCATTTTACTGTCTTTCATCCTGGGTTTACTGTTGGTCACATACACGATCACGGGCTACGATGCCTCAGCCCATACATCGGAGGAAACTACCCAGGCCGCTATCAACGTGCCCAAAGGCATGTGGCAGGCTGTTTTCTGGTCAGTCCTGTTCGGCTATTTGATGGTCTGCTCATTCGTGCTCGCCATGCCTGATATGACCCAGGGCGCTGCCCAGGGTTGGAATGTGTTCTTCTGGGTAATGGAAAGCTCCAAGATGCCCACGCTATTACGTGATATATTGTTTGTAGGCATCGTGCTCTCCAATTATTTGTGCGGCCTGGCAGGCCTGACATCCTGTTCGCGCATGATGTACGCCTTCGCGCGAGACGGCGGACTGCCAGCTTCTAAAGCACTTTCACATGTTTCAACTCAATACCGCACCCCCACCTACGCCATCTGGGTCAGCGCTTTCTTCGCCCTGGCTTCCTGCCTCTACGGTGGAGCTTTTGTAGTGCTGGCAGCCGGCTGCGCTGTCTTCCTTTACATTTCCTACATCTCACCTGTTGTGGCTGGTTTGTTTGCTGAAGGCAAAACGTGGACCAAGAAAGGCCCGTTCGATCTTGGCGCATTATCCAAACCGCTGGCGGTGCTAGCGATTATCGGTGGCCTGATCCTGACCTGGGTGGGCTTCCAACCTCCGAACCAACTGGTAGGATATCTGATTGTTGGGTTGGTGGTAGCCCTGGCTGTCTTGTGGTTTGCCGTGGAAAACCGCCGCTTCGAAGGCCCGCCGACCGGGGAAAAAATTGCTGAACGGCAGAAATTGATCGCTGAAATCGAGTCCAAGTACACCGACGGCTCGACCGATTGAGATAGATATTGGAAAGCAGAACGCGGCTTCTCGGTGGGAGATGCCGCGTTCTCTTTCAGGAGCAGCCATGAGGTATCTTCTCGGCATCGACCAGGGAACAACGCAGACAACCGCGGTCGTTCTCGACGAGCAAGGCGAGCTTGTTGGTCAAAATTCTGTTGCCCTGCTGGCGCGCTTTCCTCGTCCGGGCTGGGTAGAGCAAGATCCGTTCGATATTTTACGCACCGTCCGGCAAGCTGCTGCTCCCCTGGCGGCGCAGTATGAGATCACTGCGGTCGGATTCGACAACCAGGGAGAGACTTTTGTGGTCTGGGATGCCGAAAGCGGCCGGCCGCTGACGCCGGCGATTGTCTGGCAAGACAAGCGCGGTGTGGAAGTGTGTGAAGCGCTGGCCGGAAAGGTAGATCGGGAAGCCCTGCGGCGCAAGACTGGCCTGCTGTTGGACAGCTACTTTTCCGCGCCCAAACTGCGCTATGCCTGGGAGCATGATCCAGAGTTGAAAGCCGCTCTCGACAGCGGGCGAGCGTGTTTCGGCACCACTGAAACCTGGGCGATCTGGAATATGAGCGGGCGCAAACTGCATATCACCGATCCGTCCACTGCCTCGCGCACGCTCTTGTTCGACGTCAACCGGTTTGATTGGGATGACGATCTGCTGGCTCTGTTTGGGGCGCCGCGCGGCTGCATGGCACAAGTTGTCCCTTCCGCCGGGTATGCTGGCGAGTTAGATTTCGGCTTGGGCCGTCCATTACCTCTGCACGCCCTGCTGGTGGACCAACAGGCGGCGCTGTTTGGCCAGGCCTGCTTCCAACCAGGCGAGATGAAATGCAGTTTTGGCACCGGCAGCTTTTTATTAATGAATATTGGCCCGGAGATGCGGTTGTCGAACCAAGGCCTATTGACGACGCTGGCCTGGCGTTGGGATGGACAAACTGCTTACGCCCTGGATGGCGGCATCTTCGTGACAGGCGCTGCTGTGCAGTGGGTGAGCGAAAGCCTGGGCTTCCTGCCCAACCCAGCCGCCAGCGCTGAAGCTGCCCAACGCTCTCTGGACGAGAGCGTTGTTTTTGTGCCCGGCCTGCAAGGGCTGGCCGCACCACACTGGTTGGCAGAGGCGCGCGGCGCCATCTTTGGCTTGAGCCGCGGCTCAAAAGCAGAGGATATCGTGCGTGCCACCCTGGATGGCATTGCCTGCCGAGTCTATGAAGTGGTCAACGCCATGGCCCAAGATGCAGGTCAAAGCCCCCATCACTTGAAAGTGGACGGCGGACCTTCAGGAAACGCGTACCTGATGCAGTACATCGCCGACCTGTTGGATATCGAAGTGCGCGTGGCCGCCGCCCGCGAGGCGACTGCTATCGGCATCGCCAACCTGGCTGCCCACAGCGCCCTGGGAATCAGCCTGGCAGAGCTGACCGCTCGCTGGCAGAGCGAAGCGGTGTACACACCTCACATCAGCGCCGAAGAACGCCGTCGGCGCCTGGACAAATGGAACAAAGCCTTGCAGGCAGTGAAGATCTACCACAGCGCATGAGCATTGTGTACGATGTCGCTGTGATCGGGGCAGGTGTGGTGGGCTCAGCCATTGCCTATGAACTGGCGAAATTCCAGCTCTCTGTCATCCTGCTGGAGGCAGCTCCCGAACCCGGTATGGGCACCTCGAAAGCCAGCACCGCCATCTGGCACACCGGCTTCGACGCCAAGCCCGCCAGCCTGGAGGCCGCTTTGATGCGGCGCTCTTATCCACTGATGGAAGCGTTTATGGATGCCACCGGCTGTCCATTCGAACGCACAG
Source organism: Chloroflexota bacterium (assembly GCA_029782365.1). Classification (GTDB taxonomy): domain Bacteria; phylum Chloroflexota; class Anaerolineae; order Anaerolineales; family UBA4823; genus CAWBUW01. Next base: position 294,079 of record JAKOUW010000017.1, read on the forward strand.
GTGGTTTATTGATCGCCTGGACGGAGGAACAGCGGGCCGCTTTACCGAAACTGCTGGAAAAAGCCCACCAGAATGGCGTTTTCGATGTGCGTTTGCTCGACCCGGCTGAAGTCAGCACTTGGGAGCCGCACCTCGGACAGGGCGCCCTGGGCGGCATGTTTGTGCCGGGCGAAGGTATCCTGTGCACCTTTACGGTCCCGCTTGCCCTGGTCACCCAGGCCGTAGCGAACGGGGTCAACCTGCAGACCAATTTTGCTGTGCGTTCGATATCTGAACAAAATGGCTGCTACTGGCTGGAAAGCTCACATTCCAGCGTTCAGGCGCACTGGGTGATCAACGCCGCCGGGCTTTATTCCGATGAAGTCAACGCACTGTTTGGTCACAACAATTTTAAAATCACCCCGCGCCGCGGCGAACTGATTGTATTTGACAAGCTGGCGCGCCCGCTGGTGCGGCATGTCTTGTTACCAGTGCCCACCGCCACTACCAAGGGTGTGCTCATCAGCCCAACTGTGTACGGGAATGTACTGCTCGGCCCAACCGCCGAGGACCTGCCCGACAAAGGCGCCTCTGGCACCAGCGCGGCGGGAATGCAGTCTTTGCTGGAGAAAGGGAGGGTGATCCTGCCAGAGCTGTTGGAAGAAGAAGTGACGGCAACCTACGCCGGCTTGCGCGCCGCCACCGAGCACAGCGATTACCAAATCACCCTGCACGCCGACCAGCGCTATATTTGCGTGGGCGGCATCCGATCGACCGGTGTTTCAGCATCCCTGGGCATCGCCGCCCATGTGCGCGAGCTGCTTGCTGAAGGCGGCTTGCGCCCACAGCCCAAAGCCGAAATGAAGCTGGTGCGCATGCCCAACATCGGCGAGGCCTACCCTCGCCCATACCAGTCGGCAGAGCTGATCGCCAGTAAGCCGGATTACGGCCGGATTGTGTGCTTCTGCGAACGGGTAACACAGGGCGAGCTGGTCGATGCCACCCATGCGCTGGTGCCGGCAAGCACGCTGGATGGCCTGCGCCGGCGGACACGCGCCATGCAGGGACGCTGCCAGGCTTTCAACTGCTATGCCAGCGTGGTCGCCCTGCTGGCTCGGGAGAGCGGGCAAACCCCTGAGACTCTGATGTGCCTGGAGGCTGGCAATGCTGCCCGCTGAGACGCAGGTGCTGATCGTTGGGTCAGGCCCAGCTGGGCTGGCGGCCGCCCTTGAGCTGAAGAAACTGGGAGTCGAGGATCTCTTGGTGGTGGAGCGTGAAGCCCAGGCCGGAGGCATCCCGCGCCTGTGCGGCCATTTGGGTTTCGGTTTGCGCGATTTGCACCGCCTGACCAGCGGACCAGAATATGCTCGTCACTACCGCCAGGCAGCGCAAACCGCTGGCGTGCCGGTGTACACTTCAACAACCCTCACGCATTGGATAGGGCAGCAGGCTTCTTTCACCAGCCCACGCGGCATCGAGATCGTCGCTGCCCAGGCTGTTCTGCTGGCGACCGGTGTGCGGGAACGGCCGCGCGCCGCTCGGCTGATTCCCGGCCATCGGCCCCAGGGCGTATTCACCACCGGCTCACTGCAGCGGTTGGTGTACGAACAGCAACTGCCCGTCGGCCGGCGTGCTGTGATTATCGGGGCTGAGGCGGTCAGCCTTTCCGCTCTGCTGACACTGCGCCATGCCAACGTTCAAACGGCTGCATTTATCACGGATCTGCCGCGTCACCAGCTCTACCCGCCAGTTTTTTTGACCGCCAAAGTGCTGTTTGCCGACCTGATAGGGCGTACCCCGGTTCATACAAACCGACAGGTGGTATCCATCTTAGGCCGCCGCCGAGTGGAGGGCATCCAGGTCAGCCAGCCCGGTACAACCGACAGCCAGACAATCGCTTGCGATACCGTGGTGTTCAGCGGCGATTGGATCCCCGAAAACGAGCTGGCGCGCAGCGCCAATTTGCAGTCGGCTGGCCCAGCGCACGGTCCACAGGTTGACAGCCATTTTCGCACCTCCCGGGAGGGCATCTTCGCCGCTGGCAACCTGCTGCGCGGCGCGGAAACCGCCGATTGGGCAGCTCTCGAGGGAAGGCAGGCGGCGAGGGCCATCTCTGCCTGGCTGAGCAGACCGGCCTGGCCGACACAGCGTATCGAGGTCAATGTACAGCCGCCCCTGGACTGGATTTGCCCCAGCTTGCTCAGCCCGGACAGCCTGCCAGAGCGATTCCGCGTGCGCTCACATTCATTTTGCGATAACGCCAGCCTGGCCGTTCATCAGAACGGACGCTTATTGCACTCCGGCCGCCTGCCACCTGTGCTGGCAAACACCAGCCTGGAGCTGAGCGCCGGTTGGGCAGCCAGCGTGGATTTTGACGCCGGGCCGGTCAGGGTCGAACTGCTGAGCAACCGGGCATGAACGAAGTAATTTTGCCCAATTTATCGGCTTCATTGTATAATGGTTCATCCTTCTCAGCGCCTGCAGGTGAATAAATTTCGAGGTATTATGAAAATTGCCCTGGTCATCGGCTCGACAATTTCCACGATCAAAGATGAAAACTTGAATGGGAGGAAACTGCTGATTGTACGCGAGACGGATACTTCTGGTAAACCAAACGGTGCGCCTTTCGTCGCAGTCGATACTGTGAGCGCCGGCGCCGGCGATCTGGTGTTGGTCGTGGAAGGCTCCTCAGCCCGCTACACCCGCATCACACAAAATTCGCCGGTGGATGCCACCATCGTCGGGGTGATCGATTCGCTGGAAGAAAGCGGAAAAGTCGTTTTCCGCAAGAGCTGAATATTTAGACAAGCACCAGGCGGCCATGCAAGATACTCGTTCTTTGCTCTCGGTAGGCGTCGATGTGGGCACCACCACCACCCAAGTGATCTTCTCGCGCCTCAGCCTGTCGGACGTGGCACGCCCCGGCCAGATTCCGCGCCTGTCGATCACCAACCGCCAGGTGCTGTACCAGAGCCCGATCGTGTTTACACCGCTGGCGGACCGCCAGACGGTGGATGCTTTCCGCCTGCAGGAAATCGTGCGGCGTGAATACGCCGCCGCAGGAGTTGACCCGCACCAGGTAGAGACTGGCGCTGTGATTATCACAGGTGAGACTGCCAAGAAACAAAATGCCGATGAGATTCTGCGCGTCTTATCTGGGCTGGCGGGCGAGTTTGTGGTCAGCGTGGCTGGCCCGCATGTAGAAAGCCTGATCTCCGGGCGCGGCGCTGGCGCGGCCAGCTATTCTCAGGAGCATTATGCCGCCGTGACCAACATCGATATCGGCGGCGGCAGCGCCAACAGCGTCACCTTCCGCAGCGGCACTTTCCTGGCGGCGGCGGCTATGAATTTCGGTGGGCGCATCCTGGAAATTGAACATGCCACCGGCGCAGTCCGGCACATCGCCGAACCGGCCCAACACATCCTGGCCGACCTGGGTCTCACCCTATCGCCTGGCGACAGGCCTTCATTGGACGATCTGCAGCGATTCTGCAGCCGCATGGCGGATATGACCCTCGAATTGGTTGAAGGAACAGCCTCTCCCCTGGCGCACAAGCTGTATCTTACCCCGCCGGCCGCTGTCTCGGGCAAGGGCTCACTGCTGATGTTCTCTGGCGGGATTGGCTATTATTATTACAACCCGCTAACCCTGAGCAGTGTCAGCGATGTCACTTTGCACGACGATGTTGGACCTCTGCTGGCCGAGGCGCTGCGGCGCCACCCGGGCTTACAGGCTTACGAGATCCGCCAGCCGGCCGAGACTCTGCGGGCCACCGTGCTGGGCGCCAGCACGCAGACGGTCACGCTGTCTGGCTCCACTATTTGGGCCGAACAGGAGATCCTGCCCCTGCGCAACGTGCCAGTGGTGCGCCCCAGCCTGGCGGATGGCGAACTGAAAGCCAACCACGTGGCGCAGGCAATCAACGAGGCGGTACAGCGCTGGGATGTGGACCCGGCCAGCGATCCGTTTGCTGTGGCCCTCGACCTGCACCGCCCATTGGATTACGCCGCTTTGTTACAGCTCGCCACCGGGCTGAACGGTTTTTCCGGCTCCTGCCTGCCGCCCAGTCGACCACTGGTGGTGATTATCGAGCGCGATTACGCCCAGGCCCTCGGTCAGACGATCAAGGGCATGGCCCCGCAGCGCGGTCTGCTGGTGATCGACCAGGTCGGTTTGATGGAAGGCGATTATATCGATATTGGCGCACCCCTGCTCGATGGAAGGGTGGTGCCTTTGAGCGTAAAAACCCTGGTTTTTTATCACTAAGGAAGGAACCAGCATGCTGCTTCGAACCAAACTGCATGGAAAGACCTACGAATTTTCCGAAATCCGCCTCCTGATGGGCAAAGCCAACGAGGAAAAGTCCGGCGACCGCCTGGCAGGCGTAGCGGCTGACAGCGCCGCCGAACGCATCGCCGCCCGATTGGTTTTGGCCCAGGTGCCGCTCAGCGTGCTGCGCGAGACTCCGGCAGTGCCATACGAACAGGATGAAGTCACCCGCGTTATCCAGGACGCCGTCAACGAGACGGTGTACAACGAGATCAAAGGCTGGACAGTCGGAGCGTTTCGGGAATGGCTGTTGGCCGACAGCACCACACCGGAGATGATTCGACGCATTTCAGCCGGCCTGACCGCGGAGATGATCGCCGGGGTGACCAAGCTGATGTCCAATCTCGACTTAATGTACGGCGCATCCAAGATGCGCGTCAGCGCCCATTGCAACAACACCATCGGTGCGCCGGGCACGCTGTCCAGCCGCCTGCAGCCCAACCATCCAACCGACTCGCCGCAGGGCATCCGCGCCGAGATCTACGAAGGCCTGGCATACGGCTCTGGCGATTCGGTTATCGGCATCAACCCGGTTGACGACTCGTACTCGTCGGTGGCGCGCCTGCTTGACATGACCTATGACATCATTAAGACATGGAACATCCCCACGCAGAACTGCGTGCTGGCGCACGTCACCACGCAGATGAAATGCCTGCAAGCTGGCTCGCCGGTCGGGCTGGTGTTCCAATCGATTGCCGGTTCGCAGAAAGGCAACGACTCATTCGGCATTTCTGTGGGTATGCTGGACGAGGCCTATGCACTGGCGAAAAAATATTGTTTCCCCACCGGCCCGAACTTTATGTACTTCGAGACAGGCCAAGGCTCGGCCCTTTCGGCTGAAGCCCACAACGGCTGGGATCAACTGACGCTGGAAGCGCGCAATTATGGCCTGGCAAAGCGCTACAACCCCTTCCAGGTGAATACTGTGGTCGGCTTCATCGGGCCAGAATATTTGTACGATGCCCGCCAGATCCAGCGCGCTGGTCTTGAGGATCACTTCATGGGCAAGCTGACCGGCATTCCGATGGGTGTGGATGCCTGTTACACAAACCATGCCCGCGCCGACCAAAATGCCATCGAAAACCTGGCGGTGATGTTGACTGCGGCCGGCTGTAATTATTTCATGGGTGTGCCAATGGGCGACGATTCGATGCTGTCTTACCAGTGCACTTCCTACCACGACGCCCCCACCCTGCGCCAGTTGTTCAAAGCCCGCCCAGCGGCTGAGTTTGAACAGTGGATGGTGGACCTGGGTCTGATGAAAAACGGCGTGTTAACGGAAAAAGCCGGCGACCCGTCCTTCTTCTTGAAGCGCTGAACGGAGAGACTGCCATGGATGATGCCAAACTGAATGAACTAGTTGAAGCGGTGGTGCGCCAGTTAATCGCCGCTGGCGCAGTGAAAAGCGCTGGCAATCCAGCAGAGTCCCTGGCTGGCGCCGCCGCTCCACCGGCGGCGCCAGCCAGGGAGACGCCCGCCACCACGGCAACGCAGCCTGACCTGGTGATCGATCTGCCCGACCCCACCTCGCCCACCGAGCGCTACAAATGCCGGGTGAACAGCCCCCAAGACCCCCAGGCGATCCAGGATCTGATAGCCTCAACCACTGCCCGCATCGGTGTTGGGCGCGCCGGTCCGCGCTACACGACCGCCTCGCTGTTGTTGTTTCAGGGCGACCACGCCGTGACACAGGATGCCCTGTATCGCGATATCGACCAGAAACTGCTGGATGAATTCGGCCTGTTCACTGTGCAGACTAACATTACCGGTGGAAAAGAGCAGTACCTGCTGCGCCCCGATCTGGGTAGACAGCTCAACCCCGAGGCTAAGCGCATTATCAACGAGAAATGCGTCAAAAATCCCAATGTGCAGATTGTGGTTGGCGATGGACTGAGCGCCGCCGCCATCGAAGCCAACCTGCGCCAAATCTTCCCGGTGCTCAGGCAAGGTTTTCAGACTGCCGGCCTGACGATAGGAACACCCTTCCACATTCAGTACTGCCGGGTGGGTGTGTTGAACGATATCGGGGAGCTGATCAAGCCGGATGTGGTCGTGCTGCTGATCGGTGAACGCCCTGGGCTCGGGCGAGCGGAAAGCATGAGCGTTTACATGGGCTATAAGCCGAAATACGGCGACACCGACGCCGACCGCGATGTGGTGTGCAATATATTTGAAAACGGCGGGACCAACCCGTTGGAAGCCGGAGCGTTCGTGGTGCAGATCGCGCAGAAAATGCGCCAGCACCAGGCCTCGGGCGTCAAACTCAAGCTGGCGACCAAATAGCGCCAGCCAACAGGAGAGGCTATGGGCATTCTGGATCCAATTTATGCAACCCCTTTGTCGGTGCGGGTGATCCCCAACGTGGACCCCAACTTCGCCGAGCAGTTGAAACTGCGCCCCGAACAGCGCTCGATCGGCTTGATCACCGCTGATAACGATGACGCCACCTATGTTTCGATTGACGAGGCCACCAAGATGGCCGATGTCGAAGTGGTCTATGCGCACTCCTTCTATGCTGGCGCCAAGCACTCCTCCGGCCTGCTCTCCGGTGAGATCATGGCCATCCTGGCCGGGCCGAACCCCGCCGAAGTGCGCGCTGGCCTGACCGCGGCAGTAAGCTATATGAAAAACGAAGCCATCTGGTATTCAGCCAACGAGGATGCCTCGATCGCCTTTTTTCCCCACCTGATCTCGCGCACCGGTTCCTACCTGTCCAAAGTGTGCAACATCCCGCAGGGGTCACCCATCGCATACCTGATCGCCCCGCCTATGGAAGGCCTGGTTGCGCTGGACGCCGCCTTGAAAGCGGCCGCAGTGCAAATTGCTTCACTTACCATGCCTCCATCTGAGACCAACTATATGGGCGTGATGCTGACCGGCGACCAGCCTGCCTGCAAAGCCGCCACCATCGCCTTCCGTGAGATGGTGCTGGAGATCGCCCGTGAGCCGATCAAGTATTAGGAGCCGGTATGCCCGACATTGACCCTGACCTGCTTTCCATTCAAGAAGCGCGCAGCCTGGCGGCAGCGGCGCACGCCGCCCAAAAGCAGTTCCTGCACGCTTCACAGGCGGAAGTGGATCGCATCTGCCAGGCGATGGCCGAAGCCGGCTTCGCCGCCGCCGAGCGCCTGGGTCGCCTGGCGGCTGAAGAAACAGGCTACGGCGTGCCTGAACACAAGACGCTAAAGAATATTTTATCGTCGAAACTGCTCTGGCAGGCGATCAAGGATATCCCTACGGTTGGCGTGGTGCGCCATGACGCAGGCAAGAAGGTGTACGATATCGCCTGGCCGATGGGCGTGATTGCCGCTCTGATCCCTTCCACCAACCCGACCTCTACAACGTTGTACAAAATTCTGATCTCGGTCAAAGCGCGCAACGGCATCGTCGTCGCGCCCCATCCGGCAGCGGTTAAATGTTCTGCGGAAGCAGCGCGCGTGATGGCAGAGGCGGGTGAACGCGCCGGCATGCCCAAAGGACTGGTAGGCTGCATGACGCGCATCAGCCTGCCCGGCACCCAGGAGCTGATGAAACACAAGTACACCGCCCTGATCCTGGCGACAGGAGGCTCGGAAATGGTGCGCGCCGCCCACTCGGTGGGCAAGCCGGCCTATGGCGTCGGGCCGGGCAATGTGCCGGTTTACGTCGATCGCTCTGCGGATCTAAAACAGGCTGCCAAATACATTGTAGCCTCCAAAGCTTTCGACCATTCGGTGATTTGCGCCACCGAGCAGGCTGTCGTAGCCGATAAACCAATCGCCGCCCAGCTTGAAGAGCTGATGAAAGCCGAGGGAGCATACTTCGTCAACGACGAACAGGCGGGAGCCCTGGCGCGCCTGCTCTTCCCCTCCGGGCCGCTGATCAACCCCAGGATGGTCGGCAAGAGCCCGCAGCAGCTCGCCCAGGCCTGTGGAATCAGCGTGCCTGCCACGGCGCGCATCCTGGTGGCCCGCTTGAAAAACGTCGGGCACAGCGAGCCGCTATCCGGAGAAAAGCTGACCACGGTGCTGGGCTGGTACGAAGCCGACGGCTGGGAGGCCGGCTGTGAACGCTGTATCGAGCTGATCAACTACGGCGGGCGCGGCCACTCACTGGTGATCCATTCCCAGGATGACAAAGTGACCATGCACTTCGGCCTGGAAAAGCCGGTCTTCCGCATCCTGGTCAACACTTTTGGCACCCTGGGCGCCACCGGTTACACCACCGGCGTGATGCCTGCGATGACCCTCGGCCCGGGCGGAGTGGGCGGCGCCATGACCGGCGACAACATCACCGTTCAGCACCTGTACAATATCAAGCGCCTGGCCTACGAGATCACCCCGCCGCCCGAGGCGGCCCTGGCGCCTGGCTCCACCGATGACCCGGCCCAGCTTGGCGGGCAAGGCAGGGCAGGTTCAGCGCCCACCCCAGTTGGGGCGCAGGCAGACCAGATTGAAGAAATCGTGCGCCGGGTGTTAGCAGAACTGCGCAAATGAATGTGTGGAGTGGAGCGCTGCCGGCGCGCATGGCCAGCGGCGGCTCTATAAAAATTTTCTTAGATTAAGGAGAGATAACCATGCCAGTAGATGTTTCTATGATCGCTCTCGGAATGGTCGAGACCAAAGGCCTGATCGGCGCGATTGAAGCGGCCGATGCGATGGTCAAAGCCGCCAACGTCACCCTGATCGGCAGCGAATATGTGGGCGGCGGTTTCGTCACCGTGATGGTGCGCGGCGATGTCGGCGCCGTCAAAGCGGCTACCGACGCTGGCGCCGCTGCAGCAAAGCGTGTCGGCGAGCTGGTCTCGGTGCACGTCATCCCACGCCCCCACTCCGATGTCGAGCTCATCCTGCCCCAGCAGTCCAAGGGCTCATTCGGCGGGCGGGGCGGCGGCGGAGCGAAATAAGCTGGCCCAGCCGCTGTTCTGAGGCATGCCGCGCCAGCTGTTTGTCGCTGCAGATATCCGCCGCCTGGCGCGCGAGCAGAAGTCTGACCTGCTGATCTTGAGCCCCGAGGATATCGTCACCCCCGAGGCGGTGGACACTGCCCGCGAGCTGGGGGTGCGCCTGGTGTATGAAAAACCTGGCGCGTCGCCTGGAGCCGCGCCCCCACCCGGCAGCCTGCCTGGCGACCGGTCACAGCCGGCTAAACTGCCGCCGCTCAAAGTGGTAAAAGGCGGAGCCGTTGAGCTGGATTCCTTCGGTGAAGGGCTGGCAACCCCCGGCGCTAACGTGCGCCTGAAAGACGTGGTCACTCAGGCAGACGGCTCGCCGATGGCGGCGGGCTGCATGGCGCTGGACAAAGGCGAGTTTCCCTGGACGCTGACTTACGATGAAGTGGATGTGGTGCTGGAGGGCGAGCTGGTGATCCGGCGCGGCGCACAAGAAGTGCGGGGCGGGCCTGGGGATGTGATCTTTATCCCGAAAGGCTCTTCGATTACCTTTGGCACGCCGAGCAAGGTGCGTTTCGTTTATGTGGCTTACCCTGCCAATTGGAGCGAGCTGGCATGAGCGTGATCACCGAAGCCGAGCTGCGTGAGCTGTGGCAAAACGGGCGCGGCGAGCTGCCGGCCTATCCAGCAGGGACGCGCTTTTCCGCAGCCGCCCAGGATTTTCTGAAGGCGCATCACCTGGAAGTGCGTACGAGCGCCATTCCACCGGAGATGCAGGCCTCTACAGCTGGAGCCGCGGCCGCCTGGGACAAACCAGCCATCTTTCCGGTTGTGCTGAGCGGCCCCCTGCCGGTGTGCCTCGAATGCGGTCAGCCTTTGGCGCTCAAGCCGGAGCACATGACACAGCTCGACAGCGGTCACTTCGCCTCCAAGGCACATCCGCGGCTGGCGCTGCGCGGCCGGGTGGACAGTCTGCATGCCCTGGTCCAGCTCACTTCAGCCGTTGCCCGGCGCTTCGAACTGCCAGAGCTGGCCAACCACCTGGATACCCTGGCGGCTTACTGCCGGGAGGTGATGAGCGCCGAGTACAATCTGCGCTTGCCTGCTCCCCTGACCTTGTTGGGCAAGAATGAAGACGAACTGCACGCCATCTCGCACTGGCCAGACCGCCACCTGGGCCTGCCTCACCTGACGCCCGGCCCAAACGATCACGAGATCCTGCACTGGCTGAATATGCTGCGCACCCAGTCGCGTGAAGTGGAAATTGCGGCACTGCAAGCCTTTCCCGAAAGCACCGCCGACCCCTCCAGCGTGGGCTATGCGTTAGCCAGGGCGCTCAACCGTCTCTCCTCCGCTGTGTATGTGCTGGAGCTGTATTTCCAGGCCGGCAGGCTGAGCTGGAAAATAAACTATGAATAAAACGAGAGTTGGTTTGACTGAATGAATCCTGACTTAACGAATCTGCTGGCGCATACCGAGGCTGTGATGAACGGCCGCACCAACGGCTGGCATCCTGACCCCGACCTGTTGCTGCCCAACGGCGAGTACCGCGGCGTGGTGCATGTGGGCGTGGACCTGGGCACCGCTTACTCTGTGCTGATGGTGTTGGATGAAACCTACCGACCGATTGGCGGGGCCTACCAGTTTGCCCAGGTGGTGCGCGACGGCCTGGTGGTGGATTTCGTCGGCGCGGTGACGCTGCTCAGGCAACTTAAACAGCGCGTCGAAGGCAAGCTGGGCATCGAGCTGAAAACGGCGGCGACAGCCTACCCGCCCGGCGTGGCGCAGGCCGAGGTGCGGGCAACCGCCAACGTGCTTTACGCAGCCGGGCTGGAATGCAGCGGGCTGGTGGAGGAACCCACCGCGGCCAATCATGTGCTGCAGATTGAGGACGGCGCCATCATCGATGTCGGCGGCGGCACAACCGGCATCGCCGTATTGGAACAGGGCAAAGTGGTGTACACAGCTGATGAACCGACGGGCGGCACGCATTTCTCGCTGGTCATCGCCGGCGCTCTGGACATCCCCTTCGAGCAGGCCGAAGAACTCAAGAAAGACTCCAAAGAACAAAAACGCCTGCTGCCAGTCGTGCGGCCCGTCATGGAAAAAGTCGGTGCAATTATCAACCGCCACATCCGCGGACGCAGCGTTCCCCGGCTGTATTTGGTGGGCGGCACCTGCGCCTACCCTGGGATGGCTGAAGTCATCCAGGATTTTACCGGCGTGCCTACCGTTCTACCCGGCAGCCCGCTGTTTGTCACCCCGCTTGGGGTTGCCATGCACAATTAAGACCAAGGAGCAAGCCATCGTTATGGGCGATCAATTTCAACTGCGTTGTTATTCATACATCGATCGCATGCAGCCTCAATATGCGGCGTTTGTCGGCACCGTCACGCAAGGCGACCTGCCCACCGAGGGCATGGCAGCCCTGTACATCGAAGTAGCGCCGGGCAATGAAGTTTTCCGCCTGGTGGATATCGCTGTCAAGGCCACCGAAGCCAAACCGGGAGCACAAATTGTCGAGCGAGAGTTCGGCATGTTCGAAGTTCACTCCAGGTCGCAGTCGGAAGTGCTGGAAGCCGGGCGGATTGTGTTGGACCGCATTGGATTAAAGATTGAAGACCGTGTGCGGCCTGAGATCGCTTCGGTGCAAATCATCACCAACGTCGATCCTTACCAGGCTCAACTGCTGAACCGCTTCCGGCGCGGCAGTATGCTGGTGCCAGGCGAGACCATGCTGGTGTTGGAATGCGCCCCGGCGGCCTATATCAATTACGCCTTGAACGAAGCCGAAAAAGGCGCCACTATTAAAGTGCTGCACGTCTCCTCCGTTGGCCGTTTCGGCCGCATGTGGCTGTCTGGTTCGGAGGCCGAGATCCTGACCGCTCGCAATGCCGCCGTGCAGGCGATCGACAATCTGGAAGGGAAGACTGGTAAATGAGCGGCGAGCTCGAAGGGTGAGAGGCCATGGCCAAGATCTTTTATACCGAACGCGATATTGATGATCTGTATGCACGCGGTGTGACCAGCATCGATGTTCACGACAATGTAGTGCTGACGGACCTGGCGCGTGAGCGTATGTTCAAACTCAACATGCAAACGCGGCGCGTAGATCCACAGGCTCACCCGGAAGACGATCCGCGCGAAGCGCTGGTGCACCGTGTCAAAGCGGCTGTGCTGGCGCGCCTGGGCGGTGAGGTGGATCAGGCCCTGCTGGATGCGGTGATCCGCCGAGTGTTGGCCAGCACGAAATGATCACCGCTCAACGACTGTGTTGATCAACCCAGGAAACATCATTTCATCCTCTTTCGGCCGAATTTCTTAACCCCATCTTAACAACACAGACGGGATAATCAAGCGTAAGGCAGGTCAATTGAGACGGGCCGCCGGGTCAAAACCAGCGCGGCAGTCTCCCCTGTGCAGATCGCATCCTGACCGGCATGGCCTGAAGGAGGCTTACAATGAATAAAACTCCGTCTGCTGTTATACTCGACTTGATTCCCAAATGCGTGTTGGCTTTGCTGACCGTCACAGCGATGACCGCCGCTCTTTGGCTGGTCGGACGCAACCTGCTCGGTGAAGGCGCCATTGCCCTGCTTTACTTGATTCCGGTGATTTGGAGCGCCAGCCGCATGGGTTTGGTCCCCGGGATTTGCGCAGCGCTTTCCGCCACGCTTTTTTTTGATTATCTGTTTATCCCGCCGTTTTACACATTTACCGTCGGCACCCTGGAGGGCTGGTTGGTGCTGGCGGCATTCCTGGGAGTGGCAATTTTCGTCGTCGAACGCATCCAGGCGAGCATCAACCAGGCGCGTGAAGCTGTTTTATTGTATGAGCTGAGCAGCGCCCTGGCAGCCCAGGCAGACAGCGAGTCGGTAGCGAGGACGGTTGCCCAACATGTCCAGCAGATGTTCCAGGCTCGGTTAGTGAAATTTGTTTACGACGCCGGCGACTCGTTTAAAGCCAGCGTCAGCCAGCCAGAAAATATTAGCCTGAAGGATCGCCCAGATATCATCCTGCCTATCCAATCACCAAAAACATTGATCGGCGAAATTCACATTTGGCAAGGACCCTACACTCAGCTTCCCGCCGGCGGCAACCGCCTGACACAGAACATCGCCTCGCAGGCGGCGCTGGCCATCGAACGTGTGCATAAACCTGAAAGAATACCAACTCAACGCAGCATGGGAGATACAGAGTCGAACCACATCTCAGCGATTACGTCATAACCGGCCGGGTTGGGATGATTGCCATCCGGGTCGAGCGTAGCCGGGTTGGTGAACAGGCGGGTATGGGAAAAATCCACCAAACCAGCCCCATATTGCGCAACGATCGCGGCAGTGGCGGCGTTGTACTGTGCAATATGCTGTGACATGCGCCGGCGGTCGTCGGCGGTGGTGGCCGGGAAGGCCGGCTGGGCCGGGTTGGGCGGGCTGGCGACAACCGGGCGGAGCGATTGGTCATCCAACAAAGCGACAACCACAAAAGCGCCAGCCGCCCTCAGCCGCGAGACGATAGTGATCATGTTCTGGCGATAATGCTCCAGGTCGTCCGCCTCGGCGTCGGCGGTCATTGGGTCGGGGCCGTATTCATACAGGTACCACAGGTCGTTGCTGCCGATCCACACGGTGACCAGCGCGCTCATGCCGCCGGCCTGTGCCCTGCTCACGGCCTGCAGCGCTCCCTCCAACTGGCTGGGGCCATCCTGGTTGCCCAGGATCAAATCGTCCGAGGACCAACCGGAACGGCCCAGGTTGAGCAAGGTGGAGCCGGGGCGCAGGATCTGGATTTTCGCCAGCAGACGGGCAGGGTATCCCACGCCCGCATCATAATCGCCGCTGCCTTCTGTCAGGCTGTCGCCCAGCGTGACCAGGCTCAACGGGCCAGGAGGCAATGCGCCCTGGCCTGGCAAAACAAGCAGAGCGCCGGGCGCGGTGGGAGAAGCGGCAGGCGCAGCCTTCTGCGGCATCTCAGAGACGGACAGCGACGGCACTTCGCTCTCCAGAACTGGGGCGGCAGTGCTGGCGCCGACATCCGGCGCGCCTGCCGTTTCGGGCACCAGTTCCAATTCCTGGGTGGGCGGGTTGAGCGGGGAAGGGAGCGCCGCCGAACGGCAGGCGGCTGCCAGGGCCAGCAGGCAGATCAGGAATAATGCCAGACGGCGCGGCATGCCAGTCTCCTTTCTCAATAAATGAAAGGCGCCAAACGCCAGGTCTTGCGTTTATAGGCCTGCCAGCCGGATCCAAATTCCTGGGCCAGCAGATCCTCCTCATCATGAATGCGCCACATCAGAACGACAGCCAGGGCAAGCCAAAAGATCAGAGTCAGCCCCGAATGGAAGACCAATGCCACGCCCAGGTTATAAAGCAAAATCCCACTGTAGCGCGGATGGCGCAGCCAGCGGTACGGTCCGCTGGTGACCAGTTGATGGCCGGCCTGCAGGGTGACCTGGATGCTGAACTGCCGGCCCAGGGCGGCTTCGGCCCAGCTCATCAGCGAGAACCCACTCACAAACAATGCCAACCCGACAAAACGCAGGATATCATCGAAGGGTAGAACAGCGATTCCGAGGCGGTCGCTGAGCGGCGCCGCGATGACGACAGACAGCGTGATCACCTGGAGCAGCGCCACAGCCAGTCGCTGGCGGGCAACCAGCTTCACACCGGCCCCGCCGATGCGGCCCGACTGTGGATCGAGCCAGAGCACCACCGCTTGCTGTGCGATGGCCAGCAGGATATACGCCAGGCGAGCAGGGTTCGCAAAAAAGCCTGGCAGGTCGAAGAGTCCCCAGCCAAGCAGTGGCAGGCCGGCAAATATCAAGGCGCCGGCGATGAACTTGACGAGAATAGGTGGCTGTTTCTGCATTGGTAATCTCCCAAAAAAACGGCAAGTTTCAGCCCACGACGCGGTTGCGGCCGGTCTGCTTGGCCTGGTACAGGCTGATATCTGCCCGCCGGATAAGCACGTCGATGTTCCGTCCGTGTTCCGGGTAAACAGCCAGGCCGAGTGAAACGGTGACCTGCAGTTGAATATCATCAAACGTGGTGGTCATTTCTTCTACCAGGTTCCTGAGCTCTTCAGCCCTGCGGCGGGTAGCAGACAGGTTCGAACCGGGCAGGATGAGCAAAAACTCCTCCCCGCCGTAGCGGCAGGCGACATCCATGGAACGGGAATGTTCCAATAGGAGCTTGCCCAGCGCTGCCACGACCAGGTCGCCGGCCTTGTGACCGTAGGTATCGTTGATGATCTTGAAATGGTCGATATCGAACATGATCAGCCCCAGGTTGAGGGTCTCGCGCTGCGCCCGGGCGATCTCCCTTTCCAGTGTCTCTTCCATATACCGCCGGTTGAACAGGCCGGTCACGCTGTCTCGAATCGCCTGTTCGCGCAAGGTTGCCTGCAATCCCTGGATCTCGATGAACTGCTCCTGCAGTTTGGCATAAGCATCATAGAGTAATTTTTCTGCCTGGTTGCGCAGGACCAATTCCTGCTCCACCTGTCCATACAAACGGCTGTTATCAATCGCAATGGCGGCTTGCGAGGCCAGGGTTTCGAACAGCCTGATCTGATCATGTGTATAGGCGTTTGGCTCGTAAGCCTGCATAGACATCACGCCAATCACCTTTTCGCGCAGCGCCAAAGGTGTGCCGACAAAAGAGCGTGAGAGCTCACCTCCGACCCGCACAGGTTGGATATCCAACCAGTCCGGGATAACCAATGTATCTGGCAGATAGAGCGTCTTGCGATTTTCCACCACCCAGCTCGTCAGGCCAGGATGGTCTTTCAGGAAGAGAACTGGGATCGTCTGGAGTTCGCCTTTATCCACGAAGAATGGAAAGACAATCGTTTGGGTGTCCTCATCATAAAGAGCGACGAAGAAGCTGTCTGATTGGGCAAAACGCCGCACCTGGTCGTGCAGCTTGTTCAACAGGCTGTTCATATCCAAACCAGCCGTGATGGTCAGGCCGATATCGTAAAACATGGCCAGCTCTTCAGCGCCCTGGCGCACCTGCTCATAAATCTGGGCATTTTTCAACGCCAGCGCCACCGGGCCGGCGAACGCTGACACAAGCTGGGCATGCCGGGGCGTGAAATGACTGGGCTGTTGGCTGTCCAGCGTCAGCACGCCGATGGTCTCGCCCTGGTAGAGCATGGGCACACACAGCCAGCTCAACGCGGTGAAATCTGGGTGGTGAAACCAACGGAACTCACGCGGCACATCCGCGATCAGGCGAGGTTGGCAGGTCTGGTACACCTGGGTTGCCGGGTTTTTCTCATCCAGCGGCAATCTGATTCGCAGCACGGTCGGCATGTCTGCGAAGCCGCGCCCGCCGACCACGTCGCTGTACAGACCATCGGACGAGCGCATCTGGACCGAAGCGCTGTCAAAAGGCACCACACGCGCAAGCTGATCCAGGATGCGTTCTGCCATGGCGCGGCGGTCAAGGTTCTCGATCACCGCTTCACCTGCCTGGCGCAGGGTTTCGGCTTCCACGGCGCGGTTTTCGGCTTCCAATTGAGCTTGCTCGCGGCGCTCGATCTCGGCGCGCAGCTCGGCTGTGCGCTGTTCCACCTGGGCTTCCAGCGCCACCTGAGCGGCCTGCAGTTCCTGGTTACGGCGTGTGAGCTCCAGGCGCATATCGTCTGCCTGATTTGACAAATGCCGGAAGCGGTTAATCAAAATGAAGGCAAAAACAATGGAAAGAAAAAAAGGCAAGAATGGCGTGGTGAGCATGCCAGAATGCAGCACCTGGATATCCAGGAGGTCCCAACTGGCCGCTCCAGCCATGACCAGCATGAGCACAGCCAGCTTGCCCGAATCGACCTTACTTTGACGCCAGCCTAACCAGACCACCCACACACCAATCAGGACAAATAACGCTAGAAGAAACAGGTAAGAGCGCAGCAGTGGTTCCAACCACTCGAACGGCACGGCGAGGAAACACAGCAGAAGCCCGATCAGGTAAACATTCACCCAGCGCAGCAACTTAGGAAGCGGTTGATCTTGGAATAGAATGTGCCAGACCATCGGCAGCAAGAAGCCGGCGAAAGCTGCGGAAAGGTAAGACAAGCGCGTGATGAGCGAGGTGTCAGGATATAGGCTGAAGGCTAACGGCGAGTTTCCGAACTGCCAGGAAGCGCCGAATCCCAGCATGATGATGCCCTGGTAAAAAAACGCTGGCAAGCGCGGCTGACGCAAGAAAAAGATCAGCAGGTAAAGCCCAAAAAACATGTACAGTCCGATCTGCAGCATGGCCAGCGCATTGCGGCGCGCCTGCATCTGGAAAAGATCGGCTGCCGCGGCGATTTGGTAGCCTTCAGTGAGGGGGAAGCCCGGCGTCCACCCCGTAAAAACAGGCAGGAGATCGGACGAACCGATCATGCGGAAAACAAGTTGGTTTGGGCCGGCTTGCAGCCAGTCTGTTGACAGGGTGATGATCACGCTCTGCACTGACCGGCGCACCAAGATGCGCTCCCCAGTGGCATCCAGGTAAACCTCCTGGCGCAGCAGCCTGCCGTTTAAATACACCGCCCAGTTTTCACCCAGCTCGGGCAGGTAGAGCGCCAATCCGGGCTGCAGGTCTTGCGCTTCGAGCAAAAAGGTGGTCGCCAGGGTGTAATCATGCAAACCGGAGGCAGGCGGGGTGTGGAAAATTTCATTCAGGCGCACAGGAAAAACAGGCGTTGGCAGGCGAATTACACCGGGCGCCCTCGAATCCAGCCCCGCTGAGAGCTGCGGTGAAAAGCCGGTCTGCGCCAACCAGGCCAGTGCATTTAGTCGGATCACGGGCAGGGACCGCCGCCCAGAGGAAGCCACCTGCTGCACCAACTGCCAGGAGCGGAATGCCTGGAACCCAACCAGCAAGACAATTACCCCCAGGAGGGCCAGGATGGTGCGGCGGAGCGAAGACTGCCCGGACCGGCTGGTTGGTTGCGCCATAGGATTATTGTACACGATATACAGGGTTCGAGGTAGCCGGGTAATGTTCGGGTCAAGAAGGTCGCGCATCAGCCGGCTCGAAACCTATATCATCCCACTGCAATTTACGCTGGGCAGAGATTCAGCGCAGCGCTGCTGATGAATAATACCGATTTAGCCTCCGCCTACTGCATCGGTTTCCAGGATACCGGCTCACACAAAACGCCAGAAGCTAGAACTCGACTGGAAATTCCTGTCTTAAGCTCATATACCTGGATAGAACAACCTTGGTCGAATTTGTTAAATGGAAGGTGCTCCAGATATGCCAGGTATTTGCCATCCGGCGACCAACTCGGATCGGAGGTCTGCAAGCCATTATGGGAAATCAAAGAGGTTTTCCCCGTTCCCAGGTTGAGGAGATACATATCAATCTGGGAGGATGCTTCTGTGTAGGCAAGGTTTTTTCCGTCTGGCGACCAGGCAATTTCAACAACCCTTTTACCAGTAGAAGTGAGACGGAAGTCTTTCTGTGTATTTAGATCGATCACACGTGCGTCTCCATCTGTTGCATAGGCAATTTTCTCTCCATCTGGATACCAGGCCAGGTTTCCAAGAACCGTATATTTATTTTGGATGTGCTCAATCTTGCCGTCCGGAAAAAGTAGATAAATCTCCGTTGGACCGACATCACGAACAGCGAGCGCCAGGATTTGGTCCTGTGAAGGCGACCACTTCAATTCATCCACATACCAATCTTCAGAAATCAGCATCTTGCGGGATTCGGTCAGCCGGTCCACCTGAGAAAGATAGCAGTGAAAAGGCGGGGTTCGAAAAAAGAAATCATCACAATATAGAATCCGCTGTCCATCCCTCGACCAGGCGTATTCCCAAACATCATTGATCTCCCCCATCTGTCCGGTGGCAAGATCGAGGATGATTAGGGAAGATGGGACCTGAGCTTTTATGAATGCCAACCGCTTGCCATCCGGGCACCATCTAGGCATTGATCCTGAGCCAATATTCTGCGCCAATTTCACGGGTATTTTTTCGTTGAGTTGGATTGTATTGATCTCACCATGATACTCAACGGGAACTGTAGTACTATCGATCACCAAGGCGGTATAAGCAAGCGTCCAATCTGTCTCGAAGAAGAAGGGCGTAGGAGGCGGGAGCGTATGCCAGGGAACGTAGGTAGGGGTCGGCGTGCGAGTGCTGATTGGCGTAGGACTGGCTGTGTTGGTGGGGGTATGAGTAAAGGCTGGCGCTGGAGTGCCGGCAGCCGTGGGAGCCTGGGTAGGAAGCGCTGGTTGATAAACAGGATTGGTGCTGCAGCCCGTTCCAATGCAGCTTACCAGAAACAGCAATATTTGAAAGAGTATAATTCGGCGACGGGGCCAGACTGGCTTTATTTTCGTCGGTTCCTTGGAGGAAATCAATTTGCTTAGCATGAGCGCCTCGTAAAACTAATTATCTTTAGGCCATGTGGTCGGTATATTCGTTTTCTCACAAACAGAATACGAGAAATTGCTATTTCCTGCTTCACCAAAAACCCCGGATTCCATCATTGGTTGGGATAAATTACTTTTATCAAATTGTTTCATTGCAATTCCAATTTCATATTTACCTACTCCGACATAAATATCCAGATCTCCATCCACAATCGCTCCTCCACGATCGACGCCATGGATGATACCTTCATTTATCGTTTTTTTAAAAGCTGGAAGATAATAATAGATACCGCTAGAGTGTGGACCAACCGCGCCAGTTTTCAATTCTATTAATTGAGGGTTCCCAAATCCCCAGGAAGCGCTATAAGTATTATCGGCATTCACTATTAATGAATTGATCCATCGATCCCCAACCTTCAATGATCCTTGAACACGCATCCCACTGGCGCCGATGACCGCTTCTTCGTCCAGGGATAATATCTCTTTGCCCCCTTTCACCGCCACAGTTCTTCCACTATGAAATTCGCTCTCCACCGGGCGGTAATACCATGTTACATGCAACTTTGAATTTTCAACTTCATGGCAAACATAATAACAGCCATCCACTAATTTATACGAAATATAGGTTTCGTAGGCGTTTTCTTAAACTCATTATTCCAAACTACACAATATCCTTCCTCATCAGTGATAGTGCATGTTTTATGTCCTGTCGGATCTACGTACAGTAGAGGGTTGTTGAGCATCCCGGCATAACGATCCCAGGCCGATGGGTTGCCTGCCCCTGGCACAATAGTATCTGCCGAGGAGAAGCGTCCCAAAACCGGGTCAAACCAGCGCGCATTGTAGAACATTAGCCCAAAATCGCTTATGTTGTCAAGAACGGAATAAGAAGTACTAAAAAAATCGGGCGGAATGTCCACTTTTAGTCAGGCGAGATGTCCGGTGCAATTCTTTAACATTATTTCAGGCGATCCGGCATGGTAGAATGAGTTTGTTCGGGCGGAGGACAAGGCTCTGCTGGAAAGCAACCTGAGCGCCACCTGAACACCGTTGCCAGGGCAGAGGATACCGTACGCGGCCTCTGCCCTTTTTTATCTG
>JAKOUW010000219.1 GCA_029782365.1 Chloroflexota bacterium
TAACTCCCCCGTTCCGGCTTGGTTTTTCCTGGCCCTTTTTGCGATATCATGTGTTTTCCCCACCCGCGCTTCCGCTTCCGTGGCTTCCAAGCCGACGGTAGCCCTTGTGTTAGGCGGCGGGTCGGCCTGGGGTTTAAGCCATATTGGGCTGCTGAAGGCCCTGGAAGAGAACGGCGTTCCCGTTGATCTCTTCGTCGGCACCAGTATGGGCAGTATCATTGCCGGCCTCTACGCTGCCGGTTACTCCGTCGACAATATCATTGAGCTCTTTACAAGCCTGGACCCGGCCACCTTCCTTGATCTTCCTTTCCCTCCGGGTGGCGGTTTTATTGAGACCAAAGGGTTGCAGCAATACCTCGATACACTGCTGGGCGGCAAGACTTATGACCTGTTAGCCATCCCGTGTTACCCGGTGGCGGTCAATCTTCAGACCGGTGAGGTGCTGGCTTTAAACCACGGCAAGGTCAGTACCGGCATTCTTGCCAGCATTGCCATTCCGGGCGTCTTCCCCCCGGTTCGCATTGCAGACCAATACTATGTGGACGGGGGGTTAAAAAACCAGGTCGCCGCCGACGTGGCGGCGGAATTGGGCGCCGAGATCATCATTGCCGTTTATTTAAAAGCCAAGCTAACAGGGGCGGACTACGATGACCTGGGCGATAACGTTATTCGCTCCGTTTTTACCATGGTCGAAGGTTATGTGGCGGAGAACGTCGCCCCGGCCGATGTCCTCATCGAACTGGAGATGGACTTTGATTCTTTCATCGCTTTTCACCAGGTTGCTTACTTTGTGGAACAGGGCTACCAGGCAGGGAATCAAGCCATGGCGCAGATTAAAGCGGCAATCCTGGCCTACGACCCGACGTTCGAATTTACCCCTTATCGGCAAACTGGATATGGCCACGCCGAACTGCAGCAGATCCTGAAAGAAGCGGAACTGGCCGCGGCCAAAGTACCGAAACGCTTTACCATAAAACCGGGGGTCTCCTTTGACCGCGACCACAACTTTACCAAATGCGAAATCAGGTTGACCAACGGTGCACTCGGCTTGTTTGGGATTGGTTACCGTTACGGCTTCGATCCGGCCAATGGCGGGCACGAAGTCTTTATCGACTGGGGAACAAAAAGAAGGGGCAATGCCGGCATTTTTGTCCGGCAAAGCCCCAACCGGGAAAACCCCACCTACGGTCTTGCCCTCAACAGTCCCAAATTTAAGGATTATATATGGGAAGCGGTCTACGTTTCCCAGGGTGACATCGTCTGGCGGTCCTCGCTGGTCAACCGCTCTGTTTTCAAACTTCCCTGGGCCGTAACCGGATTGTCTGTGGACCTAATTGGCCTCCGGCAAAACGAAAAGAACCTTACCCCCACCGAGAAGCTGATGCTCGGTCTCCGCCCCGAAGTGACGTTTTTCCCGTGGGGAGACCGGCTCTTTCCTTTATTCCCGGTCCTAGCCCGACCCCATTTCACCGCCGGAGTAGCGGTCACTTCCCCCCTCTCCGCCTATCACCCTCAACTTACCTACGAAGCCCGCCTCGGCACCGATCTCCTGTTGTTCGGCCTTTACCCAAGGAGTTTTTCCGTGGGCGCCCGGCTGGACCATGAACACAAAATCCATTGGCAAGTGGAGTTGAGCTATTAATTCCGTCATCCTGCGGCAACCGGAAACCGCAACTGCAAAGCGCAGATTAAACCACCCGGGTCAGACTGTGCCATAGAAACCAAGCCATCAACAACGCCAGCATCAGCATGAGCAGCGCCGCATCGGCGCTCAAACCCACCAAATTCACCCGGCCGACTTTGGTGTTTCTTGACCGGTCAAAGCGGCAGGCGGCCAGATACAGGCGGGTACCAAGTGTCCGTCCCCATTCCGAAACCGCCGCCCCGATCATACGAAAACACGCCGCTCCTTTCCGGCCCAGCGCCAAAGCACCCTGCCCAAACAGGCCCGCCAAACCCTCCAGCGTCAACCAACGCGGCGGCCGCCAGTGAAAGACACCCCACTTCAGACCCGCCCCGCAGACAACAACCCCCAGGGCCAAAGTGACGACCATCCCAAAGAGATCGGTGAAACGCCAAAACGCCAGCTCACCAGTGCCGGCAACCGCCGGTGCCACCCCCAAACCCTGGACCGCCGGCGCCACCGCCACCCTTGGCAATAACCCCGGCACCAGACCGATCCCAACCATCACGATTGACAACAAAACCAGGGCCAGATGCAGCCGGCTGGTCCGCACGGCGGCCACGGCGGCGGTCGGCGGTGCCGCTTTCGGTTTGGCTAAAAAGATCAGATAATACAGCTTGGCAAAGGAGGCGGCGGTCCCCACTCCCACCAGGAAAAAGAGGGGTTCCAGCCGGCGCGCCCAGGGGGCGCCGGTTTCCACCGTCAGACTTAACGCCCGGTGGAGCAGGGTCTTACTGGCATAACCATTCAGTCCCGGCGCACCGGTAATCCCCAACACCGCCAGCAGCATAAGGAAAGCGGTGACCGGAAAACGGCGCCACAACCCACCCAGTTTATACAGGTCCGTTTCTTGCGTGTGGAGATAGATCACACCCACGCCGAGGAAAAGGGCGGCTTTGAAGAGGGCGTGATTAAAAAGATGATAGAGCGCGCCCACCAGACCAAGCTCGCCGACGGCACCCGGGGCAAGGCCGATCCCCAAACCAAGAAGGATATAGCCCATCTGGCTAACACTATGGTAAGCCAAGAGCCGTTTTGCGTCGCTCTGGAGCAGGGCGGCCCCGACCCCGACCAGCATTGTACCCGCACCAAGCAGGGCCAGACCCGGTCCGAACCAACCAAGCCCCTTCCCCAAGGTCCGGCCCCAGCCAGCCAGCGCGCCCACCCGGATTAAACCGTAGACACCTACCTTGAGCAGGAGTCCCGACAGAAGTGCACTGGCGGGCGTTGGCGCCACCGCGTGCGCCCGGGGCAACCAAAGATGCAAGGGGACCATCCCCGCCTTAATACCAAAACCCACTATGAAAAGGGCCAGGCTCCAGGCGAACATGGCAGGGTGCAAAGGTGTTACCGGACCGGTCCCGATCAGCGGCACCCCCCCGGTCGCCACAGTCATCAGTACAATGCCTAAGGCCAGCAAAAGTCCGCCGCCAATGCTGAAGAACAGGTAGTAATAACCGGCGCGGACCGCTGCCCGGTCCCCCCGGTGAATCACCCAGAAAAATGAGGCCAGCGTCATCAACTCGAAGCAGAGGAGCAGAGTCAGCAGGTCGCCGGCGAGAAACAGGCCCAGAACAGCCGCTAAGGTCAGTAAAGTACAGAGGGCAAAGCGCCCGGTTCCACCCTCCTGCTTCATGTAGTCCGGCGTATAAAGCGCCACCACCAACCAGAGAAAGACGGTCAAGAGGACAAAGAGGACGGTAAGAGCATCGGCGTAAAAGGACGGCTGGTAGGGACCGGGCAACGGAAACGACAGAGCAACGGCGTCCCCGGTAAAGACACTACGCAGACCGAACCCGCTTAAAATGAGCAGCAGTGTGCTGGTGAGCAAAGGAATGTTCAGCGCCCGGCCCCGTTTTGACCACAAGAAGCCGGCCCCGGCCAGCGGGACCAGGGGCAGAATGGCCAGTAACATTGAGTGGCCTCCTTTCGTACAGAACTACGGATCTGCTTTCGTCAGAGACTATGGATCCGGCTTAGTTTAGCGGGGGAATGCTTTCCCCCCGTGCCTTTTCGTAGAACATTGTTTTTAAGGATGATTAAGAGTCGAACACCATCACAAGCGAAGGCGACGCCAACCCCAAGCCCGGCGCCCAGCGCTTTCCCCCGGCGCACCGGGGGCACCTGGCGGATAGCCGGGGCTTCATCTTAAAAGAATTAAAAGAACCAATCAACCACCGCCTGCACCCCCGGCCAGACCAAGCCCGGGAAGAGACCCATCCCCAGCCCAATCACCACCAAAAGCAGGGTAGGGGCCAGCATCAAAGCCACCCGGACGCCCCCCTCTTCCGGCGCGGGCGACGGTGTTCTTTCCGCCCGAAACGCCTTGACCACCACTGGAATGAAACAAACCGCATTAAGGAACCCGCTCACAACCAAGACCACCGCCAGCGGCCATTTGCCCCCGGCCACACTGCCCTGCAGCAAATAATATTTTCCCCAAAAAGTGCCCAGCGGCAGCATGCCGATCATCCCCATGGTGGTGACCGCGAAGGCGGCCATCGTCTTGGGAAGGACCCGCCCCACGCCGCCCATGCGGCTGACCCGGGTCACCCCGGTCTGCTCCGCGATGAGCCCCACACAGAAGAAGAAGGCGGTTTTCAACACCGCGTACCCGATCATCTGCAGGACCGCTCCGGCCAAACCCCAGGGATGCAGGGTAATGGCCCCCAAGAGAATATAGGAAAGGTGGCTGATGGTCTGGTAAGCCAACCGCCGCTTCAATTCATCCTGCCGCAGGGCGACGATGATCCCCGCCAAGATTGTACCCGCCGCCACCCAGGGCAGGAGGGCGCCAACCCCCAACTCGGCCAAGAGCCTGGTCCCAAACACCGAATAGACCACCCGCAATAGGCCATAAACCCCGGCGTAGACGACGGCCACCGCGTGCAACAGCGCACTCACCGGGGTGGGGGCCACCATCGCCGCCGGCAACCAGCGGTGCAACGGCATGAGGGCCGCCTTGACCCCGAACCCGACCGTAAACAAGAACAAAAGCCAGTTCAATCCAATTTTAAACCCGCCGGCCAGGATCGGTCCGCCGGCAAAATCCAACCGCCCGCCCCACACCGCCGTAAGCACAATCGCCAGCAGAAGGACCGCCGCCCCCGCCAGGTTATACAAGAGATACTTGGTGCCGGCCCGTAGCGCTTCTTCGCTGCGTTCCTGGATCACCAGGGGATAGGTGGTCAGGGTAAGCAACTCGTAAAAGAGATACAAAGCCACCAGATTGCCGGAGAAGGCCACCCCCAGGGTTACACTGAACGCCAGGAGCAAAAAGGAATAATAGGGACGCTGATGGGCCTTCCCCGCCATATAACCAAAGGAATAAACCACGGTAAACAGCCAGAGGGTGGACGCGATCAAACCGAAAATGACCCCCAACGGATCCGGTTCCAGACTAAAGGACAGTCCGCCAAGCTGTCCCGCGAGGCGCAGCCGTTCCCCCGCCCACACCAGCCGCGCCACTTGCCAGCTGCCCAAGATCCCGCCAACCGTAAAAAACAGCACAACTAAGTTGCGGAGACGGCTCCTGGCCGCCGGAAGCACCGCCACCAGCAGCCCGCCCACCGCACCGCTGGATAAAGCAAGAACCAGTGCCAGCAACTCTTTCATCTCCTCCTTGGGCCCTAAACGAAGGCCATTAACTCGGCAGCGGCTTTCCGGGCCAACTCCAGAAAAGGCCCGGGCCGGACACCCAAGACCACGACGGCCGTCGCTAGCAAAAGCAGGGCCAATTTCTGCGGGCGTCCGGGATCCCGCCACGCTACCGCCGGTGCCGGTCTAAAGTAAGCGGTCCGGATCACCGGAAGCAGGTAAGCCGCACAAAGCACACTTCCGGCCAAAATCGCCACCACCGGCAGGATCATACCCGCTTCCAAACTGCCCACCAGCAGATACCACTTGCCGATGAAACCGAAGAACAGGGGCAGCCCGATCAGACCGCAACTGCCAATGGTGAAAGCGGCCATGGTCAGCGGCATCTTCCGGCCCACCCCCGCCAACTCCCGGATCCTGCTCTTCCCCGTCGCCGCCTGGATGGCGCCAGCCGCCAAAAACAGGGTTGCTTTGATCACCGCGTGGCTGGCCAGGAAAAACAGGGCCCCCGTCAAACCGGTCGCGTTCAGCAGCCCGCCGCCGAGGACCAGATAACCCACTTGGGCTACGGTAGAATAGGCCAGTCTCCGCTTTAATTCTTCCTGGGTGAGGGCCAAAAGCGAACCGGCGATGATCCCCGCCACCCCAAGGAGCGTGAGAATGCGGTGGACCGCCAGCTCCCGCAGGAGCTCTCCGCCGAAAACCCCATATAGAAACTTCAAAAGGCAAAGCAGATAACCTTTAACGGCAAGCCCGGACAGAATGGCGCTGGCCGGTGACGGTGCCGTGGCGTGGGCGTCGGGCAACCAGACATGCAAGGGAAAAACGGCGGCTTTCACCCCAAAACCGATGATGACAAAACTAACCGCCAGCAAGACGGTATGGGGGTAGTCCGGCCAGACCCGGCCCAATTCCTGCCCGGCGAAGCCCATATTCAAGTGGCCGGTCAGCATATAGATCAATCCAATCCCCCCGAGGACAAAGGCGGAGCCCAACGTGGCCAGGATCAAATAGGTAAACGCCGCTTCCGCCGCCCGCGGGTGCCGGCGCGCACTCACCAGACCACAACAGCTCAGGGTGACCACTTCCACCAAAACATAGACATTGAACAGATCGTTGGTGACCGCCATTCCGGCCAGCGCCCCCACCAACAGCAGATAAAGCACATAAAAACGGGTCACCCGCCCGGTATCACCCACCTCGGCGGTGAGGTTGCCCCGGGCAAACAGGACAACGGGCACACTGACCCCGGTAACCGCCAGCGCAAAGAAGACGCCCAAATTGCCGGCCACCAGTTCAATCCCCCACGGCGGCGGCCAGCCCCCGAGCTGATAAATAAAGGGTGAACCCTTTCGGGCAAACACCACCGTGGCCAGATGCCCGGCCGCTCCCAGGCCCAAAACCGTCGCCAAGAACGCCAGGGTCTCGACCAAACGGATCCGGCGGGCCAGCGGTGTAAGGATGAACGCGATAAAGAGGGGCGCAATCACCACCAGCACCGGCAGATTAGCCCTGAGCAAAGCCGTCATCGCCGGTCACCTCTTTTCGCCGCACAACGATCCGCCGCAGGTCGGTCGTGCCGTACACCCTATACAACCGCACAATCAGCGCCAGGGCAAAGGCGGTCACACTCACACTGACCACAATCCCGGTCAACATCAAAGCCGAAGGCAGCGGGTTGATGTACACCGCCTCTGCGTTCGCCGTCGCACGGATCGGCGCCACACCCCCCCGGATATTCCCGCTGGCGACAAAGGTCAGAAAGATGGCGCTCTCCATGATATTAATCCCCAACAATTTTTTGAACAGGTTCGGATGGGTCAGGACCGTAAACGTCCCAATGACAAAGAGGATCGCCGCCGCCAGATAGGGGTAATTCACAAGCAATCTTGGCCATAATTCATTCATGATTCTTCCTCCATCATGGTAAAGAATAGGGTCACAATGGTACTGGCGACGCGGATCCCAACGCCCAGCCCGATGAGGGGGATCAGCCCGCCCGAAGCAAGGGTTCCCGGGGTCCCCAGGTCAACACCGGCTAATTTATTCGCCAAAAAAGGGACCCCGCGCCCCAGACCGACCATTCCCATCAACCCGTACCACAGCGTCCCGTAGCTCTCGGTCCAAACCAGTACTTGCTCCGGCAATTTGGCCTTGCCTTTTTCGATCCCGTAAATCGTTGCGAAAGCGACAAAACTAAGCCCGACAATAATCCCGCCGGCAAAGGAACCGCCGGGCGAGACGGCACCGTGGAGAATCACATAAATGCCGTAGACAAAGATAAAGGGTAAAATCAACGCGGCCGCCCGTTTTAAGATAAAATCCCTCATTGCTCGCGGCCCCCCCCCTTTTCCTGTTTTTAAGGTAATGACCACCGCCAGGGTTGCGGTGAACAAAACAATGGTCTCGAACATGGTGTCGTACGCCCGGTAGTCAAGGACAATCGCCGTCACCATGTTTAAGGCACCGGTCTCGGTCAATGCCCCGTCGATGTAACGTTCAGCCACCTGGTTGTGGACGGGATTGTCCGGCCGCCCATAGGGGGGCAACTCCGCCACGGTCATAATCGCCACATAGGCGACCAACAGGGCCAGGGCCAGAAAGCATAAATTTCTGAAACGCACCGTTACTCCTCCCTCCGGGTGGTCCGGAAAATAACCGCCATCATCAGGACCGTCATCCCGATCCCGGCCGCCGCTTCCGTGATCGCCAGGTCCGGTGAGTTCATCTGCAGCCAGACCAGGGCCATCGTCACACTATAGGCGCCAAAGACAATCACGGCATGGAGCAGATCCTTGATGAAATACATGGCCAGCGCGGTGGCCACCAAAATCAACAACAGAACCAGGTTCCAATAGTCAAGCGCGGTATACGGCATCGGCTCACCCCTTCCTCACTTTGGTACCGGGCGCCGGTTTAACCCCGTGGAGCAGACCGGCTTTCGCCACCAAATGCGACATCGTCGGGTTAATGAGCCAAAACAAAAGGAGGATTCCCCCCAGTTTCAGGCGGAGCAACCAGTTGGGACTGAGCAGCATCAGACCCAAGCCGAGGAGACCCACCCCAAGCGTATCCCCCATCCCCACCGCATGGAGCCGCGTATATGAATCCGGAAACCGGTAGAGGCCCAAAGTTCCCAGCCCAAAGGCCAATAACGATCCGCAAAAACACAAATTCGTCAACACTTTAATCATCCGCCACCGCCCCCTCCCCATCCCCTTCAAAACCTTTTACACCCGGCAGCCGCAGTTGCCAATCACCGGGGGTAAGCACCTTCAGGATCCAGAGCCCGCTCACAAAACTACACAACATAAAGACAAAAGCGATATCGATGAAACCGTATTCCTTCCGGACAAAAGCGATCAAGAGAATAATCATGCTCACCTTGCTGGTGATCGCATTGATGGAAATGAGCCGGTCAAGAACGGTGGGGCCGATGATGGCCCGCAACAGAACCAGAAGCACCAAGACAATCAGTCCCACCAGTAACCATCCCATGTTTTTCCCCCTTCCTCGCTTCAAGCGTTGTTCGGTCCGCCAAAGTATTTTCCAACGCGATAATCTCATCGATCAACCGCCAGTATAAAAGGTCGATCCCGATTTCGTGGTTTAACGCATGCACGATAAACCGGCCGGTTTCCGGATCCACATCCACCGTTACCGATCCGGGCGTAATCGTAATACAGGTGGCAAAGAGCACCCTTCCCCAGTTGGTACGGAGATTCGGCTCCATCAACAAAAAGATGGGTTTGGCCGCCGGCCGGGAAAACAACAAAACCTTCGCCACCGTAATATTGGCTTGAATCACCCACCCCACCATCAGGACAAGGGCATAGCCCAAGCGCAAAAGGCCCCGGGCCGAGGGTAATCTGGGCAGCCTGGGGCCCAGATCCTGCCAAAACCAAACGGTAAGCAAAGCCGTAACAGCCCCCACCAGCGTAAGCTCCCAATTCACCGCACCGGTCAACACCGTCCAAAACGCCAACAGAATCATGAAGAGCAGTTCCGAATGTTTGCGCACGCTAAACCTCCTTTCCCAGTTCCTGCACCGCCCGCCGGACCGCACTGTCCAGATGCTTGCAGACCCGCCGCCGGCCCAAGCGGTCAACGACCCCCATCCGGATCAACATCCGCAAAGGCTTCCGCTGCAGACCAGCGAGATAGACCCTTTTGCCTTCCGCCTGCAAACGTTGGACAAAATCCCCCAGGGCGAGCGCCCCCGTCTCATCCATCATGGTTACGGCCGAAAAATCCAAAACTAAGCCGGGTTTTTGCGCCAGCGCTCTAATCCGCCGCCGCATCTGCTCGACCCCGGCAAAAAAGAGCGGCCCTTCAAAGGCAAGGACCTGAATCTCCGCCGGAAGTGAAGAGACCGTTGCTGTCGCCTTACTTGTACCAACCACCTGCCCCCGCGGGGAAAAGGCCAGTTCAATCAGGACCCCGCTTCCGGCCAAAGCCACCCCGACCGCCACGGCAATCGTCAGATCCTTGACCACGGTCAGGATGGTCGTCACCGTCATAATGGCGCCATACTGCCACCGCGCCCGCGGGATCAACCGCACACTTTTCCACGCCGCCGTCCGGACCGAAGCAATCATCAGGATCGCCGCCAGGGAGGCTAAAGGAATCCGCTTGACCAGCGGGGCAAAGACCAAGACCATCAGGAGTAAAAAGACGGCATGCAGGATGCTGGAGAGCCGGGTCCGCCCTCCACTGTGGACATTGACACCGGAACGGGCCACCGCCCCGGAAACGGGCAGACCGCCAATTAGCGAGGAGACCAGATTCCCCAGCCCTTGGCCGATTAACTCCCGGTTGCTGTCGTGTTGCACGCCAAGCATGCCGTCGGTCACCTCCGCAGACAACAACGCCGAGATGCTGCCCAACAGACAAATGGTGAAGGCCGGCCCCAACAAAGCACCGAGCTGACCAAAAGGCATGGTCTCCAACACCAAGCGGGGAAAGTGGAAAGGGAGGTCCCCCACCACATGGGGGCTGTGGATGAATAGTTCGTTGGCGACCAAACCGGTCGCCAGACCAAAGAGGGATTCGGGCACTCTTTTGAAGAAACGCAAGGCCAGAATGATCACTACCACGGTCAGGAGCGTGAGCGAAAGGGTGGCTAATGCATCGTCGAGCGCGGTCATGAAAAAGAGGATCGCCACCCCGTTCGTAAACCCGGCAATCACCGGTTGGGGCAGATATTTGACGAACCCGCCCAAGCGGAGCAGCCCAAAGACCACCTGCAGCAAACCGGCCAAAGCCCCAGCCAGAAACATCCCGCCAACCCCGTACCGGCTGACGATGCCCACCAAGACCCCAATCATTGCCCCGGTAGGTCCGGTGATCTGGACGCCACAACCGCCAAAGACTGCCGCCACCAGACCGCCGAAGATCGCCCCGTATAAACCGGCCACCGCCCCCGCGCCGCTGGCAATTCCAAAAGCCAGACTCAAGGGCAAAGCGACCACGGCGGCGGTCGCCCCACCGATCACATCACCACGAATCTGCTGCCACTTTTGCGCCAAAAAATCACCCCGTTCAGTAATGGTTGTGCCATTTGTTGCCTTTATTGCTGCATTTTCCCAGTGACAAGACGGATTCCGCCGAAAAAAGCACGCAAAAAAGCGCAGGCCTGTCTTGACGACGAAGACGCTACGCTTGGTCCACTCCTACGGGGTTAGCTGACGGGTTCGGGCTCCCAAGTTGCCCTACCTGGCAAGAACGGTTCTCCGGCAATAAGCTGACCTCGCCAACAGCCGAAAACCAGGATTCACCCCACAAAAACGGGTCCCCCGCTCCTTCATGGGAATTCGGAGTATAATAAAACTATTTTTCTTAAATATCCCGCTATTTAATCATAGCATAAAAAAAA
>JAKOUW010000062.1 GCA_029782365.1 Chloroflexota bacterium
CCGTTACTCCTATCACTTTGCAGACCGCGGGTACTGTTTGGCCCTGGCTAACCAACACTTCGGCTTCCCTTAGTTTGCTGATGATTTGTTCGGTTGTAAAGTTCTTTTTTGGCATTTTTCACCTGCCTTTCGAAAAGTATACCCATTTTTCGATCCATTTCCTAACTTTCATTTTGGATCAGTTTTTGGGGGGCAGGTCACGTCGCGATAATGAGTTTCAACAGTGGCGCGCCATTCCAGTAGAATCTACGGAACAAGCGCAGAAACTTGTTGAGAAAATTGTTGAGCACAAGATCAAACGTGGCTATCAGGTCGGTTTAGAGAAAGCTCAGGAATGAGCTTTTAAAAACGAACAACTCTGCCAGATCGGCAGAGTTGTCTAGACAGCGGAGAGGGAGGGATTCGAACCCTCGGTGGAACCATTCAGCCCCACACTCACTTAGCAGGCGAGCCCGTTCGGCCACTCCGGCACCTCCCCAGTGAACAAAACAGCCCAGACCTATTTCAAGGTTCAAGCGCAAGCATTCTACCACAGTTAAAGACCGGGCGCAATGAAATGACGCTGTTTGCGCCTTCACGGGAATAAGAACGCCAAACCGCCCAAGGTGGACAGCACCGCCAGGTAGGGAGCGGCCTGGTGCAGCCGCAGCACGACCGGCGGCATGGCTTTATCCAGGCTCAATAAGGCGCCGCTGACAAAAAGCGCCAGGAAGCAAACGGCTGTGAGCGCGGTGCATAAAACCTGCGCCGGGTTGAAGGTCGCGAGCTGCTGCACCTGGTAAACCGTTGCTGCCAGGTAGATGACGGCGCCCAGCGCGAGCAGTTTATGGATGGTGAAGATAATCCCATTGTACGGCTTTCCAGCACGGCTCAGCCAGAAACCAAAGACGAAGATGCACAGAAATAATCCTGCGCTGACTGCCATTCTCAATGAATTAGGATTCATACCACCTCCCAAACTGCGTGATTTTTCCTGGATGAAACGCCCTACAATAGCTCCGGCGTCACCAGCACCAGGTTGCCGGTCACCTGCCCGCTTTCCAGCAGGAGGTTGGCCTGGGCCGCTTGCAGGATGGGAAATTTCCTGTCGATGATGGGTTTGATTTGCCCGTCTGCCAACAGCTTGAACAGCGTCGCCCAGTCTTCCAGGTACGGTTTTTTGTCGCCGAGAAAATAGGTGGATGTGCCATACAACTTGACGGTTTTGCCGCCGGGCAGCAGGTTGACTTTCAGCATCGTCCACAGGACGCGCAGCAGGGTGGAGAAGCTGTCCGGTTCGCCAAAACTCACCAGCGTTCCCCCGCGCCGCAGCAGTTCCAGGCCGCCGCGGAGATAATCCATGCGCGTCATGCCGCTGATCACCGCCTGCAGGCCGTCCGGCTCGGCCCGGCGAATCACTGCGACGAAATCTTGCGTGTGATAATCGATCGGGATTGCCCCATAGGCGAGCAGGGCCACATGCTTGCTGCGCGAGGCAACGCCGTACATCCTGAGGTTGGCTAGCCTGCCCAGTTGTAATAAGGCGGTGCCGATCCCGCCGCTGGCGCCGATGATTAGCACTCTGTCGCCGTGATTCACTTTGGCCGAGCGGTGCAGGGTTTGGTAAGCGACGATGTAATTCAACATGAGCGTGACCGCTTCGGCCGGGTCCAGCGCCGGCGGCACAGGCACCAGGCGGTCGCTTTTCCAGTAAAGGTATTCGCTGTAGCCGCCAATAACCGTTAAGACCCCGACCCGGTCTCCAACGACTGCCCCGCTGGCGCCCTCGCCCAGGGCATCCACGTCGCCGACGATGGCATAGCCGGGCACGAAGGGGGTCTTCTGTCCCAGCGGCGTGCCGCTGTACAGCGCGCGGCCGGCGCGTGCGGTAATGTCGGGCCGGCACACGGCGGCCGCCAGGACGCGGATGCGGGCTTCTCCGGCCCTGGGCGGACGCAGCTCGTTCTCGATGACGTGCAGGACTTCCGGACCGCCATTTTGGCTGACAAGTACACTTTTGTAGCTCATGCTGTTCGCTCTCTACCCGGGCTGGCGATTCAACTCGCCTTGATGCCGTCCCAATAAATATCAAAGCCCTGCCGGATGGCTGCTTCCCGTTCATCGGGGTCCGGCTGACGCCTGAGATGATTGATGACGGCGATGATATCCTGGTATAGAAAGTCTCCGATCAGCCCGAGGGGGTAGGTCTTGATACTGCCTTCGGCTAACCCTTTTTGAATGGCCGTGTAGTAATAGCCAAAGAATTTGTTCGACTCCTGGACAGCCGCTTCAGAGATCATACCCGAATCCCGCACCTGCTGAATGTATTGATAAGCCTCACTGTTCTCCAAAAACCAGGTCACCGTGCCGTGCCAGATGGTGAAAAAGGTTTCCCGGGCTGAAAAAGATGGCTGGAGAAGCTGGTCGATAAATGCGGATTGTTCTTTGCCGATATTCAAGACCAATTGATCCAGCAGTTCTTGTTTGGTTGAAAAGTATAAAAACAGGGTGCCGGCCGCGATTCCTGCTTCTCTGGCGATTTCGGCCGTTGAGGTGTTCATCACGCCGTTTTTGACAAACAGCTTCAGGGCGGAACTGAATAGTTTTGCTCTTTTTTCAGGGCTGAGGGAGCGGGCCATGGTTTTCCTTACCTATTTTATTTTATAATGACTGATTACTCACTCATTATAAAACCAATCCAACAACCTGTCAAGTGGCTGCTAACGTTGCTATATCATCAACTTTCAAGCAGCCATTCGGCCAGTGAACGGATCGTGACCTTGACGCCGTTTTCAGTCACGGTATCCATGTTCGAGCTGCTTAAGATCATCCCATTCGAAAGATTGAATGCTCGCATCGCATCCTTGAGCGCCCGGATTTCTCGCTCTCGCGTGGCAGGTTGATCCATGTTTTGACTCACCTGAATCAATTGGCGCCTCTCGGGCAAATAGAAATCCACCTCATAACCTGCTGGCGTTGTGAAATAGTAGATATCACTCGTCTTACGCCGCAATGCAAGAAATACCAGGTTTTCTATCAGCTTTCCTGTATTCGGAGAAAAATTAAACCCCACAGCATTGGCCAGGCCAGTGTCAATGCTGTACACCTTTTTGGCGGCAATCTGCTGGCGTTTGATGGAATAATCGTACACGTTCAGTGTGAAGATCAGCCAGCTATTCTCCAGGTATTCGATGTAATTCTTGATCGTGTTGACGCTGCCCAGGCGGAATTGTTCCTTGAGCTTGTTGAATGAAATCTGGCTGGTTGGGTTGCTCATCAGGTAAAAAGCCAGTTCCTTCAAGGCGCGCACTTCTTCGATGCGGTAACGAGTGGCGATATCGCGATACAGTACATCCTCG
The DNA here is from genome assembly GCA_029782365.1 of Chloroflexota bacterium. Classification (GTDB taxonomy): domain Bacteria; phylum Chloroflexota; class Anaerolineae; order Anaerolineales; family UBA4823; genus CAWBUW01. Next base: position 3,339 of record JAKOUW010000062.1, read on the forward strand.
TACAGCGTGCGCAGTAACGGCAGTTCAGGATACTTCAATGGATCCGGGATACCGCCTGACTGCATATATTCATCAAGGCGCCTCTGCAGCTCGGCACTATCCGCGGTGGTCAGGCGTTCCAGATCAGGGACGGGATAACCTTTGAAATTCAGAAACTCGATAAAGGAAAATGGGAATAACTCAACAGGCACATAACGCCCCGTCAAACGGGTACCCAATTCACGGCTCAACAAAGAAGCATTTGAACCGGTGATATAAAACTTGATCCCCATATCCATGAAGCGGCGTACGAAGTGTTCCCACCCCGGGATATTCTGGACCTCGTCGAGCACAAATATCCTCCGCTCCCCAAATAGTTCGAGCAGCGCCTGGTGTAAATCGGTGGCATCCTCCGCCTGAAAACCAAGGAAGCGATCATCCTCAAAGTTGACATAATAAAAGACTTCCGCTCCCAGGCGGTGGGCAAGCTGCGCCAGCAAAGTGGATTTACCCACCCGCCGCAGTCCGGAGATAATCACCGCGTGCGGCAGGTTGGCAGAGCGTTCGATCTCAGACAACTGGCTTCGCTCTATTCCAGTATCACGTTGCCAAAAGGCTGCATGCTGTTCGAGCAGCATGGCTTTGATTTGGTCTTTCGACCAGCGCGACTTCCAATTGTTTTCATTCATACTGAAATAATACCCCCAATAGTTTTCACTGTCAATGAAAACTATTGGACATTCGACGCGCAGATCAACCCTCCTGGCTGCGGATGATCGCCCACACGCCGGCGATCACCAGTGCGCCCCCTGCCAGCTGCTGCCAGGAGAGCGCTTCGTGCAGGAACAGCCGCCCCAGCCCCGCCGTCACCAGGAGCTGCAGCAGTTGGGCCGGCGAGACCAGCGAGGCGGGCAGGTAGCCCAGGGTGTAGCTGATGGACAAAAAGCCAATCACCTGGGTGAAGAGACCCAGCGCCAAAAAGAGCAGCCAGGTCAGCGCCGGGAAGCCGGTCAGCGGGCTGCCGCTCAGCGCCACCAGCGCCAGCGCCGCCAGGGCAGAGGCCGCCGTGGAGAGCCAAAAATAGGCCAGCGCGTCCAGCCTGCGCCGGGCGCGCTGTGATACCAGGAAAAAGCCGCCAAAGAAGACCGCCGAGAACACGCCGTACAGCGCTCCCTGCAGGCTGCCGCCCGCCAGGCCGCCGCCCGCCGCCAGCATCACCACCGCCCCAGCCAGCGCGGCCAGCAGCCCGCCGAAGAAGGCCGGCTTCAGCCGCTCGCGCAGCAAAAACAGCGCCCCCAGGCTGACCCACAGCGGGGAGGTGTTGGCAAACAGGGTCGGGATGGTCGGCCCGCCCAGCTGGATGCCGCGCGACCAGAAGTAGGAGTTGACGGTGAACAAGACCCCGCCCAGCGCGGCCAGCAGGACATCCCCCTTCCCGGGCTTGAGCGGCCCGGTTCGCACGCGCCGCCAGAACGGCGCCGCCACCAGCAGGCTGGCAATCGCCGTGCGGTAAAAGACGACCACATCAGCCGGCGCCTGGGCGTAGGCGATCACAATCGCCGAACTGCCGATGATCACGATCGACAGACCCAGCGCCAGGTAGGCCAGCAGGCGAGGAGAAGCGCGTTGGAACATGCAAGCATTGTACCCCACGGCGCACAAGGCGCTATAATTAAGGTGTCAGGCGGGGCGCAGCGGTGTTATGCATGCCTGTCTCTCGACTGCCGCAGCTCACGCCACCAGCTCACACATTCAGCGAGGCGAAATATGTATCTACCCGAAAAAGGCAAGACGCGCGCAGAGATATTCGAATTTTTGAAAATAGCCCGGTCGTACGATGCGCGCTGGGAAGAGGGGCGCATCTACGCCTATGTGTACGATCCCGGCAAAGATGTCATGGAGGTCGGCAAGCAGGCCTTCGTGGCGTACATGGTCGAAAATGGGCTTGACCCGACCGCCTTTCCCAGCCTGCTCAAGCTGGAAAGCGACGTGACCCGAGCGGTCATCCACCTGCTGCGCGGCGGCGAGCAGGTGGTGGGCAGCGTGACCACCGGCGGGACGGAAAGCATTTTGATGGCGGTCAAGACAGCGCGCGATTGGGCGCGCTTCACCCGCCCGGAAATCCAGGCTCCGGAGATGATCGTCTGCCAGACGGCCCACCACGCCTTCCACAAGGCCGCCCAATACTTCGGCCTCAAGGTGGTGATCACAGCGTTCGACCCGCAGACCTTCCGCGCTGATGTGGATGCCATGCGCGCCGCCATCACACCCAACACCGTCCTGCTGGTTGGTTCGGCGCCGGCTTACCCGCAGGGCGTGGTGGACCCCATCCCAGAGATTGCCGCGCTGGCGCAGGAACGCGGCCTGCTGTGCCACGTGGATGCCTGCGTGGGCGGTATCCACTTATCGATCATGCGCAAAATGGGCCGCAGCGTGCCGCCTTTCGACTGGACCGTTCCCGGGGTCACTTCCATCTCGACCGACCTGCACAAGTTTGGCTACTGCCCCAAGCAGGCTTCGGTGATTATGTACCGCGATAAAGCGCTGCGCCGCTTCCAGATGTTCACTTCCACCAAAACCACCGGTTACACGCTGGTCAACCCCACGATGCTCAGCTCGCGCTCGGGCGGGCCGCTGGCCGGCGCCTGGGCTGTGTTGAACTACCTGGGCGAGGAAGGCTATATGCGCCTGGTGAGCGAGGTGATGCAGGCTGCCGAGCGGATGATGGACGGTGTACGTTCCATCCCGGAGCTGCGCGTGATGGGCCAGCCGGATATGTGCCTGTTCGCCATCACCTCCGATTCGCTCAATATGTTCCAACTGACCGACGCCATGGTCGCCAAAGGCTGGACGGTGCAGTCGCAGTTTGGCAAGCCGGGCGCGCCACGCAACATGCACATCTCGGTGCAGTACAGCGCCGCCCGCCACGCGGATGACTTCGTGGCAGCCCTGCGCCAGAGCGTGGAAGAAGTCAAGCTGGCGCCGCCGATTGACGTCTCTGCGGTGCTCGGCCCGCTGAACGAACTGCTGGCCTCCGGCGACCCGCAAATTTTCGAAAATGCCATGGCGCTGGTCGGCATGCAGGATGGCAAACTGCCGACCGAGCTGGCGCTGATCAACACCCTGCTGGAAGCCATGCCCGATGACATCCAGGCGCAGTTCTTGATCGAATTCTTCAACAACCTGTACGCCTGATTCATGGAACGCACCCCCGAAAGCCTGCTGCACTCCGTCTTTGGCTACCAGGAATTCCGCCCACTGCAGCGCGAGGTGATCGGAGCGGTGCTGGCGCGCCAGGATGCCCTGGCGATCATGCCCACCGGCGGCGGCAAGTCGCTGTGCTACCAGATCCCCGCTCTGCTGTTTCCCGGCCTGACGATCGTGGTCTCGCCGCTGATCTCACTGATGCAGGACCAGGTGGCCCAACTGACCGCCCTGGGTGTGCCGGCGGTGGTGCTCAATTCCAGCCTGGAGTGGGAAGATTACCGCGCCAACATGGGCCAGGTGCGCAGCGGCAAGACGCGCCTGCTGTACGTGGCCCCAGAAACCCTGCTGACCGAGCGTCTGCAGGACCTGCTGACGGGCGTGCCGGTGGACTGCCTGACGATCGACGAAGCGCACTGTATCTCCGAATGGGGCCACGACTTCCGGCCCGAGTACCGCCAACTGACCAAAGTGCGCCAGCGCTTTCCCAAGGCCGCCTGCCTGGCCCTGACCGCCACCGCCACGCCGCGCGTCCAGGCCGATATCCAGGAAGCCCTGGGCTTCAAACAGCGCCGGCCTTTCATCGCCAGCTTCAACCGCCCTAACTTATTCCTGGAAGTGCAGCCCAAGCAGGACCCCGAGGCGCAAACCCTGCGTTTTTTGCGCCGTTTCCCCGACCAGGCGGGCATCATTTACTGTTTTTCACGCCAGCAGGTGGATGAACTGGCGGCTTTCCTGCAGCAGCGCGGCATCGCCGCCCGTCCCTATCACGCCGGCATGAGCGACGTCGACCGGCGCGCCAACCAGGAAGCCTTTGTGCGTGATGATATCCAGGTCATCGTGGCGACCATCGCCTTCGGCATGGGCATCAACAAGCCCAATGTGCGCTTTGTGGTGCATTTTGACCTGCCGCGCAATATCGAAAGCTATTACCAGGAGATCGGGCGCGCCGGCCGCGACGGCCTGCCCGCTCACTGCCTGCTGCTATACCGCTACGGCGACACCAAGAAGATCGAATATTTCATCGACGAAAAAGAAGAGCCCGAACGCAGCGCAGCCCGAGAACATCTGCGCGCCCTGGTAGCCTATGCCGACAGCAGCGTTTGCCGGCGCAAAGCGCTGCTGCATTATTTCGGCGAGCGCTTCCCGCAGGCCAACTGCTCGGCCTGTGACAACTGCGCCCACAGCCAGGCCGAGCCGGGTTCAGCCAGCGACCTGAGCATCCCTGCCCGCCTGCTGCTCGAAGCCGTGCGCCAGAGCGGCGAGCGCTTTGGCGCCGCCCACCTGGTGGAGATTCTGCTCGGCCGTCCCAGCGAGAAGGTAGTCAAGTTCGGCCACGACCGGCTGAGTGTGTACGGCAAAGGCCGCGACCTGCCCGAAGCCGCCTGGCAGTCGCTGGCGCGGCAGTTGGAACAGCAGGCCCTGCTGGAGCGCACCGAGCATAAAGGCCTGTGCCTGACGGACAAGGGCCGCCTGGCGCTGAGCGGCAAAACCGCCGTGATGGGCCAGCCTCTGCCGACCATGGGCCAGCCCCCGGCGTCCCCAAAACCCGGCCCAGCGCCGGGCTCGCCCATCAAGGGCATCCCCCTGCTGCAGTACGATGTCGTCTTGTTCGATCTGCTGCGCAAAAAACGCAAAGAGCTCGCCGACAGCGAGCACGTGCCCGGATATGTCATCCTGCCCGACCGCAGCCTGGTGGAGATGTCCACCTCCTTCCCCCTCTCGCTGGACAGCCTGGCGAAAATTTATGGTTTCGGCGAAGTGAAACTTCAACGCTACGGCAGGGTTTTCTTGAATATCATCCAGGATTACAGCCGCAGCCAGGCGCTGAACAAAGCTAAGTCCAGGCGGCCGCTCAGCCGCGACAACGAATAATTCACAGTTCGCACACCCCGGTCGAAATCAGAGATCCGTTCAACCAAGGAGAGAGGAAAATGAAACGCACCCTGAAGCAAATCAGCTATTCGTTCGGAAACTTTGCCAACACCATCGCCTATCAGGTGTTTGGCAACCGCATCCAGTTTTATTATGTCGATTTGCTCGGGCTGAACGCGGCGGTGGCGGGCGTCTTGTGGGCCATTTACGGCCTGTGGAACGCCATCAACGACCCGCTGATGGGCCAGCTCTCCGACCGCACTCGCTCGCGCTTCGGCCGGCGCGTGCCCTATGTGATGTTCGGCGCCATCCCGTTGGGCCTGTCTTTCTTCTTCCTGTGGACACCCATCCGCCAGCCGGCCTGGCTGCTGGCAGCGTATTTCCTGGCCATCCTGTTCATTTTCGACACAATTTACAGCCTGACCTTCATCGCTTACACCTCGCTTTTCCCCGAAGTGGCCCCCACCGTGCGCGACCGGGTTGATCTCTCGGCGACGCGCGAGATCCTGGGCACCATTGCTCTGCTGCTGTCTTACATCCTGGCGCCCATCCTGGCGGATAAGGTGGGCTATGTCTGGATGGGCGCGCTGATGGGCGTGCTGGTCAGCGCCGGTTACCTGGTATCGATGATCGGCGTGAAAGAAGCGCCTGTGTCCGACTCGGAAGTACAGTTGGGGATGGGGGAATCGCTGCGAGTGGTGCTGGCGAGCATCCCCTTCCGCTGGTTCCTGGGCGCCAACATCGCCAAGGAATATATCTGGCTGGTGCTGGGCGCCATGCTGCCCTTCTGGCGCAAATATGCGCTGAACATCCAGCAGCCGGTGAACGTCTTCGGCGCCAACCTGAGCGCGGGCGATACCGAAGCCATCCTGCTGGGCCTGGCGATCTTGCTGGCCATCCCCTGCCTGCTGGTCTGGCGTCCGATCGTGCTGCGCCTGGGCTACCGGCGCACCTGGATCACCGCTGCCTTCGTCTTCATCCCCGGGCTGTTCATCATGATGGTCGCCCGCGATTTTTACAGCGGCCTGCTGGGCACACTGCTGACCGCCCCGGGGTTGGCCGGCTCGATGATCATGCCGTTCCCGGTGCTTTCCGAAGTGATCGATGACGACGCCCGCAAAGAACACGGTTACCGGCGCGAGGGCATTTTCTTCGGCATGAACGGCGGCATCGTTCGCCTGGCCTTCTCGGCCCAGGGCATCCTGTTCGCGGCGATCATGTCCTCGGCTGGTTATATGTCCGGCGCGGCCTCCCAGCCGGAAAGCGCCGTGCTGGGCATCCGTTTCCTGATCGGCGGCACGTCGATCATCGCCGCGCTGATCACCGCTTTTTGCATGTGGCGCTACCCCCTGGGCCGCAGCACAGAAAACCTTCCTGACAGGAGTTTATGAATGACCGACAATGCGTTTGAAGTCCACGATCCGCTTATTTTAAAGAATGCCCGCCAGGTTCTGGATGCCTGCCAATCCGGGGCGGAGATGCGGCAGGCTGTTTTAGACGCCGTGCAGCGCAATGAAACCTGGCGCGGCCAGCAGTGCGTCAACCTGCTGGCGCCTGAGGCGCCCACCAGCCCCACGGTGCGCGCCCTGCTGTCTTCTGAGATCGGCACACGCGCCGCCGAGGGTAATATCGGCTCGGTCCAGCGCTGGTTTGCCGGCACAAAGTACATCGACGAAGTCGAAGCGCTGTGCGTCGAGCTGCTCAAGCAGGCTTTCCGCTGCCGCTACGCCGACCACCGCCTGATGGGCAGTATGCTGGGCAACATGGCCGCCTACCACGCCCTGGCCCAGCCCGGCGATGTGATCATGACCGTCGCCCAGCCCTACGGCGGGCATTCGAGCAACCGCTATGACGGCCCGGCTGGCTTCCGCGGCCTGAAGATCGTGGATGTGCCCTGGGACGCGCACGAAATGGCCGTGGATATTGATCTGTTTCGCAAAATGGCGCCGCTGGTGAAACCCCGCCTGGTGACGCTCGGCCTTTCTATGACGCTCTTCCCCCAGCCGGTGCGCGAGATCAAAGAGGTGGTGCAGGAATGGGGCGGCAAGGTGTTTTTTGACGGCGCCCACCAGGCCGGGCTGATCGCTGGCGGCCAGTTCCAAGATCCGCTCCAGGAAGGCGCCGACCTGCTGACCGGCTCGGCGGGGAAGACCTTTGGCGGCCCACAGAGCGGCATGATCATGTGGAACGACCCCGAACTGACGGTGCCGATCACCCAGGCCATCTTCCCGGTGCTGGCCGCCACACACCAGGTCAATCGGGTGGCCGCCCTGGCGGTCGCTGCGGCCGAGATGATCGCCTTTGGCAAAGAATTCATGGCGCAGATCGTGCGCAATTCCCAGGCTTTGGCGGCGGCCCTGGACCGGCGCGGTATTGCCGTGCTGGGCAAGCACAAAGGCTACACCACCACCCACCAGGTGATTGCGGATGTCAAAACGATGGGCGGCGGGTTGGATGCAGCCCATTTGCTGGCGCGCGCCAACCTGATCACCAATAAAAACCTGCTGCCCAATGACCAACCTGCTGACTGGGATCGCCCCAGCGGTCTGCGCATGGGCACCATCGAAGTGACGCGCCTGGGTATGAAAGAGCCGCAGATGGAGCAGATCGCCGATTTCATCGGCAAGGTGCTGATCGACAAACAGCCACCCGAGTCCATCCTGGAAGATGTGATCGAGTTTCGCCAGCCTTACCAGGCGCTCTATTACTGCTTCGAAAACGGCCTGCCTGGTTAAGCGGCGTCGAAACGGCGCTGGATATCGTTGATGGCGCTGCGCGTGACCTGGCGCAGCTGCACCCAGCCGGTGCGTACGCTGGCTTCCAACAGCGGGATCGTTTCCAATGTCCCGATCTGGCCCAGCGATTGGATGGTCTTGCGCAGCACCCAGGGATCCTCGTCCACCAGTGTCAGGCGCTCTTCCAGCTTTCTGCGCCCATCGAGCGGGTCAAGCCGTCCAATGGCGTCGGCGGCGTAGCCGCGCACCTTGACCGATTTGCGATCAGCCAGCGCCTTGAACAAAGCAGTCGCCGCCGGGCGAGCCCCCACGCGGCCTAAAACGTAGAGCGCCCAGACTCGCTGGTTTTCGGCCTGGCTGTCAACCGCCTGGAGGGCTGCGGCTTCCACCTCAGGGTGGCGAATCTGCCCCAGGCCTTCGCTCAAACACCAGCCGTGCAGCACGGGCAGTTCGCCGAGCTTCCAGTCATCCAACAAGGTCTGACGGGCAAAATCGCTGCCGATCAGCCCCAGGATGATGCCGGCTACCCCGGTGACCACCTCGGGCTGGGAGCGGTCGCACAAGATATCCGCCAGGCGCTGCTCGATGGCCTGCATACGGGCGGCATCCGGATCGGGCTGTGCCTGGCGGGCATGCACATAGGCGCGCCACAGGCCAATTTCCACTTCCACGCGCCGCACCACATCCGTGTCTGCCAGCCGTTTCAGCAGTTCGGCCTCCTCAGCCGGCGGTTCGTCAACCAGTTCCATCAATGCGCGCACCAACTGCAGCAGCACGCCGCTGCGGCCTTCGCGGCGCAGGGCGTCCAACAAGGCGGAGCGGGCATCGCCGAGGTGGTTTTGAATCAAAAATGTGGCGATTGCCGCGCGACCGTCAGCCGATTCACGGCCCAGGCGCTCGATCAGAGCGTCGAGCAAGGTGCGCTCCAGGCGCGCCTTATCCAGCGGTGGGCGTGCCAGAGGGTAGCAGTGAGCGGCAATTAAAGGCTCGCGGTCGGACACTTCCAAAAGCAAGGTAGTCGGGTTATCAATGATGCCCACGAGAATATCCAGGGAGTCTCGCCAGCGGAAATCGGTGACATCCTCCAGCAATTGGGCCTGGAAATCCGGGTTATTGGCGACGGCGCTGGCGGCAAAATAAGCCTGGGAGGTGCGGTCGCTGAAGAGCCACTGCCTTCGTTCGTTGCGCTTAAAGATATCCATCGCCTCCAGGGCGGCGGCCGCCGCGCGCCAGTTGAACACTTCGTTCCACTGCTGAAGGTAAGTGATCATGACATCCATCGCCTGCCGGTCGGAGAAGTAGGACAGGTGGGCCTTCTGCAGTTGGTAAGCCAGGTATTCCAATAACCCTTCCAATGCGGCGCGCGGGATGGAGAAGTTCTGGTCGCTGGCGCGATCCAAACCGGCGCGTTGGCGCACCAGGTACTGCACCAGTTCGCCTTTGCTGCTGACGCCGGTCATCTCTTGTTCCAGCCTGATCAGGTTTTCCAGCATCGAACGGTAGCGCGCCAGCCGCTGCAAAGTTTCTGGCAGGGCATCATAGGCTGCCGCGCCTAACACCTGACGCACCTGGGCCTCGGTGAGCAGCTCAATTTCCATCAGCTCAGCGCGGCCTAACTGACTGCGATAGTTGATTGTCCGGCAGGTAAAGATAAAACGCAGCTTGGGCCGCCCGGCGATGAACTGCCGAATGAGCTCAATGCCCCCCAGAGTCTCACTGGCCGGCAGCTCGTCGAGACCGTCCAGCAAAACCAGGCCGTTGATTTGACCGAGCAGGTCGTCGATATCCTGGGGGGTGACATTCGCTCCGGTGTAACTGCGGTATGAGTTGCACAACAACTGTAAGATGTCGCCATGCAGGTCGCGCAGAGAAGCAAAAAAAGGGATCCAGGCTTTGCTGGCAGCGCTCTTACCACCGGATTCGAATGCTGGCAGGGATTGGTCGGCGGTATTATAGAACAGGTTGCGCAGGGCAGGCGTTTTGCCGACGCCGTTGTCGGCCAGCAGCACCAGGCTGCGCGAGCGCATCTGCGGCGCACTCCGCTCAGTGATGGCAGTGATTAAGTTATCGAGATTCATGGGCGCAGCCGAAATCTGCCCGTAAGGATGCACCAAGAAAGGCAGGGCATAGAGCGGCCGCAGGGCGCCATCTTTTGGCTGGTTATCTTTGACCTCGGCCTGGATGGCGCGCAAATAATCCTGCAGGTCGGCGCGCGTGATGGCCGTTGGTTGGCCTTCCTGGCTGGCGCGCCGGTCGGTCAGTTCCTGGAAAAGCACACCGTTTTGCGCCCGCAGGTAAAGGGTAGGTACGCCCCACTGCACGCCATCCTCTCCAGACTGGGCAAACACAGCGATGCGCCCGGCGGTCATGGCCTCATCCACGGTCAAGCCGCTGAACAGGCTGGAATAAAAGGCGCGGCTGAATACCGCCGCCATGTCATCATCGATGCGATATTGGTTGGCCACCACCACCGGCACCCCCGCGGCGATCAGAGCCGGCGCGATGCCGGTCCACGGCGAAACGCCGCCCACCCGGCTGGACTCGCAGGCGCCCAGGTAAGCCAGGCGCACGCCGCCCTGACTGAGCATCTTGGCCAATACGCCAGCCTGGATGTAAGCCGGCGAGCGCTTTTGGGCGCGGCTGTTCTCCACCAGCACCAGACTGCCCTCCTGCTCTTCTTCCAGGTATTTGCCATGCCCGGAAAAGTGAAACAGATCTGGCTTTTGAGCCAGGCCTTCTCCCAGGGCTGCCGCATCCAGGTTGTCGATGATCGGCTCCCATTCCAGCGTGATGCCGGGCGCCCGCACCTGGCGGAAGACATTCTCCAGCAGGCGTTTCTCTTTGCCCAGGTTCAGCAGGTCAACTCCCGGCGTGCGCGGGTTGGCCATCGTCGCCAGCAGGCGCAGGTTCTGGCGCTCGCCCATCGGGAGCGGCGGCAGCGGTTCGCTGATGGCCGGGTGGCGCACAATGGATATCTTTGGGTTCAAAACCAGGAAATTGCTGCGCTCATCTTTGGCTTGCTGCGTCGCCACCCAGGTATATTCCCAGGGGAGCTGCTGCAGGGGCACCGGGCGGATCTGCAAGCGGAGGCGAATTCCTTCATCCAGGCCGCAGGCTCGCACAGCATCCACCAGGGCATCGCGCAGCGGGCCAGCCGGCAGCAAGCGGTCGGCCAGGGCTTTGCCCAGCTTCACAATTTCCTGACCATCGGTGTTATCCGCTTCCAGGTTCTCCAGCATGGTTTCGATTTCGGTCTCGTTGAGGACAGCGTGTGCTTTATCCAGCTCGCCCCAGGCGGCGCCGGGCAATAGCTGAACGGTGTAAGCCTGGCTGTCTTTGTCAAAATCATCCAACACCAGGATAAAGTCGGTATATTTGCGGATATCGGGCATTCAATCCCTCCCGGGAAGCAGACGCGCCTGCAGGGCAAGGCTGTCCCTCACCCTGCAGGCAAATGATCAGGCCTTTTCGACGACTATTAATTCTTTCAGATTAACTTGCGGCTTATTCACCAGCTTAACCGAGGCCATCACCTGGAAATAACCCTCTTCGGCCGGCGCGGTCAGCGTGGCTTCGTAAAAGCCTTTCTTCTTGGCGCTCTCTTTCAGCTTCACCGGCTCGCTGTCCTGCGGCCCGGCGCCCGCAGCACCCGGCAGAGGCTGGCGGAAGCTGATCCAGGCTTTCACCGCGGCTTTGCTGATCGGTTTGTTGGTGAGAGGGTTGGATAACTGCGCCCAGACATGCACCGGATCGCCAGGTTTAAAGAAGGTCCCATCGGGTTCAAATACGGCTGTAAAATCGGGCAAGAACAGGGCGTCGCGCTTTTCGCCTTTAAATTTACCCACCAGCTCCACCTGCAAGAACTGAAGAACAGCATCGTTGACATAGATATCGCCGTGCGTGGCCGGGAAAGGCAGGCAGTCCTTCGGGTCGAGCCAGGGGTGCACAGCGCTGCGGCGGGGCACTGTGCCATCGCCGGCATCGGTCGTGATCCACTGCACCTGGTTGAAGGAGCCGTCCATTTTCAGGCTGGCAACACCGCCAGTTGTTGTGAATTTGCTGACGCCGTAGAAACAGAGTGTATCGACGCCGGGGGCGCTTTCCAGGTCCAGATTGAACTGGAGCGCGCTTGCCAGAAATGCTTTTTGCTTGGCATCTGGCAGCCAGCGGGTATCATTGAACAGGTTAATCACCTCATTGTCAGGGTTGTGCAAGAAGGGATTTTTGTGCGGTATTAACTGGTAGAAGGAGGGAAATGAACGGATGAGCTGTTCCATCCGTGGGCCAAAGTTGAAAAAATTCAGGCTCTTCAAGCCCATGGCTTCGAAACCATTCAACATCACATCGATTGCTTTAGGCGCGCCATCCCAGGGCGAAGCCATGTAAAACATGCGGCTCACATGATCCTTACCGCCTTCTTTCTGGAGATACCAGCGCGAGATGATGCCACCGTTAGAGTGGCCGATCAGCCAGGCCTTGGCGCCGTGATGGCGCTGCTGCATCGTTTGCACAAAATCGCCCAACTGCCGCCCTGAGATGCGGTTATCCTGGCGCCAATCGTAGGAGAAGGTGTAGGCGCACAGGTCGCTGGGCTGAGGATTCTGCGGGTCCACTTTATACCCCCATTCCGTCAGCTTATCCAGCAGGCGGCTGTACTGTTCCTGCTTGAACAGCGGCGGCACGATCAACACATCCTTGACAATGCCAGCCGGCTCCAGGTTGTTATTCGCCGGATCATAAATCATTTTCGTTAACAGGTTGTCGATCGCCTGCCCGATGGCCAATGGGTTTTTGAGCAGGCTGGGAAAGTCAATCCACACGATTTCTTTGGTGGTTTTGTCGCGCAGCATGCTGCCCATATATCCTGGCACGATGACAATGAAATGGGGTTCTGGGGTTGTTTGAACGGAACCGGTTTGATCTGGCATAATTTTCCTCTCTTTAAGCCAACCAGGGAAAAACTGGTCAGTCACTTCGAAATCAACGTTATTTATATTCTATACGAAACTGTATCATAAATCAACTAAATCATGGTATTATGATATTTATTATCCAGTTAGAATGCCTGGTTGTTGAATATCTGAAGTTGTCAAAGACAGGGCGTACCGTATGAGCGCAGCACTGGTTTTTGGCGTATACTGAAATAAAGAAACGGATGATTATCTCGCTGTAACGATTAATCACAGCAAGGAGAATATTTATGGTGGCTGCATATTCGGGCAAAGTTTTTTGGTCTACGGGGTTACCGGCGCAGGGCGCGCAGTTGCGCCTGTACGAACCTTTGAAAAGCAACGCTCCCGATATGGAAATCTCCCAACAGCCTGGCCTATCGGGGGCGGATGGGTCTTTCAGCTTAAACTTGAAGGACTCGCCCTGGCTGGACACCAATTTGCTCGATGAACTCAGCCCACTCAGCGCACAGTTCGAAAGCGTCAATTCCCCGGGCCTGCATCCAAGCGATACCAACCGCCCTGCATTGGAGATCACATTCCAGGCGAATGGAAAGCCGGTGCAAGCCTATTTGCCCTTCCGCAAGCTGCACCGCGGTTATTACCTGCCGTTGAACCCTCCGGTAGATTTTCTCCCGTCGCGCGATGGTTTCGCGTTCATCAACTATTTCAAACCCTTCGACCCCCCGGTCAGCTTTCCCGATTGGCTCGGCCTGCGGCGCATCCAGGGCGCCTATGGCTTGTGCGGCGGCATGTCTTCCGCCGCCTACGATTACCGCCTGGCGCGTCTGGCTAACCCCAACGCCCCCAATATCCGCCAGTATACGACCATTCCCAACACTGGCACCGTCCTGCACCGTTTCTTGCTGCGGCGCGCCCTGGACACTTTTGGTATGGGCGGCTCAATGATCGCCAAGGTGGGCGAATGGACCATGCTCCCCGACCTGGGAGCGGCTGGCGTCCAAAAGCTGACCCTGGATGAATTCCCGACCATCCAACAGAAATTGGATTATGGGCAGTGCGTGGTGACAACGCTCATTTACGTCAGCACCAACGATATCAAAGCCTTGCCGGGGAAATTGTGCGAAAACCACCAGGTGCTGGCTTACGGGTACACTCAAACGGCGCCAGACACCTACGCCATTAAGATTTACGATTGCAACTTCCCGGATCGTGACGACGCCCTCTTGCAGGCTCAGCGTGTGCAGGTGGGCGTTGTGAATGGTCAGCCCGTCTTTGGATTTTCCACGTACGAAGTCATCCCCGGTGTGCCGAATCGCTTGGTGCGCGGCTTCTTCGAGATGCCTTACCAACCTGCCCAACCGCCTGCGCGCTGAGCCCCACAAGGGGATTCGTTCAACGGCTGGCTGTATAGCCTGGAGATCGGGAGACGATCAATTTCATCTGCCGGTTGGGACGCAGCACAAATACCACTTCCGGCTTTTTTTCACTGTCAGGCGCAGGGGCCAGGTCAAACCGCTGCATCACCATGGCAATGATCAACTGCGCCTCGATCATAGCGAAGTTATTGCCGATGCATTTGCGCGGGCCAGCGCCAAAAGGAATGTATGCAAAGCGATGGCGCCCTGCTGAGCGCGCCTGGGTGAAGCGCTCGGGATCGAAACGCTCTGGGTCTTCCCAATAAGCGGGGTTGCGGTGGAGCGTATAGGGGCTAATTGCAATGATCGTGCCGGCAGGCACCAGAAAATCCCCCAGCAGATCATCCTCCAAAGCCACGCGGCCTAACACCCAGGCCGGCGAGAATAAGCGAAGCGCCTCTTCGAACACCATGCGGGTGTAATCCAGGTTCGGCAGGTCGGCGTAGGTAGGCGTGCGGCTGCCAAGCACATCCTGCAGTTCGTGGCGCAGGCAGTTCACCGCTTCGGGGTTTTGGGAGAGCAGGTAAAAGGTCCAGGTCAGGGCGCTGGCGGTGGTTTCGTAACCTGCCAGCAGCAAGGTAAGCACCTGGTTGCGCAGTTCGATGTCATCCATACCCGCGCCAGTTTCGCCGTCGCGCACGCTCATCATGCTGCCCAGCAAATCATCCGCTTCTTCGGCGCCTGCCATCGCCTGGCGGCGCTGGGTGATAATCCGCTGGACAATCCCCTCCACATGGTGCAGACTGTCTCGAAAGCGAGGGTTATTCGGCCGCTCCAATAAAGCGCCGCTGGCATCCACTTCTTTGCCCACCTGGCTAATTTCCTCGCCCAAGTCCACGCCAAACACAGCCCGGGTGGTGATCGAGAGGGTCAGGCGCGAGATTTCCTGGGTGACATAAACTGCCTGGCCCTGATCCGCCGCCTGCTGCCAGCGCTCCACCATATGGGCAGCCTGCGAGATGACCACCTCATCCAGCTTGACAAGGCGCGGCTTGTTAAATGAAGGCTGCATCAACCGGCGCAGACGGCTCCACTGTTCACCTTCTGCAGTAAGCAAGCCATCGGTGAATTTTTTAAACATCTGGTTGATATAGGTAGCTTTGCTGTAATTACGGCTGTTCTCCACCAGCACATGCCCAACATAATCAGGATGATTGACCAGGTAAGCCGGCTCAGGGGCTGGGCGATAGCAAACCACATCGCCGTATTGGCGGGTGAGCGCCAGGAAATAATTGTGAGGCTCGCGCAGCAATTCGCGATTGCTACTGCTGCTGCGGGGAGAGGGAGGTAGTTGGGGAGCCATTTTGATAATTTCTCACTTATGAAAACGAATAAGGCGGATAATGATGAACATTATATCTCTTTATATCTCTTTGCGCTTTCAGGCATAAGGGACACTTCCAGGCGCTCTGAGAACAGTCAACCCTACATTTCTCTGTATCTTTGCCAATGGCCTCCGAAACCCCAGCCGGCCGGCGCCAGAATCCGTTTCACCTGTTCAATGGGAATGTATACCGGCGTGATTGTTTTCGACAATTAATGGTATCTCGAACCCACAGTATGCGCAGGTAATTGATTTACGGCCGCGGATGCCATCGCCGTGGAACGGAGCGCCGCAGGAAGGGCAGCTGCCCGAGCCGGCGGCCGGGGACCTGGCCAGCTTAGCCAGGGTCTCTTTGGAGGCGCCTACGCCGTTGACCTGGACGCTCACGATCTGCAGCGCCTGGGTAGAGACGAGTTTCTGGTTTAGCCGCTTGCAGAACAGCTCACCCAGCTTCTCGCGGCCTGAGAGCACCTCGTCCAGCAGCAGCTCACTGACAATCTCCTTGAGCGTGCTGGAGGCCAGCGCAGACAGGTCAAGGCGCTGGTTTTTTACCTGCGCGGCATAGCGCAGGGGGTCAGTGACTCGGCTGTAAACGATCAGGTGCACGATGACGCGCGCCGGGTCTTTGGTTGTGCAGAGCTGGTCCTGCACGCGCGTGGCAACCGGCTGGCTGCTCAGGCGCATCACCTGGTCCACCAGGGGCAGGCGCAGGCGCCAGCCCGGGCCAACCAGGCTGGCCTGGTCGAAGCGCGTCACCACCCACTGTTCGCCATCGGGAACTTTCTCCAGAAACAGGCCCACCAAGACAGCCGCCCCCAGCAGACCCAGAATGGCGAAAACAAACAATCCGCTGATCAATGAGAACATCATCATAGGAATATCCAAAAAAGAAGCCTGCCGGTCGGGCAGGCCTCTCATCGTATCAGATTTAGCGGCCTAACAGCCGGTTCTTCTCGCGAGTGAATTCTTCGTCAGTCAGCACGCCCTGGTCGTGCAGCTCACCAAGCAGTTTCAATTGGGCCAACACATCGCCATTGGCGGGGCTCTCCTGGTAAGGCTGTTG
>JAKOUW010000069.1 GCA_029782365.1 Chloroflexota bacterium
TCGTAAGGTTCTGCGTTGAGTTGTTCGGTGGCTTGAGCTTGCAGCACTTGGTTCAATACCGCCTCCAAAAGGGAAGCAACACCTGCATCCTGGGAGTTCTTCAAAAAAAGTTGGTGCAAAAGGTCGGAATCTATGGTAATCTGGTATTGAGCCATTTCTGATGTCTCCTCTCTAGGATGTTATGGTTGCAACTTCATTCTAACCGAGGGACACAAGAAATGGCTTCTTTTATTTCATGGGGAAACCAATTTTACACAATTATACGGACTCAACTACTTTCCATGTTTAACTTGTACTATTTTTATACTACCACGGGATTTCGAACAGTTACCAGCAGCAAAGCATGATAATTACGTCGAATCTGGAGTTTGGCCGTTGGAATGAGATCTTTGGTGACGACAGGCTGACTGCCCCCTTGATTGACAGGCTTGTTCACCAAGCTTATCCTCGGATTCACTGGTCCGAGCTTTAGATACCAGGAGGCGATGCTGGCAAGTACAGGCGACAATTCAATGAAGAACTAACTACAAACGAACAAGGATGCTATGTATGATTAGACTGCCGAACTATGTAAAAATATATTGCCAAAAGCAGCCCGGCCAACAGCCTAACATGCCATGTACTCATCGTCAACAGCTTTCGCGGCATAAACGCTTAGGCTATTGTCTCATTTGCTACCGTTTGATGACCGAGGCAATTTACACACTAATTTACTTGACTACGATATGTTAAACAAGATATAATTTTGTTAGTTATTGGTAACAAAAATTATGAGGGGGTTTAGCTATGAGAAGGCACATTGCTTTAGCGTTGGTGTTAGTTCTACTTCTGACTGTCTCTGCTGCCATCCAGGCTAAGGACGTGACACTTGTTGTCTGGGAGTCAACGGGTGGGCCTGATGAGTTCATCAAACAGGCTGGGGAAGCGTTCACCAAGCTTTATCCCCACATCAAGATCGAGTATGTCAATGTGGAGCTAGGAGATGCATCCGGCCAGATTGCCTGGGACGGCCCTGCGGGAATCGGCCCGGATCTGTTTGCCGCACCCCATGACAAGCTTGGTGAGCTGGTGGTGGGCGGGCATGTGCTGCCGACAGCCGATTTTGATGTAATCGGATCTCAAGTGCTGGAATCCTGCCGCGATGCATTGACTTATGATGGAATTATGTACGGTTATCCCGTATCGGCAGAAACCTATGCCCTGTTCTACAACAAAGCTCTGATTGCCCCCGAGCAAGTGCCCAAAACATGGGAAGAGCTCAAAGAATTCTGCCGCGAGTTCAACAAGGCAAACCCCGGCAAGTACGGGTTTATAATGGATGTGGGCAATGGCTACTACACCATCATCTTCACAACCAGCCAGGGCAACCGCCTCTTTGGGCCAGATGGGACTGACACAACGAATACAAATATCAATTCTCCTGCTTCGGTGGAGGGTATGAAGTTCTTCCAAGGTTTGCGGGATATCCTTGATGTACCAGCGGCGGACCTGACCACTTCGATTTGCGACAGCGCCTTTGCCAGCGGTCAAGCGGCCATGTATATCACTGGGCTCTGGAATGTGGCTCCCTTCCAAAAAGCCGGAGTGGATTTCGGTGTAGCACCGCTTCCGGCGCTGCCCGGCAACGACGAGCCAGTAGCGTCTTTCTCCGGGACCCGGGCAATGTTCGTCTCGGCTTATACCTATAATCAAGAGGAGGCCGAGCTCTTTGCCAAGTTCCTGGTGTCAGAAGAGATGCAGCGGCTGCGCTTCGATATCACCGGAACACTGCCGGCAATACCGCTGGAAGTGGATGCCCCGTATATTGAAGGATTCTTGACTCAGCTCTCCTATGCGTTCCCCATGCCATCGATTCCACAGATGGGAGCATATTGGGATGCAATGAATGCAGCCAGTGCCAACATTTGGGATGGGGCTGACATCCAAGCTGAACTGGATGCAGCCAATGTGGCAATCCTGCAGTAACCCAAGGGCAAACTAGAACTTACGGTTGATCCGAGGGGGTATCTGTGTGATACCTCCTCCCTTGATATTGATCTCATTACGCTTTTGTTGCAAAGCTGCCAAAGGAGGTGCTTCCATGGGCACCGCAGTCACCATCCAGCCACCAAAGCGCCGCGATCCAGTCCGGAGCAAGCTCTTGCTTAGTTCACTCCTGTTCATGGGCTTGGGGCATATTATCTATTTGAAACAGTATGTGAAGGGCCTGTTTTTTGCAGCAGTTGAAATTACCTTCCTCGCATTTCTTCCCAAGATATTTGTGGCGTTGGAGAATCTGATCACGCTGGGCGAACCAGCGCCCCACCTGCCCATCAGGGAGCGGCCCCATTCCATGTTCATGCTCATAGACGGTGTTGTTGTCCTGGTGCTGGTTTTCGTCTTCATTGGAGTTTATATCATCTCTGTGCGGAGCGCCCTGGCTGAATATGATCAAGAACGGACTGCTCGCATAGGCTTAAAGGAAGCAATCAATCGGGCGTTTCCCATATTTGGGCTTGCGCCAAGTGTTGGCCTGATTCTTTTATTTGTTGTTGTCCCATTGATTTTCTCCGCCTGTGTTGCTTTCACCAATTACTCATCTCCCGGGCATATCCCCCCAAACAACACAGTCGATTGGGTGGGGCTGGAAAACTTTAAGACCCTGTTTGGTGGCCATGCCACCTGGACCGGGGCTTTGGGAAGGGTGTTTTTGTGGTCCTTGGCATGGGCTGTTTTGGCAACGGCAACCTGTTATTTCGGTGGCTTAATCATGGCGGTTGTCATAAAGGAAAGCCGCATCAAGATCGCCGGGTTTTTCCGAGTACTTTTTATTTTGCCCTATGCCATTCCTTCGGTGATCAGCATGCTGGTCTGGCAAAACTTGCTTAACGGCACCTTTGGAACCTTAAACCGGACCTTGTTTGCTCTCAATGTGATATCCAAGCCCATACCATGGCTGGGCGATCCATGGCTGGCCAAATTCACCGCAGTTATGATCAATCTCTGGGCCGGCTTTCCATATTTCATGCTGTTGGCTTTAGGCAGCATGACCGCTGTTTCACAGGATATCTATGAAGCGGCTGAGATCGACGGGGCCGGCAAGTTTCAGCTATTTCGCAAAATAATCCTGCCGATTGTCCTGTATCAGACGGCACCGCTGATTATCATGTCCTTTACCCATAATTTCAATAATTTTGGAGCCATTTTCTTCCTGACCGGAGGTGGCCCTGTGGTCCGCGATACCACTCTGACCACCGCCGGTGGGACCGATATCTTAATCACCTGGATCTATAAGCTGACAGTCAACCTCATGAAGTATCATTATGCATCAGTGCTGTCGGTAATGATCTTTCTGATCCTGGCTCCCATTGCCATTCTCAACCTGAGGCGGACACGATCGTTTAGAGAGGGGGCACTATAGATGGAACCAAGGGTTAGAGCGAGAATCAATGCTGTTATTATCCTTGTATTTTTGACACTCACTTCAATTTTTGTCCTGTACCCGATCGTCTACATCATTGCAGCGGCCTTTTCTCCTGGCACTTCAATTGCATCGTTGAACATAGTCCCCTTTGGCGACGGGGTGACTTTGGAGCATTTCCGCCATCTGTTCCAGAATACAAATTACGTGATCTGGTTTAAAAATACACTGATTATTGCTCTCGCCACCAGCATCAGCACAGTGATCATTGCCTCGCTGGGGGCTTATGTGTTTTCAAGGTTCAGGTTTACCTTAAAAAAGAGCCTGATGACTGCCTTGCTGATCCTGCAGATTTTCCCGTCATTTGTAGGGATGGTGGCCATCTATGTCATCCTGCTGCGGATCGACGGCCACGATGAACTGTGGGGGCTGGTGTTAGTCTATCTGGCCGGTAATATCCCCTACAATACATGGCTGGTGAAGAGCTATATTGACACGATTCCCAGAAGCCTCGATGAAGCGGCAATCATTGACGGAGCCAGCCATTTCAAAACTTGGCTGATGATCATCATGCCGGTGGCAAGGCCGATTCTTACATTTTTAGCCATTGCCAGTTTTACAGGGCCGTGGATGGATTTCATCTTTCCAAAGCTGGTGCTCAGGTCTGCCCACAAACAGACACTTGCATTAGGCTTGTTCAGCTTTATTACAGACAAGAAAAACGAGTTTACCAATTTTGCTGCCGGCTCGCTTTTGGTTGCAATTCCGTTTATCATTTTCTTTGTTGCGTTTCAAAGGCATCTGATCACATCCTTAGGCGCAGGCACAGTTAAGGAGTAGGAGGTCTAGATGATGGACAGAAAGGCCCTTGTCAGGATCAGCTTTATGACTATCCTGTTAATGTTTGGCATTCCCTTTGGCGGCTGGATTTTTGCCGAGTCCAGCGCGCAGCCAGGAATCTTTGTCAAAAAGGTGGATGGGATTCCTGAGGACTTTATAAAAGGAGTGGACCTATCCAGCATTATTGCATTGGAGAACAGTGGTGTGGTTTTTTACAACTCAAAAGGTGAAGTACAGGATATCTTCAAGACATTGAAAGAGCACGGCGTTAACTACATCAGAGTCAGGGTGTGGAACGATCCCTACGATGAATATGGCAATCCCTACGGTGGAGGGAACAATGATCTACAGACAGCTATCGCCATTGGAAAAAGAGCAGCTGCTCAAGGGATGAAGCTGTGCGTCAACTTCCACTACTCCGATTTCTGGGCAGACCCGTCCAAACAGATGGTTCCGAAGGCATGGATTGGGTTGAATATTGACGAAAAGGCGAACGCCCTATATGAATTTACGAGAAGCGCCCTAACAGAAATGCTGACCGCAGGGGTTGAAATCGGGATTGTTCAAATCGGGAATGAAACTACCACCGGGATGAGCGGTGAGCGCAACTGGATCAATATATCGAAACTGATGAATGCAGGCAGCCGTGCTGTGCGGGAAGTCAGTGCAGAATTTGACAAGGATCTGATGATTGCAGTTCATTTTACCAACCCGGAACGGGGTTTGGCGGAGTATCACCGTTATGGGATGATTCTTGAGAACTTCCAGGTAGATTATGATATCTTTGCCAGTTCCTGGTATCCATACTGGCATGGTTCTCTGGCCAATCTGACTGCGCTGTTGAAAGATATTGCCGACAGTTTTGGCAAAAAGGTGATGGTGGCGGAAGTATCCTACGCCTATACCTATGAAAATGGCGATAACTTCGGCAACACCATTTCTGAGGAGTCCTATGTGGTAAAACCTTACCCGATCACAGTACAGGGCCAGGCCGACTGTGTCAGGGACTGCATCCAGGCTGTTGTCGATGTGGGCGAGGCGGGCATTGGCATCTTTTACTGGGAGCCTGCCTGGATCCCTGTTCCCGGCAGCTCTTATGAGGAACGCTTTGACCTGTGGGAGAAATATGGTTCGGGCTGGGCTGCAAGTTACGCGGCCACGTATGATCCCGAGGATGCGGGTGTTTGGTATGGAGGCAGTTCATGGGAGAACCAGGCGTTGTTTGATTTTAGCGGCAGGCCCCTGGCTTCGCTGCAGGTCTTTAAATATGTGAATACGGGGGCGGAAACGGATCTGCTCATCGACGCCGTCAAGGAAGTCGAGGTGAAGGTTCGGATCGGCGATCCGGTTATGCTGCCGGAAACAGTGATGGTTATCTTTAATGACGGTACAACCAGGGAAATGGCAGTGATATGGGAAGAGCATGATTATGCAGCCATGTCCAAAGCAGGCCCTCAGGATTATCTGGTTTACGGGACAGTAACCGCCGAAGGCCAAACCGTTACAGCCTTGTGCAAGCTGTATGTTGTTGAGAAAAACTATCTTGACAACCCAAGCTTTGAAGAGGCGGACTTGAGCATGTGGAAAGTCAACAATGTTAATAATGTGACTACAGAACTTGGCGTTTTGGACAAGATGGCCGATGCCCACAGCGGCACAAAATCGCTGCATTTCTATTCCCGCAACAATGTACATTTTACGGTTGAACAGGAGGTAAAAAACTTGTCTCCTGGAAGGTATAATTTCAGCCTCTTTATCCAAGGCGGGGATGCCAAGGATCAAGAAATTTACATTTATGCAGTGGCGGATGGCGTAACTTATCGCGAAGATACGGACATCGATGGGTGGCGGCGCTTTAGAAATCCGATCATCCGGGATATTTCAGTGGAGTCTGGTACCATAATTGTAGGCGCCTCTGTCAAGTGTGGGCCCGGCGCCTGGGGTACACTGGATGATTTTCTGCTGGCGCCCTTGGACGAATAGAGCCTAGATTTGCCGGCTGACAGTTATCTCCTTGTTTGGCAGAGCCTCTTCACTTACAGTGAAGAGGCTCTTTTGTGTGCCCGGCATATCTACCGAGCCGATGGGTTGTAAGAAACCCTATCGCCCAACCAGCGGGAAGATAACCAGCAGGCAAGGGCGCCACTGGCAACAGTGGGGTCTGAAGGAAGCCGAGGGGGTGTTTTGGAAATAGCTGGATAGCTCTGCATGTTAGGACGGATGGATTCAGGACAAGGCAGGTAGACTTACCCGGGGAAGCCCGTTCAAGGATGCAGTCAGGCGTCTCACACCTCGTAACCATGGGAAGAATGTGAAACAGCTAGTAATAGACCTGAATCGCTTCAGAGGGGTCTCCGTGGCGATTACCAGAAAATCTCCAAGTATCGCTGGCGCAATTCGGCCAGTCCTCTGCTGAGTCTAGCTCTGCCCAATAGTTGGTTCATGGAGATTGGCCTTTTGGACCTAACGAAGTACAGTGTTAGTATTGTGTCGCAGTTCTATGAACGGCGGTAGATTCTTCAGGAGCGGTGTACGCGGCCCGTACGCACCGTTCTGTGAGAGGGAAGCCGCTAGGCTGATCATCTAGCGGCTACCTACTCGATACCATTGCCTCGGTATTGCCCCGGTTCAGAAATTTCACATAGTGTAAAGTAGTTGTAGGATAAAACTAAACAAGAGATCATCCTTTTGGTAAAATAGAATCGTCAAAATCCTAACCAAAGGAGTGATCTCTTGTGATTAATATTTTACAACAAATCGTTGAAAAATTCATCAGCGAAGTTACTGGATTTTTTGGTCAGGACAAAGTGCTAACATTGGAAGAGATACAAACTACTCT
>JAKOUW010000084.1 GCA_029782365.1 Chloroflexota bacterium
CCGGTGCCTATTTCATGGTGGCAGCACCTTTGAAGCTGCAGGGAGTGGAGGCCGCTCCTGCCCGTGTCCTGCTCTTTGGGGCGGCAGACTAGTGAGAACGGTACATGGGCGTCGCATGGAGCCAGCCCTTCTGCTTGCCGTATTTGATAAAGAGATTATAATAATCTACTTCGTTAAGCAGCATCCGGTTGAAAAGGCCGCGGATGCGGTCGTTGTAGATGCACTGCTTGCTGGCGTCGGCGTGGAGAGAGGCGGCTGCCTGCAGGCCTTGAAGGATATCGCGGTACATTTGGTCGTCACACATGTATTCGTTCCCTATCGGTGAGATCACGACTTCCGGCGGGCGCTTGGGCAGGGAAATTCCATATTTTTGGCATTCCTGTTCCAGTATTACAACCTGTTGGTTGAGTTGAGCCAGCCCCCGCCTGATAATAAACTTCAGGTCAAGATCGTGGGTAATGGACAAGTACAGGTTTGTCTTTCTAATGTTGTCGTAACGGAAAGTCACATGGTCCCACAGGTGGCAGGCTTCTGCGGCTGTGATTCTGTCTTCGACACCGGCAGGGGTGTTCAGGTAATAAGGCCCGATTTCGATCCACCCTTTGAGTTTGAGGTAGCTGAGGATCAGATCAGTATTGTCCAGGGTTGTTTTCAGGTTCCGGACGAAAAAGGCCCGCACACCGTCGTTGGTGATGGACGTGAAGATTACCTGCAGGAGATTTTCCAGGTGCTCCTGGAGGAACCGCAGATTGGTTTGGCCAATCAGTTCATCGCGGAATGACTCCGTGTTGCCGCACCAATGAGAAGGTAGGCGGTTGCGGTCCGGGCTCCTCACTTGGTACTTCTCCATGATCACTTCCAGAGCGCTGATCGTTCTTTCGTTTGTCCTCACCATAAGCCCCAGCACATTTCAGGTCCACGTCTTTGGCCAGGTGCTGGGCTGTCTGCTGGTATTCCAGAATCATATATTTCGACATGGCTATTTCCCACAGATTGGACGCTTCCCGGGCGTCGATGAATTTCTGGCGCCCTTCGCGTTTGATAAAACGGGTCAGAATCATGCCTGTCGCCTCCTTCACAACTAGTATGCACATCTGTCCGGTTCAGAAACGCTGTCCCATCCTGGCATTATCAGTTAAGTTTGACAGCCATTTTTCGCAGGTATATACTGTTGTTATGGCAAAGTTAATTGGAGGTTAAGATGAAGACACTTATTGTTTACAGTTCAAAGTACGGATGCACCGAGCAGTGCGCGGTATTGCTCAAAGAGCGGCTGGAAAGGGAAGCGACACTGT
>JAKOUW010000109.1 GCA_029782365.1 Chloroflexota bacterium
GGAAGACGCTCAAATGGTCATGCATCTTGATACAACCTCAGGGTAGCTCGCGGAAAAGAATCTTACTCTATCTTTACGAAGCAAGATGATAGGCATGGGCTTCGAGGACAAGTTCAACATGAATCTTAAGTATAGCGTGCCTAGTGCTGATGCTGCCCCTTCCGATTCAGTGACTGTAGCTCAGGGAATCGAAGCCGAGTACACATATGAGCAAGATGTAGCCGGCTTCATAGACGGCGTAATCGGCAAGAACTCCCAGGGTGTTTCGCTGGACGTTGCCATCAAGGAAGTTCCGGAGAAAGAGTTTGCAGACAATACTCTCAGAGCGTATGCCAAGTACTACCCGTCCCTGGCTGAGCTCGGAATTCCCCTGGATTCACAGATGGAGATGATTGGAGGCGCTAGGATTCTGGAGTACGTAGTGACCCCCGGTGAACTCTATTTCGGCCAGGGTGCAAAGAGTAAAGTCCAGTTCACATTCTGGTATAACCTTGAGAACCTGAAGACCGTCATTATGGAGATGTCTTACCGGTCTCCACTGGGGCCCGATGCGCCTGCTGATGCTGCTTCCAAGGCTCTCAAGTTTTTCAATGCTCTGCAAGAAGAGTATAACAAGCGTCAATTTCTCGTTCCCGGCGACATGAAGATGCAGCGTTTCATGGAGTCTATTGACTAACGGCGTTTTATCAAGACGTTCCTTTGGTTAGCTCTCGGCACCCAGCTGCTTCAGCCTGCGCCAGAGAGTTGACTTGCTTATGCCGAGGCGGCGGGCTGCCTCGGCTTTATTGCCGCCGGTTTCTTCGAGGGTCCTGAGTATGATTTCGGCTTCGACTTGCTTCAGGCTGGTATTCCTGCGTGCACTGTCAGGACTTCCGGCCTGAGTTGTCTCTACTACCTCATCGGTGGCTGTGAAGTTGTATCTTCCTTGCGGACTATGTTCCCCTGAGGCAGCGTATCGCGCAAGAATTCTCGTTACTTCCGATTCTGTCACTGACTTACGTTCTTCACCGACTGCCACCAGCTGTTCAATGGTGTTTTCAAGTTGACGGACGTTTCCCGGCCAGGAGTAGCTCTGCAGCGCAGTGAGTGCTCCGGATGAGAATCTCCTGGGCGGTCGCTGCAAGCGAGATGCCACCAAGCGCATCAAGTGTTCTGCAAGCAAGGGTATATCTTCCGGCCGTTCTCGCAGCGGCGGTATCCGGAGGTTGAGTACACTAAGTCGATAGAACAAGTCATCCCGGAATTCTCCCTTTTGAACCAGTCCGAAGAGATCCTTATTAGTAGCGGCAATCACTCTGACATCGATCGGAATTACCCTTACGCCGCCTACGCGCATAGTCTCTCTTTCTTGCAGCACCCGGAGGAGCCTTGCTTGCAGAGACCCTGACATCTCGCCGATCTCATCCAGGAAGATCGTACCTCTGTGTGCCACTTCAAATAATCCGGGCTTGCCTGACCGGCCTGCACCAGTAAACGCTCCCGGTGCATAGCCGAAGAGTTCGCTTTCAAGGAGGGTTTCCGGTATTGCAGCGCAGTTTACCGCCACGAACGGCCCATTTCCGCGCGCGCTTGCAGAATGAATTCCATGGGCGAAGAGCTCTTTACCTGTGCCTGTCTCACCTTCGATAAGCACAGTTGAATCTACCCTCGCGAAGCGCTCAGCAAGTTTCGTAGCTTCCCTGATTGCTTTACTTGTCCCCACAATATCGCTAAGCCTGTGCTTTGACATGTGCCCAGTGTCCCGTACCTCTTGCCGCACGATGCGTTCAAGTTCGCGTATTTGGGTGACGTCATCTAAGCTGAACACGGCGCCCACTACCTGGTTGTCCACTATGATAGGCTCACTCCTTGCCAGCACTGTGAGGGAGCCGACTTTTTCTACCCATTCTCCTCTGGATTCACCTGTGATATTGAACCCGCCGACGTGTTCTGATTTAAGAATCGTGGAGATGTGTTGTCCGATAGCTTCTTCTGAACCGATTCCCACCATGCTTTCTGCGGTCTGGTTAAAGTGGGTTATGGTGCCGCCGGAATCTACTGCG
Organism: Chloroflexota bacterium; assembly: GCA_029782365.1. Classification (GTDB taxonomy): domain Bacteria; phylum Chloroflexota; class Anaerolineae; order Anaerolineales; family UBA4823; genus CAWBUW01. The sequence goes on from JAKOUW010000109.1 coordinate 2,043, forward strand.
ATAACGGCGTTGGTGACAGAAGAGAGTATGGTTTTGAGACGCTCGGCACGTTCATTCTCGCGCCATCTCGCCTTAAGGACTAGCTTAGCCTCAGAAAAGGCATCGTGAACAGCTTCTTTGCCTGAGCTAAGCGGGACAAACGGAAGCCCCATCTCAGCTGATCGTCGCTGGACCAGGTTCCACCCGACGATGACTCCGACCCCTATCTCTCTTAATGACCTGATAGCTACGCCAATCTCTTCCCATGATTCTGCAAAACGAGGAGACACTTCCATCCCGAGTAGATCGCCAAGACCGTCCACCCAGCGTATCATGTCATCAGACCCTACGACTCCCGCATGGTTGGCATGGCGCCTTGCCGCAAGCAGTGCTCGCACTGCATCGTAACCCGTTACCTTCACTTGTATGACAGGGATGGATATGCCTGAGCCGGACATAATGCGGGACGTCGTTCCACGGCTGATTATCGCGCCATAACCTTGCTTTTCGGCCTTATGAGCTATGTCCAGAGCGCTCATGGGGTTTCCCATTATGACTTCTACCTTAATCGTATCCTCAGTGTTGGACGCGACTTCTCTCGCGATGTTGGCGAGCTGGTCATTGGTGGCCACAAACAGGATCTTACTTGACGGCAACATGTCCACTCCCTTCTGTGGTTAAGCCAATGCGGCACGCCCTGCCGGGCTAAAACAGACAACCTTTTTCTATATAGTATCATATTGAACCTATGAATGCTTCATTATGATACCATCTTGAACGTTTTTTCGTCCAGCATTTCGTTAGATTAGCTTTAATACGAGGTTACGTCCTTGGCACGGTTTGTGCATATGTACTTAGACAGGAAGTATGAAAGCGGTATATACCAATGGTTCAACAGCTGTTAACCGAAGAAGTCAAATAATCCATTGTATGGACGGAGGGATGAGCCTTGGGCGGCGAGATTATCCCGAGATGGGAATGGCGTACCTTCGCAAAGGATTTGGAAAAAGAGGGCGCCGAATTGTTGAGTCATGGCGAGCCGAGGGTGAAAGACAGTAAAGAAGTATACATCTTATCTCGAAAAAGCAATGAAAATGTCAAGATACGTGACGGATTAATGGATGTTAAGTCACTGCAAGCTGTAAATGAAGACGGGCTTGAGCAGTGGCGCCCCATAATGAAAGAGAAGTTCCCCCTTTCCGCAGAAGATCTCAAAAGACTACTGGACATCTTGCAGGTTTCTGCACCGGCACATCTAAAACCATCATATGAATATGACGAATTCCTGGAAGAGATAGTAAAACCTCATCCGGATCTTATGGCAGTGGACGTCAGCAAACACAGGCAAGGCCTGATTATCAACGAATGTATCACCGAGTTTGCACTGACTGAGTTCAATTCTGTTCCCTTCCAGACTATCTGCGTAGAACATGAAGATCCGGCCCTCGTGATGGAGACCGTGCGCAAGCTTGGACTTGAATCTTTCGACAACATCAACTACATAGTAGCGATGAAACGCGCTGTGGGGATGGGTTAAATGGACAGGAAAGCTGTAATTGATATCGGCACGAACTCTATCAAACTGTATGTCGCTGAACTCGGGCCTGACGGGAGCCTTGCGACTGTCATTGATAAAAACAACATCGCCCGCCTCGGTGAAGGCATGGATGAGGAACGCACCCTGCAGCAGGAGGCAATCCGGCGTAACGCAGAGGCAGTAGCCGAATTTGCCGACCTTGCAAAGTCAAATGGGGCAGGGGAGATCGTTGCTGTCGGCACGATGGCCTTAAGGACAGCAAAGAACGCAAAAGACTTTATCGATGCGGTCCGGGATCTTTCAGGCATTGAAGTGCGGGTTATTCCAGGCGAAGAAGAGGCGGAATTTGCATATCTTGCGGTTTTATCAGGTATTGGCGCCTCAGTTGAACGACTTGCGGTCTGCGATGTCGGCGGTGGAAGCACTGAGTTTATCTTCGGAGGCCAGGCAGGCATCGACCGCAGGTTCAGTATTAACCTCGGAGCGGTTAAGGTGTCCGCAGATTACCTATCATCGGATCCGCCAAGCTCCAAAGAGGTAGAGGATGCGATCTCATATGTGCTTGACGTGCTAAAGGAAAACGGTGTCAACGACAATATGCCCGTGGATAAGCTTGTGGGCATCGGTGGGACGATAACGTCCATGGGTGCAGTTAAGTTCAAGATGGAGAAGTACGATCCCGATGTAATACAGGGTTCTATCCTCACGAGAGACGACGTGGACAGACTTATTGCACTGTTCCGTTCAGTGCCGCTTGATGAGAGGCGGAATATCGTAGGACTTCAACCTAAGCGAGCAGAAGTGATCATCGGCGGCGCCTGTATAGTAAGAGGCATAATGGAGTCTTTGGGCACAGATGAACTTACTATGAGCGATCGGGGCCTGAGGCACGGCCTCATGTTCCGGTTGTTTCAACGGTAATACCCGGCTCTCAAAGCATGTGAGCCGGAAAAAACAACTCGGGAGGTTAGTCAGATGAAGCGTATGCGTGTGTTGTTCTTGGTGCTGGCTGCTGTGATGGTTTTGTCGTTTGGTGCGACCGTGGCTGCTGAAAGCTCATTCCCCACAAAACCTGTTAGGATCATTAACTATGTTGCACCCGGCGGATTGATGGACGTCACAACGAGGAAGTTCGTTGATGTGGCGGCAAAATACACTGATGCAGTGTTTGTAGTTGAGAACCGTTCAGGAGCAGGCGGACTGATCGGTGCTGAATACGTGTTGAGCCAGCCTGCTGACGGGTATACGATCTTTGCACCTACCACATCAGTGGTTGTCCAAGTAGTAGCTACCGAAAGCGATATCGACAAGTACATCTGGGGCTTCGAGTGGGTATCAATGCTCATGATGGACCCGGAATGTATTATCTCCAATTCTCAGCTGCCCATCCATAAGTGGGAAGATATTGTCGAGGATGCAAAAGCCAAAGGCGGAAGCCAGATCTGGGTAGGCCCCTCCACCGGCGGGAACGACCACCTGATGGCTATGAAGGTATGGGATAAAGCAGGCATCACTGCGACATGGATCCCGTATGAGAGCGGTCCTGCCGCTATGGCGGCGCTTATGGGCGGACAAGGTGTTGCGTACGTAGGAAACCCTGCAGACACCTCAGGCAGGCCTGACCTTATCGTCTGTGCAGTATCATCAGACGAGAGGCTCCCACAGTACCCTGATGCTCCCACATTCAAGGAACTTGGCATAGAGGGCCTGGATAACGAGGTAATGTGGAGAGGCTTTTCCATGAAGAAGGGTTCACCGCCTGAGGCCGTCGCCTGGCTGCAGGATTTGGTGGAGAAGGTTTCCCAGGATCCTGAGTGGAAGGAATTCTTTGAGGAGCAAGCCATTAAAGTCGTGGCATATAGAACAGACGAGTTCACCGAGATCGTAAAGAACAACGTGGAGGACGCTATTAAGTACTTCAAGGAGTATGGGATAATCAAGTAGTCTTGACGGATCGGAGGAATGGCTGTGGGGTCTTTTTCCTCATGGGTAGCAGGTCCGGGGCAGGTCATCCTGCCCCTGGCCGCAGCAGGTATTGTGGTAGTTGCGTGGTTGCTTGTCCGAAGAAGCCTTAACTGGCAATTCACAGGAAGGATCACCCTGGACGTTGCTCTTCTGGCTCTGGGCCTTCTGGCATTTGTTCTGACTGCGGGCTTTCCCACTATGAGCTTTAAAGGCGTAGATGCCAGAATGGTGCCAAGGGTGTGGTCGATCCTGTTGATGGTGTTGGCAGCGGCAAGGCTTGCGATTGGGCTTTTGGGAAAAGATGTCCCGGATCCCAAAAAGGGCCGTCTGGACAAGGTCCTTTTGCTCCTAGCCTTGCTTGTTCTGAAAATTATCGGTATTACGTGGGTAGGGTACTTCATTTCAGCTGGGCTGTTCGTGCTCGCCTGTGCGATCCTGCTGGGCTACAAGAATCCCGTAGGTTTGATTGCATGTGCAGGCGGCTGGGTGGCCTTCTCATACCTCGTATTCTATAAGCTGCTGTCTGTCCCGTTACCCACAGGCGTACTGTTTTCGACGATATTCTGATGATGGCGCGGGAGGACGAGTTATCGTGAAAGACTTAATCGGATTGTTGACAGCAGCAGGGTCTCTTATGAATCCACAGTCGCTCTTGATGATAGCATTGGGTGTTGTTGTGGGAATACTGGCCGGCGCAATGCCAGGAGTATCTCCGTCTATGGGCGTTGCACTGATGGTTCCGTTTACCTATGCAATGGATCCGTCGATGGCCTTGGTCTTCCTTGCTGCTATATATTTGGCAGCCAACTACGGTGGTTCAATAACAGCTGTTACCATAAACACACCGGGAACGCCGTCTGCGGTGGTGACTGCGTTTGACGGATACCCCTTATCCAAGAAAGGCAGGGCAGGGGAAGCACTCGGAGTGTCCCTTGTCTCGTCTGTTGTAGGCGGGGCTGTGGGTATTATCGTGCTGATACTGTTCTCCGGCCCTCTGGCCAGGATGGCGCTGAAGTTTTGGCCGGCTGAGTATTTCTCTCTGGCAGTTCTAGGGCTGTCGACCATTGCAAGCATGGGCGGAGAGAACGCACTGAAGTGTGCGATCTCAGCAGTCCTTGGGCTGCTCATCTCTACGGTCGGCATGGACTCTATCCTTGGTGTCAGCAGGTTCACTTTTGGAAATGTAAACCTTTTCGACGGGTTCGAGTTTATACCGTTTCTCATAGGTTTGCTTGCCCTAAGCGAGGTATTCGTCGGGGTTGAGAGGCATGATTTCGAGGCTGAATACGCAGCCGGCGCTGCGAAGGCGAAGTGGCCGTCTTTTGCTTACTACTGGAAGCTCAGGATGTCGATGCTGAGAGCTTCCATAATTGGCACCATTGTTGGGATATTCCCGGGTGCGGGCGCTACGATTGCAACTTTCATCAGCTATGACGTGGAGAAGAGGTTGAGCAAAACCCCTGAGGCATTCGGCGAAGGTGTGCCTGAAGGGGTTGCGGCTGCTGAGGCTGCAAACAGTTCGTCTGTAGGCGGGGCTATGGTACCCATGCTCACTCTGGGAATACCCGGTAGCGCTACTGCTGCGGTGCTCCTGGGTGCACTGATGATACATAACTTGCAGCCAGGACCGGAACTCTTCGTGAAACACCCTGAGATCGTCCATAGATTGTTTGCCGCTCTTCTCATTGCTAATATTGTGTTGCTCATCCTGGGGCTTGCAGGCAGCAGGCTTTGGATCAATGTCACGCGAGTCAGAAAGGAACTATTGTATCCGCTGATATTCTCCTTCGCTATGATAGGTAGTTACGCGGTCAATGCCAGGATGTGGGATGTATTCGTATGCCTGGGATTTGGCATTGTCGGTGCTATCTTGAAGAGATATGGATATCCTTTGCCTCCCTTGGTGTTGGGCGTGGTACTAGGCGAGATGGCTGAGGTCAACCTAAGAAGAGCAGTAATGATGGCAGGACCCACCGCTATATTCCAGCGACCTGGGAGCGTAGCTCTACTAGTGGTTGCAGCATTATCATTCCTCATTCCCATTATGCAGGCGAGGAAAGGAAAGCAAAACGCAAGTCAGAAGGCATAAGTGCTGACTCCGCTGGCTTGTCAGAACATAACGTGAAAGGGGTTTATGGAATGTCCGGATATAAGCGGTTGGCAGGTAAGCTGATTGGATTGGTTGCTGTCATCCTCGTAGTGATGTCAGCTCTTCCTGTTGCGGCTGAGTCGGCTATGGTAGAGCTTGACAGCCGCGAGTTAAAACTCCTGTTAAATGCAGATCTCTGGTCTTTGAACCGGTGGGATGGATACGATGTATGTTGGGATACTGTGAAGGAACTAGCGAAAGAGGTGGATGTCGGCGTAATTGAAGCGGAGGATCCGTTTGATGAAGGTGCCAGAAAGGTCATGTACCTTGATACAGACTCCGAAGAGCTAGGCAAAAACAACCTTACTCTCCGTCTTCGGATCAAGATGAAAGACGGCAAATTCCAGGACAAGGTCGACTTGAACCTTAAGTATCGCGTGCCCGGTGCAGATGCTGTCCCGTCCGACGCAGTAACTGTGGCTCCGGGTATTGAGTGCGAATACAGTTATGAAGAGGATGTAGTCGGATTTGTCGACGGCGTAGTCGGCAAGAATGAGTCCAGCGCATCGCTTGGTGTTACGATCAAGGGAGTTCCGGAGATAGAGCTTGCAGGCAACACCCTTGGAACGTATGCGAAGTACTATCCGTCCTTGGCTGAGCTGGGAATCTCCCTCGATTCAGAGATGCAGATGATCGCAGGCATTGAAGTAATGGAGTATAAGGTGACCCCCGGCGAGCTCGATTTTGGCCAGGGCATGATAAGTGAAGTGGATATTTCGGTCTGGTACGATTTAGACAGCGATCAAATCATCACTATGGAGCTTTCTTACGGATCTGACCTGGGACCTGATGCACCGGCTGAGGCTGTTGACAAGGCAGTCGAGTTTTTCAATGCCTTGCAGAAGGAAATGAACGAGCGTAAGTTCCTTGTTCCCGGCGGAACTAAGACGCAGCTCCTAAGAGACTATGCCGAATAAAGGGGTTCTGTAGATCAGTATTTGTCCCTCACAATAGAATCGATGTGGCCCGCGCATCCTTCTCCTCAGGCTCGGTAGAGTCGATGGAGAAGGATTGCGCTGTACAGGGCTATTTTGCGTGTGAGGAAGTAGAGGTTTAGTAGGGATAGGTAGAGCGGTGTAACTTGACTCAGATTTTTTGGAAATACCGATTGACATAAGTTTGTCAGTATGGTAACTTAAATTTGTAATATAGGTGATATATCATCTAAATACCCATACGATATCAGTAGTATTTCAAATCGTACAGACATACTTCATCCGGCTAACATACCCTCTCTGTTTATCGCAAAACACATGGCACAGATTGAAATCGAGTTCCCGGCGTTTCTATACTGCGATTGACTCGCCTGAAGCAGTATGATAGGGTAAAATCGCAACATCAGCGATGTATCAGTTAAATACCGGCGCTGAGTTAATACTGTTTCAGGTAAGGGGAGAAACGCGATTATGGAAGCACTTACACTTAGTGACAAAGCCTACAAAACGCTCAAAGAGATGATTCCCACTCTCGATGCAGGTCAACACTTAAGTATCCGAGACTTCGCGCACCGAATGGGAATGAGCTACACACCTGTGCGTGAAGCATTCCATAGACTAAGAAACGAAGGATTGCTGGAGTATTCTCCAAATATCGGATTCTTCATCCCTAGAATGGGCCTTATTGATATCATGCAGATCTTCCAGGTCCGAGAATGCATAGAAGTCTTTGTTCTCGACCGTGCTTTTGATATGTTGACTGACGAAAACGTATCAAATCTCAAGAAATACGTTGAGCTACAGGAAGAGTATCTGTCAAAAGGCCGGATGAGAGAATACATGCGATGTGATGAGGACTTTCACCTGGAGTTCTTTAAGGTCTATAATAATCCCCATTTCACAAACTTGATAAAGACTGTTCGCCAACAGTACCTTGTGTGCTCGCAGAGTATTCACAGGGGCGGTAGGACTGCCATTGCCGAGCACAAGGAGATTATCGACCGTATCATGGCTCGCGATAAACAGAATGCTGTAAGGCTTCTTGAGGAGCATATTGTTGAAGCCAAGCAACGAATGAAAGAAGGCTACATCGCTTTTATCGACTGAAGGCCAGGAGAATGTGTCAAAATGGCGAGGTTCATCGGGCATAGTTCTCTGGAGAACATGACATGCGAGCTTCACCTGGATAAGCCAACAAAGCTTCGATACCTGCTCAATGAATTAGGCATCGAGCATCAACTTATGGACTCCGTACTCTTTGTAAGAGACGACAAAGTGCTTGCTTTAGATGACCTAATAGAAGATAAAGACACGGTATACCTATTTATCATGATGAGCGGGGGTTAGGGGAAAGTGTCGTCAATGATTCATGTTCGTACTGGAATCAAGAGACCCAGCCCGGATATAATAGCGGGCTATCGCGAATTGTCTTCCGCTACTGTACATGAAGCCAGCGGCAGAAAAGGTGCAGTGGATCCTGCGATTAAACCAATATCAAGAAGGGTCAAAATCTGTGGGCCTGCGTTCACTGTTCAGTGTGCACCCGGCGACAATCTCATGCTCCACAAGGCGCTTGAGAAGGCTCAGCCGGGTGATGTCATTGTTGCGTCTGTAGGCGGGCAGCCCGAGTACGGATACTGGGGTTCACTTATGGCCGTGTCCGCCATGGCAAGGGGTTTGGGTGGCTTAGCCATAGATGGGTGTGTAAGAGATTCCGAAGAGATTATAAGTATGGGCTTTCCCGTCTTCTCGAGAGGGTTTGCAATCAGAGGAACAGCCAAGGCAACCCTCGGCACGATAAACTATCCGACTGTTTTTGGCGGAGTGATGGTGAATCCCGGGGACATTGTGATTGGAGATGACGACGGTATCGTAGTTGTCGCCCTGAACGAGGCTGAAGAGGTCCTGGAGAAGTCTATCCGGCGTAAACAAATGGAGGAAGAGAAGGCGAAAGTCCTGGCAAGCGGAGTTTCCAGTGTGGAATACAACAAACTTGACGGTGTCTTCAGGGCATTAGGCCTAGTGGAGGAATGAATATGAAGATAACAGCTAACGAGCTTTCCCAGGCTACCGCTGTTATCTTGGAGGGCCTGGGAGAAACCCCGGAAAACGCAAGCCTGGCAGCAGACTCTATGGTTTATGCTGACATGTGCGGTATTGTAACCCACGGCACACATTTATTAAACAACATAAGCAAAAGAGCGAAAGTTGGACTTCTAGACTTACCCACCAATGCGAAGATTATAAAGGATGAAACAGCCACCGCCATAATCGACGGTGGTAACGGCCTTGGCTTTGTCGCCGGACGTATGGCTATGGAGACAGCCGTAAAGAAGGCTGAGAAGTATGGGGCCGGCTGTGTTTTGATCAGAGCTACGAACAATCTGGGAGCTCTCGGATACTACACAAACATCGCAGTCCAGCGGGGAATGATAGGAGTTGCTGCGTGCAATGCCAACGCTGCCATGGCCCCTTGGGGGGCCCGAGAGCCATTTCTAGGCACTAATCCGATATCCATCGGTATTCCTGCAGGAAATGAGAGTCCAATCATCCTTGACATGGCATCAACCCTGGTTGCCAGGGGTAAGATTCGCAAAGCATCCAGGGAGAAGAAACAAATACCCGAAGGATGGGCTCTGGACAAGAACGGAGTTCCCACCACTGATCCGGACGAGGCATTGAAAGGCTCTCTCCTTCCCATAGGTGGCCCGAAAGGTTCAGGTTTAGCGATTGTAGTCGATGTGATTTCAGGAATACTTTCGGGTTCAAAGTACGGATCCGATATATTGAGTTTTCACTCTCCGGACGGGCCTACCGGTGTCGGAGGAGTCTGTATTGCTCTCGACATCTCCCGTTTTATGGACCTAGATACTTTTACAGAGAAGCTGGACGGCTATGTGAGGAACATGAAGAGCCTTGAGAAAGCACAAGGCCATTCCACAATCTATATGCCTGGCGAGATAGAAAACATCAAGTTAACAGAATCACGGGAGAAAGGCATCGATCTTGATAATGCTGCACTGGATAGAATAAATACCTTGCTTGAAACGGTTGGTAGCGACATGAGACTGGGAGGTTAGTGGCTGTGGAATGGATTGTGAGAGTTAATACTGCAACCGGTGAAATAGTCAAGAAAAAGGCCACCCCTGAGGAGATGACATGGGGAGGCAGGCTTCTTATAGCAAAAGTGCTCCTCCGGGAAGTGCCGCCAACGTGTGAGGTTTTGGGTAGGCGCAATAAGCTGATACTGGCTTCGGGACTCTTGGCGGATGCACCTGTGACCACCACCGGGAAGCTGTCCATCGGTGGGAAAAGCCCGCTCACAAGAGGGGTAAAAGAAAGCAACGTTGGAGGTTACGCCGGCAAAAAGCTGGCAAGGCTTGGCATTCGTGCTCTGATATTCGAAGACATACCGAGCGAGCCAAGGAGCGGTGTCCTCTTTATCAGTAATGACAAGATAAGCCTCGTGGATATGCCCGGTTTGAAAGGCCTTCTGGTAAGCGAGACCATAAAGGCATTGCGGGCAGAATACGGCTCTGATGTAGGTATTATCTGCATAGGGCCTGCCGGAGAGATGTTAATGTACGGAGCAGGCATTGCTGTAACTGACGGCCGCGACGTACAGGTAAGGTACGCTGCCCGTGGAGGCCTCGGAGCTTTGATGGGCTCAAAAGGGGTTAAAGCCATTGTCATAAACGATGAAGGTGCTCCTCGGCCGAAATACGCAGATCGCGACCTTCTCCTGAAGGCAGCCAGAGAGTTGGTCCAGGATCTATTGGCAGACCCTAAGACAGAAAACCGCAACACTTACGGAACTCCTGCGATTTTAGCCCTTGCTAACCAGGTTGGCCTTCTTCCCACGAGAAACTTCAGTTCCGGGTCATTTGAACATGCAGATATTATTTGCGGTGAATACGTCAGAAAGCTTATACATGAGCGCGGCGGGGAAGGGCGTTCAGGCACGCCTTGTGTGGCCGGATGTGCCATTATGTGCAGCAATGTTTTCCCGAATAAGGATGGCAAAGCCATAGTGGCATCGATACAGTATGAAAACATTGTGCTTCTGGGGTCCAACCTCGGTATCGGCGATATTGACGATATAGCAGAGCTTAACGACCTCTGCAACCAGGTAGGTGTAGACGCAATCGAGATAGGCGCCGCCATAGGGGTGGCTATGGAAGCAGGGGTCATACCTTTCGGTGATGCGGAAGGAGCCAAGGATTTGATTCGTCAGATCGGTAAAGGGACTTATCTCGGCCGTATCCTGGGCCATGGCGCTATTGCCACCGGGAGGATCTTAGGAGTTCGCCGTGTGCCCGCAGTAAAAGGCCAGGCTATCCCAGCGTATGATCCAAGAGCGTTAAAAGGTAACGGAGTTACATACGTTACATCGCCTATGGGCGCGGATCATACTGCTGGTAATGCATTTGAGACGCTGAAGTATATAAACCCCATCGGCCGCGAAAAGCAAGTTGAGTCGTCAAGGAGGCTTCAGATAAGAGCTGCACTCCTGGACTCTCTGGGCCTCTGTCTGTTTACAAGGCCTCCCTTTATCAGAAAACCGCACTTGCTGCGGGATCTCCTAAGAGGGTGTTACGGCGACACTATAGACGTGGAGAACCCGAAGAGGATTGGGGAGGAAACCCTTGAGACGGAACGGGAGTTTAACCGTCGTGCCGGTGTAAGCGAGGAGTTTTACCCGATACCTGAGTTTATGGAAGATGAGCCTCTGCCGCCAACCAATTCGGTGTTTGACATACCTTTGGAGGAAATGCAAAAGATCTGGGACATTAAGCTCCCGCCTACAGATCTTTGACATGGTCAATTTGAGTTAACTGTTAAGAAAGGTGTGAGGGCAAATGGAATTGGAAGGTCAGGTAGCGATTGTTACGGGTCCGGCTAAAGGTTTGGGTAAGGCAATAGCCGAGAGATGCTTCGCCGAAGGAGCGAAGGTGGCGCTGTGGGACATCGAGTTCAATGGTGCATCAGAAGTAGCGTCGAAGCTGGATCCCACGGGGACGAGGGCAAAAGCGTATTCGGTGGATATTACAGATGAGGAGGCCGTAGAGGAGGCTATCAAAGAGACGGTATCTGATTTTAACCAAGTAGATTTGCTTGTAAACAATGCAGGTATTTCTCTTCATAAGCCAATCGACGAGATGACTTTGGAAGTCTTTGAGAGGGTTATGCGAGTAAATGTGACTGGGACTTTTCTCTGCTGTAGGGCTGTGACGCCAATAATGAAAGAACAGAAGCGCGGGAAGATCGTAAACATTGCGTCTCTGGCTGCAAGGACAGGCCGGCCCGGGGTGGGGGTGAATTATGCTGCATCTAAGGGCGCTGTCGTGAGTATAACTCAAACCCTTGCGCGTGAGCTTGGCCCTCACGGGATATATGTAAACTGCATATGTCCGGGTCCGATACTTACAGAACAAACCAGGCAATATCCACCTGAAGTCTTTGCATCGTGGAATGTCGGTAGGGCAATAATCAAGGACGGCCTTCCGGAAGACGTGGCTGACGCTGTCGTATTCCTCGCATCTGATAAGTCTGCATGGATAACCGGAGTTACGCTGGACGTCAATGGCGGAATCCTAATGAGGTAGGGTCGGAGGAATCAGGTCTACATCTTCGGTACGAGGAGGCAACAGAGTGAAAGGGGTTAAGGTCATTAACATAAAGGATGTTGAGGGAATCCGGCGGGATCCTCCCAGGACATCCTGGATACTGGTATCTGAGAAGACATGCGGTGCTCAAAACCTTGCCATGGGTGTAAACGAGACCGACCCAGGCGGAATGGTGCCCGAGCATAAGCATGATGATGAAGAAGAAGTAATGTTTTTCATATCAGGCAAAGGGAAGTTCATAACCAAGGATCAAGAGATCGACGTTGGGCCGGGGATATGCATCTACAACCCCCCGGGTGAGATGCACAAGATTGTCAATACCGGAGATGAGGTCCTGAAATTTGTCTGGATCTATTCTCCTCAGTTGAAAAGCCATAGAAAGGATCAATAACTGCTAAGAGGAGGATTGCTATGGAATGGCAACTGCCGCCGAAAAGGGGGCATATGGAGCTACCTACCAAGATATACTTCCAGACCATGACGAAACACGACGCGGAGGAGAGGCTCGCAAAGAATGACATTATTCTCATTCCGGTCGGCTCAACAGAGAATCACGGGAAGGCAGGACCGTACGGTGAAGATACGTTCATCGTATCAAGGATCGCGGAGCTGGTTGCAGAGCGTACCGGCTGCACAGTTGCAGAACCAATATGGTACGGATCTCACCCCTTCCACCATATAGGGCAACCTGGAACAGTTCCGATACCGGACGATGTTCTTTCAGCTTATATCAGGGCGATAATCTCCGGTTTTTGGAACACAGGTTTCCGCAAGCAAATATTCCTGAGCATGCATGGCCAGGAGTATATTGTTCCGTCAGCGTTGCAGGAATGGGGTAAAAGGTATCAAGTGCCCGCCATGCTGTTTTTCGTGGACCTGCCCAAGATAATGGGAGTAGACCTCATGGATAAAGCCCACGGAGGGCCGTTTGAAACACCCTTCCGTCACGGCGATGAAGCTGAAACGTCTATTTCAATGGCGCTTTTCCCTGAGCTCTGCCAGCTGGAGCATGCTGAAGATACGGAGACATGGGGTTTCCTACCTGAAGGACACGTGGATAAAGGCGGGGATATATACGGTTATCCAATACCGGGCCACTGTCAGGTAGGTGCCAGCGGTATCGAGTGTGTAGTCTACCCTGAAGGTGTCCTGGGGAAAGCTTCTCTTGCTGACCCGAAGAAGGCATATAAAGCCATTGAGAATGTCCTCAACTACCTTGTGAAGCTTCATGATGACATACTGGCGAAGTTCCCAGCAGGTAAGCTGCCGGATATTGAACTGATGACACAAAGAGATAAAGCCAAGATAGAGGCCATACTTAAAGGGCCTGAGAAAGGAGGGAAACATCTCTACATATTAGGTTGGCCGTCATAAGGAAAGTTCAGGGATCTATGGTTTCAGTCTCTACTAAATCAGGGAGGTGTCCATGTGAACAGAAAGTATAAAGTCGTAGGGCTGCTGATTGTCGGCATACTGATTGCCGCCATGACTTTATCTGTTACAAGCCTAGCGTCCTCTAAGATAATCATGAAGGTAGCGCACGCGGATGCAACGGACATCTACTTATCCAGAAAGCATGGCCAGTTGGTGGCATTTGCCAACATTGTTAATTCTCAAAGCGGAGGACGACTTGAAGTCCAGGTCTTTGGGGCAGGCGCTGTCGGAGGAGAGCGTGAGTATGTTGAGGCGGTTCAGGCAGGCATATTACAGGGAGGTATTGCTTCAGGCGTAATAGGAAACTTCTTCCCTGAAGCGATGCTTACAGACATACCGTATCTGTTCCCCAATGCAACAGTGGCTTGGGAAGTCCTTGACGGGCCGTTCGGCCAGAAGCTGTCACAGATGTTCTTAGAGAGAACCGGCATGAGAAACCTGACATTTGCAGAAGTCGGCTTTAGGCATTTCACCAACTCCATAAGGCCGATTAGAACTCCTGATGACATGAAGGGACTAAAAATCAGAGTCATGGAGACTCCTATCTACGTGACAATGATGAAAGAACTAGGAGCCAGCCCAACTCCCATAGCATGGACCGAGACCTATACAGCGCTTCAGACAAACGTAGTAGACGGACAGGAGAACCCTATATCCACGATTGTATTTGCAAACTTCCAGGAGGTTCAGAAATACTTGACCCTTGACGGTCATATGTATGGAGTAGACTGGTTCGTAGTCAACGAAGACTTCTTCCAGAGTCTGCCTGATGACTTGAAAGCGATTGTAGTTGAGGCAGCTAAGGTATCTGCGGCTGTCGGCAGAGGGCTCCAGCAGCTGAACTCCGCTGTCGGGCTAGAGACGCTTGCTGAAGGCGGTATGGAGATTTACGCTCCGACACCGGAGGAGCTGGAGCAATTCAAGCAGGCGACCCAGAAGCCGGTAGTAGACTGGCTCAAGACGCAGATCGATCCTAACCTCGTGGATGAGCTCCTCAGGACTGTTGACGAAGTCTTCAAGGCGCAGGCAGAAGCTCTTCCGTAAGAAGCAAGGGGTAGAGGGGAAGGCAGGCAGGCTTTCCCCTCTGTTGTCTAATTGAGAGTCGTCGTGGAGAGTAGATCCGGGCTTGACGCAATTATTAAAGATGCGAAGTCAGTGAGGGATTACCGTGCGCCAAGTACTTAACTGGTTGTATGAAAACATTAATAAACTCTCATATGCAATAGTCGCATTGCTGCTGTTTTTTATGGTAGCCAATGTGTTTGTGGGCGTTATATATCGTTATGTGCTGCACTCAGCTCTTTTCTGGACTGAGGAACTATCCAGATACATGATGATATGGTGCGCCTATCTTGCCATGAGCATGGTGGTTAGGGACGAGCAAAATGCCAAAGTTGTTTTTGCAGTCAATCTACTGCCCGAGAAAGCCAGGAGGGTTGTTAAAGTCCTTGCTCAACTAATAGTCGTAGTACTTCTGTTCATCATGTTTTGGGGATCCGTCAGGCATATGAGAATCCTAAGGCTACAAACCTCACCTGCTCTGGGAATAAAAATGGTGTGGCCATACCTGTCGGTTACAGTCGGGAGTGTTCTTATGTTCATTGAAACTGTCATACTGATGTTTCAGTATGCGACAGGTAAGAAGGCGGCATAACACACGGAAGGGAGCACTGGTTCGAGATGGGGTACGGATTCATAGCGTTTGTCGTAAGCATGCTGATTGGGATTCCTATCGGCTTCAGCCTTGGAGTCGGGGCTGTAGCTGCCCTTCTGGTAAAGGGTTATAACATAGGTGTAATAGCCGTGCGTATGTTCACGGGTATAGATAGTTTCCCTATTATGGCTATACCGTTTTTCGTGCTTGCCGGCGAGCTAATGAATGCCACCGGAATAACAAAGAGGCTTGTGGAATTTTCTGATGTTTTGGTAGGGCACCTTAAGGGCGGCCTTGCCCATGTCAATATCGTTGCAAGCATGTTTTTCGCAGGGATTACCGGTTCTGCGGTTGCAGATACATCTGCTATCGGCTCAATGCTGATACCTGCCATGGTTGAGCAGGGTTTTGACGTAGACTTCAGCGCAGCGGTCACTGCCTCTTCTTCAGTAATCGGGCCAATAATACCGCCTAGTATACCTTTTGTGGTTTATGCATTGATAACGGGTACATCGGTCGGAGCTCTCTTCCTAGCGGGTGCTGTTCCTGGGATACTACTCGGCATAGGGCTTATGGTCCCCGCTTATATCATTTCAGTAAGAAAGAATTATCCAAGCAATCCTCGGGCATCGCTGAAAGAGGTTTGGAATGCTTTTGTAAAGGCCCTTGTTCCATTGATGATGCCCATTATAATACTTGGTGGCATATTAAGCGGAGTATTCACTGCAACAGAAGCCTCCTCAGTCGCTGTCGTTTATTCACTTGTCATTGGCTTCCTGGTATACAGGAACCTGAAACTTAAGGACCTGCCTCCGATTTTTGTCAACACAGCTAAGACCACTGCAACTGTATTTCTTGTTATGGCTGCTGCAAATGCATTTAACTGGCTGATGGCAACAGAACAGGTCCCGCAGTACCTTGCAAAATTACTGACATCAGGCGTAACCAGCAAAGCGGCGATTCTATTCATCATTAATCTGGTATTGCTCTTTCTAGGGTGTTTCATGGAAGGGACCGCTGCGATGATCATTACTGTTCCAACCCTCGTTGCCATAGCCAAAGCAGTGGGGATCAATTTGGTACATCTCGGCGCTATTGTTGTACTTAACCTTATGATCGGGCTTATCACTCCACCTCTTGGGCTTTGCCTTTTCATAGCTTGCAGCATTTCAAAACTTAGTTTAGAAGAGCTGTCAAGGGCAATAGTGCCATTTTTGATAGCTGAGATAGTTGTGCTTTTCCTTGTGACATACATTGAGCCTATTAGTATGTTCTTGCCGAGGTTGCTCGGATTTGTCCGTTGAGTAGGCTCACTTAGAGCTCTGTTACTCAAACTTCATGTGTGCTAAAGGAGATGAGACAATGAAAGCTATTGTCAAATACGATGCAAAACCCGGACATATGGAAGTAAGAGATGCCCCGGTTCCGAAGCCAGGGCGAGGCGAGATTCTAGTCAGGATTAAGGCTACAGGTATCTGTTACAGCGATATTTCCATACTCGACAGCAAGTACAAGGGTCGTAAGCCTGTCCCTATTCCGGTCATTTTGGGGCATGAGGGGGCCGGTATCGTAGCTGAGCTGGGCGAGGGTGTTGATAGCGTAAAAGTGGGAGACAGGATAGGATTTGAAGCCCTTTATGGCTGCGGCAGGTGCTTCAATTGCCGTAACGGTAACAAGAACATGTGCTCTGACTGGGAGCATGTAGGGATCACTTGCGACGGCACATTTGCCGAGTACATCGTGGTCCCTGCCGAAGGTGCTCATAAGCTTCCGGACAGCGTATCTTTTGAAGACGCAGCGTTCTTAGAGCCAATAAGCTTGACTGTAAGGTCACTGGAACATGTTAAGCCGATGGTAGGCGACAGTGCCGCAATCATCGGCCCGGGGTCGATTGGCCTGTTCCATCTGCAAGCGCTTAAGGCAGCCGGCTGCACTCCCATAATCATAATAGGCCTGGAAAAAGATAAACAACGGTTTGAAGTCGCAAAGAAGCTGGGCGCTGATCACATAGTGACTATCGGCAAAGAAGACCCGGTCGAGGCAGTAATGGACTTGACTGAGGGGCGCGGTGTGGACATAGTCATTGAGACTGCCAACTCTCCTGCGGCGCTCTCTACCGCCATAGATATCGCCGCATCGAGAGGCCGGCTCTCAATGTTTGGCCTTTATCCTGAGGCTACTATCAAACCTCTCAGGATTCTTCGCGAGGGGCTTACCTTATACGGAGACGTAGCATTATTGCCTAAGCACTTTATCCGGGCAATACGTTGGGTTGAATACAAGAAAGTCCTCGCCCAACCACTGATAACCAAGAGGTTCACCCTTGACCAGGCAGAGGAAGCTGTGGAAGCGTTCAGAGCAGGCGATGTAGTGAAAGTACTTTTTGAAGTCTAGGCATTTACGTGAAAAAGCCTAACAGGCTTCTCATACATGAAAAGCGTTTGCGGGGACTACTCGAGTCCTAGCCGGCTCGAGATGTCCCCGCACATGTTCCTAGAGGCGAAACGCAGGCCTGGATCTCACCCTCATAACCAAGAGCAGGTTTGACTTGGATGCTGTGTGTGAATGAGGATTCAGCAGGATATGTGTATACAGAGGTTGAATACCGTAGTTGACGATAACAGTATGAGAGGGAGTATGATGGGCTTTAAGATAGGGTTTATTGCGCCATATCCTGAGCTGGTGGATCTCGCGCGCGAGGTATGTCGCGAGCTTGGCGAAGAGATGGATGTGCGCCACGGAGACCTGAGCGTGGGGACTGCAATAGCGCGTGAGATGGAATCTCAGGGCATAGAGGTTATAATCAGCAGAGGCGGCACTGCCCTTGCGATTCAAGAGGCTGTAGGTATTCCTGTAATTCCAATCCAAGTAACCGGGTTTGACATTGTGAGAGCACTGCATACAGCCAGACAATTTAGCGATTCCATAGGCGTCATAGGCTTTAAGAACGTCATCTACGGTACAGAAAGTGTCCAGGAGATACTGGATGTATCTCTAAAGCTCATCTACATCGAACACGAACAAGATGCTGAAGCACAAATCGAGGCAGCTGTCAGGGGTGGTTTGAAAGTAATAGTCGGCGATGCCATTTCAACCCGGGTTACAGAAATGCATGGTGCAAAAGGGATCCTCATTATGTCCGGGAAAGAGGCAATTGCAAAAGCAATAGAAGAAGCCAAACATGTCGCTTGGGTTCAAGCCCGCGAACGACAGAAAGCCGAGGAGCTAAAGGCTATTGTCGACTTTGCACATGAGGGAATAGTTGCCATTGACAGAGACGGGGTCATCACGGTCTTTAACCCGGTGGCCGAGAGGCTCCTGGGCATAAGTGCCAATGAAGCGCTGGGTAGGCATTTAAGCGAGCTTTCTCCAAAGCTTGATTTGGATAAGGTCAGGTTAAGCGGGAAATCGGAGCTCGAGATAATCCAGCGTGTCGGTGAGAATGTCATTATGACTAACCGTATTCCTATCATAGTCCGCGATGACATTGTCGGTGTAGTTGTCACTTTCCAAGATGTTACCCGTATCCAAAAGGTTGAGCAGGAAGTGAGGCGAGAACTATATCTTAAAGGCCATGTAGCGAAGCACAAGTTTAACGACCTGATCTCAGCTGAAGATAACATGCTTGAGGTGATAACAAGAGCACAGAGATTCGCGGCTACAGAGGCTACTGTGCTTATCACCGGTGAAACGGGGACTGGCAAAGAGCTTTTCGCCCACAGCATTCACAATGCCAGCAGTCGCCGTGGGGGGCCATTCGTAGCAGTTAATTGTGCTGCTTTACCCGAAAGCATACTGGAGAGTGAGTTGTTCGGATATGAGGAAGGCGCATTCACCGGTTCTCGGAAAGGCGGTAAGCCCGGATTATTTGAGCTTGCCCACGGTGGGACCGTATTCCTTGATGAGATCGGTGATATGTCTATGCCTCTTCAAGCCCGCTTGTTACGGGTCTTGGAACAGCGTCTGGTCTTGCGTCTTGGCGGTGATAAGATGATCCCTGTTGATATCCGTGTCATTGCCGCCACCCACAAAGACCTCAAAAAAAGCGTGCGTGATGGCACTTTCAGACAAGATCTTTACTATAGGCTTAACGTATTGAAACTCGAGATTCGCCCTCTGCGTGAGAGGAAAGCGGATATTCCTAAGCTGGCGGATCATTTCATTGGGTCTTTCTGCAAAGACCTGGGTTTGCCAAGAAAGAAGCTTTCACCGCAAGCAGTGAAGGTCCTGATGGATCTGCCGTGGCCTGGGAATGTGCGTGAGCTGCGGAACATGTGCGAACGCCTTGTAGTCAGCATTGAAGAGGAAAAGATCGATGCAGAGCACGTTATGAAGCTTATGGAACATGATAATGGAGAGGAGCAATATCTTGCATCGGAGGACACCATCTCAGTCCCGATTCGAGGAGGTCTCCAGAAGATCGAAGAGGAAATCATGCGCCAAGTGCTGGAAAAAGTGTCCGGAGACAGGACGAAGGCTGCAGAGTTGCTGGGCATAAGCCGAAGCACGCTCTGGAGACGGCTTGGCTCCAAGGACGTGTCCTAGGCTAGACTGTCTGTTCAAACCCTCTGAAACCGCGGTATGAATTCTAATGCACGAGAGGCGGCGCGCCAGGATATTGATGCATTCTGCAACACGTAGTCGCAATGTGCTACAATCAATCCGCCCCTCTACTGCTCCTGTGACAGCTTCAGTGAGCGTCGTTAGATTCGGCGCATTCAATTATTCCCTCATATATGCCTACATAGAGCTGATCGGTACTTCTTTGATATCCTTTTGGCACGGCAATTGCATGATCAATTTACCGACAGGTTTCGTCAGGTGGCTCATGATTATCTCCTATCTCCAGTCCATCAATCTGAAAACAGGCCGGGGTTTCCTGTCCTTGAGAGGTAGGTGGGATGTTGGGATAGGTGCCTCCTATCTATCCCGGCAGTAACATTGAAAGCGGTTCATAGAGTTGGAGTCATTGCAGATGATTTAACCGGTGCAAATGATACAGGTGTTCAATTCAGCAAGTATGGCCTTTCCACTATGGTTGTTTTTGACGTAGACCACGTATATGAGCTTGCAGATGATGTAGATATAGTTGTTATTGAGACAGACAGCAGATGGTGCGACCCCAAAGCAGCATACAGCCGCGTAAAAGTTGCAGCAGAAGCCCTCAAGAAAGCCGGCATATCGACTCCGTACAAGAAGATTGACTCGACTCTCCGTGGAAATATTGGTGCAGAACTAGATGCAGTTATGGATGTTTTTGGAGCAAAGGTTGCGTTTGTGGTACCAGCATTTCCGGAAATGGGCCGCATCACACTTAACGGGAAGCAGCTTTTGAAAAGCCTCTCCCCTTATGGAGAGGAGCCGGATTCCGATTCAGTTTATCCTGCAACAGAATCCCACCTGCCCACTTTATTGGCAGAGCAGATTTCGGGGCAAGTCGGCTACATTGATATCGATATTGTGGCTTCAGGACATAAGGATTTGCTTGATGCGATTCAATCCAGGATATTAGCAGGCGATCGAGTGATTGTAGTCGATGCGTTTGAAAAAGCCCATCTCCGGACGATCGCGAAAAGTATTGCTGCACTGGAAATCCCAACGGTGATTGCAGGGTCTGCAGGCTTGGCCGGCGAGCTTCCGCAAGCATTTAAGATGGTGCCCTGCGATTCAGGGACTATTGCAGAAAAGAGGCGTCACGGGGTTCTTGTCATTGGAGGTTCGGCAAACCCGGCTACTAAGAAGCAGATGGAATTCGCCGAAGCGTCAATAGATTTGAACGTGGTTGCGATTGATCCCGATGCCATAATACAAGGGCTTGACAAAGATGAAATCGAAACGCAGAGCATCACACATCGAGTCTGTTCAAATCTGGCCAAAGGGTGGGATGTTGCGGTATTTGTCGGCTCGCCTGCTCGTCTGGACAGAAGATGTACACATGATTCTTGTCGGGACAATGCAGAGGATAGCCGTAGGATCGTGTCTTATCTTGGGGTTTTGGCTGAGAGGGTACTGAGCTCCTGTAAAACCGCGGGGCTGCTTCTTACAGGCGGAGATACTGCCCGTGCAGTATGTAACCGCCTTGGCGGTATTGGAGTAACCCTGTTTGAGGAGATTGCCCCAGGCATTCCTTTAGGCAGGCTTGTCGGCGGCCCTCATGACGGCTTGACCATTGTGACCAAGGCCGGAGGGTTCGGCGGGGATGATGCTATTGCACGCACAATAGAGTACCTTCATAGGTGTGATGTTTCAAGATGTTAGAGAAGCACGGCCGGTAGATGACGGAGAGTGAGATGGCAGGAGATTCAAAGAAGCTGCTTGTGTGTTTGGATGATGGGAGGACTGCGATTTGAACACAGAGATTAAGAGCACTACAGCCACGGAGAAACGAATGCCGTTAATCGGTATAACAATGGGAGATCCAGCCGGAATTGGGGCTGAGATCGCTGTTAAGGCCATGCTTTGCCCGGAGGTTGAAGGCATCTGCCGACCGGTCATCATCGGTGATGCAAACGCGGTAGCGGACGCGATACGGTTTACCGGGTTGAAAGGCCGTGAAAAGAGCATCTCAAAGATTAGCGAGGCTGCTTTTGAACCTGGAACCGTAAATGTGCTGGATCTCAAGAACGTAGATATGGGCGGGCTCATCTACGGGAAAGTCCAGCCCTCTGCAGGACGGGCAGCTTTTGAATACATAAAAAGAGGCATAGAACTTGCACTTGAAGGTTCAATTGACGCAGTGGTCACTGGGCCTATTCATAAAGAAGCCCTCAACCAGGCAGGGTATGATTATTCCGGCCATACTGAGATTTTCGCAGATTTAACTGATACAAGTGACTACGCAATGATGCTGGTAGACCAGGGTATGCGTGTAGTACATGTGACAACCCATGTCTCGCTGCGCAAAGCTTGTGACCTTGTTAAGAGGAATAGGGTGCTGACTGTGATCCGGCTTGCTCATGACGCAATGCAGGCGTTGGGGATTGAAACGCCGCGCATAGGTGTTGCAGGCTTAAACCCCCATTCCGGAGAACACGGGCTTTTCGGGGATGAGGAGATTCGCCAGATTATTCCTGCCATAAAGGACGCACAAGCATTGGGCATCATAGCGGAAGGCCCGGTTCCACCTGACACGCTGTTTGCAAAGACACGTAGCGGCCAGTATGACATAGCAATAGCTATGTACCACGACCAAGGCCATATTCCCCTGAAGACAGTGGGTTTTACATGTGACCCTGAAACAGGAAAGTGGAGCTCTGTGAGCGGGGTCAATGTCACCCTCGGACTGCCGATCATTCGCACCTCAGTTGATCATGGGGTTGCGTTCGGAAAGGCCGGGAAGGGGATAGCTAACCCTGAGAGTATGGTTCAAGCTATTCAAATGGCGGTGGAGCTCGCAAAGAAGAGGATACATTAGGAGGCTGAACAGTGAAAAGGAGAGCACTGGTAAAGGAGAAACGAGGCCCGGGCGCTGTTTTGAAAGAGCTGGACATTCCCACGCTAGGGCCGAAAGATATCCTTGTTCAGGTCAAAGCCGCCGCGATATGCGGAACGGACATCCACATATATGAGTGGGATGACTGGGCAGCTGCCAGAGTCAAACCGCCAATGGTTTTCGGGCATGAGTTTTGCGGCGAGGTTGTTCAGGTTGGTCAAAATGTGACGACTGTCAAACCCGGCGATTTAGTTGCAGGGGAAACGCATATACCGTGTGGAGAATGCTACCAGTGCCGCACAGGCGATCAACATATATGCCAAGATATGGCGATCCTGGGGGTCCACACAGACGGTGCTTTTACAGACTATTTAGCTATACCTGAGATATGCACGTGGAGGCTTTGCCGAGACACAGACCCTGAAATAGGTGCCTTGTACGAGCCTTTTGGTGTGGCTGTGCACGGCGTTCTCAGACATAACTTGGCAAGCTCGTCTGTAGTTGTCTTCGGCTGCGGGCCGATAGGCTTATTTGCTATAAGCATAGCTAAAACAGCAGGGGCAACGCAAATCTTTGCTGTGGACTTGGTTGAATTTCGCCTTGATATGGCAAAAAAAATGGGGGCTACGGTTATTCTCAACGCCGCAAAAGACGATGTCACTACCGTTATTCAGGAGTGTACCGGCGGTGTAGGAGCAGACTATGTCATTGAGCTTTCAGGAAGCCCGCCTGCTATTAAACAGGGCTTTAATGTACTCCGGAACGGTGGGGCGGTGTCACTGGTCGGGCTGCCGTCTGAAGAAGTGAGTTTGGATTTGACGAAAGACATCATCTACAAGGAAGCTAAGGTATTTGGTTCTACAGGTAGACATATGTTTGACACCTGGTATAAAACAAGTGCTTTGCTGGAGACCGGTATGATAGACATATCCCAGGTAATAACACACCGCTTCAAGCTGTCTGAATATGAAGAAGCCTTTAGGGTGCTTGTTTCTGAAGGCCGAGAAGTAGGAAAAGTCTTGTTGCTGCCCTGATTGCTTGCTAACTTGAGGGAGGAATGAATGTGACCGGCTGGGCGTCTATATTCAACCTAGGCTTAGTCCATCCTGCTGCATATCCTAAAGCTGTGGGAGATAGAGACACTCTCCTCGAGTCGATCCGAAGGATTGTGACGGATCCCTTCTTTGGCGCGATAGAGATAACCCATATCTCTGAAGACGCAGTTAGAAATGAAGTTGCGTCTTTATTGGATACCGGAGGCCAGGAAGTTGTGTATCTGGCAGCTTCAGTAATGATGCGGCAGCAGCTTAATCTGAGTTCTCTAAGCGCTACCGAGCGGTCGAGCGCCGTGTCTCAACTGAAATCTCTTATCGATGAGGCTTACGCTTTTGGCGCTCAGCTGTTTCTGGTCGGGAGCGGTCCGGATCCGGGCCCCAGCAGCCGTGAGGCTGCAAAGGAGCAACTGGTGGAGTCTCTCAACGAATTATGTGCTTATGCCAGGAAGCTTGCGAAAGAGCCTATCATTATTACCCTTGAGAACTACGACCGCGATATTGACAAACGCTTCCTGCTCGGGCCAACTTCTGAGGCTGTAGAAGTGGCAAGGCGAGTACTCAAGGAACACCCCAATTTCGGCCTTACCATTGACCAAAGTCATCTTTACCAATTGGGAGAAGATCCTGCATGTGTCCTTCCGGAGGCAATGGATGTAATTGTCCACATCCATTTAGCCAACTGCTCACTGGATAGAGAGTTGCCGTGGTTTGGGGATCAGCATCCCAGATTTGGGATAGCCGGGAGTAAGGTTGGAGTGAAGGAAATGGCATCCTTTTTGTCAATCCTTATGCAAGCCGGGTACTTTGAAAGGCAGCATGTTACGGCTCTGCCCGTTATCAGCCTTGAGGTGAAGCCTTGGGAGAACGAAGAACCGGAAGCTGTAGTTGCAAATGCTAAGAGGACCTTGTTACGAGCCTGGGCTGAAGTGTGCGGCTGCCAATCTTTTTCTTGAAATCCGCAGTATCCTTAATATTGTATCCAATATATTGTTCGGGGGCTGGCTTCGTGAGGAACAAGGGAGACAAGTTATTTCCGGTTATAGATCCCAAAACCATTAACAAGACTGTCAGGGACAGGCTCAGGGAAGCCATTTTGACAGGCGTCTTTAAACCCGGGGAGAGGCTGATACAGCATGATATTGCGAGAAGGCTCGGCGTCAGCCGTATTCCCGTCAGAGAGGCTCTTCAGAGACTCGAGGGCGAAGGCCTTGTCAAGATATTACCGTACAAAGGGGCTGTAGTTGCGGAGTTTACCATGCGGGATGTTAGAGAGATTTTCTTCCTCCGAGGCCTCCTCGAGGGTGCGGCAACTAGGCTTGCTGCTCCGAGGATGACGTTTCAAGTAATAGACAGCCTCAAATCGCTACTTACCGAAATGGAAAGATTGATAGGGCATGATCCCGATATTGAGACGCTTGCTGACATAAATGCCAGATTCCACGAGGCCATATACAAACATGCGAATTCACCGAGATTATATAGCATGATCCAGAGCCTGTGGATGTCTTTTCCCAAATCAAGCCTTCTCTTTCCTCTGGACAGAGTCCATGTGTCGCTACGTGAACACAAAGAAATAGTAGATGCGCTTTCAATAGGAGATGCACAGAGAGCTGAGCTTCTTATGAG
>JAKOUW010000117.1 GCA_029782365.1 Chloroflexota bacterium
CAAGACATCAAGCACTCTGTACTCGACGGATCCTTCGAGTACAAGGTTCACCGCTCGTACAACATGAGCCTGCCCTATGCGGTCTACCCGTCCAATTCGCTGTTCTAACCGCATCGGATTCCACGGGATATCGTAGTTGATCACTACATGGCAAAACTGGAGGTTCAGACCTTCGCCGCCTGCGTCCGTAGAGATTAGAATACGGCAGTCTTTGGCAAACAACTCCTGAGCACGTCTGCGCTCCTCCATGTCCATACTGCCATTGAGACAGACCACCGAAAACCCTCTGTCCGTAAGGAATTCGCGGAGCATTTCTTGTGTTGGCACAAACTCGGTGAAAATCAGAACTTTCAGCTCAGGATCCTCTTCTTCAACCTGAAGGCGATATATCCAATCGAGTAAGGCTTCCGCCTTGGCATCGGGACCTAGTTCTTCGCAGCGTGCCGCAGCGTCCAGCAAAAGTTGAACCTCCTCACGCTCATTCCTAAGTGCCTTGAGACGGGTTTTGAGGAATATATCGATTTGCTCCTGCCCCTCAAGATCAGCCCACTCCTCCTCCGAGTCAAGGGGGAAGAGGGTCAGCTGCTCTTCGGGCTGATCCAGGATCTCTAGACGCCTCTCCAGAGTGGTTCTGATTGCCCGTGTACTCGACACAACCAGACGCTGCATAAGCAGCATCAAAAACCCGATGTAATTGCGCTTTTCGCGCCTTGCTTGATTATAACCAGTCCGAACATATTCGGTTACAGCTTCATAGAGAACGCGTTGCTGATGATGCCGGGCTTCCCATGCTACCGGCGCGAGTTGCGTACGCCTCGGCTTAAAGAGTGGATTCCCCTCAGCATCAATCGCGCGCCGCTTTTCTGTGCGAATCACATATGGTTGCACTCGCTCACGCGATATGCTACCAGGATCGGGAAACTCCCGACTGTCCAGTAACGAAACCAATCTATGAAATGAATCAGTCTTTCCTTGATGCGGGGTAGCCGAGAGCAGTAATAAGTATGGAGCAGCCTCGGCCAAACCTTGACCTAGCCTGAACCTAGCTACTTGATCTGTGCTTCCAGCCAGCCGATGCGCCTCATCTACGATGACTAAGTCCCAGCCAGCAGTGATCAAGTCTTCAAACCTTTCACGGTTATATTCCTCCACCTGTGCGGCGGTCCAGCCCTTGCGCTTGTCTATAGGCTTGACTGAGTCCATCGGCACAATCACTTGCGAAAAGATTCGCCAAAGGTTTCCAAGCAGTCCCTTTGAATCTTGGGCAGTTTCCACACCAAATCCTGAGGAGAACCGCTTAAGCGTTTTCATGTCTTCTGGAAGCACCAAATGAAACGTCTCACCAAAGTGAACCTGCATTTCGCTTACCCATTGAGTCACTAAGCCCTTCGGGGCTACGATCAAAGTCCTTCTTACCAGGCCGCGCAGCTTCAGCTCGCGCAGAATCAAGCCGGCCTCGATAGTCTTTCCGAGCCCCACCTCATCGGCCAGCAAATACCGAACCCGGTCACTCGAAATGGCACGAGAGAGAGCCCTTATTTGGTGAGGTAGGGGAATGACAGACGATCCAATGGGCGCCAGCAACACGTCGTGGGTCAAGGAATCGGCTATCCTCGCAGCCGCAGCCACATATGCTATGTGTTCCGGCACATTGGTATTAGTCTCAACCAGTGACCTGAGTCGAGAAGCCAAAACTCGCACCACAGTATTGGCTCCAGGCAGCCAGACCCGACAGGTGGCTTCACCCCAAAGTGTTTGAGTCTCAATAACTTGACAAAGCTGGTTATGATCGGCACTAAAGTACCAATCACCAGTCTTAATTGTGGTCATCAGATCCCGACTCTCCTACGCTCTTGCCCTACAATGGGCCTATGAGTCTTCGCCCGAGCGAGTCAGTGCCAAGTCGTACCACATAAGGAGCTTGGGGTCCTCCTGAAGAACTTTTTCGGGAATCTTGCGAGCCACAGCGATGATTGTGGTATAATCCCGTTGCTCCCAGGCCCGTTTGAACCCAGCACGTATGGCTTCAAGCCGAAACACAGTCAGACGCTTCTGTTTTGACTCACGGTACTCATCAAACTCGCGCAGTAGAGCTCTCTCTCTGAGCTTCTCAAGGTCACTAGCCTTATTAGGATCTGGTACGTACCAACGGTCCTTCGCCTTCTTCCGGAGACGCTCATCATCTTTGGGCAGATTACGCAAATCCTTGAAATTGCTGGAAAGGTAGCTGTGGATCTGGCTTGGAACCTCTCCTTCGCCGTCATAACGCAAAAAGTTCTGCTCCAGCAATTCAGAGAGCTCAAGGGGCTTCTCATATCTCTGCCACCCACTGATCTCCCTAAGAAACTGAGGATGAAGCTCTTGGAAGGTTTGTGGTTTCTTGGTCAACTGCTGCCTCAGCCATTGAATTGCCGAAGACTCGTCTGTGACGAAGAGCTGTAGCTGCTCCACTTCTTTAACGGTCATACGTTTCTTGTCATACTCAGAGACCTGCTCCGGAAGAAAGTACATACCATCGCGCTCTGGGAATCTCTGAGCGAGTCCAGCGTAGAATTCCGCAGCAGACATGGGTACTAACACACCGCGCTGAACGTGGAAAGCTACCATGCGGTCAAAGAGCAGGTAATTCTGCCTCTCAGCTAAGATTTCCATATTCCCGTCCTTGAGGGCAAATACGGGTAATTTCTTCAAATGATTTCGGACAAAATCCCAGACACCTTCTTCAGTACCAGCAGTTAATCTAAAGCGTTCCTCTAGTTCGCTGCTTGGTTTATAACAGGAAATAATAATATCCTGCTTCACGGCCCCAGCCTGTGTTACCTGGTTAAAAGAACCCTGCTTCTTATCTAGGGTGCGTACATCCGCGAGCACAAAACCCGCAACCTGCAGCGCTTCCTGAATGGCATTCCACACAGCGTTCTTGGAGTTGTGAAACTCAACAGTCATCCAACGCCCCGGTTTCAGGACTCGATAGTATTCCTTAAAACACTCTGTCATCAGACGCTGGTACTCGAGCAATCCTTTGCCTTGAGTCTTGTTCTCTATGGCTTCTGATTGATTGTTGGTAAAAACCCTCAGCCAAGCTTCCCATAAGAAACTCAGCTCGGAATAATTCAAATTACTGCCGAAAGGAGGGTCTGTGAAGATGTAGTCTAAAGCATTTGAAGGTAAATTAATAAGTTGATTGGTAGATTGGTTTGTGACAAATGAATTATATTTTATTTGCTTTAGCGCATCACAAATTAACTCAATTTTCATATTTCTAATACCGTTAAAAATATTCTTTTCAACAGGCAACGAGCTTATATATAATGTGCCCGATTGATAGCCCGTCAATATCGGCTTGTTATTGTTTGCCTTAAAGATAATCCGTGTCATTAAAGTGCTATGCGTTAAATTATATGATGAAAGCATAAAATTAAGCGTGTGGCGGTAATGTGATTTACTTGAATTGTTAACAAGCGCTGCCATCACCGC
>JAKOUW010000121.1 GCA_029782365.1 Chloroflexota bacterium
AACGCCATCTCGCACACCAGTTCAAACTCTTCTTCGGTGATGCCTCGGTTCCCCTGGAAGTCATAGACGTTACCGCCCTCCTCCACAAAGGACATGATTCCCCTTGTGGTGCGCCGTCGCGCTGGAATGTCGTCCTTCAGCTCACCGAATAGCATTGTCCTTTCCAATTCCAACCGGTGCTCCAGCGCCTTCCTCCGCCTCTGCCTCTTGCGCTCACTCTCGCTGGTTCTGAGGGCAATCTTCTCGCTCCTTAGCGAGCCGCTAAACGGAGTCCTAATCTCCTGAGTGACGTTATAGCGCTCTGTCGGCTGGTCTACCCTGGCCTCGGGAGCAAGGGAGTTCTCTTCCATTGCGTTGCCGAGCTTGAGAATGTAATGCGGGGTGTCGCTTTTGGCAATATCAGCAGCGTTTGTTGAGCCATAGCCCCGCGATACGGTAACAGTCTTTGTGTCTCGGTTTACGTCTAAAACAAACAGCTGCTCGCCTGTTTCGGTGATTTTTAGTATGTCTTTCGCACTGATATGTGCTACATCAGCCAGGACTATCTGAGTAGCATTTGCAGCGAGTGGGGCCGCTGCTGTGCTGAACGTAGTCCACCACGGCGCTGGTTCCTCGTCATACCAGAAAAACTTCTCCGAGTCTACGACCTTCTTCCGCGCCCTCATCATAAACACGGCAAACGGAGAAGCATCCGGTATCAGTTGTGCTATTTGCTTGTCAACATCAAATCTCTTCCTAGTTGCGGAAATATCATATATACTTGCTGGCCCTACCGCCATTTGATACACCTCCTAATAAATTAGCGGTAGGCTCTTTTGCCTAACCGCTATAAGTCATCGAATATTCCTGTTGGTTCACCGCTACCGAAAATGTCCTCTAGGAACG
The DNA here is from genome assembly GCA_029782365.1 of Chloroflexota bacterium. Taxonomy (GTDB): domain Bacteria; phylum Chloroflexota; class Anaerolineae; order Anaerolineales; family UBA4823; genus CAWBUW01. The sequence goes on from JAKOUW010000121.1 coordinate 886, forward strand.
CCTTCTCAGCATCCTGTGGCTTGGCAGTCCTTGCACCGCTACTACCTGGCAGCCTCGCTGCTGCTTTGCCGGCCTCTGTTTGTGCTGTCTGAGAGGCTGCTACTACATGCCTCGCTTTCGCTATCTGGTACGCCGTTTCCATGCCATCCGGCATAGCTGCAAGCATCGGCTGAGTTTGGTAAATTTGCATCATGTCTTGTGCGTAGTCCTTGAAGTCGGGGTATTTCGCTGCAAGCTCCAGGGCTTGCCTATTGAAATACTCCTGCATCATGAACTGTTGCACTGGTGCTACCGCCTGACCAATCTTCTGCTCAATCTGTTGTAGCCGTTCTGACATCACCTTTTCCTGTTGCCTGATCAGCGCCTTGGTCAGTCCGGGATATAGCTGCTCAAACTCTGCAAGTAACTCGTCATATTCGTCCTTTGCTTGCTGCTGCTCAGGCGTCGGCTGCTGTTGTCCCATTTGGGGCAGCGCCTGCAAGTACCCCTGCAACATGTAGAGTTGCTGTCTCAGCTGCTCTTTCTCTTCATCCCGTGCACCAAGTTTCCGCTCAAGCTCCTGATAGGATTTGACCAGGTCGTCTACACTCTTGAACTTTCCAAGTAACGGTTCGCCTTGTAACGGTTTGCCTTCTGTCTGTTCCGGTTCCTCGCTTGTGTCCTCGGTACTTCCTTCAGGTTGTCCTTCCGGGCCTGTCGCCTGCTCCTCAAAGTCTTGTCCGGTTTCCGGGGACTCGTCGAGTTCGAGCAGGTCGTCATCGAAGATACCATTTGCCATTACGTCTTAACCCCTTTCTTTGTCCAGCCGGTTGTTCACATAGCTGAGCACTCGTTCCATGCCCGTTATCTCACCCTGGAGGCGGGCAATATCGGAGAGGTCGTCGAAGCGCTCAACCTGGAGCCGTCTGGTTATAGATGTGATGGACTCTCTTATAAGCCCCTCTATAAGCAGCCAGCCCTCGCTATGTGCGAGTGCTGACAACTTCGCCTTATCTTCTTTTGTGAGCTTCACTCAATCACGCTCCTACGCAAACCTTCTGGTGGAGGTTCTATGCCGGGCATCATACTGGGTGGCGCTCCCATGCCCGGCATCGGCTGCCCAACCTGTGGCTGCCGCATCTGCGCCAAAGCTGCTTGCGCTTCCGCTGCCTGCTGCATTTGCATAACTTCCTCTTGCGAATACATGAATTTATCTACATTGCGGAAATCAAAGGAATTCAACCATTCCCTCGTTAGCTCATATTTCTTGATGAACGGGTTATTCGTCTGTATCGCAAATGCGAGCGCCTGTGTGAGTTGCTGACGCCGAAGCTCCTTGTTGCTGGCCGGGTCTGTCGAGGCCCCTGCCGGTCGATAATCGTATTCACCTATGATTTCATGAGGCCCTACCATCTGCCATTCTTGGGCTGCTCTGTCACCGAATAGCTGTACCATCCTGGGAGAATCTATAAACTGCTGGTTGTTGCAATCCATTAGCATTGCCATACGGCGAATGCCGAGAGAATCGAACAACAAAATCTTCACATCAAACCTAAGCGCTGCATTGCTTGCCTGGGTCATTGTGGCCGTCGCAGTCTCCCTCCTCTCAGGAGACATGCCACGTATCACGTTGGGTGTTGCAAGGGTGCTCTCCATATCTTGTTTGATGACCTGCTCTTCGTTGTATGCGCTTGCGGTTACATCTGGGGTGACTAGTGGTTGAATATCGCCTTGCGGATTATCTACTTCGATGATGCCATGAGGACGTGAGATTAGTTGCTCTTCGTCGATGCCTCGCCTGACTATCCACATGCGGTTCAATACCAGGCTCACGTTGTCTATGCGCTGGTTTCTGTGGGTATTTAGTTCGGCCTGCAAGTGCTCAATGAGCTGCACTGCACTCATGCCGAATATCTGATTCGGGAGCTTCTCAAAGCTCACCACGACAAACGGCTTCTTTCCGTGGCGCCAGTATGGGTTCTCACCGTCATACGCTAGCTGCTTGCGGTTGACCAGGATTGCGTGACGCTCATCCTCCCAATAGTGGAGCACTTCAAAGAGGTGTCCTTTGGCACCTTCCTTCGGCCAGTAACCGTCAGACGCTTCAGGAGTCAGCCCCACGCTAGACATCAGCTCCCATGCGCCGTCATGTAGCTCGCCCTGTGCGCCTCGCAAGGCTTCCCAGTCGAGGGGATACACCTCACCGCTTCCGGCAGCCTCTAACACCTGCAACTTCTCCTCCAGTTGCTCCTGAGTGCACCACTCCCTCTGGAACACGAACCGGCAGGAATCTACGTCTCGGCCCCTCGGATCGGGCCAGAAGTCGAAGAAGTTTATATTGACAAGCTCATTATCATCCCACACCACCGCTTCACGCTCCACCGTTTGCCACCCTATCACCATAGGCGTAGGCTCCGGTATTCCGGCCATCGGGTTATACACTATATCAATCACCGGCTCCCGTGTCCGGATCATGCGCTTCTCATATCGCCACCCTACGCCAAGTATGGCAGCGGGGAAGATAAGCATTGAAGTTATAAAGTCGTAGAACACCGACACCACATTATTCCGCTCCAGCTGCTGATCCACCAAGGCCGCGGCCAGGCGCGCCTTGGCCTCATTCGCTTCCATCATCTCAGGAGTTGCGTCCTTCGGGGACGGGAGGAAATCGATGTATGGACGGCTCACGCCGAAGAAGCTCTTAATAAGCCTAGCCCGCCAGGTGTCGACGGCCTCATACGTTCGGGGAATGTGCAGGTTCGACCGCCCCTGTTGCTCTTCAGAGAGTGGCTTGCGCCAGCCTACGTATAGCTGATAGCATCGAGTTGCCACATCGTGGTACTGACTGCGCCATGAGTCGGCATACTCGAACCGCTGAAGGAGTTCGGCAGTCTTCTCTTGTCTTGCGTCATGGTCGTGCCCCGCTTCCCGCGCCATCCCTGGTTCTATTATCATATCGGTTAGCTGCATATCCATGTTACAGCCTCCTAATAGCCTGTTATCTCACTTATGACGGGCTTTGTTCGCGCTTTCTTCCACTTCCTGCGCCTGTCGCGCTCCTCCTCCTCCACAGCTAGGGGAGGCCGGGACATGATGCCATACCTCACAGACTCCGGCCCGTGATCCTCGCACGCATCCGACACATCCTCCGGGTTGTGCGTGTCGTGTATCAGCGCCGGGAGGGTGCGTATCAGATTGTGGCATGTGTTGAACACCGCCAGCCTCGCTACCTCTACGCCCTGCTCATCGGTGTACGGCTTGAGATACTC
>JAKOUW010000143.1 GCA_029782365.1 Chloroflexota bacterium
GGTATCCTCTGCCCTGGCAACGGTGTTCAGGTGGCGCTCAGGTTGCTTTCCAGCAGAGCCTTGTCCTCCGCCCGAACAAACTCATTCTACCATGCCGGATCGCCTGAAATAATGTTAAAGAATTGCACCGGACATCTCGCCTGACTAAAAGTGGACATTCCGCCCGATTTTTTAAGTACTTCTTATTCCGTTCTTGACAGCCTTTTATTGGTGTATATCCCTGGCGCCGAAAGGCTTGCGATACTGGCGCTGGGGTGGGTGCGGACTCTGTTTGGGAGCAGAGGTAACTCGAAGCGAGCGGAATGCTCGAAAATGACGCAGAAATCCACCCGTCCGCTGCACACGTTGTTTGGCGTTTTTTGACTTTACAGAACATCGTCTTTGAAAAATAGCCTTTCGATTGCACCGCTTGCACGCAAAGACACTGCGCCAAGTAAAAATGCAACAAGCGCAAAGTCTTCTTCTCGTTCAACAATGATTGACCGAAATTGTAATACTGCCCAAATAATAACACCACCTACGAAACCTAAAAGTAGAGCAATGATAGGGCTTAGATAATGCGTTCTCGCTTTGTGCGAGATTTCGCTGTCTTGCAACTTGGAGATTTCAGCATAATAGCCAAGCAGCCCAATTCCATTGAAAACCAAGCCTAGCGTTAGACTTGTGATCATGATATAGGAGACTAAAGTTGTATTTTGAAGTCCTGACGCTTTCATGTACTCAATACCTTTCCTAAAAACGAAAGCAAACAGGTTTAAAAGGAAAAAGAAACCCAAATAATAAAGACCAATAGTTCCCACTTTTTGAAAGTTTTTTGTACTACTTTTCTTCTCGGTAATAAATTCTGGGATATTGCTGTTGGGAATGTATTTTGCAACATCTTTTATCAAATTACTAGACGCAAAATCATCAATAAAAGGTGAAAGTTGAATAGTCCTGTCAGAGGCAAGAGGTCGAAGTAACGAGTTTACAAGTTTGTTCTTGTAAAGTGATTCTTTGAAATATAAATTGGCGAAACCATAAGGGTTGATGTCAACTTTTTCGACTTTATCCCAAGTTGCCTGTACTCTCAATCCGAATGATACTGTTTCAATGCCTTCGGGCGAAGTGATTATTTTGCTTGTAACAATTCCATAAGTAAGAGTGCCTGAAATGCCGCCAATGATTATCGCTGACCTAATAAAATCTGATGCCTTTCCTGCAAAATTCCCAAAGAAAATTGGTAAAATGGAAAGGATTACTAATCCAACAGATGAGACGATGAGCACGTATCGCCAAGTTCGGGCAAGAATGTAAGTGTTCTTCATTGATTTTCCCTTATTCAAGACAAACGCCCAACTATTAATTACACTATAAATATACAGTGTGGTATAAAAAACTGCATCCTTGCTAAGGATTCTTTTTTAGGCTGATACGCTGCCAGTATGATAATGATTCTAGCATAGGTTTTCAAGAACAGCGTTTCCTGGACCCAGCCTGATCCTCCCTTGGGCTAGATCCCAAAGGGATAGATCAGCGGCGGAGCAGGGCGACAGTCTGGTGACGCCGCGTTTCTATGCTTCTTCTTCCACCGCCAACGATTAATTTGAGCTTATCCAAGCGATTCAATCATCAATCGCCTGGTAAGAGAGATTCCTGAAGCGTTCCTGGACTGGGTAATCCTCAAAGGGCATATGCTGGGTCATCATCAGGCCGATAAAATCTTCCGCAGGGTCGATCCAGAAATAGGTTTGAGCCGCCCCAGACCAACCATACTCGCCGACAGAGGTTAACGCCCTCGCCTCACCTAACGCAGATGTCACCCTGAAACCCAACCCAAAACCATGATCCAGCGTCTTAGGGCCAATCTTGATAGGTTTGAGTTGGGCTGGAATGTGATCCGCAGTCATCCAGTCCAGCGTTTTCCGGCTGAGTAAACGTCCGCCTTCATACCGGCATTGATTGATTAAGCACTCGCAAAAGCTGAGATAGTCACGCAGTGTGGAAATTAACCCTCCCCCGCCGGAAGGACATTTCGTGGGCGCCGTCACATCGCCAATCAGCCCAACCTCATTTGGTTTCAGGGCAATCGGATCATACAGTTTTTCAGACGTGTAAATCTGGGCCAGGCGGTTCAGTTTTTCGGCAGGCACATAAAATCCTGTATCCGTCATACCCAGGGGCTTGAATATTCGCTCTTCCAGAAAATCTGCCAGAGGCTGATCGGCAATGACCTGCACTACGTGGCCTAGAACATCGGCGGCATAACTGTAGCGCCACTGTGTCCCAGGTTGGAACAGCAAGGGCAGCTCAGCAATGCGATCCACCACTTCCGCCAGCGACTGGCTGCGTTGAAAGATATTGGGGATGAGCTGGCGGTAAAGGTCTTCGACGGGAGAATCGAAGAACCAGCCGTAGCTCAGCCCGGCGGTGTGGGTGAGCAGATGGTGCAGCGTAATCGCCGGATCTTGATCCACCAGTCTCGGGCCTAAAAACGTTGACCCGGCGTATACTTTCGTCCTGGAAAATGCAGGAATAAATTTGGCGACAGGGTCTTTCAGGCTGAAGCGGCCCTCCTCATACAACATCATCAATGCCACGCTCACGATGGGTTTGGTCATCGAGTAAATGCGAAAGAGCGCATCTTCCTGCATCGGTTTTCCCATTTCCATATCCATCATGCCATATTTGCCCACATGCACCACTTTGCCTTTGCGCTGGACCAGCGTCAGGATGCCGGGCAGCTGGTTGTCTTTGACAAACTGCTCCATTAGGGGTGAGATGCGTGCGAGTCGTTGGGATGACATGCCCACTTCTTCAGGCGAATAGATTTCCATCATAATTCTCCTTCACTTAAATAATGCGTCCTGCATCTGCGTACCTGAAGAATCCCGCACGTCAGGAACACGCTGGTTGGGCGGCATCGCAGGCGCTCGCTCCACCCGCTGTATTTTCGACAGCCAGACTCAAACCTACTTCACCGGGCCGCGTGTGATCGAGGTGAGCTCGTCGATGACGTCAAATGCCTTCATGCTCAAGGTTGGGTCGCCTTTCATCTCAGCGATAATTGGCCCGTCCAGGTAGGCCTGAACGGCGGCCTCACTGTCAAACAAGTAAATCCCGCCGGCTTCGCTGTGGGCCTCGTTGATGATCCAGACCTTCCAACGCAAGCCGGGGATGTCTGCGATGGGTTGTGCATAGGGCAAATTTTCTTTCTCATACTCGACTCTGGATCCGTTAAGCTTGTAATTGATTTGCAGAATTTGAGCGGACATGACGGCCTTCCTTCACTAAAGGTGTTATCGGTAAATTATTTTTGGAAGCGGTTAAATAATCCATCCAGGCACACGAATTGTACATGGTGTGTTGATTCAAGCCATCTCGTCTCCTTTCCTGGAAAGCCTGCGGAATCGCAGCCCAACAATAAATATGCGGAAAATAAACGTATGAATGACGATTGGTTAGCGTAGGCAGAAGCATCCCGAATAATCAGGGGAAATCAGGATGACCATGCCCAATTATACTTCCATCTACCCCGCAGGCAGTTATTCGCAGCAGCCCGCCGGATGAGTAAGATGACTGCCCGCCTGACGGACCAGGCGGTCGCCGGCTGAGGCAATCCCCAATAAGGTCCCGCTAAGGTTTCACAATGGGCAGTGCATCGACATACACGGTGAGCCTGGTCTCTCCATTTTCTGCAGAGGCGCACGCGATCGGCAGGCCGGAGTGGGCGTCAAAATAGCCGAATCCCACGAATCCGGAAGCTGAAAACTGGGACTTTTCATTGCAGTAGTGAAATTCGCAAATATTGGATGACTTATCAAAATTGCCATACAGCGTCCAGCCGGTGGTGTCGCCGGAGGCTTTGCAGGCCCCGTAACCGGGATCGCCAGGCACCAATCCCTCATAGTCCTGGTAAGCCTCTGAGATTTGGATCTGCAGTGAGCAGGTGTTATCCGGGAAAGCCGTGAAGGCGGCGCTGGCGCTGGTTGTGCACACATTCCAGTTCTTGATCCTGACCGAACCTGTGTATTTGACGGGGTAGAATAATAAGAGATGCGGTGTGTCGGTCACGCCTATCGGGCCTACGTCGGCGTCGCAGGCCAGGGAAACCAGGAAAACGACCAGGAACGGCAGAAGAATGATTTTGGTCTTAATCATAGAACCTCCATGAAGAATCCAAACGCTCACATCAGCCTTGCCGGGCATCTTTGCGATGCCTTATTTTTGATGCCTGTCAGATCGTCTTAATTATTTTAGCATGCTTCTCATGAAGAAGAAACTGCAAGGATTGTCGAAAAACAGGGGTTCTTGCCAGTAGGGGCGGATCTAAGATCCGCCCTTACCACCACCCGTGGTGCTCTGGCGATCCCACATTATTCCTTTGTAGACAGTCACCGGAATGATTGCTCCGAACGCAGGCGCGTTATAATGGGCATATGCGCCTCTTCACCCGCGCCGTGCGATGCTGCGCATCGCCGGCGCAAACAGCGAACCAACCTTAGAATAGGAGATAACCATGAAACGCGTTACTGGTATTGGCGGTATCTTCTTCAAAGCCAAAGATGCACCGATGATGCAGGCCTGGTATAAGCGCCACCTGGGAATCGACGTCCAGGACTGGGGCGGAGCCGCCTTCGATTGGACCGACGCCGAGGGCCAGCCGGTGGCTGGGTCAACGGCCTGGCTGATCGACCCGCAGGAAAGTGATCATTTTGCTCCGAGCACGGCCTCTTTCATGATCAACTACCGGGTGGAGGACCTGCTCGCCCTGGTCAAGGTCTTGAAGGAAGAAGGCTGCCAGGTGCTCGAGCGGATCGACGATTCGGAGTATGGCAAGTTTGCCTGGGTCATCGACCCGGAGGGCAACAAGGTGGAGCTCTGGCAGCCGCCGGCCGGCCAATGAAATGCCATGCGACGGAGCGGGAAGAAAGAATATTTGCAGCCACCGTCCAGAAAGTGGACAGTTTTACGTTTGTCGCGCTGCCGTTCTCGCCGCGCGCGGCCTGGGGGGCGCAACCTCGCTTTCCTGTCTCGGGGATGATCAATGGTTTGGCTGTGCAGGGCACGCTGGGCGTTGAAGGACAAAATTATTTTCTGCGCCTCTCAGCAGCTTGGCTGCGCGCCAGCGGCATTCAAATCGGCGATCAGGTGACCGTGAAGTTATCCCTGGATGAACACCGCTTGAGTGCCCCGCCCAAGGAGCAGGGCCGGCCTTGAACAAAAGCGACATCGTGACGCTGGTGCACTTCAACTTTTGGGCCAATGCGCGCATTCTCAGCGCCTGCGAGCGGATTTCGGCCGGCGATTTTACCCGCCAGCAGATCCCCGACCCCGGCTGGGGCAGCCTGCGCGGCATCCTGGTGCATACGCTGGACACGGAGTACGGCTGGCGCTGTGTCTTACAGGCGCAGGCGGCGCAGGAAATCCTGGAAGCGGACGATTTCGACGATGCGGCGGCGCTGAAGTCGCGTTGGGAGGCCGAACGCGCCGCCTGGATGGATTATCTCGACCAATTGAGCGACGAGCGCCTCAACCGGATGTACGGCGATCAGCACCCTGCCGGGCTGCTCAACGGGCCAATGGTGTGGCAGACGATCTTGCACGTGGTTGCCCACGGCATCCAGCACCGCAGTGAAGCGGCAGCCATCCTGACGGGATGCGGCCAGCCGCCGGGCGAGCTCGATTTCGATCTTTTCCTGCAGGAAAACCCTGGATTCTGAGCGGACTGACTGCGCCATGACTGCCGGACAAAGAAGGGCGAAGCAGGCTGACCAGGCTGGTCAACTTGCTTCGCCCTTACTTCTAAACGGGTGTGGCGCCGCGGAATGAGTTCCGTGGACAACCCCGGGTTTTCGCGCTACTTTACGACGACATCGTCATACAGCGTGTAGGTTGCGTCACCCGGGTAATTGTCGTCCCGATTGGTGAGCGTCAGCGTGTAGTTGTGACCGGCAGTCAGCGTCGCCGACACCTGTTTCCAGCCGGCGCCCAGCGTGCAGGTCTTCGCCAGGATCGTCCTGGTTGAGCCGGCAGTCGTATCGCGCAGGGTCGCCGTGGCCCAGTCGTAGGTCACGGTGTCGGGGCAGGTGACGTTGTACCAGAAAGTCAGGGTGGTTGAGCCGGCCGGCGCGCTGAAGGATTGGACGATGGAACTGCTGCCGTTGGTGGGCGAGGTGCTGCCCAGCCGGGCGGCATACGTCCCGCCGTGCGCGCCGGAGGAGGCGACCCCGGTGGTGCCGGAAGCCGTCCAGTTCGCCAGGGTGCCGGTCTCAAAGTCGCCGTTCTTGATCGCATTGGTGGAGGCGGTCACCGTCACGCTGGCGGCGCCGCTGACACTGCCGCTGGCGGCGGTCACGCTGAACGGCCCGCCCGCGCTGGAGCCGGCCGTGAACAGGCCCGAAGCGCTGATCGTGCCGCCCCCGCTCACCGACCAGGTGAAGGCGGGCTGCGGGCTCAGCGGATTGCCGAATTGATCCAGGCCGGTGGCGCTGAACTGCTGAGTCCCGCCGGTGGATACCGTGACGCTGGCGGGAGAGACGGTGATCGAGGTGAGCACCGGCGGCGCTGTCACGGTCACGCTGGCGCTGCCGCTGACGCTGCCGCTGGAGGCGGTCACGCTGAACGGCCCGCCCGCGCTGGAGCCGGCCGTGAACAGGCCCGAGGCGCTGATCGTGCCGCCCCCGCTCACCGACCAGGTGAAGGCGGGCTGCGGGCTCAGCGGATTGCCGAATTGATCCAGGGCGGTCGCGCTGAACTGCTGGGTTCCGCCGGTGGCCACCGAAGCGCTGGCGGGAGAGACGGTGATCGAGGTGAGCACCGGCGGCGCGCTGGTGCACGAGGGGAATTTAAAGGATGCGATCCGTGTGCTCCAGTTGAAGGAACCGCTGGCCTTCAAATACTCGGTCGTATAATAGAAAGTGCAGTCGTCCACGGGATCGACGGTCATGGCGCTGTAGTCGCCCCAGCGGCTCAGGCTGCCGGTCTGCGAGCCCCCGCCGTTGATGATGGTGGTCTCCGCCTGGAGTGTGCCGAGCGGATCGCTGGGGACGCGCCCGGTGTAGCGGATGCCCGGATTCAAGGATGCGCTGGACACACTGTAACCCAGGGCGATATCGCCCACCTTATCCATGGCGATGCTGCCCATCCAGCGGTAGTTCGCGTCGGGCGCGAACGTGCCCTGCTGATAAACCGTGGGTGCGCCGTTGGGGCTGCGCAGCTCATACCAGCGCACGCCCACGCTGGAGCCGGCCGTCACCGAGTGGTTGACCACCAGGGCCTCGTGGTCGCCGAAGTTGCGGTACGCCACGCGGTACATCAAGCGGTCGGCCAGGGAGTCGAGCTTTTGGGTGGTGCCAGACTGGGGAATGCACGTTCCCCCGCCGGAACAGGCCGGGCTGAAGGAAGCCACGGCGATGGAGGTCGGTCCGGTCAGGGTTGAATTGGCCGGGTTGGCAAAATCGACATGGAATTTCCACAGGTTGAGCGCATTGGTGCCGAAGTTCAGGAAGAAATTCGGCGACCCGGCCGGAGGCGGGTTGGAGCCATCCAAATCGGATGGCAAGAGGCCGCCGTAACTGGTACTGAGCTGGAAACACTGCTGGGTGGCGGTCGGATCGCCCACCAGCATCTTGCTGCGGTCGAAGGCGCACACCTTGCTGCCGGCGAAGGTGACCCCATTGTTAAAGATGTTGTAGCTGATGTAATACCCATCCGGCCACACACCCATCTTGGGGTAATCGGGGAACTGGGTGGTCCCATAGTTGAACGCGTAGCGGTAGTAAGAGCCGGTGGCATCCGAAGTGGTGGACACGGCCACACACTGCAGATAGGGGGTGGTGGAAACGGAGAACTGGGTCAATATCCAGCGGTTGGCCAGTTTGTCATACTGGACGATCGGATCGCCGTCATTGTTGGTCTGGCAGCCGCCGCCAAAACCGGCCCAGATGGAATTGCCGGCCTTGGGAAAACCCGCCGCAATGGCGCCGGTGGTTTTGTCAAAGACCGCAAAGGAGGTGTTCACCCACTGCACATATTGGGTGGCGCCCACGGCGCCGTTGGTGTCGGGCGGCGCAGAATTGACGGCGAAGCCGTAATCGCCGCTGCCAACCCCGGCGATGTTCAGGCCGCCGGTCGTGGCAACCAGCGGGCCGGGCGAGGTTTGCAAAGCGCCGTCCGGTTGTTTCAAGGCATTGCCCTGGTTTGGCATGACTTTCAGCGGTTTTTGTTTTTTCTCTTTCGCACTGCTGGCCGTTGGGGCATCACCCGTCAGACTGCTGACCGGGCCGGAGACATCGCTGTAAACCGAGGCGCTCACCTCCACATCCCCGATGGGCGGCGCTTTCGCCTGCGCAGGAATGGACGGAGGCGCAACACTGAGCGCCAATGCTAATAACAGGAAAACCGAAATGATCTTTCGCATGATCAACCTTCCTTTTTTAACATTCTTAACGGTTTGATTGGTAATTTACCGATAAACTCTATCGGCAATATCCCGATTATACAATGCCTAAAACGAACAAAGGCGCCAATCCCCAATTTCTATGCAGTTACTCATTTAATACAGGCGATTGTTAATCCTTCCCTGCGCTCAACCTGGCCGCCGCCCGCTGTTGGGCAGACGCCATGTCCAGGGCGGAAGCGGCCGTTGTGACGGGGCAGATCAACATGGCAATGGGCCAGGCGCATGGGCCGGCTTGCCAGGATCCTACAGCCGGGAGGCTGTGTTATTGTGACTTATTTGATATAATTTCGAACAATAATCCAGGGCATTGATAATGCTAAATTCTGCCGTACGGCAGGGAGGCTGATAACATGGCAGCTGTTCAATCCATCACCACCATCGGCAGGCCGACCGCCAATTCCAGGGAAGTCGTCGTTCTATTGGATAACGGCTTGCTGGAAGTGTTTATTGTCACCACAATCGGGGGCGTCGAGACATGGAGCACCACGGATGGGCGCGTGATTTATGTTTTCAACCAGGATTCAGGCACAACGGAGGGTAACCGCGCCCTGCTCAACGCGCTGGTCGATGAAGTCCTGGCCACAGCCACCCACACCCTGTCCGATTTTTTCGATCCGGACAGCGTGGCGGTCCTGACGCCGTCTGAATTGGCCGAAAAAGCGCGTGAACTGACCGTCGATCTGCTGTTCGGGCTGGAGCCTGGCGCCAAACCGCCAACGCTGGAAGAGATTATCAAAACGATCCGTGAAATGCTGGAAGGCAAAGATGAACCCAGGGAGCCGCAGCCGGCCGCTGAAAACCAGGACCCGCCAGATGAAGAAGAGCCGCCGGAGCCGGCCGAACCTGTGGTGATCGTCTTCCCTGCGAATGAGAATTTCGGCGGCCTGGTTTTCCCTGGAGAGCACCAGTCGGCCAGCGAACTGGCCGAAGAGCTGAGAGAGGAAGCCGCCGCCCGCGAGGCGGCAGAAGAAGCGGCGGCCGAGCAGGCGCTGGTCGACGGCGGCTTGACGGACGCCGCGGCGGCCGCCCTGGCGGAAGAGATGCTCTACCTGCAGTTTTACTACTCTTTCCTCCTGCAGGGTTTCTCAGCCGAGGAGGCAGACCGCCTGGCCCGGCTGGCCGTCGAACAGGCGCTGGCGGATGGGGACGAATGATGCTTTCTTCTTGAGCAAAATGGAAAATAAAAAATGCGTCTGGCGGGGAACTGCTTCGGCTGTCCGCCTGCCGCCCAAGAAAACCAGGAGACGAAAATGCCCAAAGGACGGCTTGAAGCCTTCACGGACGGCGTGATGGCCATCATCATCACCATCATGGTGCTGGGATTGAAGGTGCCGGCTGGCTACGAATTGGACTCTTTGCTGGCCATCGTTCCCAGTCTTTTGATCTATTTATTGAGTTTCGTTTTCGTGGGCATCTATTGGATGAATCACCACCACATGCTGCATGCCGCCAAAAAAGTGACCGGCGGCGTCCTGTGGGCCAATCTCAGTCTCCTGTTCTGGTTATCGCTCTTTCCATTCGTCGCCGATTGGATGGGGGAAAATATTTTCCGCCCCCTGCCTTCGGCAGCATATGGCATGATTCTTTTTATGGCGGGCATCTCCTATCTCGTCTTGCAGAAAAGCATCATCGCTTCGGATGGAGAAAATTCGGTCCTGAAGAAAGCCGTGGGGAACGATTGGAAAGGCAAGGTCACGGCTGGATTGATCGCCCTGGCGATCATTTTTTCGTTCATCCAGCCCTATGTGCCGCCCGTCATTTACGTGTTGATCCCGATCATCTGGGTCGTGCCCGACCGCAGAATAGAAAAAGTCCTGAGCTCAGGCCATCAATGATCCCCGCACAACCTTTGCCCACCGAGCTCACCACGGAGCGCCTGCACCTGCGGCGCTACCGCCCGCATGACAGCGCCATGTATGACCGTATGCTGAAAGAGAATGCTGAACATCTATACGAATTCCTGCCTTTCTTCCTGGTCAATGCCCGCGGCGAAGAAGATATCCGGCAGTGGTTTGACCGGCAGGACGCAGAATGGGAGGCGCGCAGTCTGTTCATCTTCGGCGCCTGGGAGAAGGCCACCGGTGTTTACGTGGGCGAGAGTTACCTCGCCAACCCCGATTGGGATGTGCCGCGCATTGAAGTGGGCTACTTCCTGGTGAAGGCATGCACCGGAAAGGGGTATGCGGCGGAAGCGGCCAACGCCGCCATCCGCTTTGCTTTCGAACAATTGAAAGTCTTGCGGGTTGATTTGCAGTGCGCCGCCGATAACGCCGCCAGTAGGCAGGTTGCCGAACGCTGCGGCTTCACGCCAGAGGGGCGCTTCCGCCAGCACCACCGCAAAAAAGATGGCTCGCTGGTGGATGTGCTCTGGTATGGGCTGCTGCGTTCGGAATGGTCGAACTTACAACAGAATACAACTCGCCCCTAAACTGACATGCACCCGACATTCAAAAGGCTGGCGCCAGTTTCTGTATATTGGACTATAATAGTCTTAATTGGTCAGCTAATCTAAGTGCAGGAGTCCGATATGCGAAAAACACTTTGGATGAAAAGTCTTATCACCCTCGCTGTTCTGCTGATGTCGCTGCCCGGCAGAATTGCGAGCGCCAGTTCTGGAACACCCACGAATGTCAATATCAGCCGACGCTCCGGCAACGAGTCCGAAGAAGCCATCGCCGTGAATCCCACCAACCCCAAGAATATTGTGATGATTTCCAATATCCAGGAGGGGACTGCCGGTTTATTTAAGTCGGTCTCATTTGATGGGGGTAAAACCTGGACAGGACAGATCATCGCAAACTTCGACAACCTGGGGGATGGCTGTTGCGACCCCAGCCTGTCATTTGATGAATTCGGCAACCTGTTCTTCACCTATCTGTATAATGTAGAAATCCAGGTGCCAGTCGCGCTGAGTACCGACGGCGGCCTGACTTTTCGTGTCGTCGCGAATATCGCCAGGCCCGCTAACACAAATCCCAATGCAGCCGGAGGAGAGCGAGGGTTGTTCCGTTTCGTGGATCAGCCGACCATCACGGCGGCCAAAGGGGAAGTCTGGATGGTCTTCAACGCCGGCGGGCCGATGTATGCTGTCGGCGCCCCGGTGGCTGGTTTGGGCCGGGTGGGTGATTTTTCCGTCCGCGAGAGCATTCCAGGCACGAATAACTGCACCTACGGCGACGTTAGCATTGGCCCCAACGGACAGGTGATGCAAGTCTGCTCGCTGACCGAGAGCGGCCAGGGCGGTGGGAAAGTGTTTGTGAATGTAGATCCGGACGGCCTTGGACCAGCGGGTTTCGGCGACCGTATTTTCGTCACCGAAACCCACGTGGGCGGCTACGATTTCATCCCAGCCCAACCAGACCGCTCGATAGACGCTGAAACCGGCCTGGCCTGGGACCGCACGAAAGGTCCGCACTCCGGGAGGGTTTACCTCGTCTATACTTTTGAAGTGAAGAATGAAAGCAATAACACCGATATTTTCGTTCGTTATTCGGATGATAACGGGCTTACCTGGAGCCCTGGGGTGCGGGTGAATGACGATCGAACGACCAACAGCCAGTTCCTGCCGAAGATCGCCCTTGACCCTACCAGCGGCAACCTGGCCGTGGTCTGGTACGATGCGCGTGCCGACGCCGGAACTGGTGGAGCGGGCGATACGAACGGGATTGCCAATGACGATGCCCAATTCTGGGGAGCTTTCAGCACGGATGGCGGCTCAACGTTCACCCCGAACCTCCAAATCAGCGCCGGGACATCGAATTCGCACGCCTCGCATAACGGCACCGATTATGGCGATTATTCAGGCCTGTCCTTTTATGGCGGCGTGGCTCATCCTGCCTGGTCGGATAATTCAAACAGCACCGGAAATAACCCTGACGGGAGCCTGTTTAAGCTGGATATCTACACAGCTTCGGTATCCGTCCCGCGCTGAAGTAGATAAAAATACAAGGCTGCTGCGCCTTATGGGTGTCGCGGTGCGGCTCGATCGGAGTGGTTGAAAACGGCCGCCTGGTTGCCCTCGAACCGGATACAGCCCATCCAACCGGAAAGGCCCTGTGCGCCAAGGGCCGAGCGGCGCCTGAGTTCGTCTACCACCCGGACCGGCTCTTTACCCCCTAAGCGCAGCGGTGCTGAGCAGTCCCAACGAACGGGCGTAGATGGCCTGCGACACCTCCAAGACGGAAAAGGGTTTGTGGTTTCATGGTATCTCCTATGACTAAAGATGTCATAGCATGCGTGGTGAATCCCGATCAGCGCAAGCGCGCCGGCAAAAGGAAAGAGCGGCGCGCTGGATATCATTTCTCTGCGGGCAGCAGCACTTTGATCAAGGTGTCGGATAACCAATCGGCGTATTCTTCTTTCGACCAGCCGCGCTCGCGCGTCGCCAGCAGGAACACCTCGGGGCTGGTTAACACCCAAACGATATCCGTTGCGCGTTTCTCATCCAACGCGCCCTGCAATGCTCCGCGCGATTGGAAAACCCGAACAGCAACCGCCATGTTGTCCCATCTTTGCTGATTTAAGCGCCGCCCCAGTTGATCAATATCCGGCTCTGTCTTGGCAGCTACCCGGATGATCTCGTCAATCACAGCCGCTCCTTCCAGGTTCCCGGCGATTACCCGGGCGAACATTTGAATTTGCCGGCGCTGGTTGGTCTCCCTCTTCACCGCCTGGGGGCCGCTTCGTTCGAGAACTGGTATTTCCCCCTCGCCGGTGTTCGAAGAAGAGATGTTCAATACGGCAACCAGAATGCTGCGTTTATTCTCAAAGACAGCATAGACGGTCTTCAGCGCCACGCCCGCTTGCTGAGCGATCGCATCGATCGTCGCGCCTGTATATCCGCGCTCGATAAACAGCGCTCTCGCCGCCTCAATGATATTGTGACGGGTTTCACGGGCCTGCACCTGGCGGCGTGAGGAATCGTATTTCCGTTTCGGTGATGTAACCATCAAGAACTCCTTGACAAATCCATGAATTAATTATATCATAAGGATATTGAATATCTTATAAGGATAATTAATTTAGAGGTACTATGATCCAACACAAGATTATTATAGAAATGAATTGTCCGGTAGAGAAGGCTTTTTCCTTCCTGGCGGAGGCCCGGAATTTGCGCGCCTGGCAAACCGACCTGGTCGAAAACGAACAGCTCAGCGCTGGCCCCCTCCAGGTGGGCACGCGGTTTCGTGAATTAAGGAAGACGGGGCCGCGCCTGTCCGAGATTGAAGCGGAGATCACCTCCTTTGAGCCCCCACACCGCTTCGCCACCCAGACAGTGCGAGGCATGCAAGCCAGGGTAGAGTACACTTTCGAACCCGTGGGCAACCAGACGAAAATAACCTACCTGTTTACACTGCGAACCAGCGGGTTGATGCGCTTGTTAGAACCCTTGTTAGCCGGCCAGATTAAGAAAGGCAATGAGGAAGACCTGCAAAAATTAAGGGCTCTGTTAGAACGCCCACTTTAAACAGGCGCATTATTCCTGCCGCCTACGGCTGGTCGAACACCTGTACTGTCTTCCTTTCCGGTTGCCAGGGCGATGGCTTCGTCGATGTGCATGGCGCGCCCGGAAGCCCAGGCTTGGTCGAATTCCTCCCGCTCCATCTCCGCGCGCAGTTTTGCCGCCGCCTGGTCGTATTCACGGCGCTCGATGCGGGTCATATTGGTCCCGTTTTTCGCGCGCAGCGCTTCGGCAGCGCCGAGCAGCGCGGCGGCGCGCCTGAGCTGTCCCTGGGCGGCGGCGATGAAGGCGAAACATTCCAGCTCGTGGGCTGCGGCGGCAAATTGAGCCCAGTCCTTAAAATTGACGACCGTTTCAGCGTACATGGCTGCGGCTTCTGCATAGCGCCCCTGGCCGCGCAGCAGGTGGCCCATTTCGCTGCGGCTCATGTTGGCCATCGGACGGTCACGGATCTGTTCGAAGAGCCCAATCGCCTCTTCGAGAAGCGCAACAGACTCAGCCGGGCGGCCCTGGCGCGACCAGACCCGTGTGATGTTGGTCAGCGTCAAACCCATCACCCAGGGGTTGGCGCTGGCGCGGGCCGCGCGGCTGGTTGTTTCTACCAGGCCGGTGGGAATCGGCTGGTCGTCGATGACCGAGATGAACATTTCCATCCCGATCACATTCGCCAGGGTATACAGAAAGTGGTAGCGGGAAGCGAGCTGCTGGGCTTCCTGCGCCCAGGCGTGCGCGGTGGGAATGTCGCCGCGAAAACCACTGATAGCCGAACCCAACGCCAGGGCATAAGCCAGGAGCTCGTTATCCTCCACACCCCGGCCCAGCTCAACCGAGGCTGCAATGGGCTCCCAGGCGTTGTTGTTATCTCCCAATTGAAAGGCCATCGTCGCCTGGCCGAGCAGCCCCCACGCCCTGGCCTGGCGGTATGCCTGGGCGGCTTTTTGCTCATCCGGCAGGCTCTCCGCCCGTTTCAGAGCAGCCGAGATCCAGGTCAGGCCTTCTTTCGCCGATAGGCGGCGGCCCCAAAAGGAAGGCAGCAAGGCGCCCATGTTCAGCGCGGAAATTGGGTCGGTTTCGATAGACCACTCGATGGCGGCGCGCAGATTATCCTGCTCAAGCTCAAGTTCGTCGAGGCATGCCGCCATTTCGGCGCCCATCAGACGCGGAAAGGATGTTTTGGCCAGGCGGGTGAAGTAGTCCAGGTGGCGCGTGCGCACCTTCCCGGCTGCCTCGACCCCCTCATCGAATAGTTTTTCACGGGCGTACTGGCGGATGGTCTCGAGGAGAAAGTAACGCATGGCCCCGCCGCGTTCTTCGGTTGAGACCAGCGACTTATTGACCAGCAGTTCGAGGTTGTCCAGGGCGGCGGGGTCATCCGCCACGGCTTCAACCGCCTCCAGGGTCCAGCCACCGGCAAAGACCGAGGCGGTGCGCAGCAGGCGTTTCTCAGCCTCCGACATGAGGTCATAGCTCCAGTCGATCATGGCGCGCAACGTTTGCTGGCGCGGCAGGGCGGTGCGGCTGCCCCCCACCAGCAGCCTGAAGCGGTCATTGAGCCGGGCGGCAATCTGCTCGGGGGTCAGCAGGCGGCTGCGCGCCGCGGCCAGCTCGATCGCCAGGGGAATGCCGTCCAGGCGCCGGCAAACCTGCTCCACCGCTGGGGTATTCGCCGGCGTCCGTTTGAAGGCTAGATTGGCGGCCCGCGCGCGCTCCTCAAAAAGCTGGACCGCTTCGCTTTCCACCAGGGAAGGAATGCGGTAGGAAGCCTCGCCAGCGATTCCCAGCCCTTCCCGACTGCTGGCAAGGATCTTGATCTGGGGGCAGTGCTGCAGCAGGTGGGCGGCCAGCCGGGCGCATTCGGCGATCAGGTGCTCGCAGTTATCAAGAATGAGCAGCACCTGCCGGCCGCGCAGGTATTCCGTCACCAGGTCTTTCAGATCGATGAAAGGAGCCGCCTGCAGGCCAAACACCTGGCTCAGGGTCGGGACGACCTGGGTGGCATCGGCCAGCGGGGCCAGCTCAACCCACCAGGTGCCCCCGGGAAACGCATCCAGCACGCGCGCCGCCGCTTCCTGAGCCAGGCGAGTCTTGCCAGTGCCGCCCGAACCAGTCAGCGTGACCAGGCGCGTTTTCTCCAGTAATGCCTGGATCTCGCCGATTTCCCTTTCACGGCCGATGAATGTGGTCAGCTGGATGGGCAGGTTGTTGGGGATGGCATCCAGGGTTTTGATGGGAGGGAACGCTGAAGGCAAGCCAGGATGGAGCAGCTGGTAGATCTGTTCAGGTCGGGCGAGGTCTTTGAGACGGTGCTCGCCGAGGTTGAGCAGGCGGCAGTTGGCGGGGAGCTGGTCGCGGCTCAACTCGGCGGCGGTCTGAGAGATGAGAACCTGCCCGCTGTGGGCGGCGGCCATGAGGCGGGCGGCGCGGTTAAGCACAGAGCCGTAGTAGTCGCCGTCGCGCAGCTCAGCCTCGCCGGAATGGAGACCCATGCGCACGCGCAAGGCGAGGGGGGCGAGTTCGGGCCAAGGGTCGGAGGTGATGGCGGATTGGGCCTGGAGGGCGGCGGCGAGGGCCTGGGCAGCGGAGGGGAAGACGGCGTGAATGCCGTCGCCGGTGGATTTGACGAGCAGACCGGCATGGTCGGCGAGGGCCTGGCGCAGGATGGCATCGTGGCGGGGGAGCGCCGCCGACATGCCTGCAGGAGACTGCTCCCAGAGGCGGGTGCTGCCCTCGAGGTCGGTAAATAGAAAGGTAACGGTGCCAACAGGTAAAACGGACAAACTGTCACTCTCCCCGGAAGCCGCCCGGTGGCTAAGAATAGTGCACTCATTGTAATCTAAACAAATAAAACCTTCAATATCCGAATATCCCCATTGTTCCAGAACTCCAACGAGTGCTGGCCGCCATCCGGCCAATGCCAGGCGAAGACATACAGGTTTGTGTCGAACGGCACATCTTTGAACTGGTACGAACCGTCAATGTGCGTGCCGGAAACGTACAGGATGCCGTCCCGGAACAACAGCTCCACGTTGAAACCTGACAGCGGATTCTCACTGCCCGTTTCTCGCACCACGCCGCTGATGGTGCCCCCGGGAGCCAGGGCGAAATCGATGCCTGGGGTCACCTGCCCGGCCTGCACAGTAAAAGTTTTTGTTTCTTTTAAAGTGACGATGACAGCCATTCCCGCATCGCACTGGCGATGGTTGGCGCGCCTTCTTCCTCTGGAGAACTGTGGTCCAGACCGGCAAATTCGATTAGACGAGCCTGTGGGATGGTCTTTTCAAGCACGGGAAGCACCGACCGCAGATATTCTGGACTTTTACTGCCTCCCATCAACAACGTCCGCACATTGATCCGACGGTAACGCTCGTATTTGGATTCGAGCGGCGCCATCATTCTTATTTCCGGGCCAAGCGTGTGCAATAATGGGATGATTTCATCCCGTTCTGGTCCGCGTGTCATAGCGCGGAATAACGTGGTCAGCACCCAGCGCGGTAGTCGACTCATCCAGTTTATTTGTAAACCTCGGAGGAAAATTGCCATTGCTTTTCCAGGATCATCCTGCGCTAAGGCCTGCTCAAAACCGGGCAACCAGGCCACCGGAAGTGAGCCATTGATCGAAACTCCCGGTTCATATACCATTAAAGCCTCCAGCGATTGCGAGAGCGCGACTTCGAGCGCGATCAACCCTCCGGCAGAGTGTCCAAAGAGCATGCTTGCGTTTGTGGCCTGCATTACGGCAGTCACATCCTGACAGGCTTGCTCGATGCCGTAACTGGGGTTGATCCCCCCGCTTAGACCCCGCCCACGGCGGTCTGGAATGATGACGGTGTAGGCACTGGACAGGCTCTCGGCCAACAGGCGGTAGTGCTGAGATGCGCGTCCGCCCCCATGAAGCACAACCAGGCACGGCCCGCTGCCTATCTGGCAGTAACTGATGGTCGTGCCGTCGGCACTCAACACCCGATTTATTGTCTGTGAATCCTTGGCTATTTTGTCCACGGCTTTTTCCTTCAAAAGATATGTTATAATTTAGCATTGCTAAGGATAACTTAGCATTGCTAAATTGTCAAGAAGGATAATCCAACATGCCCCTTGATCGGATGGCGGTAATCGAAACTGCGCTGGTACTTTTAGATGAAGTCGGTTGGGATGGACTGACCGTGCGACGGTTGGCCGAACGCCTGGGCGTGCAAAACCCGGCGCTATATTGGCACTTCAAGAATAAAAAGGATTTACTTAACGGCATCGCTGAGGTGATCATCGCGGACGCATACGCAAGGTTTGATCTGCCAAATACCCCCGATTCCTGGCCAGATTGGCTGGAAGAACTGGCCCAGCGCTTCCACGGCGCCTTGATATCCCACCGTGATGGGGCGCGAGTGATCGCCTCTGCCGACCTGGCTAACAGTCAGCACCCGGTCATGTTCGACCGAGGCCTGCACGTGCTTATCTCGGCAGGGTTTGACCTACACACCGCTTTCGCCGGCATGATCACCATTTTTGATTTTGCCACCGGCTCAGCCTTCGAGGAACAAGCCGAACAAAATCACGATGATGGTAATTACCACTCGCTGCCAGATCCCAACCGGCTGCCGCATTTATCGGCCTTATTCAGCGAGTTCACTGTTGCTGACAGGGCTAACCGCAGTGAAGGTTTCACCCTAGGGATTAAGTTAATTATCAACGGATTACGCTCCTTACTTTAAGATATAAACGGTCAATTTAATCCTTGCTCTAACGAGGCGTATTTCTATCCAGGCCATGTTCGGGCGAACAATGATTTACTGGGATACGCAGCTCTTTTATCGCCTCCCCTATTAATTTTCGGATAGGTACTAAGCTGAAAGTCACCAGGTAACAGCGAAACTAGATTATCTACCTCTGTTCCCTAACCTGCCTGAGCGTACGCGCTTGTTCCGCTTGTTTTCTACCCACTGGAAGTGGACCGTTCGTTACCTGGTTCAACCTGGCTGGTTGGGTGAGATCGACAGTTACGCGTTCAAATTGATTCATCCGGTTCGTGAAGGATGTTCGGAGAAACAAATCGGCATGAAAGGCCTTTCCAACCGGCGTTGGATCGTGGCTGGTAATCTGTCTTGGTTGCTCAATCACCTGGGGTTGGTGATCGGTTGGGATTTCACTACCGCCATTGTGCATGACACCTACTTTCCACCAATGGTCGCTCATTTCGTACAGCAAACAATCCTATTCTTTGATATGGGTTTTCATACCCAGGAAGGTGATCCGGAAAACCTGAAAGTGTGTCAACCTTTCACTCACCATGAGCGTATGTTGGTGGAGACAGCCTTGTTGCTCCCTTGACTGGCACCAGGGGTTCCCGCTGCTCGCTTCCGTCACCGAGCCGGTGATGACGCCCTCCAGCACCTGCGGACCCGCATTCATATTCGTGGTCCCAGGATCAGGGTAGATCGGGGCTGCCGCATTCAGCCCGCCGCCCGAATGCCGTGCTGTGTTTCTGTGTATTACAACATATCGACGAGCGCGCCAAAAATCTGAGGGTAGACCCTTTTCCAATCGGCCGGCTTGCCCCGGCCAAAGCGCACGACCAGGCAGTTTTTATCCGGAGCGATGAATATGAACTGGCCCAGGTTGCCGACGGCTGTATACCGGCCTTTGCCGGCCCGCGAGATCCACCAAAGGTACTTGTAGTTTGACCACCTGGCGTCCTGCGAGACGGTAGTCGATTCAACCACCCAGCTTTCGGGGACGATCTGTTTGCCATTCCAATCCCCTCGCCGCAGGTACAGCCGCCCAAACCTGGCGAAATCCATGGCGCAGGCATTCAAGCCGCTCTCCATCTTTTCCATACCGCTCGCCTGGCTGTCCAGGTTCCAGGAGGCTGGCATTTCCATACCAAGCGCTTTCCAGATTTTTTCTTGCAGATACTCCGACACGGAGCCGCCGGTGGTGCGTTCGATGATCATCCCCAGCAGAACCAGGTTGTAGTTGTTGTAATGGAATCGTGCGCCGGGCGTTTCCACGGATTTCGCCTGCCGGGCAAGCTGGCGCAGATTCAGCGCATAATACACACGCGGCTCATCACTCCAGGGGAAGAAACCATTTGGATTATATCCAAGCCCCGAACTCATACTGACCAGGTGGCGAATGGAAATCTGCGACCAGAACGGGGCTGCCAGCTCCGGCAGGTATGCGGTGACCGGGTCATCGATATTCTTGATGAACTTTTCCTGCAAGGCAATGCCGATCAACGCCGACACAAAGGACTTGGCTGTCGAGAAGGAGGTGCACATCGAGCTGTGTTGATAACCGTTGTAATAGCGCTCAGCCAGCAGGTTGTCATTTTGAATGACAAGGAAAGCGGTGGTGCCATTGCGGGCGAGAAATTCGTCCATCGTCCCGGCGCGAGCGGTTTTAACGGCGGACGCCAGCGCCTGGTTCAAAACCGGCAGAAGTGCGCCGTCATTCGTAGCGGACGAAAAGTGGAATACTGGCGGCGCATTCTGGATCACCCGCGCGGGAAAGATGGTGTAGTCGGAGATATCCACCGTGTTGAGCAGAAAATATCGCGCCAGGTAAGAGGATTCGAGCAGTTTCGTATAGTTCATATCATTGGGCCTTGAATCAAAGATGGTTGGGTATGCTGTGCCGCCAGTTGGCATACGCTGCCGGCGGCGGCGTGGAAAAGGACGGTATTCACCTGCGTTGAAATATGAGCGCCAGGGGTTCCAGATGGAGCCAGGCACTTTAATTCTACACCGATTCTCCAGGCGCGGTTTTGATTTCACCGCGCATAAGAAATCCTGCTGTCCCGCAAATGCTCAAACTGCCTCATCAAAATACCGGCAGATTGGAATGCCAGCGACGAACAACCCGGGGTAAAATCAGTGGGAAGATTAACGTTAGAATACGAGGTATCGATGAACAATTCCAGCGCAACCCATCAACGTATTGCCAGGATGACCTTCGCTTCCGTCTATCCGCTGTATCTTGCCAAGATCGAAAAGAAAGGCAGAACGAAAGAAGAACTGCAGCAGGTCATCGCCTGGTTGACAGCCTTCGACCAGCAGCAGCTTCAGGAACTGATCGAGCAAAATGCGACCTTTGAAACCTTCTTCCAGCAGGCTGAGCTGAACCCGAATGCGCGCCTCATCACCGGCGTCATCTGCGGGTGTCGCGTCGAGGAAATCGAGGATCCTTTGACCCAGCAGGTGCGCTACCTGGACAAGCTGGTGGATGAGCTGGCGCAGGGCAGGAAGATGGAGAAGATTCTGCGCGGCTCGTAAGGGATTGGGATAGCTCATGTTTCCTGACCGCGCTGCGGCGGTGCTGTTTGTGATCGCTTTCCTGCTCTGGGCTGTGTTTGAAGCCTTTAACACGCTTGGACTGCGTTTCTTCCAGCAAAACACCCACAGCCAGCGCAGGGATCGAGGATCGTATTGGGTCATCGTCCTCATCGTCTGGGGATCGCTGTTGATTTCCTTCTTGCTGCGGGCGCTCGATTGGGGCGCTTTCCACGGCAGCCTGCAGTATCTCGGCATCGGCATGATCTACCTGGGTATTGCTTTCCGAGAATGGGCCGTATTTTCATTAGGCAGGTTCTTCAGCGTGACGGTGACCATCGCAGACGGCCAGCCGTTGGTGCAGCGCGGCCCTTACCGCTGGCTTCGCCATCCCGCTTATTCCGGCAGCATCCTCAGCCTGGTTGGCTTTCCCCTGGCGATCGGAACCTGGGCAGGCGGCCTGCTGGTTCTTAGCCTCAGCCTGGCCGGGTTTCTTTATCGCCTGAATATAGAAGAGAAGGCTCTGCTGAGCGTGTTCGGCGACGAATACAGAGCCTATATGCAGCACACCTGGCGGTTATTCCCGGGGTTATGATCAGGCTGCCGCGCCGCCCCGCGCCCTCCTACCTCTCCAGCAGCCCCTGCAGGATTTGCCGCGTCGCGTGATACGCCGCCTGGTCGTTCGTTTTGGCGAAGAAGCGCATGGCGTCCAGGCCGCCGCAGCATTTATAGCAGGTAATTCTTTGCGCATAATTCGCAATAGCCATGCCCTGGCCCGCATAATATTGTTCAATTCGCCGGGGAAGCTCCAGGTCTTTCGGCAGCCAGAAATCCATGGCGGCAATATCGTAGACGAAGTCGCCGTACATGGCGTCCGTCCAATCCAGCACGGCGGTCACGCGGCCGTTCTCGACCAGCACGTTGTTGTAGCCGTACTCCCCGTGCACCAGCCAGCGTTCCGGCGGGCAAAACTGCAGCAAATCCATCATTCGCTGGTAGACCTGCTCGAAAAAATCGCGTTCCAGAAACGTAGTTTGAAACAGGGTGTGCCATTGGCCATAAAAGCCATCCGGGCGTTCCTCTTCGCTGACCCTTCCGATGAAGCTCTGCCAGGTTGGGAACCTCCCCTCGCCGTCGTCGCCGATCCAGCCGTAATGGCGCCAGTCCTGCACGTTGGTCTGGTGGATAGCGAAGAGGGTTTCGATCAGGCTGGGGAGCGCGGCGATGTATTCGGCTTTGGTCAGCGACTGCAAGCCTCGCCCGGGCATTTTCTGCGAGATGGTATAAGAATGCTCCCCGACCTGACCCATTTTCACAATGGGCGGGATGGGGATGCGGGGCGAGGCGAAGTGCGTGTAAACGAACGCTTCCTAGCGGAAGCCGACGTCGAAGCTGCCGGGGTTGATGCGCAGGATATAGGCTTTGCCGCCGGCCCGAAAAGAGAGCGTCTGTGCGGACAGCCCGCCGCTCAGGACGGTCAGTTCTTGAGTCGGCGCGGCAAAGGCCTCTTCCAGGAGCGCCATGATCACTTTTTGGTCGACGGCAGGTTTGAAACTGAGCATCGGGAAACCACCTTCACTGAATACGATGGATCGAATGGTCTAAAGAGCCTGTTGGTGTCCATCACCAGCCAGGATGGGCTCTTTCCTGGCCAGCGCCAACAGCGTGATGAGGCCGCAGATGCCCAGGGAAAACGGCAGTGTGACGATGCCCCCCTGGATCAAACTGTGCAGGACGGCTCCAGGCAGGATTGACTTCGTCCCCTGCCGCAGGAGCGCCAGGAATGAACCGATCAAGAACAGGTTGAGCAATCTTTCGCTGATCTTGTATAAGGTTGGGCCAGTGCCCAGGCTTTCAAGATACGCCGGCTGGAAAGTCTGGGTGTGCACCCCAGCAAAAAGCACAGCCGAGAGCAAGACCGCTCCGATCCAGGGGCGCGGTTTGCCGCTGAAGATCTTCAGCAAAAGGGCGAACAGAAAGCCGCGAAAGAAGATCTCTTCGCCCGTGCGGGCAAAGGCTTCCAGGAAGGCGTACTGCCAGGGAATCTGGATGCTCCAGACGGCCGCGCCACACAAAAATACGACGATCACGGTCGCCAGGCCCAGCACAGGCCGGATGGAAAAACCAAAATCGGCTACATTCCACCCGCCCACGGCGACCATCAAGCCGAGGGGGACGTACAACAGCGCCCACAAAACGAGCTGGCTGGCCTGGGGGTAAACAGCGGGATTCGCGTCATACGTCGCGCTGAAATTGAAATATGCGCCCAGGGCCAGCACCAGGACGGCGTACAGGATGCCTGTGCGCACCCCTTTTTCACGGTCGGGCCATACCTTACCTGTCATGCGGCGCATGGTCGTTCTCCCACCGAACGAACTGGAGAAATGAAGAACTGAAGCGGTTCATTTAATTCTACACCCTTTGCTCTATTCATTGGGCGGCTGTCTAAAATCAAAATCACCAGATTTTCCACCAGTAGAGGCGTGCCTCAGACACGCCCAATAAATCATCCCACCACGCGCGGGTGGTTGCATGGCGCGGCCAGTTCAATGAGGGTCGCCCGAATTATGCCGCGCTGGGCAGGTCTGAGACCTGCCCCTACAAAATCTCCTGGCCATTTCGTGAAGAGGCGCCCTTTTTGGGCCGCGCCGGGCACCCGGTTGGCAATTCCGGGCACCGTCTCGGTATAGGGGCGAGGCTAACCCGCGCAGCAGTCACCGGCCCCTACCACCCCCCGTGGCGATCGGGCTAACTGCGTCCTTCCTTTTCAGGCAGCCCCAAACTCCAGGTTGTCCTCCTTTTTCGCCGCCTGCCTGGTCATCGCATGCATGATATACTGCAAACTTACGGGTTAGCAGGAGCCTGTCGATTACATGGCTCGCCAGCCTTTGCGCATGGTCTGTATTCAAGCGTACCTGCGCACACGGATCTATGATTGTCTACCAAAGGAAGGATGAGATGCGAATATACTTTGCGGGACCGCTGTTTTGTGAAGCAGAAAGAGTATTCAACCTGCGCCTGGCCGAAAAGCTGGAAGCGGAAGGATTCCAGGTGTTCTTACCGCAAAGAGATGGCGTGGAGCGCAGCCAGCCTACCTACCAGGCAATGACCCAGGCGGAGCTGCGCCAGGCCATATTTCTACTGGACAGAGACCAGGTTCTGCAAGCAAATATTTTTCTCTTCGTCCTGGACGGCCGGGTGCCGGATGAAGGCGCCTGTGTTGAATTGGGCATCGCTTATGGGCAAAAGCATCTTTTAAAGCAAGACAGGCTGCTGATTGGGCTGCATACCGATCTGCGCGGCGCATTTCCCGGAGAGAAGCTCAATGCGCTGATTCACGGCGCGCTGGACTGTGTCACGAGCGATGAGCAAGAATTGATCACCAGGATCGAGGCGTTTCGCAAAGAAAGGGAAGCCAGGGAGTAGAGAAGGTATCCAGCTAATGTCCAAATTTGAGGAAATCCGTATAATTAATAGTCAGGCGCTAGAATTTGAAAAGATGTTTTGATGAGCGAACCAATTATTTTTTGGACTACCTTCATTTTGGCTCTAATAGGTGCATTGGCATGGATACCAGAGATTACTAAATATTGCAAAAAAGTATCTATCAAAGGAAAGATTGTTAGTAGATATTACAACTTGACTGCCGATAAACAACAAACTTTCGTAACTACTCAGCCACCTGACGTTACCAGATAGGATGTTGGCGGACTTTTTCGTCTTACTGGAACTGAAATAACAACCCAATCGTTGTATCATTATAAATGATGCCTTACGTAGTAGCACTCCTTCGAGGCTCTATTTATGCAAAAACTTGTCTCGCTCATTGTCCTCATCTTCCTCGTTGCCTGTACGACGAACCAGACTGTGCCCACCAAGCCAATTCCTACCCTTGTGACAGTCTCTGTTCAACCTGCGGCTGTGGGGAATTACCCACCGCCCACAACGGAGTCCTTCATCACAACAGCCTACCCGGTCATCCAATTGACCGCACCGCCAACGATTACGCCGCTCACCACTTCCACCGAAACTCCCACGCCAGTTGAGCCAACGCTACCGCCATTAATGCCAAAAGTACAGCTAGAGGCCCTCACTCTGTACAATGAGAGCACAGGATGGGCCCTGCAATCATTTTTGACACCCTCAACTGCAGGGCACTACTATGATGTTGAGCGAAAAGTTCTTCGCACTGTTCAAGGGTTCCAAGGCTGGCGGGATGTCTCGCCGCCACCTTTTCAGGAGAAAACTGAGTTGCGGAAAGCGTTTTTTCTGGATGAGAACACCGCAGTTGCTATTTTCTATCGGAACTTTATGCCCTATCAAGCCGACACTGAGCTAACCGGTGTTAGAACGACAGATGGCGGCCATACCTGGCAGGTTGGAGAGACGATGCACTTCTCCTGTTGTTTGCGTCAGACTGTCCAGATGGAAATGTTGGATGCCGATCACGGCTGGATGTTCGCTGAAGATGATGGTGCAATGGGTACGGCCTCCCTATCGTTTTTTCGAACCGCCGATGGCGGGTTGCATTGGGAAAAGGTGTATGACTCGAACGATCAAATGCAGATCGACTCGCAAAAAACGATGTTTGCGATTGCTAATCCGTTCGGCAATAGCGGCTTTGCCCTCATTGACATGACCACCGCTCTGTATGCCACAGGGCGGCTCTTCCGTTCTGAGGACGGTGGGAAAAATTGGCGGCAGACCAGCATCCCCATCCCGCCTGCTACTTCTGATTTGGAAACGCAAGCAGGGCAGGGGAAATACGAGCCCTTTGTCGCCACCCCACAGTTCTGGACGAAGCAAAACGGGGTAATGATCGGGCGTTATTACACCGAACTACAAATTCCTCCGGCGATTCCCACGGGCTTGCCCGTATCCGAGTTCTTATATTACACCCAGGACGGTGGAAAGACCTGGACCTTTAGCCAAGCACCCGCCCGCACGGGTAGCCCTTTCTTCCTCGATTCCAAAATGGGCTGGTATCTTGGAAAAAATGGTCCTGATCCCACAAAATCAACGCAAATCTACCAGACAACGGACGGCGGGCAGACCTGGGCGCAGATCCTGTCCGATTGCCCGGTCCCATTGGGCAGTGAGATCCATTTCATCGATGCCCAGATGGGTTATGCGCTCATGTCTGGCTCCAGCTATGATTATTTGTTTGATGCCCGCGCTGGTAAAATGCTCCCCCATTACTTCTTCACCCATGACGGCGGCCACACATGGGAACAAGTTGAACTAGGTGTTACGCCATAGCACCTCGTTGGGTCCTTTATGCAACTGTTATTGTACAAGCGGGTAGAAAGACGAAAGGAAGACAATAGGGTTTTCCAGTCAGCGCCAGGCGAAGAACCTCGAGCATGCGTTGACCATTCTTGCGAGCCGTAGAGAGGTAAGTGCGAACTGTACAGAAGGTCTCAGCCCCCTCGCTGGAACGAAAGCCACCGGACACCTTCATCTTGACTTTCATCATGCGCAAATCACGCTCCGCCTGATTGTTGTCGAACGGTACCTTAAAATCATACATAAATGCGAGCACCGCATCTTTATGGTCTCTCAGTCGTTCCAACAAGTTGCGCGGTGGGCTTTTAGCGGTTCGCCCGCGTTTTTTGGGCTGATCTTTTAACAATTCAGGTAGCGGATTGGCCAGCAAACTTTGTTCGATCAGCCGATCATAGCGCTGTTCAAAGTCGGCTAACTGCGCTTGGGACAGTTCGGGCTGCTTTCCGCGTGTTGCATCGACACTGGCTTTGATCTCCAGGAGCAACTCCATCAGTTGGCTCTCCCAGCCTTGCGGGTAGCGTTCCTGCAAAAAGGTCAACTCGCGCAGATGGTGGGCATTGCACAGGGCATGTCGTAGCGCGGTGTAGTAGAAATAGGATTTCCAGCCATCGTGCATCACCCATCCATGCAACTTGGGCAGAATACCAATGCAATCGGTGGCCTCATGCCCGCGTTTGGCATGGCAAGCATAATAGGTCAGCAGGGCCGTACTGGTTGAGTGGAGCCAATGCAGTTTTCCACTGATGTGCGTTCCCGTTTCATCGAAATGCACGACTTCTTCGTGCTCCGTCAGATGCTTTTTGATGGTTTCATTGACAGGTGTGACCTGCTCTGCCACTGACTGACCGGCGTCGTAGATCGTGCCCTCCGCTAACGGATGTGAGAATACATCTGAAAAGGTTTCACTGACCCGTTCCAACGGCAACATCTGATATTGGTTTAGATATACCGCCAGTGCCCGGACTTCCGGACCATACTGCACTGGCTGGGTTACATCGGCGGGGAAAGCGGCATGGTTTTCAGCCCCGCAGTGTGGGCAGTGTTTGATTTCCGCCTGATGCTCGGTTACCTCAATGTGCATGGGCGGTAGATCGAACACCTGTCGTTTTTCGACAGCACTGACGGCAACCTGATCTAAAGATGCCTGACAATGCTGACATACCTTCACCGCATACACCTGAATATGATCCGGTTGGCTCACGGCTTTTAGAGTGTGCCCTTCGTGCCCCGGCTGACCGCCGCTCTTCTTCCCGTGTCGCTTCCGCAGGCTTTTGGGAGTTGGTTTGGCCAATCCGTCACTGGAGGGCGGTTTGCCACTGTTTCGGCTGTTTTTGGAGACCCGATCTTCGAGGGCTTGCACCCGTGCAGCTAATTGCTCGACTGTCTGATGAAACAGCGCAACGATTGCTTCCTCCCCCTGTCGGAAGGCGGCGCGGATTGCCTCATCGCTTGGTAGCCCGATCGGTTCCATTACTCTATTTTGCTCGCATTTTACGATTTTGACAATGTTAATGTTCTTTAGGCTTCATGCCTGAGTAGTTACAAACTTTCTTTCTTTATAAATTGTCAATCATCTTCATGAATAAACCGTTTAACTTAAAGCAGATTCGCTGTGAGATGGTGGATAAAGACGGGAACACTTATAAATCAACGGCTAGAAATCTTAGAAAATTAGTGTTTAACTTTGAAAGTGAATTTTTTGAATGTGCAGCAAGTGGAATTGAATACCTTAATAATTACTCTGTTTTCTCGTCAGGTGTCAATGTGTCAGGTTACTTATTTTTCAGTTTCCAAGAAAATTTAGACAGACCATTAGAGTCAACAAAATTTGTTTTTGAATCTTTTGAAGGCAAAACCCTATCCCTGGTAATTATTGAAACAGATATTCGCGGTGACGAACTTTGGTTTGATGATAATTTATGGATAAAGATTAACAAAGATAAAGTCAACTTGTTGGCAAAAAGCGCCTAACAAGCAGACAGGATAAACAGCCAATGGTCAAATTTGAGGATTTATCTATATAATGAACATAGGCGTTTGTCCTCCGCATGGAAAGGAGAAAGTGATCAGCTCAGCCTGGAAGCGCCGCCCAACAAGCCCTGCCGTTGGGCAGTATGTGATCATCAAGGCGTTATGAAACGAAACCTGACTTTTTATGCGAGCATTTGCGCTGTAGCTAACTACCTGTTGTTCGCTCTTCTGGCGTTCATCAGCCTCCCCGTTCGCTATTCCCCTTTAGAAAATTGGTTGAGTGACCTGGGGAGTGATCGCCTCAACCCTGACGGGGCGATATTTTACAATATCGGCATCATTGTGACAGGAATAATCCTCTTCGTCTTCTTCACCAGCCTGGTTGAATGGAAAATGGCGGGCAACAAGAAGCAAAATGCCATGCTGCAGGTAACCCAATTCTTTGGCTGGGCCGGGGCCATCGCCATGCTGATGAGCGCTGTATTCCCGATCACCAACGAAGGGATGCATTCATTTTGGTCGGCAGCGCTCTATATCCTGCTTGGCACAGCCTTTGCCTTTTCTGTGGCAGCCCTGCGATACTATCCGTACTATCCAAAGTGGCTGCTTGTGCTGGGAGGCCTGACAGCCGCTGTGGATATTGCATGGGGCCTGATTGCGAATATCTACCTGATGGAATGGATAACCGTGGCTTTATTCCTGCTCTATGTATTTTTCCTTGGGATCGTTACGAAAAGGAAAGAGCAAATGGCGAATAAATATCAACAACGCAAAGCCGCCTGACACCAGATGAAGGCGACGGGGCTGCACCCGGCGAATTCGGGCGAGGCTGAGTGACCCGTCTAACGCCAATTGTTAGCAGTAGGGCGGTTGGAGGAACGGGCCTTCCCATTTCATCTAGGGGATTGGAATTCTCAAATATGAGTAAGACAACCATTCTGTTTGTTTTTTATTTTGGAATAAGCACAATATTGGCATCTTGTACTTTCGTTCGAGAAAATCCAGCCGATACTTCCATGTCAACGCAAATTGAGACTGCCGTGCCAAATCCGAGGTTTGCGGCGACTGTGACACAGATCCCAACAGCACCAGCCAAGGGGAAAGGGTTACGCCACCAAAGCTGTGCAGGCGCTGATCCACGTTGGATTTGATCAAATGCACCTGGCGCGCATTGGTGCGGTATGCCTGCCAGAGCACCTGGCTTCGGTGCGGGTTCTGGAGAAGGCTGGCATTCAGATCGAAGGTGTGCTTCACCGCTATCTGGTTTGGCGTGCCAGGCAGTGCGACCTGCTCATGGATGCAATCACTGGCACGAAGGAAGGATTGGAAAAATGACACCACCCTACACAACCATCCTTGAAACCAATAGACTTGTCCTGAGGCGCCAGGTCATCGAAGATTTAGATGATCTGTGGGCTCTTTACTGTGATCCTGAAATTACCCGCTACATTCCGGACGCTCCCAAAACATATGAAGAAGCCAGACTGGAATTGGAATGGCATATGAACGGCCATCCAAAAAACCCTGCGCTAGGTTTATGGGCGACCATCCACAAGGAAACCGGCAGGTTCATCGGTCGCTGCGGCCTGCTCCCGTGGACCATTGACGGGCAGGAGGAAGTGGAAGTGGCCTACACGATCGCCAGAGATTTTTGGGGCCTGGGACTGGGAAGCGAGGCAGCCCAGGCGATCGCTCAGTATGCCTTCGAGCAGTTGAATTTTTCGCGCCTGGTCTGCACGATCGAACCGGAAAATTTGGCTTCTATGAAAGTGGCCAAGAAAATCGGGATGACATTTGAGAAAGAAATGGAGGATGCTTTGGGCCCGTATCACCTCTATTCCAGAAGAAGACTTCCCGAAATCAGGTCCCTGCCTCATAACCCGTAGATCATAGAATCTTCATTAAGGAAGGCAGCCGTCAGCTCCTGATCGGCTTTTTGACGGCTGTTTTGGTAGAAAATGGCCTTCACCTCCTCTGCCAGAACCGTGATAAAGGTCAGCCGGATGTTCAGCTTCATCCGTTCCTGATGCAATTCGTGGATCGCCGCTTGACGTTGGGCACCAATGAGGGTATTCTTTGATTGGGAAGTCATGGTTTCTCCTTATTGGGTGTGGTGACCCGCTGAGGAAACCAGGACTTCTCTCCCTAATTTAAAATACTTTCAATATACTGCCCTTTGAATTTCTAACCGGGACAATTAAGAATGGAAGAGGTAGGTATAAGATGAATGGGACGAAACGCATCATTTCAACCGTAGATGGCCGCAAGATTTGCATCCTTGAGGCTGGACAACCTGATGGCATCCCGGTGTTGGTACACCACGGGACGCCAGATTCCCGGCTGCTGTATAAGGGCTGGATCGAGGATGCCGAAAGGCGCGGCATCCGGCTGATCGGCTACGACCGCTCAGGGTATGGCAGCTCCACGCCGCATCCAGGCCGCAGTGTATCTGACGCTGCAGAAGAGGTGGCAGCCATTGCAAAGGAACTGAACATTACGCGGCTGCTGGTGTGGGGCGCTTCCGGCGGTGGGCCGCACGCCCTGGCCTGCGCCGCCTTGCTGCCCGATCTTGTGGCGGCAGTGGCAGCCATTTCTTCTCCCGCCCCCTATGGCGCCGCCGGGTTGGACTGGTTCGCCGGGATGGGAGAGGATAACATTGCCGAATATTCCGCCGCCCTGCAGGGGCGCGAGCCGCTCCAGCAGTTTGTTGAGGCGTCTGGCGCCAGCTTGTTGAAGGCAGATCCCGCCGACATACTGCAGACCTTGCACTCATTACTGTGCCCGGAGGATGCGGCTGTGTTCACCGATGAATATGGTTATTTTGTGCTCGGCCGGGTGCGCGAGGGAATTGGCACCCAAATGGATGGCTGGATTGATGACGACCTGGCGTTCGTCAAGCCGTGGGGGTTCGAGCTGAGCCAGATTCACATTCCAGTGCTGATTGTGCAAGGCGGGCAGGACCGCATGGTACCGGCATTGCAAGGGCAATGGCTGGCTGAGCATATTCCCGGCGTAGAGCCCTGGCTGCTGAAGGAAGACGGACATCTTACACTCACCGCCCGGCGCATTCCGGATGTGCATGCCTGGCTGTTGAGCAAGCGATAAGGCCGAATGAGATGAGCAATCTTGAAATTAGGAGTCAGGCTCTGAAGGATGTCGAAGATGATGCAGTCTTCGTCCATATTCTGTATAATTATTGATGGAGGTGCGCAGAGCAGATTTCGAGCATTGCGCACATCCCGCCCAAATTCGTCTAACACAAATCGTCAGGCAATCACGAACGAGATAACATGGACTCTTCTGGAAGTTGAAAGAGGGATAAATGTCAAATTTTATGCGCATCATCGCGAGTGTTATTGGCATTTTGACTGTTCTCATAAGCGGATGCAATTTTCTCCAGTTCCATTCGCGCAAGTGGGTCATCCTGATGCTCCCAAAGATGATTGCCAATACTCTGGCTCCAGGGATCGCCGTGCTCGGTGTGATATGCGCCATCATCGGAATTGTTTTTTGGGCTCCTCTGGCGATCATCTCCGGTTTAGCCGGTGGGTTGATTTCGACGATCTACCTATGGCGGGTGATTAATGCAAAAGCTGACTTCGATAAGGAATTCGGCCCCCATTGGTTGGAAAAGATTCCTGCTGAACAACGCCAAAGACTGCCTCAAAAACGTTGGGTAGTGTGGCCTTCCCGCCTGCCAGAGGTGCGGTTTGAGCGTGATGTTGTTTATTGGAAAATTCCAGGCACCGATCGAGGTCTGCTCTGCGATCTCTGGCAGCCCTCGCCCGATGGGTTCCATTCAGGAATTGCGCTGATCTACCTCCATACCGGCGAGTGGCATTTTGCTGACAAGGATTTTGGCATTCGGCCATTTTTTCAGCACCTGGTGGGACAGGGCCACCTGGTGATGGATGTCGCTTACCGTCTCTGCCCCGAGACCGATCTTTTCGGAATGCTCGAAGATATCAAGCGTGCAGTGGCGTGGATGAAAATGAACGCCGCCCGGTACAGCGTCGATCCTGACAAGGTTATCCTGGCAGGGGGCTCGGCTGGAGGTCACCTGGCCCTGCTGGCTGCATACACAGCCGGTTGTCCTGAGTTCTCGCCAGAAGACATCCAAAATATCGACGTCCATGTGCGCGGTGTCGTTTCATACTACGGCCCACCAGATTTAACCGCCTTTTTCGAAGAGGGATACGGCAGGGTAAACCCACCCAAAAAGGTTAAAGAAATCACAGGCAACCTGCTGGGTGGATCCCTGGAACAGCGTTTCGATTTATACCGGAAAGGCTCACCCATCACCTATATCACACCTGACTGCCCGCCCACCATGATATTTCAGGGCCAGCATGATTGTGGAGTGCCAGTCAGCTCCACGCGTTCATTCTGGGACAGGCTTGTAAAGGCTGGCGTGCCGGTCATTTACGTGGAATATCCTCTAACTGAGCACGGCTTCGATCTTCATATCAAGGCAATTGCTGCCATTGCCAAGAAAGCGCTAAAATTAGCGAAAACGAACAGCAGTTTAGAAGATATCTCACAGTATTCACCAGCCGCCCAAACTGCCAGATATGATTTGGATCGATTTCTCGCTCTAATGAGTAGCTGTAAAGCCGCCTGACACCGCTTGTGAAAGCCCGGCTGATGTCCTTTCATTAATTAATTGACAACTATCATCTAAATTGGTATAATTTTACCCATTGTTAGATACCATGCAGCAGCATGGCATGCGAATCAACCTCACTTTCAAATAGGAGAAATTAATGGTTACAATGATTGCTCACCACGCTGTGGCGGATTACGAAACATGGATCAATGGGGGTAAGGCGGCGATGAATAATACAGAACGCAGTGCTCAAGCTGGAATTGTCAGCAGTAAAGTATATCGATCGGCAAATGGCGGCGGGGTCGTTGTCATGCACACCTTCAACAATTTAGAGTCAGCGCAGAAATACGAGAAAATGATGCAATCCACGGAAGGCCATGCCATGGTTGAAAAAATGGGCGGCAAACTTCCCATAACCATCTGGCTGGTTGAAGAGGTTAAACTTTAACCCTTCTCTTTCGCTGTAGTTGGATCAAGCCTGCCAACGGCAGTCGCGCAGTAGACCCGGAAGCTCATTGGAAAGGATGACCGATTACCGTGATTGTGATCATCGGAAAAGTTTCGATTCAACCCGCCATGCGGGATGAATTTCTCAGCGTAGTCAACACCGCCATCGAGGCGTCGCGAAAAGAAGCGGGGATTATACGCTATGAATTGGTTCAACCATTCGGAGAGCCAAATACCTTCATGTTAATTGAGGAGTATGCTGACGAAGCTACCGTTGCTTCTCACGCTGAAACCGAGCACACGAAAAATTTGGGGGCTGTGCTCGGAACAATGCTGGCTGGCCCCCCTGAAATCAAACAATACAATGTGAGCAGTACGCAACTGCTGTAAAGAAGGACTGTCTTAAAACAGGCCCGGTTTCCACCCTGGATGGTGAACCCGGTTAAGTGGTGGTTTCAACAGGAGCAGTTGAATGAAATCGGAAAAATCCAACCTGAAGCGGCTGGATAACATCGGCATTGTGGTAGAAAATCTCGATGAGGCCATCGCTTTTTTCGCCGAGCTTGGCCTGGCACTCGAAGGGCGAGCCATGGTCGAAGGAGAATGGGCCGGGCGCGTCACCGGGCTGGGCAATCAGCGCGTCGAGATCGCCATGCTGGTCACCCCCGACGGCCACAGCCGGCTCGAAATCTCGCGGTTTCTCAGCCCGCCGGTCGCCGCCGATCATCGCAACGCCCCGGTGAACGCCCTCGGCTATCTGCGCGTCATGTTCGCCGTGGAAGACCTCGACGAGACGCTCGCCAGGCTGGGCAAGCACGGCGCGCAGCTCGTCGGTGAAGTGGTGCAGTACGAGGATTCGTACCGGCTTTGCTACATCCGCGGCCCGGAAGGACTGCTCATCGGTCTGGCCCAGGAAACCTCAAACCGTAATTAAGATCAATATTTTCTTGATGCGCCTGTTCAACAGCGATACAATAAAGGGATGAACAACGTTAATCGCATCAAGCATGAGCTGTCCGCAGACCAACAGGCAGAACTGCTCAGCACATTGAAAGCGCGTTTCGAGAAAAACAAGCGCCGCCATCCAGCGCTGGAATGGGCGAACGTGCAGGCCAGGCTGGCAGCGCATCCCGACAAACTGTGGTCGCTCTATGAGATGGAAAGAACCGGCGGAGAACCGGACGTGGTGGGTTACGATGCAGCGACGGGGGAATACATCTTCTATGATTGTGCGGCGGAAACGCCGAAAGGCCGCAGAAAGTCTTGTTACGACCGTGAAGGACAGGATGAACGAGAGAAGGAAGGGCTGCATCCGGAAGGTAACGTGATCGATATGGCCGAAGCCATGGGCATTGAGCCATTGACGGAAGAACAGTACCGGGAGCTGCAGACCCTTGGAAATTTCGATGCGAAGACGCAGAGCTGGTTGAAAACACCGGCGGATATTCGCAAACTCGGCGGCGCCCTGTTCGCGGATTACCGCTTCGGTCATGTCTTTGTGTATCATAACACGGCGCCCTGTTTCTACAGCGGCAGGGCGTTCCGCGGCTCACTCAGGGTCTGATTCTGACCCGGCAGTTCAATGTGAATGGGCGATGATTAAAGCTCAAGCGCGGCGCTTCATACCCGTCTTCGACCGCCGCTACCCTCTCGCAGCGAACGCCGATGCCTACCGCTGGATCCAGACCGGACAGCAATCCGGCGTGGCTGTGATGGACATCCTCCTGCAAGACCAACCTGCCGGGCGCGGGTGAAGAAGGCGCAAGATTGGCGAGATACGGCGTTATTTTCGGATGATCTTCCGCTGGTGAAAGGTTGGTTGCGATGCCTGCAAAGAACAATTCCTACGGCATTTTATCGCTCGGCGGGTTAATTCTTCTCCTGGGGCTGGCTGCCGGCTTCGATGCACTGATGGCATTCCTGCAGCAGAATATTGGCACCTTTGGCGCCCTCACCTTCTGGGCTTATGCGCTCACAACCGTATTGTTAGCGGCGGCGGCTTTGTTTTTGTTCTGGTTCCTGCTCAACCGGGCGCCGAAAAACGTGGGGGTCGCCCTCATCTTTCTGCTCGCCGGATCCTGCGTAGCAGCCTATCCTGCGCTCTATATGACACCCGGGCTTCCCTGGTTAGCCGCGCCGGTCTGGTTAACCTCCCGCTCGTATGTGATTGATGCGGGCGGCCTCGCCGCAGTGATGGGATTGTTCTCGCTCGTTTTACCACGGGGAAAGTGAAACCGTTGGTATATACGCACCATGGTCTTTTAATACAGCGTGCAGCCGGCAGGCGGGAGGCTGGGGAGCGACTCGCAGGTAAACAAAAGGAGTATTCCGTGTGGCAACCCTTCATTTGATGGTCGGACTTCCCTGTTCGGGCAAGACCACGCTGGCGCAGCAGCTGGAGCGCGAAAAAGCCGCCCTGCGCCTGACGCCCGATGAATGGCAGGTGCGCCTCTTCGGCCAGGATGCCGAAGAGCCGGAACATGACGCCCGGCACAGTTTGATCGAGGCCATGCTGTGGGACATCGCCAGCCGGGCGCTGGCATTGGGCACCAATGTGATCCTCGATTTTGGCTTCTGGGCGCGCGAGGAGCGCGAAGATTTCCGCTGGCGAGCGAAACAGTTGGGCGCCAGCAGCGAAGTGCATTTCCTGGATGTGCCGGATGAGGAACTGCTGAGGCGGCTGGCCGCCCGCAACGCGCAGGTTTCGCAGACCAGCTTTCATATTCCCGCCGACATGATGAAGCCCTGGATGGCGTTCTTCCAGCGACCCACACCCGACGAACTTGAGCGCAGGGATTAGTATGATCGTATAATTACGGTTGATTTATCGTTAAGCCAGATATGGATAGGCATAGAAAATATGACAAATGAAATTCTCTTCGAGCAGGTGGAGAGCGAGGCGCAGAAAAAGACCGCCGGCGCGCTGATCCGCGAGTATCTCGAGTGGCTGAACGAGCGCCTGCAGCGCGAGTACGGCCTTTCGTTCGAGGTCGAAGCGATGGTGACCTCGGACCTGGAGGATGGGCACAAGTTTCACCCGCCGGACGGCCGCTTCTACCTGGCCGTCTACCAGGGGCAGGCGGCGGGGGTCGGCTGTCTCAAGAAGCTGAGCCCCGGCGTGGGCGAGGTGCAGCGCATGTACGTTCTGCCCCGCTTCCGGGGAAAAGGCATTGGCCGGGCGATTATCCAAAAGTTGATCGAAGAGGCGCGGGCGGAGGGCTACCGCCAGTTAAGGCTGGAGAGCCTGCGCTTTTTGGAAGAGGCGCACAGGCTGTACCACTCGATTGGCTTCAAGGATACAGACCCATACGCCGACCACAGCATGACGGCGTACCAGGCGGCGGATCAACTGGGCCGCTACTACGGCGTGGTGGTCTTCATGGCGATGGAGCTGTAGGGCAGGCCTGATCAACGCGCCGGCGCCCGCCTGTTTCGATCGACAGCGCCTTTTGGGAGCGCTGGCTGCTCACCTTATTTTGCAAACGCATGAACCAGCCCCTTGGTCAGGCCTTCTGCGGGTACGGCAAAATGTCCTAAATCGTTCACCAGCACATATTCCGCCTGGAAGTTGGGGTAGTTGCGCTGGTTCAGCCGATCGACAAACTGTTTGCATTCCACATCATCTGGGGCCGAAGCAAAGATCAACTTTGCTGGCAGGTCTTGATGTTGGGCGGCATACGTTTCTTCTGTTTCGAAAAATTTAATCCAGAAACCATCCACAATGAGGTAGCGTTGAAAAAGTGTTGGCTGCGTAAATAAAGCAAGCAAAGCAAACGCCCCACCCATCGAATAACCCCATAAAGTCCGATCATTGGGTACAACGCGGTAATTTGATTCGACAAAAGGTATCAATTCCTGTTGGAAAAACTGGAGATATTGGCTTGCCCCGGGCGCTAAATTGGTAAAGCGCGTTGCAAATGGAGCCAAATCACGTCCACGCATATTCTTCCCGCCTTCAACGGGTGGGTTTTTGCTGTCATAAGCTGGACCGGCAATGATCAGATCGGGAATATGCTCGCCATAAATTAAGTATTGAACGATATCCGCCGCCATGCCAAAGGCGTGATCAGCATCTAAAAGATACAGGACAGGGTAGCGTGTGGTTGCGCTGGCATAATTTTCTGGCAGCCTGATCTTTACCTGATACTCCTGCCCAATGACGGCAGATTTTATGACGCGCAGCTGTGTATCGGCAATGGGAACAAGGGGATAGGAAGAAGTGGACGTTGTCATTTTCATGTCTCCGGTTCTTGCGGGCTGGCTTGTGCAAACACGCCGCACTGGGGTATATTTAGACTAATATGATCCTAATAAACATTATATAAGATTAAGAGCTATTTGTTAATCGGACGATGCACAAACCGGTTCTTCTCATCATCGATATGCTCAACGATTACTTCAGGGACGGCCCGCTGGCCGAGCGGCGAGAAGCCCTGACACGGTCGATCAATGAACTTGTCGCCCTGTTCCGGCGCCGTTCCTGGCCGATCGTCTGGGTTCGACAGGAATTTGCGCCGGACCTGAGCGATGCTTTCCTGGCCATGCGTGACCAGGGAACTGCCATCACGATTGCAGGCACGCCGGGCTCGCAGCTGCTGCCCGAGCTCGATTACATCAACAGCGATCACCTCATCGTCAAGAAACGCTACAGCCCTTTCTTCGGCACAAATCTGGATGACCTCCTGGCTCTGCTGAAGCCGGACGGCGTGGTGGTGGCGGGCATCAACACGCATGCCTGTGTGCGATGCGCGGCGGTCGACGCCTACCAACGGGACTACCGGGTGGTGGTGGCGGCCGATTGCGTGGCGTCTTATGATGAAGAACACCACCAGATTTCCTTGCGCTATATGAAGCGCATGACTCAGGTGCTGACGAATGCCGAGTTTTTGGAGCGGTGCGATTCGTCACCTGCCGACTGAGGCAATATCTGCAGGATGCCTGGCCGCCCTGAGCCGCGTTTCAGGCGAAACGCGACTCGGCGGTTCGAGACGCGCCGCATTTCGGCTGGATTTAACGACAAATTTTTAGGCGCGGTCTGCCGAGCCGCCCGCCGCGTAAGGTGTGAGCTGTATCTGACTGGCCAGCGCGTAGGCCGCCGGCAGGTCGCTGTCATTTGCGACGAGCGTGCGGCCGAGAACGAGCACCGCATTGTTCGGCGAGGCGATCTGCGGCATGCCCTCCGGCGCCTGTCCTTTCCAGCCCGGCCCTGTGATGAGGTACTCTCCCGCCTGCGTGCCGGTAGCGCGTTTGCCGACGTAGGCAAAATTGGTGTTGTTCATTGGATTGGTGAACTGCACGCTGTAGTAGCGCCCGGCCATGTCCGGCACATGCAAAATCAGGGCGCCCTGCCTGAGGTCCAGCCAGCCGCTCGTGATGACCGTGTCGTGGTTCACGCCGCTCGTCATAAATTTGGAGGCCGAGGCGGGCGGGTGGAGCGGATCGGCAAAGATCTCCTGCGGCCACGTGAAAAGCGTATTGAGCGGGATGGGGCCGCTGCCTGCGCCTTGAGAAAGGATGGATCGCTTGTACATGTACAGAATTAAGACCGGCCAAAAGTAGATGCCCAGGAACCAGACGGCCGCCAGGAGTGCCCCGAAAACGAGTAAATGCTGGTATGCCATGCGCCTCATCCTTTCGAACTGACTTCAAGAATCGGCGGCACACTGTATTTGCCGGCGAGAATGGCAGGGCCGGGCATGTACGCCCGCAGCCAGATATTGAAACTGCCAGCCGGGGCGGGCAGCCAATTGGGTTCATGACCTGCCGGCGCGGCCTGCTGAATGTAAATGTCCACGGAACCATCGGCATTCGGCACCAATCCGGAGCGATCACCGACGGTGTAGCGGTTGAGCGGGTTGGCCACGAAGCGGTTTTGTGCATCCGCCATCGTCAGCGACCAGAATGCATCGTTGGGCGGCAGCCCGCCCGGCGGAAAATGCAGGCGGTAGGCGCGCGCTCCGGAGAGCGCGTGACCCGCGCCGTCCACACGCGCCCACCAGTACATGGCCTCCTGCGGCGCGTTGACCGGGCCGGGAAAGATGCGGGCGTGGGCGGCGCGCGTGAACAGGTCGCTGCCCGGCAGGCCGGTTCCGAAAACGGTGGTCCAGCCGTTGACCCGGGTGGCCTTGATCCGGGCCAAAATCTCGACCGTGACCACCGCCAACCCGAAGCCGACCAGAACGCCCTGAATCACGTCATTGCGCCAGGTCAATGCAGCGGCAAAGAAGAGGTGGCGGATGATGACGTACACGCACACCGCACCGATGAGCGCCACCAGAAAAGTGTATGTTCGGTTGCTCAACTTCACGGCTCCTTTCACGAACCCCAGCCAGGGCGGCGTTGACGAACGCCTGACGCGCCAGGTGGAATATTCTTATAGCCATTATAGAATAATTGTCGTGCCCCAACCCTCCGGATGAGAACATTTTCATCACGCCAGATTCAGCGGTTGACCGTAGTATAATCTCCCGCTGGCTGCCAGGCAACGACGTTCTATTCAGGAGATAATTATGACCACCTTATCGCTGGGGGAAAACATCCCCACGCGTTTTGCAGAATCCACTTTCCGCGCTAACCCATACCCGGTGTACACCGTCCTGCGGCGCTGCGCGCCCGTCATGCAGATGGAAGCGGCTTTTGGCGGCCATCCCTGGCTGGTCACCCGCTACGAGGATGTGGTGAGCGCCCTCAAGGACCCGCGTTTTTCCAGCGACCCCCGGGATATGGGCCTGCAAAACCGCCGGATGAACGCCTGGTGGATGCCGCGCGTCTTCGGCATCTTACAAAACAGCATGATCACCAACAACGACCCGGCCCACCAGCGCCTGCGCAGCCTGGTGCACCTGGCCTTCACCCCTAAGCGCATCGAGCAGATCAGCGGGCGGGTGGAGCAGATCACGCACGAACTGCTCGACCAGGCCGGGCGCAAGAACCGCATCGACCTGATCCGCGACTTTGCCCTGCCCCTGCCGCTGACGGTGATTTCCGACATGATGGGCGTGCCGCAGGCCGAGCGGGCGGGATTTAACCGGGCGGTGGCGCCCTTCCTGGAAAGCCTGGCGGGCAGCCCGCTGAAGATCCTGGCGCAGTATCCCAACGCCAACCGTTTGATGAGCTTCTTTGAGCGCATGATCGCCCTGCGCCGCGCCGAGCCCCAGGATGACCTGCTCACCGCCCTGGTGCAGGCCGAGCAGGCCGGCGACCGTCTGAGCGAAGATGAACTGCTTTCGATGATTTTCCTGCTGCT
This sequence comes from Chloroflexota bacterium, assembly GCA_029782365.1. Taxonomy (GTDB): domain Bacteria; phylum Chloroflexota; class Anaerolineae; order Anaerolineales; family UBA4823; genus CAWBUW01. Next base: position 40,723 of record JAKOUW010000143.1, read on the forward strand.
GCTGGCAGGCCATGAGACCACGGTCAACCTGATCGGCAACGGCACCCTGGCCCTGTTGGAATACCCCGAGCAGTTTCAACGCCTGCACGACGACCCCGACCTGATCGAGCGCGCCATCGAAGAGCTGCTGCGCTACGCCAACCCGGTGGAGCACGGCAACCCGCGCTTTTTGACCGAAGATGTGACCCTGCACGGCGTCACCCTGCCCAAGCACAGCCATGTTCTGCTGATGATCGCTTCGGCCAACCGCGATGAGACGGTCTTCGAGCACGCCGACCGCCTGGACCTGGCGCGCCAGCCCAACCGCCACCTCTCGTTTGGCCTGGGGGCGCACTACTGCCTGGGCGCTCCGCTGGCGCGCCTGGAGGGCAAGATCGCCATCCAGGCCCTGGTGCAGCGCTTCCCCAACCTGAAGCTGACCATCCCCGCCGGGCAGGTGCCCTGGCGCACGGCCATCGCCGTGCGCGGCGTCAAGGCGCTGCCGGTGCAGATGAACTAATTAATTCGAGTTGTTGGGGCACGACGTTTTCACTCCCTGTTTCAGGTCAGGTGCATTTGTTTATAGTGCAGTTCCACGACGCCTGAGCGAAACCTTTTGGATCCGACAAGTTCCAATGGGAAATTCTTGCCCGTTTCGAACAGGCGCGGCCCTTTGCCTGCCACGATCGGGTGGATGAGAAAATGATATTCATCGATCAGGCCAGCCTGAGCGAGCTGAGCGGCAATGTTCAACCCGCCGACGGAAATTTGTTTGCCCGCCTGCTGCTTCAGTCTCACGACCTCTTCCAGAAGGTTGGAGCGCATCAGCGTCGTGTTGTTCCACTCCACACTCTGCATGGTGGTAGAAAAGACGACCTTCGGTATCGCGTCGAAGGCGCGGGCAAATGCGTTGGTCACTTCAGATTCCGATTGCGCCACTGCCACATCGTGCCAGTACGGGTACATCAGATGGTACGTGTTGCGCCCGAAAATTTCAATGTCCGAATCCTGCAGGAGCCCGGTGAAGTACGCGTGCAGTTCGTCGTCGACGACGCCCAATTCATGCCCGGCGCAGCCGTCAACAGTGATATTGATGGCAAAGACAACGTTTCTCATTTTTGGGCCAACCATTCTTTGGCTTCGTCGATCTCCAGAAAAAACTTGACACGCTGTCCTTGATTTGCAGACACTGTTTCCACAAATTTGGCGTCAGGAGCATCTTTGCGCGCAACGACGATGGCCCTCTTCAATTTGCTGGCATTTATGCCTGCGGGAGCAGCCAACCCCGATAACAATTTCGGCAAATCGTAAATTTCTATCGTGGACAATTGGATGAATTCTGCCTTCCGATAGTCACTTAAGATGTGAAAGCATTCATTCTCTTTTGCCAGTTGCACCGCTTGTAAACCGATCTCCTTAAATTCATCCAGGTTGAATGTTCCCTGAATGATTATTTCGATGGTTTGTGTCTCCGGATTGTAATTGATTGCATGAGACATAGATTTTCTCCGTTCTGCATACAGATAATATCCATTGTTATCAAAGTCTGCTTAATTTAATTATATGATTCTTCGTTCACTCATGCAATTCCTTATTCCAAAGAGATGTCGAGTCAAAGTTGGGTCACGACAATGTCGTGACCCAACGTCGTGACCCAACATCCTGACCCAACGTCGTGACCCAACATCCTGACCCAACGTCGTGACCCAACATCCTGGCCCAACGTCGTGACTCAACGTCGTGACTCAACGTCCTGACCCAACGTCCTGACCCAACGTCGTGACTCAACGTCCTGACTCAACGTCCTGACTCAACGTCGTGACCCAACGTCCTGACCCAACGTCCTGACCCAACGTCGTGGCCCAACAAGCGATTTATTTTCTCACCACCGGCATGAACAAGCGGGTCTTGCCGGTCAGCGCGGCCACCCGCACCTTGACAGTCTCATTCACGTCTGCTCGGGTGAAGGTCAGGGTGGCGTAATGCATGCCGTCCGCCAGCCCGGTCGGGTCGAGCGTGACGCCCAGCCGGCCGGGCGCCGTTCCCGAGGCGGCGTCCAGCTTCAGCCAGGCCGCATCGCTGGCGACCGTCCAGGCCAGAGGCGTGTTGGGGCCGGCCTGGTTGAAAATACTGATCTGCGCCTGGAGCTGGCCGGCTGGCTGGTCGAGCAGGATGACCGGCGGGTCCACCAGCAGGGCGCTGGCGGGCGGCGGCAGGTCTTCGCGGTATTTCACCACCGTCACCAGCACCGATTTGCTGGCAACCCCGCCCTGCCCATCGTCAACGCTGGCGCTGATGATGTGACTGCCGGCGCTCAGGCCGCTGATGACTGCCAGCGGGCCGTGCGCCAGCACGCCGTCGCGGTTAGAGCGCCAGGTGATGGCTGAATCGGGCAGGCGGCCCAGGTCAATGTCGGCGGCGCTGGCGCGCAGCTCCAGCGTATCCGTTGGCACAATGGTCAATCCCACCTGCGGCGAGAGCAGGTCGAGGCTCGGCAGGTGGTTGGGGACGGCGAAGGTTGGGCTGTCGCCGAAAGCGCTGTGCACGCCGTCGCTGGCGTACACCCGGAACAGGGCGTTCTTGCCCGCCGGCAGGTGCGCCAGGCTGAATGTCGCCAGCGTGTGGGTGATGGCAGAATACCCGGTCTGCCAGGTGGCTCCATTGTCCTGGCTGTAGGCGACCGAAAAATTCAGTGGGTCGCTGTCGGGGTCGCTGGCGCTCCAGCTCACGGTCAGGTCGCCGGGCCGGGGGCTGTTGGGCGTGGGGGCGTTGACCGTCACCTGGGGAGCGCCGAGCCCGGCCTGGACGCTGAACAGGCGGGCGCCGTTGGCCCGCTCGATGGTCACCTTTTTCACGCCGGGCGCCACCGGCACCAGTTCGGCAAAATGCCGCCCTCTGGATTCGAGAGTGTCGGTCAGCACACTGGCAGGCGGCAGGTTGAAGGCGCGGCTGGACAGCCTGGCGCCCAGGCTGTCATACTGCACGATGGCGTAACTGCCGACGGTCGGCGTGATGGGCAGTGTGACATTGGGCAGAACCTGGATCGGCAGCAGGTTGACCGTATCGGTGTAGGCGGGCATTGAGCCGACCACCAGCATGGCGTTCAGCGTGGTGGAGGCCTGGGCCGGGTGCGGGTCATTGCCGCTGATGAGCTGGTCGCGGATCGCATTGTAGGTGTAATCTGCGATCCATTCATTATTGCAGTAGCCCATCATATCGACCCAGGTGGCGGGGTCGAGGTAATTATCTGAGCCGGGCACATGCCAGTCCCAGCCCCAGATGGCGCCGCTGCCAGTGAGAAAATTGCTGATGCTCAAATTCGTATAATGCTTGACCGGATCATCCGGCGAATGGCCGCAGTTGGGCGGCACCGGGTCACCCGAGCGCTCCTGGGGGTGGACGCGCCCGTAGGTGTGGCCAATTTCATGACCGCCGTATCAATCGGCGTATGAATTGTCGTTATCCCAGCCCCAATTCCACGTTCCAGCCGGGCCGACAGCCGACAGGCCGGAGGCCAGGCCGCGCATGAAACAATCCGGCGAGCTAAAAGACTTGGCCCGGTTGACGCACGGGAAACCCGCATCCGAAACCATGGCGTACCAGTGTTCATTGTTTGGCGGGCGCAGGAGGTTGCGATAGAAGGCGATCAGGTCCAACATGGCGTCGGTGGTGGGCTGGGTCGTGAAGGTGGTCGGGTACGGCGTGTAGATGACATTCAAGGCTGAAATCGGGTAGGCGTTGCGCAGCCAGGCTTCCAGGCGCTGGTGATCGAGAGCGGTGGGCAGATAGGTGATGTTGTTGATCGTGTAGGGCACATCCAACACCCGCAGGTTCATCGTGTTCACCGGAGAAAAGGTGAAAAACTTATCCAGGGTGTTATCCGCGTAATTGGTCTCGGTCACATCGCGCACCAGGCGGAGCGGGTTGCGATGCCAGTAGATCGGGTTGAGCTCAAAATGGAACTGGACGATACCGCTCAGATCATAGGTGGGAATCTCAAATTCATAGACATCGTCATAGATCGACCCGCGGTTGAACGGCCCGGTAATATTGTTGATGTATGCATTTTTCCTGGGGTAAATGATGTTGGTGTAGCTGAAATTGGTGTAGCTCAGCGTCGCCCACGGCGCATATTGGTCAGGCCCAGAGGCAACCGGGCTGGCATTGCGCACATAGACGCGCAGCAGGGTGCGCTTCTGCGACACCAGCGGCACATCGTTGGACATATTTTGAATGCCCTGGTTGATTTCCATGCCGAGCACGATGAAGTTGGGATTGGTGGGCGGCGGGGGCGGCTGGGTGGTGGGGGTGGCGGTGGGCGTGGGCGACGGCGGGAGAGTTACCATCTCGAGGGCGCCGCCGTCGCAGGCCGGGCCAACCGGACGCGCCGTCCCGACCTGGTCAAAGGCCGGGCAGCCGGCGCTGGGCGCCAGGTCAATCGCCGGGCTGCCGTAGAGCAGAGCGTGGGTGTACTGCCAGCCGCCGTTGCTGTTCAGCTCGGCCAGGCGCGGGTCCTGGTTGGGGCGGTCGTTGGGGTTGTCCAGGCTGCAGCTCGCGCCGGGCTGCACGTTGTAGCCCTGCGAGGTCAGCGCGCCGCCTGTGCTGGCGCAGGTGTCCTCGGCAAACAGGCTGGCGTAGAGCGTCAGCGCGCCCTGGTTCACGTCCAGCGTGCCGCCGCTGTCGGCGCTGTTGTTCTTCCAGGTGCTGAAGCGCACGGCGCTGGCGCCGCCGGCGTTGAACAGGCCGCCGCCTTCGCTGGCGGTGTTGGCCGACAGGGTGGCGTTTTCCAAGAGCAGGGTGCCGCTGGTGTAAACCCCGCCGCCGCGGGTGGCGCTGTTGTTGGAGAGCGTGCTCTGCTCCAGGCGGCTGAAATCGCCCTGGTTGTAGAGCGCCCCGCCCTGGAAGGCGGCGTTGCTGTCCAGCCACAGCAGGCGCGCCGTCAGCGCGCCGGCGTTTTCGATGCCCCCGCCGCCGGCCGCCGGGCCAGAGACGGTGTTGTAGAAAATGTCGATAAAATCCAGGCTGGCGCTGGAAGCGGCGGCGAAGGCAAACGCCCCCCCGCCGTCGCTGGCGCTGTTGTAGCGGGCGGTGATGTTGTAGAGGGCGGCGCTCGCGCCGCTCAAGAGCTGCAGCGCCCCGCCTTCCCCGGCGGTGGCGGCGTTCTGCTCGAAAACCGCGCCAGAGATGGACAGGCTGCCGCTGGCGGCGATGGCCCCGCCGCTGGCCGCCTGGTTGCCGCTGAAGGTGGGGTTGTACCAGGGCGAGCTGAGCGGCCCGACGCGGATATCCAGCGCGCCGCCGTCGTTGAAGATCACACCGCCCCCGCCGCCGGCGGCGCTGTTGTTGGTGTACAGCCCGCCGCGCAGCGCCAGGCGGCCCTGGTTCCAGACCGCCCCGCCGTTGCCGCCGGCCGCAGCGCCGCCGCTCAGGGCCAGGTTGGTCAGGGTCAGCGGGACGCCGGCCGCCACTTCAAAAATGCGGTGGGTGTTTTCACCGTCCAGCGTCACCAGGCCGCCGCCGTCAAGGGTGGTGGGGTCGGCGATGGCGTACGGCCCGCCGGGCAGGCTGATGGGAGCCGCCCCGCAGTTGAAGCCGATCTCGCCGCCGCCTGCCAGGGCAGTCTGCACGGCCAGGGCCGTGCACGAGCCGGGGGTGCCGTCGCCCACGATCTTGGCGGCGGTGCCCAGTTTAATCGCCGCGGCGGGCGCCGCCGAGGCGTGCGCCGGGGTGCGCCCCTGGCGGCCGGCCAGCAGCACAGCGTAGCGCGGCGGCTGGGCGGCCTGGGCGGCCGCCGCCTGCACGGCCGCTCCAACCGGCGCGAAGCGCGCGCTCTGCACTAAGAACGCCAAAAATACCACCACCAGGCTGAAGAACAAGATGGAAACAACGCCTCGCCGCATGGATGACCTCCTCTTTCGTTCTCGCACAGCTTACCCACGAACCGCCTGGTCCGGCGGTCAATGCTATAATTAAGGTAATATTAATCGTATTATAGCATAAGCAGGTTGGGCTGGTAGTGAGCGATTATGCTTTACAAAGGCGATAACCTGCTCTAAAATACAGTCACTGCGCTCACCCGGCAGAAGACCCTGGCCAGGCGGACAGCCCTCACCCGATGGACAGCCCGCACCCGGCGGCCTTTGGCCGCCGACCTCTCCCGGGGGGAGAGGTCGAAGGGGCTCCCGGGGGAGGCTCGGCGAGATAACAATCTGCGTCATTCAGTTGGACAAACCAGCACAGCATTCGATCGGAGGAATAATACGATGCGAAAAATAATCGTTCTCGAACACATCTCGCTGGACGGCGTCATCCAGGGCCCGGGCGGGCCGAACGAAGACACCAGCGGCGGCTTTGCCCTCGGCGGGTGGATCAGTCCTTTTGACGACGATGTTCTTGGCGCTGCCCTGCGAAGGCAGATGAACCTGCCGTTCGACCTGCTGTTGGGGCGCAAAACCTATGATATTTGGGCGCCGTACTGGCCTCTACACGCCGACGCCTGGCCGGGCGCCGACCAGGCCACCAAGTACGTTGCCTCGCGCACCCTGACGTCTGGCGCATGGCAGCCGTGCGTGATTTTGAACGGCGACACGGCCGAAAAGGTCGCCAGACTCAAGCAGACGCCGGGACCGGATCTGCACGTGTGGGGCAGCGGCAACCTGTTGCAGACGCTGATGGCGCATGACCTCGTCGACGCCTTCTGGCTGATGATCTACCCGCTCACGCTGGGCGCCGGCAAGCGCCTGTTCGCCGAGGGCACGCTGCCGGCGGCCTTCAAAGTGACGGAGAGCACCGCCGGCCCGAGCGGCGTGCTGATCGTCAATTACGCGCGCGCTGGCGCCCTCCAAACGGGCAGCCAATGAACAGGCGGGCGAGGCCGGCCGTCTGACGGTCAGCCCAGGGTGAATCCAAAACATGGAGGCGCAGTTGTGATCAAGAATTGTATGAAACGCAACGTATTTTCCATCCCTTCCACGGCGACCATCCGGCAGGCTGCCAAATTGGTGGTTGAGCGTCACATCGGTTTGCTGCCGGTGGTGAATGAGCAGGGCAAGCCCATCGGCGTCATCCGCCTGGCTGACCTGCTCTCTCTGGAACTGCCCGATTTCTTCCAACTTTTGCCCGATTTTGATTTTGTGCACGACTTCGGCGCCGTTGAGACCACTCGCCCCACCCCCGCCGAGCTTGACCGTCCGGTGACGGCTCTCGTTCAACCAGGCATGTTCGTCGAGGAAACGTGCGGCTTGCTGCGCGCCTACGCTTTGATGGTCAAGCACAACCTGTATGACCTGCCCGTGGTTTCTGAAAATGGCGCGCTGGTGGGCATTGCCTCGCGGGTGGATATCGGCACAGCAGTTCTTTCTGCCTGGAAAACCGTCACGCCATCTGCGCCATGATCGGCCAAATTTTTTCAGCCCTGATCTTTATCATCAGCCTGTGGCTGATCTTTTCAGAAAAGCTCAACCGCACCATCACCGGGCTGGCCGGGGCAGCCCTGATGCTTGGCCTGGGAAAATACTGGGCTTCTATGATGAAACTCAGGCGGTCTCTGCCATCGATTTCAACACCCTGGGCTTGCTCTTCGGCATAATGACCCTGGTGGCCCTGCTCGAGCCGACCGGCTTCTTCCAGTTCCTGGCGGTGTGGGCCGGGCGTTTTTCGCGCGGCCGCCCGATCAGGCTGTTGGTCTTGCTCGGAACGGTGACCACCGTCATTTCGATGTTTCTCGACAATGTCACCACGGTGGTGCTGATTGCGCCGGTGACGATCTTAATCTGCGAAATCCTGGGGATCAACCCCACCCCTTACCTGATGGCCGAGGCGCTGCTTTCAGACACCGGGGGCGTTTCGACCATGGTCGGAGACCCGCCCAATGTGCTGATCGCATCGGCGGCAGGGTTTTCATTCAACGATTTCCTGACGCACGCCCTGCCGATTGTGCTGGTCGCCTGGTTTTTGGCCCTGTGGCTTTTGCAGTATCTCTTCCGCCGCGAACTGGCCGTTCGCCCGCCCAACGCCGAGGCGCTGTTGAAACTGAACCCACGCGAGTCGCTGGATGATCCCAAGACTGCCTACCGGGTGCTGGTGGTGCTCGGCGGCGCGATCGTGCTTTTCTTTCTCGAGGAACCCCTGAAACTGAGCCCGGCCTTCGTAGCGCTGAGCGCGGCGGCGGCCGCGCTGGCCTGGGTGCGCCCAGATGTCAACCAGGTTCTGCAGCGCATCGAGTGGGGCGTGCTGGTGTTCTTCGGCGCCTTGTTCGTGATGGTAGGCGGCTTGCAGGCCTCAGGCGCATTGGGGGGCCTGGTCACCCTGTTTGAGAATCTGTTCACCATTCCCCCGGTGCTCTTTGGCCTGGTACTGCTGTGGTTCTCGGCCGGGCTTTCGGCGTTCGTGGACAACGTGCCGATCACCATTGCCCTGATCCCGGTGCTGCAAGGAGTGGAGGCGCATGGGATCAATGTTCAGCCGCTGTGGTGGGCGCTGGCTTTCGGCGCCGGGTTTGGCGGCAACGGCACGATCATTGGTTCCACCGCCAATATCGTGGTGGCCAGCCTCTCCGAGCGCACGCGCACCCCGATCACCGCGGGATTGTGGAACAAGCGCGGCCTGCCGGTCATGTTAATCACCTGCGCGGCGGCCAGCGTGCTGTATTTGGTGCTGTACCCTTTGTTTGCACGCTGAGGCGCGCCGCCCGGCAAGCGGATTCTCTGGCTGCCCGTCTCGCTTGACGGTTTCTCGATACGGGGCTAGAATCTCTGAAGAGCGATGAAGCTCGCTCATTCGACCAAACCGCCTCGAAATGGCTGATAGCTTCTAGCGACAATGCAATCCTTGTCGTTGGAGGCTATTTTATTTTGCAAAGGAGAACTCTATTTATGGATGAAGTGATAACCCCCAGGAATGGCCATGCAGATCAATCTCCTGCCGAAGACAACGGCCTCGGCAGAAACGTGGTCGCATTGGGTTGGGTGGCGTTTTTTGGCGGATTGGCCCAAGACATGATCCAGCCCATTCTGCCGATCTTCTACACCTCGGTGCTCGGACTCAATAAAGAATTCATTGGCCTGATCGAGGGTGCGCTCACCACCGTGGTCAGTTTGATGAAAATTGGCGCCGGTTATCTTTCGGACGCCCTCGGCGTTCGCAAAGCGATTGTCTTCTGCGGGTATGCCTTTTCGGCTGCGGCGCGTTTCTTGCTCGGTTTTGCCGGCAGCGGGGCGGCTGCCTTGGGGCTGCGCTCAGCGGACGGCATTGGCAAGGGCCTCAAAGACGCCCCGCGCGATGCGCTGGTCGCCGGCTCGGCCGGCAATCGCAAGTTGGGCTTTGCCTTTGGCGTCCAGCGCACTTTGGATACGCTGGGGTCTGCGGTTGGGCCGCTGATCAGCTTTGGGCTGTTGAGCCTGTGGGTGGAACATGCCAATAAGTACCGTGAAGTCTTTTGGGTGGCGGGCGTCATCGCCGCGCTGCCTCTGCTGATCATTGGCTTGTGGGTCAAGGAACGCAAACAGCCGGTCAACAAACAGGCCATTTCCTTGAAGGCCGTGCGGGGACCATTTGCCTGGTTCTTGATGGTCATGCTGGTGTTCACCCTGGGCAACTCCTCGGACGCCTTTTTGATCTTACGCGCCAATGATGTGGGCATTCCTCCGGTGACCATCCCGCTGGTGATTGCCGTGTTTAACCTGGTCTCCGCCCTGGCCGCTATCCCCGCGGGGAAACTGTCCGACCGCATTGGCAGGCGCAGGGCAATCACGATTGGCTGGGCCATCTACGCGGTTACCTACCTGGGTTTTGCTTTGGTGAAAGCTGCCTGGATGGTTTGGGGGTTGTACATCCTTTACGGTTTGTACTATGCCTTTACCGAGGGTTCAGGGAAAGCGATGGTGGCCGAATTGGTGCCCGAGGCCAATCGCGGCGCCGCCTTTGGTTTATACAACGCCTCGATTGGCGTCATGGCTTTGCCGGCCAGCCTGATCGCCGGCGCCTTGTGGCAGAATGTTTCTCCGGCGGCCCCCTTCGCTTTCGGCGCGATCATGGCCTTCACTGCGTTTGCGGCATTGTGGTTTATCCCTGAGAAAACATCCCAATGAAGCTTGATTGAACTTGCCCGCCGTGTAATCACAAACAAACTGATTATGAATGGTAATCTCGTCACCATTGTCAAAGATGGGAAGCTTACAAATGTGGATGCAGCGGTTTTGCACGAAGGCGATTTGGTCGTTGTGCAGACGGGAGATATCGTTCCCGCTGATCTTCACCTCGTTGAGGAGCGAGGGTTGGTTGTTGATGATTTCGACATCACGGGAGAAATCTGGCCGGTCCACAAACAAATCAACGACCAGGCCATCAATGTGTATATGGGCAGCAAGGTGGTAAAAGGCGCAGGCAAGGGTGTTGTCATGGCCGCCGGTGAAGAATCGGAATACGGGAAGATTCTGAAACAAGAACACGGACTCATCTTGCCTCATCCGATCCAGGTTTTCCACGCCCGCTACCTATTCCTCGCCGCTTTACTCCTCCCCGCGCTTGCCATTCATCTTGTGCAATCACCTGTTGATTTTTGGCTGGCCGCATTCTATGTTCCAGGGTTCTTCGTTCTGATCCTGCTGCAAAACGATCCACTTTTTCGGCGCGTTCTCGTGCACCGCGAGATCCAACGGCTGTCGCGCCTCGGGATTCAGATCCGCGCGCCGGAAGTCTTCGAACGTTTGTGGAATCTGGACATCCTGTGTTTCGATAAAACGGGTGTGCTGACCACGCGCGGGTTGAGGGTTAAACAGCTTTACCTGGTGGACAAGGGTGTTGATGCGGAAGGCAAAGTGGAGGAACAAATCGGGGAGGACGGCCTTCATGAGCTGATAACCGCCTGCGCATTGTGTCATGATGTCTTGTTTTATGAAAAAATCAGCCGTGCAAATCCTGTCGATCAGGCCCTGATTGCTTTTGCCGAGAAACAGGGTTGTGTTTTGCCCGAGCTGTGGTCGCAGTGCGAGCGCATCTACGATATGCCTTTTGAATCAGAGAACCGGTTGATGATGTGCGGATATCGACAAGCCGGGCGGGTTGTATATTATGTCAAAGGTGATCCCGACGCCGTGCTCCACCTCTGCAAAGATTATCTCACCGCGGCCGGCCAACGAAAAAAAGTGGACGCGCCGTTCTGGAACTGCAATGTTTCAGCGGTGGAGGCGATTTCGCAGAAAGGCGACATGGCAATCGCCTTTGCCTGCGCCTCCGCCTTGTCCGACCAGGCTGAAACCCCTTTCACCTTTCTCGGCCTGGTTCAATTGGAAAATTCCCTGAGGCCAGGGGTCAGGGAAGTGGTTCAGAACTTGACGATGAAAGGAATCCGGGTCCTGCTGCTGACGGGAGACAGGCGAAAAACAGCCGTAAGTGTGGGCCAGGTTTGTGGGATCTCCGCAGGCTCTCAAGCCTGCCTGACGGGCCAGGTAATGGATGCCATTGGCTCGCAGGAGGTTGCCAGGCAGGCGCAGTATTGTTCGGTTTTTGCACGGCTGGTCCCGTCTCAAAAGGGATACCTGATCCGCATTCTGCAGCAAGGAGGCCATTGTGTGGGCATGGTGGGAGATGGCGCGAACGATGGGACCGCCCTCAGATTGGCAGATGTCAGCATCTCGTTCATCAAGAACAGCTCACTCATCGCCAGGCAGTTTGCGAATATTCTGCTGCCAGAGCTGGTTGATTTATTGGCGCTCATGGAAGGCGCGCTCCAGACGCAGCGCAGATTGAAGATATTGAAAGTCTTCCGCTACCTGATCCTTGCGGCAGCCCTGGTGGGTGCATATCTTGGGACTTTGAGCGGGCTTTGGTAGAAATGCAGAGGACAATTCATGATCATAAGCCAGGATAGAAATCCAGATAACCATGCAAGTTGAGGAATCTCCAACCCATCAACTCCGCCAGTACACCTTCGCCAGGCAGCGGCTTGGTGAACTGCTGCGCGCCGCTCTGCAAATCTTTACACAGTACCAGGCAGACGAAGGCGTGGAGCAGTGCCGGGAGCTGTTGGTCAAACTCGCCGAAGACCGCTTCAACCTGGCTGTCGTTGGGCAGTTTAAGCGCGGGAAAAGCTCCCTGATGAACGCCGTCATCGCCCGCGAGCTGCTGCCCACCGGCATTCTGCCGTTGACATCGGTCATCACCAGCCTGTGTTTTGGGCCGCAAGAGCGGGTGCTGTTGAAGCGCCAGGGCTGGACGCTGACTCAGGAAATCTCAATCACAGACCTGCCAGGCTTTGTGACCGAACAAGGCAACCCTGGAAATGAGAAGGGCATCCTGGAAGCGCGGGTGGAAATGCCTTCCGCTTTCCTGCGGCGCGGCCTCCATTTTGTTGACACGCCGGGCATCGGTTCTTCACGCCAGGAAAATACAGCCACCACCTATGCCTTCTTACCCGAGGCCGACGCTGTCATCTTTGTGACCAGCGTCGAGGCGCCCTTCAGCGAGGCGGAAGAGCGTTTTTTGCAGGATATTCGCCAGCAGGCGCACAAGTTGTTTGTGGTGGTGAACAAAGTGGACTTATTGGCGCAAAACGAAGGCGAACTGGCGCTGAATTATATCCGCGCCGGAATTGGGAGGATCCTGGGAACCGCGCAGGTGCGCCTTTACCCCCTCTCTGCCCGCCTGGGATTGGAGGCCAAACTGCGCGCTGACGAACAGGGAATCCAGCAAAGCGGCTTGAGAGAATTTGAGTCCGATCTCGCCGCCTTCCTGGCTGAAGGGAAAAGCCGGGTGTTCCTGTTGGCTATGGCAGACCGTGCGCTGAGGCTGGTGGGAGCGCCCGCGCTCGATCTTGAACCGACGCCCTTACCAGAGACTGCCGCCAACGCCAACGGCATTCCCAGCCTGAAGCGGCTGCGGGAGGATTTCACAGCCCTGCGCTCTGCCATTCAATCTCTGGATGAGGCCGGGCCTGGCCAAAATGAAAATGAAACCGATCCGTCCGCAATCCAGACTCCGCTGGAGCAGGCTATCGCCAACAGTCAGGCACAACCCCGCGCAGGCGGCGAACGGCCGTTTTTGATGACGCGCACCTGCCCGATCTGCGCCGCGCAAAGCCAGGCGGTGTATGACTTTTTCGTCCACTGGCAGTATGCCATCAGCAAGGATGAGCAGGCCCGCCGCGCCTTCCGCTCTGCGGGCGGCTTCTGCGGGGTGCATACCTGGCAGTTCCAGCAGATCGCCGCTCCCCAGGGCATCAGCGAGGGATATGCGCCGCTGGTTGAGGCGGCGGTGGCTGAACTGCGCCAGCAGATTGGGGAAAGCCCTGCAGTGAGCGCTGCCAAACTGGGCAGGCTGCTGCCAACCGGAGAAAGCTGCCCGGCCTGCCGGGTGTCACGCCAGAGCGGCGCCGATCAAATCGTGCGCTTTCTTGCCTTGGTTTCCACGGCCGAAGGGGCAGCCTCTTACCGGAATTCATTGGGATTGTGCCTGTCCCATCTGCAGGCGGCTCTGCTCGCCGCGCCATCGAAAGAAACGGCGGATTTTCTGCTCAGAGAGCAGGCGAACCGGTTGGAAGAACTATCCGAAGATATGCACAGCTACCTGCTCAAGCGCGCTGCCATTCGGCGCGGTTTGCTCAACGAAAATGAGGAAAATGCCTGGCGGCGTGCGCTCACTCAACTGAGCGGTGAGCGCACAGCCTACACCCATCCCCAAAAGGAATGACCGATTTGCTCAAGGTCAGATGAAGCCATTAAACAGCCGGCGCTGGAAACACATTGTGATACAGATCTTCGCCGTAACTGGTTTGCAGGGGTTCGCCCTCCGTCAGCTTGAAATTGCGCCCACCGCCGGTCTGCCGGCCGGCGCGCAGGAAAAGGGCATCGTCCATTTTTTGGGCATAAAACCCATGGGCGAAGTCATATTGATGGGTGACGAAGAAAACCTTGACGCGGCTCTCCAGCAGGGCGCGCGTGATCTGCCGGGCGATCTCTGAGCCTTCGCGCTCGTTGGTGGCGGCAAAGGACTCATTGAAGAGCATCATGGCATTGGGCTTGAGGTGGTTGACAATCTCGCTCATGCGGCTGAGCTCCTCATCCAATTTGCCGCTTTCCATCGAGGCGTCTTCCTTGCGTTTATAATGCGTGAAAATGCCGCTGCACACATTGGCAGAAAAAGAGTTGGCCGGAACAAACATGCCGGCCTGCATCATCATCTGCGCCAGGCCGATGCTGCGCAGGGCGGTGGATTTGCCGCCCTGGTTGGCGCCTGTGATGATGAACAGCGCCTTACCGTCAGCTTTCACTTCATTGCCCACCACGCTCTGCTTCATGGTCAGGGCCAGGCAAACGTCATACAGCCCGGCAAAAGCCAACCTGCGTTCCTCCAGCCCGGCCGGCGTGGGAAAGGAAACCGCCGAGCCCTGTTGGGAAAGCTGTTCGGAGAGGTTCAAACAGCCGATGTAGAAAGCCAGCTCTGCCCGCAGCAGTTTCAGGAAGCTGTCAACGTGGTCGGTGGATTGGGCCAGGGCGTTGGCCACCAGGTTGATGCCCCGGTTCCTGAGATCTTCCAGCGCCCGGGCGCCGGACTCGTCGCGCGGATGGATCGAAAAAGTGTAGCTCACCGGCTGGTGGGTAAACACGCGTCTCAGCCAGTGCGGCTTATCGGGCGCTTTGCGCAACACATAGTTTTTGCCCTCGTTGCCTTTCCCCAACTCAGCGCTGATCAGCACCCCGTCGTCAAATCTCAGCCGGGCCAGGTGAGCTTGCACGCTCGCAAAATAATCGTCATCCAGTTCTTTCTGGATCATGGCAAAAAAGCGCCGGAACCCCTGGGATTCGAATTGACCGGCGTGTTCATCGGCGATCTGTTTCAGCCTGTGCAGCAGGCTGACAAACAATCCCATCAGTTCCACCGCGCCAGACAGGATGATGGTGGGGTAACTGCCGAATATCCCCATCCAATGCCGCTGACGGCGTTCTATGGATTCGATTGGGATCTGGTAAATTTCTCGCACGACGGCCGGGTTTTTCAAGCAGTCTTTGAGAATATCCTGGCGGTAATGGATCGTGTCCACATCCTGCGTGCGGGCCAGGATCACTTTCTCCACGATATTGAAGGTGTATTTGTCGCTTTGGGCCATGGCCTGGAACAGCGTGCTGAGTTCCAGGTCTTGTGTTAGCCCCTGCGCGTTGGGGGGCAGTGACTGGCCCTGGTCGAAATCCTGGTCTTTGTAAAGCAGGTATGCCTTCATCCCGAGATGCGCTCCTTCACTTTTGTATAGGTCAGGTGGTATTTTTCAGCAATCGACAGCGCGTAGGCCAGGCCATCCGCAGGCCGGCGCAGGATCTTGAAGGTGCGCTGAGCCGGGTTCTCGGGCGACACCGTGCTGACCATGCTGACGATCGTATCGCTCAGGGTGGTCAATTCATCCAGGAAAGTGACACACACGCACAATGCGTCCAGTTGGATGATGCGCTCCATGATTTTCTGGCTCAGGAAGACGGCGTCTTGCAGGGTGGTGGAGGTGAAAATCTCATTCATGATGATCAGGCTGTTTGGCGTTGCTTTTTTCAGGATCTCGGCGATCCTGACCAGGTCGTCCTGCAGTTTGCCGCGCAGGTTTTTGATGTTTTCTTCCTTTTCAAAGTGCGTGAAAATGGCGTCGCACAGGTACAGGCGGGCTTGCTTGCCCGGCACCGGGCAGCCCAGGCTGGCCAGGTAATGGAGCTGTCCAAAGGTGCGCGCAAAGGTGGTCTTGCCGCCCTGGTTTGGCCCGGAAACGACCAGGATGCGCTCCTGGGCCTGCAGATAGAAATCGTTGCACACCACGGCAGTCTTTTCATTCCAACACTTGTACGCCAGGGCCAGGTCAAAACCTTCGATGTCAAAGATGTGCTTCTCCTGGTCTGCAATTTCAGGGTAGCAAAATGCCAGTCCGCTGCGTTTGAGACCCGCCGTATACTCCAGGACTGCCACGTAAAACTGGATCTCGCGGTCAAAGACGCGAATGGTCTCATCAAGGAAATCGACGCGCCGGGCGCAGAATTGATCCAGGCTGGCAAAGATCTCCGGATAGAGCCTGGCCACGAAATCCAGGATTTGCGCTTCCACGTGGTTCATGCCGCCGCCTTCAAACAATTTCACCCGGTAATCTTTGACTGCGCCCTGTTTAAATTTCTCGAAAGCCTCCAACACTTCGACGCTGTAATCTGTTTCCTCGGCGTATTTGAACACCCTGACCGTGCCGGTTTTGATCACAACATTGTACTTGACGGTGGAAAGGGCCGCTTTGAGCTCCTGAACTTCGGTTTGCAGCCTGGTGAAATCGTCCGAGCGGGCAAAGGCGGTGAGAAATTCCCGAAAGGCGGCCAGGCCGCGCGAGCGCAGGTCTGATTGTTCCAAAACCTGCGCCAGGCCGGTCACCGCGCTGCAGTACACCGCCACCGTTTCCAGGAACCAGCCTTGTTGATGATTCTTGAAGCTCAACTTATTCATCATGCCCAGGTAACGGCGCACGGTGGTCATTCTCTCGGCAAAAACCCCAATGCCTGCCATCAGGCCTGGGTTTTCCAAATCTTGCAGGATGGCATGCCGGTAGTAGATGGCGTCTGCCGAGCGCAAAGGTGTGTAAAAGAACGGGTTGAGATCATATTCCGGCTTGCGGGCGGTGATCGTCTTGATCACCTGGTCAAGGTTCAGGTCAGGAAAGCAAACTGGCGCAGTTTTCTCCACGTCACCAGCCCCGGTTTCAAAAAGGATGCTGCGGAAAACCATCAGAACACCTCTCTACACTTTGGCATAGCGGCTCAAAGGCAAGACGGCCATGCAGCGCCGCAGGGCTTCAAAACAGCGTCGAAAAGCTCCCACCGCCGGGTAGGGGAAGCTCAACTGAACGCGGCGCGCCTTGCCGCTTTCAACCAGGTCGAACCCAATGTGCGACCGCAAGATTGAACCGGCGTACTCTGGGATCGCAAGCTGGGCCAACCGGATATCCAGGCTGCAGGGCAGGCGAAGTGCCGGGTCTGGCAGGATCAACACGCGGCGGTCAGTCACCACCAACACCTGGGGATAACCCTTGTTCTCATACCAGGCCGGCCACAGAGCCCAGGCATGGACTGCCTCGTTTGGGGCCAGGTGACCGGGCAAAGCCTGCGTAAAACGCTGGTGAACAGCCCAGACCAGGGCAGGATCGTTGCTGGCTGGGTCGCTGAGGGGAGGCAAATCAGATGGGGCGGGCAAGAAAGACCGGCGCAGCGCCGCGGGGGGAATATTCTTGGGCAGAAAGCGCTCCAAGAAACTCACCAATTCAAGGACAGCCGAGCGGGTGTAGAACTGCGACTCCCACGTGAGCCAAGCGAGTCCATCCTCGGCTTCCCAAGCGGTTTTCAGCAGGATGGCTGCATCTCCCAAGGTTTCAACCTGCACATCCACGAGACGCTCTAAAGCCCCCAGGCGCGCCAGGAAGCCGTACCTCACCCCGCTGTCGCCCAGGGGAACCAGCTCCACCAATTGGATCAAGCGCTGGGTTGTGAGGATCAGCACACCCTCGTTCAACTTTTCTCTGTCGAGCCAGGAGCGGCGCCGCTGACTGTGCATGGCTTGACGGCGGACGGCGTACAAGATGCGCTCGTCATCGGCCAGGTATTCGCCGACATAGCGCTGCACATGGCCGGGAAGCTGGTGGAAGGTGTACTCTGCGGCCGTGTAATGCTCAACCTCCGTGTAACCGCTCGGCCGGGCGGCCGTATCCACGGATCGCCAGGCTGGCTGACCAACAGGCTGGTATCCTTTTGCTTTGGCCAGCCGGTATTTTTGAGCCGCTTGTTTGATCCATGTCTGCGCTTCAGCAGCATCCAGCCACTGCAGTTCGCTGGCGGCGGGAGGTTCCAGGCAGCGCAAAAGCTCGGCTCTTAAGAAGTCTGGCAGATCTGCGAAGGAATTCAATCCAGCAAACTGGTCAACGCCTGCCGGCACTGCCAACAGACACACAGCCGCCCCATTGGCAGAGAAACCGCCCAACAACCGGGCGGGCACCTGTGTTTTGGGCGGGTGAGAGATATCTCCCAAAAGGATCACCCGCAAAGGGCTGCCCTGCTCAGTCAGGGTTTTGGGCAGAATGCCAACATCAAAAGGCCGAGGCGCGTCGGGATAGAGCACTTTTTCCAGGCGCAGCACATCATACTCGATGGGGATGTACAGGCCGGTGGCGCGCCCAGGTTGGGTGATCTCAATATCGATTGCCGGTTCACTCATCGCATGTCTCATCGTAAAAAACGCCGCTCATAAACAAAAAAGCCTCTACTGAAGGATTTCTCCAGTAGAGGCTATCAGTCAAAACGACGGTTGTGGCGAAATATCGCTTTTGGCGAGCCTCATCGCCAACAAATACGAGCCTCTTTATTTTAACACACATTCTAATTTGTGCTTGACGCTGTGCGCCGAAAGACGTACAATACTGGCGAGCGATGAGGCTCGCTTGCTGATGACGAACCGCCGGCTTCCCGGCTGACAGCCTCTGTCTAAGACGAAAGTCTCCGGGCAGAGGCTTTCTTTCGCCATTCAAGATGGAGGCAAATCATTGAAGATCGACCAATCTCAAATATCGACCAGAAACGCCCTGCGCTTCGTCATTCTGATCGGGGTTGTCAGTCTGTTTGCAGATATGACCTACGAGGGCGCGCGCAGCATCAACGGCTCTTACCTGGCAGTGCTCGGGGCGAGCGGAGCGGTCGTCGGTGTGGTCTCCGGCCTGGGGGAACTGCTCGGGTTCACGATCCGCCTGGTATCGGGCTACCTGAGCGATGAAACCAAAGGCTATTGGACGATCACCTTCTTGGGCTACGCAATCAACCTGATCGCCGTGCCGCTGCTGGCGCTGGCCGGCAACTGGCCGCTGGCCGCGCTGTTGATGGTGGTCGAGCGCCTCGGCAAGGGCATTCGTGTGCCGCCGCGGGATGCCATGCTTTCGTATGCCACCCAGCGCATGGGCCGCGGCTGGGGCTTTGGCCTCCACGAGGCGTTGGATCAGCTCGGCGCCATCACCGGTCCGCTGATCGTCGCCCTCGTCCTTTATTTTCGCAATGGTTATCAAACCGGCTACGGTCTGCTGCTCATCCCCGCCCTGCTGGCGTTGGGCGTGCTCAGCGCGGCGCGGCTCTTGTACCCTCGCCCCCAGGATTTGGAATTCAACCAGGTGAATCTGCAAGTCCCGGGATTTTCGCGACCGTTCTGGTTGTATGTCGCCGCCGCCGCCCTCATTGCGGCGGGTTTTGCCGATTTTCCCCTGATTGCTTACCACTTCCAAAAAGCCTCCATTGCAGGTGAAGCGACGATCCCCGTTTTATACGCGGTTGCCATGGGCGTGGACGCCCTGGCCGCCCTGGTTTTTGGCCGCCTGTTCGACCGCTTTGGCCTGGTCACCATGATGCTGGTCGCCGCCCTATCCGCATTTTTTTGCGCCGCTGGTTTTCTTGGGAGGGTTTTCTTTAGCCGTGTGCGGCATGGTGCTGTGGGGCATCGGCCTCGGTGCCCAGGAATCGATCATGCGCGCCGCCGTGGCGGGCATGATCTTGCCTCAACAGCGCGGCACGGCTTACGGGCTTTTCAACACAATCTATGGCATTGCCTGGTTCTTAGGCAGCGTGTTGATCGGCGTTTTGTACGATCATTCTCTCTCCTGGCTGGTGGTCTTTTCAATGGCGGCTCAATTGGCCTCCATCCCCATCTTCTATCTTGTGCGTAAAAGGATTTGAGAGCGGGCTGACCGTTTGAGAACACAGCGATGGACGATATTCTCAATGCGTACCAAAAGAACTCCGTGGCAACCGTGCTGCGCACCCTCGAAGAAGACCTGCGCCAGGCCAACACCTGGCTGGATGGACGGCAGGCCGATGGCATTCTTTACCGCCAGAAACTGAGCCTTGCCCCTGCCAGGAGCAGGCAGGCGCGCCTGCGCATCGCGGCGGCGCTGGCAGAGATTTCTGCCCTGGCAGAAAAGCTCGGCCTGCAGCCAGAAATCGTGAACCCGGCCGGCTTGATCCGCAGCCAGATGAGCGTCGATTGGGCCAGCCTGATCGACTCGCAGGCCGGTAAGCTGAGGCGCTACGGCGAAGTCCACCCTGCTGCAGCCCGAGAAATTGACCCTCACCTCCATCACCTGGCGCAGATTGCCCTGGAACTGGCACAGCTTTTCGACAGCCAATCATCAACTCCGGCGCCGCTAGACGCCGAGAATCTAAACGATCCCTAGGAGCAAAACAATGTACACACTAATAGAAAAAGTTCATGGACGCGAAATCCTGGATTCACGCGGCAACCCCACGGTTGAAGTCGAGATCACATTGGAAGATGGCGCCTTTGGGCGGGCGGCAGTGCCTTCCGGCGCTTCCACCGGCATCCATGAAGCGCTGGAACTGCGTGACGATGATAAGAAACGCTTCGGCGGCAAAGGCACGCTGAAAGCGGTGGAACATGTCAACAAAGAAATCGCCGGGGCCATCATCGGGTTGGATGGGCTTGACCAGAGTGGCGTGGACCAGGCGATGTTGGCGCTGGACGGCACGCCGAACAAAAGCAAGCTCGGCGCCAACGCCATCCTGGGCGTCAGCCTGGCGGTGGCTCGCGCCGCGGCCGACTCGGTCGGCCTGCCGCTCTACCGCTACCTGGGCGGCGTGACAGCCAAGCTCTTGCCGGTACCGATGTTCAACATCCTCAACGGCGGCGTGCACGCCAACTGGCAGGGCACCGATCTGCAGGAATTCATGATCGCCCCGCTCGGCGCGCCCAATTTCCGCGAGGCCCTGCGCTGGGGCAGCGAGGTGTACCAGGCGCTCAAGGGCGTGCTCAAGAGCGGCGGCTACACCACCGGCGTGGGGGATGAAGGCGGCTTTGCCCCCGCCCTGAAGAAGAACTCGGATGCGGTCGAATTGATTCTGAAGGCCATCGAAAAAGCCGGCTATAAACCGGGCGACGATATTGCCATTGCCCTCGACCCGGCTTCCAGCGGCTTTTTTGAGGATGGCGTTTACAATTTGCGCACCGAAAGCCGCAAGGTCAGCGCGGCAGAGATGGTAGAGATGTACGCCGACTGGACAGCGAAGTATCCCATTGTGGTTCTCGAAGATGGCCTGGCAGAGGACGATTGGGATGGTTGGAAACTGCTCAACCAGAGGCTGGGCAGCAAAATCGAGCTGGTGGGCGATGATTTGTTCGTGACCAACGTGACCCGCGTGGCGCGCGGCATCCAGGAGAATGTGGCCAACGCGGTCTTGATCAAACTCAACCAGATCGGCACTATCAGCGAGACGATTGCGACGATTGAGATGGCGCGCAAAGCCGGCTGGGGCGCCATGGTTTCGCACCGCTCCGGTGAGACCGTGGACAGTTTCATCGCCGACTTCACCGTGGCCATGGCCACCGGGCACCTGAAAACCGGCGCGCCCTGCCGCGGCGAGCGGGTGGAGAAGTACAACCAGCTCATGCGCATCGAAGAAGAGCTGGGCGAGTCGGCTATCTATGCCGGGCGCAAGGCATTCGTGCGCTGAACCGCTTGATCACGCACTTCTGTCCGGCTTGCTGGCACGAGATGGCCGGCATGCAGGAGCGCTGCCCAGACTGCGGCATTGAACTGGCCCGCTACCAGGCGGAAAGTTTCGAAGAGAAGCTTTTGCGAGCCCTGGAGCATCCCGTGCCGGAGCAGCGCTGCCTGGCCATCCAGCTTTTGGGTGAGTTGGGCAGCCAGGCTGCCCTGCCCGGGCTGGAAAAGGTGCTGGACACAGAAGTCAATGATATTTATGCCCTGCGGGAGGCCGTGGTGGCTTTGAGCAAGATCCACGGCCCCCGCAGTCGTGCGCTGCTGCAGAAAGCAGCCGGACATCCATTTCGCATCATACGCCAACTGGCAGAAGGCTGTTTGAAATGAACCCACAATCATGTTTGTTCATTCTCGTTCGCCACGGCCAGACCGAATGGAACCTTGTCGAGCGGTTCCGCGGCCGCGCCGATGTGCCGCTGGACAAAACAGGTCTGGCCCAGGCAGAAGCTGCCGGGCGGCGCGTGGCCGCTCAATGGTCTCCCGCCGCGGTTTACACCAGCCCGCTGTCACGCGCCGTCCAGACCGCCGAAGTTATCGCCAGGCATTACAATCTGCCGGTGCAGGCGCATCCCGGCCTGGTCGATATCGATTACGGCGAGTGGCAGGGCCTGTCGCCCGAAGAAGCCCGCCAGCGCTGGCCGGAGCAGGTGGACAACTGGTACCGCCATCCTGAACAGGCTCTGATTCCAAATGGTGAAAGCCTGGCAGATGTGCGCAGGCGCGCCATGCAAACTGTGAAAGAGCTGGCTGAAAAGCATTCCGCCGAGACCATCGTTTTGGTTGGCCACACCGTGATCAACCGTGTCATCCTGCTCGGCGTGCTGGGCCTGAACGACGAACGCTTTTGGCAACTGAAACAGGACACCGGCGCTATCAACGTTTTCGCAGCAGAACAAGGCGACTTCGTGCTCGTGTCGCTGAATGATACCTGCCATTTGCGCCGCGAGACAGGATCGTGAAAGAGAGCCAGCGCTAGTGGCAGCCACGAATTACCGGCGCACGGATCATCCTTACCTGGTGGCTCATCTGCACGACTTGCCAGGCAGCCTGGCACAGTTGGCCGGGCAAGCCCTGGAAGCGGATGAGCCGCTGGAAACGCTCTTCGTCATGCCGCCGCAGGCGCTGCCCAAGAATTTTGGCGGGCGAGGCGGCATGCACCTGGCGCCTGAGCGGGCCCTGCTCTTCACCGCCAGGGGTGTGCTGTTTGTCCAGGATGCGGGCGCATCCGGCCAACCAGCGCAGGCGGTAGCCCTGCACGGCGACCAGCTTTTATACGCTCACCTGACCCAAATCTTGCTTTACGGCCGGCTGGAGCTGTGCGCTGTCGAGCACGATGCGCTGAAGCGCATCGTGGTGGAATACAACACGGTCGGGCATTTCCTGCTCCAGCCCGCCCTGCAGCGCCTTCTGCGCCTGGCATGGGATGAGCCACCGGGCATGCCGGGCCTGGACAGCGACAGCACAGAATCTGTCCTGGAAGCATTGGGCGAACGGTCTTTTAAATTCAAGGGCGGTTTACGATATCATGGGCTGCTGCCAGGCGAACGCCTGCTGGGCTGCGTTTTTCAGCCCCGCATCCTGCGCAGGGTGCTGGGCATTTTCCCGCGCCTGGCTGAACCGGCGGCTTTGTTGGCGCTCACCGAGCATCAAATCCTGCTCATCGAAGAAGGGCGCACCAATGCGACCTCTTACGGCTGGTTCATCACCTTCTGCCCGCGGCGCTGTGTGACCGGCATTGAAACTGCGCCGCACGCCGCCTGGCAGGAGGTGCAGGTTCACTTGCAAAAGGGGAGCATCAGCGCCGAGCGCCGGGTGATCGTGGAAAATGCGGCCGCCCAGGCCTGGCGTGATTTGTGGTCGAGCCATGCGCAATGACCCCACCTACTTTGCGCTGGTAGAAGCCTGCGCCCAGCCGGGCTGCCCGGTTTGCCGGTTGGAACAGCAGAGCGTTGAGCGCTACCTGGATCATCTGTTTTACGAAAACGTCAACGACGGCGGCCTGCGCGCCCATCTGCGCGCCAGCCTGGGTTTCTGCCGTGAACACACGCACCTGCTGTTGCAGGCAGGGGCAGGCGATGCCCTGGGGATGTCCATTATTTACCACGATGTGTTTGGCGCCGTGCTGAGCAGGCTCTCCGGGGAAAATTCACTTGTGGGCCAACCCACAGCCTTTTCCCGCCTGTTGGGGCGCATCCCGGCGGAGCTGGCAGCCGCCCTGGAGCGTGCCAAGCAGGCTGTCCGTGCGCAGCAAATCTGCCTGGCCTGCCAGCAGAGAGAGATCACCGCTCACATGGTCCTTGAGGTGCTGCTTGCCAGCATCCAGGAACAAGAGATGCTGGCGGCGTTCACCAAATCGGAGGGGCTGTGTCTGCCGCATTTGCACCGGGCTTTTGAGCAGCCGGCAGAGGGAGCCGGGTTAGCCCGGCTGTTCAGTGTTGAGCTGGAAAAGATGGAGAGGCTGCGCGGCGAACTGGGCGAGTTCATCCGCAAGAGCGATTACCGCTTTTTGAAGAATGGGTTTGGCGCGGAGGGAAACGCCTGGCGGCGGGCTGCCGGCCTGGCGGCCGGCGCCTGGAGCGGCAGGCAGGAGACCGAGCGCAGCGCGCCGCGCAGCGCGCCGCCCTCCAGTGAATGATCAACCCGCTCCGTTTTTTAGCTCACGAAAACGCCAGCCGGACAGCGGCAATCAGCAGGATAACCGCCAAAACTTGCACCAAACGCCGTGAGGCCAGCTTGCGGCTGCCGTATTCTGCGCCGACCCAGCCGCCGACGCCGGCCGCCAGCGCCCACCACGGCAGCGCAGCCGGTAAACTGGGTATCAACGACAGGTGACCGGCTAACCCGGCCAGCGAGTTCACCAGGTTGAACACTGCCGCGGTGGCAGCCGCCTGGCGGGCATCGGCCCAACCCGCAATCAACAGCAGGGGGCTGAGGAAAATCCCCCCGCCCACCCCGCTCAGACCGGCAATCAGCCCAATCCCGGCTCCACACAGACCAGCCAGCCACACCGGCGCCGGTTGAACAGCCGGCAGGCTGGAAGCGGGCCGGCGCTGGCGCAGCAGGCGAAAGGCCGCATAGAACAGCACCAGGCTGATCAGCGGCTTGTACAACCAGGCCGGCAGCAGAATCCAACCGCCCAGGTAGGCAAAGGGGATGGAGGTCAACGCAAACGGCCAGAAAACTTGCCAGGAAAAATATCCCGCCTGTTGGAACTTAAACGCCGCGATCCCGGCCACCAGCACATTCAAGGCCAGGGCAGTGGCTTTCATCTCCTGCGGCGCCATCCCAAACAGGCCCATGATGGCCAGGTAACCGGTGGCGCCCGCATTTCCAACCGCCGCGTAAAGCGCCGCAATGACCAGGAACAGGCCGGCGATCAACCAGGAGGTGGGCGGCATTGAAATCTTTTCTGCGTCGGCTGTCAAACCGCAGCCAGCGCTTTGAGCAAGATTTGGCGGTCCACCAGGCCCAACACTTTATTGTCCGCATCCACCACCACCAGCCATTTGCGGCGCTGAGCCATCATCTGCTGGGCCGCCTCCACCAGCGGTGTTTGAGGCACGGCGGTCAGCACGCCCGGAGACATCAGCGACCGGGCAGTTGCCTGGCTTTGAGGCGCGCGCCCCAGTTGGCGCAAGGCGGCCAATGCGCCTCTCTGCTCCGGCGGCGCAACCCGCGCCACCACATCGCTGTCGCCGATCAAACCCAACGGGTGCATTTGCTCGTCCACCACGATCACCCGCCGCGAACCGCTTTCCAGAAAGGTATCCACCACGTCTGCCAGGCTGTCCTCGGGTTTCACCACCGGCACCGGCGTGTGCATGACTTCGCCCACGGTCTGCACGGCATGCAGCGGCAAAGCTGAGGGCGATGTGGTCACTTTTTTATCCAAAACCTGCCGCAGCACATCCAGACGCGACAGCACGCCAACCAGCCTGCCGGCCTGATTGACCACCGGCAGGCGTTTGAGGCCGTGCTTGGCCATGCGCGCCGCGGCCACCCCCAATGAATCGGTCTCATTGGCGGTCACCACCGGATGGACCATCACGTCAGACACTTTGATGTTGGAGGTGCGCAAAGCCTTCAAGGCCTGCTCCAATATTTCACCCCCCATGCTGCCGGCCAGAGCCGGCCTGCTTTGGCTGTACAACAGCAGGTCTTCATCCGTCAGCATGCCCACCACTTCTCCCTGGCGGTTGACAACCGGCAGAGCCTTGAGCTCGTACTTGAGCATTCGTTCCCAGGCCTCCACCACCGTCATTTCCGGGGAAAGGGTGACCACCTCGCGGGTCATCACCTCGGCAACCAGTTTGTCGGTTGGCAAGGGGTTCAGGTAGCGGTGGGTGTAACGCGCCACTTGCACATTTTCCAGGGTGATCATACCCTCGCTCACCATGGGCGCAATTTGCTCAACCGCCTGCGCAATTTTTTCCGCCTGGTCAACGACTTCGATCCGCAGGGGCAAATCATTCGACAGGCGTTCAATCGCAAACGTGTGGATGCGCGAGTGCGCCCCAAACCCGGCAATGCCCCGCACCACGGTTGCCCCAGCCAGGCCAAGATTGCGCAAGGTTTCCAGGATTGCCATGTACAGCGGCTTGCCGCGCCAGCGATCACTCTCACCGATGTAGATCGTCAGGCGTTGGGCGTTGCCGTGGATAGAGATGGATGTCGACATGCCAGGTCTCCTTGCCGTTTCAAACCAGGCGGCCAACCGTCATCCCGATGGCGGCCGCCAATCCACCGAGCAAACTGCTGCCAAACAAATTGAACAAGCCAGGCCAGAACTGGCCAGATTGGATCAGGTTGAAGCTTTCCAGGGTGTAGGTGGAAAAAGTTGTGTACGAACCCAAGAAACCGATGGCCACCAACAAGCGCCAGTTGGGATCAATCAGAAAGCGACCGCTGGTGAACACCGCCATGAATAAGCCCAGCACCAGGCTGCCGCTCAGGTTGATGAGCAGGGTGCCGTAGGGGAAAGAAGCGCCAAAGCGCTGGGCGGCCCAATCGGCGACCCAATAGCGTGCATTTGCGCCCAAAACAGCGCCCAGGGAGATGATGAAGAACTTGACCATCGTTTGATTCCGAAAAAGAATACTCCGCATCCAAAATTCAGCTCTGATTGTGCTTTCTTTCATACATGGTTACACCATCTGCTGCTCGTCAGCCCGCTCCATGGATATCATCTCACAGGCCGTTCAGAATGTCCAGGAAAAGAACGCATGGCGCGCACATCTGATCTGCGAATTTAAAACAGCTTCTACCGAAGAACTCATCGGTAGAAGCTATCAGTCGAAAGACGGTTGCGGCGAGCCTCATCGCCAGGAAAATAACTTCGCTATTCTATCACAGATTTTTCAACGCTCCGGGCGGGCATGCCGGATTTTCAACCAAAATCACACCGCATTCTCTCAATTTTGCAGTATATTGAAAGCCTGGCGCCTGAACCGTTGGACAGAAGCCGAACCATTGACCGCAAAAAGAGAGGCCTCGATGAACAATTCCAAAACCCAAAATGAACGCATCGCCAACATGACCTTCGGTTCCGTTTACCCGCTGTATCTGGCAAAGGTGGAGAAGAAAGGCAGAACCAAAGAAGAACTGCAGCAGATCATCGAGTGGCTGACCGCCCTCGATCCTCCGAAGGTGGAAGCGCTGATCGAGGCAAAGGCAACCTTTGAAGTGTTCTTCCAGCAGGCTTCGCTCAACCCGAATGCGCGCCTCATCACCGGGGTCATCTGCGGCTGCCGGGTGGAAGAAATCGACGATCCGCTGACCCAGCGGGTGAGATACCTGGATAAGCTGGTGGATGAGCTGGCGCAGGGCAGGAAGATGGAGAAGATTTTGCGCGGCGCGGGCGCCGGCCAGTCCCCGGCGGGAGGGCCTGGGTAAGCAGGCGAAACCCTATTGGGGCATGTAGGTCTTTTTTCTCTTTATTATGAGAGCACAATAAGCTACAATAACGATGACAAATTGAGAAAGGAGAATACCGTATGGATATTGTGCTTTTCATTGTGATTGGTTGTGCCGCCGGCTGGTTGGCGGGAAAGATCATGAAAGGCAGTGGGTTTGGCCTGCTGGGGGATTTGATTGTTGGCGTGATCGGCGCTTTCATCGGCGGCTGGCTGTTCAATACGTTAGGCGTCTCAATTCGCGGCGGGATCGTTGGTTCCTTGATCACCGCGCTGGTGGGCGCCATCGTACTGCTGTATGTATTGAG
Source organism: Chloroflexota bacterium (assembly GCA_029782365.1). Classification (GTDB taxonomy): domain Bacteria; phylum Chloroflexota; class Anaerolineae; order Anaerolineales; family UBA4823; genus CAWBUW01. The sequence goes on from JAKOUW010000143.1 coordinate 68,478, forward strand.
ATTGGTCAGGCGTTGAACATTGTTTCTGGCAAGCTGAATATGACCAGCGCAACAGCCGTGGTTTGGGAAAATAAGCTGACAAGCTTATCCCTGGTCTGCTTGCTCCTGGCGGCGGCTTACGGCGTCGGCGCCGGCGCAGCGCTGGCGATGAATTATGACGTGACCCCCAACATGGGCCTGGTGGAAGACACATTGGCCGGCGGCCAGTTTGTTATGTTCTGGCTGGCGGCGCTGATGGGCTTGGCGCACCTGCCGATGCTCCTGGCAGACCTGATGGACAGGTTGTGGAGGCAGGCCGTGGTGCGCGCCGCCGCCCTGGCCGGCCGGTGTTCTGGTTGGGCCTGTCGCTCCTCCCATTTTTGCGCTGGTCAGCGGGCTGGGCCTTGCCGCTCTGCTCATCCTGTGGCGCACAGCGGGCTGACCCTCCCAGGCCGTCGGCTGGCGCGGCGTGCGATTTCTTTTCTTGGCTTCAGGAGGTGAAGGTGCGCAGTCTCAAGTATCATGTCGCCACAACGCTCGACGGGTTTATCGCCCACAGCGATCACAGCGTGCATGGGTTTGCCGAAGAAGGCGAGCACGCGACGGACTATTTCGCTTCGCTCAAGCAGGATTATGATATCGTCCTGATGGGACGCAGAACCTATGAGTTCGGATTGCAATTCGGCGTGACCAACCCTTATCCCTGGCTGAGACAATATGTCATCTCACGCAGTATGACAAACAGCCCGGATGCAAACGTAAAGCTCGTTTCTGAGAACATCTTTGGGTTTGTGCGAGATCTGAAAGCCGAAGAAGGGAAAGACATCTATCTGTGCGGCGGCGCCAACCTGGCAGGCGGACTGCTCGAGGCGGGCTTGGTCGACGAAATTGTCGTCAAGCTGAACCCGGTTGTGTTTGGCGCGGGCATCCCGCTCTTTTCAGAAACCGCCAAACAAACTGCCCTGGAGCTCAAATCAAACAAGGTCTATGCGAACGGGGTGATTCTGCTGAATTACACACTGAAGGCTTGAAGGATGAGAGCCGTTTCTAAAACACCCACGCCATCGAACGAGCCGCTCAGCGGATTACAATACGCCAGGACGTTTGAATAGAGGAGGCCAGCTTGTCTAACTTCGCCGCGTACGATGTGCTTCACGCTTTTCAAGATATTCACCAGGTGGTTTTGGGATTGGTCGAAAGCCTGGACGATGCCCAGCTCAAATGGCGGCCTGAAAATTATGCGACAGCCATCGGCTTCCATGCCTGGCACCTGGCGCGCGAATCCGATTATCTCAAAGCGGCTATCCTGCAGCACTTCCCCGAAATTGGCGCCGATTTCGGCGAATCAAAACAAATCTGGTTTGCCGAAAACCTGACCGAAAAGTGGGGCTTTCCCTCTGAATTGGGCGCCACAGCCGTCGGCACCGGCATCAGCGATGAAATTGCCGCCAGTTTGCCCATTCCGCCCAAAGAGGAGCTGGTGGCTTACTTAAAACGCTCGTACAGCGCCCTGGAACAGTTTATCGAACTGCTGGATGCGCGTTATGCCAATTTTGATCAGGTGGACGAGACCATGCAAAAGGCGATCAAAACAATACGCTTGAATTTATTGGTCTTCTTAACCCACGACTGCCGGCATTTGGGCATGATGGAATGTATGAAGGGATTGCTGACCGGCTTTGGCTCAGCGACAGAAAAAAGATAAGATTCTATGGGTATTAAAGGTAAGCCCAGGCAATGCAGAGAGGAACGCGGGCTGAGCAGCGAACAGCTCATTCCCGAAGAATGAAACCTCCCATTTATTATCTCTCCAGGGTGCAGCCTGCGGCAATTGCCGCAGGCTGTTATGCATATTTTGTAATCGCTGTCGTCATGTTATCTTTTCTCAATCCTGATTACAGTCTCATCAAGTCGTTCGAGGGGAATTATTCACTTGGCCCATTTCCATTTCTCAGCGCTTCGACGTTTTTCGCATTGGGCTGCGGGTCTTTGGCTTTGGCCAGCGGACTTTCTCGAAAATTATCTCGCTCAGCAGGCTCGCTGACCGGTTTGCTGGCTTTGGGACTATGGGGTGTGGGCATGATCACTGCCGGAATTTTTCCGCCGTATGAGCCAGGAAGCACAGTTCCCCATACGACGACGGTTCTGCTTGCCGGACTGTTTCCTGTCGAAGTGGCGGCTGATCCCGAAACAGGTTTTTACTTCATCCACATTCTCGCCGTTCTGGCATCGCTCTTCAGCCTGGCGCTTGCCACCATTCTGCTGTCCCTGCGCTTCAAACAGGCAGAAAATTGGCGCACGATCTATCCGCTGTCCTCTATACTGGCAGCGGCGATGACAGCCGCCATGATTTATGTATTCCAGGCATTGTTCTTCCGTTTTTCCACGCAAATAGCCGAGCTCAGTTTCAACCTGCTCACCTTCGCAGGCCTGCTCTGGCTGTTCTTAACGACGGCCCGTCTATTGTTTCTGGTTGAGAAACCGGCTTCAACGGTTCCGTGATATAACTGTGCGTACACCCGGCGCGGGAGCACCCCGCCTCGCAGCTCCGCTAGGAGGGCGCCCGCTTCGGCTTGTCTTCTAACAGCTTTTGAGGAGTGAGCAACGATGTCCAGCATCGAATTTAAAGCCAAACCGGTGACCATCGGCGCATGGACTCTGATCCGCCTGCCGCCGAACGCCAGCGCCCAGCTTCCCTCGCGCGGCATGACCGTGGTGGAGGGCAGTCTCAACGGCGCTCCCCTGCGGGCCGCCCTCGAGCCGGACGGCAGGGGCAGCCATTGGTTCAGGCTCGACCCAGCCCTGCTCGCCGCCGCCCGCGCCGGCGCAGACGACACGCTGACCCTGGCAATTCAGCCAACAAAAGAATGCCCGGAGCCGGAAGTGCCTGCCGATTTGCAGGCCGCCCTGGCGGACCACCCCCAGGAATATGCACGCTGGCTGGACCTGACACCCCTGGCGCGCTGGGACTGGATTCGCTGGATACGGGCGACAAAACAGGCCGACACGCGCCAGCGGCGCATCGAGGCGGCGCTCTCCAAGCTCAGCCAGGGAGAGCGGCGGCCGTGCTGTTTTAATCGCAACCTGTGCAGCGAGCCCGACGTGTCGAAGAACGGCGTGCTGCTCGAGCCAAACGAGCGCTGAGCCGCCCACCGCCGCGGCGCGCGCCGATTGCTCACCGCCTGGCGAGCCTCCACGCGCTCTGGCGAACTTCTCCATGATTGCGACACAATGAAGTGGTAATATGGAACCATGCTCACCGAATAAATCGCGCCTGGTATCCGTTTATCCATAAAGGACAAATCCATGGACATCAAATACTTCGCTTTCCTTCAGCATCTCCTGCGCTTCGACCGCCAGGTCTATCTCGATCACAACGCCACCACGCCCGTCAGCCCGGCGGTGCGCCGCAAAATGAACCAGGTGTTAACCTCGCGCTACGGCAACCCGTCCTCATTCTACGGCCTGGGCCGCAAATCAGCGCAGATGCTGGAACAGGCGCGGCAGGCGGTGGCCAACGCCATCCACGCCGACCCCGCCGAGGTCATATTCACCGGCTGCGCCAGCGAATCGAACAACGCCGTGCTCCAATCGGCCGCCGCTCAGTGTTTGCTTCACAAGAAGAAGATTGTCTCCACACCGATCGAACATCCCTCCATCCTGAACACGCTGGCCTACCTGGAAACCCAGGGAGTGCGCGTCGAGTACTGCCAGGTGGACGGCCAAGGGCGCGTCGTGCTGGCAGACCTGGCCCAGCGGGTGGACGAGGACACCTTTTTGGTCTGCTGTATGCTGGCGAACAACGAGACCGGCGTCATTCAAGACCTGCCGGCGGTGACGAAAATCGCCCACGCCCGCGGGGCGCGGCTGCTGGCGGACTGCGTGCAGGCGCTGGGCAAGATTCCGATCGACCTGCACGCCTGGGAGGTGGATTACGCTTCCTTCTCGGCGCACAAGCTGTACGGCCCCAAGGGCGTGGGCGCGCTGTATGTCAGGCAGGGCGCTCCGTTTACCCCCTTACTGCACGGCGGGCACCAGGAAAGCGGCCTGCGGGCTGGTACAGAAAGCCTGCACAACATCGTCGGCTTTGGCGCGGCCTGCCAGGAGGTCGATCAGCTTTTGGAAGAGGCCGGGAAGCTGCGCGCCTTGAAGCGCGAGCTGGTCGAGCGCCTGCGCCGGGCCAGCCCAGACTGCGTGGTCAACTCGCCGCAGGATGAGGCGGAATGCCTGCCGAACACGCTCAGCATCACCTTTCCGGGCGTGGAGAACTCCGGCCTGATGGGCATGCTGGACTTTCGCGGCGTTGCCGTCTCGGCCGGGTCGGCGTGCAGCACCGGGGAAGACACGCCTTCGCACGTCTTGAAAGCCATCGGCCTGTCCGACCAGGCTGCCCGCCAGACGATCCGCATCAGCCTGGGGCGGCGCACGACGGCGGGCGACATCCGCTACGCGGCGCAGGTGGCGCAAGAGTACATCACAGGCCGCGCCTCGTTTGTCAACATGCTGGCGCCGGCCCAATTGAACGAGAACATCCTGTTCGATCCAAACACGTTCATCCTTGACGTGCGCCCGCCGGTGGACCGCAAGAAATCCAAGGGCCTGCCCAACGCGCACGAGGTCAATCCACTGCATGTCGAGGATTACCTGAAACAACTGCCGCGCGATAAGCAAATCCTGGTGTACTGCCCGGGCGGCGGGCTTTCCATTATGATCGCATATTATCTGCAGGCGAAAGGATTCCGGCGCGTCACCAACCTGCGCGGCGGCCTGGATGCCTGGAAAAAGCGGCGCGGCGACCTGTTTGAGAAATACGCCGGGCAGAACGTCAGCGTGCTCAAGCCGGACGCCGGCGATTAGCGCCCCAGGCCCAAACGATGGACGGCATCACCTATTACATACCGCCGCCGGCGAAGCGCAAGGCAGTCTCCATGCAGGCCGTCGAAGAGGCGGTCGGGCACATCGCCGGGAGCTTCCCGGTTGAGCGCATTTACTTATTCCGCTCACAGTCTCGTCAAAAAACGCGCCCGGACAGCGGTGTGGGATTGTTGGTGGTGATGGAAACGCCGCCCGACGAAGCTCGCCAGGCAGATGAACTTTTGCAGGCGGCGGCCGACCACTTTGGACTTGATTTGCTGGTCTACACTCCCCAGGCGCTGGCCCAGCGCCTGGAATCGGGAGATCCTTTTGTGAAAGCGGTGATCAAGCGGGGAAAAGTGATCTATGCCTCGCCTCGCCGCTGACCAGAGAGGCCGGATTCTTGCCGCACTTGTCCAATGATGGACCGGGCAATAAATTAATATTTTAAAATAGGCTGAAAAACTGTTGTATTTTTCCTCACAATGTGGTAAACTTTATTAAATTCATTAAGTAGCACAGCAGAAATTTACGGGAGAAACTATTATGGACAAGAAAATCTATACCACCCCCGCCGTCATCGAGGAAATTGAACTCGAAATCCGCGCTGGTTCTCCAGTTATCGGCGGCGTCGACACCGGCTTCGATCTCGAACCCTAAGCCGTTCGCTCAGCAAGTATGAACTCAGGCGAGCCTGTCTCAGGCTCGCCTTTTTCGTTAAGAGAACAATGCATCGATGAGCAAAGAATCTGGGCGCTCGTTAAGAATTCTTATATGGTAAAATTTATCTATATTTCGGAGGTTACCCATGGCTGGAACATTTTTTATCACCATCAAAGGCGCCGTGCAGGGCGATTTCAGCGGCGAACCGGCTTCGTCGGGGAAACGGCACATCACCAACATTCCCATCCTCGGCTTTGACCTGGAGGTCTCCTCGCCGCGCGATCTCTCCACCGGCCTGCCCACCGGCAAACGCCAATGGCGGCCGCTGACCATCAGCAAAGAATGGGGACCGGCCTCGGTGCAGATCATGGCGGCGATGGTCAACGGAGAAAACCTGCAGTCGGTGGTCATCACCGAACTGCGCGTCAACGCCGCCGGCATCGAGACGCCGTACATGGAGATCAAGCTCACCAACGCCGTCATCAGCGACATCGCCGTCGAGCGGCAGGGCGAGCAGACGCCCAGCGGGCCAAAAAGCCAGGAAATCGAAAAGGTCGCGTTCATCTTCCACAAGATCCAGGTCGAACACAAAGCCACGAAATCCAGCGCACAGGACGATTGGCAGACACAGGCCTAAAAACACTGCCAGGCCTCACGACCAGCGGCCAGGCAGACCAGCCCGCTGCACTGCACACCAGCACAGAATTTGCACGCCAAAGGCGAGCCTGTTCACGGCTCGCCTTTGGCGTCAATCGACCATCCCGGTGGATTACCATTGCCGCGCGGGGATCGATTTTTGTTAGAATCACTCTTAAGTATGTGTACAAAACCTTAAAGTGCGATTATAATCATTAAAATTCCCTTATTATTTCAATAGCTCAAAAGGAACTGTACCCATGAAAAAATCCTCTCTCACTGTTGTATTCAGCGTTGTCCTGGCCCTGGCGCTCAGCCTGGGCGTGCTGGCGCCGGCCCTGGCGGCCGGGCACGAACTGGTGTGCAACGGCGATTTCGCCGGCGATTTCACTTCCTGCCCCGACCCCGTCAAGGTGTGGACGTCTATCGGGTGGTTTTATGACGCCGTAAATGAATATGCCTCTTCTCTGGGCGGACTGGCCGACAACACACTGACGCAGTGCATCCCCGTCACCCTGCCCCCTGGCGGAGGCGCGGGCACAACCTACAGCCTGAACCTGGGATTTTCTTTTGATATGTTCGACACCAACACGGTGGATGTCGATTTCTTCGATGGAAACTCCGCCTGCACCGGTCTGCCCACCTTCGGAGAGACTCTTTTACTGGCCGACGGATCCAACAGCTTTTCCGGCATCAACGGCACCGGGCACGAAAAATCTGTCCGCCTGATTTTCCACTGCTCCGAGGGCAACATGTGCGACGTCGATGATGTCAGCCTGCAGGGCGAAGACCCAACAGCAGTCAGCCTGACCTCATTCCACGGTTCCAGCGCCTGGCTGCTGCCCGGCGCAATGGCGGCTGTGGCCCTGGCAGCCCTGGCGGGCGGCTTTGCCCTGCTGCGCAAGCAGGACTGAGCTTCTCTACCCCCCTGCTCCATTTCCAGGCGAGCCTGTTTCAGGCTCGCCTTTTTGATTAATCGCCCTGCGCCTGTTTTTCAGAAATCTACAAATCACCCTTGAGATTTTTTAAAAATATGATATATTTTATTATAATTATGAGAATTCTCTATATTCTATTCACCCCCACCTTATAGGAGACTTGATCGATGCGCAAATATTCCTCCACCCTGCTGTTCAGCCTGCTGTTGGCGCTGATCCTGGCAGGCGGCCTCATCCGCCCGGCGCTGGCTTCGCCGCCCAACCTGGTGTGCAACGGCGAACTCAACACCGACTTCCCCACCTGTCCAGACTCTTCCAAAGTCTGGCACGCCGACGGCTGGCACTACGACGACTACGACCAGAGCGCCTACTCCAACGGTGAAAAAGCCGACAACACCCTCAGCCAGTGTATGAAGGTGACCACCCCCGGCGGCTTCACCTCCTACAGCCTCGACCTTGACGCCAGCGATGACCACCCCGGCGAAGCCAATTTCAAAGTGGTCGTGGAGTACTTCAATTCCAGCGATGACTGCGGCGGCTCACCCGACCACACCGAAACGCGCGCGCTAATCAACGGCGAAAACAGCTTCTCGGATCTGGAAGGCACCGGCAGCGAGCAATCGATCCGCCTGACCGTGCACTGCGGCGAGGGCAGCGCCTGCTTCACCGACGATCTCAGCCTGAGCGGCGAAAACCCCGATGCCGTGACGCTGACTTCTTTCAACGGCCGCACAGCCCCGGCCTCTTTCTCCGGGGTTTTGATGGGCGCGCTGGCCGCCCTGCTTTCTGGAGCCGCCTCCATTTTCGAGTGGCTGCGCCGCATCGCATAAACGATCCCTTTCGATAAAAAAAGGCTGTTCTGGTGAACAGCCTTTTTTTGTCGATCCGGGCGGCAGACCCTAACCTGCCCTCGCCCCACCGGGGAGAGGGCGGCGACCGCAGGTCGCCGGGTGAGGGAAAAAGTCAGGGTCATGAGCGGTCAAGAACAGGCGGCCTGCATGGATTGGCATTATAATTAATTTGCTATGCCTCCCCAACCCGAGCCAGCGCCAGCAGAAGATAACTCCATTTACCGCGCCATCTTCGAAAACAGCCGGGATGCCATCATCTACGGCCTGCCCGACGGCACGGTGCTGCTGGCTAACCCTGCCGCCGAGCAGCTCCTGGGTTACAGCGAAGTCGAGCTGAAAGAGCACGGGCGCAGTTTGTTCATCAACCCGGCCGACGAGCGCTGGCCGGCGGCTTTGCAGGAGCGCGCCGAGACAGGCACGGCTTTTGCCGAGCTGAGCATGCGGCGCAAGGACGGCTGCATCATCCCGGTGGAAGTCACGACGCGCGTATTCAGCGATGCCCAGGGCGGCCAGCGCGCCGCCGCCTTCATCCGCGATATCAGCCAGCGCAAGCAGGCCGAGCAGGCTCAGCGCCAGCGCGAGCTGAGATTGCTCAAGGCCCTCGAAACTTCTTATGACGCCATTTACCAGCGCAATTTCGGTGAAACCGGATTTGCCTATCTCAGCCCGTCGTGCGAAAGCGTGATCGGTTATTCGCCGCAGGAGATGGCGGAATGGCCGAGCGATCATATTTTGGACCTTGTGCATCCGGACGACCTCGATCGCCTGCGCCAGCTCCGCCAGTCTGCCATCAGCGGCGCGGCCGGGCCGTTCAGCGTGGAATACCGCCTGCGGCGCAAAGACGGCAGTTACTGCTGGCTGCATGACAGTCTGAAAGCCTTGTTCGCCGAAGACGGCAAGTTATCCGGCTGGATCGGCACGGTGCGCGACATCTCGGCCAGCAAAGCTGCCGAGCAGGCGCTGGCCAAGAGCGAGGCCAGCCTGCAGCAGGCTCAGCGCATCGCCCACATGGGAAGCTGGGAATGGGACCCCGCCGCCCAGTCGATCAGCGCTTCGCCGGAAAATTTCCGCCTGCTGGGCATCGAAAACAAACAGGCGGAGAGCAGTTTTATCCACATCGTCAAGAAATATATCCTGCGAGAAGACCGCCCAAAGGTTCTGCAGGTTGGCTGGCAGGGCGCCCTCAACAGCCAAACCGGACAGGAGGTGGAGTTTCGTGTCCGGCGCCCGGACGGCGAAATTCGCTGGATCCATGCCACCAGTGAGCCCGTCTTCGAAAATGATAAACTGGTGCGCATCCTCGGCGTCAACCAGGACATCACCGAGCAAAAACACAACCTGGAGCAGCTCGAGGCGTCGCTCAAAGAAAAAGAGATCCTGCTGCGCGAGGTGCACCACCGCGTGAAAAACAACCTGGCCTCGATCATCGGGCTGGTCAACCTGCAGCGCTCGGACATCCAGGACCCGCGGGTGCAGGCCGAGTTCGACGAACTGCGCGACCGCATCCAATCCATGGCCAGCGTGCACGACCTGCTGTACCGCTCGGCTTCGCTGGCGCACATCGATATGCAGGCCTATTTTGAACGCCTGGCGGCGGATTTAAAAGATGTGTATGACGCGCAGGACACCGCCCAACTGCAGGTCGAGGCGCAGGGTGTGGAAATGGAACCCGACCTGGCCATCCCCTGTGGGCTGATCGTCACCGAGCTGGTCACCAATATCTTCAAATATGCCTTTCCGGCCGGCCTGCCGCGGCCCGGCCAGCCGGCCTGCCTGGTGCGCCTGCGCATCACGCACACCGGCGGGGAATACACTCTGTCGGTGAGCGACAACGGCGTCGGCCTGCCCGCCGGCCTGGACTGGCAGAAAGCCCCCAGCCTGGGCCTGCGCCTGGTGAGGATGCTGGGCATCTACCAACTGCGGGCCGAGATCCAGGTGGACAGCACAGCCGGTTTGAGCTTCACCCTGCGCTTCGAACAATGACGCGCTGAGGCTGCCAGCCAGGGCGCAGGGGTAATCGACGGGATGCAGGCGCGCAGGCCTACCCCTGCGCCCGTACCCAAAACCGCCCGGTGGCGGTAGGGGCGCAGGGGTAGGCCAAGGAGATCGACGGGTGAATATTTTCCCCTGCGCCCGTACGGCGGAGACCGCGGATCCTGGCGCGATGGCGTGGATTAACGCTGCAAATGCGGCAGGAACACCCGGCTGGCGGAACTGTAAAACACAAACACCTTGCCGGCGTCCTGGAATTTGGCCGGGTGGCCGGGCGCATCCACGCGGTACGAGCCGATGATCAGGTCGGCGCGGCCGTCGCCGTCCAGGTCGCCGGCCGCCACGTCTTTGCCGAGCTGGCTGACGCGCCCGGTCACCAGCGTCTGGGCGGCGTTCTCCAGGGGCAGGGTGCCGTGCAGGTTCAGCCCGCCCGCCAGCACAAAGGCCGCCCGGCTGGCAGGCGCGCCGATGAGCAGGTCGGGGCGGAAATCGCCGGTCACATCGCCCACGGCGAAGGCCTCAGCGCTGGCGCCGGTCAGCGTCAGGGCGGCGCTGGCGGCGGCGTCCAGGTCTTGCCCGGCGCTGAACGGCCCGGGGATGACATACAGCGCACTGCCCGAGCCCAGGATGAGGTCGTCGGCGCCGTCGCCGTTCAGGTCCATCACCGCCAGGCCGCCGGGCTGCAGGCCGCTGATGCGCAGGCTGGGGAAGGTGGCGCCCAGGTGCAGGGCGCCCGCCGAGAGCGGCCCGAGCAGAACGTAGGCGGTGGTGTCGCTGCGCGCCGCCAGGTCGAGCGTGGGGCCGGCGTCCAGGCGGCCGAGCGCCAGGCGTCCCAGGTGCGCGCCGGCGGCCGGGCCGAAGAGGGTGAAATCGGCGGGGGCGGAGGCCAGGTCGTGCAGGCCGGTCAGCGCGCGGCCGCCGAACATCACGAAGACCGCCCCGGCGGCCGCCGCCGCCCCATCCGCAGCCAGGGCGTCGCCCACCAGCAGGTCGTCCACGCCGTCGCCGTTGATGTCGCCCAGCGCCAGGGCGTTCTTGGCGGCGAAGGAGAGAAAATCTGCGCCGGGGGCGCGCAGGGCAAAGGCCGCGCTGGCGGTGGAGGTCAGCGTCACGGTGCCGGTCAGCGCCGTCCCGCCCCACAGGGCAAAGGCGGTCGGGATGACCTGCCCGCCGCCGGCGTTATCGTCTTCATACGAGCCAAAAACCAGGTCGCGCCGGCCGTCGTGGTTGAGGTCGCCGGAGGCCAGCGCCGAGCCGATGTGCTGCAGGAGCAGGAGGCTCTTGACATCCAGGCTGGGCGGCGTGTTCAACAGGTCCAGCGCGCCCCGCCGGCGCGTCCCGCCCGCCAGGCCGAAGACCCGCCCGGTGGCCAGCGGCGGATTGTCGAAATCCTCGGCCCAATCCTCGGCCGAGGTCAGCAGGTCAGGGCGGCCGTCGCCGTTGATATCGGCGCCCAGCACGGCGTAACCGATGTAATCGTTGGGCCCGTTGGAGCCAGGGTTCTCGGGCGGATTGCCCGGGCCAACCAGGGTAAAATCGGCGGGGGCGGCGTCCAGGTTGAGCAGGCGCTGGGGCGCGCCGGGGTACTCGTCGGCGCCCATGTCCACGCCGAACTGCCCGGAAGGTCCGGCCATCGGGCGCGGCTGGCCGTCGATGTCCGTGAGCGCGGCGCCGCGGTGCGCGCCGGCGTCGATCACCGGCGAGTTGACCGCCAGGTGCTCGCTGGCATCCAGCAGGGGGTTGAAGAACAGATTGCTGGCGTCTGGGCTGAAACCGGCGGCGTTCACGGCATTGTTCCAAAAATCGTTGTAGGTGATCGCGGCAGTCCCGGCGCTGATGTTCACGCCTGTCTTGGAGCCGGCGATGAGGCTGTTGGTCAGCGCCAGCGTCCCCGCCGAGCGCAGGCCCTGGCCTTTGTTGGCGTCGAAGGTGGTGTTGGCGATCGAGCCGCTGGAGGCATTATCGGCCCACAGACCGCCCACGCCGGCGTCGGTGTTGTAGTTGTAATTGTTCTTGATGACCGTGCTGCTGATGGCGAAGGTGCTGTGGATGGCCGCCAGCCCGCCGCCCAGGCCGTAAAGGGGAGTGTTGCCGGCGCCGTTGCCTTCGATCCACACCCTATCCATCGACAGGCTGGAGTTCAGCAGGTACACGCCGCCGCCGTAGCCTTCCTGGTTGAGCGAGGTGTTGTTGCCCGTGATGCGCCCGCCGCGCAGGCGCAGGGCCGAGCCGCGCGCCGCCAGGCCGCCGCCGCTGCCGAAGATGGTGTAGCGGTTCGCCAGGTTATTGGTGACCAGGTTGTCTGCCAGCAGGCCCTGGCTGTTGTCGATCAGCAGGCCGCCGCCGTAGGTGTAGGCGTTGGTCGCCTGGTAGCTGAAAGCCGTGGCGTTGCCGTCGATGGTGTTGGCGGTCAGGGTGAAGGGACTGCTGGCCGAGAGGTACACCCCGCCGCCCTCGCCGCCGGCGGTGTAATTGTTCAGGTCGCCGTAGGCATTGGCCAAGTTGGCGCGGATCGTGTTGCCGCTCAGCACCACCGGGGCATTCTGCACCGAGACGCCCCCGCCCCAGCCCGCCGCGGGGGCGGCCCCCGGCCCGGCCGCGGCGGCGTTGGCGCGCAGGGTGTTGCCGCTCAGCCTGACCGGCCCGCCGCCCACCACCGCCACGCCCCCGCCGTAGCCGGAGCTGTCGCTGATGGTGTTGCTGATGATCGTATTGCCGGTCAGGATGGCCTGCGTGTTCTCCAGCTCGATGCCGCCGCCGGCGTCGGCGCCGCCCTGCAGGCGGTTGCGCTCCACCAGGTTGCCCTGCAAGAGCGGCGCGCCGTTCTGCACCCACACCCCGCCGCCGTACAGGTAGCCGGTGTTGTCGTGGATGTGGTTGGCGCGCACCACGGCGCTGGTGTTGGTCAGGCGCAGGCCGCCCCCGTGGTTGCCGCCGTGCGGCGCAGTCGCGCCGGAGATGTCAAAGCCCTCCAGCGTCGGCGCCACCTGGGCCGGCTGGCCGAACACCCCGCTGATGGACACCACCGAGAAATCGGGGTTGGCCGGGCGGATGAGCGTGAGGTTGTGCGCCGGGTCGCTGGCGCTCCAATCGGCGCAGGTGTAGCCGCCGGTCACCTGCAGGGTTTTGTCGATCAGCAGGTTGTTCTGGAAAGCCCCCACTACCTTGGATTCAATGTAGGTGCCGGCCGCCACCTTGAGCGTGTCGCCCGCCTGGGCGGCATCCACCGCCGCCTGGATGGTAGGGTAAAAGCCGGGGGCCGTGTTGCACACCCGCAGCTCGGCAGAGACTGCGGCTGGCGCCGCCAGCGGCGCCGAGGCCGGCGCAGCGGCCAGTGAGAACAGGACGAGTAACGAAACCAACCGCCAGGCCAGGCTGCGCTGGGACATGCTCACCTTCCGATCCATCAACCAGCGAATTACCGATAAAACTTATCATTATAGGCGTATTATAATCCTGAACCACAGAAGGGGCGCGGAGGTGAATCAGGGCTTTACAAGGTCGTAAAGCCCTGCTGTCCAACACCCTGACCCTCACCCCGCTGGCGAGGGAAAGAATAATTTGGGGTGTGAGAAAAAATTTATTTGAACGTAAAGGCAGCGGGATGGATCGGATAAATCTCCAGGGATTTCAGCTTCACCTGCCCTCCTTCTGAAAACAGCTCCAGCCTTTGGCTTGAGGAGGCCGGGAAGACCTGGTCGGTGATCACGACCAATCCGTTATCGGCAAATACTTCGATCGATGAGCGGTCCACAAAAATGTGGATGCTCAGTGTGGAGTTGGCGCCTGGCTCAAGATTGGCGGTGTGGATGCCGGCGAAGGGCGGCTTGATGCTCATCTCGCCCACACCGCTGCGGTCGACAAAAAGCTGATGCGCCCTGGCATCATAACCCACCGCATACGCAGCGGCAGCATAATCTCCTTGACCGGTCTTCACTCGCAAGCCAAAGCGGTCCGCAGAAGGGATCTCAAGCGTAAATACAAGGCTGATTTCCAGGGTTTGCCCGCTGATCGCGCTCAGAGGCAGAGCGCCAACCGGTATGAGCTGGGCAGGCAGCTGCCAGGCCGGGCCGCGTTGCGCCTGCAGTTCGGGCAGCGGCTGCTGCTGCAGGCGAATGCCTTGTGAGGTGGTCGCCAATGCCAGCAGGCGCGGCAGGGTGAAGCTGCCTCTGAAGCCGGTGGTCGGTGTATTCTGGGCGTAAGCCCAGTTGTTCATCCAGCCCAACCAGACTGCCCGGCCGCCCGGGACATTATTCCAGGCCTGGGCGGCGTAGAAATCAGCCCCGTAATCAGCCCACAGCACGCTAGAAGCAGGCGCCAGGCTGGTGAATTTTTGGCCGTCAAAATCGCCCACGAAATACTGGACTCCTGACCCGCTGGCCGGAGCGCCGGAGCCCACACCCACCGCCAGCAGCCAGCGAGTCTGCGGGCCGCCATCCACAGGCAGCTCCTGCAGTTCAGGGCATTCCCACACGCCGTACGTGGTACCAAAGCCAGGGCCAAACTCGCCGCTCGGGCTCCAGGTTTTTAAATCTGGAGAGGTGTAAAACAGGATTCTGTCCCTGGCGGCCACCAGCATCACCCAATGGCCGCCGCCACCCTGCGCATACCAGAAGACCTTCGGGTCGCGGAAATCTTTGAGAGCGCCGGGCGCATTCAGCACCGGGTTACCGGCATATTTGGTCCAGGTGCGGCCATTATCCGTGCTGTATGCCAGGCTTTGGCGTTGGGCGCCGTTCTGTTCATGGGTAAAGATGGCAATCATGGCGTTGGGCCCAAAACCGGCTGTGTTGGTTTTATCGACCACCGCGCTGCCAGAAAAAATATTCCCCAGGTCGTCCGGAGCCAGGGCCACCGGCAGGTACTGCCAGTTCAGCAGGTCGCGGCTGACAGCATGTCCCCAGTGCATGGGTCCCCAGACGGTGGCGTTGGGATTGTACTGGTAAAACAGGTGATATTCACCATCCAAATAGACCAGGCCGTTGGGGTCGTTCATCCAATTCGCCGGGGGGCTGAAATGGAATTGGGGACGAAAAGGCTCGCTGTCGGCCGGCGCCTGAAGCGCAGTTGGCGCTTCGCTCGGCTGGGTGGCGGCGGCCGGGGCGGCGGCGGTGACGCCGGTCACACTGCTGTCCGGCGCAGGAGTTGCTGTTGGAGCGCAGGCGGCCGCCATCAGCAAGAAGGGGATCAGCGATAACAAACCAAGCCAAACGCTCTTTTTCATCATTCCTCCGCATGAGGCAAGGTAAAAAGCCGGATGTTTTTGAAAAGCGCCTGCCCTTCGGAGACAAACAAGCCGAAGCGGCGCCGCGTGTAATTGAACATGCGCGTGCTCAACGCAATTTCATCATTGACATGCACTTCTAAAATCGTATCCTCTACAAACAGCGTGACGTGATAGTCTTGTTGGGGGTTTAAGGTGATCGGTCGTTCCATTTCGACCTCGTAAGGGAACATTTTCCCGCCGTCCTCGCACATGCGCAGGCCGGATTTAAACTGGATGCGCTCCCGGTTAGGTTCAAAACACAGGTAGTATCCGAGGTCGAATTTTTCATCCACCTGCAGGGCGATCCCCAACTGGCGCGGCGAACCTTCAAAACAAAAGTCTGCTTCCAATTTGCATGCTGGCGGAATCAGCGGGAGCAGAGCGCTGGCATACGCGTAGGGCGAAGACACCTGCGCCGCCTCAGCCTGCACAAGCCAGGGGCCGTTCAGCGGATCAATCTCTACTGCTTTTGACTCGCTGAATGCATTTTTGATGGAAGCGGGTGCGGTGACCGAAAGCGTGCCATCCGAATTCTGGATCAGTTGGTGGACGATCATGCTGCCTCCCCAGTCCCAGGTATTGTAGTCAAACCCAAAATCCTGCTGGGGATTGAAATTCCAGAGGTTGTATTCTCGGGTTGGATTCCACGCATAGATAAAGCGGTCGACTCCATCCGTTCCGGTTTTGGCGGCATAAAAGGCGCGCGTGTCAAATGTGTCCCGCTCCGGAGTGGTCCACGGGCCGTTCAATGACCTGCTCATGCGGTAATACGTCTGGAAGCGGTCTGTGTACGCCGAAAAAATCAAGTAATACCAATCACCCAGCTTAAACAGGTCGGGACATTCATGCGCGCTTTGGTGAATGCCCGGCGCATAGAGCGGCTGGTCATAGGTCCAGGTTTTTAAATCTTTGGAAACGCATTTCCCCACGCAGCCTTTGCGCATGGTCTTGCCGCGCTGCTGGGCGGCCACCAGCATCCAGTACTGCTGTTCCTCATCATTCCAGAAAACAAATGGGTCGCGCCAATCGGACATTTCATAGATCGCGCCGTCCGCCATGAAGGTTTCTTCCGGCAGTTCGGTCCATGTGTGCAAATCCGGGCTGACGGCATGGCAGATCATTTGTTTTTCGGGGACAGCCTGGTGGTCAAACTGGCAGTAAAACATGTGGTATACGGCGCCAATTTTCAAAACGCTGCCTGTCCCGCCCTGAATATGCGTGGGATGCTCTTCAAAGTGCAAATGATCCGGCGTGGTGAGCATGTGCCAGCCATCGATGCGCTCCGCTCCACGATAGTCACGCCAGATTTTTAAATAAAAAGGCTTGAAAAGGCCGCCGTCATAAAAGGGGATCACATCCCCCACAAACGCATTTTCCGGGCGATAAAATACAGCCATCTCCGTCTCCCATTGGCTGGCAGAGTATCAATCCTGAAGGTCCATGCGGCCAGCCGCAGATCGACCAGCTTCACTTGTTGAGCGTTATTTTTCTGCCTGCGTAAAACTTGCCGGGCTGAGCGCATAAACATCCAGCGTTTTAATGACCGTCTCGGCACCCTGGGTGAACACCTCCAGCCCCTGGCTGTCTGCATCCGGGAAAATGCTGTCCGAGATCACCACCCGGCCGTCATTGCAAAACACTTCAACGGAAGAGCGGTCAACAAAAATCTGCAGGCGGATTATCCCATCGATCGGCTCCAGGTCGGCCGAATGGACGCAAGCAAAACCGGGGTCAAAGCCGGTTTGGCCAGAAGAGGTGCGGTCAAGCAGGATTTGTTGCCGGGGCACGTGGTAGCCAATCGTCGTGGCCTGCTGGTCGCCAACCCGCACGCGCAAGCCAAAGGTTTCCACGCTCGGGTTGATTCGAAATTCGACGCAAATTTCAAATGAATCGCCCTGAACGGCCTGGAGCAGGTTCTGCGTGGGGAGCAGGGTGATATTCTGCCAATGGGATTGAGGGCCGCGCAAAGCAGTCAACTCGGCGATTGGCTGTTGGAAAAGGCGGATGCCATGGGCGGTGTGTCTCAGGGACAGCCGCCGCGGCAGGTTGAACACACCACGCCAGGCAGTCGTCGGGATGACTTTGGCGTACTGCCAGTTGTTTTGCCAGCCCAACATCAGGCGCAGGCCGCGCGGCTCATCGTTCCAGGTTTGGGCGGCGTAAAAATCTGCGCCGTGATCGACCCATAAGACGGTGTCCGGGGCATATTCGGAGGTGAACGTCTGCCCATCGAAGTCGCCGATGAAATAACGCATCCCCGAAGTTCCTGCGATGCCGTTCTTACCCACCCCCGCCGTCAGCACCCAGCGCGATTCTGGACCCTCACCCACGGCCAGCTTAAACAAATCCGGTGTTTCCCAAAAACCAAAATTGGCGATGTGCTCTTTTCCGAAGGAGCCGGTCGGCTGCCAGTGAATGAGATCGGCAGAGGCGAAGAATTGGATCTCTTCGCCAGCCGCCAGCACCAAAACCCAATGTTCTGCGCCGTGCTCGCTGTACCAAAAAACTTTCGGGTCGCGGAAGTCACGCTGGCCGTCGGCCGGGAGCAGCACCGGGTTACCCGCGTACTTGGTCCAGGTGCGGCCTCGATCGGTGCTGTAAGCCAGGCTCTGGCTTTCTTGTCTCTCTTGATGGTGCGTAAAAATGGCCACCAGCGCTTCTTTGCCAAATCCAGCGGAGTCTTTCCAGTCAATGACCGCGCTGCCAGAGTAGATCAGGCCGTATTCGTCCGGATAAAGGGCAATCGGCAGGTGCTGCCAGTTCACCAGATCGCGGCTGACGGCATGCCCCCAATGCATTGGCCCCCACACAGCGCTCTCCGGATGGTATTGATAGAGAAGATGGTATTCGCCCTGGTAGTAAACCAGTCCATTGGGATCGTTCAACCAGTTGGTTGGCGGGGTAAAGTGATATTGGGGGCGAAAATGATCATCTTGTGCAAGCATCCCAGGAACCTCCGGCAGCAGTTTAATTTGTGAATATGCGGCTAATATACGGTCAAGTTTACCAGGCGTAGGCCTCAGGCGCCTCGCCCCCCGGCCCAGGCCAGATCTCATCCAGGCGCTGCAGGGCAGGGGCATCCAGTGTAATCTCCAGCGCGCGCTGGCAGGCCACGAGCTGCTCGCTGGTGCGCGGGCCAATGATCGGGCCGGTGATATCCGGGTTGTGGAGAATCCATGCCAGGGCCAGGTGATTGGGCTCCTCACCCAGCTCACGGCACAGGCTTTCATAGGCGTTCAGTTGGGCGCAGTGCTTTTCCACATTTTCCTGCATCCACTTGGAAGCGCGCCGGCCTTCCTGGGCGCCGCCCAGCACGCCGCCCAGCAGGCCGCCCGCCAGGGGGCTCCAGGGGATGATCCCCAGGCCATATTCACGGCAGGCCGGGATCACTTCCAGCTCGATCTGCCGGGTGCGCAGGTTGTACAGGCTCTGTTCGCTCACCAGGCCCATGAAGTGGCGCGCCTGGGCTGCGCACTGCGCGGCCGCAATCTGCCAGCCGGCAAAATTGCTGCTGCCGGCGTACAGCACTTTGCCCTGCTGCACCAGCACTTCGACTGCCTGCCAGATCTCTTCCCAGGGGGTGCGGCGATCGATGTGGTGGAACTGGTACAGGTCGATATGATCTGTCTGCAGGCGGCGCAGGCTGTCCTCGACGGCCCGGCGGATATGGAAGGCCGAAAGGTGCTCCTCGTTCGGGTGGGTTCCCATGCGCCCGTAGACCTTGGTTGCCAACACAACCTGCTCGCGCCGCCCCCCGCCCTGCGCGAACCAGCGTCCCAGGATTTGTTCGGTGACGCCCTGGCCCAGCTTCGCCCCGTAGATATTGGCGGTGTCAAAAAAATTAATCCCCAGCTCGAGGGCCCGGTCCATGATGGCGAAACTGTCGCTTTCGCTGGTGCGCTCGCCAAAGTTCATGGTGCCCAGGCACAAACGGCTCACGATCAGGCCGGTGCGGCCCAGGTGTTTATACTGCATTTCTTTTTCTCCAATCGCCGCCTGTTCAGCGGATTTCCCCCTGAACAGGCCGCAAGGTTAAGACTAAATCATCCCTTTGAGGCTCAGTTGGTCGGCATGGTGGCAGGAGACGTAATGCTCGGGTGAAATTTCACGCCAGGCCGGGGTTTCATCTTTGCACTGCTGTGTGGCATACGGGCAGCGCGGGTGAAAGTAACAGCCGCTGGGCGGGTGAGCGGGATTGGCAACCTCGCCTTCCAGGATCATGCGTTTGGCCTTGCGGGTGGGGTCCGGCAGAGGCACCGCCGAAAGCAGGGCCTCGGTGTAGGGGTGGCGTGGGTGGTGGAACAATTCTTCCGACACCGCCAGCTCGATGATCTTGCCAACGTACATGACCGCCACCCGGTCAGAGATGTGCTCCACCACCGCCAGGTCGTGGGCAATAAAAATATAGGAGAGGCTCAGCTCTTGCTGTAGCTCCTTGAGCAGGTTGAGAATCTGGGCCTGGACCGAAACATCCAGGGCCGAGACCGATTCATCGCACACGATCAGCTTGGGGTGGCAAACGAGCGAGCGGGCGATGCCGATGCGCTGGCGCTGGCCGCCGCTGAAGGCATGCGGGTAGCGGCGCAGATGGCGTTCTTCCAACCCGACCAGCTTGAGCGTGTCCAGGACTTTCTCGCGCACCTCTTTGCCATGCGCCAAACCGTTATAAACCAGCGGTTCCTTCACAATATCAAACACGGTCATGCGCGGGTCGAGCGAGGAATACGGATCCTGAAAGATCATATGGAAATGGCGCCGCATGGCGCGCAGATTCTCGCCTTTCAAGGCCGTCAGGTCAATCCACGTTTGATCGACCTGCAGTTCGACCTTGCCCTGGGTTGGCTCAAAAGCGCGCACGATCGCCCGTCCCAGGGTGGTTTTGCCGGAGCCTGATTCGCCCACGATGGAAAGCGTTTCGCCGGCGTTGACGAACAGATCGACATCATCCACGGCGCGCACATGGCCCACCACGCGTTTCATCAGGCCAGAAGTGATGGGAAAAAACTTGGACAGGCCGTGGACGGACAGGATGCGCTGGTCGGTTGTTGGGTTAGATATTTGTCCACTCATCTTCGGGCTCCGTTTTATCACTATACAGGAAGCAGCGCACAAAGTGCCCTTCTTCTTTTTCGGTAAGTGCCGGCATGGATTTATCGCATAAGCCGGCGATGGCGCTGGGGCAGCGCGAGGCAAATCCGCACTGGCGGGGCATGTCGATGGGGGTCGGCACCGTGCCCTTGATGACTTCGAGCTTGTCCACCTTCTGGCCCGGTTTGGGGATGGAGCGCATCAAGCGCAGGGTGTATGGGTGCAGAGGATTGGCGAACAAGCGGGCGGTGGTGGTGGTTTCCACCACCTGGCCGAGGTACATGACATACACCCGTTCGACCGTTTCCGCAATCACCGCCATATTATGGGTGATGTACACCAGCGACATGCCATCCGCTCGCTGCAGTTCCCTCATCAGGTCGAGGATTTGGGCCTGGATCGTCACATCCAGGGCGGTGGTCGGCTCATCGGCCAGGATGATCTTGGGACTGCAGCTCAGGGCCATGGCGATCATGGCTCGCTGGCGCATGCCGCCGGAAAGCTGGTGCGGGTACTCATCGTGGCGTTGAGCGGGGTTCGAAATGCCCACCCGGTTGAGCAAACCGATCACGTGCTCGCGCACTTTTTTACCGCGCAGGTCCGTGTGCAGTTCTACCATCTCGCCGATCTGGCGCCCAATGGTATACACCGGTGAAAAGGCGGTCATCGGCTCCTGGAAGATCATGGCTATCTCGCCGCCGCGGATGGCGCGCAGCTCTGCGGCGTTCGGTTCCAGCGCGAAGATATCCACCTGGCTGCCGTCTTTGCGCCGCAGCACAGCTGTGCCTTTGACGACTTCGCCGGGCTGTTGAACCAGGCGCATGATCGACATCGACATGACGCTCTTTCCGCAGCCCGACTCGCCGATGATGCCGATGGTTTCCTGGTCGCCGACAGCCAGGTCGACGCCGTCCACCGCCTTCACGACGCCTTCGTCCAGGAAGAAGTAGGTTTTGAGATCTTTGACGTCCAATCTATTCATGGGTTTGGCTCCTCTACAGCGCGGTTGGTCAGGCGGTTTACGGGTTGGGCACGCCCCAGATCGAATCCAATTGCCAGGCGCTCAGGCTCGACAGGCTGGCCCCGCCGTTTTCTGAGAACAATTGGACGCCCAGGCTTTCGGGACTGGGAAACATCAGGGCGGTCATGGTCAGCTCGCCATCATTGGCAAACACCTCAATCGAGGACTGGTCGACATAGATGTGCAGGCGAACTTTCCCATTTTTGGCTTCCAACGGAACGGTCATATACTTCATAAAAAGGCCGGCGAAATCGCCGTGTTCCGGATTGGTGCGGTCCATGAACAGGCTGCCGCTGGCCGCGTCATAGCCTATGCTGACGCCGTAGCTGTCCTGGGCATACACGGCAACCTTGATGCCGAAGCGCGCCTTGGGATCGGTGATCTCAAAGGCGGCGTCGATCTCATAGGTGTTGCGGGTGGGCTTGAAACCCGGCAGCGGGATGAAACCCTGGCTGAGAACCAGCGGCCCAACGTGCACCGGCTGCTGTCGCAGCCCTTCCAGGGCGGGAATTGGCCGTTGCACAATGCGCAGACCGCCCGCATAGGTCTGCAGGCTCAGCTCGCGCGGCAGCGCCAGGGCGCCCTTGCCCCAGGCGGTGGGCACATTGTTGGCATATTCCCAGTTGCCCATCCATCCCATCGTCACCACCCGGTCTTCGGCGCCGTCGTAATCGCGGTAGGTGCGCACCGCGTAGTAATCAGCGCCGTAATCCAGCCAGTTGGCGCGCTCCACGCCGTTCGAGCTGACCAGGGCGCTGCCGTTGAGAAAACCGTTTGCGGACGGGTCGAGGGTAAACTGCGTGCCGTCAAAATCGCCGATGAAATACTGTTCCCGGTTGGGGCCCATGCCGCACAGCAAGACCCACTTTTTGTGATTGGGGTCGCCATCCACGCTCAGTTGGAAGAGATCGGGCACTTCCCACACCTGCGAGAAGGCGCCTTCCGGCCCGAAGTCGCTCAGGTGCTCCCACTGCTTGAGATCTTGCGAAGCGTAAAAGCTCACCTTGCGCAGATCGGACAGGGCAATGACCATGATCCAGTGCTGGGTCGGGGCGTAGTAAAACACCTGCGGGTCGCGGAAAGCGGACTGCGGGGAGGTCAGCACCGGATTTTGATCGTAGAAGACAAAGCTCTTGTAGTCGTAGCTGATCGACAGGCCCTGGGTCTCCTGGTTGGTGGTCTTATCGTGCATGGTGTAGATGGCAATCATGGGCGGCTGGTTGGGATCGACCGCCAGGCCGCTGGTGTTACTGCGATCCACCACCACCGAGCCTGAATAGTAAACAAAAGACCCATTATCGCCGATCATCGGGGCGAGGCGCTCGTTCCAATGCACCAGGTCGGACGATTCGGCGTGGCCCCACCAGAAGACGTGGTACAGGTTATTGAAGCGCACCATCCCATCCGGGTCTCCCAGCCAGCCGGCGGCCGGGGAAAAGTGGTACTGCTCGCGGTACGGCTGTTGATAGCGGACCGCCTGGGAGAGAGGATATTCAAAATCGTCGCGGGCCTGGGCAGTCGCCAGGTAATCTTGCGGCGTCTTGGGGCCTGGAGCGCTGGCGGCCTGGGCAGGCGCAGGCGTTTCTGCCCCGCCAGCCTGCGGGGAAGCAGTGGGCAAGCCGATTGTTTGAGGGGTTGAAGTCGATACGGAGGCGTTCATTGTTCCACATCCTGCTGACAAAACCATCAGCACGCAGAGCAGTGCAAATCTTTTGATCATCGCCGCACGCTTGAGTGATTATTCATCAATGCCATCAACGTGAATAGGGGTCGGCGGCATCCCGCAGGCCGTCGCCCAGGAAGTTGAACAGCACCACGGCCAGGATAATGGCGGCGCAGGGGTACAGCAGCCAGGGATAATGACCCAGGACAGTCACATCTTGAGCCTGCTGGAGCAGAGAGCCCCAACTGACGTTCGGCGCGGTGATGCCTAACCCCAGGAAGCTGAGGGTCGTCTCGCCCAGGATCATACCCGGGATTGAAATGGTGATGTGCACGATCAGGTAGCTGGTGAAGCCGGGCAGCAGATGGCGGAAGATGATCGCCATGTCGCTGGCGGAAGAAATCTTGGCGGCCGTGACGTAATCTTCCTCGCGCAGCGAGATAATCTTGCCGCGCACCACGCGCGCCAGGCCCGTCCAGCCGACCAGCGAAAGGATCAGGGTGATGGCCAGGAATTTCTGGATGCCAGTCCACCCCACCGGGATGGCGGCGGAAAGACCCATCCAAAGCGGGATCTGGGGGATGCTCATGATGAACTCAATCAAGCGTTGGATGAGCAGATCGACCGTGCCGCCGAAGAAGCCGGAAATGCCGCCCAGCAGGATGCCCAGGAAGAAGCTGATCAGCACCCCGCCCAAACCGATGAACAGCGAAACCCGCGCCGCAAACACGATGCGCGAGTATAAATCTCGCCCCAGGTTGTCGCTGCCGAAGAGGAACAGCGGGTTCTGAGAGGTGGCGCCGAACAGGTGGATATCCATCGGAATGAAGCCCAGCAGGTCATACGGCTCGCCCTTGACGAAGAACTGAATCGGGTAGCGAGTGCTGGTGTCTTCTTCAAAACTGTAAGTATAGGTGGTTTCGTTCAATTTGCTGACGCGGTCATACAGGAACGGCAGGTGGAAACTGCCATCGGCGTCCTGGATGCGGATGGTGGTGGGCGGCGCGTAGACCAGGTCCTTGAAGCGGGTCACCGGGCTGTAAGTGGCGAAAAAGTTGGCGAAGATGGCCATGATGTACATCACGAGCAGCACCCAGAAGCTGATGGTCGCCAGTTTATGCTTGCGGAACTTGACCAGCATCAACTGGTACTGGGAGGCTTCCAGCAGGTGTTCGGCCATTTTCTGGCGCTTCGAGCGCGTGCCGCGGAAGCGGCGGAGCATCTCCTTGGAACGGCGGTTGACGTAACTGTCGGAGTCAGCAGAAGTTGGGGTAGAAATTGTATTCGTCATCGTTTTTGCTCACCTGTTCGCAAACTGCCTTATTCGAAACGGATGCGGGGATCAGCCCACGCAAGCAGGATATCCGAGATCAGCGTGCCAACAATGGTCAGGCTGCATAAGATCAGCACAAAGCCGCCTGCCAGGTACATATCCTGACTCAAGGTGGCGTCCAGCATCATGGGGCCGACGGTCGGGATGTTGAGCACTTTCGAAACGACCAGCTCTCCGCCCACCATGGCCGGCAGCATCCAGCCGATGGTGCTGATGATCGGGTTGATGGCGATGCGGATCGGGTATAACAGGATGACCTTCCACTCCGGCAGGCCCTTGGCGCGGGCGGTGGTCACGTACTGCTTCTTCAGCTCATCCAGCAGGGTGGCGCGCAGCACGCGGATCAGCCCGGCCGAACCGGTCACCGCCAGCACGACCAGCGGCAGCCAGACATTGCGCATCAGATCCACGAACTTGGCGAGCGACCAGGGCGCGTCCTGAAACTGCGCCGAGAATAGGCCGGTCGTCATATAGCCGGTGCTGGTAAAGACGGCAAACATCAGCACCAGGGCCAGCAGAAAGGCCGGGACCGACAGGCCCAAAAAGCTGAGCAGGGTGAAGAAATAATCCCAGACGGTGTATTTTTTGAGCGCCGAGAGAATCCCGATGGGAATGCCGATCATCCATGTCACCAGCATGGCTCCCAGGGAAAGGGCGATGGTGCGTGGAATGCGCTCTGCCAGCAGTTCAACGACCGGCCGTTGGAATTTGAAGGAATTGCCAAAATCGCCGTGCAGGATGATTTTGCCGATCCAGATGAAATACTGCACGACCACCGGCTGGTCCAGCCCGTACTGCCGGAGGAGAGCCTCTTTTTGAGCGGCGTTGACAGAGCCGCCCTGCAGCTCCAGGTTGCGAATGTACGATTCAACGAAATTCCCTGGCGGCAGTTGGATAACGATAAACGAAACAATCGAAACCAGGATCAGCAAAGGGACGAGGATGATGATGCGGCGCACAATGAACTTTAACATAGCAACCCTTTCCGTTTTTCCGCTGGGCAAATGCTGGGCCGGCGCCGATGGTTACAGCGCACTGGCTTTGGGGCCCGGTCCAGGGTGCGGCCGGGCCCCGGAGAATTATCCAATAAAATCAGCTTGCGTACCAGTATCCTTCAGCATTGATGTAGACATCCAGGTCAAAGGGCGCCCCTTCGTTGGGCAGGTTCTGCAGCTTGGCGTTCACCGAATTGGGTTTCACCTGGTGCCCTACCGTGGGGATCATCACATAGTGATCGGACATCCATTGGAAGAGCTTGTTGTAGATTTCCAAGCCCTTCTCCGATTCTGGCGGGTAGGCTTTGCGGGCAGTATGCAGGTCGTAGAAATCCTGGATGTACTGCGGCGGCTTGCGCCCGTTCTTGCCGTTCGAGCTGAAATACAGCCAGGTCATCGGCGACCAGGGGCCCTTGTGGGCCGGCAGGTAATCCTCGGAAATGCCCGTGGACCAGGCCTCGCCGTCGTTCCACTTCAAGGAAGCCATGAGGGAGTTATCGGAAGCGCGCTGGTACCACAGGGCGCTGTCGATCACATCCAGCTCGACATGCAGGCCGGCCTTCTGGATTTGTTCCTTGAGCAGTTCAGAGATGGGGGTTTCTTCCGGCGCTTCGATGGTGTAGAACGAGATGCGGAAGATAAAGGGATTGCCGTCCGGCCCCAGGCGCAGACCGTCGCTGCCGCGCTTGTCGAAGCCCAGCTCATCCAGCAGTTTGTTGGCGAGCGCCAGGTCAGGCCCGGTGGCATTCATCATCGGCTTGCCGAACTTACCAAAGAAGACGGACTTGTTGACCTCCTGCGGGTCCATGGCGGCGGCCAGCGCTTTGCCAAATCGGTTATCCGCATCGGTGATCAGCTTCTGCCATACGCTGTCGGCTTTGTCATACTCGAAGTCGTGGTTGAGGAACAGCATGATGGGGAAGTTAAACGAGCCGGTGGTGAAGATCTTGCGGTTGAACTGGGAAGCGGTTTGCACCAGGGTGGGCATCTGGCTCAGGGCGATGTTGTTGCCGCCCGCCAGGTCCACTTTGCCGGACATGATGGCGTTCAAGGTGCCGTTGCTGTCAATGGCCAGGTTGTTGACCACCCGGTCGATGTAGGGCAGCTGCAGGCCGTCTGAGTCAACGTGCCAGAAGTAAGGGTTGCGTTCGAAGACGCGCCGCGTATCGGTGGCTTCGACCAGCACCCAGGCATTCAGGCAGGGCATGCCCAGGGCGCGGATTTCGCCCATATCCCAGTGGGCGACGTTCTTCGAATTGAGCAATTTGGTCCAGTCAGTCTCATTGTTGGCTTTCAGGAGCGCATCCAGGTCTTCCTTCTTGGCATATTTGGCGTGAAACTTCTTCAGGTAGTGGGCCGGCCGGATGAGCATGTCATAGCCTGGGATCCAGGAATTAAGGGAGGCGATGAAGGCGCCGTAGGGTTGGCTGAAGGTGAGTGTAAAGGTGTTCTCATCTTGAATGGTCAGCTTGGCCGGACCAAGAGCCGAATTGCCATCGGTGTACAGCGCGCCATCCCAGCCGTAATTCATGCCCGGGTCGCCGTACAGGTCTTCAAAGACGAAGCGCACATCCTCGGTGCTGACCGGCTCGCCATCCGACCATTTTAGACCTTTGCGCAGAGTCAGGGTGTAGGAGGTGTAGTCGTCCGAGACTTTATATGCGCTGACCACGTTTGGCCGGGAAGCTTTGGTCGACTGGCTGGGCGAGCGCAGAATGGTGCTGGACTGGGCAATGTTGAGGAAGCCGGTGCCCCAGGTGGCGGCAATGTTAATATCGCCGCCGTACTGGCCGTTTTTCCAGGCGCCGTACTGCTCCTGGATCAGCGTGTCGGGCCCGACCACAAACGTTTCGGCCGGCAGGCGCTCGTCAATCGGCGGAAGTTTTCCAGCTTTGACACGCTCGGCCAGGAAAGGAGGTTCCACAAAACCACGCGCCGATTTACCTCCAGCCAGAAGAGCAGCGGTGGTGGCGGTCGGTTGGGCGGCTGTGGTGGCGGTAGCCTGTACTTCAGTGGGGGCGGTTGTAGAGGTAAGGGAGGGCGCGCAGGCTGCCATGATCACACCTCCAAGCCCTAAGGCTGAGGCTCGCAAGAACTGTCTACGAGTGATATTATAGTTCTTCATTTCTTTCTCCAATTTTATCTCTAATCTTTTTTAGTCGAATAACGGTACTTGGGATACACTTTTATTTACTTGTGCCAGTTCGCACCTCCTTGTTTGTTCATCGTTCATGCCAAGGCTGATACGCTAAATCGAAGCCCGTTCAATATAAGGACATTCGATCAGGTGTTGAGCGGGGGGAGTTTTGGCTGGGCGTTCGATGAGCTCCACCAGGTGGTTGATTGCCCAGACCGCCAGCGCATAATGGGGCAGTTCCATCGTGGAAAGACCCGGGATGAGCGCGGCGGCGATGATCTCCTGGTTGTCAAAGCCCATCACGGCCACATCTTTGGGGATGGAAAGGTTGAGGGCCCGCAGGGCATAATAAGCGCCCATCGCCATGCGGTCGCAGAAACAAAACAGGGCCGTTGGAGGGTCAGGCAAGCGCATCACGGTTTGGGCGCTGCGGAAGCCGCCGTCGGCATCGGAAACATCGGACGTCACCAGGGCCGGGTCAAAGGGGATGTGATGGGCAGCCAGGGCGGCCAGGTAACCCTGCAGGCGGGCGGTGGTGGCGGGAATCAGATCGCGATTGTTCAGGAAGGCGATGCGTGTGTGCCCTTTTTCGATGAGCTTGTGGGTGGCGACGAGAGCCGCATTGACCTCATCCGGGACGACCGATGGCAGAGAACGGTCGGGCACAAAGCAGTCAATCAAGACGGATGGCGTGCGCCATAACAGATCAGGCGGGTTCACCGGGCGATGATACATGGTGGCATAGAGGATGCCCGCAACCTGGCGCTCGACCATCATATCGAAGGCGGCTGCCTGCAGTTGGGGATCATTCTTGGTGTTGAAGAGAAGCAGGACCTTGCCCAGCCTGGCGGCGGCGTCTTGAGCGCCCTCGAAGATTTTTACCGCATAGGGAGTGGTGACGATTTCATCGGAGACAAACCCGAAGATGCCTGAGCGTTGGGATGGTGAACCTGGATTGGTTTTCTCTTGATCTGGCATATGTCCTGGCCTTCTTTACTAAATCGTATTAGTAGATCACAAAAAAAATGGGAACTTCCATGGTTGCTAAATCGATGCTCGTGGAATAAATGGACAGGCGATCTTGTGCTGGACGGGCGCCAGCTTGCCCTCCTGGGCCAGGTTATCCAACAGGTATTGGGTGGCCCATTTGCCCATCTCATAATGCGGCAGTTCCATCGATGAAAGGGGAGGATAAAGATAGCCTGAGATGATCTCCTGGTTGTCAAATCCCATGACTGCGACATCGTTGGGTATGGAAAGACCGAGCTTGCGCAGGGCATCGTAGGCGCCCATCGCCATGCGGTCATTGAAACAGAAAATGGCGGTCGGCCGTTCGGGTATTTGCATCAGGGCTTGAGCGCCGCGATAACCGCCGTCCGATGAGCTGTTGTCCGTGACCACCAGGGCCGGGTCAAACGGAATTCCGTGGTCGGCGAGGGCGGCTTGGTATCCTGCCAGGCGCAGCCCGGTTGCCGGAATGGGATCCTGGTTGTTGATAAAGCCCACCCTGGTGTGACCTTTTTCGATCAAGATGTGCGTCGCATGATACCCGCCGCCAACTTCGTCGGGAACCACCGAAGGCAGCGAGTGATCGGCCACAAAGCAGTCCAGCAGCACGGTGGGCAGTCCCCATAAGACCGGCGGAAGCTCGACCTGGCGGTGATACATCGTGGCGTAGATAATGCCTTCCACCTGGCGGCCGATGAGCATATTGATGGCGGAGGCCTGTAAGCGGGCGTCATTTTTGGTGTTGGCCAGCAGAAGAATTTTTTCCTGGTCCCAGGCCACATCCTGAGCGCCTTCGAAGATTTTGCCGGCAAACGGCGTGATGGCGATTTCATCGGTCACAAAGCCGATGATCCCGGAACGCTGGGTGCGCAAACTCTGGGCGACCGCGTTCGGGCGATAATCAAGCTGGGCGATGACCGCCAGGACTTTTTCCTTCGTTTCATCCGGAATTTCAGGATTGCCGTTAATCACAAAAGAAACGGTCGTCTGTGAGACGCCTGCCATTTTCGCCACATCATTCATCGTCGGTTTGGGTTTCTTTTGTTGATTCATCACAAGGGCCGGAAAACTTTTACGAATTAGTAAATCGTATTAGTAGTATAGAACAGTTTGTGGCGAAAGTCAATAGCCAATTTTGGCAAGGTTAAGGAGAACGGGGCAATTTCATTACCCAGATCAAGCAAGCTTTGATCACCCATGGCACTTTCAAGGATGAAAAGCCATGCCAATCGCCCCACCCCGAACCCTGGCTTTATCTCTCTTCATAAGGGTTGTCCAAGAACAGGAGAACAAATTTTTCTGCCAGCAGGGGCAGGTCTAAGACCCGCCCCTACCACCACCTGTGTTGCTCTGGCTATCCCACATCGTTCTTTTTGGACAGGCCCCCTTTTTTATTCTCTTGTGCCAAAAGGCCCAAACCTGTGTATAATAAAGTATCTCTCTCATCTCTTTTTAATTGAATAGTGGAGGAATAAATGACCAATAGGAAAATCTCTTCTCTGCGTGCTCTATTCAGCCTGCTGTTGACCTGCGCCCTGCTGCTCGGCCTGGCGCTGCCGGCGCTGGCGGCGACGGTGGAGCTGGTCAAGAACGGCACCTTCAACACCGACCTCTCTCAGTGGACGAACGTGGGCGGCTTCTGGAGCCGGTCAGCCGGCGGCCTGGCAAACGGCACCAACGGCGCGCTGATGTACCAGTGCATTAACATCACCAGCTACCCGGCCGGAACTGCGACATACGTGGCATCCGCCACCCCAATTATCGGTGTGAACACCGAAGTGTGGGTTGAGTTTTTTGACGGCGCTGACTGTGTGGACTCCGTCAACGGCTCGGGCCACGGCAATGGCTTCGCTACATACGTCTTGGATTCTGTCACCCCGAGCATTAACAGCATCTTCCCCGGCGGCAACGAGGCCTCCATCATGGTGGCGGCGGTGTGCGGCGGCGTGAGCTGCACGGTGGATAACATCAGCCTGTCGGGCGCCGACCCCACCGCCGTCAGCCTGCTGTCTTTCCAGAGCGCTCACGGCCTGCCTGCCTGGCTGCTGCCGGCGGCTTTCTGCGCCCTGCTGTTGGGCGGCGCGCTGCTGGCCTTCCGGCGCCTGCGCCGAGCGGCCTGAGCCAGCCCGGCGGACTGCGATCACCGCCCTCAACCGGTGGGCGCGCAACCAAGAACCTCCTTTTTGAGGGGTTGTGTTTTGATTGGAAAACAAAACGGGCGGCGGCAGTTGCCTGCCGCCGCCCGCCGTTGGGCGAACTGCTTTCGTGGGAAAGTTAGTTGCGGTGGTTGATGCCGTTGTTATCCACGATGTTCCACAGGCTGGCGGCGTTCGTCCCGCCGTTGCCCGAGAAGAGCACGGCGTCGTTGGCCGATGACAGGCTGCCAGAGGCCAGGCCGGGGCTGAATGTATCGATGGGAGCGGCGCAGTTATCCAGGCCGCTGGTGGTGCAGCTCGTGGCGGCGCCGGTGGTCGGGGTGAAGGCCGCCCCGAAGATGCCGTGCGCCAGGTTGTCCGAACCGTAGGAAGTCGAGATGTAGTCGCCCACCATGCGCCCCTGGCTGGTGGTCGCCGCCCAGGTGGAGCTCATCCCGCCGACGATGGTCTGGGGGGTGCTCCAGGTGCTGCCGGCGTTGGCCGAGGAAATGAAGCCGACGCTGAGCTGAGTGCTGCCTTTGGGGTAGAAATAATAGGTCAGGCCGAGCTGAGCCGAGGCGCCAGAGGTGGCGCGGTTGACCGCCAGGCCGGGGATAAAGTGGTCGATGGCGCTGGAGGTGGCGTCGATCGGGACGCGGCTGACCGCCGACCAGCTCGTGCCGGTGGCATTGAGCGAGTGTGCGATGACAATATCATTGACTTTGCAGGCGGTGCGGAAGCGGCAGTCGGTCCACGTGACGTAGACCGTGCCGGCGGCGTCGATCTCGGCCGAGGGCAGCGGGCCTTCGCGCAGGCTGCCGGCCACTTTGTGGTGCCGGATGGTGGCGATGGTGGTCACCGCGCTCCAGGTCAGGCCGCCGTTGCTGGAATAGAATGCGCCGACCGCTGTTTCGTTGGCGTTGTCGGTGGGGACGATGACGGTGCCGTTGGGGTGAACCACCGGCTGGCCGCCGATCACGCCGGCGTTGTTGCTCAAGGCTGGGCCCCAGGTCAGGCCGCCGTCGGTGGAGGTGCTCATGTAGAGCTTATTGCCGGCGCCGTTGTCATCCCACTCGGTGTAGCAGTTGCCGTAGAAGGGGCTGGCGGCGGTGTCGTCGCACACGATCCAGTTCTTGTCAGGGCTGAGGCTGGAGTTCTCGGTCAGGACGGGGTTGCCCCAGGTCAGGCCGCCGTCGGTCGAGCGGCTGGTGTAGACCGCCACACCCTTGACACCGCCCGCTTCCGTCAAGACGAGCGAGGAAATCATCCAGGTGTTGTGCCGGGCGTCATACGCCACGGCGGCATCCGTGGCGCGGTCATAGGGGCCGCCGCCGGCGTACTTGGTCAGCCCGGGCAGCAGGCCGCTGGTCCAGGTGGAGCCGTTGTCGCTGGAGGTGGACCAGCCGATGGCGCAGGCGCCGCCGTCATAGATGCGTCCCACCTGGTAGGCAGCGACGATCGTCGAGCCGAAGGAAAAGCTGTCGGGCTCAACGTTGGCGTGGTGGTTGGTGGAAGCCGAGGCGGCGCAGGTGGCCTGGGTGTACGGGTCGCTGGCCATCTGCAGGGGGGCGGCCAGGGCCGCGGAAGTGGGCAGGATGGCGCTGCCCAACATCGTCAGGGGCATGAACAGGGATAAGACGAAAGAAACAATCGTCACGACAGCGGCCACAAGGCTGGGCTTGAGCCTGCGGAACAACACGGCAGTATTCATACGATCTCCTGGGTCGAAAACGGTAAATTGGGTAATGAAAATGGAGGCTGCCGGGGAAATCCCCCCAGTTACGCCTGTTTATTTTAGATAATTTAGATATTATATATCCAATTGAGTCGGCGTCAAGGGGGCTGCCCCCCGCCGGGAGGAAGCGAGGGCCCCTCGTGTCCGGGCGCAGGGGTACATCGATAGAGCATGGGGTTGTTCAGCCTCCCCTGCGCCCCACCGAACCGCCATTCGGCGCGGCGCCCCTGCGGCGCGGCCATCTTTCAGCGCAGCAGGAACTCCCACAGCGAGGCGAACAAAAAGAGCGGCACACACAGCAGGAAGATGCGCAGCAGATCGTACAGCGCTTCTTTGGGCATGGTCAGCCAGGTGGGGCTGCGGTAATACTCGGGGGGGCGGTACAGCGCCAGGCCGGCATTGATCCCTGCGCCGCCGGAGAGCGTGTACGGAATGAGCTGGAGCAGTAAGGTGCTCAGGTAATACAAAGCCTCGGCCGGGTCGGCCAGGCGGTTGGCGTGCGCGCCGTCCAGCACGACGACGCCGCCCACCCAGCCGCGGTAGGCGATGAACGGCAGAGAGGGAAGCACCCCCAGGCCGGCGAGCCCGGTGCTGACCCCACCGGTCAAGTTGCCGCCGAAGTCCAGCAGGCCCGCCTGCCAGCGCTGGTTTTGGTCCAGGGCCACCAGCACGGGACTGCTCTGCGCCTGTGACACCAGGCTGTCGCGCGACTGCACCGCCAGCGGGAAGCCGCCCAGCGCCAGGGCCATGCCCACCGCCGCCGAGAGCAAATACAGCCCGCCCACCGCCAGGATGGCCCGGCGGGCGCGCCACACCGCACGCCGCAGGTGAAGAGATTGGAACATACTTGATCTCATTATACTTGTTGTCTTCTTTGGCGGCTTTGCGCCTTTGCGTGATCGAAAAAATCTCACGCCAGGACGCAAAGAACGCAAAAAAGCTTTTTTACCATTCCCTGGAATCGTATCCGCAGATTGCGCAGATGGCGCAGATTTTTCTTTCGTATCTGCGTTGCTGTGCGTTTATCTGCGGATGAATTTCTTCGGCCGGCCCTGCGTTGCCTGCTGCTTTCTTTGGCGGCTTTGCGCCTTTGCTTGAGCCAAGAAGATCTCACGCCAAGACGCAAAGAACGCAAAAAAGCATTTTTACCATTCCCGGGAATCGTATCCGCAGATTGCGCAGATGGCGCAGATTTTTCTTTCGTATCTGCGTTGCTGTGCGTTTATCTGCGGATGAATTTCTTCGGCCGGCCCTGCGTTGCCTGCTGCTTTCTTTGGCGGCTTTGCGCCTTTGCGTGATCGAAAAAAATCTCACGCCAAGACGCAAAGAACGCAAAAAAAGCATTTTTACCATTCACGGGAATCGTATCCGCAGATGGCGTAAATTTTTCTTTCGTATCTGCGTTTCTTTGCCTTCATCTGCGGATGCATTGATAATTCTCTCGTATAATATCCCCCTATGTTGACCATTGACTTACCCACTGCCCAGCGCTTCATCCTGGGGCGGCAGGGATTGTGGCCCGGGCGGCGCTGGCGCGGGCTGGCGGGCGCCGAGCAGGCCATGCGCGCCATGCAGTACCTGCAGCTCGACCCCCTGCAGATCATCGCCCGCAGCCAGGATATCTCGCTCTACGGCCGCGTGCTGGAGTACCGCCCCGAGGGCTGGGAGGAGCTGACCTACCGCCAGCGCAAGTTCTTCGATTGGGGCGCCTGGCTGGCCGTGCGCCCGATGGACGAGCTGCCCCACTGGCGCGTCATTATGCGCCAGGAGGGCCAGTCCGATTCCCGCCTGCGCTCCATCGCCAAAGAGCACGCCGCAGCCATCGACGAGATGCGCGCCGCGCTGCAGGCGCGCGGCCAGGTGAGCAACCGCGACTTCGACATGGCCGACCGCACGCGCACCAACAGCTACCGCGGCCGCAAAGACAGCGCCCTGGCCCTGTACTACCTGTGGCAAACCGGCGAGGCCATGACCCACCACCGCGAGCGCTTCGAGCGCGTCTACGCCCCAGCCGCCGCCGTGGCGCCCGCCGCTTTACTCTACGAGAGCAGCCAGGCAGAGGTGGACCGCTTCCTGATCGGCAAAGAGATCGGCTTCAGCGGGCTGTCGCGCCTGGCGCGCACCAGCGATTCGTACCGCCGCGGCCAGCCGGACCGCGCCGCCCAGCGCGCCCTGCAGGCTATGCTGGCCGACGGCCAGGCGCTCGAGGTGCAGGTGACAGGCTGGAAGCCGCGCTACTACGCCCTGGCCAGCGAGCTCCCCGAGCTGGAAGCGCTGAGCGCCGGGCGCATCCCGGCGGCCTGGGCGCCGCTGGAGACCACCACCCGGCAGGAGGCCGTCTTTTTGGCGCCGCTGGACGAGGTGATCGCCCGCGGCCGGGCCAAACTGCTCTTCGGCTTCGATTACGTCTGGGAAGTGTACAAGCCCGAGCACATGCGCAAGTACGGCTACTACACCCTGCCCGTGCTGTGGGGCGACCGGCTGGCGGCGCGCTTCGACAGCAAGTTCGAGCGCGCCAGCGGCGCCCTGCTGATCCTCGGGCTGTGGCTGGAAGACCCGGCGCTGGCCGGCGACGGCGATTTCGCCGAAGCGCTGGCCGCCGGCTTTGCCCGCTTCCTGGCGTTCCTGGGGGCGCGCAAACTGGACGCTCGCGCCGTGGCCGAGCCCACCCTGCGCCGGCGTCTGCAAGGCCTGGAAGGCGAAACGCCGGCCTAGATCTGGTGCTCGCCCGGTAAAACCATCAGGCGCGGGATGCGCACGTGCGCCGGCTGGCTGAGCACGAACAGCACGGCGCGCGCCACGTCTTCCGGCTCCAGCGGCGCGGCGATGCCCAGCGCTTCGCCGGGCGGGACGGGCCAACTGCGGTGCAGTTCCGTGCGCACCAGGCCCGGCTCGATGCAGGTGACCGATACGCCCGTGCCTGCCACTTCTATGCGCAAAGCCTCGGATAACGCCTCGATGGCGTATTTGGTGCCGGCGTACGCCCCGTTCGTCGGGCGCACCTTGGTGCCCATCACGCTGGACAGGTTGACCAGGTGCCCGGCGCCGCAGGCCGTGAAGTGGCGCATGAAGGTGTAGGCCACCCGGTAAGCCGCCTCCACGTTGACGCGCACCATGGCGCACACTTTATCGATGTCGATCGTCTGGATCGGGCCGTTTTCGATGATCCCGGCGTTGTTCAAGACGATGTCGCAGCGCCCGTAACGCGCCAGGCACAGCTCGAGCAGCGCCGCCGGCAGGCCCGGATCGCAGATGTCGCCCGCCAGTCCGGCGGCCTCCAGCTCCTGCACGAGTGGGTCCAGGCGCGCCGCGCTGCGCCCGCTCAACACCAGGTGCACGCCCTGGGCGTGCAGCGCCCGGGCCACCGCCAGCCCGATGCCGCTGGTGGCGCCGGTGATCACCGCCGCCTTACCGGAAAGGGTATTTTCACTCATCGCACACACTCCTTCGTCGGGCGGCCAGCGCGACACAACCAACAATTGAATGCCATGCACGCCGACGGGTAAGATGCGCCCTGGCCTGGATTATACCGAAGATTCGGATTGCCCAATCGCATCCAATATCTATCTAAATCTACAAAACCAATTATAATCAACCAATAAAATTACAAATCAGATCATTTTAGCCAGGTTTACAGAAAGGGTGCTCCGATGTGCGCTTTACAGGTAGGAAATTTCACTGGCTATAGAAGTTCCCCAAATGGTCCAGTTTATAAAATCCAGCTTGAGGGCAGTGCGGATACGTGCGACCGCACAGTGATTGTCACATTCAGCGAACCCGTCCTGGATGGCAGCGACCAAACGCAATTCCCGGGTATTCCAATCATTGACGGCCATTGGATGTTGGTGATCGAACCCGCCTCCTCGAGCCTATCCTGCGGCAAGCGGCTCACCATTGACGTTCAATGCAGTCAGGACAAGGATGATCCGCTGAAGGCAGTCCCCAGGCAGTTGGATTGCCAGGTGGTTGCCTGCCCTGAGGTGCGCGTTATTCCTGAACCATCCTCTGAGCCTTGCGTCAATGGAATGCGGAAGGTTACCCTGGCAGCCGAGGTGACCCTGGCCGCTCCGGATACATTGGCGTACTGGAATTTCGGGGATGGTCAACCCCCAAACGAAAATATTTCCATTCCTTTTCATATCGGCCAGGGCAGCCAGATTTGCCGGGTGGAGCATTATTATCCGGTTCCGGGTGAATACACGGCGAAGTTCATCATCGATGCCCCGCCCGGGTGTGAATCATACCCTGTCTCTATCAGCCAATTGCCTCAATGTGAGGTGGTTTGCCCTGACATCGAAGGGAAGTTCGCTGGTTACCGCGGGGATTGCAACGAATTTGGACAAAGAATCGCTTTACTGACCGCGGTGGTCAGGAATGCCCAGACTGGCACACAAATCGGCTTTGATTTCCAGGATGGAAGCCCGGTTGATATTATTCCCATCGAGCCATCCGACCACGTGCAGTACATCACGCGCTCCCATTTATACACCGCCCCTGGGCCGGCCAGGGCCAAAATAGTCGTCATTCACCCGGCAGGGTGTGACGATATCTGGATCACGCTGGCGCCGTTTGAAAACTGTGATCATCACAGCTCAGATTGTGATCCGGTGCCGGCCAGTTATGAACTTGTCGTGCGTGAAGCAAACGGCAGCCTGGTTCAGCCTGGGAATTGTGTGTTGGGGGAAAATATCGAAGTGATTGCGCCAGAGCACCAGGGTCCGGTGGAATGGGAATTGGACGGCCAACCCGCCTCGCCGGATATATTTTTACCTCGCCTTTTGCACGTCCACCTGGCAGACCACCAGCCACACACGGTGAAGGCCTTCGTCGGCAAAGACGACTGCAAAGTGCCCAAGACTGCCACGCTGGTGAAATGCGATCGGCCCAAACCTCCTCGTCCAAATTATTGTGTATGGTTAGAGGCCGGCACGATGATCTCGCTGGTGATCGGCATTCTCTCCATCCTGGTCGCATTTTGCGCCCTGGATGCGGGTGTGCGCTTCGGCGCCGGTCAAGGCGCGATTGGCGTTGGGATCATTGCATTTGCTTTCGTCGTATTTCAAATTTTAGCCAGCAACTGGCTGACGATCATGATCATCTTCCTTATCCTGGCTGCCCTGTGGTATTTCTTATGCAAACCGGATTTTTGCCGCCGTTTGGAAGATTGGGTGTGGTGCCTGCTGTGGGCGTCCTATCTCAGCGGCATCGCAGGCACTTTGATTGCGATGGTCTGCCAGGACGTAGCCCTGTATGTGATGATCGTCGGGGCGTTTTCTTTTTGGTCGATCCATTGGTTGGTGCAGACAAATTGCAAAATGCCCGATCCGATCAGTTTACCCTGGCTGCGCGCATAGCAGGGGCAGCCGGCAGCGCCTGCTCACCTGTTCCACAAGCTTCAGCATTGCTTGAAAACAAGGAGTACAACATGCCCATCTCTGTTGAGCCCGATCCTGGAAAACAACCGCTGTCGAGAAAGCCTGCCAGGGAAACCCAAACCCGAATTTCGTTTTACACAACCTACAGGCAGGCCTGTGCAAGGTTGGAGAAAATTGCCGGGGACCAGGGGGTTTCGATCGGCAAGCTGACGCAGGCTTGCTCGGAGGCGGCAGGCGAGGCGGAGATTCTCTACCAGGCGGCAGACCGCTTTCTGCACGACCAGCCTGGCTCGTTGGCGAAGCTGGTGCGGTTATTGAAAAACAGCGGCCCTTCACCGCTGGATGAGCTGTTCCAGGGAAAAGACAGGGATTCCGCCGTGCCCGCCAAGACAAAAACCGGCCAACCGCAGGGATTCCCAACCTTTGCGCCAGGGATGGCCGACCTGTATGCTCAGGCTCTGCGGGTGGGGATGCGCCACCAGGAAGTGGGGCTTGCCATGCTTGGCGCGCTGTGCGGCTTGAATCGCAAACTGCTGCCCATGGTCCTCATTTACCAGGGGATGAACGGACGCCGGGGATTGGCCGGCCTGCCGGGCAGCTCCGGGCCGGACCTGGACCCGGACAATCCCTCCATACCCCCGGAATTTACCGACCCCTTCTACACCGACCCGTTCCCGGCCTTTCACGGCGGCGCTCAGCCAGGAGAACCAGGCTCGGGCATCCCCCTGGCAGGCTGGCCTTCTGGTCGTCTGGATCCTATCGCCCGGCAGCTCGTGCGCTGTGAAGCCTCCCTGCTTGACGGCTTGCAGAGGGCGGTGGACCAGTCCAGCCGCATGCGAGGGGGCAGTTTTCCGCCGGTCTTGACCATCCTGGAGATCACACCAAACCATGCGGCGTTTGGCGTCGAACCGCTCATTCAGATAGCGGTTGTGGCGGATGGCGATTTGTTCAAAGAAGGCGAACTTGTGCCGGTGTCTTTCCCGGTGCGTGACGGCCGGCAGGAGGCCCAGGGGGAAGTCCGCTCGGCCGCTCGCCTGAATGAGCAAACCTGCCAGTACTCAATTGAAGTGCTCCCGCCTGCCGAAACCATCGAAGGGGTGGTTCAGGTTGTGGGGCTGCCTTTTGAGTGCACCGGGTACAATGCCCCGGGGACGGATGAAGTGGTCCAGCAGGTTCTATCACAAATGCAGTCCTGTTCCGGCATGCAGTTCAGCGCCAACCCGCTGGTTTTCGCAGGCTGTAAGCCCACACTTCCCAACTGGCTGGGCAGCCTGCCTGAAATCCATTTTCAAGTCAATGATCCTGGTGCAGGGGTGTTTTTTGATGGTGATCATTGGGACTGCCCGCAGTCCGCGCCTGACCCGGCCAATGACCCAGCCGGCAGTGTAGATCCTGGTGGGGGCTGCAGCTTACAGCGCTTCTCCCATCTTGCCAGGCTGGAAGCCGATGAAAATTTGGTGATGAAAGTGCATTTCACCAATCCAGATCCCGCGCAAACCACCCTGGCGTACACAAAATGTTTGGATGCATCGAGCTTGAACAGCTCTTTGCATTTGATCGATGGAATTTTGTACCACGGCCCATGGGATCAGGCCGAGTTTGCCAATCCGTCTAACTGGCAGGCCTGCGCGCGGCTCGAACCACAAGATGAAACGGCCTATCTCGTCTCGATAGCGGAATCTACCCTTGGGCGGACCATTCGGAACTGTGTCCAGTTGGTCAAAGCGGAAACAACTGCCGGCGCCCAGCCGCGCCGTCGCATTCTAGAACTTTACCGCTATCTCAAACATGCAAAAATTGAATCGATCGACGTACAACTGCAGGCAAACTGCGAAAATATCTTATCCACCGTTCAAATAG
This sequence comes from Chloroflexota bacterium, assembly GCA_029782365.1. Taxonomy (GTDB): domain Bacteria; phylum Chloroflexota; class Anaerolineae; order Anaerolineales; family UBA4823; genus CAWBUW01. The sequence continues at coordinate 108,007 of JAKOUW010000143.1, forward strand.
AAATAGCCATGCCAACGTACGCCGCCTTTGGCGTGACGGGCGAAGTGCAGGTGGAGATCAACGGCCAACATGTTGGCAGTGTCTCATTCACCCAACATTCGAAACAAAAAGTCCAGCTTCAATTGGAAAATGTGGATTACTTTCAAATTGCAAATGATGGTCACGCAGCCGTGAGCGCCAGCGTCCGGTACACCTATATGCCCTCAACCGATTTTCCGGCCCTCGCTAACCAGGGCGAAATGACAGGCGCAGGGCTGACGGTGAATAAGTACATCCCACCGTTGGGACTTTATTGCTTTCGCACCCTGTTCGACCCCTCTGCGCAAGGCTACCACGAAGCCAACACCTATTTGCTGGCGCTGCTCAGCCTGTACACCTACCCGGGGAAATCGAATGCTACCGAAAGGCGCCGCCGCAGACTGCTGGATGACCATTTTGGTTTTGATAATTACCAGGAATTCAGTGCGCAGCGGGTCGTCTTCACCTGGGGAGCCGTGGGAGTGGATCCACAGGCCATTGTGATCCGCCACCCTGCGGCGCACATCATCTCATTCCGCGGCACCGAGGCGTTCAAGCTCCCCTTCTTTGACATCTGGACGGATGCGGATTACAACCAGGTTCTCGTCGGGCATTACAAAACCCACCTGGTGATGGTCCATGAAGGATTTTGGGATTCCCTGGCTGTCATTTATGAGGACATCAAGGCCAGAATCCAGTCGCAGGACCGCCGCCTCCCGATCTGGCTCACCGGTCACAGCCTGGGAGGCGCCATGGCATTGTTGTGCGCTTACCGGTTGATTGCCGACGGTTTTAACGTGAAAGGGCTTTACACATACGCCGCGCCGATTTCGGGCAACGGCGGCTTGAGAACATTCCTGGAAGAAAAAATGCTGCCCAATAAGATCGAGCAGTGGATCAATAACCTGGATATTGTCCCGAACGCGCCCCCGCGCGTGGTCGTGGATCGGAACAGCGTCATCCTCTACACAAGAGCACGCGAAGTGAATTTGATCAAGGGAGAAGGCTGCAGCGTTCATTTTGAGATGAACAGCAGTGACGATGTGCTGTTCAATTACAAACTTTCCGACCATTCGATGCTCAAGTACTGCAAACACATCTATGCGAAGCTCAGCGCCGACCTGAAACTGCTCGTTCCCCCGCCGCCTGCCGAGGAATGAGGCTGGGTAAGGCGAGGCTTGAAACACCGAGGCGCTGAGAACGGACGGCTCGCTATTAATCCAGCTGTTTGAGGATCGCTTCGCTTGCCTGGCGCAGCTTGTCAGGGTCGCCTTCGCGGCAGTCCTTGTACTGCAGGTTGCGCATGTAATATGGCAGGTTGGTGGAGTGGAGATAGATCGGCAGCAGCAGCTTGCAGTCGTTGTCGCGATTGCGCAGCATGGCAATGTTGAACTCCTCTTTGCACATCCTGGACTGCAGGTATTCGGGCGAGTACAGCGCCACCACGTGGGCGCAGGTCTCGAGGGCGTCATAGATGCCCTGCTGCGAGGCGGACCCGGTGTTCAGCTCTTTGCGGTCCAGGAAGATGCGCAGGTCGGAACGCTGACGCAGCAAGTCGTTGATCAAGAAATCGGCCTCGCGGCTGTTTTTCCGATTGTAGCTGATGAACAGGTCGTACCCGTAACGCCGGCCGTCCAACTGGTAGCGGCGCTTGATCACGCCAAATGCGCCTTTCATCTCCAGGGCTTTCTCCGGCGAGTATTCGAAGATCTTCAACGATTCCACCGGCAGGCCGTGGTACATCTGGTTGACCGCCGCGTCCAGCAGAGGTTCCATCATCTCTGCGATTTCATAGTCCATGCTGCCGGTGGAGACCAGTGGCATCGCCAGACGCAGGGGATGCTCCTCCTCGCCGATCACCGCGGCGATGCTCAGGAAAATATCGCCCACCAGCTCGGGCGGCGTTCCCCGGGTGTACGGCTGCTCGAAGCACAGGATACGCTTGAAGCCAAAGCCGGGCTGGGTGATCGGCTGCGAGACCCAGCACGACATGCTCTCGCGCATGTCTTCGCCTTTATTTTCTGCCAGCGAGGCGACGGACAGCCCGCGCTTCAGCAGGGCTTCCATCATGGTGCTGCGGATCGGCGCATACGTTTCCCCTCTATGGATTTAATTATATATTCAGTACTCCAAAACAATGCACAAAATAGCTGGTTTTTTCGTAAAAAGGCATTTTCAATTTTTGTAGAAAGCTCGATGTTTTATAGGGAAGCTCATCCTCTGCTAGTTTAATATGCGATAACCCTGGAACAAGCCTTGAAAACAGAACGGAATGAATCCCCCGAATTATGGTATACTCAAATCAAGCAGAAAACCGCAAGGTTTTTGACGCCCCGTGAAGAGTCGCCTGGTGCGGCCTTCCAGTCTCGCAAGAGAATTGTATAGCGGGGTGTGTTTATTTAAGGGCGGTATTCGTACAGCAAGCGGCAAATTTTTGCCCAGTATTTGATAAGCCCCACTCTGGTCATGAGCAGCTTTGCGCAGCACCGATCCAGCCACCAAGTCAGCGATCTGGATAAAGATTCAGATAATGAGCGGCGCGTCACGATGGTTTTGAATCGCCCGGCCAGGCTGCGCAAGCGCATGGTGCGGCGTAAGGCATTGATCGTTTTTCCCGAACGGTCATACTCATCCAGGATCAACGTGCTGCCTTGACGCTCTTCCTCTGGGATCAGGCGCAGCAGCTCTGAGACGAAAAACATATAGAATTCCAGGCGGTGCATGATGCGAAAACTGTCAGGCAGCAAAGATTTATCCACCACCAGCGCCCAGGCCTGGAAATCAAGCCCAGAAACATGCGTGAGCACGTTATTCAGCAACGCCAGGCCAGATAGTTCATAGAATGAAAACTCGTACTGGGCGCCCAAGCTGTGCTGCAGCCGGAATGTCCCAAGCCCTGCTCGGAGTTCATCTGGCGATTGGGTGCCAATCAGGGCAACGACAAAATAGCGCGTCGCGCCTTTGTTGAAGTTGAAACTGATATTGCCGGCCTCATCGCCGGCATAAACGACGGCGAGATTTGCCACATCAATCTTCCTTGCCTGAGAATACTGAGGTTATCTTACCAGAACATGCCCAGGAATGATGTCGCACAATAAACCTGCTTTTTGGAAAAAACCACACATAACCATCGTTGTCTGATCGGTTCCTTCGGAGACCCGTCGCATAATATACCCTACAGCGCCGCTAGGACATGAATTACCCGTCGCATAACATTTGCACCCAATGTCAAAATGGGTTATAGTTTAACCATCCTTTCCGGAGGGGGCGTGATGAGCGAGTCCCCCAAAGAAGGATTGAATTTATTGACACCGGATACGTTGGTTGGGCTGCCTTATGTCTTATTCCGATAAATCTTCAAAACTGAGTGAGGCCGACACCTGTCGTCATTTTGTGCTGCCCAAGCTGAGCTCTGCCGGCTGGCAGGATGAGCAAATCCGCGAGCAAGTGACCTTTACCGATGGGCGGATTGTGCCATTGATGGGAAAGCGCGTCATTCGCCGAGCGCAGAAGCGCGCCGATTATTTGCTGCGTTACCAACGTGACTTTACGATTGCAGTGATCGAAGCCAAGGATGTTTATCACCATCCCGCCGATGGTTTACAGCAAGCCAAGCAGTATGCCGAAATCCTGGGGCTGAAGTTTGCTTATGCCACCAACGGGAAGTGGATTGTTGAACACGACTATCTCACTGGCCAAACCCAACCAGTAGCCGATTTTCCCAGCCCAGAAGCATTATGGCAGCGATTGATGGGTCACCAAGCAGCCAGCGACGATTTTAAAAAGAAGCTGCTCTTTCCACCCAGCGCCAAGCGGCCGCTGCGCTATTACCAGGAAATTGCGGTCAATCGCTCCGTAGAGTCCATTTTGCAAGGGCGCAAACGACTGCTGCTAACCATGGCCACCGGCACTGGGAAGACAGAAGTTGCAGCCCAGATTTGCTGGAAGCTTTGGAGTTCACGCTGGAATAGGGCCGGGAAGGCCAATCGCCGCCCCAAGATGCTTTTCCTGGCAGATCGCAATATTCTGGTGGATGATCCATATGCCAAAGAGTTTGCCGTCTTTGGCGAAGCGCGGCACAAGATTCAAACGGAAGCTAACACCAGCCGAGAGATGTACTTCGCCATTTATCAGGCTCTCGATGATGCTGAATGGAAGCCGGGCCTGTATCGCAGTTACCCGTCAGATTTTTTTGACCTGATCATTGTGGACGAGTGTCACCGGGGCAGCGCCGATCAGGAAGGCAATTGGCACGATATCCTGAATTATTTCGAACCCGCCGTTCAATTAGGCATGACGGCTACACCTCTGCGCGAAGACAATCGCGACACGTATCTGTATTTTGGCAACCCACTCTATACTTACAGCCTCAAACAGGGCATCGAAGATGGCTTCCTGGCACCTTATCGCGTTCACCGAGTGCTGACCGAATGGGATGTGGATGGTTTTCAGCCAGAAGCTGGTGCAGTGGACCGTTATGAACGGCCGATCCCTGAAAAGATTTATAAGCCGCCAGAGTTTGAACGCTCGATTGCCCTCAGAGCTCGCACCCAGGCGATTGCCCGCCACCTGACTGATTTTCTCAAGCAAAGCGGCGACCGCTTTGCGAAAACGATTGTCTTTTGTGAAGATCAGGATCATGCGATGGAGATGATGCTGGCTTTGGACTCGTTAAACGCCGATCTGGTGCAGCAACAACCGGATTACGTTTGCCGCATCACGGCGGATGAGGGCGATATTGGTCGCACCCATCTCGGCCATTTTCAAGATGTCCAGCGCCAGACGCCAGTGTTTGTAACAACCTCCCAGCTTTTGACCACCGGCGTTGATGTGCCGACCTGCAAGAATATTGTCATCGCCCGGCGGGTGAATATGATGACCGAGTTCAAGCAAATCATCGGCCGTGGTACACGCGTGCGCGATGACTATGGCAAGCTGTGGTTCAGCATTTTGGATTACACCGGCAGCGCCGTAGCGCGCTTTGCTGATCCTGAATTCGATGGTTATCCAGCGTTTGCCGGCGAGGAAGAGATTGATAAAACGGGCAAGATCAAACCGGGCACCGTGGAAATTTCTCAGCCAGAGGAAAAGGAAGACGACAGCACTCCCCAAACCGGTGAGGCGCCGCAGCCTCCTATCAATACAAATGATCCCAACTACTTGCCGCGCAAGCTGTTTTATGATGGTGGGCAAGTTGAAATCGCCGCCGACTTGGTGTACGATCTTGACCCCGAAGGCCACCAACTGCGGGTGGTGAAATACACCGATTACACTGCCGAAGTGGTGCGCCAGATGTACACCAGCACGGCTGACCTGCGCAGCCGCTGGAGTGATGCTGAGCAGCGCGACGCGATCATTGCTGCCCTGGAAACTCGGGGAGTAACTTTCGATTATCTGGCTTCTGTTACTGGACAGAATGATGCTGACCCGTTCGACTTGCTTTGCCATATTGCATACCAGGCCCCACTGCGCACCCGGCGGGAACGTTCAGATCGGCTGCGTAAAGAGCAGCGCGCCTTTTTTGAGAAGTTCGGCCCGGATGCTCGCCGGATTTTGGAAGAAATCCTGGATAAATATGTTGAACTGGGCGCAGCCCAATTCAAGCTGCCCGACATCCTCAAGCTGCCTCCGCTCATCCGGCATGGCAACCCGCTTGAAATCGCCGAAAAGTTTGGCGGAGCCAAAAAACTGCGCAGCGCACTGGCAAACATGCAGTCCATGCTCTATGCAGCCTAATTCATTGAGTACCCTATGAGCCCATCGAAGAATAAAGCACAATCCTCTTTTCTGACCGAACCCGTTAAAACTACTCCACAAAAGCTGGACTCGATTGTCAAGTCGGCCCGCAAATTAATGCGCAAGGATAAGGGACTGTCCGGCGAACTGGACCGCCTACCGCAGCTTACCTGGATTATGTTCTTGAAATTTCTGGATGATTCCGAGCGGCTGCGTGAAGTGGATGCCGACCTGGAAGGCAAACTGTTTCGCCCAGTCGTTGAAGCGCCGTACCGCTGGCGCGATTGGGCGGCTAAAGATGGCCTGACCGGCGATGATTTGCTCCACTTCCTGATGGATGAAACCATCACCCGACCAGATGGTTCCAGTGGGCCAGGCTTGTTCGCTTACCTGCGCTCGCTGCGAGGAGAAGATGGGCAGTTGGATCGCAGGGATGTGATTGCCACCGTCTTTCGTGATCTACAGAACCGTATGGTCAGCGGTTATATTTTGCGAGAAGTAATCCAAAAGGTCAACGAGATTAACTTCGCCGCCTCCGAAGAAATTCATACGCTGAGCGCTTTGTATGAAGGTATGCTGCGCGAAATGCGTGACGCTTCCGGCGACTCCGGTGAAATTTACACCCCACGCCCTGTTGTGCGCTTTATGGTGTCTGTGCTCGACCCGCTGCTGGGGGAAACCACCCTCGACCCGGCCTGCGGCACAGGTGGTTTCTTGGTCGAGACTTTTGAACATTTGAAAAAGCAAGCCAAAGGCGTCGAAGATCATCACCGGCTGCAAAACGGCAGCGTGATCGGCCAGGAAGCCAAGCCGCTGCCTTATTTGTTATGCCAGGTCAATTTGCTTCTACATGAGCTTGAGTTCCCTGACATTCGCTACGGCAACTCATTGGCTGTGCGTCTGGGCGAGCTGGGCGAAAAAGACCGCGTTGATGTCATCTTAACCAATCCACCTTTTGGCGGCGAAGAAGAGCGCAAGATATTAAGTGGGTTCGACCCAGATAAGCAAACCACTGAAACTGCGCTGCTCTTTTTGCAGTTGATCATGCGTCGTCTGCACATCGCGCCCAAACCCGGCCGAGCCGGCGTGGTCGTGCCGAACGGCATCCTCTCTGGCGATGGTGTTGGGGCGCGTATCAAAGAAGAACTGCTCAAAGAGTTTAATTTACATACCATCATCCGCCTGCCCGGCGGGGTATTTTCTCCCTATACCGATATTCCTACTAACCTGCTATTCTTCGAGCGCGGCGGTCCGACCAAAGACATCTGGTACTATGAAATTCCTCTGCCGCCTGAACGTCGCTCATATACGAAAACGCGCCCGATGATGTACGATGAATTCGAGCCATGCCTGGCCTGGTGGCCAGAACGAAGCGAGAATGAACATGCCTGGCGGATGGATTTCCAGGCTTTATTGGCCCAGGCGATTGCCCAGGCCCAACCGCACTGGAATGCGGCCCGCCAGGCCGAAGCAGCAGCCCAAGAGCAGTCTCGCCGGGAAAAAGACCTGGTTGAACGCAGCCAAACCTTGCAGCGCACTATAGGCAAAGCGAATGGCAAAGGCGCAGTGCAGGATAAGCCGCAGCTTCAAGCCGAACTTGAGACCCTGGCATCTCAACGCCAAGCCGGCATCCAGGAGCAAGAACGTTTACGCCAAATTGCCCGCAGTGAGCAGGATCAAGGGGATAAGCTGTATTGGCCGATATTTGACCTGGACAGCAAGAACCCCACATATGATAGAAAGACCAGTGTTGTTTCACCGCACGAGCTTTTAGCAGATCTGGTCTCAGATGAAAAACGGATTTTACAATTGCTCTATGATATAGAGAAGCTGCTTGGATAAGACGATGGCAAAATACATTGATTACCACTTGCGTGATGTTCTGACTCCGGTGGCAGATGTTGTATCAGTTAACTCAAGCCATTCCTATATGATGGCAGGGGTTTATAGTTTCGGCAAGGGGTTGTTTATTCGCGGCCCATTAGAAGGCTCCCAGACCACCTATAAATACCTACATAGGCTTCATGAAAACCAATTTGTGATTAGTCAACCAAAGGGTTGGGAAGGCGCATTGGCGAGAGTGAGTAGCTCTTTTGATGGCTATTATTTATCCCCGGTTTTTCCAACCTTTCAGGCCGATTCAAAAAAATTGAATATTCGTTTTTTAGAATGGTATTGCAAACAAGCCTTGGTATGGGAACAGCTTCGTAGATTATCTAAAGGTCTTGGCGCGCGCAGAGAGTCTATTTCATCGGACCAATTCCTCAGTATGCCAATTTCACTTCCGCCTCTAGATCAACAAGAGCAAATTGCTAACTTGTTGGATGCGATGGCGGCCAACGTAGAAGAAATTCGCAGCCTGTGCATAAGAAACCAACAACGGTTATCCGATTTGGTCATCAGCCAGCATTTGAGCATATCGCAGGATCGAGTAGTGCGCATGGGGGATATGTTGGAGTTATTTGAGGAACGCGAACCAATTCGGCCTGACAAAGAATACCCACAAATTGGTATCCGTGGCTTTGGCAAGGGAATGTTTTACCGCGAGACCATTTCCGGGACAGATACAACCTACAAAGACTTTAATCGCCTCTTCCCTGAAGCAGTTGTATTAAGTCAGGTGAAAGGATGGGAGGGCGCGATTGCGGTTTGTCCGCCTGGTCTGGATAAAATGTACGCTTCACCCGAATATCGAACTTTTCGCTGTAAGCCTGATCAAGCTATACCGGGTTATTTAGCAGCATTGTTCCCAACAGCGTGGTTTTTGGAGAAAATCAAAAATGTCACGCGTGGAATTGGCGCTCGCCGGCAGCGTATTCGCCCAGAAATGTTTTTAGAGATGAAACTTCCTATGCCGCCCTACGAGCAGCAGGAAGAAGCGGTTACTTTATTTGAGAAATTAGCTCCATTACAATCGCTCCAAATAGATGACCTAGAAAAGTTGGACAAATTGATACCTGTGGTGCTGGAGAAGGTATTTAGGGTGGAGATCAATGAGGAAAACAAAATACTTCAAGGAAATAGCAAATGACAAGTTCTTTATGGGATCGTTTTACTACATACGATAACTTTTTACTGGCCTGGCAAAGAACGGTAAATTGTTCAAGTAGAATTATTCATGACCAGTTGGGAATAAAGATTTTTGCATATAACCTTGATACCAACTTGAGAGATCTTCTCGGAAAAGTCCAAGCAGAAGACTATCCTTATACTCCAATGGCTGACCATAAAGTTTATGTACCAAAGCCATCAACTACATTGAGAACGATGTCTCTTATGTCGGTTTCTGATCTGATCGTTTTTCAGGCATTAATTAATGTAATTGCTGACACATCCCATCAACTATTGGTTACACATGAAAATCAGCATGTTCTGGGGAATCTGTATGCGGGGCCGGGCAAAAGATGGATGCTGCGCCCATGGAAAAAGCAATACAACTGGTTTGTTGAACGCATAGAGACCATTTTTAACGCCGGAAATCCATGGATTGCATCCACTGATATCGTTGCTTTCTATGACACAATTGATCATGAGCGGTTGGTAAATCTAGTGTCAAAATACTGTGGTAAGGACCAAAAGTTCGAGACCCTTTTGCGCGCTTGTTTAAAAACTTGGTCGGCACATACATCTGGCGTTGCAATGAGCAGAGGCATTCCGCAAGGGAGCAACGCATCTGACTTTCTAGCCAATCTATATCTTTCCGATATTGACCGAGAAATGATCGTACATGGTTACCAATATGTGCGTTATGTTGATGATGTGCGAATTTTAGGCGCAGAGAAATCCATTGTGCAACGTGGGCTGATTCTCTTTGACATGGAGTTAAAAAAAGCCGGACTTGTTGCTCAGGTTTCTAAGACAAGTGTTCATAAAATTGATGATATAGAGAAAGAGATCAGTCGATTGCGATTTTTTATTACCGACGTGGATGGAACAGGAGATTACATTCTTGCAGAAATTGCCTCTCCTCCCAAAAGCGAACAGGCCGAGTCAATATCTGAATTTGTTCAAAAAACGCAAACGGATTTGACTGAGATTCAGGCTGACAAACCCGACCAAGATAATTCGGGTATTGGTGACGATTTCGACAACGATCCGGCTGTGAGTGCATCCAATAAGCCTGATATTGATCAGCATAACTCTTCACTCTTACAGCAACAACTTCGAGAAAGATTTCTTAAGGCCTATTCGGAATTGGAAGATCCGGAGAAAAGCAAGCCCGCCGACTCGGCTGTAACTTTTTGCTTATATCGTTTGGATCCTCACGAAAGTATACGCGAACAAGTTCTTGCTTTGCTTCATCGGATACCTTGGCGATCTGAGGCTGTCACAAAATGCCTGGCTAGATTCGTGAATGATGGGGAAGTCATTAAAGGGCTTCATACATTTATCAAAGACCATGATGTTTACACCTGGCATAAAGCCAATGCTTTGTGGGCATTATATCAAGTGGCTGGGCCAAAATATCTTGAGGCAATATGTAAAAGCTGGTTAGCCGATTCACAGTTGGATTGGTATGCACGATTAGTTGCCGCCAAAATTTTGGCAGAAGTGCCCACTCAACATGCCTTTTTAGTTGAATGCTTACGAAGAGAACAAGCGAATCAAATACAAGTCGCGCCCGAAGAAACGGCTATCCTTCGCCAGGAGTTTGCTTATGGAGCTTTTCAAAGAATAAAATCTCCGAGTAAACAACTAACATTATTTAAGATGATGTGTTTGGATCCAAGCCCATCTCTGAAAAGGTTGTCTATCTATCTTTTGCAACAGCCTGAGTGTCGGGTAACTTGGGAGCATCTGGTTGACGTTCATCAAGAAATGGCTGGATTTGCTGATTTGGTTATTGCAACTGGGGTTTCGGCTGATGCTCCTAAACTATGTTTTATAGCCCAGACATTGGTCAAAGAATACAATGTTACGTTAACAAGTATGGATTTGCGATCTCTGTATGCTGCGCACTATCAAGCATGTATTCGTGAGTTGCGAGGTTCAGTGAGTGCTTATCATCAATCGCCTGACGAATATATTCGCTTTGTTCACCGATTTGGTGACCTTACCTTACGAGCCTTTTATGCGACTATGTTACCCAACGAAAAGGGACTGGATGAATACCATAGTTTAACAGACCGGAAAACTTTCTCGGAAAAATGTCCTAAAGGTTTGGATAGCTGGAAGAAGTTGGGACTGTTAAGAAATAGGGTTGACCACCCTGTAGATCGTAAAACCCAGATGCATTCTAAGCACATCACTGTAAAAGAAGCAGATGATATGCGAAAAGAATTGCAGGTTGCATTTCAAGAGTTGTTTGATGTATGGTTGAACTCTGCACCACCGGTTGTTGGTACACCAACATCTACAACAGTAACTTCCCCCTAATGGCGTTCTATATAAACAAAAGTTTTATGGTAAAGCCTTCAACTCTTTTCACTCCCGAAACGCCTCTCGGTCAGGATATGCAGCCGTCTTATACGACACCGCCGGGGAATTACCAGGCTAAATTGCACACTAAAGAAATTTATCTGAAACATTCGTATCAATGAGGTTGCCCATGATGGAAACCACGGATCAAGAACTTTCGAAACTAATCTTGCGAGCTTACCCAGCTCCTATATCTTTAGCTTGGCGTCACTATCTTCGCGCATCCAATAAAAAGGAAGAACACGATCGGCTACTAGATTTGTTAGAGATTTCGGCGATGTTTTTTGCTATGGTGTTTCTCAGTCAGTACCGGAAAGATAAAAACACCATTGAGGAGATCGATCAGGAGCTTTTAAAGTTATCGGGGGCATCTTTTGGAACCTGGAAGGCATTGATTCAAAAAATATCCGCTGTTTACAACTCGAATTCCAAGGTTACCGTTGTTAGGGAAATAGCCCAAGCTTTTCAAAAAAAAGAGCCAAATGTTCATTCCATCAGATTTGTTAAAGAAATATGCAAGCTGATCGGAAGGGATGCACCGGCACAGTCGAAAATAAGTCCGGTGGATTTTCTTGAGTGGTGCGTTACATATCGAAACGAAATCGCTCATGCCAAACCATCACCATCAGAAGAAGTTTGCCGTGCCAGGTTAGAATGGCTAGCACCTGCGGTAATCCAGCTTTTGAATACATTCCAAATTCTGGCTAAATATTCTTTTATTTATCTCCAGCGCACTCTAATTCAAAATCAAGACATTATTGGCGAGGCTGTACCTTTATCTGGCTGGGATTTGGAAAATAAGACCCAGATATTTCCAGCCTCACCGCAGGTAAGATCAGGGAATTTATACCTTTGCAGCCCTGAAACAAATGAAGTTTCTCTGAGATTATTGCCGGTCTTCTTGTATGGTAAATGCTCTTCATGCACATACGAACCGAGAGTTTTTATTTTTAGAAAAGCAGATGTTAAAGAAGAGGCCAAGATACCTGTATTATGCAAAAGTGTAGATTATACATGTCCAGTTTGTGGCAATAGATCGAGAGTAGAGCAGGCAGATAGTGCGCAGGCTTTTCTGGAGGTGCTTTATGTAGCAAGTCAAGATTTAGAACAGCCTGGTGAGGGACAACCCTCTCCTGAAACAACTCTGCCCCCGATTTTGACTGAGGTTCAGGAGCCAGAGTCGCCTCTTGAAGTGGTTCCTGAGAACGTTTCTCAACCGGATTCAGTGCAATTTGAAAGAAAAATCAATCCGCACATCAAGAGTTTCCTATCTCTTCAGAGCCAAGAGGATAATGGTGGGACAAGAGGTCTTGATGAATTTGGAAAAGACACTTATGTTGAGACATTGTTAGACACTAAATTGAAGCAGAAAATATTAGAAGGCTCTGTCAATCTTGTTATTCTTACCGGAAATGCTGGTGATGGTAAGACCGCTTTTATTCAACAGGTGGAAAATGGCGCTCTAAGCTTGGGTGCCAATAACATTGAACAAACCGAATATGGATCCCGGTTTATCTTGGGTGATTGTAAGTATCAAACAATTTACGATGGTTCTGAAGACGAAGCTAGTAAAATTAATCGCCAAAGGCTCGATGAGTTTTTCTTTGAATTTCGCGGAGATGCTCCTCGCCCTAACAAGATTGTGAAAATTATTGCTATAAATGAGGGACACTTACGAGAATATCTTCTTAACAATGGGAATTACTCATGGCTAGGCAAGCAGATTCATCATTTTCTTGAATACTATAATTTTGAACTTGACCCATCGCTTTTAGTAATCAATCTTAATTTAAGGAGCGTTGTAGATAGTTCTTTGGCCAGCAGGAATAGTATCTTTGATAAACTGCTTGATAAATTCCTGCTGCCGAAGTTTTGGACTGAGTGTCAGAGCTGCTCTGCTCACACTACTTGCTCAATAAAATTTAATATTGACGCGCTCACGGATAAAGATTATGGGAACCAAGTTCGCAGCAGAATAAAGTCTCTCTATTTGATCAGTCATCTCCGATCTAAACAGCATATAACCGTTCGAGATTTACGAGCCAGTTTAGCCTATATTTTGGTGAATCGATATTCGTGCGAAGGTATCCACTCTGACATCTCAAATGGGAACCACAGTAAGTTCATGTCCCGGTATTACTACAATTCTGTTTTTGGAGTAGAAACAGAGATTGGTAAAGGTGACCATGAACAAGAACGAGTAATCAAGCTACTTCGACAAACAGATGTGGCGTCAGTACCCAATCCTCATTTAGACAATCTTTTGGCCTTTACTCATCCTATTTCGATAGGTTTATTTGCCGAGTTTTCAAAGCGTGCCTCGCCGGATATCAATTTTTTGGAAGAACAATTTATTGCCATCAACGAAGAGCGTCTACTAGAGTTGTCGCAAGAATACCATTCTTCCATGCGCAGAAAATTCTTTTTTGAAGGTGTAGAAAGCGCTACTTCTGAAGCTGGATACTCATCATGGATGGAAATGCTGCCATTTAAATCTTTTGGGGAGTTTATGGGGGCATTCACGGATACAGATACTCTGGAAAAGGTTCGAAATAATGTTTTAGATGCTATCAACATTAGTGAGAGGATTTATAACAACGGGATCACTGCCAATAACTTGTGTATTAGAACAAATGCGAATTCCAAATCTCTTATCAAGGCATTTAGTCAATTCCCTAAGGTAGAATTTCGGTGTATCGTCAAGCGCGCCGGAAAACAAGGATTATATTTGGAATATTGCCCTAATACCATTATCTTTCGTTATAAAGATGATCAAAATAAACAAATTGATCTAAATTTAGACCTTTATGAATTGCTGGTCAAAATTGGAAACGGTTATATACCAGGCGGAAAGGAATTAAGAGACTTTTTCTTGAATCTTCTCTTATTTAAGAAACAACTAACTGCTTTACCGGCTTCATCCATATTGCTTACCGAGGATGAAAAGAGATATTTTCGGTTAAGAAAATCTGGTAACCAGGTGCTTTCAATAGAAGAAATTGTTTGAGGAAAATATGCCATTAAAAGGTTCGCATAAGGAATATACCCTTGATTATATAAATCCCATCGACCCTCATTTGATTCGGGTTGACCGTGCGTTTGGCAATTTTTTATGGTTGATTAAAGAAAATGGACGCCCTGTCAAGGCCAGTAAAAAAAGAATTATGCCTGTACGGGAGCTTGTAGATAAGATCAGCGTAGATAAAGAACACTTTCAAGGTTTTGAGGGCGATAGTAGAGAAATTCTCGGCAGATGGTTGGCATACGATTTTGCCGATATTGTTCAAACCCGCAGCAGTGGAGAATCTATATTAGCTGGCCTTCTTCCCCTACATTTGGATGTGGTCAAACTTCGTCATCCGACTTACGCTCGCGATTATGGCACATCACGTTATCTTTACAGTATTCTTCAAAGTTTTGAGCCATCTTATTTGCCCGACGAACGTAAACCTATAACCATTACTCTAAAAAATTTCTTTGGTGTGAATGTACAGGAAAAGGATTCGCGATCTGAAATTGATATTGAAACATTATTTCTGGTTAGATTATTAGCCAATTTTACAGCAGATCCATCAAGTCCTAAAGTTGACGCCTATTATGCACCTCTTTGTAAAGGGGAGGCGGCGATATTCATGGATGATTTACGAAGAATTTTGGTTTATAAAAATGATATTCCACGTAGGGAGATAATCAGATATTTATTAATTCTTACCAGCTTCCACCTGGCTTTATCTTCCCTGAAAACCATCCGAGTTGTTAACGGGATCGTTGATGCCGGTGATAAATGCAAAAATTGTCGACCTAACCCTGCGCGCCAAGATATGACGCATGATTGTGGCTATGACTTAGATATATTCGTTGACCTTACTGAGCAAAAAGATCTTTGTTACGAACTCGCTCGTCAAAAAGTTAAAAAACACTATGCTGAATTATCGAGGTATATTAAGCATCATATTAGACTGAAGAAACTGGATGAGTTTGCTCAAAAAAGATTAGAAGATGGTCAATGGACTAAAAGTGTTATAGGGTTGTTGGAGCTTGAATCGCATCCCAAAGTGGATAGCTTTTTTGAAGCACGAATCGATGATCTAATTGAGCCTGAAGAGGAGGAAGAGATCAACTCGGATCTCGATAAGATACGCAAATTGGGGATGACCCCAGTTGATACATATGTCGAAATGCTCTATTCGCTTACTCATAAAAGGCTGATACCTCCTTATCGAAGAATGCTAGATTCCTTTTGTGGGAAAAACTTAGACACAGGCTTTCTGAGATCCGGGAAAGGAAGAACTGGAAGGCGCTATTATTTGGGTTCCGAATTACTCGAAACATTGGTGCAGGTTGCTGTTGTTCACCAAGATAAATATGGCCAATTAAAAACCAGTGGGGTTACCATAAAAGATTTCGTGGTATGGATCAAAAACCGATATGGGTTATTAATTGATGAATACGGCGAGCCTATCGAGAATGCAGAAATGGCACAGGCACTGAATAAGAATTACAATGCGTTGAAAGATAGGCTAAGACAATTGGGCTTCTACGCAGATTTATCAGACGCATCTAATTCACAGCGGATTCAACCAAGATATAAAGTCGGTTAGAGACAGGTATGAGGTGGTGAACATGGAGAGCTTTGAAAGCCGTTTCAATGAGGAGTTAGCATCTGAGATTTCCCAATCATTAGCTACAACCTTGGTTATGAAGACAGCGGGCCATATGGCACGTATGGTGGATCTGCCTACTAAATACATAGAGAAAGTCTGCCGATTGCTAGCTGCCCGAATGCCAGAAATTGAAACGTATATCTTATCCGATGAGACTCAAGCACTACCTTTTATTACTGCGACTAAGTTAATTGAGAGACGCAATTTATCAAAAAAAATACTGCTTGTTTTTATTCCCCCAGGTTTAAAAACTGCAGCTGAAGATTCCTACGGCGAAAACACCTTTGAAAGCCTATCCGTACAGCCATCCCTCCGAGAAATAAAAAAAGCGTGGGTTTCCGAGCTTAGCAGTACCTTTACATATCTTCAGAAGATACTTGAGAGCCGTCATTTTAGGGAAAAGCGAGTCCCGACAGAAAAAATACTTCAGTACCTCTATGCAATAAAAAACAATATTACCGATCCGCTAGCCCCAGGAAAATTCCTATATATAGTAGGACTAATACCGGATTATAGATTGTCTGGCTCTGGAATTGAAGCATCGATTGATCGCAACAGTAAAGTCGTATCAATTCTTAGCAATCCAGAAATAGCCCTAATGACAAAGATTGAAGATTTAACAAAGAAGGATCCTTGGCTAAAACCCGAGTCTATTCAGTTAGAATTATTTAGTAGACTCCGAGAAAATGAAGGTTTGGATCCAGATAGGTGGCTGATAAATACAATCGAGTGGCAATTGACTTTTGACACCTGGTCATTTAAAGAGAAGGAAAATCAAAACTCTGAGCAAATGGATGTTAAAGTTGAGCTAAGCTCACTAGATAAATTTAAGGGCCTAGAATGGGAAATTAAAGGAGAGTATTGGCAAGCTAATACGCGTGAACCCGTTACTGTAGTTTGGAAAATAATCCCTGCTAGTCCACCCTTATTTTCTCACTTTCTTTTATATGTTCTCCATTATGACCGGCAAGAAGAACTCTTGCCTCCAAAAAAGGTAAATCGTATTAAACGTTCTTTGAAAGTAAATTTCAAAGATATCGCTTTGGATGAGGATAGTCGAGCACTAGTTTATATAGAATGCCGTGCTGTAACCGCTGATGGAGAAACTATAGCGAGCGGTCAAAGCGAGCCTTTTTGGATTATGGGAGAAAATGAGCCTAATGATGAGGGCGAATCGGAAACTGAAATTATTGAAGATCCGAATGGTGATGAAGTAAGAAGCGTTGTAGAAGCGATTCTAATTTCAACTCTAAGATTTAAGAGTGAGAAGCGAAAATTTACTGTTGAAGTAAATCGTGATCGTTCTGGTTGGGTGGGTTCAAAAGTTAAGGATGGAGAATATGATATTTATCGCCTGCGTATGAGCACAGGTGATACCTTTCATCTCAAAATTGGAAAATTGCTCAGGATCATTGAAGCGGAAATTCTCGAACGCCCATGTGATCTTCGCCATTTTTCTGTAAGGTCAGAAAAAAACATAACGGTAGATGGGCAAATTGAAGCAGTCGTTCTGTCGGCAAAAGTAGAGGAGCTAGCGAACTTCCTTAGAGCAAGAAAAACTTTATTCGATGCGATTAAATCCAAAACGCCGTTAATCGATTTAATAGATCTAAATGAATTTTCTGAGTATATTGAGAATTATGCACATTCTTATGTAAAGATTCTTTCTATGCCCGAAATATTTTCATCAGTGTCCAACTTAGATACTGTGGAATTTAATCTAGATGGCAATAACACTGCAATTTTATTGGCCCCTACTCACCCGATGAAGCTATTATGGTTGTTGCAATATCAAAAATTAATTACTTCATGGACTGGGGATGTTTTGGGAGGTAAAGCTGAAAAGGCAAAGTTATTTGATAGAAGTTCTCTTGACCTGATTTCCCCATTAAACCAACCGGCCTTTCTATTGGTCCCAAAAGTAGGTGTGGTTAGCAATGTCGACAGCATTGGACTCTTTTGGGGAATTTTCCTGCCCATAAATAGTGGAAACAAAGATAGCCTCAGTCCTTTATATCGAAGGCTAGGTTTGCCATCAACTAAGGTCAGTTTATCAAGTATACGAGCTGATCAAATTGGCGATCGAATAAATCAATATATAAGCCAACATCATTATGTTAAGACGTTATCTGTAAATGTAATAAATCCTGGAGATGGGTCGCTAATCCTCAATGCACTTCGATTTCTGCAGAGTAATTTGGGGCAGCGAGAACTAAATTATGATATCCGTTTTTTTTGTGACAATAATTCTGATTTAGAACAAATAGGCAGTGTATTTGAGCAATTAGTGAGCGAAACCGAAGAAGGGCGTGGCCAAGATATTGATGAGGCGTTTCTATCATCGACGAACAATCCCCTCTTACCCAGAATGGCATTCTCTCGCCATTTTGTTTCAGATTGGAATAATAAAGGCGAATTTGACGCGCATATTACAATAATTCTGGACTATTTCAATAGCACATTGACTACCACTGTCCTCAACCATATAGGTGAAAGTAGCGGTTTAGATGGGCTTTTACTTGAATTCTTGTCCGATTATATCTCCGAGAGTGATATTTCATGGATAAGAAGCATTCAACCAGGAAATCACTCTACAAATAGTAGTGCTGGCTCTACTACTGAGTTATTAATTGAACTGCAAGTAAAGTGGCTTCAAACAATTTCTATGGCTATCCCAGGTAATAACCCAGGGGATGTTCCCGCCATAACTTTAAAACTTACCTCTGAAGACAAGAACATATTAGAAAGGGTACACAAGTACTCTAATTGGGTTATTACAATAGATCGAAACTTTGGTGTTGAGTATTACGATACCCCTTTACTTTCTCGAGAAAATTACTTGATCGACTACACACCTGACTTGTTAGGCGAATTTGGCCAACGGATAGTGGTCTCTACAGCTTCAACAAATGAAATCGAAGCTATCATTTCTAAAATCTTGAAAGACAAAAAACTATTGACCGAAAATTCCAGGCCCGTTGATGTTCTTGCAGCATTAAAGGCTCTGTCCGGTCGATCTGCGATCCAAGTGTTAAGTCATGCTGACACCAGTGATAGTCTGGTGATTTTTGGTTTGATTTATAGATCTTTGATTGAACAAGGAGTTTTGAAAGATGCTGTTTTGTTGCCGGCATCGAACCACGTTATTTTTTTTGGTTCCAATGCAAAAAATGCCTTAGCCATTGTTAGAAACAAAGGTGATGAAATCGAAATTGAGCTTATAGCATTTCGATTTGTTCCAGGTGACTTTATTGGCGAAGAGTATCAAGTTCGCGAAGAAATTCGTTTAGAGTTAGATGCAACTAGAACAGCATTGTTTGATGTATACCTCAATACGTCTGCACCTGACTACGATATCCGAATTAAATCGTTTTGCAATACATTGAATTACTATTTAGAAAGATCAGTACGCTATGGCTTCATAGAAAAGAAATCGGAGTCTTATGAGACATTCCGAAGAACCCTTGGCGGTCTCTGTTATCGCTCAGCTAAACTTAAGAGCTCTATGACTGGCTTGATCGTTAAATCCTCTGGCGTAACACAACAGATAGAAGATTACCATGGAATAAAAATGCAGGTGGTGGGGCCATCAAGTATTATTGCTGATATATCGACAATGAAATTGGCACATCCGATTAGTGATGAAGAGATAGATAGTAATGACTTTGTTGCAGAACCTTATCTTCCAATCTCATCAGTTCTTCCTGAACAAACGGGCGACAATAAAAAAGGTGAGAATCTGGAAAATGTTCCAGATAATGGTATTAGTAAATCAAATGAAATTGAGGTGTTATTAGGAAAGCGGAGCGATAATGCGCACCCTATTATCTGGTCTCCATCTAAGCTGACTCCAAAACGTTTAACAAATCAGCATATTTTAATTGTGGGAAAAAGCGGATCTGGAAAAACTCAAACGATCTATGCACTTGTCTACGAACTTTGGAAGAATGGCATTCCGTCCCTATTATTAGATTTTCATGGAGAATACTGCGATTCGAATAGCGCACAGTTTCGGAAGGCGGTCAACGCAACGATTCTTGACGCTGCTCATGGAATCCCCATTAACCCCCTTACTGTTCCCCTTGATCCTTTAACTGAAAAGCCAACTGACTATCGAAATGTTATTTACCAAGTAACAGAAAGTCTTTCAGATATTTTTGGTTTAGGGGATATTCAAAAAAGAATCCTTAAAAAGGCCATCGAAACATCTTATACAAACAGCCAATTTACGAGAGATCCGCTTACATGGAAAAACAAAGCTCCCGAGTTTATGGATGTTTGGCAAGAACTTCTCAAAATAGAAGAACAAGAACGTGGGCGTGCCCAGAATTTAGTGGCGCGGGTAGAACCTTTGTATGAATCAGAAGTATTTAAAGGCGGAGAACAGACTTTTGAAAAAATAATGAGTCAAGTTACCATTGTAAGGCTATCGAGCTTGGCGAATAAAGAATTGCGAATAGCAATTAGCCGGTTTTTCTTGCAGAAAGTTTATGAACATATGCTTTCTATGGGGCCGGCAGAGAAACAGCGCCTGTTCTGTGTACTTGACGAGGCCCATAAGTTATCCCATGATCCGACAATTACAGACCTTATAAAGGAAGCGCGTAAGTATGGGGTAGGGCTTGTTCTTTCATCCCAAGAAACGAAAGATTTTGATAAATCCATCTTTGCCAATACCGGCACATTAATTGCTTTGCAACTTGAAATTGAAGATGCCAAGGTAATGGCGGAAAACCTTGGGCTTTTACACCCTATGGAAAGACAGGCGGCCATTGAGATATTGCTCAGGCAGCAACCAGGGCAAGCTTTACTAAGAAATAACCACTACCAACCCTATGTACAGGTTCAAATTACGCCATTCTCTAGTCGCTTATAATCTGATAGCTGTAAGCACCGTTGACTGTGAACCATGCCTGATATGAACGATTATCTGAAAGCCTTCACCCACTTGCACCAGGATCGTACCGGTCCCTGGACGCCAACAACATGTGGGCGCGCTCCACATAAGCCATTGCTGCTTCTGGCTGTTCTTGATCTGGCTGCTCAGGGAGAACTGCTGACAAATTTCATTGAACCTTCACCGGCGCTGGGTGAATTGTTCGCCAGTTATTGGGAGAAAGTGATAGGCCCAGAACGGCGCGGTAATTTTGCCCTGCCGTTTTTTCATCTGCGAAAAGAAAAGGGTGGTTACTGGCAGCTTATCGCCCAGCCGGGCCAGGAAAATGCGCTGCCCCTGCTGCGCCAGATTGACACTCTGGGAAATTTACGTCGGGTGGTTATCGGGGCGAAGCTCGATGAAGATTTGTTTTTGCTCCTGCAAGCCAGTGAATCACGTGAAGCCCTACGCCGTGCGCTGGTGCAAGCACACTTTGCGCCTGAAATTCAATCCCTGATCTTGGGCCTGGGCGTGGTCAATTTACAGGCTTACCAGTATGGGCAGGAGCTGCTGGAGCGAGCTGCTCATCAGATCCATGAAACGCCTTACGAAGATAACACCTATGTGCGCGACCAGGGCTTTCGCCGGGTGGTGGTGCGTATTTATGAACACCGCTGCGCCTTTTGTGGCCTGCGCATCTTGACAGTCGATGGGCGCACTGCGGTGGATGCCGCACATGTGGTTCCCTGGAGACTCAGCCATGATGATGACATCCATAATGGCATGGCGTTGTGCCAACTTTGCCATTGGACATTTGACAGCGGCCTGACCACCGTCAATGAGAAATACCTGGTACAGCTTTCGACAGAACTGCGCCAATCCGAAAATATGCCGGGATATTTGTTGACCGTGGAAAAGAGGCGTATTCTTGGCCCACAAGACACGAATCTGTGGCCGGCGCTGGATAAGCTTGCCTGGCATCGCCAGGAAGTTTTTCGCAAGGGATAAAGTGGGTTGTTTTAGGCTTTTGGGGTTACCAGCCGCGCAAGCGGTTGATCCGGTTTGCTAAGGGCAAGATCACGTGCCACCTGCAAGTTCACCCAAAAATGCGGCGTGGTGCCAAACGCCTGCGCCAGCAGCCAGGCTGTTTTGGCTTCGACGCCGCGCTTAGTATGTACAATCTCGGATACATGGCGAACCGGAATGCCCAAATGCCTGGCCAGAGCTGCCTGAGAGATGCTCATTGGGATCAGGAATTCTTCCAGTAAAACTTTACCTGGATGGGTAGAGATACGGTTTTCGGGTAATGACATTCGATCTCTCCTGAAAAGTTACAAAACTCTAATCTGCTCCCACTGTGGGAGCGTGTATAATAGAACTATGCACATCATATCCAAAAAGGCCATCGTCGAATTCTGGCTGCAGCACGCAGACGCTGAAGGGCCGCTCAAAGCCTGGTATGACCACGTCAGGCGGGTACGCTGGCAAACTCCAGCCGATATTCAAGAAGACTATGGCGCGGATGTGATTTTACCGGATAATCGGGCTGTGTTTAACATCAAAGGCAATCGTTACCGACTCGTAGTGCGCGTCAACTATGCCGCCCAAAGTATGTACATCCGCTTTATTGGTACCCATGCCGAATACGACCGGGTTGATGTCACGAAGATATAGTTAGAAAGGAAATGATGATGAACATTAAACCGATCCGAACTGAAAAAGATTATGAAGATGCCCTGGCGCAGATTGATGCTATCTTCGACGCTCAGCCAGGCACACCGGACGGCGATCTCTTGGAGCTGCTGACCCTCCTGGTCGAAGCTTACGAAGAGCAGCGCTATCCGATTGCGCCGCCCGACCCAATCGAAGCAATTGAATTTCACGTGGAACGGCTGGGGTTGACGCGCCATGATCTGGAGCCCTACATCGGCAGCCGCGCCCGCGTTTCTGAGATCCTAAACCGCCGCCGTCCACTGACACTGGCGATGATCCGCAAACTCCAGGCCGGTCTGGGTATTCCGGCAGCCACCTTGCTGCAAACCTACCCGCTGGTTGAGTCCAGCCCGGTTAAGACTCACTCGCTGACGCCGAATAACGTGGTTGCGGCCCACAAGTAATCGCCCTTCGATACGAAAAACAAAACCACCTGGCTTCAAGCATCAGCCAGGTGGTTTTGTTTTTAGGGTAGAACGGTCAGGGGATTTTGAAGCCTTGTCAGCGAGCGGCCGTGCTGCTGCGCAAATTTTCGCACTCTTTCGTACAGCTCATCGGGAACGCTGTGAACGTGGATGGTTGGCACGGCGGAACTTCCTTCTGCACCGAGTAAATTGCAGTTGGCCTCACTGCGCGGCGATCCCTCACCCGGCGACCTGCGGTCGCCGCCCTCTCCCGGTGGGCGAGGGCGGCAGCCATTCCTCCGCCTTCCTCGATTTATGATAATATATACCCTGTTTGTCGCAACCGAACAGAACAATTAACTGCGCCGCGGGGGTAAATCACCTCGGCAGCGCGGAGGTATCTAACATGAAAAATACATCTCTCGGCCGAATCGCCGTATTCGCCTGGGTGATCTTTTGCCTCGCCCTGGCGCCGCTCTCTTCCACCCTTTCCACGGTCCAGGCGGCGCTGCCGGCGGCCGCGCCCCAGCCAGCAGGAGCCTCTTCGACCAGCCTGGCCAGCCTCCTGCGCGCCGGCAGGGCGCCAGCCAGCTTTTCGGCCGGCACTGCGGCGGCCGCTGCCCGGTCTCCTGAGGCCAGACTTGCGCCGCAGTTAGCCGGCGACAGCAGTTGGAAACCCGATTTTGTCGACGGCCTGAGCTACGGCCCGTACGCCGCCACCATCCGCGCCATCGCCGCGGCCGGCAGCGATGTGTACGTGGGCGGCAGTTTCAGCCAGGCGGGCGGCCGCCCGGCCAACAACATCGCCCGCTGGAGCACCACCACGCACCAGTGGGACACGCTGAACGGGGGGATCAATGGGCTGGTGTACGCCATCCTGCCGCACGGAAATTATATCTACGTGGGCGGCAGTTTCAACGATATCAACGGCACGCCGGCCTACAGCCTGGCGCGCTGGGACGTGACCGCTCAGACGTGGTCGCTGGTGGGCGGCGCGCCTGGGCTGACCAGCGGCGGGAAGTTCGTGGGCATCGCCAACGCCCTGGCGTTTGACGCCGCCGGTAACCTGTACGTGGGCGGCCACTTCGACCTCGCCGGCAGCACGGCCGCAGCTAACATCGCCCGCTGGAACGGGTCGAGCTGGTCGTCGCTGGGCGGCGGGCTGGGCGGGAGCAGTGATACCATCCAGGCACTGGTGATCAGCGGCAGCGACCTCTTTGCCGCGGGCAGTTTCAGCAGTCCCTTTTCGAACATTGCCCGCTGGGACGGTGTGAGCTGGAACGGCATGGGCGGAACCAACGGCCCCGTGTATGCGCTGCTGATGGACGGCAGCAACCTGTACGCCGGTGGGACGTTCAGCCAGGCGGGGATCAGTGCAGTGCAAAACCTGGCGGTCTGGACGGGCGGCTCGACCTGGCAGGATGTGGGCGGCGGGGCAGACAGCCAGGTGACGGCCATCGTGCACGGCCCGGGCGGCCTGCTGGTCACCGGCGGTTTTCAGCATGTCAACACCAGTTATTCTGCCAACTACGCCGCCATCTGGAACGGCAGCGCCTGGTCTCGCCTGAGCTACGGCGTCAGCGCCATCGCCTACGCCGCGGCGGTGGTCGGCAGCCAGGTGTTCATCGGCGGTGATTTTCACAATATGCGCTACGATTCGTCCGATCATCTCGCCATCTGGGACAGCGCCGACAACACCTGGTACGGGCTGGGCAACAGCGTGGATGGGCCGGTGTTCGCCGTGGCGGCCAGCGGCAGCGATGTGTACGTGGGCGGGCGCTTCAACACCGCCGGCGGCATCCCGGCGGCCAATATCGCGCATTGGAACAGCCGCACGGGGCTGTGGTCGGCGCTGGACCTGGGCGTGACCGGCTGCAACGGCCCGCTGTGCACGCCGACGGTCTATGCCCTGGCGGTGAACGGCAGCCGCATCTTTGCAGGCGGCAATTTTAGCTCGGTGGGCAGCCGGCTGAAGTTGGCGGCGCAGAACCTGGCGCTGTGGGACACCAACCTGCAGATGTGGCGCCCAGGCTACGCCCAGGACTGCCCCGCCGACAACCCGAACTGCGAAACGGATGTCTTTGCCCTGTCGCCGGACGGCCCTGGCGTGGATTTTGGGGGCTACTTCGTCAACGCCTGCAATTATGCCTGCACCACCGTCAACAACGTCGGTTACTGGGACGGCTCCATCTACCGCGCCTTCGTCGACGGCGGCACAGTGGGCATCGGCGGCGGCAATGTGTCGGCGCTGCTCGACGACGGCTACGGGGTGTACATCGCCGGCCAGTTCAGCAGCCCGCGCACCAACCTGGTGTATTACGATGGCTTCAACTTTAACGGGCTGGGCAGCCCGCTGGGGGTGTACATCACCGCCCTGGCCGAAGACAATCAGTACCTGTACGCCGGCGGCCTATTCAGCAACGCCGGGGGCGCCGCCGGGGCGAACAACATCGCCCGCATTTCGCTGACCTCCGCCGGCGACTGGCAGGCGGTGGGCGCGGGTTTCGACGACGCGGTGCTGAGCCTGGCCTTCAGCGGCGCAGACCTGATCGCCGGCGGGGTTTTCACCAAGAACGGCGTCACCGGCCTAAGCCACATCGCCCGCTGGAACACCAGCACAGAAACCTGGTCGGCGCTGGGCAGCGGGGCCGACAGCCTGGTGAACAGCCTCGCCGCCAACAATGACGAGATTTTCGCCGGCGGGCATTTCATCCAGATGGGCGGCAAAGAGTCGGATTACTTCGCCATGTGGGGCAGCTACCCGGTCTACCTGCCGCTGGTCAAGAGGTAGCTGAATCACTGAGTCACTGAAGAAGATGATTACACTGAAGGATCATGATTGGAAGGCGTCTTGCGACCGTACAGCGCATTTCTCAGTGAATTCAGCATTTCTCAGTGCTTCAGTGATTCAATGCCTCTTGAATCACTGAGTCACTGAAGAAGATGATTACACTGAAGGATCATGATTGAAAGGCGCGAATTGACTGTACATCGCATTTCTCAGTGAATTCAGCATTTCTCAGTGCTTCAGTGATTCAATCGTCTCAATCACCGAGGCTTTGAAGCACATAAACACACTGAATGACGTTGGTTGAAAGGTTCGACGAGACACCACTCCTCCTGTCCTACTAGCCAGTCCAAAAGTTAGCCCATAGGCCAAGTTCAACTCCCTGACCGGTGGGGGCAGTTTTGGCCGGCGCGGCGTACACTATGTACAGTAAACAACAAAGGAAATCAATCGGCTCAGGAGGCTCGAATGAACAACTACCAGCAGCAACCCAATGGATCTCAGAATATGCAGCCCTTAATGGTCATGCCCAACGGCCAGGTCATTTTTTGGCAGCAGCCCGAAAACCACTGCGACACTCCGTGCGAGGAGCAAAATGCCGAAAACCGCGTGACGCGCTTTCTGTCCAGGCTCATCGAGCGCATCTCGCTCTTCTAGCCAGCCGCCAGCCCTGTCCCGGCGGATCGAATGGCCTGCGCTTGAAAAGCGCTCTGCAAACGTGCAGAGCGCTTTTTCGTGAAGCCAGGACATGCTGTGGTTCATTATTCCTTTACAGGTATTTTGGTCGTATTTCGACGGATGAATGTCACTTTTATTCGGGTAGATTCTTTGCTAACATGGTGCTGAGTAGGTGGATATTGGTAACTGGCTCCAGCTACCTTCCAGCTAAATGATTCCAGGCCGCCAATCCGAACCAGCCGTGATGATGAAAACAACGATGACTTCTGCTCAAACAGCCAACCATCCAAAAGTATGCGTTCTGGTGGATAAAATTGCTTGTTTTCGCCGGGTCTTAGATGCGGCGACCTTGACCAACAGGTACCTTGTGCAGCATGGCGCACAGGTGATCGGCAGCGAAAATATCCAGGATGCGAATTTCGCCATCATCATCACCTGCGGCTTTAACGATTATGCCGTTACTACAGGCGGCAGGTTGGTCGATTACGCGCGCACATTCATGGATGACAGTCATATTTTAATCATGGGCTGCATCCCCGGAACGGCCCCTGAGTCAATCGCCTCCACCGAACTGCACATGGTTGCTCCCCGCGCCTATGCTCACCTGGATCAGATTCTGGCCCAGATGGGCATTCTGAAAGAAGACGGCGCGCATTTTGTTGATATGAATATTGGCCAGCTTGGGCTGGCGCACGAATACGCCACCCTCAGCCCCTCCACATTTTATATCAGCGTATCCAACGGCTGTGCGGGAAATTGCACCTATTGTGAAATCCGGCATGCGATTGGCAAAATTCAAAGCAGGCCGCTGGAAACCATCCAAACCCATATTGACCAGGCCCTGGCAGACGGCGCCGGGGCTGTTTACCTGGGTTCTGACGACCTGGGCGCCTGGGGCATCGACCGGGGCGAGAAATTCCCCGCTTTGCTCGAGGCGGCGCTGGCTTCATGCGGGCGAGCAGGCGCGGAACAATATGTGGATCTCCGCAATGTCATCAACCCGGTCTGGCTGGTCAAATATGAAGATGAGCTGGAAAACCTGTTCTCGAAACACGCCGCGCGCCTGCCAGCATTATCCGTTGCCCTGCAGTCAGGCAGTCCAAAGGTGCTGCGCTGGTGCCAGCGCTATGCTCACACGGAGCGCATGCAGCATGCAGTTCAAACACTCCAAAAAGCGAATCCGTCCCTGTACAGTTTCGGCCATTTGATCATCGGCCTGCCGCCGGAGGGTCCGGGTGAACTGGAACAAACCCTGCGCTTTATGGATGAATCGGCGATCGATTTCTGGACCTGTTTTCGATATTCATCTGCCTCAAAAGACGATATCGACGAGCGAACACGCATCGAAGCGAATTGGGCATCTTTCATTCACCAGGCTGGCCAGCAGGGGTACATGGTGCAGGAAAAACCAGATCGCGTTTACGCGGCGCGCAAATTGGATCCCCGCTTTAACACCATCGAATTTCCTGATGCCGCACAAGAGCACCAATCCCAGGAGGAGATGCATGATCATTAAAATCAGGCCAGAGTCATTTGGCTATATTGCGTTCGATAAACGCAGCCGAAAACACAGGTTTGTCACCACCGACCTGCCTGCATCCACCCTGGCCCGCCAGGACATGCTCACCCAGGTCGGCAAAATCTTCGACTGCACAGACGAAGACATTCAATTGGAGTTTGTGGGTGATAAGGTCCGGCAGCGCCTGTCTGCTCCGCTGTGCTTATATCTTGAAATCACCAGGTACTGCACACTGCGCTGTAACCATTGTTACAAACCCGAAGATCCCCTATCCCAGGCGATGGACCTGGATGATTTCACGAAGCTGCTGAAGGATGCGCGAGATATGGGCATCTTTGAGGTCCGGCTGTGCGGAAACGAGCCGACCATTTCGCCCATTTTTTTTGAAGTGTGCCAGCAAATTCAAAACTTAGGATTGTTCTTGAGCATAAACACCAGCGGGATCATGAATGCCAGGACACGCCGCAGGCTGATCGATATCCGGCCGGATCATGTGGTCGTCAGCGTGGATGGAAACCAGGCAACGCATGATGCGATTCGAAAACCCGGCGCGTACGCGCAGGCAGTTGAGCTGTTACATGCTTTACAAGAGGCCAATATTCAACGCCGCATCAATTGTGTGATTTCTGGTCTGACCATGAATCATATGGATGAGGTGATCGCCCTGGCGAAAGAAGTGGGCTGCGGCATCAGCTTTATTCCTCTGCGCACGATGGGCCGGAGCACCGAATTCAAGGATGAATTTGCTTTGACGCCCAAATCAATGTACCAGGCTGTGAGCCATATCACCGCCCAAAAGCAAGCCGTGCCGGAGGTCCCTTTAGAAACGTTTTTCGACATCCTGGGCAACGGATTCTGGGCTCACCACACCATGGAAATCAACATACCCTGCCCGGCCGGTAAAAATGGATTTGTGTCTGCAGATGGCACATTCTATCCCTGCGATTGGTTGAGATATATGGAAGGGCGCTTCGCCTGTGGGAATGTACGCCAATCCAGCCTGGCCGAAATTTGGGAAAAATCAACCACACTGCAGGCATTCCGTCAGATCGTGAGAAAAAAATGCCTTGACTGCACGCATTACCTCAAAACCTGTTACGGGGGTTGCTGGTGCAGTTACCAGGAATCGATGGACTGCGGTGAATATGAAGACAAGCTGTGCTTTGCGCCGCTCATTTCCGCAGGAAAAATGCCAATCACAGCAGGAGGATGAACCATGAATTCACATAAAACTGCACTCAAGCCTGGCGACGATGAAATTAATGACTTCATGATCGCTGAATTCAACTTATTGGAATCGGCCAAGGAAAACCTTGCCTCAGAGCAAGAAAGCCGTGGGAATTTCTTCCTGGCGGTGGTTTCAGGATCGCTCATCGCCTTGGGTGTGTTAGGGCAGTTAGGCATTCCTACCGATCTTTCCGCAACCATCGCCTTCATCGTTTTGGTGGTCCTGGCCGTTTTGGGCATGTCAACCTTTTACCAATCGCTGCGCCGGAACTTCCGCTTGATTTTTTACACGCGCGGCCTGAACCGCATTCGCCATTATTTTGTCGATCAAGATCCCTCCATCCGCAAGTATCTAATCCTGGAAACCAATGACCAGTATCCTCCCTACCAGGTTCAATTGGGCGACCAATCTCAATTAATTTCCGTGATCAACAGCGCATTAATTTGTGCGTGCATTGCCGGGGTCTTGTTGAAATTTACAATTTTACCGTTGTTCAGCGCGGTGCTCATTGGTTCAGCCGGTGGAATCGTGGCGTATATCCTCCATCAAATTTATTCAAATCGCATGGCCGGGGAATACACAAAGAAGTATTTAAAATTCCAACGCATTGAATCGAAGCCGGATAAATCAAAAGAAAATTAAACGGCGGCCAAATAAAATAGCTCGCTCGGCAGGGTCTCCCAGTTGCATTTTTCTATTGTCGTCATGGCGCGTTTGTTCTTTGAAATCTGACATTGTTGACATTCTTTCGTTTCTTCTATACAATACTTTTATCACCTTAACCCTTTCTCCAGCCTGATCGCATCACAAACCTAAACCTTAACAGCCGTTGTACGTCCGGAGGCGATGATGTTGAAACGCAAGATGTTCGTTGTTTTGCTGTTCGTCCTGTTCGCCGCGGCGCTGGCCTTTGGCATGTTCCAGGCGCCGCGCTTCTTCGCCGCCGCCAGCGCTCCTCTGTCCAACCTGGTCCTGCCGGCCGCGGCCGCCAATGCCAGCCAGCCCGCCCAAGAGCTCGCCGCCGGCGGCGCGGCTGCCGCCCCGCAGGCCGGGTCCGACCCGCTCGCAGGGTCCGATCCGCTTGCCGGATCCGATCCCCTGATTCAGTCGTATGCGGCCAAGTTCGTCTGCACCGAGCCGCTGCCGCCGGGCGCGTATTATTACGGGCTGAACGCGCCCCTGCTCCACCAGGCCAGCGAGGTGATCGTGCACAACCCCAATGATTTCCCGGTGGTGGTGTACCGCAAGTCGGTGCGCGCCTCGGACCTGGGCGCGGCGGCCTCAGCCCCCGGCGCCTGGACGGCCATGACCATCGGCAAGGATTACGCCGTGCGCATCACCTGCGACGATGTCGCCAAGATGCTGACCGGCAACCCCGCCGCGACGTTTGCCGGCACCTACGGCATCGGCGTGACGGTGGAAGGCTACGTGGTGCTGGGCGTCGGGCCGCAGACGGTGGTGGGCAACACGCTGACGCGCTACGCCGCGCTGGACGTGACCGCCGAGTACACGCGCGGCTCGGAGTTCGTCAAGAAAGACATTGCCTACCAGCCCTGGTGGTGGTGGTGGTGGTGGCCCCTGCCCTGGCGCCTGGGCTATGCTTACGAGCGCATCGTGCCGATCCAGGACGCCGTGCACAACATCGACTGCCGCGACCTGCTCTACACGGCCCTGCTGCAAGACGCCGTCGGCATCAGCGACGCCGGCCAGATGGCGCAAACCATCCAGGCGCTCAACATCGGGCGCAGTATCGACCCGACCAACGTGGGCAGCCTGACGATCGACACCACCCAGCCCGCCCTGGTGGCGCTGATCGGGCGCTGCAACAAGCTGGACCTGGCCCACGCCGACATCGATTACGTGCTGGTCAGCAACAAGAGTCCCAACGACCCCGACCCGCGCAGCGGCGGCAACCCGGTGGTGGCGCGCGCGCCGTGGATCCCCGGCCGCTGGTACGACCTGCCGGTGGTGGTGCCGCAGAACATCGCCACCGACCTGGATAAGTTCATGGTGAACTGGCAGACCAGCCAGTGGATCGCCGCCGGCGCCCCGGCCGCCAACGTCAGCGCGGCTATGGTGTATTATTTCCCCTACTGGTGCGGCTGGGGCAATTGGTGGCCGTGGTGGAACTCGGGCTCGTGCACCGA
Organism: Chloroflexota bacterium; assembly: GCA_029782365.1. GTDB lineage: Bacteria > Chloroflexota > Anaerolineae > Anaerolineales > UBA4823 > CAWBUW01. The sequence continues at coordinate 139,196 of JAKOUW010000143.1, forward strand.
CATCGCCGTGGGCAACGCCGAGAGCCTGGATGTGGAGGTGATCAACCCCCTGCGCGTCTTCATGACCGCCTGGCCGCCGGTGCCATGAAAGGAGCGGCGCCATGCACATCCCCACCTGGCTGAAGATCGCCGTCGCCCTGCTGATCAGCGGCGCCTGGCTGTTCGCCCGGCAGGGCGGCCAGCCGGCTCAAACCTCGCCCCTGGCCCCGCCGCCCGAAGCGCAGAGCGAGGCGTTTACCATTTCTGCTCGCAGTCCCCTCACCGCCACCGGCGTCAGCCCGGCCGATATCCTCGGCGCGGGCGGCGCGCCGCTGGTGAGTTGTGAAAGCCTGGGCCTGCTGTGCAGCGATTACGCCAGCGGCCGGCAGGATGCCATCCTGGGGCTGTCTTTCGGCGACGACTTCAGCGACGACAGCCTGCCGCCGGTGCAGTTCTCCGTGGCCCCCGGCTCGCAGGGCCTGCCCGGCACGGCCGTGAACGGCGAGGCCGCCTGCAGGCCGTCCGAAGCGCAGGCCGATGTCTTTGCCTCGCCTTTGGACGGCACCAACGTCCAGGTGCTGGACGGGGACGGCAAGGCCTGCGCCAGCAGTGCCGGCCTCGGGCTGGGCCTCGACGAGAGCGCCGGCAACAACCTGAGCGGCCTGGCGTCTGACCCCTGCCGCACCTTCGACCCGGACTGCGACGGCCTGCCCGACGCGCCGGCCTTCCTCAGCCTGGCGGCGGGCTCGCCCACGCTGGCGGCGCTGGGCGCCCTGCCCTCGGACATCCTCTCCACCGGCAACGCCTTCACACCGCACGTCTGGGCCAGCCAGGACGCCCTCGGCCTGCTGGCAGGCGATGTGATCGATGCCCTGTGCGTGCAGGAAAACGGCGACGGCGTGTACGGCGCCGGCGATTTCGTGCTCTTCTCGCTGGCGGCCGGCTCGCCCAGCCTGGCCAGGTTCGGCGCCTCGCCCGCCGACGTGCTCAGCGCCCATCCACGCCAGGTGTACGTGCGCGGCGCCTGGCTGGGCCTGGCCTCCACCGACCAGGTGGACGGCCTGCTGTGCGGGCTGGTGAGCGCCCCGCGCCGCCTGTTCGCCCCGCTGGTCAACAACCGCTGATTCACCCTCCCTGTCGGGGTGAGGGGAGGATCGACAGATGGACCTCCCCTGCGCAAGCACATTCGCCTCCGTCGTAGGGGCGTGTCTCAGACACGCCCAATAAATCATCCCACGGCGCGCGGGCGGTTACATAGCGCGGCCGTTTCAACAAGGGCCACCTCTCTTTGGCCGCGCCGGGCAGGTCTGAGACCTGCCCCTACAAATTCTCCAGGGCATTTCGTAAAAGGCCGCCATTTTTGGATGCGCACGCCTCCGTCGTACGGGCGCAGGGAAATTTTTCACCCGTCGAACGGCCGCGGCTCATAATTGTAGAGAATGAGGAAATCAGAACGGGAGTCGATTGAGGGAAAATTGGCCGCCCCAGCAGCCCATTTTAGCGCGATACTGATTAAAATCCAAACCACCGCATAAAAAAGGAGTTAGAAATGACGGAAAGCGTGTACAAGATCATCGAGCTGGTTGGCGTCAGCTCCGAATCGTGGGAAAAGGCAGCCGCAGCCGCCGTGGAAACCGCGGCACTGAGCCTGAAAGACCTGCGCATCGCCGAGGTCACCGACCTGGATATGCAGATCGAAGAAGGCAAGGTCGTTACCTACCGGGCCAAGGTCAAGATTTCGTTTAAGTATCACAAAGAGAGCGACTGAGGGATAACACTGCGCGGCTGAGGGCGCGGCCGAACGGGCAGCCGCGCCCGACAGAGACACGGCCCCCCGCCGGGATAATATTTGTTCACTTTCCTGGCGCAGCCTGACAGGCGCGCCAAACTGGATATCCCAGCCTCACCGCTTGATCAGCGGGATCCACAAAGTGAACAGCGGTATGATTATCGTGAGCGCCAGGGTGTTGTTGGCTGTTTCGATCTCTCTGGAGGTCGTGGACAGGCTGAAAACTGGCTGCAAGGTCTGAGGGACAGCGCCATAGCGCGGCGCCTGGAGCACCACCTGGATGACAATACCCTGGCATTTGGTTGGCAGATCGCCCAGGGTCCACTGTAAGCCTTTGGTCTGGCTGTCCGGATCCGGGCTGGAGAGCACAAAGGAAAGACCTGCAGGCAGCTTGGCCGAGAGGGCCACTCCGCCTGCCAGGACGCCGCCCTGGTTGCCCACCCAGAGGGTGGAGGTGAACACCTCACCCGGGCGCACAGTTTTCGCATCCGCCTGCACGTACACATCGGGATAGATCGAGCCCAGTGTGACATCGTCCAGCAAAGCCCAAACAGGCGCCCCGCCGGCCACCTGGTGCGTGCGAAAGGTTGCCGTGATTGTATTGCCAACCCAGGCGTCCAGGTCGAAAGAGAGATGTTCCCAGCTTAACGTCTCGGCAGTGGTTGAGTACACCATTTGGGTGCTGGTAATCGTTTGAAGCTCGACCGCAAAACCCGCGCCGTTCAAGGGCGATGCTCCGCCAAGCTGGTAAAAAAGAGAAAACGTTGGGCTGGTCATGGTCAGTGGGATCGTCAGAGATTGGCTGACAGCCGCGTCTCCAGTGAGATTGGCGGATAATTGACGAGCGTATTGCAGTTCGCCGGGTTGATTGCCGGTAAATGATGGAACCACAACAAACCAGGCGGCGTGCGAGCATCCATCCGGTCCAACCGCCAGGTTCAACCAATACCCTAAAGAGGTCAATCGGAAGAGGTCAGGCGGGTTTGTCCGCTTCCGTCGGCGTTCATCGTATAAATTTCCGCCTGCCCGTCGCGATAGGATTGAAAGGCAATCTTCAACACGTCCGGAGCCCATGCTGGGCCGACATCGTCTTTCCCGTCAGCGGTTAACCTGGTTAACTGCGAGCCATCCAGATTGACGGTGTAAATTTCATAATTGCCGTCTCGCTTGGAGGTGAAGGCCGCCTTCGTCGCGCCGCGGTTCATCCTGGGATCGACATCCGCAGCGGGGTTGTCCGTCAGGCGAATTTGATTGGAGCCGCTGTCGCTGGTGGTGTAAATTTCCCAATTGCCGTCCTGGAAAGATTGGTAAACGATCTTACTCCAGCTAAAGGGATAATAATTGGGTGCTCCGGGGTCAAGCGGGGCCGTTGCCGCCGCGGCTGGCTGGGCCTCGAGATAAGGCGCAAGCCGGCGTAGTGAAGAGAAGGGGGTGGGAGTTTTATTTGAGCGGCGGCGCTGCCTGGCGCGTTGAACATCGCAAAAAGGATAGTTAAAAGGAACCATCTCAAAACGGTGGCACGGAGATGAATAGATGGCATTAGGTTTTCTCCTGGCGCTGAAAAGAAATAATAACCCCGGCAGCAGAATCTTATTCCATTTTCGAGCTTGTGATAATTACAACAAAATTGGATAATTCATTGTATACCCTCATGGCTTTTGCGTTTAATACCGCAGAGGGTATCTTGCGCATCCCCGGCAAACCCAACCGCTGGTATAAAATCTCCGCTGCTCGGTAGTCGGCGCAGCAGCACAATGGCAAGTATGATGCAGAAGCGAGCGTCAACTTTACACTTGACGCTTAGCGCCTTACGTTATATACTTATTTGGTGATCAAATCCTTTAAAGATGCCGAGGCGGAAAAAATCTTCCAGCGAAATCGTTCCCGAAAGCTGCCCGCCGAAATCCAACAGGTTGCCTTGCGAAAATTGCGTATGTTGAGCAATGCAATCAATCTGAATGATTTGCGCATCCCACCTGCCAATCGCTTGGAAAAACTCAGCGGCAGCAGGGAAGGCCAATACAGTATCCGCATCAACAATCAATGGCGGATCTGCTTCGAGTGGCGTGAAAACAACGCTTATGAAGTTGAAATCGTGGATTATCACTAGAAAGATGGAGTTTCGATGAGTGAAGAAAAACTGCCTCCTGTACATCCTGGCGAAGTGTTATTGGAAGAATTTTTGAAGCCGCTGGGGATGAGCCAGAGCCGCCTGGCGCTGGACATCGGCGTGCATCCGCGCCGGATCAATGAGATTGTGCTCGGCAAGCGCAGCATCAGCGCCGATACTGCCCTGCGCCTGGCGCGCTACTTTGGCAATTCACCGCAGTTCTGGCTGGGTCTGCAGATGGATTATGACCTGGACGTGGCTTCAGATGCGCTCGGCAGCCGGCTGGAGCGTGAAGTCAAAGCAATGCTGGTGTAAACAGCCCCTCCTCGCCACAGGCTGCGCATCTCGCCTGCCTTGTCCTACGGTATAGTTGCAGATAACTTATTGACCCAGAAGATTCAACTTTGGAAAACAGTCAGATAAGGTTTACTGTGTGCATGCAACTGGATGCAGACGCCTCATGCGATGACTTGTTTACCACTAAGGTTTGGAATTGTTACGATGTATCCCACACACCTGCGCCCGGATTACCGCAAGATTATGCACGCCACGTCCGCTAGCAGGCAAATTGGCCCAGAGGCTGGTAGCGCTGCCTCCCAGCTTCTGTGCAATCATCCTGTTCAGTGCTTCAGTGTTCACCCCAATCGCCCAGGATGCGCTCGGCGGCCTGGCGCCCGGAAACCATCGCCGTGGGGATGCCGGTGCCCGGGCGGGCGCTGGCCCCGGCGAAGTACAGGTTGCGGTACTGCGCATGCTGGAAATCGGGGCGGAAGTAGCCGAGCTGGGCCAGGTTGTGGCACAGGCCGTGGGTCGAGCCTTTCACCAGGTTGTAGCGCTTGCGCCAGGAAAGCGGGGTGAAGTTCACCTCGAACTTGATGTGCGCCGGCAGGTCGTCGATGCCCAGCAGGCGCAGGCGGCGGAACACCTGGCGGCGGGCTTCGTCGCGCAGCGCCGCCCAATCCTGCTCGCCGTCGGCGGACATATGCCCTACCGGCACGATGGCGGTCAGCGTGTCCTGCCCGGCGGGGGCCATCGAGGCCTCCAGGCGGGCCGGGGCATGCACGTACAGGCTGGGGTTGGCGGGTAGGCCGTGCTGGCGGATGATGCTGTCGAAGTTCTGGCGGTAATCGTCAGCCAGGAAGAGCGTGTGCGGCGGCAGGGTGGGATAAGTCCGGTCCAACCCCCAGAAAAAGCTGATCACCGAGCAGGAGTACTGCTTGCGCTGCAGGGCGCGCGCCTGGCCGGAGGGCGGCAGCAGCTTTTCGTACACGTACGGCAGGTCGGCGTTGGCCAGCACGGCGTCGGCTGTCCACAGCCGGCCGTCCGCCACCACGCCGTGGACGGCCGTGCCGTTCACTGAGATGCGCTCGACGGCCGTGTCGTACACAAATTCCACCCCCGCCTGGCGCGCCAGCCCGGCCAGCGCTTCCACGATGCGGTACATGCCGCCGCGCGGGTACCACACGCCGTGCGCCAGCTCGGAATAAGGCATCAGCGAGAAGGTGGCCGGCGCTTCGAACGGGCTGAGTCCCATGTAGACGTCCTGGAAGGTGAAAGCGGCCTTGAGGCGCGGGCTGCGGAAATAGGCGCCCATGTTGGCGTAGTGGTTGGCCAGCGGCTTGACCTGGTAAAGCAGGGGCAGGTTGGCCAGGTTGAAGAAATCGGCGGGGTGGCGGAAATCGGGGCGCACCAGCTTCTGGATGCCCAGCTCGTAATGCCGCCCGCCTTCGTCCAGGTAGCGCAGCAAACCCTGGAAGCTGCCCGGCTCGATCGCCTCGAGCTGATCGCGCAGGGCTTTCAGGTCGGAGGTCAGCGCCAGTTGGCGCCCGTCGTCGAACACCAGGTGATAAGTGGGATCGACGCGCTGCAGGTCGAGCAGGGACAGGTCGGCGCCCAGGGCGTTGAGCTCGGCGGCGTACAGCAGGGGCATCACCAACAGCGTGGGGCCGGTGTCGAAGGTGTGGCCGTGCAGTTCCAGGCGGTCGCAGCGCCCGCCGGGGTGGTCGTTCTTTTCGAGGACCGTCACGCCCCAGCCGCGCCGCGCCAGGTGAACGGCGGCAGTCAGGCCGGCGATGCCCGCGCCGATGACCAGGGCGCGCTGCGCCTTCACCGCTTGCTCTCCAGCCGCCCCTCGGCCGGCAGGCCCGGGCGGGCAAAACCGTCCAGCGCCCAATTCACCAGCGAACCCAGCAGCGCCCGGCACATCCACAGGGCGGCCGGCAGGCTCTTGCGCTTGTACTGGCGGCGCAGGCAGAAACCGTCGCGCTCGATCACCGCCAGCACCCACTCGAAGCGCGCCACGTAGGCGTAGCCCGCCAGGCGGCAGCGCCAACTGCGCACCTGCGCCAGGCTCTGGCGGCCGGCGGCGAAATACAGGCGCGCCAGGCGCACCTGGCTGCGCACCCAGTCGCGCAGGTCCTGCTCCTGCAGGGACAGCGGCGCCAGGGCGTGCTGGCGTAGGGCTTCCACGGGAATGTTAAAATAGCCGGTTTCGCTGTCTTCGTACAGGTCGCGCAGCATGTGCGTGATGTGCGCCGCGCTGACGGCCATATAGCGGTACTCATCGTGCGGCGAGGGGTCGTCGTGGCCGATAAAATAGTACAGCGCTTCGCTGACCGCCGCGGCCAGGCGGCGGGTGTAGGCGTTCAGCTCGGCCTGTGAGATGGTGCGGCCGCGCCGCCCGGCGTCGAAGGCCATCACCGCCATCATCTCGCGCAGGTAAACCTGCAGGCCGCTGTTCTCGTCCCGGTCGCTGCGCGCCAGGTCCAACAGCATCTGCTCTTCGGGGCAGGCTGCCGCCAGGGCAGCGCCGCTGGCACAGGCCTCCAACAGCGCCTGCTGGCGGCGCAGCAGGGCCAGCTTCTCGGACTGCTCGCCCTGCGGGGCGTCCAGCGCGTCGTCCAGCCAGCGGAAATAAGCGTAGGCGCGGAAAGCGTTTGCCCGCCGCGGCGCGTCGGCGAGCAGGCGGATGGTGGTGTAGGTTTGGCGGCTGGCGGCGCGGGTGATGCGCTCGGCCAGCGCCTGGCTTGTGGAAAGGGCTGCGTTCATAGGTCACCTGAGGGGGCTGTCGTGTGTTTGTGCGTTTTAGTACATTCAGATTTTAATACGCATTTTCTACAGGCGGGTTGCGCGCGACAAAGGGCTGTAACGAAGTCGTAAAGCCCTGCGCCTATATACGAACAGAAAGTCGCTTCATCTACCGCTGGAGCTGGGGCAGATACACATGGTAGCGCTCCGGCAGGTAGCGGATCAGGTTCGAGCCTGTGGCTTCAGGCGCAAAAGAGAACACGCCGAACACCAACCTGCCTTGCATATCTCGCACCAGCGGAATCGTTGGAAACGAATTTGTCACCGAGATTACACCTCCGCTGCCAAAAAATCCATCCAAAGCAGATCCGTCCGGCAAGTAGCGCACAAGGGAAGTGTCAGTCATACCATCTCCGAACACGACCAGTTCATCGCCTGGCTGAAAAACAGCATCCTGATAACGCATCATGTTACCCGGTTGTAGACAGCTATCGCAAAAGGAAGGATCTTTGCTGCCATCATCCAAGAACCGGGCTATAACAGGTGTGGACGCTGTGAGGTTTGGGTTTGAAAACGCACCTAACCCCAGAAAACGCCCATCAGGAAGAGGGATTACCTTGCCGATCGCATAATTGTTGCTGGGTTTTTCATATGTGATCGAGCCATTAATGCCAAAGGTGTTATCCACTGAGCCATCTTCATTCAAACGCAAGAAAAAGGAGCGTGCAAGATTCGATGAGTTGACAAAATCGCCGCAGATCAAGATTTTCTTATCGGCCTGCACCGCAATATCCAAAACGTTTTGCTGTTGTTCAGAGCTGAGCATCAACTGCTTCAAACCATTATCTGCAAAGTCCGGATCTCGTCTGCCATCCGGCAGGAAACGCAGGGTGGCAATTTCATTGACCACAACGCCTGCCATGAGGATTTTTTTATCCGGCTGTACGGCCAATACCTGGGGTGATTTGCTTCCGGCGCGCAGGTTGGCATTCACCACACCAGCACTGCCAAATCCGGTGTCCAGGCTGCCATCAGGCAGGTAGCGCGCCAAACCGAAATCGCCCAAAGTGATATTTGTGACCGCCATTCCCATCACCAACCAGGCGCCATCCGCTTGAGGGATTGTCTTAAAGGCGGAAACCAGGTTGGCGATTGTTGCGGTCATCACCCCATTCACGCCGAAACTGCTGTCCAGGTCGCCGTTCTGCAAGATGTGCGCCAGGGACAAGGTGGCTTTTCCCTGGTTTACACCCACCCCAGCGAGGCGCAGACTGCCATTTGGCTCCGGTAGGATATTGCAGCCGGAAACGCAAAAATAAGTTGGCAGACTTGCCACGCCGTTGACGCCAAAGCTGGCGTCAATTGTCACCGGCAGGACAGTGTGCGCAGCCTGGGGCGCCGCTGAGGCGCGCAGACCAAATCCGCCGGTCAGCGCCAATGCCAGCGCCAACCAGGCGATGAAGATCACTCGCAGGCGAAATGTATTCATTTGATACCTCCAGATGGGTTGTGACTGCTCGGAAATCCCCGCGCTGTTTTTCCAGAAGATGATCGTGCTGAATTAATTATATATCAGAAGGCGCGGTAGAATCGAGAATTGAAGTTGTTTCGCACGCCAAGGCGCAACCAATGGATAGAAGGACAAACCCTATGGTCACCATCTATTTCTATAAGGAAACCGAAGAGCCCTACGGCTGTTTCTCCAATTTCTCCGACCACGCGGTATTCATGAAAGGGATTATCTGGCGCACCGCCGAGCATTATTTCCAGGCGCAAAAGTTCGCCGGCGCGCCCCTGGAAGAAGAAGTGCGCCGCTGTCAGACACCAGCGAAGGCCAAGAAATTTGCAAATAAGCACCTGTACCCACATGCCTGGCACCAGGTCAAGGATGGTGTGATGCTTGATGCGCTGCGCGCTAAGTTCAGCCAGCACCCCGACCTGAAAGAGCTTCTGCTCTCAACCGGCAACGCCTTGCTGGTGGAAAACGCCCCGCGTGACAATTATTGGGGCGCCGGCAGTGACGGCCGCGGCCGCAACCAGCTCGGCAAACTGCTGATGCAGGTGCGCGATGAGCTCAGGCCTCCGGCGAGCTGATGGTTTCTTGTCACCACAGGAGTGGTTCTTATTTCGCGCAATGAAGGCAAAATACATATTTCCACCAATATGGTTATAATCATCCAGATCATAGACGGGACACGCCTGCTCAACTTTCTTCGCCCCGTCATGAAAAGGATCATTTGTGAAACACCTTTCCATTCCGTTCTCTGCCCGGTTTTTCCTGATCATCTTTGTTTTGATCTTCGCTCTCCAGCCCTCAGCCATCTCCCTCGCTCAAACTGTTCTTCACCAATCCCATAATAACACCTCGCCGGGGGTCTCTGCTCCCTCGCCAGCCTCCGCTACCGCCTCAGCCTGCACATGGACCTATTACCCTGTCCTTGGCGGAGCCCTCCAGGCGGAACAGCCCCTCTTTGCCGACCCCGACAGCACGCCAATCGACCAGATGAGCGTGGGCAATCTTTTCAAAGGAAAATCCACCCATCTGGCTGACACAGGTTCAACCGATTTCAACGGTGATAACAAAACCGACGTTTTCCGCACCCTGCCGCGCCCGGATGGGGATTTACAATGGCAGTATTCCAGCGGCGGCACCGGCGCATGGCAGAACCTGGCGTATGCCACCAGCGTGCTGCCGGTCTCTCAACTGCAGTTCGGCAATTTCAACGGAGACCCAAAGACAGACGTTTTTGCCAGCCTGTACAGCAGCATCCTGGCGGCTTACCAGTGGCAGTATTCGCCTGGCGGTACAGGTAGCTTCGCCAACCTGGCCACGCTCAACACATATCCGAATCGACTGGCGCTGGGCGATTTTAACGGCGACGGCGTCACCGATGTCTTCACCGCCATCCAGCAGAACAATACCTACCAGTGGGCATATTCGCCCGGCGGAGCCATCAGCCTGATCAACCTGGCCTTCGACGCCGGCGATCCGGCCTTGCTGCGCTTCGGCGATTTTAACGGCGACGGTGTCACCGATGTCTTCACTGCAAGGCAGTTGCCAGACGGGTCCACCCAATGGATGTATTCCAGCGGCGGCGCCGTCAGTTTTACCAACCTGAATACATCTACGATTCCGTATGCCGAGCTGAAGTTTGGCGATTTTAACGGCGACGGGGTCACCGATGTCCTGGCCGCGGAGCCGCAGAGCGACGGCAGCCTGCAGGTAGTCGTTTGGCCGGGCGGCCTCGGCGCTGGCGTCACCCTGGGCCGCATCCCTGCCCCGGCTCCTGCCTTGCGCGTCGGCGATTTCAACGGCGATGGCATCTCCGACCTGCTGGCTTATCGCTGCGGCATGCCCGGGCCGCTGGTTCTCCCCCAGATTCAGACTCTGGCAGCTTCTGGTTACAAAACGTTCCAGCGAATCCAGACCGGGGATGTCAACGGCGATGGGCAGGCCGATTTGATCCTGGTCTCGACCTGCCAGAATTCGAATGCTTTCGGAACCTGTGCCAGCCACCATCTGCAGGTCGGGGTGGCCCTGGGTGCGTCATCTCACACCTACACCCTGGCGGCGCCGCAGCAGTTGGGCGCAGATGCCCTGGATTTCAATTATTATAAAGTTCTGGCGGGCGATTTCGACGGCGATGGCAAGACCGATCTGGCGCTGGTGTATCTCAGCTCCCCTAACCTGACCATCTATTTCGCCCACTCAAACGGCGATGGAACTTTCAACCTGGGGCCGGCACAGAATTTTGCCGGCAGTTGGAACAGTTACAATCCGATCGTGGGTGATTTTAACGGGGATGGCAAGGCTGACCTGGCTTTCACCACTGTATGTTCTTTTACAAATAGCAGCTGCAGCAATGGGGAAAACAATGCGGTTGTCGTCGCAACTGCCGGCATTGGCGGCGTCTTCAGCATGGGATCCCTCCAAAACCTGGGTTCCCCAGCCGGTTGGGGTGATTACATGACCCTGGCCGGTGATTTCAATGGGGATGGAAAAACCGACCTGGTTTTCAATTCTACCTGCCAGAAAATTAATTTTATTGACACCACCTGCACTGCCGGGGATGCCAACATTGTTTTCACCGCTTTATCCACCGGTACGAGCAGCTTTACGATGAGCGCGCCGCAAATCTTTGGCGGGTCGGGTTGGGCCGATTACCGTTATTTTTCAGATTTAGCCGGTGATCTCAACGGCGACGGGCGCGCCGACCTGGTCTGGACTTCTGGATACCAGTCGGTCGCCAAAACATACAACAACCTGGTCGCGGCTGCCCTGGCCAATCCTGACGGTTCCTTCCAGATCAGCCCGATTCAAGATTTTGGCAGCGCCTGGATGGGTGTCCTTTCTCTGGTAGATCTCAACCGGGATGGCAAGGCCGACCTGCTCTGGAATGATCCCCCCCTGGGCGATACAGATGTGGATACTTATGCAGTCGCTTTATCCAATGGCAACGGCACGTTCAACAACCGCGGCCCTGGATCTTTTTTCACGGGCGCCGGCTTTTTCATCCAGCCTGAGACCGATACTGGCGTTCATATTCCCAACAGTCTCGTAGTGGTATCAACTCACCAGGACTCGATCAGCAGCGCGCTGTTCGTCATCAATGGCTATTTGCTGACCAATAAAACCTACCTGCCAATGCTCAGCAAATAAGCGAAAGTGGTGTGAAAGCCGCAATGCCCTTCTTTCACAGCAGCAAATTCCAGAAATACATCGCCCACAGCAGGGCGGCGGCCTGCAGGGTGAGCAGGAAATACCACAGCCGCCCGCCGAAGCTCCACACGCCGTACACCCACGTCTCAATGCTGAAGAAAGCCATCAGCACGCCCAGCGCCAGCAGAGCCAGCGGCAGAGCCATCAAGACATTCATGCTGGCAGGCGCGCCGAAGAAAATGTTCGGCACGCCGAAGGCCGGGTTCATGTCCATCACCAGGCCCACAAAGCCCAGCACAAAGGCCAGGTAAGCCAGGCCGAAGAGCACTCCCACCAGGCGCGCCAGGCGGCCGATGTTGCGTTGGCGTTCAGCCTGGGCGTCCGGCTGGCGGCGGGCCAGCGCCCCGATCCAGCCGCCCAGCCAGGCCAGCAGGGTGACCACGAAGCTCAGCAAGCTGAGGGCGATGATCAGCCCCAGGGTGCTGGTCGTGCCGTACCAGGGCGTCTTGAACAGCTCGAAAGGCCCCTGCACCAGCAGGGTCACCTCGCCGGGCGCCCCCTCCTTCACCACCGCCGCCCGGTTGGGATCGTCGCTGCCCAGCAGCAGACCCTGACCCATGTCCACGTAGCGGCTGACCTCGCCGTTCAAGTTCAACAACACGTAGCCGGCCGGGTCCACGCTCACCGAGACCGGGCTGAGCGGTGAAATGATCTTCTCGAAGCCGGTGAAGTTGCTGCGCGAGGCGTAATACTCGCCTTCCAGCAGAGCGCGGCGGGCAGCCGCGTCGCCGGAGGGCGCCGGCGTTTTGGCGGCGCTGCCATTCGGGAAGTAGCGGTCGAAGAAAGCGCGCGACACCTGGCTGACCAGCTTGCCGCCGCCCGTCGAGTTAGTGGAGATGAACAGGCCCACCTGCTGGTCGGGCAGCAGGAACAGCCCGCTGTGGAAAAGCAGGGTGTCGCCGCCGTGCGAGAGCAGGCGCTGGCCGTTGTACAGCGTCTCAAAAAAGCCGTAAGCCATGTCGTGCAGGCGCGGGTCGGGCGTGAAGAGCTGGCTGTGCATGGTCTGGGCGGTCGTTTCCTTCAAAATGCGCTTCTGCTGGTACTGGCCGTCCTGCAGGTGGGCGATCATGAAGTGGGCGATGTCTTCGGCGCTGGCGCTCAGCGAGCCGGCCGGGTACGGCAGGACATATTCAAAACTGCCCTGCTGGTAGGCGCCGCCGGTGTAGTTGTAGCCCTGCGACATTTCGCCCGCCAGCGCGGCTGGCAGGGGCTGGCGGAAAGTGCTGTGCACCATGCCCAGCGTCTGCAGGATGTTGAGGTTGGCGTAATCAACGAAAGACATCTTCGCCACGCGCTCCACGATGTAGCCCGCCAGCGCCGCGCCGTAATTGGAATAGGCGATCACCTGGCCGGGCGGGTAGACCCGGGCCGGGATGTGCGTCTTCAAGAAGGCGTCCAGCGGCTGCAGGTCGCTGTCTTTGAGTTTAAACAAATCCTGCCCGGCGTCTTCAAAGCCGGGGGTGTGCGTCAGCAGGTTGCGCATGGTGACCGGCTGGGGGTAGGTGTCGGGGATTTTAAAGTCCAGGTACTGGTTGACATCCGTGTCCAGCGAGAGCTTGCCCTGCTCCACCAACTGCATCACTGCCGTCCAGACGAACAGCTTGGAGACCGAGCCGGGCCGGAAGAGCGTGGTCGCCGGGTCCACCGCGCTGCGGCTCTGCAGATCGGCATAGCCGTAGCCCTTGCTGAAAAACAACTGCCCGTTCTTGACGACAGCCACCACCGCCCCCACCACGTGCTCGGCCTGCATTTGGGCGGCGAAGGCGCCGTCTAAGAAGGCCTCCAGCTCGGCCGGGTCGCTCAAATTGGCGGCAGACGGCGCGGCTGTCGAGGCGGCAAAGGACGAGGCCTGTGCGCTAGAAGAAGCGGCTGGCCAGGCCAACGGCCACAGCGCGGCAGATAGCAGACAAATCACAAAGGTGAGATTACGTAGGCGAGCGGGCATTTTCAGATCCTTTCCCTGGTTGTTTGGCGCATGTACAACTCTACGCTTATTGTAGCCAAAAGTTGTGAAAATGTGCGTGAGAATCCCTTCCCAAATAGATAAGATCGATTAAAATTTAGCATCTTTCACGCCAATGGCGCTTTTTTTAGAGATCAAAATAGGAGGTTTCGGATGAAAAAAGTACTCAAATGGATGGCGATTGTCCTGGGAGCCCTGGTTGGCCTGGCGCTGGCGGCGGCCCTGGCGCTGTACCTGCTGGGCGCGGCGCGCTACGCTAAGGTGTACACCTTTAACGACGACAAAGTGACTCTGCCGACCGACGCCGCCAGCCTGGCGCGCGGCAAGCACCTGGCCGATCTGGTATGTTCGGGCTGTCACGGCAAGGATTTCAGCGGCGTGGAGAAATGGTTCTACTCCGACGCCCTGGGGCGCATCGACTCGGCCAACCTGACCGCCGGCGAAGGCGGCAAGGGCAAGACTTACAGCGACGCCGATTTCGTGCGCGCCATGCGCCACGGCGTGAACCAGCAGGGCCAGGCGATCTTCATGGTGGCGGTGCCGGCCCTCTCGAAGCTGAGCAACTCCGACCTGGGGTCGATCATCGCCTACCTGCGCAGCGTGCCGCCGGTCAACCACACCATCCAGCCGCGCCAGTTCAGCGTGATGGCTTATATCCTGTTCGAGCTGGGCGCTTTCGGCAAACTGCCGGTGGAAGCGGTGGACCATAACACCAACCCCGCCATGCCGCCCATCGGTGTGACCGGCGAGTACGGTGAATACCTGGTGAACATCTCCGACTGCCGCACGTGCCACGGCGCCGAGCTGTCCGGCGGCGTTTACCCTGACCCGACGATCAAGGCCAAGGTGCCCAACCTGACCCCCGGCGGCGAGCTTTTGGTGTGGAGCGCGCAGGATTTCACCACCGCCATGCGCAGCGGCGTCAAGCCGGGCGGCGTGAAGATGGACCCCGAGCTGATGCCCTGGACGCAGTACGGCGCGGAGATGAGCGACGACGAGCTGAGCGCCATCTACATCTATCTTAAGTCGCTGCCGAAGCTGGCGACGAAATAAGGCCGGCCTGCCGCCGGGGCGACTCAGGCGCGCTCCGGCCGGCTGGCGCTGTGCTCCGGGGGCTGGGCAGCCTGCGGCGCGGGGATGGTCAGGCCGGCGAACAGCCAGCCCCAACCGGGCTCGAATAGCCATCTGCGGCGCACAGCGTCATACTGCCCGACCAGGCGTCCCCGCCACAGCAGTTTCACAAACGAGCGCTGTGGGGTGGTGAAGACCACCTGGCGCAGACCGGCCAGCGCCAGACGCTGGATTCCTGCCCGCCGCAGGGCTGACGCCGGCCGCCCGAGGCCCAGGCGCGCCGCCGCCTGCCTGGCGGCCAATGCCAGGCGGCTGGTCAAACGCCGCCAGCGCCCCAGCCACAGGCCGGCGCGCCCGCCGTGCACACGCCGCAGGCGCCCGCCGCGCTCGGCATGCGTCACCACGCCGATCACCTCGCCCTGGTGTACGAGCTGTGGATCGGCCTGCGAATTGTTGTCGCCCTGGGTGCGGTAGCGCGGCGGTAAGCCAGGCGCCTGCACCACCTCCACCACCCGGTGCACGATGCCAAACCAGGCGCCGGGAGCACGGTAATACAGCACATCCCCGGCCTGCGCCGTCTGCGCCTGCCCGCTCTGCACGCTGAGCAGGTCCGGCTCGCGCAGGGTGGGGTTCATGCTGGGGCCGTGGTAAGCGGCGCGCAGATCGCAGCCGGTGAAGAGAGGCGTGAGCGGCTGGCCGGGTTGGCGCTCGATGGCCTCGGCCATCAGCTCCCAAAAACTGCCCTGCAGGCTGATCTGCAGGGTGAAGGCCGGCAGGCTGCGGGCCAGCGCCAGGGCAGAGGCCGCCTGCTGGCGGTTGTGCTGCTGAAGGCCCTCCAGGGAAACCCAGCCGGGCGACAGCCGCTTGATCTGCTGGTTGGAGGTCACCAGGTGGGCGGCCGCCTGGGCCAGGTTGAGCGGGACCACCCGGTCGTGCGGCGTCTGTTCCAGGAAAAACACCGCGCTCAGCGGCACGGCCTGTTCTACCTGCCAGCTCCCGCCAGGGCCGCCGTCGCGGAAAGCGCTCCAGGTGGGCCAGGGATGGGCGAAAAAGAGCGGCCGGCCAAGCTCGTCCAGGCCGCGCACCAGCAGGGCGGCGTCATCGCTCAACGAGCGCCAGGGGGGCGGCAGGCGGCGGCTGGCGGTGGATTTGCCCACCCCGCTGGCGCCCGCCAGTAAAACTGCCGGCCCTGCGGCGCCCCTCTGCGCCAGCGCGCCGTGCAGTAGAAGACCGCCGCAGTCTTCCACCGCCTGGATAAACACACGGGTGAGGTGAATCGCCTGCCAGTCTGGCGAGAGGCCGCCGGCGGCCTGCGCCAGGCTGATATGCAGCGCGCCATCCTGCGCCAGACCGGAGGGCAGGGGCCCGGAATGCACCCACACCAAACGCTCGCCAGGCGGAGCGCCCCCTTCGAGCTGCATGGCGCGCGCCAGCAGCGCCAGCGTGGGCCGGGCGCCCTCGTCCGCCGCCATCACCGTCCAGGAAAAAAGCTGGCGGTCGCCTGCCAGAGACAACCGCCAGCCGGCGCTAACTCCCGTCACAAGCCAGCCCAACAGCCTAAACTATGCTTACCATGAACAGTGGAGCGGATCGGCGCAATCGTCTTAAAACAGGGGGCCAGCCGCGATGCAGTCAATCGGCAAAACCGGGCCAGCAATCGGGCAGATGGGAACATCAGCGCTGCCGCTCACGCAGATCAGACCCTCAGCCGTGGGGACACTGCCCAGGCTGAGAGCCTGCGGCGGCTCGTACGGCAGGCGTTCATCAGTTGAGGTGCTTTTCTTGGTTGGTTCCATCAATTTCTCCTTTACGAACAGCAGACTGTTTGGGCGGGCAGGCGGCCTGGCAGGCGCCTGGCGCATTCACTGCGCCCTGGCGCTGCGCCTGCGGGTGGCGGGGAACAGCCCCAGGCGTTCGGCCTGGGAGCATAAGCCAATGGGAGATAATAAAACGCCGCTTTCCAGGTAGTTATTGGCCACACAGCCGGTGCGGCACTGCACGGCGTGGATGCAGTCGGCGCACACCCCCGGGTAGCGGCGGAAATCTTGCAGGGCCGGGCGCAGGGCCAGCAGGGTGGGGTTGTGCAGCCAGACGTCGCGCACCCGGTCTTGCCCCAGGCGCCCAAACGTCAGCTCGGGGACGCTGCGCCCGATGCCGCACAGGGCAAACTCGCCGCTGCCCAGGATGCCCAGGTTGTGCTCGATGCCGCAGCCGGTCTGGATGATCTGCTGGCGAAAAGCATCCAAGGAGCACAGGGCGGGCGGCATCTCCAAAAGCACCTTGAGGGGGGCGCGTTTCTGGAAATCGCCGTACACCCAATTCGCCAGCTCCAGGTGCGCCTGGAAATCCAGGCCTTCGCCGCGCTCGTGCATGCCTTTGCCGCGCCCGGCGCGGATCACCGGGTTGAGCTTGAAGGAAAACGCGCCGTGCGCCGCGGCCAGGGCCGCCACCGCCTCGATCTGCGGGCGGTTGCCGTGGTGTACGCTCATGATCACCTGCAGGCGGCTAAAACCGGCCTGCGCCAGGTAGTCCATGGCGCGCTGGGCGGCAAAGAAAGCGCCCGGGACACTGCGGAAGCCATCGTGGGTGGCGACGTCCGCGCCGTCCAGGCTGATAGAAATGTTGGCGATGCGCGTGTTGGTGACGATGTGCGCCGCCAGCGCCGGGGTGAGCAGGGTGCCGTTGGTCTCGAGCGATAAATCCAGCCCCTCCTGGCCGAGCAGGTCCACGATCTCCACGAAGCGCGGGTGCAAGAGCGGCTCACCGCCGGTCAGGCTGACATGCCGCAGACCCAGGGGCTTTGCCTCTGTCACGGCCTGGCGCAGCAGCTCGAGGTCGATCACCTCGCCGGCGGAGGGACGGCCGCGCACAAAGCGCGGTGTGATCCAGCAGTGGCGGCAGGCCAGGTTGCAGCCCGTGGAGACGTACAGGTAAAAAGAATTCAGCGACGGAACGCCCGGCGGCAGGTCGAGGGCCGGGGAAGTTTGAGCCAGGGCGGGCGCGGGCGTGGTCACAGCGGCTCCTCACCGCCGGCCTGGCGCCCGGCCAGGTAGGCGTGGTAGCAGGCGCGCTCATCCCGGTCAAACATGCCCCTGCCGCGCGCCAGCGAGATGGCCGGGCAGCCGCCGGAGCAGTATGCCGTATAGGCGCAGCCCTGGCAGGCGGGCAGGTCTTTCAGCGCCACACGCCGGCGGTAGCGCACCTTGTTGATCGCTGGGTGGTGCAGCCAGACCTCCTGCAGAGGGATCTCGCCCGCCACACCCAGCGGCAGGCCGTAGAGCAGGGTGCAGGGCAGCAGGGTGCCGTCGTGCAGTACGGCCAGGCGGTCCATGCCGCATGCGCTCAGGTGACCGCGGCCGGGGGCGGCGCCTTCGCCGGCGGCCAGGCGCCGTTCGATCTCGTGGAACTCTTTTCCCTGCGAAAGCGGCCCGGCCTTGGCATACAGGCGGCCAGGGTAGCGCGCCTCCAGCGCCTGCAGACTGCGCATGGCCCGGGCGCGTTCGGCCGGGGTGAGCTGCAGCTCCTGCCCGCCGCAGGATGCCGAGCCCAACGGCTCGGTTTCGTTGCTGCCAAAAGCCGGCAGGCCGACTTCATCCAACAGCAGGTGGGCGATGTTTTCCAGGTCATCTACGTTGTAATGGTTGATCGTGACGCGCACCGTCATCGGCAGGCCGGCGGCTTTCAACAGCTTCAGGCCGCGCAGGGCGCGCTCAAAGCTGGCCGGCGGGCGGCTGAGGTCGTGGATTTCGGCGCGCGAGCCGTCGATGGAGACCTGGATGTAGTCCAGGCGCAGGCGGCGTTTGCCAACCTCGAAGGCGGCGATGGTCTGCTCGTTCACCAGCGTGGCGTTGGTCACCAGGCTGTAGCGCATGCGGTTGGCGATCACGCCGTCCACCAGGGTGAACAGGTCGGGGCGGGTGAAAATCTCGCCGCCGGTCAGCGTGACGCGCTGCACCGCCAGCGCACCCAGCTCGTCAAAGAAGGCCAGCCAGCGTTCCGTGGGCAGGTCGCGGCGGGCGGTCATCTGGTCGGCGTAGGCGCAGTAGCGGCAGGCCAGGTTGCAGCGCCCGGTGATGCAGATCTCGAGGATGCGGGGGGCGCGCATCAGGCCGGCGGGCGGCACTGTCAGGTCCTGCGGCAGGGCGGCTTCAATTTCCATGGCTGATCTCGCTGGCAAACGCCGGCAGCAAAGAGCGCACGAAGGCGGCCGCGTCGTTCTCAGCCTGCTCGGCTGTCACGCCCTGGTAGGTCTCCACCAGGCGCCGGCCCAGCTCAGCGACGGTCTGCGGCTGTCTCAGCCAGCCCCACATCGCCAGCCCGCTGCGGTTCAGGACCAGCACGCCGTTGGTATCGGGGTTGAACAGCAGACCGCCGCCCTGCCCTTCATCCCGGCAGGAAACCTCCGGGTTGGCCTGGTACTTGGGTTGGTCAGTGTGCATCGAACTGCCTCCTGTCGAATGGGATTTCAAAGCCAATAAAACCGGCCGACGCCAGCAGGGCAAGAAACGCCAGCACTTCGGCGCGGATCTGCTCCGCCGGCACGGCGTAGGCGTGCGCCACGCCGCCGATGATCTGCGCCACGCTGCGCCGGCCGTCCACCAGCGACCAGATGCGGCAGGCGCTGTGGTTGAGCGCCAGCGAACCGGCCGTGTCCAGGTTGACCAGCAGCCCCCAATGCGTCTCGGTTGGGTGGTGCACAGCCGCCGGGTTGGGAATCGGCACGACGGTCATGGATAAAGCAGACATTATTTATCTTGTTTTAATCGGAAATTTACCTGGAGTTAATCTACAGAAAATTATGACACACAAACCGAGATTTGTCCACAGGGTAAATGTTCAAAATTCTTCCACTGCCAGATTGACATCCTGCACTGGCCAGAAGAGCCGTCTGCCGGGTCGTTGGGCGGGTCAGACCGCCTCCAGAACCGCCCCTCCATACGCCGCCAGCGGCATGTCCAGGCCGCCCTGCCCGGCGCGGTACACCGCCCCGCTCAGGTGCTCGCGCCAGGCGCCGGACAGCGGCAGTGAGGCGCGCTGCGGCTGGCCGCTGTTGTTCAGCGCCACGGCCACCTGCTGGCCAGCCAAGCGGCGCAGGAAAGCGTACACCCCGGCGGCGTCATCGGTCAGCAGGGTTACGCAGTCGCCTTCCTGCAGAGCCGGCAGGCTGCGCCGCAGGTGGATGAGCTGGCGGTACCAGGCGTGCAGGCCGGCGTCGAACGCCACCGGCTGGGGCTGGGGGCGCGGCGCGCCGTCCGGCAGGACGGCCTGCGGCGCGAAGCGCAGTTCGGGCCACAGCATGGGCTGGCGGCAGTCGGGGTCGTTGGCGCCCCACAGGCCGGCCTCGTCGCCGTAATAGATCATCGGCGCGCCCAGATCGGTCATCTGGAAGAGAGCCATCAGCTTTTGGATGGCGCGCTCCTCGGCGTTGGGGGCGCGCGTGTCGAAGGCCGGGTTCTTCTCGGGGCGCGAGAAATTGCCGTAACCCAGCCAATCGCCGTAGTGCAAATCGCGGCGGTTGACGATGTGCGAAGCCAGGCGGGCGGTGTCGTGGCTGTCCAGCAGGTTCTGCATGCCGTACGCCACGCCGGCCGGGTGCCGCCGGCGCAGTTCCTCCAGGCGGCTGGCGAACTGGCTGGCCGTCAGGCGCTGTTTTTGCTCCAGGAAGAACTGCGAGCAGGCAAAGGCCCAGTGATAGTTCATCTCCGCATCGAACTCATCGCCCTGCAGGTAGGCGCGGCTGTCGTCCTCGGTGATGATCTCGGCGGTCAGGTACGCCTCGGGATTGATCGCCTTGACGTGCCGGCGCCAGGCCTTCCAGAAGGGGTGGCGGATGCAGAACGCCACATCCAGCCGCCAGCCGTCGATGCCGTCGGCCGGGTCGCCGTCCCCGTCGGGGTCCATCCAGCGCCGGGTGATGTCGAAGACATAGCGGCGCGGGCCGTCCACCAGGCCGTTCTCATCCTGGTTCAGCTCGGGCAGTTCGTCCACGTCGAACCAGCCGCGGTAATTGAACGGCGCGTGCAGGCTGGGATGCTCCCAGTCGAGGATTTTGAACCACTCCCGGTACGGCGAGGCCTGGCCGCGGCGCAGCAGGTCTTGAAAAGCCCACGAGCGCAGGCCCATGTGGTTGAACACGCCGTCCACGATCAGGCGCATGCCGCGCCGGTGCACCTCGCGGATCAGGCGCAGGAACAGGCGGTCGGCGGCCGTCCACACCCAGGCGGCCGGGTCGGCAGGCGGCTCGGCCTGCATCAAGACCAGGTCGCCCTGCGGGTCGGGACCGAAAAAGGGGTCGATGTGGTGGTAGGTGGCGGCGTCGTACTTGTGCGAGGAAGGCGCGGCGAACAGCGGGTTGAAATACAGAGCGTTCACCCCCAGGTCCTGCAGGTAATCCAGGCGCTCGAGCACGCCCTGCAGGTCGCCGCCGTAGCGCCGGCGCTGCAGGTGAAACCAGATCGGCCGGCGGTGCGCCTGCTCGTAGGGCTGGCGGGCGTACCAGTCGGATGTCCAGGGATGTGTCTGCCAGGGCTCGACCAGGTCGTGCGGCCAGGCGCCGCGCAGGCTCTGCAGGTCAGGGTTGTTGTGCGGATCGCCGTCGGCAAAACGCTCCACGAAAATCTGGTACCAGATGGCGCGCCGCGCCCAGGCCGGGGTGAAGTCGAGGTCGGTCATGTGGGAAGGTTCCTTTCGGAGAGCAAGTATAACAGACTCTCCGCTGCAGAGAGCCTGTCGCCGCATGGAACCCACAGGAACGACCGCCGTCGCCAGCGCCGCCCTTTAGAACAAGAATATGCCGACGCCAAACGGCAGTTCCACGCGCGTCGCCACATCCAGCCCTGCGGTGGGCTCATCGAGGAAGATGACTTTGGGATTGTGGGCCGTGGCCAGGGCCAGTGAAAGGCGGCGCTGCTGTCCGGTGGAAAGCTCAAAGAACTGCGCCTTGCGCTTCTCGTTCAGCCCGAGCCGTTCCAGCAGGTCGAAACGCGGCTTCACAGCGTGGTAGGCGGCGAAGAACAGCAGCGCTTCGTCCGGTGTGATGCTTTCCGGCAGGCCGGTGGATTGCAGATGCACTCCGATCACATTGCGCAGTTTGCGCGCCTCGCGCAGCGGGTCGATGCCGGCCACGCGCAGCGTGCCGCCGTTGGGGGCGCGCCGCCCGGTTGTGATTCGTATGTAGGGGCGACCCAACCCTAACCAGGCAAGCCCATTTCCCGCCAGGCGGGTCGCCCGGCGCCGGAGCCGCGCAACGAGATGGCCAATCAGCCGCGCGCCGCCCGGTTGTGATTCGTATGTAGGGGCGACCCAACCCTATCCGGGCAAACCCATTTCCCGCCAGGCGGGTCGCCCAGCGCGGCCATTACCCGGGCGACCCTCGTTCAAATGGCCGCGCCATGCAATTGCCAACCGGGTCGCGCCGCCCGGTTGTGATTCTTGCGTAGGGGCGACCCAACCCTATCCGGGCAAACCCATTTCGCGCCAGGCGGGTCGCCCGGCGCGGCCATTACCAGGGCGACCCTCGTTCAAATGGCCGCGCAACGAGATTGCCAACCGGGTCGCCCCTACGCCGGAGGCCGCGCAACGGGATGGCCAACCAGGCGCGCGCCGCCCGGTTGTGATTCTTGCGTAGGGGCGACCCAACTCTATCCGGGCAAACCCATTTCGCGCCAGGCGGGTCGCCCGGCGCGGCCATTACCAGGGCGACCTTCGTTCAAATGGCCGCGCCATGCAATTGCCAACCAGGCGCGCGCCGCCCGGTTGTGATTCGTATGTAGGGGCGACCCAACCCTATCCGGGCAAACCCATTTCCCGCCAGGCGGGTCGCCCGGCGCGGCCATTACCCGGGCGACCCTCGTTCAAATGGCCGCGCAACGAGATTGCCAACCGGGTCGCCCCTACGCCGGAGGCCGCGCAACGAGATGGCCAATCAGGCGCGCCCCGCCCGGTTGTGATTCTTGCGTAGGGGCGACCCAACCCTATCCGGGCAAACCCATTTCCCGCCAGGCGGGTCGCCCGGCGCGGCCAATACCAGGCAACAACGGGATTGCGCATCTGATCTCTTGGATGTATTATTTTTCCAGGCAAATATGATGAACCAACCTTCACCAAAACACCACCGTCATTCGATTCGCTTGAATGGGTATGACTACCGAACCCCAGGCGCGTATTTTGTCACCCTTTGCACCGACCGCCGGTTACACCTGTTTGGTGAGGTAGAAAAAGAGAACATGGTATTGAACCAGGCCGGCGCGGCGGTGTGGGAGGCCTGGCGTGCTTTGGAAAAACACAATTCTCTAATCGAATTAGCCGCTTGTGTGGTGATGCCCAACCATATCCACGGGATCATCATTATTCACGAACACACAGCGGTGTCCAGCGACACGCCAGTTAATCACCGCTCAGAAGTCCCTGTCAACATCATTGAAAACATATTTCCTGTCCGCAGCAAGGGTCCTGCCAAGGGAGCCTTAGGAGCAATCATCGGTCAATTCAAATCTCAGGCGACACGGCGTATTTGGAAATTACCTGGTTACAGCCGTATCCCAGTGTGGCAACGCAATTATTACGAACATATCATCCGCAATGAAAACGAATGGGCTCAAATCACAGATTACATTCACACCAATCCGGCCCGTTGGACAGAGGATCAATTGTATTCAAACAAATAAAGGGTAATCCGGCCAGCATTTTCCGTTCTCGACCTCCGGTGTAAGAGCGATCCCGGTTGTCATTTTCATACCGCCACCATTTCACCAAGGGTCGCCCTGCGCCTCTGCTATTTCTTCAGCGCCGGTAAGAACAGGCGCCAGGTGTTTTGGGTCAACGGCACATTGTAATGCACCACCGCCTCCACCACCTGGAGGTCAGGGCTGGTGTGCGGCGCGTAACCCGGGGCGCTGGCCTCGATGCGGTAGCGCCCGGGCGGCACGAAGAAGGCGTAATAGCCGTCCGCCCCGGTGACCTGCGGGTTGACCTGGCTCTCGAACAGCTCGGCCGGCCAGCGGTACCAGGCCCGGTAATCCTCGTCGTACACCCGGCAGATCACCGTCGCCCCCTGGATCACGGCGCCCGGCCCGCCCGCCGCGTCGTACACGTAGCCATCTGGGTCGATCAGCACCAGCCCCAGCGGCTGGCTGCAGGTGTACCCGCCGCGGCAGATCTGGAAGGAGAGCGGCCCGGCAGACATGGGGAAGACAGCCTGGTACGTATCGAAGGCGGCGCTGGCCTCCTGGGGAGACAGGCGGGCTTTCCTCTTCAACGGGTAATCATACGGCCCGATGCGCACCTTATCCTGGCATTCCAGCTTGAGCTGCAGGGCCATGTTGTCGCGGTGCACCTCGGAAATTTCCACCACGCCGTGCCCGGCCGGCGTGCCGTCGCAGAAATAAGCCTGCCAATAATATTTACCGGCGCCCACCTGGATGCGCGGCAGGCTGGCGCCAGCCGCCAGCTTCGAAGGCACGCCGTTCGGATCCAGGTACTGCAGGAGGTTGAGCGGCTTGCGCCCCGCCGCCGGGGGCTGGTCTTCGTAGGGCGCCAGGCCGAAATCACAGATATCGCCGGGGAAGCCGTTGCTGAGATCCACCTCGCCGTAGCCGCCTTCCACCGTCAGCTCGGCGTCCCGGCCGGCCGGCACCTGCACGATCAGCGGGTAAAAGACGGTCTTGAAGCCGCTGGTGCCCAGGGCCAGGGCGGCGTATTCGGCGTCACTCGAGGCGCTGGCCGGCAGGCCGACCGGCTCATCTGCGCCGGGCGGCACGCCCTGCGCCAGGTTGCTGCCGCCGTAATAATCATGCCCGGAGGCCTCCGGCCGGCCAAAATACACCGGGAAGAGCGAGTAGCCGGTGCGGTTGTGGACGGTCACCTGCGCCGGGCGGCTGCCGGCGGGCACGCTGATGCCGCCGTACCCCGGGTCGCCCAGGTGGCCGTCGGCGCGAAACAGCGCTCCGTCCTCCGTCACCAGCATCACATCGGCGTCGCCGTTGACGCTGATCGTGCCGGGCATGCCCCCGGGGATGCCGCCGGGGATAGCCTGCACCTCTCCATAGCCGGAGTAAATGCGGTTGTCGGGGTTATACTGCGACGAAGCCACCCGGTAGCCGACGATGCGCTCGCTGCTGTTGTTCTGCACCGGCACCTCGCGCTGCGGCGTGTAGCCCGCAAGGCCGCCTGCCTGAGAGAACCTGCCCGGCGCACCTGCCAGCCCAGCCGGCAAAGAATCCGCGGCGCTGGACAGGGCGGCGCTGCGCACCGGCACGCTGACCGTCATCAGCGTCCCCGGGCGCACCCACACCGGCGTCTGCAGGCTGGCGGCCGGGCTGGCGCAGCCCTGGGCATCGCGCAGCGCCTGGGAGTACAGCACGCCGTGGAAATTGTACAGGATGCGCACGCCCTGCGGGTCGTAGGGCAGGCCGCTGTCCACCACCAGCGCCAGCGCCGGCGATGGCAGGCTGGTCTGCCCACCCAGCTCGGCGCTGGCCGACAGGCTGTGCGCGCCTTCGCCCAGGGCCGCGCCCGGCGTCCAGGCGAAGCGGTCGTCGCCGGCAGCGGTCGTCTCGCCGATCTTCACCCCGCTGTCGTATAACGAAACCAGCGCCCCGGCCGGCGCCCGCCCATTGAACAGCGGCTGGCTGTTGGCCGTCACGCCGCACAGCGGCTCGGCCAGCACCGGCCGCCCCAGGCCGCCTTCCCAAGGGCTGTAATTCACCCCATCTGAGACCTGCGCCCCCTGGCCGGGGTTATCGGCCGCCAGGCAGGCGTCGGCTGCCGTAGAACTGTCGGCTGGGCCGCTGGGGTCGCCCCAGGCGTTGCGCCGGGCATCGACGCACACGCTGGCCGGGTAGCGCACATACACGCCGGTTTGCTCGGCGCCGATGAAGCGGTTGTGCGGCGAGACCACCGGGTTACAGGCGGCGGTCGAGCAGATCACCTCCACGCCCTTCGGGCTGCCCTGGAAAAAATTGTCACGGATCAGCGGCGCGCCGTTTTGCACCGCCACCGCAGAGGCGCCGATGGAGGTGAAGCGGTTGCCGGCCAGCAGCACCGCGCCGCTGGAATAGGTGTCCACACCGGCCGTCAGCAGGTGGTGCAGGCTGCTGGTCTGCAAATCCAGCCGGGCGGTGTCGTAGGCATACGCGCCCACTTCAGCCTGGGTCAGCTCGCTGTCGCGGATGCTCACCCTGGCCCCGCCCTGCGCCGCCACCAGCGGCCCCCAACCGAAAGCCGTGCCGCCGCCGTAGCGCCAGATGACGTGGGTGTAGCTGGCCTGCACGCCGGCGCCCTCGTGCACGATGGCGCCCCAATCCTCCGGCGCCGGACTGCTGGCCGCGCCGTCGTTGTTGGTGTCGCCGCCCACGCTGTCGTCCTTGAGCGAGGTGAAGATGATCGGCGCCTCGGCCGTGCCGGTGGCGGTGATGACTGTGTTGTACTGCAGTTTGAGCGAGTTCTGCAGTTTGAAGACCGTCCCCGGCTGGACCGTCAGGCGCGTCGGCGTGTTGTACGGTCCGATCAGGCACCATGAGCCTGAAGCGATCACCACATAGGGCAGGTCGCCTGCATAAAAGGTGTTGGCGCCTTTCAGATTGCAGGTGGGGTTGAGCACCAGGCCGTTGATCTCGTTGCCGCTGGCGGTGTTGCCGCTCAGCTCGGGCAGTTGGGCGTTATCCAGCAGAACCGGGTACTTGTTGCCGGTGAAGCGGTTGTCGATCAGCTTGGGGTGGCATTCGCCTTTCGCCAGGTCGCAGGCCTGCAGGCGGATGGCCTCCAGGGCGTTGTTGGTGAAGGCAGTCTGGTACACCGTGGCGCCCGACTGCGCCAGCACCAGGCCGCGCGTGGCGCTGCGGCGCAGGGTGGAGGCTTCCAGCCAGAACGAGGAGGTGTTGGCGCACAGCATGCCCGCCGCGCAGTACCAGCCGGCCTTGCCGCTGCTGCCGCCGTATTCCAGGATGACATGCTCCAGCCGGCTGTGCTGGCTGTCGGCGCGCAGGTCCAGCGCTCCCCAATCGCCCGGCGCCGGGCTGGCCTGGTTGGAAGTGAACAGCACGGGCTGGCCGGCCAGGCCGGCCGCCTTGAGCGTGCCGCGCACCGCCAGGCTGTAATTGCCGTCGAAGCGCACCTGCACCCCGGCCTCGATCGACAGCGTCACACCCGGGTTGACCGTCACGTCGCTGGCGACCAGGTAGGGGCTGCCGGCCAGCGTCCAGGTGGTATCGCTGGCGATGGCCGCCGGGACGAGCGTGCTCAGCCCTGCCGCGGTTGGCCAGGCCGGCGGCAGCAGAGCCGCCGCCAGAAACAGGATGCCCACCCATAAGACACCGCTAAGCAGGGCGCGTTTCGCCTTATCCATGATACCCTCCGTTCCGGATTGGCTGTTTGTCCTTCATCATTATAGCAATTTGGAAGGGCGAATTCAACCAGGGATTCGATGATGCCGCGAGCAGGGGTGGGTCAACTGGATTCGGGCATAGGGCCTGCCCCTGGGTTTCAACGAAAGACACCGCGCTGCTCCCCTTCTTCATATTCAATTCATCTTTCGGATGTACAATACACTCTTGGAATAACATCCAAAGGAGATTTACTATGAACATGTACAATCGCAACGAGCCTGTCATTATTGATGCGCAAAACAGTTTTGATGCCCAGGCCATCATGCGCCAGGTGTTCACCTGGATGACGCTGGGCCTGGCGCTGACGGCGGTCGTGGCCTTTGCCACGGTGTTCACCCCGCTGGTGAACCTGGTCGCCAACCCCATCGTGCTGATGGTCGCCATGATCGCCGAGTTCGGCATCGTGATGGGCATCAGCCTGGGCTTCAACCGCCTCTCGGCAGGCGCAGCCACCGCCCTGTTCTTCGTGTACGCCGCCCTGAACGGCTTCACGCTGGCTCTGGTGCTGTTGGCCTTCAGCATCGACACGCTCTTCCTGGCCTTCATCGCCACCTCGGCCCTGTTCGCCGCCATGGCGATCATCGGCTACACCACCCACCTGGACCTGACCCGCATCGGCACGTACCTGATCATGGGCGTGATCGGCCTGGTGATCGCGATGGTGGTCAATATGTTCGTGGGCAGCGGCCCGCTCGACCTGATCATCAGCGGCCTGGGCGTGCTGATCTTCACCGGATTGACTGCTTATGACACACAGCGCATCAGCCGCATGGCGGCGCAGTTGAACGTGAGCAGCGGCGGCGAGGGAACTGCCTCGAAAATTGGCATCTACGGCGCCCTGAAGCTCTACCTGGACTTTATCAACCTGTTCCTGTTCATCCTGCGCTTCTTCGGCGGCCGCCGGCGGTAAAAGGCAAGCTGGATGGACTCCCCTCGGTCTGTCCAAAAACAGGCCCAACCGAATTTTCTGCCAATGGGGCGGGTGACCGCTGTGCGGTGTAGACCCGCCCCTGCCAGCACCTGTGGCGCTTTGGCTATCTCACAGCGTTCTTCTTAGACAGCTCCATCCCCACCCGCAGGGGGGTTTCGCCGCTCAACAGCGTGCGCCGGGGGCGGTACCCCGCTTGAAATTCACTGCTCGTGCAGGGGGAAAGTGATGATGGCGCGCGCGCCGGGATGGTTCTCATAAGTGACCTCGCCGCCGATCTGTTCCACCAGCAGGCGAACGAGGCGCATGCCAAAGCCGCTTGAACCAACCCGTTCCTCCGCCGGCGGCAGGCCAACGCCGTCGTCGGCAAAAACCAGGCGCACCCGCCCGTCCAGGTTCTCGGCTTTGACATAAATCTCACCCTGGTCGCGGCCGTTAAAGGCGTACTTCATGGCGTTGGTGGTCAATTCGTTCAAGGCCAGTCCCAATGGGGTGAGCAGGCGCGGCGGCAGAATGATATCCTCGATCGAAGTGCGCACCAGGATGTTTGCCTGGTGCGGGAAGAAATCCACCACCTGCCGCAGCAGGGTGGGCGCGTAGTCGCGCAGCGACACGTCGGTGATCTCCCCAGAGGCGTACAGCTTGTCATACAGCAGAGTCATACTGCGCACCTGGGTTTCGGCCTGCAGGAGCTCTGCGCGCGCCCCCGGCTCGTTCATGCTCTCGCTCTGCAGGTGCAGGAGGCTGGCGATGGTGCTCATGTTGTTCTTGATGCGGTGCTGGACTTCATGCAGCAAAAGGTCTTTGCTGGCAAGCAGTTCTTGACTGCGCTGTTCGGCAGTTTTCCGCCGGGTGATGTCGATCTGCGCGCCGTACCACACGGTGGAGCCGTCGGGGCGGCGGCTGGGGGTGGAGCGCAGGAGCATCCAGCGCACCTCGCCGCTGACAGCGTGGCGCTGTTGGACTTCAATTTCGAAAGGCGCCAGGTCCAGCTTGGACTGCGCCTCCAGGCGCGCCAGCTCTGGCAGGTATTCCGGCAGCACCTGGGCGTAGATCAGGCCGGCGTCTTGCATGGCGGTCTGGATGTCCACGCCGGTCAGGCTGTGCATCGAAGCGCTCAGGAATTCGAAATGCAGCGCTCCATGCACATCCTGCGCCAGGATGTACAGTCCCACATCCGCCAGGTTGTCGCTCAGCAGGCGCAGCCTGGCCTCGGCGGCGCGCAGAGCGTTCTCGGAGCGTTTGACGGTGACGACATGCCAGGCCACATCGGCCAGGTTGGAGACCAACCGGATATCATGCTCGGTGTAATCGCTGGGCTTGTTGCCCACACCCAGGATGGCGACGATTTTATCGCCGCGCGTCACCGGCACGCTCAGCACGCGTCTCACTTCGGCATGCCCGGCGGGCAGGCCCTTGCGCCCGGGAGCGGCTGTGTAATCGTTGTACACCACCGGCCGCCGCTGGCGGAAACAGTCGGCCCATACGCCGGCGGCGTCCAGCGGGTAATGCCTGCCCTCGCCTTCCGCCTGGCAGTATTCCTGCAAAGTGCGCGTCGACCAGGCCTGCAGGGACAGCGTCTGCTGGTCGGGCTGGACAAGATGGAAAAACCCCACCGGGCTGTCCACCAGCGGTGTGATCATATCCAGGGAGGCTTGCAAAAATTCATTTTCTGTCTCGCCTCCCACCTGCTGCAAAAGCGCCAGGCGCATCTTCAAGATGGTGTCATTCACCAGCCGTTCGCTGATGTCATGGATAATGGAGAATAAGACGGTCTGACCCTGGAAGGAGATAGGCGCCGAATAGACTTCCACGGTGCGCGTTTCGCCGTTCGCCAGGCGGTGCGGAACCACGAACGGCCTGGATTGGGCGCCGAACGTCTCTCGGCGCCGCGCGGCGACTTCTTCCGGCGTTAACAGGTTGAGATCGGAGATCTGCATGGCGGTCAGTTCGGCGCGCGTGTAGCCGTAAAAAGCGCAGGCCGCCTGGTTGGCGTCCAGGATGCGGCCGGTCTCCGGCTCCAACAGCAGCATGGCGGCTGTGTGGCGCTCGAACATGTGGCGGAAGCGTTCTTCGCTGGCCAACAGAGACTCTTCCATCACGCGGCGGGAGGTGATATCGCTGGCGATGCCCTCGATCAGCACTTCCTCTCCCTGCATATAACGGCCGATGGAGCGGTCGCGCACCCAATGCCAGTTACCCTGCATGTCGCGCAGGCGGTACTCAACATCATAGCTCCTGCCAGCCTCGAACTGCTCGATCACCTGGGCAACGCGCGGCAGGTCATCGGGGTGAATGGATTGGTTCCACAGGAAGGGGTGCTCGTACAGGTAATCGAGTGAAACGCCCAGCAGGTTTTCGGCGTGCGGCGAGTAATAGATGCCGCCGCGTTTGCTGGAAAATGTGTAGATCACATCTGGGGCGTTCTCCACCACCCGGCGGTAGCGCGCATCGCTGGCGTTCAGGGCTTCGACGGCGAGCACCTGCTCGGTGATGTCCTGGGCGGTGCCGTGCAAGGCAATGATTTTCCCGTTTTCAGCGCGCTCCACGTCGCCGCGCAGGAACACATGGCGCACCTCGCCGTCTGGGCGGCGCAGGTCAAGGGTCACCTCGAACGGCTCGCCGCTCTCCACCGCCCGGGCCACGATGGTATTGCGGCGCACCAGGCTCTCGGGCGTGTAAATCTCACCCAGCTCTTGCACGGTGGGCGAAGGCAGGTTCGTATCCCGCTGGATGATCAGGTACAGCTCTTCCGACCAGGTGGTCACGCCGGTGGCCAGTTCGGTGCGCCAGGTGCCCAGGTGCGCCTCGCGCTGGGCTTCGCGCAGGTTCTTTTCGCTCTGGCGGATGCGCTGGTGGGCCTGGGCCAGCTTGAAGGCCATCTTGATGGAGGCAAACAGCACCGCCGGGTTGCTGTTTTTCACCACGTAGCCGTAGGAGGTGATCTGCTCGGTCTTCTCGACGACCGCTTTTTCGGTGTGCGACGACAGGAAGATGACTGGGATCTCGCGCTCGGCCAAAATGCGTTGGGCGGCCTGGGTGCCATCCATGCCGCGCCCCAGGTTGATATCCATCAAAACCAGGTCAACCGGTTTATTTTGTGCGCAGACCAGCCTGACGGCATCTTCGCCGCTGTGCGCCAGCAGCACCTGGTAGCCCTCGGCGCGCAAGAGCTGCTCTTCCCCCAGGGCAATGAGCACTTCATCTTCTACCAGCAAAATTGTCTTGGGATGGTCTTCGGGCATGTATTTTCGTGAGGCGAGCAGGGAATCGAACGTGCTGAGCTGGATGGAATACAACCAATCATAACACCAGCCAGTGCTCCTGCAAAGATAAAATAAGATGAGCGTTGGGCGGCGGGCAGGTCTGAACTGCGGCGCGCATGCCGGCCGTTACGCCCAAAACAAAGCGCGTCTCTGGTTTTCAAGCCGCAGATCGCAGGCCGGCAAACAGGTCGTCTTCGACCGCCCGCCCGCCGTTCACCAGGCTGAAAACGCGGATAAAAGTGCCGGCGCTGAAGAACTGCATCAGTGTCTCACGCGGCAGATCCACCAGCGGGCCGTAGCCGGCGAGCTGGCTCTGGTGACACTGCACCGCCCGCCAGGCCGTATCGAAATGGGCGCGGGCGTCGATGCGCGCCGAGATCGCCCAATCGGGCCAGCCCATGTGCTGGCGCTCCACGCCGTCCACTTCCATGCTGATGGCGCCCACTTCCTGGCGCACCGCGGCGACAAAGGCCAGCGAATCCACCATGTGGTAAAACTTCTGCACGCGGTGCGCTGGCAGGTCCGGCGAGACGGCGTAGCTGGCGTCGGCGGCGCAGACCAGGGCGGCGGCGCAGAACTGCGCCAGGGCGATGTGGTCGGGGTGTCCGTAATTGCCGTCATAACCGAAAGTCACCACCACCTGCGGGCGCAGGCGGCGGATGTGCGCCACCAGGCGGGCGATGATCTGCGCCGGCCCGGCGCGGTCCACGTCGCCGTCCAGGTAATCCAGGTGAAACACGCCGCGCAGGCCGAGAATCTGGGCGGCGGCCTGCAGTTCGCCCTGGCGCAGGCGGCCCAGCTCGGCCAGGCCAGGGTTTTCGTTTTCCAGCCCGTTCCAGCCGCGCTCGCCGCGCGTGGCGCACACCAGGTAGGTCTCCACCCCCTGTGCGGCGTATTTCGCCAGGGTCGGTCCCATGCCCAGCGATTCATCGTCGGGATGGGGAAAAACAGCCAACAGCCTGAGTTGTTCTGCCATAGCGCCTCCAGGGAATAATTTTGACAATATTACCTTATCTTGTCAAAATTAACAACCTGCCGGCGGGAAGTGGACCTGACTTAATCGAAATCTGGCAAGAGCCTGACCTCCTGACTGGGGATGACCATGATCTGGGCGCGGCCGGCAGGCAAGGCGCCAAAATAAAATTGCAGCCCGCGGCGCAAACTGCCGCTGGCTGCAATTTTTGTTCAGCTCAGGCCAGGTGGTCAGGCCGATACAGCCTGCTTGGCGAGTTCCCACGCTTGCTTGAGCAGATCGGCGCGCCGCTTCTGGTCGGCCTTCAGCTCAGCGATGCGCGCCTCACGCTTGGCCTTCCGCTCGCCGCTTTCCTTGGCCATCTGCTCCTGCAAGGACTTGATCTTGGCGTCCGTTTCCTGCTTACTGGCCTCGATCCGCGCCTGGATTTCCTCCTGCCTGGCTTGCAGTTTAGCTTTGGCTGCGTCCACTTTCGCCTGCAGTTTGGCTCGGGCTTCCCCGGCCGCCCGGTCACGTTCGGCTTCCAGATCATCAAGATCGGCGTTCAGCGCCGCCACATCCTGCTCGATCTGAGCGTCCAAGACTTCCCAGCGTGAGCGGCGCAAGACAACCCCACCCAGGGATTCCATGCGCGTATCGACCGGCAGTGTCCACTCTTCCCAGACCTCGGCCACAACGGCAGCCTTGCCGGGCAGCAGGGATTTTTCGACTTCTGAGATGAAATCTTCGCTAATCCCCAGGTTTGCCAGGTCATACAGCGCGCCCCCAGACATCCCGACGCTCGCCCCGACGACGGCGCCTACCGGCCCACCGATCAGGCCGAGCAGGCTCCCGGTGAGCATGCCCACAGCCGTCCCAATCGGACCTGCGTCGCCCTGCTGCTTGACGGTGACCTTGCCGCTGGCGTCTCTGGCGATGACAGCCTTGGCGTAGAGGTTGATACTGCCTTCATACTGCAGTTCCTGCAGGACGTTCGAACCCTCGTAGGCTTTGATCTCACTATCGAATACAATCACAAGCATCTTATCCATTTTCGTATCTCCTTTTATACTCACAAATTTGTTTTTTGTTTTTTTTTATAACCTGCGCGCTTTTCCACTGCGCACACCGCCTGGGGAAAAGCATGCCGGCATTACAGACCAGGTTGGGCGGCTTTTTCGAGCTGGCGCCGCAAACCGCTCAAACGGAAGGCAAAGAATATCTCCGAAATACCGAAGACGAAGGCGTAAATTCCGATCATCCAAATCAGGCTGACGGCGCCCACGCCCGGAAAAACGAACAGCAGTGCGCCGAAGGCGATGGAGAGCAAGCCGCCAAGGATCAGCATCCATTCATCCGTGATCACACGCCGGAGCTGGATTGCAGCTACGATCTCAAAAACGCCCGTGGTGAGCGCCCAGGCTGCCACGAAATACAACAGGCCGAGCGCGGTGATGTTGGGCCACAGGAAGGTCAAAAGACCGATGACGGTCCCCGCTGCGCCTTCCAACAGCACCGCCCACCAGCGGTTGAAAAACCGGTAGGAAGCGACGCCGGCGAACATGGCAAACAGGCCATCCACCAACGCGTAAGCGCCGAACACCAGAACCAGGAATTGCAGAGCCTGTTCGGGCCGGGCGATGGCCGCGGCGCCGAAGATGATAGCCGCTGCGCCGCGCACAGCGTACAACCACCAGTTACGAGAAATTCTTTCTAACATTGTCTAATCCTCCAAATCAAAAGTTTCGATTGGGATCTCCGTATTCATTGACACAGATGATCCGAACAGTTTGTTATGCATAGGATACCGGAAGGCAGAGCAGCCGTCATGCATCCAAAGTGCTATAAAAGTGCTATTATTCCCTTTTCAGGCACAGGCCGCCGCCCAGGCGAGTTCGGCCACATCATACGCGGCGCGTGGATGACCCACACTGCGCGCATTCTGAGCCTGCTGGCGGTACAGGCGGCGATCATCCTGCAGCCAGTGGCACATCGTTTCGAGGACTTCAATCGGATCTTGCGCCAGCACCCCGGCGTTTCCGGAGACCACATACTCGGCATTGCCGGTTTCCTGACCAGGGATGACATCCACCAGGATCATTGGCCGTCCGCACGCCAGCGCCTCGGAGACGATGAGTCCGCCGGCTTTGCTCAAGATGCAGTCCGCAGCCCTCATAAAAGACCCCATATCAGCCACAAAATTGTAAATGTGCGTTTCCACATGCCATTCCGTTTCCTGAAAGCGCCGGTGGAGTTCATCATCCCCGCCTGCCACAACCACCAACTGCAGGGGCAGCCCAGAATGATTTAAAACTTTCAGCGAATCGTACAAATGCTCGACGCGCTTGCTCCCAACGGCAAGGACTGTGAATGCATCTGGACGCCATCCCAGTTGCTGACGCAGGGAAACCTGGTCTTGGTCCCCTTTTAAAAGTCCTGGACGAACGGGAATGCCCGTGATCTTCACTTTTTCGGGCGGCAGATCGGCTTTGATCGCCAGATCGTAGACGGTTTGGGTGGGCACCAGGCACAGATCGGCAGCCGGATGGAACCACAGGCGGTTGACAGTCCCAAGGTCGGTGACAACCGTCAGCAATGGAATGTGATGTTTTTCACTCGCAAACACTGCCGATAAAATGCCCTGATAGAACGGATACGGGCAGACGATGACATCGGGGCGTTTCTGGCGGATGATCTTGCGCAGAACGTTGAACAACGTCAGCGTAAAAGTGCCTTTGACCAGGTTGCTCACCAATGGGGTTTCGCCAACCTGGTATCCCAGCTTATACAGCTCGGGCGCCTCTCGGACCAACCTGTCGTAGTCGCTTTGGTTTTCCTTGAAGAATGCTGGGGCACGCGGATCGTCCAAAGGGTTAACGATATCCACCTGGCATTCCTGCCCATGCATTTCTTGCAAAGTTTCGGCAATCGCCTTGGCGGCGCTGCGATGTCCATAGCCATAATCGGCTGTTAAAATGAGTATCTTCTTCATATTTTCTCCGTTTTCTGTTTTCATTGTGTGAATAAAACCCGTTTCTAAATGCGTTCAACCTGCGCCCAGGTTTCACTGCGTGTTGGAAGCTGACCGACGGCCCCCTTCCATGATCTTCGGTGGTGACCAGCGCACATCGCCCGCGGTGTAAGGAAAAGGCGCCTGCCAGGCAATGGGAGCCAATGGGAATTCGTGGGGGTCGAATGGCGGGAACGCACTGAATGATGGCGCATTTCGCCGGAGAACAATGCTATCGTTCTCCACCAGATCGCTGGCTTCGAGTGGGATGACAGCTTCACGCGCTGCCAGCATGCCATCTATGAGCTGGTGGAAACGCACCACAACATGGGTCACCAGCCGGTTGTCGGGTTGGATGACCACCTGGATGACGATCCCCACCTCCCCATCTTTCCCGTAGACGATGGCTCCAATGCGCGGCTGAAGCGAACGGTGCGGAATGACCGGGCTTGCGCCAGTTATCCTGGGCAGAATAGTGACACCGCGCACGCCAGGCACGCTTCCAGCAATGATCTCAGCCGCATGCTGGAGCTCACCGGTGGGCACTTCGCCCCGGATATGAATCCATCCGTGGTAGGCGTCCACCGGAAGGATGTAGGGGCAGGTGCGCTCATCTCTGGCGAGCGCCTGAGCCACCTGGATGACCAGCTCGCGATCGATAACCAGGTGGCTGTGGACAGCCACCACGCCAGCCGTGGAACAGACGATACTTTCGATGAGCGGACGGTTATTTTCTTGAGCCAGGTTGCCATCCAGAAAGACTTCGCCGTCCCGCACCTTGATCGAAAGACTGCCCAGGTCCAATGTGCGAAAAGTATCCACCTTCCACAGCGCATCCCAAATCTCAGCCTCGATGGCGTCATTCGTGCGCAGGTGGTTGAGAACCTGCACGACGCCCACAACAGAACAGATGGTGCTCTCGATGAGCGGCTGATCTTGCTCTTTGACGTAGCCATCCAGGATGACTTCACCGTTCTGCACTTTAATCGACAGCCCTCTCAGATCCACGGAGTGCATTGTTTCTGCTTTCCGCAGAGCATTCCAAATGTCGGCATACATACCGTCAACTGCATGAGTGAGCTGTTCCGGCTTTTTTTCACAATACTCCATCATAAATCGGCCTCCCGAGCACGCAGGCTCTACAAAATTGCGCTCATAACTGCTCATAGCATACTCGTGGGGAAGCGGCCTGTCATGCATCCAAAGTGCTATAAAAGTGCCATTTGAGCGTCCCCAGCGGCGCAGTCAGAATCCACCTGGCCGCTGAATCTATCCCTGAACACATCCCCCAGGTCAGCCCCAGCCGAGAGAATACATTCCTCCGGCACACGCCGCGCGCCTACCGGCCTTGGCGGTCAGCTAGGCCAGGGATGCGACCCTGCAGATGGCAATCACCATCCAGCAGGCGGCTGAAAGCGCCGCCCGTCAGACTGCGGGGGTTGTTCAAATCATGCAGAAATTATGGGATCAAACCCAACTGGCGAGCTCTCGAAACCGCCTGGGTGCGTTTCTTGACTTCGAGTTTTGCAAAGATGTTATAAGCATGGCGTTTGACCGTGTTGAGCGCCAGATAGAGTTCCGCAGAGATTTCCTGGTTGGATTTTCCCTCCGCGATCAAAGCCAGCACTTCCATCTCGCGCGCCGAGAGGGAAATGGGCAGGCCATCTTCCAGGCGGGCGGTTGTTGGGCTTGCCTTTTTCTCCACCGGTGCATTAACGGAGGCGCGGCCGGTCGGAGTGCGCTGGATGGCGGCCAATAAGCTGTCGATAAAGACCAGGGAGGGGAGATGGCCTCCAGATTCCTGCTGCACAGTCCGGCATTGGTCCATGAGACCGGCCAAACGCCAGCCCTCATCCACAAAAATCTGCCGGTACCCTTCCGGCTCGCCCAGCGCTAAAGCACACAAAAGAGTCTGGGTGGCCCTTGCGTCGGCGAGAGCGGATTGGACCATCGCCTGCAGAATTAGAATTTGCATCTGCGAGAACGCTCGCTGGAGGCGCTCCGCTTCAGAAAAGAGAGTCCCCAACAGGTCAGCGGCTTGCTCTAGATCGCCGGCCCTGGCCGTTTCTTGACCTCTGACCAGCAGGAACCTGGCCTGCGAGAGCACCACATACTCATAGATGTGATACGGAAATTTTTCGTTCGCAATGGCCGTGTTAATGTCGGGGAAACCGCCCTTGATCCACCATTGTTCGGCAGCCGCCAGGTCATCACGCTGCAAGGCCAGCCGGACCGCCAGTGCGGCCACGAGGGCATTATCCCATTGGCTAGAATCTTTGCTGAGAGCCTTGCTGGCGGCTTCCGCAATGAGTTCTTGCGCCCCAGAAACATCCCCCCTGGCCTGGCGCAGGCGGGCCAGGGAGGTCATTCCACCCAGGCCGCCCAGATACCAAATCGACTTTGTGCCGTGGTAACCGCGCTCCAGGATGTCGCTGGCCACCTCCAGCAAGCCGCGTTCAAACAACACCTCGCCCTTCACAATGTCGATAAAAGCGGACATCGGGTGAGGCTTGCCCTCCGGCCCGACGGTTAAATACCCTGCCTTTTCGAGAGTCGCCCAGGCTCTGCTGAGCTGGCCTTGAATCCACTGCATAATGGCTATTTCGCAGCCGGCTATGATCATCACAAGCGGGTTGTTCGCCTGCCGGGCAATTCGCAGCGCTGTGCGTGATGCCTCGATCGCTTTCTGTGTATCGCCAGCCAAGACAGCGGTTATGGTGTCATCCAAAGCGACAAAACTGCGCAGCCAAATGCTCTCTTTCGGAAGATACCTGGCCGCCTGCAAGGAGAATTCTCCCGCCTGTTTCAGATCGCCGTTCATCATCGCCAGGATCGAGCGGCAGACTGCCAAGCCGCCCCGAATCTCTGGCAGATTGACGCCGCCAGCCGCTGTGTGAGAGCCCGCATTTTCGAGAGCCGGCGCTCTGCCCTCTTCTTTTTCAAGCCGATTGACCGACTGCAGGGCATCCTCGAGCCAGTATTGAGCCAGGTCGACCTGGTTGGTGGCGATCAGCGACCAGGCAAAGGCCATGCTGAGAGACGGGCGTTTGTGAGTGATCTCATCGGGCAGCCTTCCGATCCAGTGAGTGAGCGCAGACATTTCGCCTGCGTTGATCATTGCCAGCGCGCTGCGCTCGATCAAGTCTGCCGCCCATTCCATATCTCGCGAGGCCAGCGCATGCCGGTATGCATCTTCCAGGCTGCCGTGCCCTTCAAGCCACACAGCCGCCCGCTTGTGCAGCTCTGGGATCTCACCCGGGTTGGCCGACAGCTCGACCTGGCGCAGAAAGTCGGCAAACAAGGGGTGATAGCGGAACCACTCATGCTTATCATCCAGAGCCGCAATGAACAATTGGGCATGCTCCAGGCGGTTCAACATCTGCACGCCATATCCCGCCTGGGCGGCTGGGCTGACCACCGCCTCGCACAGAGGACCGCTGAGGGTCTGCAAGATGGAGCTTTTCAGCAAAAACTGGCGGATCTCCTCTGGCTGGCGGTCTAAAATCTCCGTAGCCAAGAAATCTGCCAGGTGATAAGCGCTGCCCTGCAGGCTGCGCAGCAGTTTCGCCGGATCGTCCTGGTTCTTAAGAGAAATTGCGGCCATTTGCAGGGAAGTGATCCATCCATCGGTGCGTTCCTCCAGCGCCTGGATCGTCTCCCGGGAGAGCTGCAGCCCAACCGCCTGCTGGAAATAGCGTTCCACCTCTGCGCTGGTGAAGCGCAGGTCATGTGCGCCGATTTCGACCACCCGACCCTTGGCGCGCAAAAAGGCCAGGTCCAGCGCGGGCTCGCTGCGGCTGGCGATCACCAGGTGCAGGTTGGAAGGCAGGTAATGGAGCAGAAAACCGATGCCCTGGAGTGCCTGTGGATTTTCCAGCGCCTGGAAATCATCCAGCACCAGGGCGAATTCTTGCGAAAGGGTGGAAAGCTCATTGACCAGCAGAGTCAGCCCCACTTCCAAGCCACCGCCCATGGATGATTGGCTGTAATCCTTCGCTTCTTGCCCCAGCCCGGCCTGCAAAGTCTGAAAAGCGCCAATCAGATAGCGAAAAAAACGGCTGAGATCGTTATCTTCGCTGTCCAGCGTCAGCCAGGAGACTGGAAGGGTGGTTTCTTTGGCCCACTCAAGCAAAAGCCGGGTCTTTCCAAAACCGGCGGGCGCGGCGATCAGGGTCAATTGACCCTTGACGCCTTGATGGACATGCTCGCTGAGGCGCGGCCGGTCAATGGTCCCCAGGGGAACTTGGGGAATGGAAATTTTCGTGCGCAGGAGCGGCGGCTCGGTCGAGGAGGACGGTGGTATGGGCATACCCTACTTTTTCTCCTGTGAAAAAGCAGCGACCTAAACAAACCTAAAAATAATATCCCCATTATTATACTGGTTTTTTTTGCCATCCTTCAGCAAAAGAACGATATCAGAATGCAAATTGCAGCGCTTTCATTCCCTGGCAAGCCCGGAATGAGAGCGCTGCTTTTCCGCCGCCGGGGTTGGAGGACGAAAACACCTCCCGAACATTGAATTCGGGAGGTGCCCTGTTTCATCCTTTCTGCATTAGCAGATGCCCACCCCCAGCGTGTATTCGGTCAGGTTGGCGTAGGCAAAACCGTGCTCGCAGGTGAAGACGACCGGCGAAGCCTGGTAGCCGACGATGGTGCGTTTGTAGCCGCGCAGCTCGAGCTGGTAACAGCAGGGCTCGGGGAAGGCCTCGCTGGCCGGCACCGTCAGGCGGTACTTGCCGCCGTACCAGTGCGGCTGGCTGGCGCCCTGGCCCAGCGCCTCGCCGTAGGTCGGACCGACCTGCGTGCCCATCCCCAGGGCGGTGATGGTCGCCCCGGGCAGGGAGAGCAGATCGACCGACAGGTTCAGGCCGTAGGTGGCGATCAGCGAATAGACCGCCAGGTGGCCGTCGGGGTCGGTGACCATGAAATCGACTTCCAGGTTGCCCTCTTTGCCCGAGACGGTATCGCAGGCGTCCACGTTGACGCCGTTGACGCGCACCGCCGAGATGTGGGTGTCGGGCTCCAGCGTGCAGACGTGCACGCCGCCGCAGTTGTGTGAAGCCGGGTGGCCCACCGCGGTGATGACGCGGTTATCGAACATCAGCACAAACTCGTTGTGCAGTTCGGTGCCGCAGATGGGCAGGACGCGCCGGTTGATCAGCCCGCCGCCGGAGAACTGCCAGCCGACCGCCCGGAAGTGGTGCGGCCCGTCGCTGAACTTGGTGGTGTCCAGCGCCACCAGCAGGTCGCGGTTCACCAGCCAGAAGCGGTTGACGTTCCAACCCGGCAGGCCGCCGGTGGCCTCGAAGCGCTCGCGCGTCTCGACCACCTCGTGGCCGGAGATGTTGGTGAAGTTGAAGGCCGCATCGCCGGTGGTGAAGCCGATTGTCTCCAACCAGCGGCGCTTGAAGTTGACTGCGCCGCCGGGCGGCAGGGGCTGCCAGGAGCCGCCGTCGAAGAATTCGAACTCCAGGTAATCGACGTTGAGTATATCGCCGAAATTGCGCTCGACGGGGATCACGCCGGCAAACGGGCGGTCACCGTTGTAAGCCGCCGTGCCAGGCGCCACGGCGTTGGGGTACAGGTAGCCTTCGGGCGTGGCGGCCGCGCCCATGTTGCCGCCGATATCGTTGATCGGGTCGCCGCACACCTGGGTGACCACCAGGCACTCGCCGTCGGGGCAGCAGTGCGGGTCGGGGCAGTGGGGCAAACAGCAGGCCTTTTCGTTGGCGGTCAAGGTGACGCTCAGGCTGGTCGGAATGTTCCAGCGCGTGTCTTTGACCGTTTCGTTGACAATCACCGCGCCGGGCGTCACACAGTCCTGCGTCACTTTGAAGATGATGTCGGGGTTGCAGTCCCACCAGGGATTCCAGGGATACCAGGGCCAAAGGTGCAGGCTCTCCAGCTCGGCCGAAGCGGGCAGCTTGGCCATCAGGCTGGCGCGCAGGCCCTCGAGTTGGCCGGCGTCATCGGGTTTGAGGCTGCGGGCCAGCTGCGAGCCTTCGAAGGGCAGGAGGTTGGCAAACGGCGCCAGGCTGGGCAGGCTGCTGGCCACCGGGCCGAGCGGGTCGGGAGGCGGGTTCTTGGTGAGCACATCGTGGATCTTGTCGCTGAGCACAGGATCCAGCTCCCAGGAGCGGTAGCGCCACCACCACCAGGGCCACCAGCCGCAGCACCAGCGGAACTTGATCTCGAAGGCGCCGTTGATGTCGGTGGTGGCGCAGCCGACCTGCTGGGTGCTGGACCAGATGAAGAACCAGTCCACGTCAAAGGCGCACACCTGCGCCCCGGGCACAGGGTGCCCATCGGCGCACACCACCCGGCCGCGGATGGTGAAGGTGCGGCACCAGAACAGCCACCAATGCCAATAATACGAAGAGATCGCCACCGGGCTCAAACTGAGGCCGCTGCTGCCCTGCCATTGGCTGGTCGAGACATTCAGGCTGAGCGTCTGCATACCGGTCACTTCTTCGGCGCTGGCGTCTGCCGGGCCGACGAACAGCGCCAGGGCGCCGGGGTGCTTCTCGAAGCGGAAAGCGGCCACACCCGCTCCGTTTTTGGAAAACTTGACGACTTGCTCCAACAGCGGCCCGTCGCACGGGCGCGCCACCACCTTGACCGCCGCGTCCGGGCTGAAGCCTTCTACCCGGCTGGCGTCCAGCGGCACTTCTAGGAAAAATCCTTCACGATCTTTTTTCTTGGGTTCCATATTCACTCCATATTAACTTGTGCGAGACGCTCTGCCAGCCGCCACAGCCGCCGGCGCAGCGCCAGGATGATGGATTCCTCATCATCTTAACCAACAAGGTGCAAAAATCTCGCAAACCAGATAAAATATATCTAAATTGTGCCGCGTGGGTGTATAATCAGCCATCATCAGAAGGCGCGCCCCAGCCGGCGCGCACACACCGTGGTAATTTAAGACCTTTCCATGCTGCAGATTTACCTGTTCGGCGCATTCTCCCTGCAGGCCGACTACCACCCCCTGCCAGCTCTCCCGACGCAAAAAGCCGCCAGCCTGCTGGCTTACCTGGCCACCCACCCGCGCAAAGACCTGCCGCGTGAATACCTGGCCGGCCTGCTGTGGCCCGACAGCCCGGCCGACAAAGCCCGCCGCCGCCTGCACACCGCCCTGTGGCAGGTGCGCCAGGTCTTCAAACAAGGCGGCCTGT
This sequence comes from Chloroflexota bacterium, assembly GCA_029782365.1. GTDB lineage: Bacteria > Chloroflexota > Anaerolineae > Anaerolineales > UBA4823 > CAWBUW01. Next base: position 181,566 of record JAKOUW010000143.1, read on the forward strand.
CTTTGGAAGATTACCTGTCGGTCAGCAGTTCGGCTCTGCGCTGGCAGCCGGCCGCCGACGCCTGGCTGGATGTGACGCAGTTTGAACAGGCCTGCCAGGGGCTGGAAATCGGCGCCCTGGAAGACGCGGTGCGCCTGTACCGCGGCCCTTTCTTGGAAAATTTTTACGAAGATTGGTGCCTGGAAATGCGCTACCAGTACGAGGCCGCCTGCTGCCAGGCGCTGCTGCGCCTGGCCGAGCTGCACCTGCACGCCGCCCATCCGGTGAAATGCCTGGAGTGCGCCCGCCGCCTGCTGCAGGTGGAGCCGCTGAACGAAGGCGCCCACCGCCTGCTGATGCAGGCTTACTACAACTGCGGCCAGCGGCCGGCAGCCCTGGAGCAGTTTCGCCAGTGCATGCGCCGCCTGGAAGAGGAGCTGGGCATCCAGCCGTCGTCCGACACCCGCCGGCTGTACGAATCGATCCTGGCCGAATCCCTGCCGATCGAGACGGCGCAGGCGGTTTTGCAAGCCGCCGCCCAGCCGGTGACCCGGCCGGCGCCGGCGCCGGCGCCGGCGCGGGCGCCCGCCCCGCCGCCCGCCCTGCGGACGGCGGTTTTCGGCTGGAGCCTGTTTAACCTGGCAGGCATCCCCCTGCTGGTGCTGTTGGATTGGATCAGCAGAGCACAGCGGCCAGCAGACCTGTCCAGTGGCCTGCTGGCGGCCAGCTTAAGCACGCTGGCCAGCCTGTTCTGCCTGCGCGCCCGCCATCGGCCTCTCGAACAGGCCGGCCTTTTATGGTACGGCATCGCCAGCATGACCCTGCTGGGCGGCTGGCTGGCTCTCGATCCAAACAGCGCCCAACACCCGCTGTGGCAGGCGGCGGGCGCCTGGCTGGCGCTCAGCTCGCTGCTGCTGGCGGCGCTGCTGTGGCGCGCCCGCCGTTAAAGGCAGTCCCCCAACCTGCCGGTTCCCCGCTCCCAATGTAATCCAATCAGCCTTTTTGTCCGTATAATTTAACAGAATTCACTCGCTGGGCCGGGTTTGCAGGGCGGGGAGTCCGTTCAGTCAGCCGGCCGTCTGTTTTTCGAAAAAGGAATGTCTATGTTGAAACTGATCACGCACGCCCGCCCTCTGCTCCTGCGCCTGGCTGTCTGCCTCGCCCTGTTCTCCCTGTTCGCCTCCGGCGCCAGCGCGGCGGCCGGCGACCTGGACCCGGCTTTCAACGGCACGGGCTTCGTCAGCACCGATATCGTCACCAAAGACGAAGCGCTGGCGCTGGCCATCCAGCGCGACGGCAAGATCATCGCCGCCGGGTTCAGCACCGGCATCGGCACAGCCAAAGATTTCACGCTGGTGCGCTACAACACGAACGGCACGCGCGATATCAGCTTCGGCGTCGGCGGCAAGGTGATCACCCACGCTGTGGCCGGCAACCAGAACGACAGCCTCAGCGCCATCGCCCTGCAGGCTGACGGCAACATCGTGGTGGCGGGCGCAGCGGATGTCAGCGGGGGCAACAGCGACTTCGTGGTGGCGCGCTACATCAGCGCCACCGGCAGCCTCGACCCCAGCTTCGGCGCCGGCGGCCTGGTCATCTCAGCCCTGAGCAGCAAGAACGACATTCCCAGCGCCCTGATCATCCAGCCAGACCAGCACATTCTGGTGGGCGGCTCGTCGGACGGCAATTTCGCCCTGGCGCGCTACAACCCCAACGGCACGCCCGACACAACCTTGAACGGCAGCGGCTTTGTCACCACCGATTTCGGCAAGAACGACCTGGCGCACGCCATGCTCCTCCAGCCAGACGACAAGATCGTGCTGGGCGGCGAGACGGACGCCAACCCCACAGGCACGGATTTTGCTCTGGCGCGCTACACCAAAACCGGCGCCCTCGACCCGACCTTCGGCTCGGGCGGCAAGGTGACGACCAATTTCAGCCTGCACTCCAACGAGTTCATCAATGCCCTGGCCCTGCAGACGGGCGGCGAAATTGTCGCCGCGGGGCGCACCAACAGCAACATCTCCGATTTTGCCCTGGCGCGCTACACCAGCGCCGGCCTGCTGGACGCCACTTTTGGCGGCGGCGACGGCTTCATCAGCACCAATGTCGGCCCGGGCGATGACGAGGCCACCTCCATCCTGCTGCAGCACACCACCCAGGATATCCTGGTGGCGGGCTTCAGCTTCCAGGGGGCGGCGCGCCTGAACGATTTCACCCTGGCGCGCTACACCAACGGCGGAGGGCTCGACCTGACTTTCGGCCACGGCGGGCTGATCACCACCACCCTGCAGCCAACCACCGACGATCTGCCCTTCGCCATGGCCGCCCAGGCCGACCACAATGTGGTGCTGGCGGGCATGATCGACGACGGCGCCAACACCAATTTCGCCGTGGCGCGCTACCTGATGCCCGATAACCCGCCCGAGCTGAGCGCTGGCCTGGCCGCCGGCCTGGAAGACACCCCGCTGGCTTTCACCTCCGCCAGCTTCACCAGCCATTACAGCGACCTGGACGGCGACGCCCTGAGCAAGGTCAAGATCACCGCCCTGCCCGCCCACGGCGCGCTACAGCTTGCCGGCCTGCCGGCGGCGCTGGACCAGGAAGTGCCCGCCGCTGAGCTGGCCGGCCTGGCTTTTGTCCCCGATCCCAACTGGAACGGCACAACCACCCTGCGCTGGACGGCTTCGGACGGGCTGGCCTACGCCCCGCTGGATGCCGCCCTGGACCTCCAGTTCCAGCCGGTCAATGACCCGCCTTCGTTCACCAAAGGCCCCGATGTGCGCCTGCGCCTGCCCCAGGAACAGCAGGTGTTCAGCGGCTGGGCGTCAAACCTGAGCGCCGGCCCGGCCGATGAGAGCGGGCAGACGCTGGCCTTCCTGGTCTCGGATGATAACGCCGCCCTGTTCAGCGTCCGCCCGTCCATCGCCCCCGATGGCAGCCTGAGCTTCACGCCGGCGCCGGGACAGTTCGGCGCGGCCATTGTGCATGTGCGCCTGCAGGATAACGGCGGGGTGGATCACGGCGGTGTGGACACCAGCGCCGAGCAGGTCTTTACGATTACACTCCAGCCGTTCGCCGTCTTTTTGCCCGAGGTGCAGACCCCTTAACTCGGTTCTGGCGCAACCTGCGGTGGATCACTTCTTGACAATGATTAATTCGATGCCCCGGATGGTGATCACATCGCCGTGCGACAGCACCACCGGCGTGGTGATGCGCAGGCCGTTCAGGTAGGTGCCGTTGGTGGAGCGCAGGTCACGCAGCAGCCAGCCGTCCTCGGTGGGTTCGATGACGGCGTGCTGGCGCGAGACGCCCACTTCCGGCAGGCACAGGATGTTTTCGGCCGCCCGACCAATGGTCAGCCGGCCCAGCAGGGGCACCCGCAGGCCGGCGGCTTCTTGCAGGATCTCCCAGGCGGCCGCCCGCTGGTGCACCGGCGTGGGTGTCGTTTCCAGGCCGCGCCGGGCCGGCTGAGAGTCATCTCTCAGCAGTTCGCCTGTCTCGTGCGGCTGGGTGACGCCCCACTCGGGTGGCGCGTTGACCGGCGGCGTGGGCGGCTCGACAGGTGAAGCGCCGCGCGGGGCGCCGCGTGCGGAATCAGGCGGCCGCCCGGCAGGGAAGGATGCGTTGTTCTGGGCTGGTTCAGCCCAGGCCAATCCTGTTGGCCCAAGCATCTCCGCGCCCAGCGGCAGGTGGATCTCGCCCTCCGGCGTGACCAACCTCACCAGGCGCTCACCTGCCGCGTGCTCCACCTCAAACAGGCAGAAGCCGGGTCTTTCTCCGTCCAGGCGCACCCAGGTGCCGCTGTACCAGGCGCCCTGCGCGTCGCGCGACAGCGAAATCTCCTGCTGGCTGGCCGGATGGCGCGCCTGCAAAATACCCCCGCCGCCCGGTTCGGGGTAAAAAACCGCCTGCCAACCGGTCTGTGCGCCGGTTTCCGGCGGCCGGGCGAACAGCTCATCCAGGGCAGTCAGACCGGCGCTGAGCGCCTGCGGGTCGGCGTCTGCGCCGTTCGCCGTTTGCAAGGCGCGGCAAAATTCATCCAGGCGCTGGGCTGTTGGCTGGCTGATGGGGAGGGTTTGCGGCTGCAGAGCATCCATAGCGCTTATTCACCTAACCGTGCGGATGGAGCGCGGCCCAATCTTTGAGGAAATCCGCCAGGCCGACGTAGGGAAGGGTGGATTCAACGCTGAAACCGGCGGTGTGCAAGGGCGAAGCAGACAATTCTACGGCCGCGCTGGCGGCACAGCCGGCGGCCTGTGCGCCGATGACCTGTGCGGCTTTGGCCGCGGAGTTGGTCTCCAGGCCAGGCAGGCAGCGCAGCGCGGCGCTCAGGCTGGCCTGCGCGGCAGAGAACCAGGCGCGCAAAGCCAGGTAGTGGTTCGCCTGGCAAAGGCTGTCGAGCAAGCCTTCGGGCTGCAGGTAAGCCGGGTTTTCCCACTCCTGCGTCCACCAGGGATCGAGCCCGCGCGGGTCTGCGGCCGGCGCCATGCCAGAGAGGAAAATGGCGGCGTACTGGTGCAGGTCCTCATCCTGCCCAGCGGCTCGGCCGGCGGTGAATTGGTCGAACTCGATGCCGTTCATGGCGGCCGCGGCTTCCAGGCTGTCGGGGCTGCCCGGCTGGTAACGGCGGCGGCCGGCCAGCCAACTGCTGATGCGTTCGCACAGTTGGCGGTCGTTATATTCATCGCCGAATTGGCCGGGTTCCCCAGCCAGCCTGCCGAGGGCGCGCCACAGCGGCCCGCGCGTGAAAGGGCGGTGAGCGGTCAGGGCCTGGAGGTGGGCGCTGAGGGCGCGCTCCTGCCAGAAAGGATTGGTCAAGCGCAGGCTGGCGCGCTCGGCGTACAGAGCCTTCAGCAGACTCTCGACATTTTCTTGCAGGTCGATATCGATGCGCAGCGGATCGCTCTGCACATCGCCATCCCGGCTGGTGAGACAGCACTCCACGTGCAAGACGACCGCCCGGAAACTGCTCCACTCCAGGCCCGTGTACAGCAGGTCCACCTGGCCCGAGCCATCCGCTTGCGTGAGCAGCCGCGCTTCGTCCTGACCGCTGGCGCATTTCAGAGCGGGCACAGAGACGAGCGCCGCCGGGTTTTCACCGGGTTTGATGCTCACACCGGTTCTGACTTTCAAGGACATTTCCGGCAGAGGCCGGAAGGCCTCCTGGTCGAGGAAGACTGCCATCCAGGCTGTGGACGCGCCGCGCTGGCGGCCCGGCATCACCCACAGGCGCAGATCGGGGTAGCGTGGTTTGAGCGGCAGTTCGAAAAGAAAAGGTTCGTTCAGATAATTGGAGGGCAGGTTGTCCAGGGCGCGGCCCTCCAGGCGCAGGGTCAGCCGGTCGCCTTCACGGCTGGTCTGGTAAAGCAGGGGACGCCTGGAGCGCACTGCCAGCAGGCGCTGGCCGGTCTCATCGGGCTCGTCGGGCAGGCGCACCTGGAAATCGCGCACCGCCTCGCCGCGCAGCGAGGGCACGAAGGTCCACCAGCCCGGTTCGAGCTGGCGCACCAGCCCGGCGTGGCGCGGGCCATCAAGATCGGTGCGGCAGCAGCCGATCAGCAGGCAGGCCTGGTCATCACCGTCGGTGATAAATTCCTCCGCCTCCAGCTCCAGGCCTTGGTATGTGCGCCCGCTCGAATCGCAGTCATGCGCAAACAGCTCCAACTGCGGCCGCAGGCGGTACACCAGGCTGGCTTGCATGGTTTTACCGCTGGAGGAGCGCACACTCACCGTCACGTGGATCAGGCCGTCATGGTCGGCCAGGTGCGGCCCAAAATACTGCTCCAGGTCCACGCCCTGCGCCAGCCCGACTTTCAGCCCGATGGTGGCCGGCCGGATCTCGTACATTTCCCTGACCTCCAACACAGGCGGGTCGGCCTGGATGGGTGGGGCGTTGAAAAAGAATTTTTCAACAGGCGCCACGGTTTTTGTTGGCTCGGAGGGCGCTGTGTAACAGGTGATGATATCGGCGAATTCCCAACCAGAGTCGCCCCAGCGGCGCAGGAAGCGCACATCAGCCGCTGCCTGGCCGTTGACCAGGGCCGAGAACAGCGGCTCTTCGCACAGCGGCGCTTCCAGGTCGGCTTGCAGAGTCTCAGAACCGACGATAACCTGCGCCTTGACCAGCGTGACGCCCGGTTTGAGCGCCGCGCCCAGCGCTGGGGGGCTGCAGGCCGCCTGCACCCAGCGGCAGCCATCGCGCACTTCGCCGGGCGCAAGGCTGACCCAATCGGGATTGGCGCCCTGCACCGAGAAGGTGATCTGCGCGGTGAGGGTCTCAATATTTTCTGCAGAACCGGGCGGGTCGGCCTGCAGGCGCGCCCAGGCCCAGGCGCCCTCAGCACCGGGCTGCAAGGCGGGGTGGCCTTCTTGCCAGGCAAACTGCAGGCTGTAGGAAGGCAGGACGGTCACCGTCACCTGGGCGGAGGCACGGCCGGCCTGGGCGGCGGCGCCCACTGTCACCTCGAAGCTGGCGCAGGCAGGCGCCTGGGCGGCGTAAAACAGGCAGTTCAATGCGCCGCGGCCAGAAGCTGGGTTGACCGCCAGCCCGCCGGGCGGCACCTGCACGCTGATGGCGGCTTCGGGCGCCGGCAGCCTGGCGCCGTTGGGCATGACGCGCCACGCCTGGATAGACAGCGGAGCATATTGGCCGCTTTTCAGCTCCAGGCTGGTGGCGCTGACTTGCAGCGCATAATACGGCGCGCCGGCTTGGGCGGGCGCGCTGGCGCTGGCAGGCGGGGACGCGGGCTTCTCTGCCGGCGGCGCAGCGCCGGCGGCCGGGGATGGCCTAACCGGATCGGAGGCTGGCGGCGGCGCGTAATTCTCCGTCAGCGGCGCGGGTCTGTTCGACCGGCTGCGCAGGAGGATGAAAGCCCCTGCGGCCAGGCCAGCCAGGACGAGCAAGCCAGCCAGGGCGCCCAACCAGCCGGCCAGCGCCAGCCAGTCGATGCCTTGCCCCGGCCGGGCGGGAATCGAATAATACACCACCTGCGCCTGGTTATCCAGCGGGCAGGTGAAGTGGTACTCCACGGTGACAGCCTTGCCGTCCCAGATGAAGGTGCCGTTGGCCGCTTCGACTGAATTGAACAACCATTTTTCGGCCGATGGAGTGACAGCCGCGCCCTGGGCGTTCTCGACGGAGGCTTTCAAGATAAGCGGTTGACCCGGTGTGAACGCACTGGCGGGTTCCAGGGTGGCGTAGCACGAGCCGCCGGCGGAAGCCGCCTGCACGGTCGGCGTGAGCAACGCCTGGGCCAGCAGAACGCCCAAGAGCAGGGCGCAGGAAAGCAAACCTGACAGCCCGGATAGCAGGCTTCCCCGTCGCGCGGCGGATGACGGGAATTTCATCACAAGCGGTTGGTTGTCTATCCTAGACCTCGCTTCCGCAGCCGCCAGGTTATCCCGGCATCTTCATTGCAGTGCTGCGTTCCATGACTGATCGACGCTCCAGTCGATCCTCTCTATTGTATAGGGATTGGGGATTATTGTCTATCGAAAACAGGGGGTTTTCTTATCTTTCTAACAATTGGCCGGCGTCTGCCTGGCGCGTCCAGATGGTTTTGCACAGACCGGCAGTACCGGGTTGGGCAGATATGGCATGCGTTTGCAAACCTATGCGAAGTTCGGCGGTTTTCCACCCGTCTCCATTTTCTCCTTGACAATCATATATCTATTTGATAATATATATACATAGATATATAATCTAATAGGAATATCACTCAGGCAAGGAGAATTGAATGCCTCTCGAACACGCCATACTGGCCTTCCTGGATTTCGGAGCGCAGAGCGGCTATGACTTAAAAAAGAGCTTTGCCGGCTCCGTGGCGCATTTCTGGTCGGCTACCCAGAGCCACATCTACAAAGCGCTGGACGATTTAGAGAAGAAAGAATTGGTTGCCGCCCGCCTCATCCCGCAGGAAGGCCGGCCCAACCGCAAGGAATATCACCTCACCCCGGCCGGGCGGGCCGAGCTGCGGCGCTGGCTTTCCACGCCCCTGCCGCTCTCGCCGGTGCGCGAGGCCTGGATGATCCAGCTCTTCTTCGCCCACCCGCTTTCCAACGCAGAAATCGGCCAATTGATTCAAACGCGCAAAGAAGCCGTCGGCGCAGAGATCGCCGCGCTGGAAGAAGCGCAGGCAGTCATCGAACGGCAGAAAGCTGCCGGCGGCCCAGGCCGGGCGCGCATGGCCTCCCTGTGGCAGATGACCCTGGACTACGGCGCGGCTTATTACCGGGCTGAGTTCGCCTGGTTGGAAAAAGCGCAGGAGCAGGCGGCGCACCTGCCGCCCGTGGAGTGAGACGCCGTGACCAAAACCACCCGCAATATCCTGATCGTGAGTGCGTGCGCCGTGGGCGGCGGCTGGCTCGGCGCCTGGCTGAACGCCGCCAGCAGCAGCACCCTGCCGCCGCTGCAGAGCCTGGGGGCGCTGGTCTGGCTGGCCCTGCCGGCGCTGGCAGGTCTGCTGCTGCGCCTGCTGGGCGGCGACGGCTGGCAAGACGCCGGCCTGGGCTTGAACTTGCCCGGGGGTTGGCGCTGGTACCTGGCGGCGCTTTGGATTTACCCGCTGGGCGCTGCGCTGGCCGGCGGGCTGGCGCTCGCCCTGCAGGCGATCAACCTGGCGGGCTTCGCCGCCCAGGGCCTGCAGGCGTACCTGGCCGCGGCCGGGGCGCTGTTTGGCGCCTCGCTGGTGAAAAACTTGTTTGAAGAGCTGGCCTGGCGCGGCTACCTGACGCCGCGGCTGGCGGCGGCCAACGTGCACCCGCTCGCCAACCATGCCGCCGTGGCGCTGGTCTGGTGGGCCTGGCACCTGCCCTATTACGCTTATTTCTTGGGCCGCGCCGATCTGCAGGCCGCCGCCCCCTACGGCGCGCCGCTTTTCCTGGGCCTGGCGCTGGTGAACCTGCTCCCCACGGCCCTGCTGTTCGGCGAGCTGCGCTTGAACAGCCGCTCGATCTGGCCCGGCTTTTTGCTGCACCAGGTGATCAACGCCCTGAGCATGCCGCTGGTCTTGAACGGCTTCATCACCTCGCGCAGTTGGACCAGCCTCATTTTCTCACCGAGCAATGACAGCCTGCTCATGGGGCTGCTGTTGGGCCTGGCCGGCTGGTGGATGTACCGCCGGCGCACTGCCCAGCTTCAGCAGGAGGGATGAAATGATTCTCACGATCACCGTTTTGATCATTTTGCTGGCCACCGGCGGGATATTCACCCTGCGGCGCCTGACCGGCAGGCTGACCTTCCGCCTGCTGCAGGATGCGCAGTTGGATGGCATGCTCAAATTCCAGGGCGCCCAACTGGCGCTGGCGCTGCTCGTTTTGCTGGCCGCTTATGCGCTCAACCCGGCGAACTTCCAGGCTTTCTTCCGGCTGGGAGAGCCGGCCGCCCCATCCAGCGGCGTGAGCTGGCTGGATATCCCGGCGGGCATGCCGTGGTGGCAGGCGGCCGCCAGCCTGGGTTTCTGGATTACGGCTGTGACCTTCCTCTTTATGTACTTTCAACTCAGGCAGGCCGGCATTCGCTTCAAGGCCTGGCTGGTTTACCTGCCCTGGGTTTTGCTGTTCTCGGCTATGAACGCTTTCACTGAAGAGAGCATCTTCCGCGCCGGCATCGTCATCCCACTCTATGGCCAGCTCGCCGCGCCGCTGCTCTGTCTGCTCTCCGGCGCGCTGTTCGGCCTGCCGCATTATTTCGGCATGCCGCGCGGCCTGGTCGGCACGCTGATGGCCGGCTTTCTGGGATGGCTGCTGGCCCTCTCGCTGGTTGAGACGCACGGCCTGCTCCTGGCCTGGGCGGTGCACGCCGTCCAGGATGTGGTCATCATCGGCGGTTTGCTGGCGGCCAGCGCGTCAAAGGACAGGCAAAATGCAGGCTGATTTCACCTCCTGATCAATCGACAGGCGCGGCGAAGATATCGGCGAGCTCAACGGCGGCGACGAGCGCGCCCGGCTCAGCCGGCCAGCTTGCGCTTGAGGTAATCCTCGCCAAAATCGACCGTCAGCTCCACCCACACCGGCAGGTGATCGGACATCTTGAAGGTGCGCCACAGGCGGTAAGCAGCATCGCTCTTATCCTTCAGGTAGATATCTTTGTCTTCCTCCCGGTAAACGTAATCGAAGAAGGGGAAGATGCCGGCCTTCAAGGACGCGGCGTCGATCTGCAGGTTGACATCCGGCGCCAGGAAGGCGATCTGGTCGAAGGGCTTGTCCAGGTTGACGTTGGTGTACTTGCCGCGCAGGTTGTCGGGGATGTTGAAACTGGCTTTTTCCAGCGCCAGGAAAGTCTGGTCCTTGATCGAAAAGATGTTGAAATCGCCCACCAGGATGGTGTTGTTTGCCCAGCGGTCCCTGGCCTGCATGCGCTCTCGCAACAGCGCCACAATACTCTCCGCTTCTTTGACGCGTTCCGGGTCGTCGTGTTTCGCCTCGCCGTAATACAGGTGGTCGGTGCAGATGGTGAACTTGAACCAGCCGGCGCGGAAGCCGCACAAAAAGGGCGAGCGGGCGAAGCCGAACTGCGGCTTGAGCAGGCCGTCAACCATGTCCGAGGGGGCGCTCAGCTCGCCGGCCAGCCCGCCGAACGACAGCTTGCGCGTGTCAAAGATGAATGCCAGGCGCTCATCGTTGCCCTTCGGCCCGGAGGTGACATCCGAGACCAGGTATTTCCACCAGACACCCAGCTTATCCATCAGGGCATCCAGGGCGTCCAAATTGTCGCGCACCTCCTGCACGGCCACCATGTCAAAGCGCGAGATGATCTCGGCCAGGTAAAAAAGCGCCTCGGGGTCGCGCCCGCCCGATTTCGTCCCGCCAAACTCACGGATGTTCCAGGTGGCCAACAGCAGGGTCTGGTCAACCTGCTTGGCGGGAATGGCGGCATCCAGGGCGGCTTTCAGGCGCAGTAAACCCTGGGCGGTGCGCTTCCCGGCCTCAATTTTGTAGTTGATCGATTTGTAAAATGGCATGCGATCCTCCCACAGGCCGCAGAACGGTGCGGGCCTGCATTCATTATAGCTTAAAGCGGGCAAGCGCCGTTGAGTTTGGCGGGGCGCCTGGCCAACCAGGTGACGGAAAACATCAACAACGGCGCCATGCCGCCGGCCAACTACCTGATCCTGCACCCCAGCGCCAGCCTGACCGCCGGCGAGCGCGCCCAACTGCTCAAGGGTCTGCTGGCCTCGTTGAGCCTGAACGGCGCAAAACAGCCCGCTGAGACTCAGGCGGCAGTCAGCGGCGCCCACTGCGCCAGGAAATCCAACAGCAGGCGTGTGAAGCGCTCAGGGTCATCGAGAATGGCGAAGTGTTTGGCGTTGGGGATCACTTCGTACTGGCAGTTGGGCGTCTGGGCCGCCCACAGCGGCGCGATCTTTTTGATATCGCCGGTCCGGTCATCGTCGCCGTGCAGCAGCAGCAGCGGCTGGCGGATGCGGTAATCTGGCTCATCGTGCAGGCAGGTGATCACACCGTTCCACAGGGCGATGAACTGCGCTTTGGTCAGCATGGAGAAGGCCTGGTAGGTGTACGCCTGCACCTCCTGGCGCGCCGAGATGTACGGCAGGCCGCTCTTTTTGAGCGTCTCGAACGGCAGCCAGTTCATCACCGTGGCAGAGGCGTTTAAAATCCAGCGATCCAGCGCGCTGCGCGGCCAGGTGATGCAGGTGCCGTCCGCCAGCGCCAGCGCCTGGACGCGCTCAGGGAAACGGTAGGCCAGCTCCTGGCTGATGTAGGTGCCGTTGGAATGGCCGACCAGCACGGCTTTTGGATAACCCAGGGCGTCCATCAGCGCCAGCAGGTCTTCCACCGCCAGCGGGATGGAGAACGGCGCACCCGCCGGCTGGGACAGGCCGTGGCCGCGCACATCCCAGGTCAGCACCCGGTACTGCTCAGCCACGACCGGCGCGTGCGGGTCGAACGAGCGGTGATCGACGCAGGCGCCGTGGGTGAAGACCACCAGCGGCGCGCCTTGCGGCCCGCCGACCCAGTAATGGAGCGGGCAGCCCTGGCGTTCGAGGATGAAGGGTTTAAATTGAGGTTGCATGGGTGGCTCCGTTGAAAGAGGATGAGGATGGCGGCGAGGGAGAATCTTGAACGAGTTTTAGGAAGAGACTGGCTCGAATCAATTTCGCCCATCGCCTCATCCCGGGGGGATGAATCTTTTGGCGCATCTCCATTAACTTTAGCATAATATTCTTCCCGTTGTATTATTTTTCATCATCCATTGGATAAACGGGTGCGCCGGTGGCAGGCATCAGCCGGCTGGAGGCAATAGAAACGCTTGTATGCTGGTGAAATGCGATCGCCCAAGATTCTCCGCCTGTCCTGAGGTACAATCAGTCCATCTGTGGACGCTCAATCAGCTCAATTCTGCTTTCCGGAGGCTTCACCATGAATCGCTACATCGCCTTCCTGCGCGCCATCAACGTTGGTGGGCACACGGTCAAAATGGATCAGCTTCGCCAGCTCTTCACCGAGCTGGGCTTCCAGCAGGTCGAGACCTTCATCGCCAGCGGCAATGTCATCTTCGAAGCCGCCGGGACGGATGAGACGGCCATATCGGAGGCCATCGCCGCCCACCTGCAGGCCGCGCTGGGCTACGAGGTGGCGACCTTTCTGCGCACGCCCGCTGAACTGGCGCGCGTCGCCGCCCACCAGGCCTTCCCCCAACCGGCAATGGAGGCCGCCGCGGCCCTGAATATCGCCTTCCTGGCCCGCCCGCCCGACGAGCCGGCCAGGGAAAGACTGATGGCTTTGCGCAGCGAGATCGATGACTTCGCCATCCACGGGCGCGAGGTTTACTGGCTGTGCAAGCTGCGGCAGAGCGATTCGACCTTTTCCAACGCCGCCCTGGAAAAAGCCCTCAAGATGAAATCCACCCTGCGCGGCGCCAGCACCATCGGGAAGATGGCGGCAAAATACAGCTGAACCGCACCCTGACGCCGCCGCTCACGCAAAGACGCCAAGCCGTTAAAGAAAACAGTCTACCCTCCGCTGATGGCAGGCATGAAACGCACCTGGCTGTCGGCGGTCAGGGGCACGCGCAGCGGATAGGGGCTGATGGCCCCGTCGATCACCACCGCCAGGCTGGGGCGAATGCGGCCGTCTGGCTCGCACAGGCGCGCCCGCAGGCCGGGGAAGCGCGTTTCCAGGGCTTCAATCACCTGGGGCAGCGTCTCGCCAGAGGCGCTGACGATCTCTTCACCGCCGGTCAGCGCCCTCAGCAGGGAGGGAATCCACACCTGGGGCACGGCAGACCGCGCTCAGCCGCCCGCCTGGGCGAGCAGGCTCTGCAGGACACGCGCCGGCGACATGGGCAGCTCGGCCAGGCGCACGCCCGCCGCCCGGTAGATGGCATTGGCAAGGGCGGCCGGCGGCGGTACGATCGGCACTTCGCCCACGCCGCGCACGCCGTAGGGGTGGCCCGGGTTCGGCACCTCCACCAGGACGGTCTCGATCATCGGCAGGTCGAGGCAGGTGGGCAGGCGGTAATCCAGCAGGCTGCCGTTCAGCAGTCTGCCCTGCTCGTCGTACACATATTCTTCGTTCAACCCCCAGCCAATGCCCTGCACGGCGCCGCCCTGAATCTGGCCTTCCACGTAAGCGGGATGGACGGCGGTGCCCACATCCTGGACAGCCGTGTAGCGCAGGACGTCCACCTTGCCGGTCTCCAGGTCCACTTCGACATCCACGATGTGCACGGCAAAGGCCGGGCCTTGAGATTGCGGGTTGACGGTGGCGCTGGCCATGACCGGCGCGCCGGCCTGGTCGAGTTTGGCGGCCAGCTCATTGAAGGAGAAGTGTTTCTCACCGCTGGAGAACACGCCGCCGCGGTAGGTCACCTGGTCCGGCGCCACTTCCCAAAATTGGGCGGCGCGCTCGATTAACTGTTTTTTGAGAGCCTGTCCCAGCTCGTAGGCCGCCCAGCCGGTGGCGAAGGTGGTGCGGCTGCCGTAGGTGCCTTCGGTGAAGCCGACCGAATCGGTATCGGCCACCTGGGGCTTGACCTGGCTGAGCGGGATTTCGAGTGTTTCGGCGAACTGCATGGCGATGGAGGCGCGCGAGCCGCCGATATCCACCGACCCCTCCAGCAGGCTGACGCTGCCGTCGGCGTTCAGAGAGGCGGAGGCGCTGGATTTGCCGCCGTAATTGCCCCAATAACCGCAGGCGACGCCGCGCCCCCGGCCGCGCCCTGCCAGCGGGGCGGCGTAATGCGGGTGACTGCGCGCCGCCTGCAGGGTTTCCAGGCAGCCGATGCGCTTGAACACCGGCCCATCCGCCATGCGGTCGCCTTCTTTGACCCCGTTCAGCAGGCGGAACTCGAGCGGATCCATGCCCAGCTTTTCGCACAGCTCGTCGATCAGCGTCTCGGCGGCGAAGGCGGCGTTGGTCGCCCCCGGCGCCCGGTAGGCGGCGGCGCGCGGCCGGTTGACGACCACATCGTAACCGTCGATCTGCACATGCGGAACGCGGTAAGGCCCCAGCATGGTGTGCATGCCTGCGCCGACCGCCGAGCCGGGGTAAGCCCCGGCGGCGTAAGCCAGCGTGGCCTGGGCGGCGGTGAAATGGCCTTCCTGATCGGCGCCCAGCTTGAGGCGGATGTACGAAGCGGGGGTGGGGCCGGTGGAGGCCAGCACATCGCGGTAGCTCATGGTGAGCTTGACGGGCCGGCTGCCGCTCTTTTTCGAGAGCAGGACGGCCACGGGCTGCAGGTACACGCCGATCTTGCCGCCAAAACCGCCGCCGATCTCCATGGGGATGACCTTGATGCGCGCCACGGGAATCTGCAGAATCTCGGAGACTTCGAAGCGCACCGCAAAGGCGGCCTGTGTGCTGCACCAGATCGTCACCTGCCCATCGGTATTGTACAGGGCGGTGCTGTTCTGCGGCTCGATGTAGCCCTGGTGCACGCTGGCCGTGGTGAACTCGCGCTCGACCACCACCGCCGCCTGCTGGAATCCCAGCTCCGGGTCGCCGGTTTTGGTCTGCATATGGCTGGCAATGTTGGTGGGCTGACTGCCCTGACTGCCGAATTCATCGGTGCGCAGCTCTTCCAGCAGGATGGGCGCAGTGTTCTGCATTGCATGGCGCACGTCGATCACCGGCGGCAGGATTTCATAGGTGACCTGGATCAGCTCCAGGGCGGCCTGGGCGATGTGCAGGCTGGCGGCGGCCACCGCCGCCACGGGATGCCCATCGTACAGCACCTTGTCGCGCGCCAGGGCGTTGCTGCTCATGTAGCGCATGTTGGCGGTGCCTTCGCCCTGCCCGGTGACCTTATCGCCGATCTCCGGCAGGTCGGCGGCGGTGACCACCGCTTTCACGCCGGGCAGCGCCTCGGCCTGGCGGGTATCGATAGACAGGAGGCGGGCGTGGGCGTGCGGACTGCGCAGGACGGCGCCGTACAGCATGCCCGGCAGGCGCAGGTCGGCGCCGTACAGGGCGCGGCCGCTGACTTTATCGGCGCCGTCGGGGCGGACGGGCCGCGTGCCGATCACCCGGTACGCCTGCTCTTGGGTAGTTTCCGGATCACTTTCGAGGATGTCGACCATCAGGTTATTCCTTCCATTTGACCGGCGGGTGCGTGGGCTGAGTCATTGAGGCGGGCGGCGGCGGCCAAAACGGCGCGCACGATCTTGTCATAACCCGTGCAGCGGCACAGGTTGCCGGCCAGCCAATGCCGCACTTCGCTCTCGCTGGGGTTGGGATTGTGATCGAGCAGGGCTTTGGCCGAGACAATGAACCCGGGAGTGCAGATGCCGCACTGCAGGGCGGCCTGCTGGAGGAACTCTTCCTGCAAGGGGTGCAGTCCCTGGCGGGGCGCAATCCCTTCAATGGTGAGCAGGCTGCGCCCCTGCGCTTCCACCGCCAGCGCCAGGCAGGCGTTGACCAGCACGCCGTCCAGGATCACATTGCAGGCGCCGCAGTTGCCGTTGTTGCAGGCTTCCTTGGCGCCGGTCAGGCCGAGCGTCTCGCGCAGCACTTCCAGCAGGCTCTGGCGCGGTTCGCACAGGAACTCGACTTCTTCGCCGTTGATTTGCGTATGCACATGCACTCGCTGTGCCATGCTTACATCCTTTCTCCGCCGGCCCGGGCGACGGCCGCGGCCAGGCTGCGGCGCGCCAGCACGCCGCACAGGTGACTGCGCTGGGCGGCCGTGCCGCGCATGTCGCTGATCGGCCGGGCGGCGGCGCGGGCAATGCGCGCCGCTTCGGCCAGGGTTTCGGGGGAGGCGCGCCGGCCGGCCAGGTATTCGCCGACCTGCGGCACGAACAGAGGCCGGGGGGCGACTGCCGAGAGCGCCAGGCGGGCCGAGCGGATGGTCTGGCGGTCATCGTCCAGCACCAGGCTGGCGCCTGCCCCGGCCACGGCGATATCCATCTCATGGCGCGGGATGAAGCGCAGGTAGGCTGCGCCGAAGCCGGCCGGAGGATCTGGCAGGTGGATGGACAGCAGGAATTCATCTGCCTGCAGGGCAGATTTGCCCGGCGCCACGCAGAATTCCTCCACCGGGATGGAGCGCACCCCGCGCCCAGATGCCACCAGGCAAACCGCGCTGTGCACGATGAGCGCCGGGATCGAATCGGCGGCCGGCGAGGCATTGCACAAATTGCCCCCCAGGCTGGCGCGGCCCTGGATCTGGGTGCCGCCGATCAGCGCCACGGCTTCGACCAGGCCAGGGTAAACCCGGGCGATGGCCGGGTGGCGGCAGATGCGCTGGCAAGACACTGCCGCGCCGATCCGCAGGCCGGAGGTCGGCTCGTAGGATAAGGCATTGGTTTCATCCATGCGCTTGATATCGACGACCAGCCCGGTCTTGCGCCGGCCCTCGCGCAACTGAACCAGCAGATCCGTCCCCCCCGCCAGGATGCGCGCCTGGCCGCTGCTGGCCGCCAAAAGCGCAATGACCTCATCAACCGATTTCGCCGCCACATAATCGAATTCCTGCATGTTTGGACCTCCAGAGGAAACAAGCCCGGGCTGCAGCCATGCAAGCCTTTATCCGGATAAATAAGACAAATTATTGTAACATAATTAAGGCGCCGGTTTTCGAGATGGCAAAGCCGCGAAATGCTCCAGAAGCAGGCGGTGGACGAAAATAAAGCCACCGCCCACGCGGCGCAGTAAGATGCGCTCGACGGCGTAATCCAGGAAACGCTCAAACTGCGGGGGGATGACGCCGGAGCGCTGCAGGCGGAAGCGCAGGACATAATGATAAATCGCATCGAACCCGCCGTACCAGCAGGCGGTCGGCGGGCCAAAGGCAAACAATGAAAATACGACGGTCAGGATAAACATGAAGATGCAGGTAAACACAGCGATCACAATCACATTGGCAGTGCCTGGCAGAGCGCCAATGACCACCTCAACCACCACCACCAGGCTGATGACCACCACCATGACCAAACCGATTGCCAAACTGACAGCCAGGGAGAGCCAAATCCCTGTCCGGAAAGCATTGCGAATCGACATCTTGATGCCCTGGTTCGGCAATATCTTCCCGCTGGCCACGTGGGAAGTCAGGCCGGCAAAAGGAAAGACAAAAATGCCGAAATAGAAGAAATAAAGCAGAATAGAAGCGGCGCTGACGATGACGAAGGAGATAAGATCCATCTGCCCAACGATCGCCAGGATATCGACCACCAGGGTGCCCGCCACACTGAAAAACAACCCGACCAACAGGCTGCCTTTGAGCGCTTTCTGCCAGGACCATTTCAAATTTTCCACTGTACGCACATCGGCGCTCAATGAATGGTCGCTGCCGTAGATCCCAATGATCAGGGCCGGCAGTAAAGATATAGGAATCCCAGTGACGGCTCGATAGATGATGTTCTCCTGGAAGTTCTGGAACTCGGCTGGCGTGGAATGGGGCCCAAGCGACAACAGGTAGAATCCACCCGCAATGACAGCGTTCGTCAGCAGATATAGGGTCAGAAACACTAACAGGATCATGCCGATATAGAGCAGGCGGCTGCCGAGAGTTGGCGGGCGCCGCTCACCCGAGGCTGATCGCCGTTCGAAGACCAGTCCATCGATCACGCCGATGATCGGCCCGTAAAACAAACCGAGCATGAAGGTAAAGCCAAAGAAAGCCATCGAAGCCAGCACCCTCGAGAGCATGATATACAACCAGCGCTGGCCGCGAGTTTCCAGCCAGCTTGGTTGGAGCTGCTCGATCAGGAAAATCGACTGGCCGTGCTGTTTCATTTTGCGCGCCAGGCCCGACAGCCAATAAACCACCTGGTGCGCCGGAAAGACGGTTTCTCCAGGCTGCTTGCGATTCAAGACGCGCTCAATATAGGCCGAGAACAGGCGGGTGCGCCAGGCTTCGTTGGTCAGCGGTGTGCCGGGCGCCAAGTCGCTCGGCGATGCGCCTGCATACGCCAGGCGCATGATGCTCAGGTTTAAAGGCGAGCAGGCCAGCTCCATCAGAACCGGGTCCTGCCCGATGGCTGTGCGCAGGGCGCTGAAGGGTTCGCCCTGGGTGCTTAAATAGGCATTGACCTGGGGCCAGGCCAGCGGGCGCAGGTTCGCCGCCAGGTTGAGCATCAACTTCACCCCGGCGGCGGCATATTCCGCCGAACGGCTGCACACCACCAGGCCAGAGAGGCCGGTTGTGGTGACATAATCATTGATCGCCTGGCAGCAGGCCGCGCGCAGCTCGGGCGGCGTTTCATCCAGGCCGTCCAGCATGGGCAAAAGGCGGTACTGCGCCAGCCAGGCGCGCCCGGCGGCGCGCGGGATGCTGTATTGGGCGGCCAGCTCGCGCGCCATCCAATCCAGCACCGAAAGACCGCTCTTCCAGGAGGACAGGTTGAACACAACCGGCACCGGCCGGTCAAAGTCAAGCGCATGTTCGGCGCGCTCGATCAGCTCCCGGGTCAGGCGCAGTAAAGAGATGGTTTTTCCAGAGCCGGGGTCGCCCAGAATCAACAGCATCCCGCCGGCGCGCTCATAAATGTCGATCCACGGCAGGCCGTCCAGGCTGTTGGAAGCCGGCCGAGCGGAGGTTTCCACCGGCGCCGCCCGGCGCCGATCGAGCGCCTGCTCGCGCAGTTCCAACCCCACCTCGATGGCCTGGCTCTCCTCGATGGATTTTTCTAAGACCCCTTCGATCCAAAATGCCCTGACGCGCTGCAGGAGGATGCCCAGCCCGCGGCGCGTTTCACGCTCCGCGTCGCTGAGCGGCGCGGGATTGGTAACAAACACATTGCCCGAGCCGACAATAATATTATTGTCGCCTTGGACATGCTGGTAAATATCAGGTGTGGAAACGGCCATCCGAGCGCGGGAATAAGGCAGCGAAATGCTCAGCGCCGGTCAACGTGAATATCGCCGCTGCCGGCGATGATGTTATGGTCGCCTTTTACATTTTGGGTGATCACATTTTTCCCGGCCGGCCCGGCCTGGATTTTCGCCAGCAGGTCTTTCGCCAGGCTGAGCAGCTCGGCGTCTTCATGAGCTTTAACCGCCGCCACTTCTTCGCCCACCACCGCCTGGCGCGCCGGCGAGTTCGGATTGGCCTGCAAATCGTTCACCGCCTGGACCACTTTGCTTTGCTGGCCAAACTTGCGGATGATCAGCGATTTAAGACCTTCATACGAATCTTTGATCGCCACCTGGGATAAATTGGTCAGAGCGCTGACAATTGCCATCGTAAGTGGATCCATCGAATATCCTCCTCGGAAAGGATCGATCAAACCATAGGGGGTGCTGGTTGCATGGATGGGTAAAAAAATCTTATCATAATAATCCGAATTGTCAATATTGGTTGAATAGTTATAATTCCCCTGGCAGGGTTATAATTCAAGCATGTTCACCCTCGATGAGCAGACCACCTCCCTGCTGGCCGCGGCGCAGTCCGGCGACCCGCAGGCCTTCGAGGCGCTGGCGGCGCCGCACCGCCGCCCACTGCTGGCGCACTGCTACCGCTTCTTCGCTTCGGTCGAAGACGCCGAAGACCTGGTGCAGGAGACCATGCTGCGCGCCTGGCGCGGCCTGGACAGCTACCAGCGCCAGGCGCCTTTCCGCGCCTGGCTGTATAAGATCGCCACCCACGCCTGCCTGGACGCCCTGGAGGCGCGCCGGCGGCGCGCCATGCCCTACGCGCTTTACCCGCCGGGCAGGCCGCTCGACCCCCTGCCGGCGCCGCTGACCGCGCCGGATTGGATCGAGCCGTACCCCGACGACTGGCTCGACCAGGGGACGGACAGCTCGCCCGAGGCGGTGTACGACGCCCGCGAGAGCATCACCTTCGCCTTCCTGGCCGCCCTGCAGCACCTCTCCGGCCGCCAGCGGGCCGTGCTCATCCTGCGGGATGTGCTCGGCTGGCAGGCCAGCGAGACCGCCGAAACCCTGGGCATGACAGCGGCGGCGGTGAACAGCGCCCTGCAGCGCGCCCGCGCCGCTCTCAAAACAGTCTCGCCAGCCGCCGAAGCGCCCACCCCCGCCGCCCAACCGGGCCTCAGCGACCTGCTGGCGCGCTACGTGGCCTCTTGGGAGGCCGGCGACGCCCACGGCCTGGTGGCTTTACTGCGCTCGGACGCCGCC
The DNA here is from genome assembly GCA_029782365.1 of Chloroflexota bacterium. Taxonomy (GTDB): domain Bacteria; phylum Chloroflexota; class Anaerolineae; order Anaerolineales; family UBA4823; genus CAWBUW01. The sequence goes on from JAKOUW010000143.1 coordinate 202,089, forward strand.
CTGACCATGCCGCCTTTCCCGCTCTGGCTGCGCGGCCGCGCCGACATTTGCGCTTTCCTGGAGCACAACATTTTGTTACCCGGCCAGGGGCAGGTGTTCCGCCTGCTGGCGGCGCGCGCCAACGCCTGCCCGGCCTTTGGCGTGTACCGCCGCGGCGCCGGCGGCCTGTTCCGCCCCGAAGCCCTGCAGTCGCTGGGCCTGCAGGACGGTCTGGTGGTCGAGATCAACGATTTCATCACTTCACAGCCAGAGTTCTTCGCCCGCTTTGGTCTGCCGGCAGAGCTTGGCGGGTAGTGTATCCCATCGCCAGCCACGGGAGGCCAAATGCCGCCGCAACCACAAAATTGGTCGCAACCAGCCAGGGAGCGCTCTGGGCTGCAGATTGGCTGGTGTTGCCGGTCGCGACGAGGATGGATAAGGCGCCAATGAAAATCACCAGAAAGGCGAGCGGGGCAAGGATCAACACCAGGGCGCTCCAGCGCGGGATGGCCTGGGTGCGCCAGGCGCTGATGCCCAGCAGAATAAGCCCAAGCACCGAGACCAACAATCCCAGGGAGTAGACCTGCGATGTCCAGGAAAAAGACTCGTGGATGACGAGAATCGCTTCGGCGCCGTTTCCAATGCACACCAGCGCTGCGCCGATCCAAGTCACAACCAGGCTGAGCGCACCCAGCCGGCCGTAACGCCCGGAAGCGTAGGCGGCCAGTCCCAGCAGTCCAAACAGAGAAAAAAGCCCTGCCAGAGCAAAAAGCGCATGCCCGGCCACGTGGGGGACCAGCGGAAAGACTTCGGCAGCGCCCGGCATGCCGATCCAGTACAGCAGGCCGGCCAGCAGCGCCGCCAGCCCGCCCCAACGCATACGAAATGGTGTGGACATAATAATCTCCTTCTTTTTTCTAAAGTGACTTGAGCAGTGCGATCAGCCGGTAATACAGGCGGCGGGTGAAATCGCTCCAACTGGGGCCGGGCAAAAGCGGCGGGAAGCGCCTGGCGGCTGTTTCCGACCAGGAATTGTGCCAGCCGCTGCCGTCTGTCAGCAGGTCGACGCCCGGCAGACCCGTTTTGCGGGCAGACGCAGCGGGCGCCGCGCCGTTGCCAGCGACCTGGTTGTCGTGAATCCAGTTGCCCTGCGGGGCGGTGACGATGTCGAAATCCTGGCGCTGGGGGTAGAAGGGGCGCAGGTCGAGCAGGCCAATGCCCAGGGACCGGTTATCTTCGACCACATTGCGGGTGATCTCGTTGTTGGCAGAGCCAACCACCAGCAGACCGGTGCCAGCCGGGATGTTGGAGACGATGTCTTCCTGATCGGCAAAATTCGCCAGGTTGTTGCCGGTCAGGCGGTTGCCGGCGATGCGGTTGCCGCTCGTCTCTTTGACGGTCAGGTCGGGCAGGACGAACATCAGCAGGCCGGCGGTGTTGCCGTGCGAATAGTTGTTCTGGACGACAGCGTTGGTGGAATTTTCGATCTCAAACCCGGAAACGTTGCCGTAGGCTTCGCTGTCCAGCACCACGATATCCCTGGATTGGCCCACGTAAATGCCGGTATCTGCGGCGCCGTTGGATGTGCAGTCTTCGATCAGGATGTGCTGAGAGCGCACCGGAAAGAGGCCGTAATCCCCGGTATGCTCGGTGACCAGTCTGCGCAGGGTCACGCCATCGACATTCTCAGCGATCACGCCGTTGTCCTGGTAATTGCGGATCTCGAAGTTCTCAACACTCAGGTGATCGGCACAGCCGAGGATGCCGTTGTCCAATTGGTTTTCACCGTCCAGGACAGGCCGCTGGCCGGGCTGGCCCAGGCCGAGCAGGCTGATGTGCTCGGTGGTGATGGTGACCTGTTGGTGATAGGTTCCGGGCATGACCAGGACAACGCCGCCGGGATGGGCGGCGTCGACGGCCGCCTGGATGCTTTCGCCCGGCCGCACGGTCAGCACCTGGGGTGAACCAGGGGCAGCCGGGCTGCGCGGCGGGCAGAGCGTCTTGGCGGGCGCGGCTGAGTTCACCAGGGCGGGCGGCTGTTCGGGGGGGACAGGCCAGAACCCCGCATACAAAACACAGGCCGCCAGCGCCAGGCAGGAGATGAGCAGGAAAGCTTTGAACGCTCTGTTCATAGTCCCTGCCCGGCGTGCAGCGAAACCACCGCCGGGCGGGCGGCCGCCCGCCCGGCGGCAAGCTGGATCTGTTCCAGGTGAAGGTGCCAGTGCAGCAGGCCATGCAGAAAAGACACCGGCGCGTTGGGTTTCAGCCAGCTCAGGTGCTCGGGCATGAGACGCACCGCCGCCAGGTCGGGCTGGTCGGGCCAGGCCGCCAGGTAGCCCAGGCAGATGCGCCGGCACTCCTCCAGGCGCTGGACAGCCGCGGCGCGGGTCTTCACCTGCCGCCAGTCCTGCTCACTGCGCAGGCGGCTGCCGATGGCGATGCCGCGCGCCAGGAGCGAGCTGAAGGCGGCGCCCTCCTCGGCGCTGGCGGTGACGTGGGTCACCAGGTGCACCAGGCTCCAACCCACGTGGCGCTCCTCTTCCGAAGCCGCATGCGGGTCGTCTGCCAGGGGATCGTCCGGGATGGCGGCCGCCAGTTCGTCGCTGGGGGTGTTTTCCACCACCTGCCGGGTGAAATCAACATAACTGGTCAAGGCATCGCCCAGGCTGCGGCGGTTGAATTCTTTGGCCAGGTCAGACAGGGTTTTCTCCTTCGCCAGGATTGGTTGGAAGTCGATCAACATCTCGGCCTCTGTTGCTAGCGGGAGGAGAACCGGGCATCATTCAGCGGCTGGTCGGCGGGCAGGAGCCCGAAGGCTTGCATGACCTCACGGTGCAGGCCGCAGCCCCGGCAAAATGCAGCGATTAATTTCGTCAGGATGGTGTTCATGGTGGTTGCCTTTCTAACTGGTTCTGATTTTTGAGGTTGTAACCAGGATAGCAGAAAGCGGGGGGTGATGTCTCCCCCCAGGCAGGGGTGAATCCGGGGGTGAATGTGCTAAAATTGGGTGAATACATCTTGATTTTTGGGAACGGAATGGAGATGAAAGCAGGGCAGGCGCTGGTGGAGCCGCTGACGCGGCGTGAAATGGACATTTTGCAGGCCATGGCCGAGGGGTTGAGCAACGCGGAAATCGCCCGGCGCCTGGTGCTCTCGCCGGGCACCGTCAAATGGTATGTCAAACAGCTCTACGGAAAGCTGGGCGCGCACAGCCGGGAAGAAGCCCTGCGCCAGGCCCAGGCGTTGGGACTGGCCGCCGCCCCGGCAGCCGCCGTCCCGCCGCAAGGCGCAGACCAACCAGCCTGCCCGCTGATCAATCCCCTTCCCCTGGACGTCTCGGATCGCTACGTTGGCAACCTGGAAAAATTGGAGCGCCTGGCCAGCCTGCTGCGCCAACCGGCCCGGCTGGTTGGCATTTACGGCCGGGCAGGCGCCGGCAAGACCGCCCTGGCCTGCAAAGCGCTGGCCGACCTGCGCCAGGGCGCGCCCGGCCTGAGCGGCATCGTGAGCCTGTCGGGCGCAGTCATCTCGCTCAACACGCTGTTCGCCGGCGTGGGCCGCCTGCTGCCGGCCGCAGAGCAGGCCGCGCTGGAAGCCCTGGCGCGCAACGCCGAGTTAACCGCCGGCGCCAAGACCGCCCTGCTGTTGGAAAAGATCGCCGGGCGGCGCGTGGTGGTGCTGCTCGACAACCTGGAATCCGTGCAGAACACAGAGACGGGCGATCTGCTCGAAGCCAGCCTGCAGCAGTGTATCGAAATGAGCGTGACGCAAAGCAGCGCCCTGACCTTCCTCATCACCAGTCGGGAGCCGCTGCGCCTGCCGCGTCCCCTCAAAACCTGGGAAAACCTGATTTCGCTGGAAGACGGCCTGCCGCTGGAGGATGCCCTGGCCCTGCTGCGCCGCTTCGACCCCTCCGGGTTGGCCGGCCTGCGAGACGCCTCGCACACCGAGCTGGCCGAGGTCGCCGAAAAGCTGGGCGGCTTCCCGCGCGCCCTGGAGTCGGTGGTCGGCATGCTGTTGGAAGACCCTCTGCTGCGCCTGGCGGACGTCCGGCAGGCAGTGAGCGCGCTGGAAGGGGAAGTCAGCGCCGCGGTGGTCGAGCAGGCCCTGGCGCATCTCAGCCCTGAGGCGCGGCAGGTGCTGGAGGGCCTGTCCATCTATGCGCAGCCGGTGAGTTATGCCGGGCTGGCGGAACTGCTCTCACCTTACCTTCCCGAGCCGGCGCTGCACGCCCTGCTGGGACGCCTGGTGCGCGCCTGCTTCGTCAAGTTCAACCCGGCGGCGGGGTTGTTTTCTTTGCATCCCATCGACCAGGCTTACTGCTACCGTCACATCCCACAGGGGGAGGAAAACGGCGAGGCGCACTTTACGCGCTCTGCCCTGCACCGGCGGGCCGCCCATTATTACCACAGCCAGCGCCTGCCGCGGGCGCTGTGGCGCAGATTCCCCGACCTTGAGCCGCAGATCAATGAATTCCGGCATTGGGTGCTGGCAGGCGCGGGCGCGGAGGCCGCCAGCACCCTGCTGGAGATCGACCGCGACTACCTGTGGGAATGGGAATACAAAGACCTGCTGCGCCAGTTGTACGCCTCGCTGGACGGGCTGGCGCTGGAGCCGCGCCTGGCTCTGCACGTCGCCCGCCGGCGGGCCTGGCTGAAGTTCTTCGACGGCACGGCGGAAGCCGAGCAGATCTTCGAGCGTAACCTGCAGGAAGCCCGCCGCCTGGGTTTTATCAATGAAGAAGCCGATGCGCTGGATGACCTGGCCCAGATCTGCCGGCGCGGCAACCGTGATCCGCGCCAGGGCATTGTCTATCACCGCCAGGCCCTGGAACTTTACCGCCAGGTGGGCGACCGGCGCGGTGAGGCAGACGCCCTGGGCGGGTTAGGCGCCATTTACATGTTTTTCGAGCCGGAAGAAGCCATTGACTATCTGTTGGCAGCCATCGACCTCCAGCGCCAGTTGGGCAATGCCAGCAGTGTGAGCTGGGCGCAGACCATGTTGGGCACCGCCTACGAAACAATGGGGGCGCTGGCGCAGGCGCGCCAGTTATTTGAAGAAGCCATCCAGGTCGCCCGCCAGAGCAGCAGCCTGGCGGCGCTCAGCCAGGCCTACGGGCAGTTGATGGGCCTGTGCGTGCTGACCGGCGAAAACGAGCGCATTGATCCCCTGATGGCCGAAGCCGAAACCATTGCCAAAGAGATCGCCGGCGTGCCGCTGACCGGCACCGGCGTGTTCACCATTGGCCGGGCAGGGTTCTTCAAAGCCATGCAGCGCGATTTCCAGGGCGGGATTGCCATCGTCGAGCGCCTGAGCGCTTCAGCCGCGGTTTACCAGCCCCACCTGGTGAGTGTGTGCAATTATTTTCTCAGCCTGATTTATCTGCTGGCAGGGCAGTTCGACAAAGCGCGCAGTCTGCTGCCCATGGAAATGCTGACTGGACTGGGCATTGGCAACACCTATTGGGCCGGCGTTTTGCTGATCAAAACGCACGAACACGCCCAGGCGGAGGCCTTTTACCAGCGCATCCTCGCCCTGAGCAACCCGGAACGAGCGCTGGAGGCCCCAGCCGGCGAAACAGACCGCAGTCTGCTGCCCGTGCAGGCGCTGGCGCTGGCCTGCCTGGCTCTGCTGCGCCAGCAAGCCCGCCAGGAGGCTGAGGCCGCCCGCCTGGCCTCCGATGCGGCCCGGCTGATCCGCCAGGCGGCGGTCAACCGCAACTGGCAGGTGAGCCTGCACCACCAGTTGATCGACCTGCTGATGGATGAACCAGGCGCCGAGATTTTAGCGCAGGTGCGCCTGGAATATTGAAACACTGAGGCACTGAGATCGCTGATTTCACTGAATCCAGAGGCCCGCTCTCTGCCGGGCGCGGCGGTGTCTGAATTTCAGTGGTTTCATCTTTCTCAGTGGTTCAGTGATTCAAGAGTATGTGCCATCAATCACAATTCTCGCTTCACCACGTATTTGGGAAGGCGGATTTTATGGGAGGAATTTATCAAGATCAAAATTTCCACTGTTGAACTCAACGAGCTTTCCCCAATTGATTGCTCCATTGTCTTCACAAAACCCTTCAATAAACTGCTTCGTGAAACGATTGATGACTTTGCTTTTCTCTTTCAAAAAAGATTCGTTATGTTCCTTAGCCCTGTATCCGACAGGTTCAATGATGTCAGTATACAGGTTCCGATTTTCGCTGATCAAATACCAGAAGTTTTGTCCGACTACCTTTAAGTATCCCCGCAAGTAGCTTGTCTTTGTTTTACCATAACAAATTCCTAAAACCGGCTGGACATTCATGCCGCGTTTCGATTGTTTCACTCTGACAACCGCATTTTTAAGATCCTGCTCCAGCTTGCTAATTTGCGAACTATTTCCCCAATTTGGCCCGGATTTTACGGAAACGACGTAATAAACATTATCGTGGGAAAATTCCAAATCTACGCCTGGCGCGGTCGATTTATGACCTCCACAGGTCAGTTCGGCTACAAAAATTGCCAATCCTTCCAAGAAATCGCCAAACAATTTCTCTTCGGACGAGGAGAGAAAGGCTTCCAGCAAACTAGAAATAAGATCACCGGCAGTTGATATATTCTTTGCTTTAAAAAGATATGGATTCTTGGTCAGTAATTTTTCGAGCTTCAACTCTTCCAATAATTTTATCCGATGCTTATGGAAATCAACCACATTTTCATTTGTAAAATCGTAAACTTTTTGAATATCGAGAGGATTCATTGCTCCTCCTGCGAAAGTGATTTAAGAGATTTATTTGTCTGAAAACTTGCTTGGTGCTCCGCTATGATTGGAAGACGAATTTGAGTCTCGCCAATCCTGTCCCTTGAAATTTCTACATATTCAGGACTGATATCTATTCCACAATATTTCCGGGCAAGTTCTATTGCCGCAACAGCTGTTGTACCGGATCCTACGAAAGGATCCAGGACCAAATCCCCTGGTTGGGTAAAAAGTTTAATGAACCACTTTGGTAATTCGATTGGGAATGCCGCGCTGTGATTGCGGTTATAGCACTCCGTAGCCATATGAATAACGTTATTCGGGTAAACCAAATCCCTGCCCAACCAATTTGACACATTTTTTCCAAATCCGCTTCCAACTTTTGACTCATCGCGCGTTTGATCCGTTTGGCTTAGTTTCGCCAATCTTTCTTTAGCCCAATCACCGACGGGCACCATTACTGCATCTTGATACATATTAAATTTTTTTGTTTTATTGAATTGAATGAGCCTTTCCCAATTATCCCGAAAGCGATTAGGCCATTTGCCTGGATAAGAGTTCTTTTTATGCCACATGAATTCTTCAGTCCAAAACCAGCCTTGTTTTCGCATCTCTACTATTAATTCAATGACATACGTGTGTCGTTCGCCATTGACAACTCTTTCTTTGATGTTGAGTACAAATGTACCGCTGGGTTTTAGAACACGCAAGAACTGCTTGGCCTTTGGTAGAAACCAGGCCACATATTCATCTGGGTTTATGCCTCCATACGTGTTCCTACGTTGATCCGCATAGGGAGGTGATGTAAAAATCAAATCCACCGAATTATCCGGAAGAGTCTTGAGCACATCCTCACAATCACCAAGGAAGATTTTGTTGATGTAGTCCATATTTATTTGCCTCAATTTATAGAACACTTATTCACACACCGAATATAGCCAACTATCCTTGGAAAGTCAAGGTTCGATCTGTCACACTTTAAATACGATATAAAAGACCCACGATATGCTATAATCACTTGAACTTGGAAACGCCTGGCTAAACTCTATGTGGCGCCGATGGAAAAATTCTCGCTATGCCGCTTGCCTTCCCCATCCTTCAGTGTTAATCTCCGATGCAACAATTACAGCAATCCTATACGTTAGTTTTGATTGAGTACTGATCATTTATTTCAATGCATCCGTGATTCAATGCCTCAGCCTCGGCCCTACCGGTTGACCAGCGGCAGGAAGAAGCGCAGCAGGTGCTCAAAGACGGCGAAGTCACTCAGGTGGCAGATGGGCACGCTGAAAGCCATGCCCGGCAGGTTGCGCACGTACGCGCCGCAGGCGGCGTCTTGCCAGGCGAGCGCCGTTTTGTTCCAATACAGCAGGGTCAGGTGATTGGGATCCAGCCCGGCAATATCGCCGGCGGTGTAATGAATGGTGACCACCACCGGCTGGGTGAAGGTGAACGGGCTTTGGAGCTGGTTGTTTTGGTACGCTTCCAGGTTGAAGGCGTGCCCGGCGAAGCTGAACACGGAGGGGTTGGCCGGCGAGGTGACCGGCGTAAAAATGAGATCGGTCGCTGCGCCGACGGCCCCGGCCGGCACCTGCAGGGTGGTGGCCTGGTTCTGCGGGTCGGTGTAGGTCAGGACGGCGGGCGCGTTGGGCGTTACCGCGACCTGCGCCCCGACGATGGTTGTCAGCCCCGCCAGCGCCACAGAAGACGGGTCAAGCTGGGACCTGACAATCAGCGTGAGGTGGTTTTGCGCGCCGGGCTGGGCATTGAGCGGGATGGTCACCTTCACCGTCACCGCGGCGTGCGCCCCGGCCTCTAAGGGCAGGCTGGTGGACTGCAGTATCGTGGGCCAGGCGCTGGTGGAGAGACCCAATTGGAAGATCTCCGCGTTGAGCGTGGTGTTGGTGACCTGCAGGGTGTAGAGCATGACCTGGCCGGGCGCGCCGGCCTGGACGCTGGCCGCAGGCGACAGAACGACCCGGTCGGTCAGAGGCTCGTCATATTCCAGGACCCGGAAATTGAGCTGGTCGACCACGAAGAGGTTGCCGGGCGCATCCACCGCCAGGCCTTCGATATTGGCGGACAAACTGCTGGCGCTGACCCCGCCGTTGTTGTCCGTGTGTGAGCTGAAATCCGGCTGGCCGAAGACCTGGTCGGCGGTAGTATTGTAAGAGCCATCCATCTGCAGGGGGTTGAAATACTTCAACACCCGGGCGTTGTAGGAATCGGCGATGTACAGGTTGCCCTGCCTGTCCACGGCCAGGCCGGTGGGCACGCCCAGGCTGGCGGCGCTGACCCCGCCGTTGTCAAAGGTATTGGAGCTGAAGTCAGGCTGGCCAAAGACATGGTCGGCGTTGGTATCCGTGGCCAGGGGAGAATCGTATTCCAGGACGCGGGCGTTCAGCGCATCGGCGACATACAGGTTGCCCTGGCTGTCCACGGCGGCATAGGCGGGTGTTTTCAGGCTGTGGCCGCTGACCCCGCCGTTGTTCGGCGCGCCGATCGTGAAATCTGGCTGGCCAAACACCCGGTCGGCGCTGGTGTCGCTGGTCAGCGGAGCATCGTATTCCAGCACCCGGTGGTTGCTCTGGTCCACCACATACAGGTTGTTGGCGGCGTCCAAAGCAACGGCGACCGGCCGGCTCAGGCTGTTGGCGCTGACGCCGCCGTTGTTGGCCAGTTTGGTGGAGAAACTGCCGTACTGGCCAAACACCCGGCTGGCAGGCATGCCGCTGTGCAGCGGGGCCAGGTAAACCAGCACCCGGTTATTACTGCTGTCCGCCGCATATAGGTTGCCCTGCGCATCCAGGGCAATTCCGAAGGTGTATTCCATGTTGCTGGCAGTTGGGCCGCCCTGGTTTACATTGATTTGAAAATCCGGTTTGCCAATCACCAGGTCAGCGGCCTGGCCGTTGGCAAAAGCCGCGGCGTTAGGCCAGCTTAATATGCGGAGGTTGTTCGAATCGGCCACGAACAGGCGCCCGGAATGCGAGTCAATTACCACGCCGCCCGGGCCTGCCAGGCGGTTGGCGTCCGAGGGCAGAACCAGGTTATTCACAGCGTTGGAGGTGAAATTGGGCTGGCCCAGCACGCCGTCGGCAGTTCTATCCCGCGGGAGGCGCGAGTAAAGGCTCAGGTTGACGGGCAGGGAGACGCCTCCGCCGGGCGGCGGGGTGAAGACGCGGATGGCAAAGGGTCCGCCGGAGGCGACCCAGGCCGCCGGAATGGCGGCGGTCAGGTGGTTGGCGTCAATGTACGTGGTCGGTAGGTCGCTGTCATTCCAACGGATGGTGGAGCCGAGCCCGAAGACCCCGCCGTAGGCGGTCAGGATGAAATCCGGCCCGCCGGCGGCCAGCGTGGAGGGGCTGAGCGTATCAATCGAGGGGATATCGTTCGGGATGGGAATATCATATTCCAGCACCCGCCGGTTGGCGTAGTCGGCGACATACAAATTGCCAGCCCTATCCGCCGCCAGGCCAATGGGATGCCATAAGCTGAGTGAGCTCAGGTTCGGGCCGTTGGGCGCCCCGGAATTGAAATCAAATTGACCGAATACCTGGGCGGCTGCCTGGTCTAGCAGGGGCTGGTGAACCTGCAGCAGGCGGTTATTGCCGTTATCCGCGATGTACAAATTGCCGCGCTCATCCAGCGCCACGCCCATCGGCCCATTCAGGCTGGCAGCGCCCAGGCCAGAGGCCGCGCTGGTGAAGTTGGCCTGGCCAAAGACGCGGTCAGCGATGACGTCAGATGTCAGGGGAGCATCGTATTCCAGAATCCGGTTGTTGACGCCATCCGCCACATACAAATGGCCGGCGTGATCGACCGCCAGGCTGTAAGGGCCGTTCAGACTGCTGGCGCTCAGGCCGTTTTTGTTTGGCAGGCCGGTGGTGAAACTGCCGCCCTGGCCAAAAACCAGGCTGGCGGGCATCCCGCTGGAGAGCGGCGCCCGGTACACCAGCACGCGGTTGTTGCCAATGTCGACCACGTACAGGTTGCCGAAATCATCCACGGCCACCGCGCTGGGATTGGAAAGCGAGCTGGCGTCTGTGCCGGCCAGGTTGGTGCTGAAATCTGGCTGGCCAAAGACGCGCTGTGCCGCGCTGGTTGAGGTCAGCGGGGCGCTGTATTCCAGCACGCGGTTGTTGGCCCAATCTGCCACGTACAGGTTTCCCTGGCGGTCCAGCGCCGCGCCCACCGGGTTCGCCAGGCTGGCGGCGGTCACACTGCCGTTGTTGGGATGGCCAATGATCACATCGGCCGGCTGGCCGTTGGCGAAGGCGGTCGAATTTGCCCAGCTCTTGATCTGGCTGGCGGCCGTATCCACCACGAACAGGCGGTTGGAATTGGGATCCAGCGCCACACCGATGGGGGAATCGAGCCGGCTGGCTGCGCCGGGCAGGAGGGGATTGTTGATCGTGTTGGTGATGAAATTGGGCTGGCCCAGCACGCCGTCGGCGCTGGTATCTCCGGAAGTGCGCGGGTAAAGATTCAGGTTGAGCGGCGCAGTGCCGCTGCCGCTGGGAGCAGGGTTGATCACGGTGATGGCAAAAGGCCCGCCGGAGGCCACATCGGCGGCCGAGAGCGCCGCGTTGAGCTGGGTGGAGCTCAAGAAAGTCGTTGGGCGGCTGCTGCCGTTGAAGCGCACGATTGAACCGGGCACAAAACCGGCGCCGTTGGCGGTCAGCGTGATCGCCGGCCCGCCCTCCGCCAGCATGGAGGGGCTGACCGCCGTCAGGCTGGGCGAGGCGTAGGGCACAGGGATATCAAATTCCAGCAGGCGGCTGTTGTTGAAATCTGCCGCGTACAGGTTACCCGAGGCGCGGTCCAGCGTGACACTGAAGGGCAGGTCCAGGCTGGAGGCGCTGAGCCCGCTTTTGTTCGCCAGGTTGGTGGTGAAGCTGCCGCCCTGGCCAAAGACGCGGTCGGCGGTGGTGTCGCCGGCCGCCGGATGATCATATTCCAGGATGCGGTTGTTCGATTGGTCTGCCACGTACAGGTTGCCCTGCAGATCGACGGTGACGGCGGTCGGAAAATTCAAACTGTCCGCGCTGAGGCCGCCGTTGTTGGGCGGGTTTTCGATGAAACTGCCGCCCTGGCCAAAAACTCGGCTGGCGGCCGGGAAGAGGGTCCAGGTGGTATATTCCACGACCCGGTTGTTCCCCGCATCGGCGACATACACGTTGCCCTGCTGATCCAGGGCGACGCCGCGCGGATTCCTGAGGCAGTTGGCGGTCGTATTGCCAATTGCCGAACAGGATTCAGACCCGAAGCGATAACTGGGAAAGGCAGTCTGGGTTCCAGAAAAAGAAGCGGGATAACCAAAAACCTGGCCTCGCAGCGGGTCGGCGACAAAAACGGTGGTGCCGGCGGCGTCCATGGCCAGGCCAGCCGCCGAGCACAGGTAAATTTCATTGTTTGCGATCCAATGGCAGTTAAACGAGTTGAAGTTGGGTTGGCCGATCACCCGGCTGGCGGCCATGCCGTTCGCAAACGGCGGAGAAAAAACCAGCACACGGTTATTACCCGAATCGGCCACAAACAGCTCCCCCTGGGCGTCCAAAGCCACGCCGCTCGGCAGGCAGACACTAAAGGCGTTTAACAACCCACAGGCGGTGGTGGCAAAATCGGGGTGACCGATGACCAGGTCGGCGGCCTGGCCGTTGGCAAAAGCGGCAGAGCTGGGCCAACTGAGCACGCGGTTGTTGTTGTAATCCGCCACGAAAAGGCGCCCGCTGTGCGGATCGACCACCGAGGCGGCCGGGTGGTCGAGGCGGTTAGCGCCGCCGGGCAGCAAAGCATTGTTGGGGGCGGCCGAGGTGAACCCGGGCTGACCCAACACGCCGTCCGCGGATGTGTCCAGCCAGGCGCGGGCGTACACGGTCAGGTTAATCCCATTGGAAACCCCTCCATTGAGGCCGGGGTTGAACACGGTCACGGCAAACGGCCCGCCGCCGGCCGCATCGCCCGCAGAGACGGCGGCGTTGAGCTGGTTGGAACTCAGGTAGGTGGTGGGGCGGTCGCTGTTGTTCCAGCGCACCACCGACCCGGGCAGGAAGCCAACGCCGTTCACCGTCAGGGTAAAGGCCGGCCCGCCGGCGGCCAGGGTATCGGGGCTGATGGCGCTCAAACCTGCCACGCCGCTCCCCACGGGCAGGTCATATTCCAGCACACGCTGGTTGTTGGTGTCGGTGACATACAGGTTGCCGAGGACGTCGGTGGCCATCTGCCTGGGGAAGTACAGGCTGGCAGCCCCCAGGCCGCCGTTGTTGGGAACAGCGCTGCTGAAATTCGGCTGGCCGATCACGTGGTCGGCAGTATTGTCGTGCGTCCGCGGAGAATCGTACTCCAAGACGCGGTTGTTGGTTGGGTCGGCAATGTACACGTTGTCCCAGCCATCGACGACAACGCCGGTCGGGTTGGCGAGGCTGTTGGCGCTGACGCCGCCGTTGTTAGGCGCCTGGGAGGTAAAATTCGGCTGGCCGAAAACCCGGTCGGCGCTGGCGTCGCTGGTCAGGGGAGCATCGTATTCCAGCACACGGTTGTTGCCGAAATCAGATACATACAGGCTGCCCTGGAAATCGACCGTCACAGCGGAGGGTTCCGAGAGACTGCTCGCGCTCAGGCCGCCGTGGTTGCCGTCTGTCGAGGTGAAGTCTGGTTGGCCGTAGACGCGGTCGGGCGTTGCATCCGCCAGGGCCGCGTTGTATTCCAGAACTCTGTTCTCCCTCCAGGCAGCCACGTACAGATTGCCCTGCGCGTCCACCACCAGGCCAATCGGGTAGTTCAGCGAGTACAGGCCGGCGCCAGCGGCGGAATTCATATCCGGCTGGCCAAAGACCCGGTCGGCAAGCGCATCCGTGGTGAGGGGGGCGTCAAATTCCAGCACGCGGTTGTTGCCGGCGTCGGCGACCCACAGGTTGCCGGAGGCATCGACCGCCACGGCGGCAGGGGCGTTGAAGTTGTGGTCGCTCAGGCCGGGGGTGTTGGCGCTGAGGTCGGGCTGGCCGAAGACACGGTTGGGGGCTTTGCCGCTGGTCAGGGGAGCATCATACTCCAGGACGCGGTGGTTGGCGAAATCGGCAATGTACAGATTCCCGCGGCCGTCTACAGCCGTGCTCTGCGGCAGGTTTAACGAACCGGCGGCGTTGTGGCTGAAATCAGGCTGTCCGATCACCCTGTCGGCGGCGGCATCGCCGCTGGCAGCCCGCGAGGGACGCGCCAGGCCGGCCAGGCTGACGAGGGCCAGGGCCAGGAACAACCACAGTCTCTTTTTCTTCAGAAAAAGAAAATGTCCGCGAGCCGCAAACTGTTTGAACCGTGCAAAGCTTTTCAAGTGGTTCAAGGCAGACAACATCGCTAACCTTCCCATTCTGGCTGCAGGCCCTGGCGCTGATTTCGATTGAAAAACTAGGGATGAAAATGGATTGGCAGGTGATAAATTAAACCACAGCAAATAATCAATTGATTATAGCCTTTTGGATAATCATTGTCAATTAATCGCATTGAAACGAACCCAACCCTGACAAGAAAGGCGAGCAGGGCGCTGCGTTTTTGTAAAAACTGTGTTGAATCGAATCCTGAGCCGTTCAGGAGAGCTCACGCTAAGCGCAAAGCCGCCAAAGAAGGCGGCAGAAAACGCAGCGCCAGGCGCAGAAATTCATCCGCAGATAAACGCAGAGCAACGCAGATAAGAATGGATTATCTGCGCAATCTGAGGATGCGATCCGGAGGAGAGGTAAGAAAGATTTTTTTACGTCCTTTGCGGCTTGGCGTGAGATTTTCCTGGCTCACGCAAAGCAATTGTGTCAGCCTTCAAGGCTAACTTGATGAGGGTAAAGGCCGCCAGGCGGAAGGCGCACAACAACGGAATGTGAACCTCTCAGTCTATGAGATTACAAAGCAAGGCATTTTTTGCCTGCCTAACGGCCGGGTGTGGGGTTTTTCTTTCGCTCACACAAAAGCGCAAAGCGGGTTCGATCTACGCTCAGCGGAGAATAAGCTTTATCCATCCGAAAAAAGAACGGATGGGCGCAGCGGGCTGTCTTTGCTCACAGCCCGCTGCGCTTTGACGTTCAAAAAACAATCAGCGCACGATCAGCGGCACGAAGATTTTGACCAGCGGCGCCGCGGCGCAGATGGCGTTGCTGGGAGCTGACCAGACGCCGTCAGCGCCGACCGCCACGAGCGCATAACAGTAAGTCTGGCCGCGCTGCAGCCGCACATCCAGGTGATCGGGGCCGCTCGCTTCACCGACCAGTTCGAAGGGGCCGGTCAGCGCCGCGCCGCGCAGAATGCGGTACTCGCTGACGCCTGCCGAGCCGGATGGCTGCCAGATCAGCCGCAGAGCCGCCTCGCCCTGGGCATCCGGGGCAACGCCCACCAGGCGCGGCGCCGGCAGCATTCCCAGCCTGGCGGAAGCCACGTCGTTCTTGGGACTGCCGTTGGCGCTCATACTGCTCACCTGGGCATACACCGGCTGGTCGCCGGCCTGGCGGTTGAGCGAGAAGGCCACCGTTTGCTGGTCGTTGAAAACCAGCGCATCCGGGCTGGCCGGGACACAGCCGAGCAGGGCGCCGGCGGGCGCAGTCCCTGAGAAGAAACACACCTGGATCGGAGGCACCCCGGGAGGGCTGCTGGCCAGCCCGCGGCCGAGGTTGCGCAGGGTGGCCGAGACCGTGACGCCGCTGTCCACGGGCGCGTGGTACTGCGACACCGCCAGCGCCGGGTCCAGGGCCAGGTCTGGTCCAGCGTCGAGATCGAACTGCTCCAGGCCGGGGCCGAAGGTGGAGGCTTGAGATAACGACATGCCCGGCATGGCAGGGGATGGCAGGGCTGGACGAGGCGCTTTCGGCTGGTTGGCCGGGTCGTTGAGCGCCACATCGAGGGCGTGCAGTTGGCCGCTCAGCGGGTCAACCGCCACCGCCGGCTGCCAGTGGATTTGCCAGTCTTCCGTCAGGTAGAGGGGCGGCTGGTACGCAGACATCCCCGCCGGGCTCTGGGCCAGGGCGAGCTGTCCGAGGTAAGCTGGCGTGCCGAAAGCGCCAAAGCGGCGAAACAGGATCAGCTTTTCGCCATCGCTGTTGACCGCCATTTTGGGTTCGTCGCCGTACACCGCGGAGCCATTGTCCATGAGCGGGTTGGCATCCCAGGTTCCAGCCGTGCGCTGAGCGGTCCACAGCGCCATCTGTGTCCCAACGCCGGTATCGGTCGCCCCATCCGGCTCTTTGCCCCGCGCCAGGAAGGCCAGCGCCACGTCCCCGTTCGGCGGGATCATGGCCAGCGTTGGGGCGCCAGCGCCCGCCGGCAGAATTGCAGGGCTGGTCAGCGTGTAGTTGTCGTCGGAACCGCTCCAATCGGCAACCACCAGGCGGCGGTCGCTGTTGGTCGCCAGCTTGCCGTCGCCATCCTCCGTCCAGGCCAGCACCCGGCCCAGGGGGTAGTAAGGGCACAATTCGCACACACGGGCGCTGCCGCGCGCCACGCTCACTTCGCCGTCCATCCCGCTCCCGCCCAGTTGTACAATACTTCCCCAGCTTCCCGCCCGGCTTGCCGGGTCAAGATTGTAATTGACGACCGATACCCGCACATCCAGGGTATTGGAAATGACGCCGCCGGTGTCCGTGTCCCAGGCCAGGGTCAGCCCGTCAACATCGCCGGCCATGGCCGGCATGCCATCGGCCACTGCATCGTTCGTCAGTCTCTGCGGCGCGCCCCACCCGCTGTTTGGGTCGTATAAGGCGTAATAGATCTCCTGATGCTGTACGATGGTGTTCAGGTTGAGCTCCGCGTGCATTTGCGGCAGGGTCATCGAATTTTGCACCCAGGCCGCCAGGGCTTTTCCATCCAGCCCGTAAAACGCCAGGGCCGGGTGACTGACGTAATGCGTCCCATCCGATATGGCGAGCGGCGCGCTCCAACCTGTGTTCGCCGCCCAGGCGCGGGCCATGATGGCAAACTTCTGGGTTGCGCCGGGGTCAGTGTCCTCGACGTCCAGCGAAAGCGTCTGGCCGCCCAGGCTGGTGGCGATGACCGGCTCAGAAAGCAGCGGCGGAGGGTCGAAGGGCAGGGCGGCCATGCGATCTGCCGAGGCGGGGCTGTTCTGAGCGGAGGTACAGCCGGATGGATAGGACTCATCGACGGGGTATTTCGACTGCGGCCCAAATTTGTGGCACAAATCGTCTGAAATATCGCACAGCCCCACCTCCGCCCAGGCTTTGATTTCCAGGTAAAAGCGCATGCAGGGATTGTCCAGCCAGACGTGGCGCGAATCGAGGGTGCTGACGGTCAGCGGCAGGCCGATGCCGGCGGAGGCAAGGAATTGGACATAGGCTGAAGCGATGAACGCCACGCTGACTTTCCAACGGTTGCTCAAACTGAGCGCCAGGTATGGATCCAGGCTGGCCTCAACCCCTGGCGCCAGGGGATAAATTTTTCCGGCCAGGTCAAGCTCCCCATTGATGCCCAGGCGGATAGAGGTGCTGACGAAAACGAAGCCGAAGAAGCTGGCCACCGGGCCATCAAACAGAGTCCATTCCGGATTTTCACGCCACAGGACTTCCGGGCCATAAGGGAAGTAGGTTTGCTTGCCGGCATACACGCCCAGCACATCCGCCCCTGGCCCGATAAAGTCTTCGGATTGGGCGTAGAGATCTTTGCTCACCGCCCGCAGTTGGACTGCCGCGCGCAGCCAATGCAGGTGGATCGTGCTGTCCAGTTCCAGGTGGCCATCCACCAGCAGGCCGGCATCCAGCCGGTTTTCCATCTTGCCCAGCAGAGGCACATTCAGGGGCGGGTTTGGCCAGGAAAGGGGCAGCAGGTTGAAAAAATTCGGGATTTTGCCGGTGAAGTGGTAACTTTCAGGACCGGCATCCCAGGTGGTTTGACCCGTCCCTGGCTGAATCACCGGGTCCTTCATCGGGTCGGCGATCACATTGATCGTCCAGGCCAGCGGGCAGGTGCGCTGGTTATTGACCACCGCCGAAACGTACAGCGTGGACAGGCCAACGGGCAGTGTCCCGACATCCAATCCAGCCGTGTAAGGGTAGAAGGCCGGCGCGCCAACCGGCTGAATCGATCCGCCTGGTTTCATCACATGAAATTCGACCCGGTCAACCACCGCTCCGCTGCTCTGAAAGTACGCCTGGAAAGCGACCGGCAGGCTGACGCCGCTGATATACGTGCCAAAATTGAAAGGCTGGAGGCTGCCGAAGGTGGCAGAGCGGCTGCCATTGCCTCCAGTGCGCATCGAGTGATCGGCGGTGAGGCGCGTGATGCGGATTTTATCATTGATGCACGAAAAAGTGGTCCCGGTGACCGGGTCGTACTCGGATGAGGGAACGGCATGTGATGAGATCTGGTGGATGTTAGCTGGCTTCACTTCTATGGTACCGGTATCGAACGGCGCACTGACGTTTCCGGTGACGGAAGTGAAATAAAAGCCTGGATTCACGCCGCTCAGGTTGTAGGATCCATCCGGGCCGAGCTGGGTTGTATAGAGGAGGCTGCCGTCAAAATCCATCAAATTCAACACCGCGTCCGGGGTGGCAACGGCCAGGCGGCCAACCAGGCTGGCCGGCGGCTGCGGCTCGTATTGAAAAACACCGCAGCCAGGCTGAGCCATTGCATCGTTCATTTGCACCGCGCAAACCGAAACGGGGGGGATGACAGCGTCGAGCAGGGGAATCTCGACTGTTAAGGCATAGTGATTGGTCGCGTCGAGAGCGCTTTCACCTGCGCTGAGCGTATGGGTGCTTGTACTCAACCCGGCCGCCGTCCTGTACTTCCAGTAGAGGCGCACGCCCGTCGAGCCAGGCAGACCCTGGCCTGAAACGACAATCTGCTGGTGAGCGTAACCGTGAGCGGGGTTTGCGAACACCGTTGGCGCGCTGAGCGGCGCCTGGGGTTGGACAGCTCCAGAGGGAATCACAGCAGAGTTGGATTTCAAGGTTGATACGGCCAGCCCAGGGCTGGTCGGGCTCAAGATGAACGCGCTGATCAGCATGAGAGCCGATATTGTTCTTGCCAAAGCGTGTTTTGATGAATAACGATTCATAGTGTATCTTCCTATTCTTGGTAACTACCAGTAAGTCGTGAACCGGTTCTACCGCCTCACTCAGGAGGCTGGCGAGATTTGCCAGTCGTGCACAGGACAATGTACGCGCACAGGTCGTCAAGCCGGGCAAAACCCATTTTTTGACGGGTTCGAGTGTCTTCCAGGGAGGCCCTCCAGGACCACTTCCCTGCTTCTGCGGTTGGCCAGATTCGCAATATGAAAACCAGGTAATAAGGCGGTTCTTCGCTTTTTCCATAGGGTCTCATGGGTAAACTCTTCTTTTGGTCAGAAATATCATCTGCAACCTCCAGCCTTGCATTTGCGGTGAGCAGATCGGTCGTTCTCTTTATATAGACAAATCGTATCAAAATACTATGAGGTAACTCTGAGGGTGCAAAGCGAAAATGTTATAATTTCAAGAGTTCACAAAAAATATCTCGATTATTGTTTTCCAATGCGAGTGGAAACGGGTTTATGGCGCACCTCACTCTGCAACTTTTTGGCACGGTACAAGCCGCATTGGACGGCAACCTGGTGACCCGCTTCGAATATAAAAAGGTGCGCGCCCTGCTGGCTTACCTGGCGCTGGAAGCAGGCCAACCACAAGAAAGAGAACATCTGATTGGCTTGCTGTGGCCGGAACTGCCGGAACAGGTCGCACGGCAAAACCTGAGCCAGGCTTTGTTAAACCTGCGCGAAGCTATCGAAGACCGGCGCGCCAATCCACCCTACCTGGTGATCACGCGCGATACCATCCAATTCAACCGCGCCAGCGACTACGAGGTCGATGTCGATCAGTTCAAAACACTGCTGGCGGCCTGTGACGCCCACCGCCACCGCCACCAGCACACCTGCACCCCTTGCGCCCGGCGCTTGCAGCAAGCGCTTGAGCTGTACCAGGGCGATTTCCTGGCGCAGTTCATCATCGGCGACAGCGCCGCCTTCGAAGATTGGGTTCTGCTGCAGCGCGAAGATCTGCAGCAGCGCGCGCTGTCCGGTCTGTGGCGCCTGGCGGGTTATTACGAATCACGCCGCGCTTACAGCCAGGCGATCCTTTATTCCCGCCGCCAGTTGGGCCTTGACCCATGGCGCGAGGAAGCGCACCGCCAGTTGATGCGCCTGCTGGCCCTCGACGGACAGCGCAATGCGGCGTTGGCGCAGTACGAGAAATGCCGCCTGGTGCTCCAGGATGCCCTTGGCATAGAGCCAGAGGCTGAAACCACGACACTGTTTGAAATTATCCGGGAGTACTCCGGCAGCGAAGGTCAATTCCTCAACCAGGTTGTTCAGTTCAAACAACCGCCTGTCAACCTGCCTGTTCCTTCGACTCCTTTGATCGGCCGCCAGGTCGAAGTGACTGCCGTGCGCGAACTGCTCCTGGGCGATGAAGTCCACCTGGTTTGCCTGACCGGCACGCCCGGAATTGGCAAGACGCGCCTGGGGATCGAAATTGCAGCCAGCTTGAGCGACGATTTTGAGGATGGGGTTTTTTGGATCGATCTATCCCCCCTCAGCCGGAGCGACCTGGTTATCCCGACCATTGCACGCGCCCTGGATGTGCCTGAGAACAACGCCTCCGAGCCAACCGCTGGACTGGTTCAAGCCATTCAAGAAAAACAATATTTACTCCTGCTGGATAACTTCGAACAGGTGAGTGACGCCGCTCCGCTCATCGCCGAAGTGCTGACAGCCTGCGCCAGCGTGAAGATGCTCATCACCAGCCGCGTGCCATTACACATTCGCGCCGAACAGCGCTTTCCCGTGCTGCCCCTGCCAGAGGAGCATGCGCTGGCGCTGTTCGAGGAACGCGCCCGGGCCATTATCCCGGCGTTTCAATTGACCGGCGAGAATGCCGGTCTGATCCGATCGATATGCAGCCAGCTCGACGGGCTGCCCCTGGCGATTGAGCTGATCGCAGCGCGCATAGACCTGCTTCCCCTGCACAAAATGGAGGCCCAGCTAAACCGCCGCCTGGCCTGGCTGACCGAAGGTCCGCGTGACCTGCCTCTGCGCCAGCAGACCCTGCGCAGTGCGATCGATTGGAGCTACACCTTGCTGAATGAGAGCGAGCAGGTGCTTTTCACCCGCCTGGCGGTCTTCGTGGACGGCTGCACCGCAGAAGCAGTTGAGATCGTATGTGGACCGCTGGCAGGGGGGAATATACAATTATCGTTGGAAGGACTGATTCATAAGAGTCTTGTGCAGGTGCACAGCCCATCGGGCCGCTTCAAAATGCTCGAAACCATCCGCCAGTATGCCCAGGAAAAATTGGCCGCCCAGGGAGACAGCGAATTCTACTGCCGGCGCCAGCGGGATTGGTGCCTGTCGCTGGCAGAGGAAGCTGACCGCCAGTGGCGCGCTGAACATAAAATCGAAGCGTTGGACCGCCTGGAAAGTGAGCATGAAAATCTGCGCGCCGCGCTCCACTGGTGCCAGTCCAACCCGCAGGAAGCAGAAGTTTTTCTGCAGTTCGCAGGCTCGCTGTGGCGTTTTTGGGACCGCCGCAGCCACGTCGGCGAGGGGCGGCGCTGGTTAGAAGCGGCGATCCGCGCGGCGCCCTCAGCCGGCGACAATCCCAGGCTGGGCGTCCGGATGGCAGATGCGCTGGAAGGGGCCGGTTACCTGGACTGGCGGCTGGGCGATGCGCCCTCGGCTCAAGCGCACCTGGAGAGATCGCTGGCGCTGTACCAGGCCGCTGGCTGCCAGGTCGAAGCCGCCTCCGTTCTGAATACCTTGGGTTTGGTGGCGTGGGGGCAGGCGGAACATGACCGGGCGCGCGCCTTTTACGAGCGCAGTTTGGACCTTTACCGCCAGGCAAACGATCAATTTGGACTGGCGCGCGTCCTGAACAACCAGGGCATCCTTGACTTCGAACAGGGAAAGTATGCCGACGCCCGGCAGGCTTACGAACACAGCCTGGCGATCATGCGCAGGTTGGACAATCCACTCGCCACAGCCTGGGTTTTGCTGAACCTGGGCAATATAGAATACGGCGCGGGCGATATTGGCCTGGCGCGCCGCCACTATGAAGAATGCCTGGGAATCATGCGGCAGTTTGGCGAAAAAGCCGATATTGCTCTAGCGCTGACCAACCTGGCTGAAATCGCCTTCGAGCAGGGTGATTATGCGGCGGCACGCGCCATGGGCGAGGAAAGCCTGGCTCTGCGGCGCGAAATTGAAGATAAATCCGGCCTGGTGCCTACCCTGGTCATCCTGGGGCGGCTCGACCAGCACGCCGGTCGTTTCGCCGAGGCGCACAACCTGCTGGTCGAGAGTCTCAGCCTCAGCCAGGAACTGGGGAACGCCCTGCTCAGCGCCGCTTCCCTGGAGCAAATTGCCCGGTTGGCCTTTGCGCAGGGCCAATCGGCCCAGGCGGCGCGTTTGATTGCCAAGGCAGTCGCCCTGCGTGAGCAGGCCGGTACTCCCCGGCCGCCGGTCGAGCGCCGCCAGCACGAGCAGTTCATTGACGACATCCGAGCGCGGCTCGGCGAGCAAACCTTTGCCATCGAGTGGGAACAGGGCCGCGCCTTGACGATCGAGCAGGCGGCGGCGCTGGCAGGCGGCGCCCACAAGCCCGCCTGAGCCAGGATTGAATCGATCCATTTTACTGGTGCCCGACGATGCGGTGGGGCACATAGGGCTCTTCCAGGTAAGCCACCTCATCCGCCGCCAGCTTCACCGATAGGGCGCCGGCGGCCTCCTCCAGGTGGGCGATCTTTGTGGCGCCGATGATCGGCGCCGCCACCGGCTCTTTTTGCAGCAGCCAGGCCAGGGCGATGTGCGTGCGCGTCACCCCGCGCCGCAGGGCCAGCTCGGCCACGCGCTCAATCACCTGCTGGTCGGTTTCGGCTGAGGCGTCGTACTTGCTGCGGGCGATCTGGTCGGTCTCGGAGCGCAGGGTGTTCTCTGCGGCGTGGTCGCGGGTCAGCCGGCCGGAAGCCAGCGGGCTGTAGGGAATGACGCCGATGCGCTCAGCCCGGCACAGCGGC
Organism: Chloroflexota bacterium; assembly: GCA_029782365.1. Lineage (GTDB taxonomy): Bacteria > Chloroflexota > Anaerolineae > Anaerolineales > UBA4823 > CAWBUW01. The sequence goes on from JAKOUW010000143.1 coordinate 224,844, forward strand.
AGCATCTCGCGCTCCTCCTCCCGGTAGATCAGGTTCAGGTGATCCTGCATGGAGACGAAGCGCGCCCAGCCGCGCTGTTCAGAGACGTGCAGGGCCTGATGGAACTGCCAGGCCCACATGGCGGAAGCGCCGATATAGCGCGCCTTGCCGGCGCGCACCACGTCATTCAGCGCTTGCATTGTCTCTTCGATCGGCGTTTCATAATCCCAGCGGTGGATCTGGTACAGGTCGACATAATCGACGCCCAGGCGGCGCAGGCTGGCGTCGATCTCGCTCAAAATGGCTTTGCGCGACAGCCCGCCGCCGTTCGGCCCCTCGCGCATCTTGCCGTGCACCTTGGTGGCAATCACCACCTCATCGCGGCGGGCGAAATCCTGCAGGGCGCGCCCCAGGATCTCTTCGCTGGCGCCGAGCGAATAGACGTTCGCTGTATCGAAGAAATTGATGCCCATCTCCAAGGCCTTCTGGATGACCGGACGGCTGGCCTGTTCGTCCAGCACCCACTTGTGAACCCAGCGGGCGGCGTCGCCGAAGCCCATACAGCCCAGGCACAGGCGCGAAACCTTCATACCGGTTGAACCCAAGCGCACAAATTCCATGGATTTCTCCTTTTATTGAAGCATCGTTATGATGCGCCAGCGTGGCGCGGCGCCAGGCGGATGGTGGTGGCGCGCACCTCCGGTTTGACCATCGGCGCCACATACTGCGGATAGCGGCGGTACTTGCTGAGATAGGCGGCGTCGATCTGGTCGTTGAGGGCGGGATCGCTCTCTTCCACGAAATCGACCTCCTTCTCCACCCCGCCAGCCAGGATGCGCCCGGCATGCTCTTTCAGCACGCCGCGGTACCAGCCGCCGGCCTCGCCGCGCACCGAGCGCACGTACAGCTCACTGCCCACCCGCACCACCCAGATGATCACCCGCTTGCTCAGAGAATGGTCGGCGCGCAGCCAGGCGATCTCCAGCTCCTCGGCGTTGCCAATCTTGAAAAGCTCGTTTTCCGTCCACTCAGCCATCGGTCAGCCTCCTTTTCTGCGTTTCAAATCACTTCCGTCTCTTTGACGCCCACCATCTGCTGCTCTTTCTTCAAGACCGCCTGTTCATACACCTCGATCTTGTGATCCAGCAGATCCAGCGTCTTCTGCATCTCGTCCATCTTGGCGCGCAGCACGGCCCGCTGTTCGACCAGGATCTCTTTGCGCGCCTCGATCGTGGCGTCACCCTGCTGGACCAGCGCGACGTACTCGATCAGCACCTCGATGGGCAGGCCGGCGCGGCGCATGCATTTAATGAAATCCACCCGGCGCAGGTCCAGCTCGCTGTACTCGCGGATGCCGCTCTCACTGCGGTTGACCGGCGGCAGCAGGCCGATGCGCTCATAGTAGCGCAGGGCGTCCTGCGAAATCTGGTAGCGTTCGCTCACTTCGGCAATTTTCATAGACTCACCTCCAGCGATCAGTGTAATACCTGGAGTTTACTCAAAGTCAAGGGAAGGAAGATTAAAGGAGAGTGAGAGATTTGGGAGGAGGATTTGATTTATGGCCGCTCACCGTTCGCCAGCCGCCTTTGAATATCATCCAAGACCACTGGCACATCTGTGATGCCATCGACCACGTAATGGGCTCCTGCATGGATCAATTCGCTGTAAATACTTGCGCGCCGCGCTTCCAACTGCTCTGAGGGCAGTGCTTGCATCTCAGCTTCGGTCAAACCAAGTAAATTGCCAGTCAGCGCCAGGCCAATTGTCCACATCCCGGCATTCAGCCCTTCTTCAATATCCACCAATGTATCACCTGCTTTGACAAAAGCTTGCAGTGGATAGCACTGGAGTCGGATTGCATTTTGAAACGCCATCCACGGGTACGGCCGCCCAGCGGGAACGTCTGAAGCCGCCACCCATACATCTGGGCTGTATCCGCGGCGGGCTGCTTCTGGTGCTAATACTTCCATCATTTCACGGGTGTAGCCTGTAGTCGAACCGATCTTCAGTCCTCGCCGGCGAAAATCGCTCACCGCAGCCAGCGTTCCAGGAATCGGGTCAGCATATTCAGCCAGGCAGGCCACTTGCAGGGGGACGAACTCTGCAAACATCGCTTCGATATCAGTTTCGCTGCAGGGCGCGCCGTGCGTCTCCTGCCAGCGCCGAGCCACCTCTGGGATTTGGGAAATAGCCTGCAAGTGATCCTTTTTCATCAGGCCCATAGGCGCTCTGGCATGAGCCAGGTCGATCCTCACACCCTGGCGTGCAAACACTTGGATAAATGCAGCAGTAGGAGCGAAACTGCCAAAATCAACTGTGGTGCCGGCCCAATCCAGGATTACTGCTTTCAGCAGGCCGCGGTAGGTGCGTTGGAAAACAAAATTCATCATAGGGATGCTTCCTTTTCAAATAAGTCTGCCATACCCATCTCGATCATCGTAATTCGCACGGCCGCCAGCAAACCGTACACGTCGCTAGCGTCGATGCGCCCGACATGGCCGATGCGGAAGCAGTCCACCTGGCTGAGTTTACCAGGGTAGATCAAAAAGCCTTTATCACTCAACAGGGTATAGAACCGTTGGAAATTAAAATTAGGGTGCTCGGGATAATAGAAAGACGTGATGATATATCCTCGGTTTTCAGGCGCCAGGTAAGGCTTGAACCCCAGCCTGCGCATCCCCTCGAGGCACACCTCATAATTCTTACGGTACCGCTCAGCCCGCTTTGGGATGCCGCCTTCCATTTCCAGTTCCTGGATCGCCTGGTAATAAGCCAGGATGGCATGGGTGGGAGGCGTGAAGCGGAACTGCCCATCTTTTTCCAGGCCGGCCCACTGCGCGTACAAGTCCAGGCTGAGGCTGCGCGCGTAACCACGCACCGCCAGCAGAGCTGATTGTCGGGCGAGCACAAAAGAAAAACCGGGCACGCCTTCAATGCACTTGTTCGCCGAGGAGACCAGGAAGTCGATATGCGCCGTCCCCAGGTTGAGCGGTGCTGCTCCAAAACTGCTCATCGCATCGACAAAATAAATACAATTGTGCTTTTGCACCACAGAACCGATGGCTTCCACTGGGTTCATGATCCCGGTTGTTGTCTCACAATGGATTACCGCCACATGGGTGATGGTTTTATCGCCATCCAGAGCAGCCTCGACAGCTTCTGGCAGGATGATTTGATTTTCCCCAACCGATAAAACATCATTTTCGATATTTAAAACTGAGGCAATTTGCAGGATGCGCCTGCCATAGGCTCCGTTGACCAACACCAACAGCTTGCCGGTGGGCGGGATGATCGAACCGATGACTGCTTCAATGCCAAAGGTTCCGCTGCCCTGCATGAGGACCGCCGTGTAGTCGGGCTCAGAGACTCCTCCCAGTGTCACCAGCGCGGAGCGTACTTCCTTGACAATTTGGATAAATTCGTGGTCGCGCGATCCCAGGTCGCGCAGCATGGCTTGCTTGACGCTGCGGCTGGTGGTCAGCGGCCCAGGAGTGAATAATACTTTATCTTTCCAACCCGGAAATGGATGAGTGGGCATAATCTTCTCTTTCGTTTGTTCGTTTATTTTGATCTTACGGCCAGCAAATACAAAATTGAAAATCTTCCATACTGAGTATAACTTGCCAGCCTATGGATTCTTTAACGTTCGGTAAATTTATTTTTAATAGTTGGTAAAGACGGTGCAGACAGACAGCATACCGGGATGGTTTATCTCAAAACTTTATCAATTTGTTTACAGGAGGTTAAACCCAGCTTCACAGAACGTTAAAAGTCATTTCCTATAATTGCCTTATACAATACCGGAGGTCAGGAATGACACGCAAAAAAATATTACTGGTAGGAGGTTCGATCAACCAGACCCGTATGACACACGCCGTGGCCAGGCACCTGCAAGATGAATATGACTGCTATTTCAGCCCGGCGTACTGTGATGGAGCATTGGAAACTGCCCGTAAACACAAGTTATTAGAATTTACAGTTCTTGGCGATCAATTACGAATGAGGGCAGAAAAGTATTATGCAGAGCACAACCTTTCGGTTGATTACGGCGGCCGGCAGCATGATTATGATTTAGTCGTCCTGACTTCCGATTTAATTATTCAGAAGAACATCGCCAAGAAACCCATCATTCTGATCCAGGAAGGCATGACCGATCGGGAAACGATGCTGTACTGGCTGGTGAAATGGCTTAAACTGCCCCGCTGGTTTGCTGGCACCTCGACCAACGGCCTATCACACAGTTATAACTATTTTTGCGTAGCGTCTCAGGGTTATCGCGACCTTTTTATTCACAAAGGCTGTGATCCAGAAAAAGTTGTCGTCACTGGTATACCGAACTTCGACAACGTTGCTGAATATCGTAATAACGATTTTCCTCTCAACGATTATGTGCTGGTAGCCACTTCAAACGCCCGGGAAACTTACAAGCCCGATGACCGGCAAGCGTTCTTGCACTGGGCATTGAAGATCGCCGGCAGCCGCCGCCTGGTTTTTAAACTGCACCCGGCAGAAAATGCCGCCCGCGCCACAGCCGAAATCAAGAAGATTGCTCCTCACGCTCAGATCTTCACGGATGGTAACACCGAACATATGATCGCCAACTGCAGCGCCTTGATCACCCAATATTCGACCTGCGTCTATGTCGGCCTGGCCATGGGCAAAGAATGTCACAGTTACTTTGATATCGATGAATTGAAGAAATTGACTCCCTGGCAAAACAACGGAACTTCCGGATGGAACATTGCCCAGTATTGCATCGAAGGGCTGGAAAACCATATGATCAGCCTGTCGCAAGCGCCGCTTGCCCACGCCAGACCCCTGGCAAAACCCCAGCGCCGCCTGGGCGAACCAGTCTGAGGATTAAATCCGAAGGATAATTTATGGGAAAAGCAGATTTACACATGCATACCACCTACAGTTGGGATGGAACCTCGACCGTTTCTGGGATGTTAAAACAAGCCGCTCTGGCTGGCCTGGATATCGTGGCAATTACCGACCACGATGCCATCCAGGGCTCCCTGGAAGCTGTTCAAATGGCCGCTCAGTATGGCTTGCAAGCCATTCCGGGAAGTGAAATCTCAACTAAACAGGGCCATTTATTGGCTCTCTTCATTCAGAAAAAAATACCCGCCGGTCTTCCGATGATCGACACTCTGCTGAGGGTTGGTGAACAGGACGGCCTGGGGATTATTGCCCATCCGATGGCTCGATTCACCTCGAGCGCCTCGCCCGAGACAATCTACGCCTGCCTGTCGCATCCTGGGGCTGGACGTGTGTTGGTTGGATTAGAGGTATTCAACGCCGGCTTAATTTTTCAAAACCACCAACCCCTTATAAATCAATTAGCGCATGACACCTGTCTGGCGCAGGTGGGTAACAGCGATGCGCATGTCGCCTGGGCTATTGGCGGCGGACAATCGATCTTTCCTGGTTTTACACCAACCGATCTGCGTCGCGCGCTGCTTCAACGCACAACTCAAGTGGTGCGCTCACACTGCTTCACCTTGCGCCATATCTTCCAGAGTTGGGCGCCGCGCTACCTGCTGCGCCGGGCCGGCTGGGTGACAACCAATATACACCCTGAAAACCCCCTGGCGTTGGGAAGGCCTTAAACATACCTTAACCATGAATTATCAACTCAATAAAGAATTGTTAACAACCACGGAGTAGGATTGTTAAAAATACAAAGTGATTCTAGGAGAATAAAAACATGAAAGGTAAATATCAAATCGTCCGCTGGCTCTCGACGCTGCTGATCGCCGCCTTCGTACTTTCAGCATGCGGATCAGCCTCCACCACTGTACCTACATCCACATCCGCGCCGGAAGCCACCACGGCCTCCAGTGGGTCAAAAGTCGATTGGAGCACTACCAAATCCGCGGCTGACGGAGGCGGCATAGACGCGCTCGTTTCCGCTGCCAAGAAGGAAGGGGAATTAAACGTCATCACCCTGCCTCGTGACTGGTGCAATTATGGCGAACTGATGGATAATTTCACTGCCAAGTATGGCGTCAAAGTCAATTCCCTCAACCCAGATGGTGGTTCCGCAGATGAAGTCCAGGCGATAAAGGACAACAAAGACAATAAAGGCCCACAAGCCCCCGATGTGCTCGATATCGGCCCGGCTTACGGACCGCTAGCCAAAGGCGATAACCTGCTCGCCCCATACAAAGTCGCCACCTGGGACACCATCCAAGGCACTAACGATCCCGACGGTTATTATTTCGTGGATTACAGCGGCGTCATGGTTTTTGAAATCAACACGGATGTTGTCAAAGATCTGCCCAACACATTCAAAGATCTTCTGGATGCCAAGTACAAGGGAAAAGTTGCCCTGGCCGGCGATCCACGCGCCTCAAATCAGGCCGCTCAAACGGTGTACGCGGCCGCCATCGCCAACGGCGGTACGCTCGACAATATCCAGCCCGGTCTCGATTTCTTCAAACAACTCAACGTGAACGGCAACCTGCTGCCCCTGATTGCCGATTCTGGCCCGATCGCCAAGGGCGAGACCCCCATTACCTTCCAATGGAGCTGGAACGCCTACGCCAACAAAGACAACTTCAAGGGCAACCCAAATATCGAGGTCGTTTACCCGAAGGATGTCAATTGGGGCGGCTATTACTACCAGGCCATCTCCGCTTATGCGCCTCACCCTGCTGCTGCCCGCTTGTGGGAAGAATACCTGTACTCGGACGAAGGCCAATTGGGTTGGGTAAAGGGCTACTGCGCCCCAGCCCGTCTGGCAGACTTGAATGCCCGCAAAGTCATTTCAGACGAGTTAAAAGCCAAGCTGCCCGATCCCACCTTGCTCGCCAGCGCAATCGTCCCCAAAGGCGATCAGCTAACCGCTGCCCGGGCAACCGTTAAGGACCAATGGGATAAGGTTGTCGGCCTCGACATCAAGCCCAGCAAGTAACATAATTTTCAAGCGTGATTCAGGCGTGGCCGAGTTTTCATCTCCTGGCCACGCCTTCACAATCCTATGGACAACACCTCGCTTCCTTCCAACCCCAGCCTCTTGTCTCGCCTGCGCCAGGGCGAACTCAGCAATTGGATCGGGATGATCCCTTTCTTCTTGTTTATTTTGGTGTTTGTGATCATCCCTTCAGTCAACCTGTTTGCCGGCGCTTTCCAGGATACAAAAGGGAATTTCACTCTGGCGAATATCAACGTTCTGCAGGATCAGTATGTCGTCAAATCCTACATCACCAGCCTGCAAGTTGGCATCATCTCCTCAGTTTTGGGCGGTATTTTCGGATTTTTTGTGGCGTACGCTATTACCATTGGGCATGCTCCCCGTTGGATGCGCAACATTCTGATGACCTACTCTGGGCTGGCGGCTAATTTTGGTGGGGTGCCCCTGGCGTTTGCCTTTATTGCAACCCTTGGCCATACAGGTTTCATCACTGCTTTCCTCAAACAACTATGCGATCCAAGCACCCAGGGGACCCAGGCCTGCCTGTTTGACATCTACGAACATGGTTTCAATTTATACAGTATCACCGGGCTAACCCTGGCTTATCTGTACTTTGAATTTCCTTTGATGGTGCTGACGATTACGCCAGCCCTGGACGGCCTGCGGCGTGAATGGCGCGAAGCCTCAGATAACCTGGGAGCGAACACCTTTCAGTATTGGTTTAACATCGGCCTGCCGGTGCTGTGGCCTTCAATCTTAGGCTCGATGATCCTATTGTTTGCCAGCGCTTTTGGCGCATTTGCCACTGCGCAAGCGCTGACCGGTGGCAGTATCGCGCTGGTGACGATATTAATTGGCCAACAAATTCGCGGGGATGTGCTCAACAATCCCAATGAAGGCTACGCCCTAGCTTTTGGAATGGTGATTATCATGGCGCTGTGCATCATTGGTTATTCTTATTTACAGCGCCGGACAGCAAAATGGTTAAAATAATGAAAACAAAAAGATTTTACTTTTGGGGAGTTTTATGGGCCGTGGTTGGCATGTTGTATTTCTTCGTGCCTATGTACGGCACCCTTGATTTTTCACTGCGCATGAAGCGGGGCGTGATCAGCCTGCAGGCATACCAGATTGTCCTGTCGGATCCAAAATTCCTGGAAAGTTTTCGATATTCAGCCATCATGGGTGTGATCACCGTGGTGGTCAGCGTAATGATTTTTTTGCCTACTGTGTATTGGATGTACTTAAAAGTGCCCAAGGCGCGCCCGATTGTGGAGATCATCACCATTTTGCCCTTCATCATCCCGGTGATTGTGTATGTTTTTGGCCTGATCCGCACCTTCAGCAAGCCCCCTCTCCAGCTCACGCTGACGCCTTTCAAAACCGATATCCTGATCACTGCCGGGTACGTGGTTCTTTCCATGCCGTATATGTACCGGGCAATTGACGTGGGCATGCGTTCGATCGATGTGCGCACCCTGACGGAAGCCGGCCAAAGCCTGGGGGCAAATTGGCTGCAGATCCTCTTTAACGTCATCTTCCCGAATCTACGCATTGCCATCTTGAGCGGCGCCTTGATCAGCTTCGCCACCGTAATTGGTGAGCTAATCCTCGGAGATTTTTTGGTGCGCCCGGCCCTGGGACCTTACATGGTGCAGGTCGGCCGAGACCGCGCATATGAGCCGGCCGCGCTGGGCATTCTCAGCTTTGCGCTGACTTGGGTGTGTCTCGGCCTGATCCAATTCTTTAGTCGTGGTGATACCAGCCAGCAGCAGCTTACCGGGCGTTAGCACAAGGAGTTTTTAGGATGAGTTATCTGGAGCTTTCTCATATAAACAAAGAGTTTTCCGGCACCTTCGCGGTGGAAGACTTTAATTTGAGCGCTGTGCAGGGTGAGTTCGTCTCGTTTCTCGGCCCCAGCGGCTGTGGCAAGACAACCACCCTGCGCATGATCGCCGGGTTCGAACAACCCACCACTGGAAAAATATTCGTCAACGGACAAGACATAACCTTTACTGCTGCCAACAAGCGTAAAGTAGGTATGGTGTTCCAATCGTATGCGCTGTTCCCTAACATGACCGTGCATGAAAATATTGGCTACGGCTTGAAGATTGCCGGTAAAAACCGCCAGGAGATTGCCCGGCGTGTTGATGAAATGCTCAAGCTGATCCAGCTTGAAGGTTTTGACCAACGCTACCCTAACCGGCTATCCGGAGGCCAACAGCAGCGCGTGGCGCTGGCGCGCGCCTTGGCGTTCAACCCGCAGGTTTTACTGCTCGACGAACCTCTTTCGGCGCTGGATGCCAAGATTCGGGTTGAGCTGCGTCAGGAAATCCGCCGTATTCAACGACAGCTTGGCATTACGACCATATACGTCACCCACGACCAGGAAGAAGCTCTTTCTCTATCTGATCGTGTGGTTGTCATGAGTCGCGGGCGCATCGAACAAATCGGTACACCGATGACAATTTACAACTGCCCTGCAAACGAATTTGTTGCCTCTTTCGTAGGCCAATTGAACATCGTCCCTGTCCAGGTAAAAGATATCAACAAAAACGAAGTTTTATTAAATGGACAGGTACTGCGCGCCAGCCGTAGGGTTGATAATTTCGAATCCAATCGGGCGCGTCTGGCGGTGCGGCCTGAAGAGATCAACCCTGGTTATCGTGAAGGCCATAACACCCTGAAAGGCGTGGTAGAAAGCATCAATTACATGGGTCCAATCGTCCGCATACGATTGAATATCAATACGAATTATTTCACCATAGATATGTTCAATGAGCATAAATTGACCATTCCGGTTGTGAACGAAACCTTCGAAGTCAATTTTCCCGCTGAGGCTTGCTGGTTGATGTAACCCATCCCTCATTTGGCAAACAGTTCAGCCAAATCCGCCTGGATGAGTGACATCAAATGGATGGCTGAGGTGGGCAATTTACTTTCCAGCAGGTTATTGATCGGCAGTCCAACCGCTTTGCGCTCATCTTTGGTAAACACAAGGTCAAGAAGCTGGCAGGCGCTCACCATGGCCAAAAGAGCTGCCTGGTGGAATGCGGGTTCGTGAAGCCCGTAGACTGCTGCCCGCAGATCCTGCTTAAGCCAGTATTTGATCGAACCGGGCTGGCCAGGATGATCAGGACAGGGAATAGCCCAGGCGAAACGTTTCTCGGTGAATGTAATATATCCTTTGGATTCAAGTTGGTGCGCCGCCAGCCGGCGGAGCTGCTTGGCGTGCAGGCCCAACCCGCTGATCCAGTAATACGGCTTATGAGTTTTACCATCACGCTGGATCCTACGGAGTGTCTCGTCCAGCAGGCTGTCTCCCTTAAGTAGCTGAGATTTTAACACCAACCGGCCTTTCGCCTCCATTTCCAGCGATCCGGCCAGGAACAGCTCGAATACCAGGGCGCTCGCCAGGGAATAACCCAGGCGAGTCGAGACAGACGGCTGGATGCTGCCTTTCTCATCATTTATGCAAAGCAGAAAAATGGATTCCGCCAATGTCAACATAGAACATCAAAACCCTTCACAATCGAATTGTAATCAGAACCAATTCCTGTTATACCTGAATCATTTAACATTGACAAAACATTAACATATCGTTTTCCAGTTCTTAACAAATTTCCGGTATTATTCAACATAGATGAGAATATATCGAACGCTGGGTCAATACGATCTTCTCTTGGACAAACGCAGAACACTTCTCCTCCTTTCCCCTGGCTGGCGTCGTTTCCTCCGACGCCAGCCCCTTTTTAATTCAGGAGCAATTTATGTTTATCCTGTACTTCGATGGTCTCTTCCGTCCTATCCACAAATCGGCAAATGGAGCAACAGGCGAAGGATTTGTTGGTTTTGGCTGGGTTATTTATCAAGATGGGGTGATCATCGCCCGCGGGTACGGCCTGTTTGCCCACCACAATAAAGCCACCTCTGGGATTGCCGAATATTTAGCCCTGATCGAAGGCCTTGATGCTTTGCTGGACCTTTGCAAGTCTGCGGATGTGGTCGAAATACGGGGCGATGCCCGTTTCGTGATTGACCAAATGAACGGGCAGAGCAAAGTTAGTTCCAGTCAAATTCTACCTTTTTATCAACGCGCCAGCGGGATCGCGCACAAATTCGACCAGGTGCGCTGGCTGTGGACACCCAGGAAAAATAATCGTGAAGCGGATGCCCTTTCGAGGCGCGCCCTGCGCCTGGCCCAGCCGAATATCCAGCGCTACAAAGGCGAGCTGGAAGCGCAAAGAGCACAAGCGGGTTGGCAGAAATATGACAATAAATTGCACTCATTGGTAGATTTACGGGTTTATCATTTGAACCCCTCTGCACAGGGTTTTGCTGTCAATATTTAATCCTTACGTTAACATATTATTAATAATTATTGTTGCGGTGTTGCGCTATCGTTTGCAGGTCATATAATCATTTTTTCATGAAAAGGCGGAGTTTTCTATCTGTGAAACCTCAATGAGGCATTCGGTGGACACATTATGACGCCTACCCCACGTGCGAATAGGCTTTTCTTTTTCTTGTACGCCGTGCTCTCGCTGGCGGTGCTGGTAGGCGCACTTGCCCTGCCATCCCTGCGTTCCAACCGCCCGCTGGCGGCGGCTCCCTTGCGCGACTGGTTGATCGATTCGGTTCTGCCAGCAATGCTGCCAAAACCTGAACCGATTATCATCTCAGTGCTGTACTCTACCGAAAAAGACGCCTGGCTGAAAGAAGCAGTTCAAAATTTCGAGGCCGCCAATGTCATGGCGAATAACCATCCTATCCAGGTGAAGCTGGAGTCGATGGGTTCGCGCGAGATTTACCTGGCGGTCTTAGACGGCACACGCAAACCAGACATCATCAGCCCGGCCAGCATGCTCCAGATTTCTATTCTAGAAGACCAGTCTGCAGCTAAATTCGGATCCCCAATTGTCAACATGGCCGATAAAACCACCTGCCGCTCGGTGGTTTCCACGCCCCTGGTGTTGGTTGCCTGGAAGGAGCGCGCTGATGCGCTGTGGGGAGATAACCCGAACAGCCAAATGTGGATCAAGCTGCACGATGCATTGGTCAACCCGCAAGGCTGGGCAGAGTACGCCCATTCAGAATGGGGTTACATCAAGTTCGGTCATACTGACCCTCTCAAGTCGAACAGCGGCTTCATGACCATTTTACTGATGACTTACAATTTCTTTGGTAAAACCAATGGGCTGACTTCCAATGATATTCTGGCGAACGCGGATTATCAAAAATGGTTTCTGGAGATGGAAAATTCGATCTCGCAGTTTGATGTAAGCACTGGCCCATTAATGCAAAAAATGGTCTCCTATGGCCCATCCATGTACGACATGGTCAGCGTTTACGAAGCCACCGCCATTGAACAGGCTTCCAATGCTGTCGGCCGCTACGGCGAACTTCATATTTATTATCCGCCCGCGACGGTTCTGAGCGATCATCCTTTTTGCATCCTGCGTGCCGATTGGGTAACGCCTGAAAAAACATCAGCATCACAGGCTTTTGTCGATTATTTAGTTTCCAAACCAGTACAGGAAAATGCCCTGATGAAATACGGCTTCCGCCCGGTAGATCCATCGGTGCCCCTTGACCAGCCGGGCAGCCCCTTTGTCCAGTTTAAACAAAACGGCCTGACAAGTGACCTATCTGGCCTTCCGACAGTGGCACTGCCTGAGGGCAGTGTCTTAAACACTTTGCAGGAATTCTGGTCACGCAGTATTAAACGATAGCCCAGCGCTGAGGAGCGATTGAATGAAAAAAGGAAGTTTTCCTATTATATCTGTATTGACTTTATTGTCTGTACTGCTCTCTGCCTGCCAGGGCGGCGGCTTACCAGCGCTGATTGGCAAACAGGTGACAGTCGGGATTGTGTACGGCTCCGAGAAACAAGAATGGCTGGCGCCGTTGATCAAGCAGTTCAATGATGCAAACCACAAGACATCAGACGGCACCACGATTGTCATTACCGGCACGGCGATTGGTTCGATCGAAGCGATCAATGGCATTATTGACGGTTCCCTCAAACCTACCGTTTGGAGTCCTGCCTCCTCAATTTATATCCCTGTGGCCAACGCCGAGTGGCGAAAGAACCATTCCGATGACCTGGTAACCGGCACTCCGAAGGATCTGGTGCTCAGCCCGGTGGTGGTGGCTATGTGGCAGCCCATGGCGCAGGCTTTGGGATGGCCGGATAAACAACTCAGTTGGGCAGATATAGCCTCCCTGGCTACCTCACAGGATGGCTGGAAAACTTACGGCTACCCGGAATGGGGCTCGTTTAAATTCGGTCACACCCACCCAGGTTTCAGCAACAGCGGCCTGGTGTCCATCATTGCCGAAGCCTATGCCGGCGCCAACAAACAACGCGGCCTGACCTTGAATGACCTCAACCAGCCGACTGTTCAGAAATTTATGACCGCTGTCGAGAGCTCAGTGATCCATTACGGTACCAGCACGGGCTTCTTTGCAGACCGCATGTTCACATATGGGCCTTCTTACCTCAGCGCGGCGGTGATGTACGAAAACTTGATCGTCGCCCAGGAGACAAAGCGCCTTTCCGGCGCCAGCAGCCAGCTTCCCGTTGTTGCCATTTACCCCACTGAAGGCACCTTCTGGGCCAATCACCCGTATGTCGTGCTGAATGCGCCGTGGGTGACAGCCCAGCAGAAGGAAGCCGCCCAGGCTTTCCAGGGCTTCCTGCTGGATAAGCCACAACAGTTGAACGCCATCAGCCTGGGCTTTCGTCCGTCAGACCCCGCCATTCCCTTGGCGGCGCCGCTCGATTCCCAGCACGGTGTAGATACAAGCCAGCCCAAAACCGTGCTCGAGATTCCTAGCGCGGAAGTGATCAGCGCGGTGCAAGCCGCCTGGCGACAGGTGAAAAAACCCGTTGACCTGGTGGTGGTGATGGACACTTCGGGCAGCATGGGAGGCGATAAAATTGCGGCGGCCCGCAGCAGCTTGATGCAGTTCATCAATTTATTGGACGACCGCGATAATTTGTCGGTAATTACATTCAATACACAATCCACTATGATCTCAGAGCTGTCGAATGTAGCATCCAAACGGCAAAAACTCCTGACCCGCGTTTCAGGCATCATTGAGGGCGGCGGCACTCGCCTGTATGACACTACCCTGGAAGCCTATCAGTATGTAGAGAAGAACGGCGATCCTGGTCATATTCGCGCTGTTGTGGTGCTGACTGACGGTCAGGACACTGAATCGACAACGAATCTGAATGATTTGATCAACCAGATTGGCGCATCTGGGGAGGAATCGGGGCGTTCGATCAAGCTGTTTACGATCGCTTTCGGCTCGGACGCAGATAAGGATGTACTCAAGAGAATTGCCGAGTCTACCGGCGGCAAAGAGTACAACAGCGATCCCAAAACGATCAATCAGGTATATGCAGATATCGCCACTTTCTTCTAACCAGGAAATGGCATGAAAAAAACTTCATCGCCCATCCTATTGGCTTTTTTCAACCCTCTAAACCTGGCAATGCTGGCCCTGGCAGCCGCGGCTGGCCTGTGCTCAGCCTGGTGGCTCTTTCCGCTTGGGCTGGTCGTATGGGGTGTGATGGTGGTGAAGGTCTCCCGCGACCCGGCTCTCCAGTTGAACATGGTGCTGGAATCGCGCTCTGCTCTGGCGCAGCGCTTCCAGAAACCTTTCGATCAAATAGAACGCAGCCAGGTAGCAATTTTCAATAATTTGAACTCTGCCAAGACCAGCACACGCAGCACCTTCCAACCTTTACAAGATGCTGTAAATAAGCTCACCAACCAGGCTTATAACCTGTGCCAACGCATGTCAGCCCTCGAGAATTTACGTCTTGTAACCAAAGCCAACCGAGATTTAGAAGGCGAGTTGTTTGTCTTAAAAACGAAATTGGATGGCACATCCGACCCGATCGCCCGGCGGGACTACGAGGAATCGCAAAAAGCCTTGCAGGACAGATTGAATAATTACCGCTCTGTCTCCGCCCTTTTGGACCGAGTCGAAGCCCAATTGACCAGCATTCAGAACACGCTCGATAACATTTATGCCAACATGATCCGCTTGCAAGCAGTTGGCGAAAACGAAATCAAAAATGAGCTGCCCGGTCTGCTGACCGCCATTCAAACCCAGAACGATCAACTGGCTGGTTTTGAAAAAGAAGCAGCGAACGCCAAAATTTAACCAGCCCGCTGTTATCGGTTAGCGGCCTGGCAGCGAGGAGAAAAATTTATGGCTAAAATATATGAGAGCCTTTTCATCCTTTCCTTGGATGAAGTAGAAGGCAAGATCGTCGACTCCGCTCAAGAAGATTTGGAGACTGCCTTAAGCGCCGCAGTGCTTGCCGACCTGACGCTTGAAAAGAAAATCGCTATTGAAGATGAACGGGTCAACCTGGTGGATCAAACATTCCTGGATGACTTCGTTCTGGACAACGCCATTACATTAATTCTCGAATCAGCTCGGCCGCGAAAACTGCGCTACTGGTTAAATACCTTGCAGTACAAGAAACTGAAAGATGAGATCGGCCATGCTCTTGTCAGCCGCGGCTTGTTCAACCGCAAGAAAAATCACCTGGTTCCGGTTGGTAGGGAGAGCGTACCATCGCCCAGTTTTGAAACCAGGCGACATTTGCGTGAAATTTGCCTGGCAGGAGGCCAGCCCGACGCGGTAGATGTTTCGCTGCTTGGTCTCCTGCTCTGCAGCGGTTTATTGAAACTGATCTTTACCAGAGGGGAGCGCAAAGCTGCTGAAAACCGGATCAACACCTGCCTGCTGGCAAACATGCAAAACGAGTGGTGGGGCTCTTTTGCGGCAATAATCACGACTGCTTTTCCAGGAAAATTGAAGGTCGAATGAGAATCGCTCTTCCTCCTTGAATTCCGACTACTTTTGTGATAATTTTAGATACATCCACGAAAGGAGCGGAACATGGCTAAGAAAACTGCACTCATCCTGTCCGGCGGCGGCGCCAAGGGCGCCTTCCAGGCGGCGGCCGAAAAATACGCCCGCGAGCAGAAAGGCTACACCTGGGATGTCATCGCCGGCGTCTCGGTCGGCGCGCTGAACGGCACGATGCTGGCGATGCGCAAATACCAGCGCCTGTGGGAGATCTGGAACACGATCTCCAACGACCAGGTGTACACCGGCGGCTTCAACCTGTGGTCGCTGATTAAAATTGCTTTTGGCGCCAAGTCTTTCTACGGCAACGAGCCCCTGCGCAAACTGCTGCAGGCCGAGCTGGACCCCAGCCTCATCCAGGCCGACCTGCGCATCGGGGCGGTCTCCCTGCTCTCCAGCGAGTACGTGCAGTTCGGCAAGCCCGGCCCCGACCTGGCCAACGCCGTGCTGGCTTCCACGGTGATGCCGGTGATCTGGACGCCGGTGGATGTCTCGCCGCAGTACCGCAGTATGGTGGACGGCGGGGTGCGCAACATCACGCCGATCGGGGATGTGCTCGACGCTGAGCCGGACGAGGTGGTGATCATCAACTGCGGCCCGGAGACGGAAAGCGCCCTGCCCCAACCGCCCGGCGACGTGGTGCAGATCGGCCTGCGCACGCTGGACACCCTGCTCAACGAGCTCTTCCGCAGCGACATGGACGAGTTCCGGCGCGTCAACACGCTGGTCAAAGAAGCCGCCCTGTTCGGCGTGACCCTGCACAGCCCCTCCAGCGGCAAACCGCTGAAGTATTTCGAGTGCAAGGTGATCGAGCCCCAGCAGGCGCTGGGCGACACGCTGGACTTCAGCCAGCCGTCCATCCAGCGCTCCATCCAGGCGGGCTTTGCGCGCGCCAAGGCGGTCTTAGGCTAGCGCAGGCTCAGGCAAACTGCTTGTTTTCTGCGGCCATGCGCGCCAGCAGTTCGGGCGGGGCAAAGCGCTCGCCGTAGGCGGCTGCCAGCTCATGGCTGCGGGCGATGAAGGCCGGCAGGCCGTAGGCGTTGATGAACTGCAGGGTGCCGCCCTGGAACGGCGCGAAGCCCCAACCGAAGATGCTGCCGATGTTGGCATCCCCGACCGACTCGATGACCCCTTCGCTGTAACAGCGCACCGTCTCCAACGCCTGCAGGAACATCAGGCGGTCGGTCAATTCTCTGAGCGGCAGTTTCGCTTTTGCCGGGGGGAACAGCTCGGCCAGCCTGGGCCACAGGAACTTTTTGCCGCCGGCGGGGTATTCGTAGAAGCCGGCGCCCTGGGCTTTTCCCGGCCGCTGTTCCAGGGTCACCATGCGTTCCAGCACGTCGTCCGCCGGGATGCGCGGCAGGCTCTTCCCTTCGGCCGCCAGGTCCTGGAAGGTCTGCTGGCGGATGTGCAGGGCCAGGCCCAGGTTGACTTCGTCGGCCACCGCCAGCGGGCCAACGGGCATGCCGGCCAGCACCGCCGCCGATTCGATGGCCCGCGCCGGCTGGCCTTCGGTCAGCAGCGCCAGGCCTTCATTTACATAGGTGGTAAAGACACGCGAGGTGTAAAAACCGCGGCTGTCGTTGACCACGATGGGCGTCTTTTTGATCTTCATCACAAAATCAAACGCCTTGGCCAGCGTGCGCGGCGAGGTCTGCTGTCCCTTGATGATCTCCACCAGGCGCATCTTATGCACCGGCGAGAAGAAATGGATGCCGATGAAATTCTGCGGGCGCGCCGACTGCGCCGCCAGGCCGGTGATGGGCAGGGTGGAGGTGTTGGAGCCAAAAACGGCCTGCTCCCCGATCTGCGCTTCAGCCTCGCGCGTCACGCGCGCCTTCAATTCCCGGTTCTCGAACACGGCTTCGATGATCAGGTCACAGCCCTGCAGGTCTGCGGCGGCGGCCGTTGGCTGGATGCGCTCGAGCACGGCCTGCTTCTCGGCTTCGCTGAGCTTGCCCTGCTTCAGCCGGCCGTCCAGGATTTTTTCCACCAGCGCCTTGCCGGCGTCAGCCTTTTCCTGGCTGACATCTTTCAGCACCACCGCGATGCCCGCCAGGGCGCTGACGTAGGCGATGCCGTGACCCATCAGCCCGGCGCCCAGGATGCCGACTTTGCGCGTTTCCTGCGGCTCGATGCCCCTGGGCCGGCTGTTTCCGTCGTTGATGGCGTTGAGCTGGTACCAGGTGGACTGGATGATGTTTTTCGCCACCTGGCCGGTGGCCAGCCTGGCAAAAGCGCGTGATTCGATGCGGCAGGCCGTCTCAAAATCGACCAGCGCGCCATCCACCATGGCCGCCAGGATGGCTTCCGGCGCCGGGTAGTTGCCGCTGGTCTTTTCCAGCATCATCGCCGGCGCCACCGAGATCACCTGCGCCACCGCCGGCCGGGTCGGGTCTCCACCGGGGATTTTGTAGCCTTTCTGGTCCCAGGGCTGGGCGGCCTGCGGATTGGCCAGGATCCAGGCGCGGGCTTTCTCCATCAACTCCGCCCGGCTGGCCGCCAGGTCATGGATGAGGCCAGCCTTGAGCGCCTCCTGCGGGCTGACCTGGGTGCCTTCCGTCAGGTAGGGAAAAGCCGCCTGCAGGCCGAGCAGGCGCACCAGGCGGGTCAGCCCGCCGCCACCCGGCAGCAGGCCGAGGTTCACTTCGGGCAGGCCGAATTTGATGCGCGGGTCGTCCAGCGCCACGCGGTAGTGGCAGGCCAGGGCCAGCTCGAATCCCCCGCCCAGGGCGGTGCCGTTCAGCGCGGCGGCGGCCGGGCGGCCCAGCGTTTCCATGCGCCGGATCAGCGCCTTGAAGCCTTCGACGAGCGCAAAGGTCGCCTGGGGGTCGCTCATCTGGAAAATGGCGTCGAGGTCACCGCCGGCCACGAAGGTGTGCTTGGCAGACGCCAGGATGAGCCCCGCGGCGGACGGGTCGGCGGCGAAGCGCTCCAGCGCGGGCTGCAGCTCGGCAAAGAAAGCTTCGTTGAGCACGTTGACCGGCTTTCCAGGCTGGTCGATGGTCAGCGTGACGATATTCTGGTCATCTTTTTCATAATGGATAGTCATATGTGCCTCCCTGTCTGCCGTTCAACAGCGCTCGATAATGGTGGCGATGCCCATGCCCCCGCCGATGCACAGCGTGATCAGGGCAGTTTGCAGGTCGCGGCGCTCCAATTCATCCAGCGCCGTGCCCAGCAGGATGGCGCCTGTGGCGCCCAGCGGGTGCCCCAGGGCGATCGCCCCGCCGTTGACGTTGATCTTCTCCGGGCTGTCCAGCCCCACATCGCGCATGAAGCGCAGCACCACGGCGGCGAACGCTTCGTTGACTTCAAACAGGTCGATATCGGCAATGTTCATCCCGGCCATCGCCAGGGCCTTGCGGGAGGCCGGCCCAGGCCCGACCAGCATGATGGTCGGTTCGGTGCCGACCAGGGCGGCGGCCAGCAGGCGCGCCCGCGGCTTCAAGCCCAGCGCGGCGCCTTTTTCCCGCGAGCCGACCAGCACCAGCGCCGCCCCATCCACGATGCCGGAGGAATTGCCGGCCGTGTGCACATGGTTGATGCTTTCCACTTCGATGTACTTTTGCAGGGCCAGGCTGTCAAAGCCCATGGCGCCCACCTGGGCAAAGGCCGGCTTCAAAGCCGCCAGGCCTTCCAGGGTGG
Organism: Chloroflexota bacterium; assembly: GCA_029782365.1. GTDB lineage: Bacteria > Chloroflexota > Anaerolineae > Anaerolineales > UBA4823 > CAWBUW01. Next base: position 244,288 of record JAKOUW010000143.1, read on the forward strand.
TATCGGGGCGGATATATTCATCCTGGTCGAGGATCAGCAGGCCGTTCTCGTCGCGCACCGGGATGAGACTGCGGGCAAAATGCCCGCCGGCGCGCGCCGCCGCCGCTTTCTGTTGGGAAGCCAGCGCCAGCTCATCGACATCCTGGCGGGTGAAGCCCTCCAGGGTGGCGATCAGGTCGGCGCCGATGCCCTGCGGCACGAACTTCACCCGGCCGCTGACGCTGGGATCGTAGGCCAGCGCGCCGCCGTCCAGGCCCATCGGCACGCGGCTCATCGACTCGACGCCGCCGGCCACCACCAGGCTCTCCCAGCCCGAGCGCACCTTCATCGCCGCCAGGTTGACCGCTTCGAGGCCCGAGGAGCAGAAGCGGTTCAACTGCATGCCGGTCACATCCACATCCCAACCGGCGTGCAGCACCGCCGTGCGGGCAATGTTGCCGCCCTGGTCGGCCACCGGGGTTACACAGCCCAGCACGACATCGTCCACCTGCGCCGTATCCAAGTGGCTGCGCACCTGCAGGGCGTGCATCAGGGTCGCCAGCAAATTCACCGGTTTGACTTCGTACAGCGCACCGCTGGCTTTGCCCCGGCCGCGCGGCGTGCGCACGGCGTCAAAAATGTATGCTTCTTCTGTCATATCGCCTTCCTCTGCATTTTTCATGCACCTCAGCGTTCGAAATTCTCCACCGCCTGGCGGATTTCATCCGGCACGCGCTGAGGCTGGCGCGTGCGCGGGTTGACGACCACCGAAGTGATCTGCCCGCTGGCGAGCGGCTGGTCTTCGCCTTTGCGATAAATGGCGCACTCGAGGGTGAAGCTGGTGTTGCCCATGCGCCCCAGGCGCGTGTCGATCTCCAACCAGTCGTCAAAAGTGGCCGAGCCGGTGTAACTGCAGCGCGCGTCGACATAGAAAATGTCCAGCCCCAGCTCGGCCAGGCGCTTCCAGGGGAAGCCGAGCGCCGCCAGGTAGCCGCCGCAGGCTTCATCCATGAAAGTGAAGTAGTTGCCAAAAAAGACATGCCCCTGCGCATCCGTATCGGCGTAGCGCACTTTGAGGGGGTAGGTAAAGCGGGCGCGGGTTTCAGCCATGCGTTCTTGTCCTCCTCACACAGGTTCGGTGAGCGTTTGATCCAGCCGTTGGACAGCCAGGCGGTAATCATCGACCATGGCGCGGATCACCTCGCCGATCGGCGCAATCGTCTCGGCCTGGGCCACGCTCTGCCCGGCGCTCCACAGGTCGCGCCAGCGCTTCGATTCCAGCGCGGGCCGTTCTTTGAAATCGGCGATGCTTTTTGCCAGCCAGGTGGCCGGGTTGCCCGTGATTTCCGCCGTAGTGACGATCTCCTCCGGGCCGGCGTCGATCACCGCCTGCTTGTACGCCGGCGCAGCCCCAGACTCCTGCGTGGCGATCAGGCGCGTGCCGGTGATCACAGCGCAGGCGCCGACCGCCAGCGCGGCCGCCATCTGCGCGCCGGTGCTGATGCCGCCCGCCGCCACCACCGGCAGGCCGGTCTTCTGCGCCAGGTAAGGCGTGAACACCAGCGTCGAGATGGCGCCGCAGTGCCCACCAGCGCCCGACCCGACGGCGATCAAGCCGTCCACGCCGCGATCGCGGGCCTTCAGGCCCTGCTGGAGGGTGATCACATCGGCGTACACCCGGCCGCCGTTGGCATGCACATCGTCCAGGATGAGGGCCGGGTTGCCCAGCGAGGAGATGAAGAAGGAGACGCCGGCCTCCAGGCACAGCGCCAGCTGTTCTTTCCAGGGGAAGCGCCCGTGCAGGTGAATGTTCACCCCGATCGGCCGGCTGGTGGCCCGGCGAATGGCGGCCAGCGCCTGTTTCAATTCGTCGGTCGTGCGGTAATTGGGCAGGGGAAAGGCGCCCAGGGCGCCGGCCTCGGCCAGCGCGATGACATACGGCTCGTAGCTGACCAGGAACATCGGCGCGCCGATGATCGGCAGGTCGATGCCCAGGGTCTCGGTGAAAGCGGTGCGGATCTTCACGCCTTTTTGATCTCGGCCTGCGCTTCGACCATCTTCACGCACTCGCCGATCACCTGCCGGGCTTCGGCCAGGATGGTCATGCGCTGCGCCTGCAGCGAGCCTTCGCCGTGCAGGGCGATGGTCTCGCGGTCGGCGCCAGTGATGCGGCGAATCAGGTCGAGCATGCGCAGGCGCTGTTCAGCCGGGTAGCCGGCTTTGGCGCTCAAATAACGCTCCAGGTCGGCCTGCAATTCGGGCAGGGCGTAATCTTTGTAGGTGGGTGCCGTCACCAGCAGGCCGCCAGCCAGGTCCTGGATGATCTTGACCACGTTGTGGTACTCATTGGCGAAATAATACTTGGCGATGTTGGTGCTGATCGGGTTCGGCACGGCGATCCCGCCGTAGGTGACGAAATCCAGGCAGGCGGCGCGCGCCATCGAGCGCAGGGTCTCCAGGTAAATCACCAGGTCGGTCAGCTTCTCACGCACATGCGGCGCGCTGGCGATGCCGTTGTACTCGGCGATGGCGCGCGCCACGCCCAGGAACTGCTCCGACATGGGGATGCGGTAAGCGCAGCCGGTGCGCCGGTGCATCAGGGCAAAGTTGTACACCAGGGTGGCCGAGTGCTTCCACTCACCGCACAGGAACACGCGCTCCCACGGCACAAAGACATCGTCGAAGATGATCAGCGCGTCGGTGTGGACGCGCACCGGGCGGTTGTTCGGGAATTCCAGCGGCGTGATGTGGGCGTGAAAGGGCCGCCCGACCATCTTGAGGCCGGGGGCGTTGACCGGGATGGCGAAGGCCACGGCATAATCGGCGTCCTGTTCCGCCATCGCCCGGCTGGGGATGACAAAAATTTCGTTGCTGTAAGGCGCGCCGGTGATGTGCACCTTGGCGCCGCGCACGATGATGCCGTCCGGCCGGCGCTGGGTGACGTGCACATAGTAGTCGGGGTGGTTCTGCTGGGCGTCCGAGGGCCGTAGCAGGCGGTCGCCTTTGACATCGGTCATCGCCGTCACCACCGCCAGATCGGTCTGCTTGAGGTAGGTGCGGTACTGCTCGATGCGCTGGATGTACTCCTGGCTGCCCATCATGTTGGCGGTGATGCTGATGGCATTCAGGGCATCCGAACCGATGTCGTGCGCCAGCGGGATGAAACCGTCGCCCATGCGGGTGGAGGCGACGATCAAATCGAACTGCTTCAAGAGGTCGTCCCCGTTCCTGGGCAGGTAGTAATAGCGGTTGATGCGCTCGCCCAGCGCCTCATCGTACACCGTCGCCAGGTCATGGTATTCGGGCAGTTCCGCCAGGTGGTAATCCAGCGCCATCGTCTCCACCGCCACCGACAGCTCGGGATGGGTGGTCACATCCGCCACCCGCTCGCCCTTGTAGAACACCCGGCGCCCGTCTTTCAGGCTTTCTTTGTATTCCTGCACCGTCTTCAATCCCATATCAGCACCTTTCTTTGTCGCAGGTCAGCCAGCGGGCTCTGCTATGGCTGCTCGATTTCCGGAATGCCCCGGTGATACCAGGGGAAAATGGTCTCTTCCTGGCTGGCGCCCATCATTTTGTCCACGCACAAGACCGCCGACAGGGAAGCTCCATCCACGCCGCCGCCCCACAGCCGGCGCCCGTACTGGTCGCCGGCGAAGTACAGGCCCTGCACCCAGGGCGACTGGACATCCGGGCGGTCTTCGCCAACCGGGCGCCACAGCCCGTAGGCGTCGGGAGCGGGCGACCACAGGATGAACTCGACATCCTCGTCCCAGGTGGGGAACATCGCCCGCGCCCACTTTTCGCACAGGTCGACGATGCGGTTGACTTTGTCTTTGTTGCGCATCTCTTTGTCGGTCAGGGCGGTCGAAAACAGGAATTCATGCTTACCCTCGGGGGCGCGCTTGGCCGTGCGGTTGCCCCACGAATCGAACTCGCACATCACCATATCCACCGCCCCGATATAGCCCTCTTCACGGATCATGCCGGGCATGTACACAAAACTGCGGTCGTCGATGCCGATATCCTGCCACAGGCGGCGTTTGGTGCCCACCCAACCGGTCAGCAGGCCGGCGCCCCAAAACTTTTTCTCCAGCAGGTCCACCCAGTCAGCGGGGAAGCTTTCTTTCGGCAGAACATTGAAGATATACTTGGGCGGGATCGTGCAGATCACCGCGCCGGCTTTCAGCGTCTCGCTCTGCTCGCCGGACTTCACCACGACGCCTTTGACGGCGCCGTCTTCGATGATCACCGATCTGACTGCCGTCGAGCGGCGCACTTCGCCGCCGTGCGCCAGCAGGACGCGTTCCATGGCCTGCGGGATGGCAATCGTCCCCGGCTCATCGGCCGTCGCCACCGAGCCGGTCATCAGGTTCATACCGATCGGGCGGGCGATCGCCATGTAGCCCAGGAAATCGCCGGCGGGGGTCATGGCGGGCTCAGCCTGGGCGGTCTGCGAAGCCGCCAGCACCTTGATATAGTCGTAGGCCTCCGGGTGCAGTCCCTGCCCTTCCAGCCAGGTCTGCAGGGGGGTTTTCATCAGGCGGGCCATATCTTCAAAAGTCGTGGTGCCCATCGCCTTGAGCTGTTCCATGGTCTTCATAAAACCTTCCGGCGACATCCACTGGTACGCCTCGCGCTTCTGCACCTGGTACGGCTTGCCGGGTTGGGCGCTGCCGCCGGCCGTCTCGCCCTGCCAGACGATAAAGCCCAGGCCTTCGTTCAACGGCAGGCGCACAAACTCGCCCAGGTGCTCCAGCAGGCAGTGCACCCGGCTTTTGTTGCCCCAAAACAGCCCGTGCCCGCCTGCTTCAAAGGTGCGCCCGTCCAGCAGTCCTTTCTCGAAAATCGTCTCGATATCCGGCGTACATTTGCCCAGCATACAGCTGGCAAACGGCAGGGCGCGCTTGAACTCCTCCGGGCCCATCTCCAACCCGTCAGCCCAGACTTTATTGCCTTTGCCGACAAACGACAGGGTGCGCCCGCCAATAAACGGCGCCCGCTCCAGCACCAGCACTTGCTTGCCGAAATCTTTCGCCAGCAGCGCCGCCGCCGCCATGCCTGCCACGCCCGCTCCAATGACGATCACATCATATTCTTTCGCGCTCATCGTTCGATCTCCTTTCCAGAATTACAGCGAGCCGCCGCCGTCCATCACAATCACCTGCCCGGTGATATACGCCGCCGCCCCCGAGACGAGGGTCAGCGCCATCTGCGCCACTTCTTCGGGCTGGGCGATGCGCTTGATCGGCATATGCTCCATCTCCTGCTTCATCAGGGCTTCGTTGCCCCACAGCGCCTGGCTGAAGCGGGTCTGCACCACACCGGGCGCCAGGGCATTGACGCGGATGTTGGCATCGCCCAGCTCGAGAGCCATGGCGCGGGTCAGCATGTTGATCGCCGCCTTGCTGATGCAGTACACGCCCAGGCCTTTATCGGGGCTGAGACCGCCGATGGATGAGATGTTCAGGATGTTCCCGCCGCCCTGCTCGATCATCATCTTCGCCGCCATCTGCGAGAGCAGGAAATAGCCCTTCAGGTTGGTGTTCATGATCGTGTCGAAAGCCCGCTCATCGGTTTCCACCAGCGGCGCCATGACCGGGTTGGTGGCGGCGTTGTTGACCAGGATGTCCAGGCGTCCGTATTCTGCCTTCACTTTCTCCATCAGCATGCGCAGGTCGTCCGGCTCACGGTTGTGGGCGGCGACAGCCAGCGCCCGCCGACCCAGCGCCCGGATTTCCGCCGCCACTTCGTCCAGCGCCGGCTGTTTGCGGCTGCTGATGGCAAGATCCGCGCCGGCGTCGGCAAAGGCCAGGGCAATGGCCCGTCCAATCCCGCGGCTGGCGCCGGTGACCAGCGCCACTTTGCCTGCCAGTGATAAATACGTTGTGTCCATATCGCCTCCAGGTCAATTGATGAAAGGTCTAAGGGATGTAATCGGTGTAATCCGCAGACAGCCTGCGGTAGTCGCCTTTGACGGCGTTCAAAATAAAAGAGATCCAGCCCGCGGCCTCGGCCGGCCGGCGGCTCGTATCCATTGTAAAGCGGCGCATGAGCACCAGGATGCACTCCACGGTCGGGTCCATATCCAGCGTGCGAAAAACGCCCTTCTGCATGCCTTCCGCCAGCAGGCGGGCGATCACCTCGCGGATGCCGCTTTCGACCAGCTGCATTTCGTTGGTCAGAAAGGGCGAAAACAGGCCGGCATCGTCCACCAGCACCTGGCCGAGGAAGGGATTATCGGCGAAATAATCGCTGGACAGGCGGCAGAACAGTTCGAGCTTTTCCAGCGGGTTGTCCATGGTTTTGAGCATTTTGGTGCAGTGATGGCGAAAAGTGAGCGCCTCGAACATCACCAGCTCGGCCAGAATCTGCTCCTTACAGCGGAACACCTGGTACATGGTGCGCTTCGAGATGCCGGCTTGCTCGGCAATCTCATCCGCCGTCGTCTTCTTAAAGCCGTACCTGCCGAACAGCTCCTTGGCCGCCAGGAAAACCTTTTCCCGCCGCGCCTGGTCCAGCTCGGCTTTCTCCTCGGCGGCGGCTGCCGGCAACTGTGATTTATCCAGCATTATTTTGTCTCCAATCCAAGCTGCCGGGCAATAATATTCTTCTGGATCTGGCTTGTGCCGCCCCCGATCGTCAGCACCAGCACATCGCGCAGGTAGCGCTGGAGGTTGGAGGCCAGCAGTCCACCTTCGATTCCCAACAGCTCGATGCCGCGCAGGGCGATTTTCTTGGCGGTCTCGGTGGTGAACATCTTGGCCATCGATGTCTCTTTCAGGCATTCGACGTCCTGCCCCACCAGCCAGGCGGCGTGATAGGCCAGGCGGCGGGCCGCCTCTAACTCGGTCGCCATCTCGGCGATAGCATGCATGACCGACTGGTAGCGGGCGTTCGGGTGGCTGAAGCGGTAGAGCTCCTTGCAGGAGGCGATCGTTTCGTCCAGGGAAGCCTGGCCAATGCCCAGGGCGCAGGCCGAGAGCGCCAGGCGCTCGCTGTTGAGCAGGCTGGTCATGTGCTGCCAGCCCCGGTTCAGCCCGGGCTCGCCGCCCAGGATGTCCTGCGGCAGAACGCGCACAGCTTCATAATGCACGGCGCAGGTGTTCGACCCGTGGTAACCCAACTTTTTCAACGGGCTGGCGGAGTAACCGGGGCTGTTCGCCGGGACGACAAACGCCGTGATCCCCTGGTAGCGCGACGGCGCCGTGCGGGTCAGCGTGACGACGTAATCGCTGACGCCGGCGCCCGTGATGAACATCTTGCTGCCGGTGATCGTGTACGCGCCGTCCTGAAACACGGCCCGGGTGCTGATGTTGGCGGCGTCCGAACCGGCATCCGGCTCGGTCAGGGCGAAGCTGAAGCGCAGGTTGCCCTCCGCCAGCTCCGGCAAAAAGCGCTTTTTCTGGTCTCCACTGCCGTTGGCGCCGATGATATCGTTGCCGTAGAGCATGATATTGCCGATCAGCCAGGCCAGCACGGGCAGGCGGCGGGACAGCTCTTCATACACCGGCATGGCGTCCACCGAGCGCCCGCCCATCCCGCCGTATTTTTCGGCGATGTTGATGCCCCACAGGCCGGTCTGGCCGAACTTGCGCACCAGCGCCTCGGGATAAACATCCTCTTCGTCCACCCGGCGCGCCAGGTCGAAGGGAATTTCCTGCTGGGCGAACTGGCGCGCCGCCTGGCGAATCTCTGCCTGGTTCATCCGAGCGCCTCGACCCGTTTGTGCATCAGGAAGTTCATGTCAAACACCATCACGACCTGTTCTTGCTGGTTGGTCACCTCGTAGCGCATCTTGCAAAAACCCTGCTCGGCTTTTTTCGTCGGCCGCAGCTCGGTGACCTCGGCCTTGAGCTTGATCGTATCGCCGATGAATACCGGCGCCGGGATGCGCATATTGTCCACGCCCAGCCAGGCGATCACAGAATCTTTGGCCCCGCCGTTCATGCCCATCAGCCCCACCGCCATGGCAAAGGTCAGCGGGCCGTGGGCGATGCGCCGCTGGAATGGCGAGCGGGCGGCGTATTCCTGGTCCATGTGCAGGGGATAAAAATCCATCGTCAGCCCGGCCCAGGCCACCAGGTGGGCTTCGGTCATGGTGATGGCCATGCTGCGAAAGGTGTCTCCAACCTGAAAATCATCCCAAAATTTTTCGGGCATACCGGCAGCCTCCTGGCGCTAGCCTTTTGAATCTTTATTCACCGGCCGGAATTTCGGCAGGGTGATCGCTTCGTTCAGCTTCTCGAACACCACTTCGACCGGCATCTCCATGTACACCTCGGCCGGGTCACAGCCGACGATGTTGGTCATCATCTGCACGCCTTCCGCCAGCCGCACCACGGCAATCACAAAGGGCAGGTCGGCGCTGAAGGCCGAGGGGGCGTTGTTGCGCACCACAGTGAAGGTGTACACCACACCGCGCCCGCTGGCCTCTACCCATGCCAGCCTTTCACCGTCGCAGTGCGGGCAGTAAAGCCGGGGATAAAAGACGTGGTGCTGACAGTCCGGGCAAAACTGCAGGATCAGCCGGTGCTCCTGGGCGGCCGTCCAATACGGCTTCGACCAGGCATCCACCGGAGGGGTTGGTTTGACGGTCATCGTTTGTTTCCTCCATCCTTCACGCCTGGGGGATCTCCGTCCCCAGGATGGTGACATGCGCATCGACGTACGTGCCGCCGGTCGCCGTCTCGATGGCAAAGCGGGCGCCGGGCGCCTGCCGCTGGCCGGCCTTGCCCATCAACTGGCGGGCGGCTTCGACCAGGATGGCGATGCCCCCGCCGGCGCCGGTGTGACCCTGGGAGAGCATCCCGCCGTTGGTGGTCATCGGCAGTTTACCGCCCGGCCAGGTAGCCCCGCTGTGCACGAAGGCCCCGGCCTGGCCGCGCGGCGCCAGGCCCAGCTCTTCGAGGGCAATGAGCTGGAAGACCGGGTAAGAATCATATATCTCTGCCAGGTCGATATCGGCCGGGCCCAACCCGGCCATGGTGTACGCTTCCTGCGCCGCCTGGGCATAGCCGAAGCGCGCCATATCGGGCTCCTGCGAGAGGGCGAAATGGGTGACGCGCGAGCCTTCGCCCAGCACATACACCGGGCGGCTGACCAGGCGGCGCGCCCGCTCGGCGGAGACCACCACAAAAGCCGCGCCGCCGTCCGCCAGCATATTGGATTCGAAGGCGTGCAGGGGCTCGGAGAGCAGCTTGGAGGCGAGCACCGCTTCGATGGTCAGCGGCTTGCGGAACATGGCATTCGGGTTCAGCTCGGCCCACTTGCGGTTCGAGACGCACACCGCCGCCATCTGCTCGGCGGTCGTGCCGGTTTCATACATATAGCGCTGGGTGATCAGGCCAGCCACTGCCGAATAATGCATGCCGTAGGGCGCTTCCCACTCTTTGGATATGCCGGCGGTGGAAAACAGGTCGATGCCGGCCTGGTCGGAAATGCTCGTGCCGAGCTTATCGGCGTGGACGAACAGGATGGCCTGGGAGACGCCGGTCGAGATCAGCCCGGCGGCGACCTTGAGCATGACGGCGCTGGTGGCGCCGCCGGCAAACAGCTGGAGATTGTTGTTCACGTGCAGGCCCAGCTCCTCCACCACCCGCCCGGTGACCAGGTCGGTGTTGAAGGCGGCATTGCACAGCGCGGCGGTGGGGATGACGGTATCGATCTCCTGCCGGGCAATCCCGGCGTCGTGGATCGCCATGCGCGCTGCTTCGATGGCGCACTCGATGGCGCTGCGTTCCGGGTAGCGCCCGGTGGGCACTTCGCCGATGCCGACAATGGCAACTTTTCCTTTGATTGAATTCATAGGCTGTACAACTGGTTTCCTATCCTGGTCTTCAATGAATCCGGGGCGCCACCGCCGGGGAAAATCACCAGGGCGTCGCGCATCGCCCGCTGGGCGTCATACTCGGCCATGTAGCCGTAGCCGCCCAGGATGTGCACACTCTGCAGGCCGGCCTGGCGCGCCAGGCTGCCCGCCTGCAGGCGCGCCATGGCTGCCTCCAGGCCAAACGGTTTGCCCTGGTCGGCCAGCCAGGCGGCGTGGTACACCAGCCAGCGCAGCGCCTGGAGCTGGACGGCCTGCTCCACCAGCATATGCTCGACCGCTTCAAAGGTCAGCAGGACCTGGCCGAACTGGGAGCGCTCCCGGGCGTACTGCAGGGTGTACAGGTATGCTCCCTGAGCCATGCCCAGGCCGAGGGCCGCTCCGCACAATTGATCGAGGGCCGCCAGGCTCTCCAGTTGGCCTGCGCCTTGTTCTGCCATCTGCGGGCCGCCCAACACCTGCCCGGCGGACAGGCTGACCTGCTCGAAGACGGCTTCGCCCGGCATGGCGCCGCGCAGGCCCACCGCCAGCGCGGCCTGGAAGCGCAGGCCAGGCGCATCGGCCGGCGCCAGGAAGAGGGTCGGCCCGGCAGGCGAGCCATTCGAATGCGCCTCCACCAGCAGGTAATGCGCGCCGCCGGCGCCGGCAAAGAGCACATACGGCGCCCTGCCGTCCAGCGCGGCGCCGCCGCTGTGCCAATCTGCCCGCACGCCCGGGCCGGCTGCACCGATGCTGCCCCTTGGAAATGGGTCAGGCTGCAGGGCCAGGCTGATTTTCAGCTCGCCAAGCGCGGCGCGCGGCAGGAGCTCCTGCTGTTGGGCCGGGCTGCCGAAGCGCGCCAGCGCCCAGCCGGCGTTCAGGCTGATGGAGGCATACGCCAGCGCCAGCACAGGCGCCGCCGCGGCCAGCTCCTCGATCGCCAGGACCGCTCCCTGCAGGTCGCCGCCGCCCCCGAAGGCCTCGGGCACGGTCAGCCCGCACAGGCCGATCTCGGCGAGCTTCGCCAGCCAGGCGGCGTAATGCGCCGCGCCTTCCGCAGACCCGGAAGCGAACTGCTCATCCAGGGCGTGGACCGTCTCACGCCGGCATTCCTTTTGGATGAAGCGGCGCAGGGTGTCGCGGATAAAGAGCTGGTCAGCCGTCAGCGTAAAATCCATGGCGCTCTCCGGCTCATTCTTTCGGCAGCATCTCGCGGATCGTGCGCTTGAGCACCTTGCCGACCGGGTTGCGCGGCAGGGATGGCACGATCATCAGTTTCTCCGGCAGTTTGTACACCGCCACATCCTTTTCCTTCAGATAGGCGACGATTTCATCGAGGGTCACCTCCTGCCCGGGCTTGGGCGTCACCACCACGCAGGTGATCTCGCCCAGGCGGTCATCCGGATAACCAACGCAGGCCACTTCCGCCACCTTGGGATGGCCCATGACCAGGCCTTCGATCTCTTCGGCGGAAATGTTGACCCCGCCGCGAATGATGATATCCTTGGCCCGCCCGACGAATTTATAGGCGTTCCAGTTGCCCGGCTGACCGGCGATCTCAAACAGGTCTCCGGTGTAGAAATACCCTTCCGGGTCAAAGGCCTTGGCGGTCAATTCGGGCCGGTGGTAGTAACCGGGGAAGATCCCCGGGCCTTTGATGGCCATCTCGCCGGGGATGCCGGGCTGGGTCACCACCTCGCCGGCCAGCACGAGCTTGGTCTGCATCTGGCCGGCGACGCGCGAATCCCACTTGAACTCGGGCACGCCGAAGCGCGGGAAGTACTGGGCGCGCTGGTTGGGGTCGGGGAATTCTTTCATCCCGCTGGTGAACGAGGCGCCTTCGTTCGAGCCAAAAATATTGATCACCGGGATCTTGTACTCTTCCTGCCACTTCGAAACCATCCACGGCGAGAGCGGCGCCGAGCCGGAGCCAATATTCTTGATGGTGCTCAGGTCGACCTTCGAGAGGACATCCGGGCGCATCAACAGCATGTTCAACAGGGCGGGCGGCGCCACGGTGTAATTGATCTTTTCCAGCATGATCTGGCCCAGGAAAACCTGCAGGTCGAACGGCTGGTGCATCACCAGCTTGCCGCCGCTGATCAGCCAGGGCACAAACATGCCGCCGATGCCGGCCATGTTGATCATCGGGAACGGGTTGAGCAGGGCGTGACCCTGTTCGAACTCACAGCCGTCCACCGAGGCGTAGGCGATCCAGATCCAGTGGTTGTGGCTGCGCGGCACGCCTTTGGGCTCGGTTTCGGTGCCCGAAGTCCAGCAGATGGTGAAAATATCATTGGCGTCCACGGCGATGCGCGGCGGCTGGCCGGAGCGCGGCGTGGTCATCAGACCGGTCAGCGATAAGACGCCCTCCGGCAGGTTCTCTCCCAGGGAAATGATGGTCTTCATCTCGGGGAAGGCAGACTGCATGCCCTGCAGCATGGCGACATAATCAAAGCCGCCGAAGTTGGTGGTGGTGATGAAGGCTTTCGGCTCGGCGATTGCCATCACCGATTTGAGCTCGTGTGTGCGGAACTGCACCGGCAGAGGGCTGACGATGGCGCCGATGCGGTTGGCGGCCAGGTAAACCACCGCCAGCTCGACGATATTGGGCAGTTGCACCATGATGACATCATCCTTGATGAGCCCGGCTTCCTGCAGACCGGCCGCCAGCCAGCCAGACGCCTGGTCCAGCTCGCGGTACGTCAGGCGCTGGGGCGCGCCGCTCGTCCAGGCAGAGCGGTTCGGCGGATCGACCAGCGCCAGGGCATCGGGAGTTGCCCTGACATTGCGCAGGAATAAATCCAGGAGGGTATCGGTGCCCCACCACCCTTTTTCGGTATACTCTTTAATTTTATCGGCGGATGTGAGTATCATTTGTTATCTCCTTTGGCAAAACTTGGGCAAATCCTGTGGGGAAACATGTTTTTCGGGGTTGGTTCGCATGAAGGTCAGATCTTGCGCGACCTCCCCTGCCAGTACGGCTCACGAATTTTCTTTTTATCCAGCTTTCCCAGGTTGGTGAGCGGGATGGATTCCCAAAACTCGACTGTTTTGGGGGCCATGGTGCCGCCTTTGCGGTTCTTGACGTGCTGGATCAGCTCGGCCTCGGTCACGGCGGCCCCGGGGTGCAGGACAACGATGGCCTTGACCGCTTCGCCCCACTTGTCATCCGGCACGCCGATCACCGCCGCCTGCTTGACGGCCGGGTGCTCGAACAGCACATCTTCCACTTCGCGCGGGAAGACGTTGAACCCGCCGGTGATGATCATGTCTTTGGCGCGGTCGACGATGTACAGAAAGCCCTCTTCATCGCGGCGCGCCATATCCCCGGTGTGCAGCCAGCCGTTTTCGATGGCGGCGGCCGTCTTTTCGGGATCTTTGTAATAGCCATCCATCATGAACGTGCTGCGGGCAAAGATCTCGCCCACCTCACCTGGGGCGACATCCTGGCCCGCCTCGTCAATCAGGCGGATCTGGGTGGTCATCGTTGCCCGGCCGCAGGAGCTGAGCACCTGGCGCTCGCGCTGCACATCGCCAATCACATGCTCCTCTTTCGGCAGAGCGGTCAGGATCATCGGCGACTCGGTCTGCCCGTAAAACTGCGCAAAGATCGGCCCATAGCGTTCGATGCCCTGCTTCAGCCGCTCCGGCGCAATCGGCGCCGCCCCATACAGGATGCAGCGCAAACTGCGAGTGTCGTAGTTCGCCCAATCGGGGTAGTCCAACAGCAGGTAGAGCATGGTCGGCACGAACATCGAGGCGGTCACCCTGTGCTTTTGCGTCTGTTCGAGGAACAGCGCCGGGTTGAACGCTTCCAGGATCAGGCAGACGCCGCGGCGCAGTAAAACCGGCAGGATCAGCACGCCGCCGGCGTGGGTCATGGGGGTCATGTAGGCAAACACCTCATCTCGCCCCAGGCCCAGCTCGAGCATCTCCAGCATGACCGCATTGACCCAGGCGCGGTGCGAGAGCATCACGCCTTTGGGTTTGCCGGTCGTCCCGCCGGTGTAGTAAATCCCGCACAGGTCATTTTCGGACACCTCGCTGTGCGTTGGTTCGCTGGAATGGCTGGCGAGCAGCGCCTGCAGGTGGTGATGGCCGGCCGGCACATTGGCCGGGTCTGAGCTGACGCACACAAAACAGCGCACCGTCTGGAGCTGGGGCAGCATGGCCAGCACGCGCGGCGTCAGCTTCTCATGATACACCAGGACGGCGGCCTCGGAGTGGTTCATCATATAGACATGGTCATCCGAGCTCAAGGCCACCGCCAGCGGGACGCGCACCGCCCCGATTTTCGCCAGGGCAAATTCGGTGAAGATGTACTCCGGGCAGTTGGCCATCAAGAAAGCCACCCGCTCGCCTTTCTGCACGCCCAGCTCCCGGAAAGCGTTGGCCAGGCGGTAGGCGGCGTCGCCCATCTGCCGGTAAGTGACAGACAGATCCTTGTACTTGATCGCCGTGTGACTGCCGTAATGGTTGACGCAAGAATCATACAATTCACCGACGGTTGTTTTGCTCATCATCCGCTCTCCTGTTGATTGAAGAAACCACAAATGGTTGCACAGAGGGAAACAGCGTTGGTATTCAATTGATTCGCAAAGGGAAGCTCAGGAAACTATAAAACTATTATAGCGCAATTAGTTTTCCTGTCAATAAGCACTTAAAGATACAGGGCTTTAAAAAAGTCGTAAAGCCCTGTTGCCCCACCCCCTGACCCCCGCCCCGCTGGCGGGGGAAATAAAGGAATTTGGGGTGTGAACGGTCGGACAAGCCGACCGTTCACACCCCAAACCCCATGCTTGTTAAAGCCCTGCTAAAGATAATGATATGATTGATTTGTATGATTCGCCCCGCCTCAGCCCAGGATGCGCCTGCCCTGGCAGGCATTTACAACCACTACATCGCCAATACGATCATCACCTTCGAGACGGAGGCGGTGAGCCCGCAGGAAATGGCGACGCGCATCGCCCACATCCAGGATGCCGCCCTGCCCTGGCTGGTGATCGAAAACGAACAGGGAGTCTTTGGCTGGGCCTACGCCGCGCCGTGGCGCGCCCGGCCGGCTTACCGGCATTCGGTCGAGACCACCGTCTACCTGGCCCCGCAGGCCAGCGGCCGCGGCTTCGGCAGGCTCATCTATGCGCAGCTGCTCGATTATCTGCGCCAGGCCGGGCTGCACACCGCCATCGGTGGCATTGCCCTGCCCAACCCCGCCAGCATACGCCTGCATGAAGCCCTGGGCTTCGTCAAAGCGGCGCAGTTCAGCGAAGTGGGTTACAAATTCGGGCGTTGGGTCGACGTGGGTTTCTGGCAGATCAAGCTGTAAGCGCAGCCGGTCGGCAAACTCTCATCTGCCTCTCACCCGGGCGCGATGAATCCGCTCCTCTTTTGCCGTCTTATTGATTAAAAGAGGAGGCGTATGCCTCCATCTCCAACCAATGCAAAAGGAGCAAAATATGAGCCAAAACCCAACTTCTCTATCGTTATTCACCCTGACCATCCGCGGCACGCTGGCCGCGCCCACGCTGGAGGCCGCCCGCCAGATCCACAACCAGACGGCTGGCGCGCCGGCCAACATCGCCGCCGCCCGCGCCCTGGGCGACCTGAGCCACATGGTCTACACCCCCCTGCAGGCCAACGGCAGCAGCACCGGCGAGTTCCTGGTCATGGATATCTGGAACAGCCTGGAGGGGCTGGGCCAGTTCTTCGCCGACCCGCACGTGCAGGAGGGAGGCGGGATGATTTTCGCCAGCCGCGATCCGGTGGTGTGGGCGCCGGCGGCGGGCTTCACCAGCTATCACCTGCCGGCCCCCTTCGGGCAGAACGAGCGCATCGTGGCCATCGTGCGCGGCACGCTCACCTCGCTCGCCCAGGCGCAGGCCATCCACAACTCGGCGGCGGCAGGCGGCCTGCCCATGGCGCGGCGCGCCGGCAACCTGTCGCACGAGGCCTTCCTGCGCATGGCGCCTCCCGGCGCGCCGGAAGCGCTGGAGTTCATGGGGGTGGACGTGTGGTCGAGCCACGACGGCATGCACGCCGTGTACGATTCGCCCGAGTTCCTGCACAGCATGGACGGGCTGTTCAGCGCCGAGCCGGATTTCTCGGTCTGGCGCCACCCGGCCGGCGAGTGGGCGGAGTGGTGAGCCTCAGGGCTGGATGACCAGCACGCCGCCGCTGTCCGCGGTCAGCGCGACGCCTGGCGAGTTTTCGCCAGCAGGCGCAACGGTCACCTGCTGGCCGGCGGCGGCGTTTTGCACCTGCACATGGTAACTGGCGCCGGGCGCCAGGCCGGTGATGATCTGCAGGCGCACGGCTTCCGGCAGGCTGTAGCTGATCGCCGCCGCTGAGGGCGCTGACCCCACTTGCAGCGGAAAGAGCACCAGGGCCTGCCCGCCGATCCGCGCGCCCTCGAAGGCGCCGTCCGCGCTGCGCAGCAGGCTGGCCGGCGCCGGGCTGGCGCCGGGGTCGGCGCCCTGCAGGACGGTCAGGAAGCGCGCCTCCAGCGGCCCGCCGGGCGCCTCGATCTCCAGACGGGCGGTCATCGGCTCTTCGGCGGCGCTGGTGGCGGCGATGTGCGCCTCCACTCCCGGCACGGAAGTCAGCACGGCGTCCGTTGGGAGCAGGGCTGAGACGAACAACTGCTGGCCGCGGGCGGTGGTCATTTTGGCCGCCCGGCCGCTGACCTGCGCCGGGGTGGGGAGCTGCAGCCACCAGCGTTTGAAACGCCCGGGCGTCTGGGAGGCCAGCCGATCGTAGACCACGATGAAATCCGGCTTAAGCCACAGGATCGAGCGCACCGCCTGGCGTACGTCGGCGGCGTTCTCGGCGCTGTCGTTGTATAAATTGGTGGCGTCGCCTAGGGCGTAGGTGTAGAGCGGCCCGGCGCTGTGCGCCAGCAGGGCCGGGTCGCCGGCCGGGTTGAGGTTCCACTGTGAGCCGCGCATCCACAGGTCGGTGCGGTAATCGCCAGGGTCGCGGCCCGGGTTGTTATTCTGGATGGCCGGCAGGTTGCGGAACTCGCTGCTGGCGATGCCCTCAGCCGTGTCGGCGTAGCCGTTGCGCGCCTTGGTCAGCCATTCGCCGGCGCGGTAAAACTCAAAGTGATTGCCGTCCGCCTGCTGGTGGTCGATCTGGTTCCAGCTCAATGTGTAAATGAACCAGGCGGCCTCGGGGCCCCAGGAAGTGCGGCTGAAGAGCTTGTGCATGCCGGGGGCGAAGAAATCCAGCGGGAGGCCAGGGCGCGGGTCGGCGGCGTTCGCCAGGCCGGGATCGAAGAGCGTGAAGTAGAGGATGGCATGGCGGAACTCGTCAGCTTTGCTCAGGCGCTCCAGCAGGCCGGCCGGTCCGCCGGCGGGCGTCTGGCGTTCGGCCCAGCGCAGGGCTTCCAGGCGGGCGAGGCTGCCGGTGTACTGGTCGTACAGGCCCAGCGCGCCGAAGGCGTCGATGAAATCCGACAGGCTGTACGTCGAGGTGTCGCCGTAAAAGGACGGCTGGTAGACCGGCCCCAGGTCGGGCTGGTCGTTCAACACAGTGGCGGCCGGGGAGAGCGAATGGAAATACGCGATGAGCAGGTCATCCCAGAAGGGGTTGCCCGCCAGGCTGACCTGCGGGCCGCGCAGGGCCGGGTCGTCCTGCCCGGCGGTGTGCAGGGCCAGCAGGAACTGGATGGCGTAGGCGGCCGTCTGCGGGCTGTACTCGAAGCCCTCAGGCAGCAGGCCGCCGGCGCTGTCGGTGCGCGTCAGGTGGTCGAACAGGTACAGCCAGACGCCGGTGGCTGTGTCGAGATAGGCGTGCAGGCTCAAGCCGGGGTCATCGGCCGGGTCGAGCGCCATGGCCATCAGGCCCAGGTTGCGCATGTGGGCGGTGAAGTAATTGTTGCCCGACCAGCGCACCTGGGCGCGGTCGGCCAGCAAAGTGGGGGAATTGGGCGGGCCGGCCGGCTCGGGGTGGTGGTAGCCGGCGGTGACGATGTCATTCGCCCAGCGGGTGAACACCTGCAGGATGGTGGCCTTGTCTTGGGCGGACAGGCTGGGGTAGATCCAGTCCACCACCAGCGGGTAGGCCTCGCCGTGCCAGCGCGCCCGGTCGGTGTCGGAGGTGTAAAACTCGGGGTGGCGGAAGGGCGGGTAGCCCTGGCTGCCGGCGCAGGAGAAATTCTGCGCGGAGGCCGGGCCTTTGGCGGCTTCGTTCATGACGTGCATCAGCAGGCTGCGCGCCCGGGCGGCGTAATCGGCGCGCGCCGCCGGCTGGGGCTCGACCAGCGAGAGGAAGGCAAACAGCTCGGCGTACATCTCGGTCGGGTAATCCTCGTAGCCGCGCCCGCCGCAGTCTTTGCCCGGCACGTCGCCGCGCTGCATGGCGGCTTTGGCCGCCTCGGCCAGCGGCAGCAGGCCGTCGCGCCACAGCGGGTTGCTCTCCACCGCCCAGCCCTGCAGGCGGGTCACCAAGGCGGGCGTCAGCCACAGGCGGGGATGCCCGCCCGGGTTGGCAGGCAAGGCGGCTGAAGGTTGGGCGGCGGCTGGCGGGCGCGTGTCGGGGGTGGAGCTGGCGTAGGGCTCGGTTGGAAAGTCGGAGGCGGGTGTGGGAGCGGCTGGCGCGCCCAGGCGGCAGGAGAGCAGAGCCGAGAGGACGGCGGCCAGGGTCAACCAGTAAAAGAGGGGGCGTTTCATGGGGGATCAATCACTTCTATCAGACGCGTGATATGTTGATAACCAGTTCGTTTTCAGCGAGCCAATAAAGTTTCCAATACCTTTTCAATTTGATCAAACCAATAGCGCTTGTAACCTTCCGCCAAAAACTCCCGATCAGCGGTGAAAAGGAAGACATGCACTGAGACATCCATGCCCTGGTAGGGAAAGATGCGCGGCCAGCCGTTTTCCTCAAACAGCGCCTTATAGCCATCCACTTTGTGTTCATATTCGGTGCGCCCGGTGCCTTTCGGATCCACAAATAAAATGTAGTAACGGCCCCCCTTCTTAAGCCAGAAGATAAAGTCGGGCTTGAAATTGGCAATGCGGTTTTCGACAGCGTAATAATAAGGGATGGTGATATTATCGGACTTTTCATCCACCCGGCTGAACAGCCACCAGTCAAACTCCTTGAATCGGTTGCCTCTGATTTTTAGATAATCTTCCAGCTTTTGCACGAATTGGAATTCGCTGGGGACGTGGATGACGGTGCGAATAAAGTCGATTTTCTCATGCGGAGAGAGCAAAACCGGGATGTAATAATGGTTCGCAATCCGCCGGATATCCAATTGGCAATGGTTGGCATAAAAAGTCTCGGACTGAGTTTGTCCGCTGATTTCCTCCGTATATTCTTCCCTGGTAATAACGCCAGCGTCAAAGCGCAAATTGGC
Source organism: Chloroflexota bacterium (assembly GCA_029782365.1). GTDB lineage: Bacteria > Chloroflexota > Anaerolineae > Anaerolineales > UBA4823 > CAWBUW01. Next base: position 263,436 of record JAKOUW010000143.1, read on the forward strand.
TTCGCGCACGGCCCTGGCAGAATCCAGGACGCGCCGGATGCGGCGCTCCAGGTCTCCAATTTCCTCCAACGAGACTTTGATGTGGCGAAAATGGTTGATCTCGTCTTCCAGGTCTTTCAGGCCATCCAATTCTTTGCCGTGTACCGAGAAAAAGTTGAGCGCCTGGCGGGTGAGCACGTCCAGGTTTTTGTAGGCGCGCCCATCCGTGCGGAAGGTGTCTTGCGCCTTATCCAGCCCGGCGCGCAAGGCGGCGATTTGTTCGGGCTGGTAGCCGTCATGCAGGGCCAGCAGCACTCGGTCATCATCTATATAGTTGAAGTAGCGCTGTAAAAGCTCCAGGTTTTCCTGGGTCAGTTGAAATTTAGCCAGTTTCTTATTCTGATAGAGCGGGAAAGCGCTGGATTTATATACCGGGATGAGCAGGCGCTTGCCATCCACTGCCTCCATGTTGACTTCCAGGGCGATTTCATGCTCACCCGCCTGCTTGTCTTCCTGGTCCAGTTCGCTGATGACCAGGTTGAGGGCTTCACGATTGGTGCCAAAGATGAAGACGCTTTCCAGGGGTAAGACGGCGTCTTTGACCTGTTCAAAAACCCCCGGCGCAAGGCTTTCGAGAATGCCGCTGGTATGCAGTTCGCGCAGGCGTTTGCGCTGGTTTTTGAGCGGTTCGATGCGCACGCCGCGCCCGACCGACTGCAAGATAAACTTTTTGGCGTCCGGCCCGACGCCAATGTTGATGTACATGATCACATTCGGGCGGTTGGAATCCCAACCTTCATAGAAACTGCGCGAGCCAAGCAGGATGTTCAGGTCCGAATCGGGGTGGTTCAACTGCTCGAAGTAGCCTTCGTCGCTGAAGTGTTGATTAACCTCATAGCCGGAGAGTTCCTGCTTGAGCCAATCGGAAATATCGCCGATGCGCACCAGGGCAAAGGGATCATCGCTGGTCTTCAGCTTGAAGGCCACTTCCTGGCGGTTGGATGGGCGCACCAGCACTTCAATCTCCCCCGGACCGCCGGCGTTATATACCGCCTCCAGCACGTCCGCCTGGCTCAGGTTCGCCAGCAGTTCATCGTCCACCCGCACCTTGAGATCGCTTTCAAACAGGTATTCCGGACTCTCGCACATTTCGGCGCACAATTCACCCAGGGCGCTCTTCCAGGTCGCCCCATCCACTTCGCCTTTGCCAATCCGCGCCAGCTCGCGGAAAAACAGCTTGAGGTCGGCGTCTTCGGTGTTGACCGAGTTGACCAGAGCCATCAACAGCGGGCGGTGGTAAAGATCGGCGCGCGCCTGGCGCACTTTACCTTCAAAGCGCCGCACATACGCCAGCATGATCAGGGCTTTGAGCACAATCTTCTGCTTTTCGGCGTCGGTGTACTCATCCCCTTTTCTGAAAGCGCGCGCTTCCTGGCGGAGGATGCTGATGTGTTTGCCGTGACCTTTGCGGACGAACTCGCTCAGGTTATAGTTGGCGGCGGTGGTGACGATATCACGGGCGTCGGTGAAAGTAGCGGAAAAGTTGAATAAAAAACCGCGGCGCGACAGGATATTGTAAATATGCTGGCGCTTGGAGTCCTCCTTGTCGCCTTTGTGGGCTTCATCCAGCAGGATGTACCAGCGCCCGCCGTTGTCGTAACTGCGGAAGTCGATGATCTTCTCTTTCTGTTCATCGCTCAGGTTGTCCGAACGGTAGTAGAAGACATTCAACTCCTGGCTGCGAAACAGCGAAGGGGCGGCGCGTTTGACTTCGGCGTAAGAGCGCAGTTCATGCAGTAGGATGTGCAGCCGCCCGCCGGCATTGAACTCCTGCACGTGCCGGTGCAGCTGCTCCAGCAGGTCGTCGCGGTGGGCCAGCACCAGCACATCCTGGGACGGGATTTCGCCGCGCTGCATTAACGCCCACAGCGCTTCGATCAGCTTGACGATCACCAGCGTCTTGCCTGAGCCGGTCGCCATCCAGAAGGACATGCGGTTGGCGAACTGCCAGTAAGGCAGTTTATCGTCCTCGCCTGTGTAATAGCTTTCCAGCAGGGCCGCCAGCTTGCGTTTGGCGGCGCTGGAGCGGTCGAGCGGCAGGTCGAGACCTGCTTCCAGGCCGGCATCCCGGTACCATTGGAAGAAGTCCTGTTTCAGCCCGGCGGCATCCCCCCATTCTTTGGGAGCCGGCGCGCCATGGTAATAGCGCCACAGAGCGCGCAGGGCGTTGCGCAGGGCCGTCTGCTGGTATTCGTAAAGCTCCTTGCCGCCGGAGAAAGAAGCCAGGTCAAAATCCAGCCAGTTGGAAGGCAGGGCGCCCTCCGGCAGGTTCTCGACCATGCGCTGCAAATAAATGCCGCTCATTTACTGCCACCACACCAGCGGCTTGAGCAGGGGCCAGTCGGGATCCGCCAGGCTGAGGCGCTCGCCGTCCTGAAATTCAACGTATGCAGGCGTAATGCGCTTGATCCACTTACCGCGCAGGTTGGAAAGCGTTTCAGCCAGGTCGATGTCAGAATCCCCCCCAGCCCCCCTTGAGAAGGGGGGAAAACCGGCAACCCCGCCGCCTGCGCCGGTGTTCAAGTCAGAATCCCCCCCAGCCCCCCTTGAGAAGGGGGGAGCGGCGCTTTCGCCCCCTTGTAAAGGGGGAGTGAGGGGGGGATTCTTTGGATACAGCCTTTCCGGATGAAAACGAACTTTGTTCTTTTCAGCGTCCACTTCCAGCGCCTCCAGCAGTTTGACGTCCCGCAGGAAGACATAGCGGTGGTAGGGGTCTTCGTGGGGATTGTCGAACAGGTCAGCGTCCTGGTAGCGCGCCCGGCGCAGCACATCTTCGTACTGTTCCAGCTCATAATATTTGACAAAGTGCGATAAGCCGCCTTCGCCCTTCTCGAAAGCCGGCTTGCCGTTTTTCCATTTACTGCAGAAGGCGACTTTCTTGATGCGCGGCAGGATGACGGTGTTAAAATGTTCGCCCATTTCGATCAGGATGTATTTGCGCTGGCCATTATCATTTCGATTCCTAATCATCACTGCATGAGCAGTGCTACCACCTCCGGCAAAGAAATCCAATATAATTCCTGTGCCTTGAATACCTGTGCCAATTTCAATTATTCGACGAATTAGGCGCGTAGGCTTTACTGTATTCAGAACATCCTCACTTCGTTCAAATGTAGCCGTTGCCAATAATTCTTTCTTCGCTTCTTGGGTATTACCTACATCTTCATGTTTCCACAATGTTTGTGGAACAACACCAGCCTTAACTTCTGAAAGATATCGTTTAAGTCTCGGCATATTATTACCACTTGGCCCCCACCAAATACGCCCTTCTTCATTTAGGCGGTCAAAATTTTCTTGAGAAAATCTCCAATATGTCCCAATAGTTGGAGAGAATATTTTTCCACTAGGGCTGATTACTTCATAAGTACCTGCCCCATAATAGTTTCTAGCCGTCATATCGCTGGATGCCCATACTCCTCGTGGATCATTGTCGGGATTTTCATAACGTGCATCAGCTTCACTGCTTCTTTGTAATAAAAAGGGAGACCATTCAGCCTTGTCTTTCGCGAACACCAAAATATAGTCGTGATCGTAAGAAAAATATTTGGCCGTATTCTTGGGTGCAAATACTTTCTGCCATATAATGGTAGCAGTGAAATTCTCCGATCCAAATACCTTTTCTGTGACCAACTTTAAATTAGCAAACTCATTTTCATCAATGGCAATGAAAATCGCTCCTGTTGATTTATTTAACCAATCTCGGGCGATCTGGAGTCTGGATTCAATCAATGCAATCCAACTAGCACTCTGGAAATTATCTTTGTAAATAAATTCGTCGCTTCCTGTATTGTAAGGAGGGTCGATAAAAATGCAATTTACCAAATCTCTAAACTTCGGCAACAGGGTATTTAACGCCTGGTAGTTTTCGCTGTGCACCAGCCAGCCGTCCAGGGCGGCGTCCAGGTTGTCAAACAGGGCCAGTATCTCCAGCTCCAGGTCGGGGAAGTGGCGTGTATCCAGCGGGAGATAGCGATACTGAGGGTGCAAAGAATCCCCCCCGGCCCCCCTTTGCAAGGGGGGAGTAACACCGGAATGGTAACTCATCTGCATTTCAGCTATGCCTCTCTGCTCCCCCCTTTCCAAGGGGGGATTGAGGGGGGATTCTTCCGCTTCACTTCCCAAGGGGGGATAGAGGGGGGATTCTTCCTCCCCCCTTTTCAAGGGGGGATTGAGGGGGGATTCTATCTCCCGGCACACGCCTTCAAAATCGTGCAATACCTGATCGTTGGTAAATCGCACCACACGCAGGCCGTATCCTTCCAACACCTGTGTCCGTCGGGCGTCGTACGTTTTGCCTTCCTCGGTATCATGGCTGTCTCCATCTATTTCAATCACCAGGCGCAGATGGGCGCAATAAAAATCAACAATATATTGATCGATGGGCCGTTGACGCAAGACGGGATACGGAAAGCCGCGCAGAAATTCTTGCCAGAGTTTTCGTTCTGCCGGAGTCATATTTTTGCGCAGGTCACGGGCGCGCTCGACGAGATTGGGATTATAAGGCAAGAAATATGGGCTGGAAAGCAGGCCGCGCTCGTGGATGGCATGCGGCGCAAACATATCCGGAGTATACGCTTCGCCCGGACCCGGGGCAAACAGGATATCTTCCGGTTCAAAATCATCATTTACCATACCCAAAGCGCGCCATTCTGCGAGTTGAGCAGATATGCCTGGGTGAGAAAGGATTTTTTCCAGCAGGGCCATGCCGGAATCCCCCCCTGCCCCCCTTGATAAGGGGGGCGCAGAAGAGTCAACCTTCGATAAGGGAGGCGCAGAGTGGTCTTGTCCTGAAAAAGTGGACACGAAAAATGTCTAAGTCGGGTAAACTAAACCCACAGGAGACCAGGAATGACGGACAAGAAAGGGTACCGCGAATTTACAGAAGAATTCAAACTGGAAGCGCTGGAATTGCTGAAAAGAGGGGATAAGCCAGCGGCGCAGATAGAACGGGAACTTGGGATAACGCAAGGATTGTT
>JAKOUW010000027.1 GCA_029782365.1 Chloroflexota bacterium
GCTGCTGGGCGACGACATCGTGGTCAACGACGTGCCCTGCACCAGGCAGTTGATGGAGGTTTACGAGAAATACCAGTGCACTGTGTTGGGGGTGCAGGAAGTTGCCCGCGATGACGTCAGCAAGTACGGCATCCTCAGTGTCAGCCCCGTCGAAGGCAACCTGTGGCGGGTCGAGGACCTGGTGGAAAAACCCGATACTGATCAGGCCCCGTCCAACATCGCCATCCTGGGCAGGTACGTTATCACTCCGGAAATATTTGACATCCTGGCCGAGACCCAACCCGGCAAGGACGGGGAAATCCAGCTCACCGACGCTCTCAGGATCCTGAACCGGAGTCAGGCCATGTACGCTTATCAGTTTCAGGGCAAGCGCTATGACGTGGGCAACAAGCTGGGCTACCTCATGGCCACGGTGGAATTTGCCCTGCAGCGCCCGGATTTGGCCGGGCCTTTCCGCCAGTACCTGCGCCGGTTGCTGGAAGCCGGCGCCCCGGATTGTTAAGCCTTGTACGCAGTTTACCAATCACTGCTCCAGGAGGTCGCTATGGCCGTTATTTTTTGGCTTTCCGTCAGCTTGCTTGCCTTTCATTATGTGGGGTATCCGCTGTTGCTGGCCTTGCTGGCCCGGGTCAAGCCGGCGCAGGCTCCGGCACCTTTAAAGGAATTGCCCTCCGTCACCCTGATAATCTCTGTCTACAACGAAGAGGCGATAATGGAAAAACGCCTGAAAAATTGCCTGTCCCTGGACTATCCCCGGGATAAACTGAATATCCTGGTGGTATCCGACGGTTCCACCGACGGGACACATGACATAGTTGCCCGGTACGCCGAGCACGTCCAGTTGCGGGTTGTTCACGGCCGCGTAGGCAAAACCGAGGCCCTCAACCGGGTGGTGCCCGAACTGACCAGCGACATCGTTGTCTTCACCGACGCCAACTCCATGCTGTGTCCCGACGCCCTCCTGCACCTGGTGGGTCCCTTCAGCGACGACCGGGTAGGGGCGGTGTGCGGCGAGCTCCGGCTGGCCGGAGGCGGACCCGAGGGCGTTTATTGGCGTTACGAAAAGGCCATCAAGCAGTGGGAAAGCCGGGTCTCTACTCTTACCGTTTTAAACGGCGCCCTCTATGCCCTGCGCCGTTCTTTGCACCGGCCCATGAATCCCCAGGCCGCCAACGATTTCCAGCATCCCCTCCAGGTGGTGCTTCAGGGTTATCGCAGTGTCTACCAGCCCTTGGCGGTGGCCTGGGAAGAAGCGCCCGGCGAAGATATGGTGGAAGCGCGCCGCCGGGTGCGTATTATCTCCCGGGGCTGGAAGGGGTTGGCCAGCAACCTGTACGTTCTCAACCCGCGGCAAGTGGGGGGTTTTTCTCTGCAGTTCATTGCCCGCAAACTCCTGCGTTGGCTGGGGCCCGTGTTCATGTTTGCGGCCCTGACAGCCAATATCTTTTTAGCCCGGCACCCGTTATATGCCCCATTCCTCTGTTTACAGGCGGCTTTCTACGGCCTGGCCGCCGCGGGGTTTATCCTCAACAAGCTGAAAATCCGGCTTCTGCCCTTTTATTTCCCTTACTATTTCTGCCTGATTAATTGGGCTGCCCTGCTGGGTTTAATCCATTTCCTGCGGGGCGACGACTCCGCCACCTGGACCCCAACTGCTCAATACGGCAGGTGATTTAAACCAAGGGGGTTGGCATGTTGAGCAAGGGCTGGGCAAAAAGCGCACAAATTGCATACTTCCTTTTCTTTGCCCTGTCTTTTTTCGGCCCCGCCCTGGGCGGCATTGCCCTGGCCGGGGTAACGTTGTACCCCGCCCGAGTTCTGGCACCTATTGCCTGGCTGACGGCGGGGATATTTTTTGTGCGCCAAAGAACTCTGCCCCGAAACTGGTCCAGCCTGTTTCTGGGCCTGTGGGCGTTATGGGCCCTGGTTTCTCTGTTCTGGGCGCAGGACATAAACCTGGCGGTGCGGGACCTGGGCAACCTGGCGGCGGGGTTGTCCCTGGCAGCATTGGCGCCCCTTCTCAGCGGCAAGGAAGAAAGGGCGGCGGGGGTGTGGCTGGGCAGCCTCGGCTTTTGTCTCCTTTTGGCCTGGACGGAGTATTTCACGGCCTGGCATTTGCCGGTTTCCCGCTTCAGCCGGGGAGCGCAACCCCACCTGGCCCGGCGCCCCACCGCCGTCTTTGCCAACGAGAACAATTTTGCCGTCTTCCTCAATCTCAGCCTGCCATTTTTGTGGGCCGGCTGGGACCGCTTTCCGCGGTTCTTGCCTCGCCTGGGGACAGCGGTTGCCGTCTTTTCTTGCCTTTACATGCTTGCGGTTACCGGTTCGCGCCTCAATTACCTGGTCCTGGCCGTTGCCGTGCTGATTTTTGCCTGCTTTCTCACTCCCAGGGGGCGCCGGGTGCGGGTGTTGGCTGTGCTTACGGCGACGGTTGTCTGTACCTGGCTGCTCTTTGTATTCTTCGACCCCGCCCTGGGCGGCTACACAGTTGCGGATTGCCTGGCCGGTGTCCGTTCTCTCCTGAGCTGGCTGGAAACCGGCCAAAGCGGCGGCAGCAACTCGCTGGCTGTCCGCGTTAACCTGTTCAAAGAAGGCTTGCGCCTGTTGGTTGCAACCAAGGGTGCGGGTGCGGGTCCGGGCAATTTTGAAGTCTGGGTGGCTTCCCGGGCAGCCAGTGAGACCCGGGGCGTAACCAGTCCCCACAACTGGTGGCTGGAGTTGCTGGCCGAGTACGGCGTCCTGATCTTTACGGCTTACCTTCTCTTTTACTTTGACCTGCTGCGCAGGTTATGGCGGGATTGGCGCCGGCACTGGCTGTCCCGGGCACTGGCCCTGGCTTTGGCCGTTTTCCCGTTGGCAGCCGCCGGCCCCAGCAGCGTGATGACCTTTATGCCCCATTGGCTGCTGCTGGCCCTGGCCAGGGTGCAAGCCGAAACGGAAGGTGCAGAATCGTGCGCGTGCTGATGATTTCCCATCTCTACCCTTCCCGTGCAGATGAGGTATACGGCAGTTTTGTCCATTCCCAGGTGCGGGCCCTGCAGGATTTGGGTTGCTCGGTGCAAGTGGTGGCACCCACCCCGTGGGTCCCGTTGCCGCTGGCCTGGGTAAAGGGCCAGTGGCGGCGCTGGCGGGCTGCGCCCAAATCCGACCGCCTGGACGGAGTGGACGTGCTTTACCCGCGCATTCTGCGCACCCCCGGAGCCCTGTGCTTTGCCCGGGCGGGCCGCCATTACCTTCAAGTGCTCAAGGGCTTGGTTGGCGCTTTGCATCGCCGCTTTCCCTTTGACCTGGTCCATGCCCAGGTTGGTTACCCCGACGGGTGGGCTGCTGCCAGGCTGTTGCCGCACCTGCCCCATGTCCTGACCCTGCACGGGCAGGAACTGCAAAAGATTGTCCACTGGAGCCAGACTCTGAAGACAATGGTGGAAGAAACCATCCAGGGAGCCGGAGCCATTGTTGTGGCCAGCGAAAAAATGCGGCGCCTGGCGGTGCAACACGGCGTCCACCCCGACAAGGTGCGCCTGGTGCCCAACGGCGTAGACCCTTTGCCTCCGGCTGCGCTGCCCGATTGGCTTCGGCGCCGTATTGCCGGCAAAAAGGTGTTGCTCAGCGTCAGCCGCCTGGAGCCGGAGAAGGGCCTGGATACAAATATCCGCGCCCTGGATTTGCTCCGGGCGCGGCATCCCGACCTGGTTTATGTCGTAGTGGGCGACGGTTCCCGGACAAGGTCCCTGAAAAAGCTGGCCCGGGCTTTGGGCCTGGAAAACCGGGTGATCTTTGCCGGCTGCCAGCCCCGTTCCAAGGTGGGGGCCTTTTATGCCTGCGGACACGTGTTTTCTCTGCCCAGCCGCGGCGAGGCCTTCGGTATTGCCTACCTGGAGGCTATGGCGGCGGGACTGCCCGTCATCGCCTCTCGGGGCGAAGGTATCGCTCCCCTGTTGCGGCGGGGCGGGGGGCTGCTGGTAAAGCACGGCGACAGCCTGGAGCTGGCGCAGGCCATTGCCCGGCTGCTGGACCCGGCGCTGGCCGTGAAACTGGGCCAGGAGGGCCGGCAGCTGGCCCGGGAGTTTTCCTGGCAGAAAAGCGCCCGGGAATTGCTGAAGGTATACGAAGAGCTTCTGGCATAGAAAAGCAGGGCTCTTTTTTTGTATTTTCCTGGGCAGTTACCCGGGCCGCTGCATAGGATGTTTACGCGGCAAATATAATATTTAGCGGCCGCAATCCATGCTGTATGCAGGCGACAATAAAGGAGGGTTGTCAGTGCCGGCCAAGGTGGTGCATATTTCCACCGTCCATTCCCCCCACGACCCCCGTATCTGCCACAAGCAATGCCGAACCCTGGCTCAGGCGGGCTTTGATGTCACTCTGATCATTCCCGGCGAGGGAGAACAAGTTCCCCAAGAGGTTCATGGCGTCAAACTGGAACTGTTGCCCCCGGCGCAGAACCGATGGCAGCGCCTGACCAAACTGCAGCGCCTGGCGTTCAGGAAAGCCCGCGCCCTGCAGGCGGACATCTATCATTTTCACGACCCCGAACTCCTGCCTTCGGCCTTCCGGTTAAAACGGCGGGATAATATAGTAATTTATGACGTCCACGAAGATTGCGAGACGGCCATGGCACAAAAACCTTATATCCCAAGATTCCTGGCTCCTCTGGCGGCATGGGCGTACCGCGCCGCCGTGGCCCTGCTGGCCAAGAATTTTCATTTCTGCCTGGCCGAAAAATACTACAAGGAGAAATTCCCCGCGGGGCGGTGCATCCTCAACTATGCGCTGCCTTCCCAACGGGTTCCCCCGCCGGGTTTGCCTGAGACCAATCCGGGCCGCTTGCTGTACATCGGCAACGTAACTCCGGAAAGGGGAGCTTTGCGCCACGCCGCCTTGCCCCGGCTGGACAGCGAAGTTCGGGTCCATTTTGTCGGGCGCTGTCATCCCAAGACGGCTGAAAAGATTTATCAAATTGCTTCTCCCGAGCAAGTCAGCATTAACGGAATCGGGCGCTTCGTGCCCTGGCCGGAAATAGAAGCTTCCTGTTTTCAACGGCGCTGGCTGGCAGGGCTGGCTCTGTTTCCGCCCAGCCCTCACTACATGCGTAAAGAACTCACCAAATTCTTTGACTACATGTATGCCGAAATTCCAATCCTCTGTTCGGATTTCCCCGCCTGGCGGGAGTTTGTGCAAAAATACGACTGCGGCATCGCCGTCGATCCCCTGGACGACAGGGCGGTGGCTGAAGCCCTGCATTTTCTCCGCACCAACCCTGCCCGCGCCGCGGAAATGGGCAGAAACGGCCGCCAGGCCGTGCTGAGCTGTCTCAACTGGCAGCACCAGGGCGTCCAGCTGGTGGAATGGTATAAGGAATTGCTGGCGCAAAGGGGGAGTTTGCGCCAAGACGCCGGCATGGCTGTTCCTCCGCCCTGATGCCAGAACTTTCCCGCCCCGTTGCCCTGTGCACCGGACCTCAAAAATGATATAATGCAGTTAAATCTGTGTATAGCGGCCAAGACGGGGTATTGGAGGACAAGGCATGCTGGTAAGTTATGTCATTTTAACTTGCAATCGCTGGAAAGACCTGGAACGCTGTCTCAACAGTATAGAAAAACAGGATTACCCTGATATAGAAATCGTAGTAATCGACAATAATTCCAGCGACGGTACCCCCGACCTGATTTCCAAGTACCCCAAGGTAAAATATCGCCGCCTGGATTACAACAGCGGCGTCTGTCAAGGCAGAAATATTGGGTTTCAAGAGGCAGGCGGCGAGATTATCATCGTCATCGACGACGACGGCGAACTGCCCCGGGCAGATACTACTGCCATGATCGTCGCGGGATTCCAAAAGCGCCCCGATATGGGCATAATGGCCCTGCGGGTAATCAACCCCCGGGATCCCAACTGCCGCCGCGTTATTCCCAGTCGGGACAAGTCCATCGCCCGGCGCAGGGAAGAGGTGCCTGTCGCCTACTTCCCCGGCGGCGGCATGGCTGTGCGCCGCGCACTCCTGGACGAGGTGGGCATGTTTCCCGCGGAGTATTTTTACTCCATGGAGGAGCTGGATCTGGCTTATCGGGTGGCCAGGACCGATTGGCAGATTTATTACTTCCCTCAGATTGCCGTCCTGCACCATGAATCCTTGCAACAAAGGCCTTCGTGGCGGCGCTTTTATTATGAGTACCGCAACCGCATCTGGCTGGCCACCAGCTTCCTGCCTTTGCCGTACTTGGTTGCAAATCTAACTCTCTGGGGAGGATGGACCCTGGTGCGGGCTTTGCGCCACGGGCATATTCGCCCCTTTTTGCGAGGTGTTGCCGACGCAATAAAGGGCTTGCGATTTGCCCGGCTTCGCCGCAAGGATATGCTGCTCCGGCCGCCCCACATCCGGCGTATAAAAGCACTCGGGGGCCGGCTCTATTATTAACGGGGACAAGCTCCTGGCAAGGTGGTTCGGGATGAAGGAGATACTGGCAAAAATCGAAAAGGGCTATGCCAATAAACGCAGGGGATTGCCGTATACCAGGTACGTGTCCCTAAACCTAGGCAAGCCCTTTTCGGTTTTCTTTTACAAACTGGGGGTAAGGCCGAACTGGATTACCTTTTTCTCCTTTTTGCTGGCCCTGGTTGCGGTGCTGGTCCTCATGGGTTTGGGCAGCGGTATTAAAGCAGGCCTGTTGCTGTTGGTCCTGTTGCAACTCTCCTATGCTTTGGACTGCTCCGACGGGCAGGTTGCCCGGCTGCAGGGCAGCAGCTCGCCCCAGGGCGCCTGGTTTGACCTCCTGATGGACAGGGTCACCGGCTTTATGCTGATAACAGGCGTGCTGTACTGGTTTTGGCTGCAACAGCTGTTTTCCGATTGGGCGTCATTCTTCACGGTGTTTATCGTCTGTCTTTTTGCCAATACCTTTTTTTCCTACGCATCCAACCTCAAGGGTTTACTCTTGCCTGCTTCAAGCGCCGGACAGGCTGACAAACCCGGAAACTGGCTAAAGGAATTGCTCTTTACCCCTTCGGATACAGGCGTATTTTACCTGGTCCTGGCCCTGACAGTCTGTCTTCCCAGCTGGCGCCTGCTCTTCTATTACAGCTGTTATAAAATTATTATGTTGGTCCTGGTCATGGGCAGCACCCTGTCAGGCTCAAAAACAAAGGTTGGGGTGAAAACGGAAAACGAAAGGTATTCTGCGTAAAAGTTCAGTGCCGGATTAAATAAAATAGCCCGCTTTCCGTTCTATAGATTATTTTATAATATCGTATATGCAATTTTATAGGATTTTGATATCTAGTTTAATTACGAAGGAGCTGAGATAAAATGTTGCAGACTAAAGAGTTTGGACGACTGCTAAAAAGCTACGGTTTCAATTTTTTCAGCGGGGTCCCTTGCTCTTTCCTTAAGAATTTAATAAATTATGCAATTAATGAGTGTGATTTTGTAGTTGCTGCGAATGAAGGTGATGCTGTAGCTATTTGTGCGGGAGCTCAGCTTGGCGGACGCAAGTCTGTCTTTCTTTGTCAGAACTCGGGGCTTACTAACGCTATATCTCCCTTAACATCTCTGAACTATCCTTTCCGTATACCTGTTCTTGGGTTTGTAAGTCTGCGTGGGGAAGCAGGCTTGAATGATGAACCACAACATGAGCAACTGGGTAAAATTACTACCGCGCTTCTGGATACAATGGATATCCCCTGGCAATATCTTTCAGTAGATAAAGACGAAGCAGCTTTTCAAATAGAAAAAGCGGATAAATATATTAGTGAAAACAAGCCGTTCTTCTTTGTTGTTAGAAAGGGTACCTTTGAAAAAGAAGAATTGCTTCCTCACAAAATGAAATACGTTGCCAATGAGGTCCAAAGCTTGCGCCAAAAAGACGACCAAATGCCTACCCGTTTGTCTGCCTTAGAAGTTGTCCATTCTTTAGTTGATAGCAATACTATAGTACTAGCCACTACCGGTTTAACGGGTCGTGAGCTATACGAAATAGAGGATATCCCAAACAATTTATACATGGTGGGTTCTATGGGTTGCGTTTCTTCCCTGGGGTTAGGACTAGCTCTTGCCAAGCCGCAAAAAAAAGTAATCGCTATAGATGGTGATGGTGCGTTATTAATGCGTCTTGGTTCAATGGCAACTAATGCAACATATGGAACAAACAATTTGCTCCATATTCTTTTGGATAACAATGCACATGAATCTACTGGCGGCCAGAGTACTGTTTCACATAATGTGGATTTTGTACGAGTGGCTGCTGCAGTTGGTTATCCTCGAGCAATATATGTTCATTCTTTGGAGGAGTTCAGGGAGGCCCTGAGGCTATGGCATGCCAGCCCACGGTTAACCTTTATCCAACTACGTGTTAGAAAGGGTACCAAGGATAATCTTGGGCGTCCTAAAACCAAGCCGTATCAGGTTAAAGAAAGGCTTATGGCCTTTTTGGCTCGGTAAGCTGCCAAGTAGGATTTTACTGTCGTGCCTATACTTATTGATGGTTATTGCTTAACAAATTTTCACATGATGCCATACTCGCCTGGAGTGCAGGAATTATCTCCGCCAACTTGATAAAATTCGGGTGGTGATGTTAATGCAAGTGTTGGTTACTGGTGGTGCTGGATTCATTGGTTCACATATGGTAGACAGGTTGGTGGAGGAGGGTGCCGAGGTTGTTGTTGTGGATAACCTTTCCCGCGGATGCCATGACAATATCAATAAAAAAGCCAAATTTTACAACCTAGATATTAGCCATCCCTCTTTTTTGGATTGGATAAAAGACCTACGTTTTGATTGTGTTTTCCATTTAGCGGCGCAAACAAATGTTATGAATTCAATAATGGATCCATATAAGGATGCCGCTGTCAACATTTTGGGGAGTATAAACGTTTTAAAAGGATGCGTGCTGGCCGGGGTGCGCAAAATTATTTATTCGTCGTCTGCTGCAGTGTACGGTAACCCTTGTACCTTGCCCATTAAAGAAGATCATCCACTTAATGCAAATTCCGGATACGGCATAAGCAAGAAAGCATCAGAGGTATACTTTGAATTTTTCAACCAGAACTATGGTATAGACTATACCATATTGCGATACGCAAATGTTTATGGTCCGCGTCAGTGCAGTACGGGAGAAGGGGGAGTGATTGGCGTTTTTCTCCGGCAAATGCTTGATGGAGTTCCCCCGGTTATATTTGGTGATGGGCTTCAAACCCGGGATTTCATTTACGTTGAGGATGTATGCGAAGCGAATTTGGCAGCAGTGAATAACGGCTCGTGTTCAGTTTTCAATATTAGTTCCGGTATCTCCACTTCAATAAAAGACCTATTTGATATAATTGCAGGGCTTTGCCGGTTCAGTTTGCCTCCTGAGTATAAAGAAGCAAGGCCGGGGGATATCCACCATAGCGTTCTCGACAATTCCAAGGCCCGGGAGCATCTTAATTGGAAAGCTTCTACGACTTTATTGGAAGGATTACAACGTACGTTAACATATATACAGGAACAGGAAATATCAGTTTAGGACTCTATTTTATGGGTTGGTGATTGCAGTTGAGAAACTATATTTATGAAATTTTGCGACGGAAAGATTTATTATGGTATTTGGTAGTATCTGGATTAAAAGCAGAGCATCGTAACAGTTTTTTGGGCTATTTTTGGTGGCTTCTTGATCCCCTTCTACGGGTTGGGATTTACTATTTTCTGGTTGTGTACTTGATGGATCGCGGTGGAAATAATTACGGTGGTTTTCTTGTTATTGGCATGATAGGCTGGCGTTGGATTGACGCTGCAATTAAACAGTCGTCTAAATCTATACTAAAGAAATCGCATATTATATCGAAAGTTTATTTGCCTAAAATTATATTTCCGCTTGGTGCTTCTATTACCGAGTTAATAAACTTTGGCTTTGGAATGTCAATAATTGTATTGTATTTAGTTGTAAAGCGCATTTGGCCAGGCTTTAGTATCATTTGGTTGCCGGTAGTTATGACAGTGCAATACCTATTTTTGTTAGCTATCGGTATGATTGTTGCCTTTGCATCTGTTTTTGTAAGGGATATTGACAATTTACTTACCCATTTTATGCGATTATGGTTCTATTCCTCACCGGTTATTTGGGAAAGAGGCAGATTACCAGCGCGGTACCAATGGATAGTAGATTTAAATCCTGTTTCTGCTTTTTTAAATGGCTACAGAAATATCTTTTTAAATGCTGGTTCCCCTTCTTTTCGCGCTTTAGGGATAATAGCAGTAGTCTCCGTTATCGTAATAATAGTAATGACTTATTACTATCACCGCAATGAACACAAAATAGTTAAGGTGCTATAGAGGGTGCAAAATATGCATATCGAAAAGCAGGCTAAAGTGATGATTAACGCTAATGGCGTGGGTGTAAAATTTAACATGGGGCGCAAGGGCGAGACCTTAAAATCCCTGGTGCTTAATCCGCGGATAAGTTTTGGCGAGTTCTGGGCTTTAAAGGACGTAAGTTTTAAGGGTTTATCCGGAGATGTTATTGGCATTATAGGTCCAAATGGGGCTGGCAAAACCACTTTATGTCGAGTAATAGCTAACCTATTAAAAACAGACACGGGAAAAATTGATGTTTACGGCGAAGTATCGGCCTTGCTTTCCCTGGGAACAGGATTTAACAGGGAGCTAACAGGCCGAGAAAACGTTCTTTTGAATGGAATGATGTTAGGTGCCAGAAAAGCGGACTTGCTCAGAATTATGGATGATATCATTGAATTCTCTGGTCTAGGGGATTTTATTGATCAGCCAATTAAGAAGTATTCTTCAGGAATGAGGGCGCGACTGGGCTTTAGTATTGCCAGCATGTTGAACCCCGAGGTATTAGTGCTGGATGAAGCTTTGAGTACTGGGGATCTAGAGTTTACGGAACGAGCCATAGCTAAGACAAAGGAGCTGGTTAAACGTGCCCGGTTAGTCATAATTGTTTCTCATGACTTAGATTTTATTGAAAAAAACTGCAGTAAGGTCATTTGGATCGAAAACGGCCAAATCGTTTTAGAAGGTGCTTCCCACTATGTCTGTTCTCAGTACGTTGCAAAAATAACTGCAAATAAGTCCAAAAAAGCTACGCCTCCGCGGCGGCTAAAAATCCAAAAAACGAATACCAAAATAGGAAAAGAGGTTGTTATTGAGGCTCAAAGCTTAGGTTTACGTTATAAAATAAATCGCCACGACTTTTGGGCTTTGCAAAATTGCAGTTTTAAAATATATCAAGGCGAGATTGTTGGAGTTATTGGAGCAAATGGAGCAGGAAAATCGACTTTATGCAAAATTATTTGTGGGATATTAAAGCCAGACGCCGGGCAAATATCAGTCAAAGGTAAAATTTCAGCTTTACTCAGCCTCGGTACTGGTTTCAATGCAGAATTAACAGGACGAGACAATATTTTTCTCAATGGGTTACTGTTGGGAATACCCAAAAAAACTCTCGAAGACCTATATGATGAAATTGTTGCTTTTTCGGGGTTAGGCGATTTTATCAATGTACCAGTAAAAAATTATTCAAAGGGAATGCTGTCGAGACTTGGCTTTAGCATTGCAACAACTCTGCGACCAGATATTTTGATTATAGATGAAGCGTTGTCGACTGGTGATATGAGCTTTTTCGAGAAGGCTACACAGCGCATACAAGAGATAATTGCTTCAGCAAAGGCAGTTATAATTGTAACCCATAGCATGTCCTTCGTAAAAAAGGTATGTAACAAGGCAATGTGGATTAAAAACGGACACTTGATGCATATAGGAAAACCAGAACTAACAGTCAGTATGTACCAAGATGACAGAAAAGCGATGCACTCTTGGCAGCCTGTGACTAACTCTAAAATTGCAAAATCTTGATATATCAATGTAAAGAGGGTGAATGGGATGATCTTTGGTGCTATTTTAGCTGGCGGCAAAGGTACTCGGATGGGGTACACTGAGATGCCGAAGCAATTTCTGTTTTTGGGGGACAAGCCAATAATTATCCATACTGCTGAAAAATTTTGGCTGAATTCCAAGTTTACCAAGATATATGTCGGAGTTCCCGCAGATTGGATACCTCATACTAGAGAAATTTTTGAAAAATACCTGGGTAAGAACCCCAAAATTGAGATTGTTGAGGGAGGGGCGACAAGAAACGGAACGATTCTTAATATAATTAATGTCATTAAAAATGCTTACGAGATTACAGACGATGATATAATTGTAACGCATGATGCTGTCAGGCCTTTTTTAACTCATCGAATAATTAATGAGAATATTGAAAGCGCCTTAACTTACGGGGCTTGCGATACTATAATTCCCGCAACAGACACTATTGTTTTTTCTCAAGATGGAAACTTTCTGTCTGAAATACCCGACCGCAGCAAAATCTATTTGGGACAAACCCCCCAAAGTTTTAAGATAAACCTGTTTTTGAGGTGTTACGATAAGCTTGATGAAAAGCAAAAAAGTATATTAACAGATGCTTGCAAGGTTCTTGTTCTCAATGGGGAAAAAGTAAAGAACGTTTACGGAGAAGATTACAACATAAAAATAACTACACCCTTCGATTTAAAGATAGCTAATGCCCTATTAGAAATAGGTGAGTGCAAATGATAAATCAGGTTTATCGGTTGGTTGAGCCCAGGAGAATAGAAATAAGTTTCCAAAGTATATCCCTTGATACGGATAATGTTATTGTTCGTCCAACATATTTATCCATTTGCGCGGCTGATCAAAGGTATTATATGGGGATCCGTTCAAAAGAATATTTAAAAAGAAAATTGCCCATGGCATTAATCCACGAGGCTACGGGTATTGTTGTGTACGACAGAAAGGGCGAGTTCAAACCTGGAGAAAAAGTCGCACTGATCCCTAATACCCCATTTCACAAAGATGAGTTCATTGCTGAAAATTACCTGCCTACTTCCAAGTTTCGTGCTAGCGGATTTGATGGCTTTATGCAAGAATACGTAAGTATGGACAGAAGTCGGTTAGTGGAATGTAACGGAATCAATCCTGTTGTTGCTTCTGTCACAGAGTTAATCAGCGTTGCCATGCATGCTGTTGATACTTTTCTCAACCGGGCTCATGGGCGGCGAGAAACTATTGGGGTATGGGGAGACGGAAACCTGGGATATGTTACCGCTCTATTGCTGCGCTATAAATCTCCCAATTCAAAAATTATTGCTGTCGGTCGCCACTACCAAAAATTAAAGTTTTTTTCGTTTGTTGACGGTATTTTTCATTTAGATGAGCTCCCTGACGAAATTATGGTGGATCATGCCTTTGAATGTGTAGGAGGGCCAGGAGCCGAATTTGCTATCGAACAAATTATCGACCATATAAATCCCGAGGGCAGCATCTTGCTTTTAGGTGTTACTGAGAACAGGGTTCCGATATTTACTAGAATGATTTTAGAAAAAGGTTTGACCCTAATAGGTCGAAGCCGTTCGGGAAGGGAAGATTTTGTTAATGCAGTGAACCTGTTGAAAACGCACAAGGATTTTGAGCAAAATGTCAGCAAGATATTAAATAATGTTATATCCGTTTCTAATATAAAGGAGATTTCTGCTGCCTTTGAACTGGATATTCAAACCCCGTTCAAAACAATAATGCAATGGAACGTTTAAGGACAAGCTACAGGGGTAACTGAGTTCATATCTATTATAGCTAGGCATTGGGGAGGAGAAAGTAGCATGAAGGCATTAATATTGAATTCTGGTATTGGGAAAAGAATGGGGAATTTAACTGCAAGCAATCATAAATCCTTAATAAAGTTAGGCAATGGAGAAACGATTCTGGGCAGGCAGATTAGACTCCTTAGTGAATGTGGGATATCAGATTTCGTTATTACTACAGGCCCGTTTAAAGAACAGATAGAAAGCATTGCCCAAGACTATCCAAATCTTAAGTTTACTTTTGTATATAACCCTGCTTTTGCCAGCACGAATTATATCTACTCCATGTACCTGGCTAGAAAGTATTGCAATGAAGACATGTTAATCTTGCATGGAGATCTGGTATTTAGCAAAAGCTTGGTTTCTATGTTGCTGGATGACAAGAGGTTAAATCTCGCTCCAGTCAATAAATCTATATTACCATCTGGCAAAGACTTTAAAGCCAGGTTGGCGGATAATTTTATCACAGAAATATCTGTTAAGATATCCGGTCGAGATTGTGTAGCCTTTCAGCCTTTTTATAAGCTAAGCAAAGATGTGGTCTTTGCTTGGATGCAAAAAATTGAGGAATTTGTTGTTAATGAAAATACAACTGTTTATGCTGAGAATGCATTAAATGAACTTTTGAATACTTTGCAGGTAGAATATTTTTCTTATGAGGGACATTTTATTGATGAAATAGATACACCTGAGGACTTATCAAGGGTTAGTCAAGAAATTCGCCTTTATGATTTTGAAGAGCAACAGGTTTTTACTGGAATAGAATATAGAGAGCTAATCCCCCGAATATTGGCAGAAAGCGGCTCCAGGCGCCCATTGTTAGTGCACGGTAAATCTTTTGACAAACTGTATATAAAAAATATATTTAGGGAGTTACCTTACGATTTTGTAGATTTTAGCGGGTTCAGCAGTAACCCCAGATATGAGGAGATTGAAGCCGGTGTAAAGCTTTTTTTGCAGGAGAAATGTGACTTTATTATATCAATAGGTGGCGGAAGCGCAATTGACACTGCGAAGTGTATTAAGCTTTTTTCATTACTTAATCCGAATGAAAATTACTTGCTACAAGAATATAAGTTTTCACCTGTAAAACATCTGGCTATCCCAACAACTGCGGGTAGTGGTAGTGAGGCAACACATTTTGCAGTTTTATATTACCAGGGTGAGAAACAGTCGATTGCCCATGACTGCCTATTACCAGAGTACGTAATTCTCGATGCAAAATTATTGCATACGCTTCCAGACTACCAAAAAAAAGTTGCGTTATTGGATGCCCTTTGCCAAGGCATTGAATCGTTGTGGTCAGTGAATTCTACCCCTAAGAGCATGCAGTATGCAGAAAAAGCTATAGCGTTAATCCTCAACAATTATCAAGACTATTTGCGTGGGGATGAGGCCGCTGCTGTTGAAGTCTTAAAGGGAGCCAACTACAGCGGCAAAGCTATTAATATTTCATTAACAACCGCTGCTCATGCCATGAGTTACAAGCTGGCATCTTTATTTGGAATTGCTCATGGACATGCTGTTGCGTTGTGCTTGCCCCATGTTTGGACATATATGATTGAGCATCCCGAAAAGTGCGAAGACCCCCGGGGATTAGACCATCTCAACGCAGTATTTAATAAGCTGAACAGCCTATTCGGAGTAAATAATAGCTATGAAGCTATCTCGAAATTTAGTTCCATTTTTCTAAGTTTAGATTTAGAAACTTACACAGACGAACTTGGCCTTTTGCAAAAATCAGTCAACCTCCAAAGACTGCAAAATACCCCAGTTAGAATTGATTATTTTAGTATCGGTAAGCTCTATAAATCCATTCTGGCGGAACGGAAATCATATATTTACAATGCTTCTTTGAAAGAGCACAAGCAAAGGACTTTGGAGGCCTACGACTGGTTTCAAAGATATTGTGCAGAGAATAATATTTCCTTTGTGGTTTTAGGAGGAACTATTATAGGTGCGCTAAGGCATGGCGGTTTTGTGCCCTGGGATGACGATATTGACATTGGCATAAGGTTGCCTGAGCTGGATAAGTTTCGCAAATTATCCAAAGCTAGCCTTCCCCCGGGGTTTGCTTGGAGTCATCCAGACACATATCGAAGACACCCTCGCCTTTTCGGTAAAATTATTTACGAGGGAAGATGTTGCCTGGACCTATTTCCCATTGTAAAAACGTCCAGGTATCGCTTAATTTCCAAAATACATCATAAAATGATCAGGTTTTTATACAAAGTTTACCTGCGGAAAATTCGTTACGGTAAGCTGCCCAGGGGGCGCAAAAAACATTTTGCGAGATTTGTTTGGTATTTTACTAAATTTGTTTCTCTGTTTTTTTCCAGAGAAAGTATTTTATCAATCAGTGAAAAGGTTATGAGGCTGTTTGAAAACAAAAAGAAGGGTGTGCGCTATATCAGTATTTGCGGTCGCTATCCTCACGATAAAGAGCTTTTTGAAATAGAATGGATGGAGTCGGAAAAAGAATATCTAGAGTTCGAGGGCAGGCTAATTCCGGTTTTTCACAACTACCAAGCGTATCTAAAAAGGGTATATGGTAACTACAAAATTTTGCCACCTATAGATAAACGTATTTCAGATCATCAATTGCGTATTCCGATGCATAGTGTCGCTGGCATAGTTCCTCAATATATGCCTCGCCTCCAGAAACTTGTATGCGAAATCCTCGAAGAGTTTATTGCAATTTGCGAGCTATATAAACTAAGATATTATGCTATTTTTGGAACGGCTTTGGGGGCAATTAGGCACAAAGGTTTCATCCCATGGGATGATGATGTGGATATTGCCATGCCTCGAGAGGATTATGACAAATTTTTGAAAGTGGCACCAAAGCACTTAAGTGGACATCTGTTTTTGCAAACTTATGAAACAGAGCCGGGTTGCCCGCGTTACTATGCGAAAATCAGAAACAGCAACACTACGTTTATTGAAGTCGAATCCAAACCAGATGACAGAAACAGGGGGATTTATATCGATATATTTCCTCTAGATGGTTTCCCAAGCAATAAATTAAAGCAGCTGATATGTTGGGTAATGAAAACCATATTTGATGACAGTATCAGCTACGTATACAATAATTTCAACCTGAGAAAAGCTCTTTTTGGCCCTGATGCTTTCAAACGCATTATGCATCGTATGGTTGGTTTTCTTGCAACAAGAACAATGTTCAGAGGCTATGATGTAGGAAAAATCAACCGGGCCAAAGAAGACTACTTCACAAAATTTAAATATGAAGAGTCTGAGCTTGTGTGCAGTTACGGGGGGGTATACGGCAAGAAAGAAATCATACCTAAAGAGTTTTTGGGAGAAGGTCTGAAGTGCAAGTTTGGGCAATTGGAACTAATCGTGCCTGAAAAGTATCACGAGTACTTAACACATTTTTACGGGAACTATATGCAGCTTCCAGAGGAAAATAAAAGGTTGGTTGGGCATCCCAGAAAGATAGTTGACCTGGAAAAGAGTTATAAGTTTTATCAATAAGGCTAGTTCAGATAGAATACAAGTTTAAGGGAAGGAAGGGGGATACCCATGATAAATCAAAAGAAAACAGTATACATGTGTTTCAGCACTGACGTTATTCATGGAGGTCACACATCTATAATTCAAAAAGCTGCCGAACTTGGTGATTTAACAATTGGCATGCTTACAGATGAAGTGGTGGCGAGCTATAAGCGTTTTCCAATTTTGAAATACGAGGAAAGAGTAAAAATCCTTGAGAGTATTAAGGGTGTCAGCCGGGTTGTTCCTCAGAATACTTTAAGTTACGCAGAGAACCTTCGCAAATATAAACCGGACTACGTCGTTCATGGTGATGACTGGGTCACCGGTTTTCAGAAACCAATCCGCGATGAAGTCATTAAAGTATTAGCAGAATACGGTGGGCAATTAATAGAATTCCCCTATTCGACTAATGAAGATTATGTTAAGTTGGAGCTCACCCAGAGAGAGTTGCTGTCCATGCCGGATATACGCCGTGGGCGCCTTAAAAAACTGCTGGCGATGAAACCTTTGGTTACCGCTTTGGAAGCACATAGCGGACTAACCGGTTTAATAGTTGAAAAGACTACTGTTTTGGAAGAAGGAAAGACTCGTCAATTTGATGCAATGTGGTGCTCAAGTCTATGCGATTCAACTGCTAGAGGAAAGCCGGATATCGAGCTTCTTAATTTGTCGACTCGGCTAAGAACGATAGATGAAATTATGGACGTGACCACTAAGCCAATAATCGTTGATGGCGATACTGGTGGACAAACTGAACATTTTGTTTACAACATCCGCACATTGGAACGCATGGGCATATCTGCGGTGATAATTGAAGATAAAACGGGTCTAAAAAAGAATTCACTATTTGGCACTGAAGTCGAGCAGACCCAAGATACAATTGAAAACTTTTCTGCCAAAATAGCTGCCGGCAAGGCTGCATTGAAAACTGACGATTTCCTGTTAATTGCCAGGATAGAAAGCCTTATTCTAGAACGAGGTATGGAGGATGCTCTTACCAGGGCATTTGCCTATGTTGATGCTGGCGCAGACGGGATTATGATACACTCCAGAAAAAAAGACCCGGCAGAGATATTTGAGTTCTGTGATAAGTTCAGAAAAAAGAATACCACTACTCCTTTAGTAGTAGTGCCAACCTCATTTAACAGTGTTACCGAAGATGAGTTTGCACGGCGAGGCGTAAATATAGTAATATATGCAAACCATTTAACTCGCAGTGGCTTTCCCGCTATGAAGAAAGCCGCCGAAACTATTTTAAAACACCGAAGGGCGAAGGAAGCCGATGACATGTGTATGTCGATCAAAGAAATTTTAACGTTGATCCCTGAAGAATATTAATCATCTTGATGTAAAAAGATGGTTTAATGACTGGTATTTAAAGCATTTCGGCACAATAAGGCCAGGCAGGCAAGTTGTTGGGCTTCACAACCAGCCTTCAGAAATAACCCTTTCGCCCGATAAGAGCAGGTTCGAAAACAGTTGTGTTCATTTCTGCTAGAATTTACTTGAGCAATGGTGCAGCAAAGCCACCCTCATGGGTGGCTTTTATTTCGTGTCCCTTATTGTTAAAAAGAGGAAATACCGCGGGGATAGCGAATACTACATTACATCCAATACCAGGTTTACGTAACTTGTCACAGGCGGAATGTATAATGTTTACAGCGCAAAGGCGCAGACTGATGTCTGCGCGTTCTAATCCATTATTCTACGTGGGGGGGTAAAAGTGAAACGTTTTCTGGCAACAGGCATTGTGTTGATGTTGGTGCTGTCAGCAGTGCCTTTTGCCGCTTCAGCACAAGCGCCCGACGAAGTATGGGTCGGCAATGAGAGCATGGGCGAATTAAATTTCTCCAGCATTCAAGAGGCGGTTGACGCTGTGGCAGAAGGCGGAAAGGTGTATGTGGCGGCCGGGGAGTATGTGGAACAAGTACTCATCAATAAAGACCTGACCCTGATCGGGGAAGAGGGGGCAATCATAAAGGCCCCGGCAGCGCCGGAAAAGTACACCGTTCCCGAGGATACCAAGACCTGGGAGCCGGTCATCTTTGCCTTTGGCGGGACCATGACGGATAACCACGTCAGCGGCGGAGGGCAAATTAATGTGACCATAGCCGGCTTTACCATCGACGGCGACGGCCGGCAGCCGGCCAACAGGTCCTGCGGCGTGTTTTTGCGCAATGTTTCCGGCGCGGTAATCGAAAACACCATAGACAATCTCAATCTGACCAAGGAAACTTTCGGCATCGTGGTCTACGGATCCGGCAACGTGCTCATCCAGGCAAACAGCGTCAGCGGGTTTGGCCGCGGCGGCATTGTCGTCGGTTCCCGGGGAGATTTCCCCAAGCCCTACGCCGTTGTGTTCGACAACTATGTGCGGACAGTTACCCATGCCAGCTGGGCGCAAAACGGCATTCAAATCGGCTGGGGCGCCACCGGCCAGATCATCGGGAATACTGTTTCGGGACATGTCTGGGCTGACGGCGGCTGGGGGGCCAGCGGCATCCTCATCCCCGGCTCCAGCAACATACTGGTTGCCGGCAACGAAGTCAGCAACAACGACTACGGCGTTGCGGTGGCGGGCTACGGCAATTACGGCGGCCATTACCCCGCCAGCAACATCGTCATCCGCGACAACCTGCTGTACGGCAATACCTATTCCGGCGTCTGCCTGCAGGGGGATGTCAGCGATACTCTTATTGAAGGCAACACCATCCACTCCAATGCCAACGGCATCGATGTGTACGACTACGATCCCGGAGGCTGGACGGGCGGTGGGGTTCCCGTGAACAACACAGCCTCCGGCAACAAGATATATAACAACGAAAAGGGCATTGTGGTGTGGCCGCTGCTGGAGGCCAACCAGCCCGGTCCCGCCGGCACTACTTTCACTGCCGCCGGGAACTGGTGGGGCAGCGCCGCTGAGCCTGCAGACCAGGTGGAGGGCGACGTGGTTTACTGCCCCTGGGCGCTGGACGAGGGGTTCACAGCCTTTGCCACGCGCAGGGTGGTGGACGACGCCTCGGCTCCCATTGATCTGCACCAAGAAGTAAACTACATCGAGGTCGACGGCGACGAGCTGGACAGCGACGATGTCCTGGTCTTTTACGGGGACGGAATGCGGCTGGATTTCCCCGTTGCACTGTTGCCGGCAGGCAGTGTGGAAATTGTCATAGCCAAGGGGTCCGGCCCGGCGCCGCAGGGTTTCAAGCTGTACAACCTGTACAGCTTGAGCATGTCCGCCGACGGCCAGGCGGTAACTGATTTTGCCGGCAGCTTTACTCTGACCTTTTGGTACGACCCCGACGA